>NZ_BJDH01000019.1 GCF_005405005.1 Lactiplantibacillus daoliensis | reverse complement strand
AATTAGACCTTTGAAAACTGAACAAAGTTTCGACAAATCAAATGTGTAGGGTCTAGCAATCTTCGAGATTGTTAGCAAAACATTTGCGAAGTCAATTCGTGAAAACAATTAATAAATTTGAACCAACTTTTTAAATGAGCTTTTTTAGAACTCATCATTAATTTGAGAGTTTGATCCTGGCTCAGGACGAACGCTGGCGGCGTGCCTAATACATGCAAGTCGAACGAACTCTGGTAATGATTGGTGCTTGCATCAAGATTTACATTTGAGTGAGTGGCGAACTGGTGAGTAACACGTGGGAAACCTGCCCAGAAGTGGGGGATAACACCTGGAAACAGATGCTAATACCGCATAACAACTCGGACCGCATGGTCTGAGTTTGAAAGATGGCTTCGGCTATCACTTTTGGATGGTCCCGCGGCGTATTAGCTAGATGGTGGGGTAACGGCTCACCATGGCAATGATACGTAGCCGACCTGAGAGGGTAATCGGCCACATTGGGACTGAGACACGGCCCAAACTCCTACGGGAGGCAGCAGTAGGGAATCTTCCACAATGGACGAAAGTCTGATGGAGCAACGCCGCGTGAGTGAAGAAGGGTTTCGGCTCGTAAAACTCTGTTGTTAAAGAAGAACATATCTGAGAGTAACTGTTCAGGTATTGACGGTATTTAACCAGAAAGCCACGGCTAACTACGTGCCAGCAGCCGCGGTAATACGTAGGTGGCAAGCGTTGTCCGGATTTATTGGGCGTAAAGCGAGCGCAGGCGGTTTTTTAAGTCTGATGTGAAAGCCTTCGGCTTAACCGAAGAAGTGCATCGGAAACTGGAAAACTTGAGTGCAGAAGAGGACAGTGGAACTCCATGTGTAGCGGTGAAATGCGTAGATATATGGAAGAACACCAGTGGCGAAGGCGGCTGTCTGGTCTGTAACTGACGCTGAGGCTCGAAAGTATGGGTAGCAAACAGGATTAGATACCCTGGTAGTCCATACCGTAAACGATGAATGCTAAGTGTTGGAGGGTTTCCGCCCTTCAGTGCTGCAGCTAACGCATTAAGCATTCCGCCTGGGGAGTACGGCCGCAAGGCTGAAACTCAAAGGAATTGACGGGGGCCCGCACAAGCGGTGGAGCATGTGGTTTAATTCGAAGCTACGCGAAGAACCTTACCAGGTCTTGACATACTATGCAAATCTAAGAGATTAGACGTTCCCTTCGGGGACATGGATACAGGTGGTGCATGGTTGTCGTCAGCTCGTGTCGTGAGATGTTGGGTTAAGTCCCGCAACGAGCGCAACCCTTATTATCAGTTGCCAGCATTAAGTTGGGCACTCTGGTGAGACTGCCGGTGACAAACCGGAGGAAGGTGGGGATGACGTCAAATCATCATGCCCCTTATGACCTGGGCTACACACGTGCTACAATGGATGGTACAACGAGTTGCGAACTCGCGAGAGCAAGCTAATCTCTTAAAGCCATTCTCAGTTCGGATTGTAGGCTGCAACTCGCCTACATGAAGTCGGAATCGCTAGTAATCGCGGATCAGCATGCCGCGGTGAATACGTTCCCGGGCCTTGTACACACCGCCCGTCACACCATGAGAGTTTGTAACACCCAAAGTCGGTGGGGTAACCTTCGGGAGCCAACCGCCTAAGGTGGGACAGATGATTAGGGTGAAGTCGTAACAAGGTAGCCGTAGGAGAACCTGCGGCTGGATCACCTCCTTTCTAAGGAATATTACGGAAACCTTACACATGATTGTTGAAACTTTGTTTAGTTTTGAGAGGTCTAACTCTCAA
>NZ_BJDH01000018.1 GCF_005405005.1 Lactiplantibacillus daoliensis | reverse complement strand
AAACTTGTTCTTTGAAAACTAGATAATATCAAATATATTTTTTCATAATGAAACCGAGAACACCGCGTTTTTTGAGTTTTTTAAAAGAAGTTTAATCGCTGAACTCAATTAATCGTATTTTCCTTTGGAAAATAAGGTTAAGTTAACAAGGGCGCATGGTGAATGCCTTGGCACTAGGAGCCGATGAAGGACGGGACTAACACCGATATGCTTCGGGGAGCTGTACGTAAGCTATGATCCGGAGATTTCCGAATGGGGCAACCCAGCAGTTTTAATCAACTGTTACCGCTAGATGAATTCATAGTCTAGTCGGAGGTAAACGCTGTGAACTGAAACATCTCATTAGCAGCAGGAAAATAAAGAAATTTCGATTCCCTAAGTAGCGGCGAGCGAACGGGGAACAGCCCAAACCAGAGAGCTTGCTCTTTGGGGTTGTAGGACTGAACATTTGAGTTACCAAAAAGTTTGATAGTCGAAGGATTTGGGAAAATCCGCCATAGATGGTGATAGCCCAGTAGATTAAATCAAGCTTTCTCAGTTCAGGATCCTGAGTACGGCGGAACACGTGAAATTCCGTCGGAATCTGGGAGGACCATCTCCCAAGGCTAAATACTACCTAGTGACCGATAGTGAACCAGTACCGTGAGGGAAAGGTGAAAAGCACCCCGGAAGGGGAGTGAAATAGTTCCTGAAACCATGTGCCTACAATAAGTCAGAGCGCGTTAATGCGTGATGGCGTGCCTTTTGTAGAATGAACCGGCGAGTTACGATCCCGTGCAAGGTTAAGACTGAAAAGTCGGAGCCGTAGCGAAAGCGAGTCTGAAATGGGCGATTTTAGTACGAGGTTGTAGACCCGAAACCAGGTGACCTATCCATGTCCAGGTTGAAGGTGCGGTAAAACGCACTGGAGGACCGAACCCGTGTAAGTTGAAAATTGCTGGGATGAGGTGTGGATAGCGGTGAAATTCCAAACGAACTTGGAGATAGCTGGTTCTCTCCGAAATAGCTTTAGGGCTAGCCTCGGATGAAGGATCATGGAGGTAGAGCACTATTTGGACTAGGGGCCCGTCTTGGGTTACTGAATTCAGATAAACTCCGAATGCCATTGATTCATATCCGGGAGTCAGACGATGAGTGATAAGATCCACCGTCGAAAGGGGAACAGCCCAGATCACCAGTTAAGGTCCCTAAATGTATACTAAGTGGAAAAGGATGTGGAGTTGCATAGACAACTAGGATGTTGGCTCAGAAGCAGCCACCATTTAAAGAGTGCGTAATAGCTCACTAGTCGAGTGATCCTGCGCCGAAAATGTACCGGGGCTAAGTATACTACCGAAACTGTGGATGTGACCATTAGGTCACGTGATAGGAGAGCGTTCTAAGGGCGGTGAAGCAAGACTGTAAGGACTTGTGGAGCGCTTAGAAGTGAGAATGCCGGTATGAGTAGCGAAAGATGGGTGAGAATCCCATCCACCGAATGACTAAGGTTTCCTGGGGAAGGCTCGTCCTCCCAGGGTTAGTCGGGACCTAAGTCGAGGCCGAGAGGCGTAGACGATGGATAACAGGTTGATATTCCTGTACTAGTTAAATGCGTTTGAACGATGGAGGGACGCAGTAGGCTAAGATGTGCATTCTGTTGGATTAGAATGTCCAAACAATAAGTCTTGTGAAGAGTCAAATGCTTTTCACTTTAAGGACAAGTTGCGATGGGGAGCGAAATTTAGTAGCGAAGCGTCTGATGTCACACTGCCGAGAAAAGCTTCTAGTGAGTATTTAACTACCCGTACCGCAAACCAACACAGGTAGTCGAGGAGAGAATCCTAAGGTGAGCGAGTGAACTCTCGTTAAGGAACTCGGCAAAATGACCCCGTAACTTCGGGAGAAGGGGTGCTGATCGCAAGATCAGCCGCAGTGAATAGGCCCAGGCGACTGTTTATCAAAAACACAGGTCTCTGCAAAATCGTAAGATGACGTATAGGGGCTGACGCCTGCCCGGTGCTGGAAGGTTAAAAGGATGGGTTAGCTTCGGCGAAGCTCAGAATTGAAGCCCCAGTAAACGGCGGCCGTAACTATAACGGTCCTAAGGTAGCGAAATTCCTTGTCGGGTAAGTTCCGACCCGCACGAAAGGCGTAACGATCTGGGCACTGTCTCAACGAGAGACTCGGTGAAATTATATTGTCCGTGAAGATGCGGACTACCCGCGACAGGACGGAAAGACCCCATGGAGCTTTACTGTAGCTTGATATTGAGTGTTTGTACAGCTTGTACAGGATAGGTAGGAGCCATAGAAACCGGAACGCTAGTTTCGGTGGAGGCGTTGGTGGGATACTACCCTCGCTGTATGACCACTCTAACCCGCGCCACTAATCGTGGCGGGAGACAGTGTCAGGTGGGCAGTTTGACTGGGGCGGTCGCCTCCTAAAAAGTAACGGAGGCGCCCAAAGGTTCCCTCAGAATGGTTGGAAATCATTCGCAGAGTGTAAAGGCACAAGGGAGCTTGACTGCGAGACAGACAGGTCGAGCAGGGACGAAAGTCGGGCTTAGTGATCCGGTGGTACCGTATGGAAGGGCCATCGCTCAACGGATAAAAGCTACCCTGGGGATAACAGGCTTATCTCCCCCAAGAGTCCACATCGACGGGGAGGTTTGGCACCTCGATGTCGGCTCATCGCATCCTGGGGCTGTAGTCGGTCCCAAGGGTTGGGCTGTTCGCCCATTAAAGCGGTACGCGAGCTGGGTTCAGAACGTCGTGAGACAGTTCGGTCCCTATCCGTCGCGGGCGTAGGAAATTTGAGAGGATCTGTCCTTAGTACGAGAGGACCGGGATGGACATACCTCTGGTGTACCAGTTGTGCCGCCAGGCGCATCGCTGGGTAGCTACGTATGGATCTGATAAACGCTGAAAGCATCTAAGTGTGAAACAGACCTCGAGATGAGATTTCCCATTCCTATATGGAAGTAAGACCCCTGAAAGATGATCAGGTAGATAGGTTAGAAGTGGCAGCACGGTGACGTGTGAAGCGGACTAATACTAATCGGTCGAGGACTTAACCAAGCAATTGGTGTTCCGGTTCATAGAGAGAAGTATTTGATATTAGCTAGTTTTGAGGGCACAAGTTCTCAATAGTGTGGCGACGATGGCAAGAAGGATACACCTGTTCCCATGTCGAACACAGAAGTTAAGCTTCTTAGCGCCGAGAGTAGTTGGGGGATCGCTCCCTGCGAGGGTAGGACGTTGCCATGC
>NZ_BJDH01000017.1 GCF_005405005.1 Lactiplantibacillus daoliensis | reverse complement strand
ATACCGCGGCAAAGCCGCTTAGACAGAACTCGAAAAATTATATTATTTCACCTGTCAACTTGACAGGGACTAGTACAAATGGTGAGTGCTTTTTCTTTCGCTAAAATGGGTGTTAAAATGAGTTATTACTTTATAAATCGGAGGCGGAAATAATGGTCAAACAAGGGCATTATGCTAGTTCAAGTCGGCAACAACGTGCTCGGCAACTGAAACAACATCATCAAGTGCAGGCTGACCGTGTCATTGAGCCCACGGCAGTTACCGAATTTCTGTTGGTTCGCTACCACTTAACGCAAGGAAAACAACAGCGGCCAATCGTTCGAAAAACGATGCAGCAATTTTTGACTCAGTGGCTTGCACTGGCAACGACTGCTGAGACTAGTAACTGGTCATTGACGACGATTACGACGCAAACTTTACAGCAATTTAATCTACAATTACCTTGGCAAGGTTACGCGATTATCAATCAGAATTGGACGCGTTTTCAGGCCTTTTTAACGAAAGAAGTCCCGGCAGTTCCGCTGCAAGCACGATTACATGTGAGTGCAACGTTAACGCCAGCGGCTTGGCAAACATTATTGAGTCAACAACTGGCGGTCAATGCTTTATTGGGCTTGTTTGGACAGAGCGAGCAACAACTAGAACAGTTGAAGGCTACTCAAGTTGAGTCACTACAGGCTAGTATTCAAACGGCGACAGGAATCGATTGGGAGAAAGTTGCGAGTTTATTAGCACCACTTAAAAATAACGAGGCGGCAACTAGTCGGACTAAAACTTGGTTGGCACAACTCGACAAACTAGCAGTCGCTGATTTTGACTAACCATTCAACCACAAAGGAGCGATGACATGCGTTTCAAAACTTCAGATCAAGTAACGCTGGTTTACTCTGATCATGGTAGTGGTCAGCCGATTATTCTATTAGCCGGTTTTGGGGTGCCAAAGGAAATTTGGCGATCCCAGCTACCAGTACTTGTGGCTGCTGGCTATCGCGTTATTAGTTTGGACGGTCGTGGTCATGGGCATTCAGAGCGGACATTGCGGGGGCAATCTTTAAAACGACGGGCCGCGGATGTCCATGAATTGGTCACTAAACTGGGGTTGCAGCGGCCTATCCTAGTAGGTCATTCTTTAGGTGCTGGAACTTGCTTTGCTTATATTGCCCAGTTTGGTGAGCAGAGTATCACAGCCTTTGTTGACGTGGATCAGCCACCACAAGTGTTAAATTCAAAGCACTGGCGGTATGGGATGAAGCCTGTCAAGTGGTTGGAATGGCGAGAATACTTGGCACGGCCGTGGGGGTATGCACGTTTTAAGACGGTTGACCCAACGACTGCGGCACTGGTGACGGCTGTCGAGACAGAATGTCCTTTTCAACAGTTACGGATGGCACCG
This sequence comes from Lactiplantibacillus daoliensis, assembly GCF_005405005.1. Classification (GTDB taxonomy): domain Bacteria; phylum Bacillota; class Bacilli; order Lactobacillales; family Lactobacillaceae; genus Lactiplantibacillus; species Lactiplantibacillus daoliensis. The sequence continues at coordinate 4,993 of NZ_BJDH01000017.1, read as the reverse complement.
TTATTATTAGACCATTTAAGACAGAATTGGCGTCCCGTGGTAACGGAACTAAGACGGCCCTATTTAATGGTTGCTGGGCGCGAATCACCGTTATTTAAACCGGGATTTGCGGCAGCTACGGCAGCATTGTCGTCTTATGGTCACAGTGTGATTGTCGCTAATGCTGGTCATTTAGTGATGGCTGAACAGCCGGCTGTCTTTAATCGAGTATTACTGGCATTTTTAGCCACATTGTCAGTAAGTTAGCCAAGTCGAGTTGAGATTTGGCTTTTTTAATTTAGTTTAGTTGTATTTGTTAACTAAATATGACATAATTTATTCGAATATATTATAACGATTAGTTAGGCACACGCGTTATGAAAATGGGGGATAGCTTATGTCGATTCACAGTAATAATTTTTACTCAAACACGTTGCGCCGATCAGTAACGGTGCAAGTCGTTTTACCAGAACCAACGAATCCTGCCGGCAAGGTTGAGCAACGATTTAGTAGTGGGCACGAAGCACTACCAGTGATCTGGTTGTTGCATGGCTTGGGGGGCGATGCCACGACTTGGATTCGGCAAACAGCCATTGAAACTTTAGCGACGCAATATCGTGTGGCCGTGGTGATGCCACAAACGGAACGCGGCTTTTATAACGATGTACCTGAAGGACCGAAGTACTGGACCTTTATGACTGAGGAGCTGCCAGAACGGATGCGTTTTATTTTTCCGTTGAGCGCTGAACGCGATAAAAATTTTGTTGCTGGTAATTCAATGGGTGGCTACGGGGCCTTGCGCTGGGCGCTATCTAAGCCAGCGCAATTCGCTGCTGTCGCAGCGTTATCACCGGTTACAGACTTGGTACGTTTTCGCGTCGACCAAGCCGCAATTATGCCGGATTTTGATGGTGTGTTTTCTAAGCAACAGTTGACTGATTCGCCGGCTGATTTGGACTTTTTGTTGGATCAGCTGCCGAGTGATCAGACCGATCTAAGAGTGTTGATGACAACTGGTAGTGAAGATATGTTGCGGGGAATGGATGTGGACTTCAAGCCAAAGTTGGCTGCCAAATTTGGAAATCAATTTTTGTGGCATGAATTGCCGGGAAGGCATGACTGGCCATTGTGGAATCAACAACTACCGATGGTGATGCATTGGTTGGTGAAGGGCACTTTTAAAGCAATTTAATCTGGAATTAGTCACGATATAAAAGACAGAGAGGCAATAGTAAATCTATTTTAAGGCTTAAAACTCAGTAGTCATATCAATAAGGTTGTCTTGAATAGTAGTCATATCAATAAGGTTGTCTTGAATAGTAGTCATTTCAACAAGGTTAAAAATCGAATACCAAGCAAAAAGAGACGCATTGGAAACCATAAATAAGGTTCCGATGCGTCTCTTTATATACAGGAATGTTTAGTTCAAAGCTTCATCCCGGTCAATAAATCTAAACCGGACAAACTTCCCAATTTCGGTCACAATCAGCACGATAATTCCGGCGATGATTGGGATACCCCAACCGTACCAGAAGTTGATGTTCGTTGTGTGGAAGACTGATTGCATGAATGGGAGGTAAATGATTCCCAACTGCAAGACAATCAGAATGCCGATAATATAAAACGCCATCTTATTTTGGAAGAAATACTTGGAAATAACCGGGTGGTCGTTTCGCAAATTGAACAAGTAGAAAATCTTCCCAAAAATAATGATGTTCAAGGACATGGTACTGCCGACGACGTTTGGTAAGCCGAGGGCCGTCAAATAGTCATAGGCGAAAATACCTAGTCCAGAAATCAGCAGCGAAACGTAGACAATTTCAAACGAATCGAGTTTGGATAACAAGCCAGCTTTAACATTCCGTGGACCACGGGCCATAATCCCGGCCTCGGGTGGCTCGAAGATGAACGCAAACTGGATCGTCAATGCCGAAACCATGTTGATCCAAAGCAACTGAGTTGGGTAGAGAGGTAAGTCGTGTCCCATCAAAATACTGATGATCACGACTAGTCCTTCGGCAAAACTAGTTGGTAACAAGAAACGAATGGTTTTTCGAATGTTATCGAAGACGTGGCGACCTTCACGGACGGCAGCGACGATATCAGCGAAGTCGTCATCAGCGAGGACCATATCGGCCGATTCCTTTGCCACCTCAGTTCCCTTAATCCCCATGGCAACACCAATATCGGCTTGCTTCAAGGCGGGCGCATCATTGACCCCATCACCAGTCATGGAAACCACGTGATTGTTAGCTTGTTGGGCGCGCACAATTCGCAGCTTGTTTTCAGGGGTAGCCCGAGCAAAGACGTTATAATCATCAATCTGAGCTTTTAAGTGATCATCATCTAGAGCGTCAATTTCAGGACCAGAGATAGCCTTAACATTAGGTGCCAAATGCAGTTTATTGGCAATCGCCATTGCTGTATCTGGGTGGTCACCGGTAATCATTTTGACTTCGACACCGGCTTTACGGAGTTCAGCAATCGCAGTCGCCGCTTCTTCACGCGGTGGATCAATAATCCCAACCATGCCGGCAAGTTCTAAGCCACTGATACTTTTGGCATCAATCGTGTCGACACTGTCATCAACGACTTGATAGGCGAGGGCCACAACTCGTAAACCATCCGAGGTTAAGTCGGACATGGCATGTTCCCAATATTCGGGATTGTGTGCCTGATTGGTCAAACGTAGCACGGTTGCCGGTGACCCTTTAACCATCAATAAACGCTGTCCGTTTAAGTCTGCTAAACGAGCCGAAAAACGAAAGGCGGAGTCGAACGGTAAGGAGTCAATTTCTGCAACTTCTGGATCATGTCCCGTCATTTTGCGATAGAGCGTCGTCAAGGCCCCGTCGGTTGGTTCACCGGTTAATTCCCAACGATTATTTTCAAAATGAAGTTGCGCGTCGGTCGTCTGACCCGCAATGTTAACGAGCCATTCCATACTTTTATCTTGATGCCAATCCATGGTCTGACCATTAAGCTTCAAGGCACCATCAAAATTAACACCACCGTTATCATCATAACCAACGCCCGTCACATCAAAGAAATGGTGGGGAGTCACAACTTTAGTCACGGTCATTTCATTTTTAGTTAGTGTCCCAGTCTTATCGGTGTTAACGATATCAACGGCACCCAATGTTTCAACAGCAGGCAGTGACTTAACAATGACGTTTTTCTTGGTCATTTGTCGTGTTCCCATCGCCAAAACAACGGAGGTACTAGCTGGTAAACCTTCTGGCATTGAGCCGACCACCATCGTGATTACGGCGATTAGCAAAGTTGGCAGACTGTACGTGTCCATCACCATTCCCAAGAGGAACAGCAGCACAGCTGCGACCACAATCGCAATCGATAAACCAAATCCCAGAGAATTCAGGTTGCGCATCAACGGCGTTGCTTTATTTTTAACCTCGCCTACAGATTGTTGGATATGACCGATTTCGGTATCTTCAGCGGTGGCAGTAACGATCCCGTAACCCGAGCCGCTAGTCACAGCCGTGGAGGCATAGACCATGTTTAAACGGTCAGCCAGGGCCAATTTAGCTTCCGGCATGGGTTCTTCAATTTTTTCTACGGCGTTAGTTTCACCAGTTAAGACGGATTCTTGGACACCCAAATTATCCGCAGCAATTAAACGCATGTCGGCGGGAACGGCATCCCCAGCTTCTAGGTTGACCAAATCACCCACAACTAAATCACGGGCATCAACTTCAAGCTTCTTACCGTCACGGATGACAAAGTTTTTCGAAATGAGCATTTCACGAATTCGTTCCAAAGCGTTACCAGCTTGGCGTTCCTGTACATAGCCAATAATGGCGTTAGCAATAATAACTAAGCCAATAACGATGGAATCTGAATAGCGATGCATGAAAAAGGTCATCACCGCAGCGGCCGCTAAAATGTAAATAATACTATTATTAAACTGCTTGATGAACTGAATGAAACGGGAAACGCGTTTGGTTTCAAGTTCATTCCGACCGTCTTGTTGTAAACGGTGCTCAGCTTCAGCCTCAGTTAACCCGTCTTCTGGGTTAGTTTGGTACTTCGCGGCTAAAGTTGGTTCATCAAGCTGCCACAAATTAGGGTCATCGGGGGGCATGGCGTCTAGCTCGGCCGTTTCTGAATGGGCCGACTGCTGGTTGTTATCATCTATCATTAAAAAAATCACTCCTGTTTATTGTTTTTGGTTTAACGGTTCGGTTCAGTAAAATCTCGGCGTTTATTTCGAATCAAAGAGGCCAATTTCGCCACATCCCTTCCAGTTTATTACTATTGTTAGTTATCATTATAAACGAATATTATTACGCTATGTTATAAAATTGTTTGACATTTTAATTACCGATTATTACTTTAGTTGCAATAGCATATCAGATTTTTCGGTAAAAGTCGCTGTTAACGTTTGCGAGCGGCGCTAAAAATGGATAGAATGCTAATGAATAGGAGGGCTAGTTTTGACTGAAATTAAGATACGGTATTCTACTGAGGCTGATTTACCGGGCCTATTTGCAATTGATCAGCAAATTTGGAATCCAACGAATAGTCCGGGGCCAATTTTGGCGAGAACATTAGCTGAATATATCAGTAATTATCCTGCCGGTAGCCAATTGGTAGCGGTTGACGGTGATCGAGTCTTAGGGATGATCTCTTGGAATCCACTACCACCCTTTACCTCAGCTCGATTCACTTGGGACATTGGGATTGGTGTGTCGCCATTAGCTCAGCATCAGGGTGTCGGTCGACAACTGATGACCAGGCTAAAGGCCGAAGCTAGGGCGCGTGGTATTCATCGAATCGAATTACGCGTTTTGTCGACCAATTTAGTGGCCCGTCAGTTTTATGCCCAACAAGGTTTTCAGGTCGAAGGTGTTGGTCGGGATGCGTTCTATTTAGAGGGCCAATTTGTTGATGATTACAGCTTGGCAGTTTTGCTTGATTAAAAAAATACTAAGCTTAGAGGCATAGAAGTTACCCGACGGGGTGCTCCTATGCCTCTATTACTTTATAGTGGTAG
>NZ_BJDH01000016.1 GCF_005405005.1 Lactiplantibacillus daoliensis | reverse complement strand
ACTATATTGACCGGACAACACAAAGAAGCGGCTTCACCGCGGTAGAATACCGCGGCAAAGCCGCTTAGACAGAACTCAAAAAATTATATTATTTCACCTGTCAACTTGACAGGGACTAGTACATGACGTAATTGTAGTGCTTTTATTTTGGTGCAGGTATGATCTGATCATCACAAATGACAACCACGATTATTAGTTTAAAATTGTTCAGCGGTTTTAGCGTTGATTAATTGTGCCAGATCAGCTGGTAACGGCGCAAAGGTCGTCAAATCCTGTTCAATAAATGGGTCGTAAAACTGTAACTGCATACAGTGCAGTGCTTGCCGATCGATGGCCGGATTAGTCGGTCCACCATATAACTGATCACCAATTAACGGATGACCAGCCGCTGCAAAATGCACCCTGATCTGGTGCGTTCGACCAGTGTGTAATCGGACGCGAACTACCGCCATCTCAGGTAAACGCTTGACAACCCAATATTCAGTCAACGATGCCCGACCATCAGGCGTCACCGTCCGTTTAATGAATGAGTCTGCAGCCCGCCCAATCGGTTGATCTAGCCACCCATGGTCAGCCGCCAGCTGACCACTCACGACAGCCAGATACATTTTCCGCATCGCATGTTCCTTGAGTTGGTGGTCAATGATCGAGTGCGCAAAGTGGTGCTTGGCAAACAGGACAATTCCGCTCGTATCACGATCCAACCGCGTCGTAATATGGACCACCTCGTTGGGATAGTGTTGCGCGCGATAGTAACCTTTGACACGGTTGGCCAGTGTGTTTTCTGGCAGGCGATGCGCTGGAACCGACGCGACCCCGGCTGGCTTGTTTACAATTAAGTAATCCCGATCTTCATACAAAATCGTGATAGGTAAACTTGAAACGCCCAAGTGATCATTACCGATTTCATCGGGAGTGACCATTGTAACCTGTTCACCGCCAGTTAACATGTGAATGGCTAACACTGGCACCTCATTCACTAAAATGGCGCCGCCATGAAACTTCACTTTTTTTAACAAACTCCGAGTGACCCCATGCTCAGATAACAGTGTTTTAACTTTCATCGGGGTCGTTGCTGAATTAGTCCACGTAAACCTCATTTTTCGTCCAAACCAATGAACGAGGTTCCAACCCGTCGCCAGAACCGGTTATGACGATGTTGGGCAAACGCAATGCGCCGATTTGCAATTGAATAACAAATTTGTTGAATCGGACGCGGTTGTGTATCCATCTGGTCAGCGGTAAAAATAAAGTGTGATTGTTGTTGTGGCTTGATCGTGATCGTTTCATACGGTGCCACGATTACTGGTGACCCTAACGTTCGGAACACACGGTTATTGATTGAGGCGATTTCGGCCATTTGTAGCGCATCCAAGCGCGGATGAATCACGGCGCCACCAACAGACTTGTTGTACGCTGTCGACCCGGTTGGCGTCGAAACGCATAAGCCATCGCCTCGAAAACGTTCAAAGAGTTCGTCCTGGATATAAACATCCGCCACCATCGTACTACCTAACTTCTTCAAGGTTGATTCATTTAAGGCTAAATAGTGATCCGTTTCCCCGGTATCCGCGTACGTAATTTCAACTGAAAGCAACGGATAAGTCACCGATTGACCGTTGTCGTGCAGGAGACCGTCAACTAGTTGATCAATCTCATAGTCACGCCAGTCAGTATAGAAGCCTAAATGTCCCGTATGCACCCCAACAAAGCGTAATTGATCAACCATATCACTGTAATGGTGAAATGCTGACAGTAATGTTCCATCACCACCAACGGATAAGACGACATCCGGTTTAAAATCATCGATTTCAAAACCTGCGGCAACTAATTTTGTATGTAATTCAGCCGCAACTTTTTTGGTTTTGGGATTAGAATTTGCAAATATGGTTACTTTCATGGCTCTTGATCTTCCTTCGTCACCGTTTTTGAGTCAGTTTGCGACCCTTTTCCATAAGAAAAGAGGCTCTGGGCTTCCTGAATTTCCTCACGAATTTCAGACATTTCTTTATCTAAGCTAAAAGCAGCTTCTGCCGCCCGTTGCAGCCGTTGACTTAAATTTTCTGGAAAATCGCCCTGATACTTGTAGTTCAACGAATGTTCAATCGTTGCCCAAAAATTCATCGCCAAGGTCCGAACTTGAATCTCAGCCAAAATCTTTTTCTCACCATCAACCATTTGGACCGGATATTCGATCACAATGTGATAAGAACGGTAACCTGATGGCTTTTCATTGCTAATGTAGTCGCGTTCTTCCAAAATAGTCAGATCGGTCCGTTTGCGCAACAAATCGACAACCTGATAGATATCTTCAACGAATTGACACATAATGCGCAATCCGGCAATGTCTTGCATGTCTTGTTCTAAACGATCTTCTTGAACCTTACGCCGCACCATTTTTTCCTTGATGCTATCAACAGGCTTAACGCGCCCCGTCACAAACTCGATCGGCTCATGCTGACTCAAATCCCGAAATTGCTTGCGCATTCCCCGCAATTTGATTTTTAGCTCATCAACAGCCTGCTGATAAGGTAACAAAAAATGATTCCAATCTTCCATCAAGACACCTCCGTTTCAAATCCATACCTTTAAAATTTTACCATATTTCAGCAGAATAAAAAGCAATGGCTTCCCAGTTTAACAATTGACATTAGCAACCTTACAAACTGATTAGTGCGAAGCAGATTACTTTACGAAACTAGGAATTCGGTGCATGATGACAGTCGAAGGTTTATTTAAAGTTACGACAGGCTCGTAAAATAAAAACGATAATGAAATAAAAAACTTGCAAATACCTAGGTTCATTTGGTATTCTGCACTATGACGCGAAAAGAGAAAGTGGAGGAATTATGACGTGTTAGAAGTGTATTTATTTGTAAATCCATTGGCGACACAATGTGTACGCGATGAACAAAATGTGTTGCGGCTGGCCAATGATTCGGATAAGCAAATTCAATTCCAATTCGTACCCTTATTAAACATTAATGTGGTGCAAAAAGCCCTTAAAAGCCAAGGCTTCAAAGCATCTGACTGGCAGGCTCAAAATCAACAATCACAAACCCTTTATCGGGTGATTCTTGATTATAAAGCTGCGCTATTTCAAGGTAAAAAACGTGGCCGCAATTTCTTAATTGCGTTGCAAGATGCCATGTTAAAAGCCGGACAGCATTACTCAGAAGCTTTAGTCAAAACGGTGGCGGCTGAATGCCATATTGATTTGGATATGTTTATGGAAGACCGTGATAGTAATTTGGCGAAACAGGCCTTTCACGCTGATCAACGTTTAGCTTCTGAAATGAACATTACGGAAGCTTCATCCGCAGTCGTCTTCGACTGTGATCAGTATGATTATGGGGTATTGTTAGAGCATTTTAACTATACGACTTTATTTGACTTAGTTAATGGTCAATTAGATCCATTCCACGAGCTTTCACATCGCACCAATTTCGGTACCCTTGATGGTAGCCAACTCCACGTTTTATAATTCATTCAGATATTGCAATTATTCAAACGCTAAAAAAATGAGTCTGGGACAAAAACCTAGGCTCATTTTTGTTATTTATAATATTTATAGCCGAAACGTGGAACAAAAGGTCACGGATGCAACAGAGCTACGAAAGTCAAACGATTGAAAGCGCCAATCATTCGGCTTTCTAGGCTATGCTCGGTAGCAGACCGCCTTTTATCCCACTCTCGTTTTTTTAATCCTATTGTTTAATTAACGTTTCAAACTCAGTTAAGCGTTGCTCAAATAACTTAAAGGCAGCCTCTAAATAATCCGTCTTAGTCATATCAACGCCGGCATTACGCATAACTTCAATCGGAAATTCCGAAGACCCGGCCTGCAAATAACTGAGGTAATCCTTGACCGCCCCCGGTTGCTTGGTCGAAATGCGTTCTGCCAAGGTTGAAGCAGCGGCAAAACCGGTCGCATATTGATAAACATAATAATTATAATAAAAATGTGGAATACGCGCCCATTCATCCGCAATCTGAGGGTCACTGACCACGGCATCACCATAATAACGTTGATTCAAGGCCAAATAGTACTTTGAGAGCCGATCTGCTGTCAATGATTCGCCGGCAGCATCTTGTTCATGCAACCATTGTTCAAACTCCGCAAATTGCGTCTGACGATAGACGGTTCCCTTAAACCCATCTAAATAGTAATTCAAAACATATGCCCGAATCTTTGGATCAGTCTCGGTCGCCAAAAAGTAATTCGTCAACAAATTCTCATTAGTCGTCGAAGCAATTTCGGCCACAAAAATTGAATAGTCACCATATTGATAAGGTTGATGGTGCGTGGTTTCATAAGAATGCATACTATGTCCCATTTCATGCACCAACGTGTATAAATTATCAATATTGTCTTGCCAATTCAACAAGATATACGGTGCCGTATCATACATGCCAGAGGAATACGCCCCACTACGTTTGCCTTGATTCTCGACCACATCGATCCAACGTGATCCGAACGCGGTTTTGACATGCTTAAGATAATCAGGTCCAAGTCCCTTCAGTGCCTTAAGGGCAGTCGCTTGTGCTTGCTCGTAAGTATATGACAACTCCGGCTGACCAGTTAATGGCGTGTACATATCATACATATGCAATTCATCTACATTTAAAATATCACGCCGTAATGCAACATAACGATGCAGCAAGTCCAAATGATCATCGACCGCCGTGACTAGTGAATCGTACACGGTGGTTGGAATCTGGTTAGCCGCCAAGGCCGCGGTTCTGGCATCTGCATAATGATGCGCCTGAGCCTCAAAATTGTGCACTTTAACTTGACTTGCCAAGGTCGAAGCCAGTGTGCGTCGAAACTGTGAATAGACCTGATACAACGCTTCGAAGGCCTCACGCCGGACTGCAGGTTCAACCGATTCTAGCAAGACACCATAAACACCCTGTGACAATTTGATTGCGTTGCCGTGTTCATCATGAACCGTGGGAAACTCAAAATCAGCATTATTCAAAATGCCAAAGGTTTTCGCCGACGCGTCAAATATATCACTCGCACCAGCCAACAATGCTTCCTCATTCTCACTTAAAACATGGCCTTTTTGTAGTCGAATCGTATCCAAAAAATGACGATAATCGCGTAATTCAACATTTTCATCTAAAAACTGATCTAGCTGCGCTGAACTGAGTTTTAGAACTGCCGGTTCCAGCCAAGCGGTGGCGGCCGAAACTTTGGCCGTCAAACTCCCTGCCTGATCGTCCAATGCCTGATTAACACTGTTACCAGTATCCTGGTCGCTCTTCAAGCTTGCATAAACCGCAACCTTCTCCAGCCGGCGATATAAAGCTAAAACGGTTTGAACACCGGTTAAAACCGTCGTGGCTGAATCGGTAAAATTAGTTTTTAGCGCTTGTACCATTGTTAAATCAGCTTTGATTTTAGTCACATCTGCTTCATACGCCGCTGCCGTTGGATAAATCGTCGTTAAATCCCAAGTCAATGAGACTGGGACCGCCGCTCGTGTTGGCAGTTGTTTCGTTGCACCCATATGAGTTCCTCCAATTACATTAATATCATCTAGCGTAACACATAATTTTTGTAATACGCGACGGAAGTTTCAGGTCAGTTTTTTCGCCAGGCTAATTGGGTGGACTGGACTTGCCAGCCGTCTGGTTGCGGCAAGATAACTCTGGCCGTCACTAATTCAATAATCACCGTGTTCACCAGTTCTTGTTGCAACTTGCTAGCGTCAATCAAGCATGGCCGCTGTGCGATACAAGGGCGAAGACTTGCCCAGATTAATCGCCGTAATGTCTCGGGGCGCAATTTTAACGAAGCTCGCCGGAGTTGACTAAAGATCGCCAAATACCACTTTAAGTAGGTTGTTTTTAAAATTGGCAACTTGGCAACTGTCAAAAACACCCAGTCGGGCAATTGCGCAAGCGTGCCACCCTGCTGATAACAGATTGTTTGCAAACTGACTACGCTAGCTTGATGACTCAGTCGTCCGAGTAATAACCGTTGCTGATAACGTTCAAAATGTGCTGGAACTTGAATTGATGCCGGTTTGACTGGTCGATATGCCAATAAAGTCAAAACTGACGCCTGCTTGGCGTACCACTGATACTGTTGATAGATCAAGGGTTCGCCATCAAGCGTCAATATATTGCATAACAATCTAAGCGCATTTTCCTTCGTCCGCCAGTAGATGAGAAAACAGCCCCAGGGCGCATAATACTGTAAAAATTTTAAAGCATTTGAGTTGGTCCGTAACCGATGTTGATATGGCGATCCCAGCAACCACAAGACACGATAACCGTGGCTGCGATACCCCTGCGTTCGCTGAGCCAATCGGTCAATCGCAATTGGTGAACATTGGAACTCTAGCGCCAGTGGTTGGCCATCGCCTAACTGGACTAGCACATCTGGTCGCTGATGAATTGCGGGTAGCCGCGCCTCTATTTGGACCGAGTAACCGGCGGCAGCAAACCACGCCGCTAATTGTTGTTTACCCAATAAATGCTCTGCGGTTTCACCTTCGGAGAACGTGGCGCAAGCTTCATTAGCCTGATGTGCAAAATGGGCAATCATTACCTGCCCCTTTTTTAACCGCACTGGTGCATGACAACCAGGGCACCAATAAGCGGTTTGCCGCTTGGCGGTATCGGCTGCCACAAGCTTTTGCATCGCATCTTCGGCCATTAACATCCCAACCATCCCCTTTAATGGTCAGTTACGCAAACATGCCACGCTTTCGACTCAAACCACAAAAAAAGAGCTTAGAATTAACTTCTAGCTCTCTTCAATCCCACTATTTAAAATAATGTCGAACCGTCTCAAGGGCAGCGTTAGACATGATTTTTTCACCATGTTCTAGTAAAACATCGGCAGTCACTTTTGTTTGATTAGCATATTCCAATGCCACGGCAATATCGTCTTTGATAACGCCAGTAGACGATTGATCAACAAAAAAGACGAGTTCCAAGTAATACTTACCTTGGTACTTGAACAGATTTGAAGCTAAGCCGTCTGGCCGAAACATTTGAGCAAGTGCAATCACGTCTTCAAAACTGTTGAATGCCAAGACAAATTCCTTGGTTGGTGTTTCAGGGTCTTCAATATATGGATCTAAATCATTCGTATCTTTAGCTTGATTATGTTGTACACCCTGTGCTTGATCAGTATTATCTGTATCAGTTTGCATTAATTTTCGTTTCAAATAATCTGAAACATCATCTTGCGCGTCCTGATCACCAGAGGAATCTGGTGATTGGGTCGCCTTCGTAATCGTGTCCTGCAAGCTTTCACTATTTTTACTAATAAATAACTCTAAGCCATTTCGATTTGGTAAAACTTGGAAAGTGACGGCATCGTTATCTTGAAATTGATGATCAACATCAACTTCTTCTAAAATACTATAAAAGAAACTTTCAATTTGCTTATGATTCCCTAGTAAATCTAATACGCGAATCCCGCGTTCATTGAGATCATCGTTGCCGATTAGAACTCGAATCGTATCATCATTGATTCGTTCCATCTCCATTACAGATCCACCCCTTTCTAAGTGTCAAGGGCCATAATCACTATCACAATTCTAACTTATTTCAGCGCTTTGTAAAGTAATCTATCTGAAATAAAAAAATTAGCTCATCAGCTAAGCTAACGAGCTAACATAATGATCAATTTAACTGTTTGCCAGCGCCTGTGCGCGTTGCAATTCCAAGGTGCGAATCTTGCGCGGTAAGAAGCGTCGAATTTCATCTTCATTATAACCAACTTGTAAACGTTTCTCATCCAGCAAAATTGGCCGCCGTAACAAACTCGGATCACGACTGATTAAGTCGTAGAGCTGGTTCAAGGAGAGATCCTCAATATCCAGTTGTAGCCGCTGAAAGGCTTTCGAACGTGTCGAAATAATTTCTTCAGTGCCATCTTCAGTCATTTGTAAAATTCCTTTAATTTCATCAATTGAGAGTGGTTCAGCAAAAAGATTCCGTTCAGTAAAATCAATTTCATGTGTTTGCAACCAAGCTTTGGCTTTCCGACATGAAGTACAACTTGGTGAAGTATATAGGGTAACCATTGAGTCTCCTCCTTCTGCATCGCCAACAACAAAACTTTATTACAAATATTATTATACCTGCTTTATCATTTTTTGTGAATAGTTTTCATAAAAATAATAAATATTTTTTTGCTGGTATAATGGACATATTCACAAAAACTGTTCAGGTGTTTCAAACTATCAGATTTTTCGCTTTAATTATGTCATTAATTGTGTAGTGTACAATTTAGTTTTGACTTATTAAAACAATAAAAAAATCAAGCTAATTTATAGCTTGATTTTGACACTCAGTCCAGATTTAGTTGCAGATACTTTTGCGCTACAAGCACTGAAACGCCTTCACCAGCAGTTGCCTGGGCTTCTTTACGAAGCTGTTCAAAATCAACATCTTGTGGCAAGTGCGTTAGTAATAATCGTTTAGCATGGGCTTCTTTCGCAATCAGGCCCGATTGTGAAGACGTCATATGCCACATTTTGCCTTGCTTAGCGGCATCAAAATTCGTATCAGTCATTAATAATTGTGAACCGGCCGCAAACGTCGCTAATTCAGGAATAAACGCGGTATCCGCAGAGAAAGTCAGTTGTTCACCAGTAGCGCGTTCAACAATTTTGACTGCAAACGCCGGTACAGGATGCTTCGTCCGTAAAAATGTGACATCGAAAGGTCCAATCTGGTTGACTTCATCAGGCTGATAGGCACGTCCTACCGTGGCTCCGGCCCAAGTCAACGCACCAAAATTCAATGGGTCCTCCGTGTGTCCATAAATTGGCAATACTGGCGTTTTACGGTCACCTTGGCGTAATTGCCAATAATACTGTAAGACCCCCACATCAGCCGTATGATCGTGATGATAGTGCGTTAATAACACTGCGTCTAATTGTAATGGATCTAAGATTTCTTCCAATGCATTCAAAGCCCCAGAGCCACAATCCAGGAGTAGCTGATAGTTGCCAGCTGTGACGAGATAGGAACTCGTCCCCACCCCATCATATGGATAGCCACCGTAATATCCCAACACAGTTAATTTCATCGTTATCATTCCCTTCTGCGTCTATTTTAACGTAGACAGCTGAAAAATTGAAACCGTTAACCTAACTTGTTTTCAATTATTTTCGAAAACACGTATAATAATAAGTGTAATAATTAAGGAGTGATATTTGATGAGTGGAAAGATTTCAGCAACATTTGGGACGCGGAAAATTCTGACCATGATCCAGCAACAACATGCTGATCGTGATTTACTATTAATGCAAGCTAATGCCACTGAAGATCGATATATGTTACTCGACCTCTCTGGTGAAAAGACCGTCTTCTCAAGTCCAGTTTCATACGACGTTTTATTATCTAAAGGTAATGAAGATTGGCATGGGATGACGAGCTTCATCTTTATGGACTTACCCATTGAAGAACAAAAAGTCTTTAATTCTAAATTTAGCGCTTTCCGTGCCGAATATGAAAAGCCTAATGGCCTTAAACACTTTTGGGTTCTGCGAGAAGCCAAGAACAATGCTGCCTTCGTCATTGTGACTAACTGGCACAGTGATTCAGAATATGCTGTTTGGTTGCGCAGTGAGTCATTTAAACCATTTGCGAAGTACTTGACCCCCGACTTTGATTACCATGAAAGTCGTTATGCCTTTGTTCGTTCACTAAAATCGTAGTAAAGCAGACACCCATGCCAGTCTTGACATGGGTGTCTCTCTTTTTACAATCGTCCCTTCTCGCCAACGTTGACGGATACCTGTTCAGATGATTCGTTTCTAGTTACATCTAACTTATTCGGCGTAAAAAAAGAAGATTATCAATTAAGATAATCTTCTTTATAAGACGGTCCGTACGAGACTCGAACTCGTGATCTCCTGCGTGACAGGCAGGCGTCCTAAACCAACTAGACCAACGGACCAAATTGCGGGAGCAGGGTTTGAACCTGCGACCTTCGGGTTATGAGCCCGACGAGCTACCAGACTGCTCCATCCCGCGATAATATGATGACCCCTACGGGATTCGAACCCATGTTACTGCCGTGAAAGGGCAGTGTCTTAAACCACTTGACCAAGGGGTCATATTTATAAAATGGAACTAACGGAGAAGGAGGGATTCGAACCCTCGCACCGCTTGCGCGATCTATACCCTTAGCAGGGGCACCTCTTCAGCCACTTGAGTACTTCTCCAATGGGCCTAAATGGACTCGAACCATCGACCTCACGCTTATCAGGCGTGCGCTCTCACCAACTGAGCTATAGGCCCATAAAAGCGGGTAACGAGAATCGGACTCGCGACTACAGCTTGGAAGGCTGTCGTTTTACCACTAAACTATACCCGCAACACTTATGGCGCGGGACAGAATCGAACTGCCGACACATGGAGCTTCAATCCATTGCTCTACCGACTGAGCTACCGAGCCATTTTAGCCATAAAAATATTTAATTAGTGTAACGGTCCGTACGAGACTCGAACTCGTGATCTCCTGCGTGACAGGCAGGCGTCCTAAACCAACTAGACCAACGGACCAAATTGCGGGAGCAGGGTTTGAACCTGCGACCTTCGGGTTATGAGCCCGACGAGCTACCAGACTGCTCCATCCCGCGATAATAAGGAGGATGAGAGATTCGAACTCTCGCGTGGTTTGACCCACCTGACGGTTTTCAAGACCGTTCCCTTCAGCCAGACTTGGGTAATCCTCCATGTTTAAATGTATAACTAGGAACTTGTCCACTATAATTAGTAGATGGACCTTGTAGGACTCGAACCTACGACCGAACGGTTATGAGCCGTTTGCTCTAACCAACTGAGCTAAAGGTCCGAGTGCTTATTCCTATCGCGGCAGGGGGGATCGAACCCTCGACCTCCCGGGTATGAACCGGACGCTCTAGCCAGCTGAGCTACACCGCGATCTGTTAAATAATCAAAGATTATCTAATCGGGAAGACAGGATTCGAACCTGCGACCCCCTGGTCCCAAACCAGGTGCTCTACCAAGCTGAGCTACTTCCCGTTATATGCACCCAGTAGGAGTCGAACCTACAACCTTCTGATTCGTAGTCAGACACTCTATCCAATTGCGCTATGGGTGCTTCATAAAAGTGCCGAGGACCGGGATCGAACCGGTACGGTTATCACTAACCGCAGGATTTTAAGTCCTGTGCGTCTGCCAATTCCGCCACCCCGGCAACACTTTTGGTAAAAGCGGAAGACGAGATTCGAACTCGCGACCCCCACCATGGCAAGGTGATGTTCTACCACTGAACTACTTCCGCATAATTATTCAGTTAATGCCGACTAGAGGATTCGAACCTCCGACCCCCTGTTTACAAGACAGATGCTCTGCCAACTGAGCTAAGTCGGCATAAGTTGATGTTTAACACAACTATAATATCATATCATGCCAAGATATATAAATCAACAAAAACATTTAAAACTTTATCATGAAACGAGCCGTGATAATGAGCCGTGACAGGCTCGAACTGTCGACCCTCTGATTAAAAGTCAGATGCTCTACCAACTGAGCTAACGGCTCAATGGAGGATACAGGGCTCGAACCTGTGACCCTCTGCTTGTAAGGCAGACGCTCTCCCAACTGAGCTAATCCTCCATG
>NZ_BJDH01000015.1 GCF_005405005.1 Lactiplantibacillus daoliensis | reverse complement strand
CGTTTTGAGCACATTAGTGCTCAAGATTTAACGACGACGTTACTTCAAATTAACCAGCGACCGCTTAAAATACTCGATTGGCAAACACCGTATCAGGTTATGCTGACAAATTTGTCCAAAAATTCGGATTAAATTTGCAATCTACCGAATAGCTATGTTATACTACTTTTAATTAAAGAAATCGTTTGAGTATCGAGAGTTCGGTTAGTGGCTACACACAATGACCCGACAGCAACGTACAAGGGAAGCCTTGCAACGTGCTTCAATGTAGATTGATATTCTCCTAAGTAAGGAACCGCTTAGTGTGAATATTAAGCGGTTTTTTTAGTGAAAAAATATTTAGGAGAATTACTATGGAATTAGACAATTCAATACAGCAAATGATAACAAAAGATTTAGTACAAAAAATGATTACTTCTATGGGTGGACAACCGAAAAGTAGTATTTCAAACATTGATTCAAAAATATTAACTGTTTTAGAACAACTTTATCGTGAGTTAAATTTTAGACCGTGCTCTTTGGCTACTTCTTTAGCCCATGGATATAGGAAAAATGATTTAATTGATGAATTAATAAGGTTGTTAGGTTATCAATCAGTGATGAGCCTTTGTAATTAAATAAAAAATAGGCCAGCAGATTACACTAAGTAGCTTGCTGGTTTTTATTACGTTAAAATCGGTTTTAAGACGTTTTATTATGCTTGGGTATATATTATAATAAGCAATGCACCTTGAAATCGCTTAGAAGACGTTTTAAAGGGTCTATACGGTGTGCTGTGTTGTGGTGTGTGATTGCTTGGTGTTGAACGTATAGATTAGATACTATTTGGTCGTGAAATATTTATCCCGCTACTTTTATTCTAATAATGTTGATACAATCTACCAAATATTACAATTCATTACAAAAACGGCCTTATATTACAAGCACCCCCTAAAAACGTAATGTTCTGATTATTGCACTGCAAACACTCACTAGTTATACTAGTCACTGTTGATTGGTTGAGACATCAACTGCTCGACCAATAGAAAATATATGTAAATAATCGAACACACGCAAATTATAGGAGGGTGTATTAATTATTATGAAAATCAAAAACCTTGTATTATCATCAACTGCTGCATTAGCTTTATTCGCTATCTCAACAACGGTTGCCAACGCTGATACTTATACTGTTAAGGCCGGCGATACTGTTTCAGCAATTGCCCAAGCTCACAACACTTCAGTTTCAGCCATTGAAAAGGCAAACAAGTTAGCTAATGTTAACTTAATCTTCATTGGTGATAAGCTTGAAGTCAATGGTACTACTACAATAACCACGACTTCTGCTGCTACAAGTGCTGCACCACAATCGGCAACTAGCCAAGCTACTTCTTCAGCTGCTTCAACTGCAACGAGTGCCAGTGCAACTAGTGTTTCTTCACAATCAGTTGCTAGCCAAGCTACTAGTTCTGCTGCTACTTCTTCAGCTGCTAGCCAAGCTACTTCAAGTGTTGCAACGAGTGCTGCTTCTTCAGCAAGCTCAACGCAATCAGCTGCTAGCCAAGCTTCAAGTTCTGCTGCAACCACTAGTCAAGCTTCATCAAGTGCTACTAGCTCAGCTGCATCATCAACAGCTTCAACAACCTCAACGACTTCAACACAGACGACTCAACAAACGACCACGACACAATCATCAGCTCAGACTAGTCAAACTCAAACTCAACCGAGCCAAGCTAGCCAGACCCAATCAAGTCAAACACAAACTAGCAAACCTGCTGCTCAGACGACGACTCAACGTCTAGTTTCAACATCAAACTATAGCAACAATGGTTCTGATAGTGCTGCTAAGGCTTGGATTGCTGGTAAAGAATCTGGTGGTTCATATTCTGCTCGTAACGGTCAATACTTCGGTAAGTACCAATTAAGTGCTTCATACTTAAACGGTGACTACTCCGCTGCCAACCAAGAACGTGTTGCTAACAGATATGTTGCTTCACGTTATGGTTCATGGAGCAACGCCAAGAGTTACTGGCTTGCTAATGGCTGGTACTAAAAAGCCACTTTAAATTAATAAATAAATGCAAAGATTGCGGATCATTTCTGATTCGCAATCTTTTTTTCTACTATTAAGTCCGTGCTGAAGCACGTGTGTCCCCCCACCAATACCCATTAAAAAGTTACTCAGTTGCTAAGTGACTTTATAATGGGCCTTAGAGCATGCTGACAACCCGTTATTTAGATATGCGATATGCTTATTCTAGCAACCGCTTTAAGACGGACACGATCCAGACCTGCTAGTTGTCTCCCCCAATCGACGACCCACTCTCCCAACCAAAATACCACATGTTTTTATTTAACAATTCACCAACCTTAACGGAGAAAATCCAACTAATTTCCTGACTAAGTACAGTCCCGAACCCCCGACAGTTTGACGACTAGTCCACAACGACAACCACATACCATTCAGCTATGGCGTAATACTAACCCAGTAACGTTTTAGTAGCGATCGTCATGGGCTACTTTTGGCATAAACCTACTATAAGTAATACTTAATTAATCGACGCCTTCGTTAACCGACCACAATTGACTACACGATGCGCAACTTCTATCAATTATCTGCTTTACCGAAAAATAATTAGTCAGTGCCACGTCTCCAAGCAATAAAATGACTAGTTAAGTGTCACTGTAATCAGACTTCCCGACAAATTAACCCGTCAAAATTCACTAGTTAAGTACTTAAAATTATCGATAATCCTCGTTGACTTTTCATAAATCGACCAAAAGTGATCACTTTTATCGGATAAAGCGGCTAATTTTCATCATTAGTTTCCCCGCTTAATCATTGTCGTTATTGATTTTATAGCTAGTTAATCGGTATTGGCAGCGCTATTTTACAATCTACCATTTACACAAGATATTTTACGCTCTCCAAGATTCTTGACGCTACCACATATTGGAGTCGGTTATCAGATGGTTCAACTAGATAGTTAAGAATAGAATGCCCATAATTTATGGTTTCAATCAGTATATCGTAAATTATGAGCTTCTTTAAAGTGATTTCATTATGATGTATATGGCATAGTTGCTTTTCTTCGTGTTTAGGCTTACTATTTTGCAGTGCTATATTTCAATAATTAGCGTTGGGGGCAAGCAAATATGAATAAGCAACTAGAACGTGTTTCTTTTGCGGGGGCACTTGTTACTTTAGGAATTGTGTACGGTGATATTGGCACTTCACCATTGTATGTTATGAATGCATTGATTGGTGACGCCGGTAAAATGGGAAATATTTCTCCCAATTACGTGATTGGATCGATCTCGTTGATTTTTTGGACATTAATGATCATTACAACGTTGAAGTATGTTGTCATTGCAATGCAAGCCGATAATAAGCGTGAGGGTGGAATTTTTGCTTTATATGCATTGGTTCGAAAAAATTCAAAATGGTTAATTTGGCCAGCCTTGATTGGTGGGGCGGCCATTTTGGCCGATGGAACATTAACTCCTGCAGTAACTGTGACTTCAGCCATTGAGGGATTAAAAAAACAACACCTTGGCCCTGTGGTGTTTAGTAATTCTCAACATAACGTCTTGATTATCACAACAGTTGTTCTACTCGTATTATTTATGATTCAACGTTTTGGAACAGGTGTGATTGGGAAATCCTTTGGACCAGTGATGATTTTATGGTTTGGCTTTTTGGCTGTCTTTGGAATCGTTAATCTAATCAATTATCCAATGATATTGAAGGCTATTTCTCCTTATTATGCAATTAGGATACTATTCAGTCCAGTTAACAAAGTGGGAATCTTTATACTTGGAAGTATCTTTTTGGCAACCACAGGAGCAGAGGCTTTATATTCCGATATGGGTCACGTTGGCAAGCAGAATATTTATGTAACATGGCCACTAGTATATAGTACCCTATTTTTAAATTACTTAGGTCAGGGTGCTTGGATAATTAGACATGCAGGTGATACTGCTTACAGGAACTTATCGAACTTAAATCCCTTTTATGAAATGCTCCCCGGAACTTGGCGCCTAGTTGGCATTGTGCTAGCCACACTCGCTGCAATTATTGCCTCTCAAGCGTTGATTACGGGTTCTTACACTTTAGCCGATGAAGCAATTGGCTTAAAATTTTTACCTAGAATGGTTATTAGACATCCAAGTAATATAAAAAATCAAATTTATATTGCAACTGTTAACTGGATACTATGTATAATAACAATTAGTGTAGTCTGGTTCTTTGGTAGTTCACAAAAAATGGAGGCCGCGTATGGTTTAGCGATCACTATTACCATGCTTATGACTACTGTGCTTTTGCATGAATTCTTAAAGAAACACCTGGCTAAGGGAACAGCACTTATAATTGCCTTGTTTTTTGGTTTTATTGAGTTAATCTTTCTAATTTCAAGTTTGGTTAAGTTTATTCATGGCGGTTATGTTACGTTAACAATCATGTTGGGCATTCTTTATATTATGTGGCTTTGGTACTTTGGAAATAAACGAAGAGAACATTATGAGAAAGAAAGCGAGTATGTTTCACTTCTTGACTATCGTGATCAACTCTCTAAATTAAGCGCAGACAATACAGTACCTTTGTTCACGACTAACTTAGTGTATATGACTAAAATTAAGGGTGATTACCAAATTAAGCGTAGTACCATGTATTCTATTCTCGACAGACAACCTAAAAGAGCTAAAGTTTATTGGTTTGTTACAGTCAATGAAACCAATGCACCTTATGAAAGTAATTATACAGTTGATTTACTTGAGACGCATAATGTTGTTAACGTTCAATTTTACTTAGGGTTTAAGAAATCTCAATCCGTTAGTGTCTATTTACATCAAATTGTAAATCATCTAGTGGAACAAGGTATTTTAGAACCACAAATACCCACGTATTCAACAGAGCGACAACGGAAAGTCGGCGACTTTAAGTTTGTTATTATAAAGGAACAACCAGCAGATTTAATTGCCAATGATAAGTTAAGCTCGTTAGATAGAAGATTGATTGGCGGGCGCATCTACTTGCAGAAAATTACGGCCTCACCTATTTCATGGTATGGTTTGGAGTTTAGCAATGTCATAGAAGAAAGTTCTCCGTTATTTATTACTCAAGATCAGGATCAATACTTAATCCAAAAGAAAATTTATCATCGAGGCAGATTAAGTAAGACTGAAAAATGAGTATGCAGTAGTTTAAGTGCAACAACTAAGTTAGAAAAATTATATTTAGTTTTAGGTAGATTGTAAAATTAACCTTCAATGCATATTAATAATATTTCTAACGTTCATAATGAGTTTGAATCAATTTATTATAATAAGAATTATAAATAGTTTATCGACAGATTTTAGAGTTTCTATTAACCCGAGCCAATCAACGATGCTGCTAAGCCGGTTCAGGCTGGTCAAACAGAGGCTACTAATTTTGTAGATCAATGGTTGCCTCAAACTGATGAAACTGATCAACGACACATGACACTGAGTGGTTTATTACTATTAGCCATGAGTAGTTTGTTAGGACTCTTCGGAATGGCTAAGCGGCAGCGCAAAGAATAGGATGATATTATATGCTAAATCAGCAGCAAATTAAGAACCAGTTTGAGAGCTTAGCAACCCTGCAAGCTATTCAGAAACAGGCATACCAGATGTTAGTGCAAGGGCTGGCCACAACTGGGTTCTCAATGCGTGAGTGGGAAATATTAGTCTATCTTGAACAACACGGACAAGCTACTGCTAGTGAATTAGCTGATGCGTTCATGGTTACGCGCACACTAATTTCCAGGAATACTTGGCGATTGATTCAAGATAATTTAATTCAATCACAAGTGAATCCAAATGATCGACGAATTGTTTGGCTATCTTTGACTGTTAATGGCCAAGAAAGGGTCCAGGAAGGTGTTCGGCAAGTGCAAGCGAACTTAAAAACTTTCGACCAGAGTCACAATCTGGAGAAGTTGACTAAACAAGTGGAAGCTTTGTCACAACAACTGGCTAAGATAAATTAAAAGTTTTTCAAAGTAAGTAAAGATGCCTTAATGTAAATAAAGATCGGTCTGTTAAAACCCTTGGGCTTGAGCAGGCCGGTCTTTTATTGAATTGAAGCAAATTTAAACATTAAGATTATTTTTGGCTCGTGACAATAATTATTTTGTATACCCAAGTAATTAATCGAGCGCTGCAAGTATCAAAGTGTCTCCCCGTTAAAGGGCTTAGATATATTAGATGCAATTTTTTGGACGTCTTGAATATATAATGAGTAAAGTGTTTAGATAGAACAAGTCAGGTCACAACTTAACAGTTGTGGCCTCTTTTTTGATACTGTATAATTAAAGGGTTAGAACCGTGCCATTACTTAATGACATAAGTAAGGAGATAAAAAGATGAAATATGGCTATGCGCGGGTCAGTACCACTGATCAAAAATTAGCAAATCAAATTGAGTTACTAAAATTGGCAGGAGCAGAAAAAATCTTTCAGGAAAAGTTTACCGGCACAACTACTGAACGACCGGAGTTTCGAAAACTGTTGCGCGCTCTAAAAACAGGTGATACTTTGATTGTCACTAAGCTGGATCGGTTTGCGCGGAACACGCGCGAGGCCTTAGCCATTATCCAAGAGTTGTTTAAAGAAAATGTCAAAGTCAACATTTTGAATATGGGCTTAATTGACAATACGCCGACTGGCCAATTAGTCTTTACAATATTTAGCGCCTTTGCGCAGTTTGAACGCGATATGATTGTCACGCGCACACAAGAAGGTAAATTGTATGCCAAGCAACATGATCCGTTGTTTCGGGAAGGGCGACCGAAAACGTATTCTGATGAACAGATCAGATTTGCTTATGAGTTGCGAAAACAAGGTATGACTTATAAGATGATTGAACGAAAGACGGGGATTAGTAAACGCACGCAACAGCGAAGGTTTAAGTCGATTTAAAAATAGGTGTTTTAAGAATTGAATGTTTAATTAATCACGTACGACGGGGATTGCCGCTTTATTAAACAGTTGTGAGAGAAATTTATTTAGGGATTTTAAGCACTATTTATACCTGTTGTGCTATTGAGGTTAGTTGTGATAAGGATTAATTTGTACTACAAAAGGCCTACTCAATTGTTAGTTGAGCAGGCCTTTTGCGGGTATTTTGATTAGAGCTATTAACCCTATGCTAATTATAAGGCTTAGCTTTCAAATGGAACATACTATTATCCAAATTATGATTTGTTAAGGTGGTGTTGTCATAGTTACTGAATTGAATCAATTGGGCAGAAACAAGAAAAATTTAACTAAGACCATGGACACCATTCAAAATTAAGGGAACGTCATCCTAAATCTATTGCCAATGGCGGGAATTGTTGATTTTTATTTATGCCAACTCGTGACCACATCTTATCATTGGATGGTATGAATGATGTTGACAGAAAAACTAGCATTAGAGGCCTCCTTATTATATATAGTAAAGGATACTAAACGAAATAGATTAAATATAGTATATAAAATCATTTTCTAAAGAAAATATGGCCTTTGATCCAACTGGGCATGATTTTCTTCATGCCCAAAGAGTGGCTAAGCTAGCTCAAAAAAAATATATAGAAGATTTTAAAAAAATGAAACTGATATTGGTCTGTATGTTGTGAAAGCAGCTAGCTATTTGCATGACACCATAGACTAAAAAGTCACTGCAGATAGAATAGACTGAGAGGAGTACGAATTATACTTAGCCATGAGAATATTACAACTCCGGCTAGAGAAGACATTTTAGATATTATCCAACATATGTCATATGCTGACAACATTGAACACCATTATCAGCTTTCTAACGAAGGTAAATGCGTTCAGGACGCTGATAGACTTGATGCACTAGGTGCAATCGGCATAGCACGTGCATTTGCTTACGGCGGGCACGCTGGACAGGAAATATATGATTCCAAAATATCAGTGAAGAAAATCAAAACACACGATGATTATCGCCATCACAAAAGTACAACCATCAATCACTTTTATGAAAAGCTGCTGAAATTAGCAAGTTCAATGAATACCAGAACGGGAAAGCAAGAAGCCAGTCGTCGAACAAAGTATATGCGTGATTTCTTATCTGAATTCCAAATGGAAACAGGTGTAAAAGATGAAACATAATGAGCATCTATTAGATAAATCGTATTTCGAAAAAGTCGCTGCACTTTTTAATAAAGGACAGTCTGATCCCCTGCTAGGTGAGGCCATGTGAACATATAATAATCTTCAGGAAGGTTTCACAGCCAATGAGCGCCTTCCAGACACGCTCGTTGATATTGCTGTTTGGCCCGTTTTTAATCGTGCTCCTCAGCTATATCGACAAGCACCCCAAATAAAAACCCGCCCTGCGTAACTTTGGTCGGTTACAAGGCGACAATGTATTTTGTAATCTAGACCACCGCCTTTAAAGCGGCTTGTCTGAGAAGCTCCGTTCACGCAGGGCTTCTTTTTCTTCCCCGCATTATAGCATGCCTTTAATTATCCTTCGACTATTTTAAATTAACTTTCTAATAGTTCTAGGGGACGCACGTTTTTTTGTACTAAAACAAAGGTAAAAACTAGTAGACATAATCAAAATATTTTTTGATCATGAACCGTACAGTGTGCTCTTCTCAATTGATAACAAGGCCTTTGGTGCAAACTGTGAGCTGGGTCCTGGGAGCTTGCTTCCACTCATTAAAAGTCCCGTTTATCGTCTCTTAGTGCAGCTTAAAATACCAACGGTGGGCCCATTTTAGCCACCTCGCATGAATCTTTATATTCAACACAATTTGTAGATCAATCAGATCGTCCACCAATTTGCATAGACACCACATATAGTGCTATTATAATTGCCTAACCACTATATATAGAAAAAGGACGATGATTAGTTACGGAAACCATAAATATTCTCTACATCAGTTTGAGTGGCAACACGAAATATTTTATTAGCAGACTGACAACATACTTTGAGAAAGAACGTCATGTTCGGGTTAGTTCAATTAATGTTAAAGAACACCCTGAATTCACCACTCTTGACCAGCCGTTTGTTACCTTCCTACCAGCCTTTCTTAAAGGTGGTAATGGGGTTAATAACGGTTATACTGAAATATTAACCACTATTTTGGGAGATTACCTCGCGTACGAAGGCAATTACCAGCATTGCTACGGTATTATCGGTAGCGGTAATCGTAATTTTAATAAGCAGTTTGCACTCACGGCTAAACAATATGCTAAACGCTTCGATTTTCCTTACATTACCGATTTTGAGCTACGTGGCACCGCACACGACATTCCTCGCATTGCCGATGCCATCTTAACCTATCGCAATCAATTTTGTTTTCAAACAACGAAGGAGTAATCCCTAATGGTAACTAGCACCCCAGAAATGGAAAATACCTATTTTTACTTAAATAACCTCGTAAATATCCCAAGCAACGGAGAAATTCCGCTACATTATGATCAAGAAGCCCTAAAGGCTTATTTCGAAGAGACAGTTAAACCGAAGACCAAGCAATTTGATTCGTTAAATGCCAAGTTAAATTACTTGGTTGACGAAGATTATATCGATCCAAGTATCCTGGAACAATACTCTCACAAGTTTGTGCAGTCCTTGTTCGACCAAATGAGAGACCATCACTTTCGTTTTCGCAGCTTTCTCGGTGCCTACAAGTTCTACACACAATATGCCATGAAAACTAATGATGGCCAGCAATTTTTGGAAGACTTTGTCGATCGCGTCGTCTTCAATGCCCTCTATCTCGCTAATGGTGATGAACAACTTGCCAATGACGTTGCCGATGAATTGATTTCACAACGTTATCAGCCTGCCACCCCCACGTTTCTCAACGCGGGTAAAAAACGGCGCGGTGAAATGGTATCATGTTTTTTAATCGATGTGGCCGACTCCATGCTCTCAATTGGACGCGGCGTTAATTCTGCCCTTCAACTATCTCGAATCGGTGGGGGCGTCGGCGTTAACCTGTCAAACTTGCGCGCCTCAGGTGATCCTATTAAGCAGATTTCCAACGCCTCGTCTGGCGTTGTACCAGTGATGAAGTTACTTGAAGACTCATTTAGCTACAGTAACCAACTTGGGCAACGGAACGGCGCCGGAGTGGTTTATCTCAACGTCTTCCATCCTGATATCTTACATTTTCTGGATACCAAAAAGGAAAATGCGGACGAAAAAATTCGGGTGAAGACCTTGTCCCTCGGTTTGATTGTTCCTGATAAATATTATGAATTACTCAAGACTAACGAACCAATGTATCTTTTTAGCCCCTATGATGTCGAACGTGAATATCGTACGCCATTTGCTTACATCGATATCACCAAAGAATATAACAACATGGTCGCTAACCCCAATATTAAGAAGTCAGTTTTTAACGCGCGGAAACTAGAACAAAAGATTTCTCAACTCCAACAAGAATCTGGTTATCCTTACATCTTGAACATTGATACGGCCAACCAAACTAACCCTGTCGATGGCAAAATTATTATGAGTAACCTTTGTAGTGAGATCTTACAGCCTCAAGAACCGTCAAAACTTGATGATGACCTATCGTACAAGACAATTGGCACCGATATTTCATGTAATCTCGGATCAACTAATATCATGAATATGATTGACTCGCCGGACTTCGGTCACTCAGTTGAGGTTGCTGTTCGTGCGCTCACCCTCGTAACTGACACAACCGACGTTAAGGAAGTACCGACTGTTAAACATGGTAACGAACTTTACCACACGATTGGATTAGGGGCTATGGGTCTGCATACTGCCCTTGCACGCCACCAAATTGAGTATGGCTCACCAGAGGCCCTTGAATTTACTGATGCCTACTTCCTAGCTTTAAACTACTATTCACTCGTTACGAGCAATCGAATTGCCCGTGAACGCCACGAAACCTTCGCTAAATTTGACCAATCAAAGTACGCTGATGGCAGTTACTTCGATCAATACTTGAACGCAGACTTTAAATTTAAGAGTACCAAAGTTGCAAAAATCTTCAAAAATATTAAATTACCATCTGTTACAGATTGGAAGGCACTCAAGCAAGCTGTGATTACTGGCGGCCTTTATCATCGTAATAGACTCGCTGTGGCACCGAACGGGTCAATTTCGTACGTCAATGAAACAAGTGCATCACTTCATCCAATCACACAATTAGTAGAACAACGTCAGGAAAATAAGGTAGGCTCAATCTTCTATCCAGCACCTTACCTGTCTAACGAAACTTTGCCTTACTACACACCCGCATATGATATTGATCAACGAAAAATTATTGACACCTATGCCGTAGCTCAAAAGCACATTGATCAAGGCATGAGTCTGACACTATTTATGCGTTCAGTTTTGAAACCTGACCTTTACGAGTGGAAGGACAATAACAATTTAAAGATGACAACCCGAGACCTTAACCGGTTACGGAATTACGCCTGGACAAAAGGCATTAAGTCACTTTATTACATTCGAACGTTTACAGAAGACGATGAAATTAAAACGGCAAATGAATGTGAATCATGCATGATCTAGGAAATTCACTTGGGGTCTTATTGTCCGTTTAACACACCGGCATACGTTATTGGGTCACAAGACCCATATACCCATGAATCCTAATTAAGGAGACGAACAAATAACGATGGACTACTTATACTACAAAGCAATTAACTGGGATGATATTAAAGATAATTTCGATAAATACATGTGGGAACGACTCACCACTAACTTTTGGTTGGACATTCGGATTCCCATCACGAATGATCAAACGGCTTGGCAACAGCTATCAGATACTCAACAACAGGCCATTACTCGTATGTTGGCAGGTACATCAATGTTAGCCGTCTACCAATCAGAAGTTGGCACCCCTGCTATTCGCCACGATCGGCGAACTCAACAAGAAGAATCCGTATTAAACACCATTACCTTTATGAAATCAGTCCATGCCAAAAGCTGTACGACCATTTTCCGGGCTCTGATTCCGGGTAACGGCGGTGAAAGTTTTACTTGGGCAGATGATAATGCCAATCTGCAAGCTGAAATTGACCAACTAGCCCAAATGAGCACTAGCGATATGGCCTTACAGAAAAAAGCCCTTTTTATTCTGACTGAAACTGGGCTCTCGTTTGGTAAATACTGGACAATACTTCAAACACAGGCTCTCGTCAATACTTACCAAATGTTGGCTAATATTCTCCGCGGTAGCGCTCTTTTTAGTGCTTATATTGGTTACAAATTTCGCCTCAGATTTGAAGAACTCACTGTAAGTGATCAAACCGAACTGCAGTATTGGATTAATACACAGTTTGATCAACTCATGCAAACTGAAAAAGACTTCTTAGAAGCTAACCTTGACGATGCCACCGAAGCCATCAATCTGGCCTCCTATGGTGCCAATCATGCATTAATGTCACTTGGCTTTAACGCTGTCTACGAAGTTCAACCGTCTTCACTAGTGGCGCAACTCAAAGAACTGATGATTGATCAAAATCAATTTTTGCAACAGGTAACGGCTGCAAACAATGAATCGGACACTGAAAAAATGACCGATGACGACTACGACTTTTAAGGAGTATTCAACTAATGAGCTATAAAACAATTAATTGGGACATCATCGAAGACGAACTTGACGAATATGTATGGGATAAAGCAACGGCACAATACTGGCTGGATACGCGAGTACCTGTTTCTAATGATTTACGGGACTGGCGGACACTCTCTGGCACCGAAAAATCGGTTATCAATCGGGTTGTGGGTGGATTAGCCTTGCTGGACACACTCCAATCTGAAGAAGGAGTCGACGTGATGCGGCCCGACGTTCGGACACGAAAAGAAGCAGCAGTCCTCAATGACTTTTTGATGATGGAGTCAATTCATGCCAAAAGCTACGGCACTATTTTGACATCTTTGAACGATCAAGCCACTGTTGACGAAGTATTCAAATGGATGAACAATAATCCCAGAATGCAATACAAAGCCAAACGGATCAATGATATTTATCAAACGGGAAACAACCTTGAAAAGAAAGTTGCAAGCGTCTTTCTTGAAGGAATTTTGTACTACACCAACTTTTTTACCCCACTTTGGTACCGTGGTAACAATAAGCTGGCAAATCTTTCTGAAGTTATCAAACTGGTGATCCGCGATGAATCTGTTCATGGTACCTACCTCGGCTACAAATTTCAATTGGGATATAACGAGCTATCGGCGACTGAACAAAAAACATTCAAAAAGTGGATGGATGAGTTGCTCGACGATCTCCTTGAGAACGAGTTTGCGTTCACCGAAGAAGTTTACGCGCCGATTGGGTTAGCGGAAGACGTTAAACAATTCGTTCACTACAACGCCAACAAGGCGCTCCAAAATATGGGCTTTGAATCCCGCTTCCCCAATGCTGAGATTAAAGATATCAACCCAATCGTAATGAACGGAATTTCAACCGAAACGGCTAATCATGATTTCTTCTCACAAGTTGGTGCTGGCTATCTAATGGGTAATGCTGAAGCTATGAGTAGCGGCGACTATGACTTCTAACATAGGCTTCTAGGCATAATTAAAATTAAAAAAAGGCTAATATCTACAGGAAATATTAAAGTAAAGCCCCTGAGTTGTACTAGTCCCTGTCAAGTTGTCATTTGAAATAATATAAGTTTTGCTTTGCTTAAACGGCCTCATTCCAGTATTCCGCTGGGGTGAGGTCGTTTCTTGCTGGTGAACGATCTAGTTGATTAAAATAGTTGATGCCTTCTTCGACCAAGGCCACTAATTTAATTAGACTTATTAAGTAAAGAAAATAGGGGCCCTTTCAGTTAACATGTGCTAACCAAAAGGGGGGCCTATTTTCTTTTAATCCCGTATTTCACACGGTATCGAATAAAGGTCGTCCGTTTAATACCTGTATTTCGGGACACATCAATGTCACTCATGCCAGCTCGATAAAGCTTAAAAGCATGTTGCAAGCGGGGATCGTCTTGGGTGTATTGGGGTTTGCGCCCATGATATTTACCCTGCTGCTTAGCTAAGGCAATCCCTTGTTGCTGGCGCTCAATGATTCGCTTACGTTCACTTTCGGCCTGATACTTATAGAGTTCAATAATCAAGTTGGTCATCAGTTGACGTAAATTTGGGTCAGCAATCCCTGTCATGGACGGCAAATTTAACACATCTAGGGTGGCACCCTTATTTTGAATGGTGTTCATGATCTTAGTTAAATCCTGGTTGTTTCGGCCTAAACGATCTAATTCAGTGACTAGGACAATATCACCCTCACGAATATAGGCGAGCATCTTTTGCAGTTCTGGCCGATTAGTGTTAGCCCCACTTAATTTATCCGTAAATAATTTATCAACGCCTTTTAAAGCCGCTAACTGTCGATCTAAATGTTGCTCCTTGGAACTCACACGCGCATAACCGATTTTAGCCATTTCCAATTCTCCTTTTGGACAGTTCTAATGAACACTTGTAATTCCTAGTATAGCACAGAAATAAAAAAGGCCAATAGGGTATACCCTATTGGCCGTTTAGTAGGAGGACTATCATTTCATTTGTTCATCTATGTTCAATTGAATTTCATGCTTAAGTTTATCTACGTAGCTGCCCAAACCTTTATCAAATAACGATTTTATATTGCAAAAGTCAGTTATAGATTTGAGAGCATTTCCAACAAAGAGTGCACTAATAAATATTGGTATATTGTCGTCTAGATTGCTTATAGGAGCCATACTGGATACATCATATTCTTGGTAAACATTAGTTGCATGTACTCTTTTAGAAGACTGATGCATAAGGAGATTGTAACGTTCCCCTTTATTAACATATATAGCTAAGCTTTGTAAACCATGCAAGTAGTTTCCGTTCGTATCTTTGCTAACATTATAAAAATCTTTAAAGTCCTTAGGGCTAATACTGATAGAATGGTCATCAAAGAATTCTTTAATCGTATCGTTGATGTTGTCTTTTCTTTCTTCTAAATCTGATTGGTAGATTGCAAATTTAATCCGAATTTTTGGACAAATTTGTCAGCATAACCTGATACGGTGTTTGCCAGTCGAGTATTTTAAGCGGTCGCTGGTTAATTTGGAGTAACGTCGTCGTTAAATCTTGAGCACTAATGTGCTCAAAACGAGTCCCCTTAGGATAAAAATAACGTAAATTCCGATTAAAGCGTTCATTACTACCACGTTCAGCTGGCGTATAAGCATGGCAGTAATAGGTCTTAATACCATATTGTGATTCAAGTGATACTAGCCCACTAAACTCAGTGCCACGGTCCACAGTAAAGCTGTGCACCGGACCATTAAAAGGGCGCTACGATATTTGGAGTTGATAGGCAGCTTGCCTACCAGCTCCTTTTTCTATACCATTTCTATATTTGAACGCGCAAAAAGGACATTACACTTTCTGCTCATTCACTGTCCCGACCAAAGAATAGAGAATAGGAGTTTGTGTAATGTCCCTTACAAGTAAGTCTATAAATCTGGTCGCCAAGAGCTTAGACCTGAGCCCGGAGTTCCGGGCAGCATATGAAGTCTACCAGGAGATTATAGGAGCGGTTAGAAAGCGTGATGCGTCAGCACTCGCAGCCGCACTAGAGAGCTATCGATCATTAGGAAACCGAATGGATCAGTCTATCAAAACGTTAAAGAAGTACAAGAGACAAGTCATCAATGCATTACGCTATGAGTACTCAAATGGCTTCCTTGAGGGTATTAACGGCATCATCAAGAAGATTAAGAACACTGCGTACGGCTATACGAATTGGAACAATTTCATCAATCGTATATTCCTGGAACGGGTTAGGTTCAGAGCTAAGAGCAGCAAGGCAGCAGCATAATAAAAGCACCTAGACCAATTAAGGCCTAGATGCTTCACAAAAGATCTATCAACTCTACTTGACGAAGAGCCTAAACAACTAGCTTTCCCCTAACCCGCCCGGTAAAATGGATTGTTAGGAGGGTGACACCTAGAATCGTAACTTCCAGGTGCTGATCCCCGTTAGCAACTTCACTGTTTACGAGGACGCCCTCTTTTTTTATGTGGTTTTTAATCCATTCAATGCCATCTTCAGATATTAATTTAACTTTGCCCGTTTCCATGAGCATTTCACTTGGCAACTCGTTAGGGTGCCGTCT
Organism: Lactiplantibacillus daoliensis; assembly: GCF_005405005.1. GTDB lineage: Bacteria > Bacillota > Bacilli > Lactobacillales > Lactobacillaceae > Lactiplantibacillus > Lactiplantibacillus daoliensis. Next base: position 947 of record NZ_BJDH01000015.1, on the reverse strand, counting down.
TAACCAAACACTCACGTACGTACTACCTCGTTCAAGCTTGAGACTAGCTTGAGCTAAGCTAAACCATTCCTGTTTCTTTGTCACATGTGAATACTCCTTTCCCTATATTATGGGTTCATTGTGCCATTAAATGAGCACGTTGGTGCACTTTTAATTTTACATTTAGATTACAAGTGCATGCCCCCATCTTCATGCCGGTTTCGAGTTTGGTGTTGCCGTTGCTTTTTCGTCATTTCCCACTCGGTCTCCTTTAGCCCACGTAGTTGCTGCTTTCTTAGATAGTCCGTATTTTTCGCATATAAAATGGTCATTAAGGCTTCGTCCAAAATATTCATCAGATAATTTTTCGGGCTAGTTGGGTGGTAACTAATGGCCTGATAGTCCTTAACTTGAGCTTGCTTATATTGATCAAACCGCATTGCCTGTTGTTTCAAACGGGTTTGTACCATTTCAATTTGTTTGTGATCCAACTTAGGATCTTGGCCACATTCGCCGATAAACAGTTGCCGAGTGCCATCATGTTTTAAGACCCGTTGTAATCGGTGGTTCTGAATATCTTTTAATTCAATTTTACCTAACAGGTAATTCAAACCAGCTTGGTGTTGCTGACTAGTAAAGACTACCGGTGGCTGCTGTTGTAATTGACTAAGATCATTGGCGCTTAATGGCTTTAATTCTGGGTCATAGTAAACCACAGCGGTATAGATTTGCTCCTTGTCAATCGTCTCTAGCTTATCGAGGTCACTGTCCGGAAAAGCAGTCGTTAGAATGCTGTTGTATTGAGTTTGCACTACGGCTTTAACTTCCCGCATGACCCGTAAATTTTTCACCGCTTTAGAAATGAATTCGAGTTCGTTAGGTTGATAAGCGGCTAGCATGCCCCGATCAGTATGCTTCAAATCGTCTAACTGGTGACCATGTTTGGCTAGTACCGTGGTTAATTGCTT
>NZ_BJDH01000014.1 GCF_005405005.1 Lactiplantibacillus daoliensis | reverse complement strand
CACCGAACCAATGCCCTATATTTTTATCATGAATCGTTTATTCAACAACATTCCTATTGACAAGACGTAGAAAAAAGACCCACGATAATTGCTGGCATTTTCCAGTAATCATCGTGGGTCATTTAATTTCGAATTCTGTTGCTACTTAGCTGGATCGGTTTTCTTTGAGGCCACTCGTTTTCGTTCGGAGTCTTGCACCCCTAGAATGTCCAAGAAGAATGCTACGATTGGAATCCCAACGATTAGTCCCCAAGCACCCAATAGACTTTCCATAATAATCAAGGTAATGAACGTTGCAAAGACCGGCAAATCGGTCCGATCCGCCATTAAACGTGGATGTAAGAAATAGGATTCGAAGGCATGGATCAAAACAACTAACAAGATAATCCAAGCGACTCGGATTAGGCCACCAGATGCAAATGCTAGCAACGTTAACGGAATCATCGACAATAGGACGCCAGCAACTGGGATTAGTCCTAAAATGAAGACAATGATCGATAATACCATAATGCTTGGCATCCCGATGATCATAAAACCAATTGTCATCAAAATCGTGTTAATCGTACAAATGATTAATTGGGTTTCGATAATTTTACCGAGAATTAAAACAAACTTCCGACTCAAATAATAGACGTTATGGAAGAATTTGCTGAATTTCGACGTCAAAAACTGACGGCCAAAACTCATCATGCGGCCTCGCGTTAAGGTGAAAATAAAGCTGAGGAAAATAGCCAAAATCACATGTGTGAACCCGGTTCCAATATGACCGGCCTCTTTTAGCCCGGTTACGAGCAGACTTTTACCATTCTGAATTAGCTCGCTGCTATGAATTGCTTGATCGACCCATTTATCAATATTCTTATTTAAAACGGGATGATTCGTGATGGCCTTCGCCAGCATATCCGGAATAACCTTTAACTGTGTCACTAGCGTTGGTGCCGCATAAGATAAGGCACCCACAAAGATTCCCAGTACTAACAAATACACGACAATCACCGCAATCCAATAGGGCAAGTGCGTCTTCAAGTTCAACCAATGACTGACCTTAACCCCTAAAAAGGCAAAAATCGTTGTCAGTAAAATAACGGTTGCGAAACCCCGCATGAGATAAATGACGATCATTAGAAATACTAACGTGAGATATAGGTCCACATCATCACGCTTAAAAAAACGAATTATTCGATCCATAACCGAGCCCCCAATTAATTGCTAGTTGCCATTATAGCATTGCCATCTCAGTCGGACCGTTTTCAACCATCACCTTAAAAATAAATTTGACTTTCAAAAATAGAACCGGTAACATAGACTCAACATTAAAGAATGATTAAAAGATGAGTAGATAAGCGGACTGTTCAGCGAGTATCGGGTTGGTGAGACGATACCAGGAAACTTATCGAAGATGGTCTGAATTAAAAATTCGTTAAGGCGAATCTAGCGATAAGCCTTAGCCGACTTAACTGCCCGTTACCGCAGCACCGGATCGTGAGCTTAACTCGCCGTCCGATTGAGGAAATCTTGGCAACAAGGTTTTAAATCCAGGTGGTAACCCGACCAAACGTCGTCCTGATTGATAGTAATTATCAATCAGGACGATTTTTTCATTCTTAAATTAAATCTAACTTAATGAGGTGCTTAACTGATGACAGAAACAACTTTAACTGCTCCCTTCCGCTACGATGTCGTTGGCAGTCTTTTACGACCAGCCACTTTGAAAAAAGCCCATGCCCAATTGGCTGCTGGTGAAATTACCGCTGAACAAGAATTAACGATTCAACAGACTGAAATCAAACGAATTGTTGACGAACAAGTCAAGCTTGGCCTGCACGCCGTAACTGATGGCGAATTTTCACGCAGTTGGTGGCACCTAGACTTTCTCTGGGGCCTTAACGGTGTCGGCAAATATGATTATCACAAAAGTTATAAATTCAAAGGTGATCACACCCGTACGGATAATGCTGAATTAACTGGTAAAATCGCCTTTAATCCTGATCATCCGTTCTTCGCAGCGTTCAGCTACCTACAATCGATCGTGCCTGCAGGTGTTCTTGCTAAGCAAACAATTCCTTCACCCACGATGTTATTCCGCGATAACCGAAGTGATAACTGGTCAAAATTCTACGATAGCTGGGACGCGTATTTAACAGATCTCGCCCGAGCCTATCATGAAACCATTCAACATTTTTACGACTTAGGCTGTCGTTACATCCAACTCGACGACACGACCTGGGCATTCTTGATCAGCAAATTAAATGATAAGACCGTGAGTGCCGATGACCATGCTCACTATTTAAAGCTCGCTACCGACGCAGTTACGGTCATAAACGCCGCCTTAGTTGACTTACCTGATGATTTGACCGTCACGACGCACATCTGTCGTGGTAACTTCAAATCAACTTACCTCTTCTCAGGCAGTTACGATGTTGTCGCTCCCTACCTTGGTCAGCTTAACTACGATGGCCTGTTCTTGGAATATGACAACCAACGTGCCGGTAGCTTTGACGTCCTTGATCAAATCTGGAACGGTGACACAAACAAGCGAATCGTTTTAGGCTTAGTCACCTCTAAATTTCCAGAACTCGAAACAACCGCCAATTTGACTGCTCGCATTAAAGACGCCGCAACGAAGGTGCCATTAGAAAACTTAGCACTGTCCACACAATGCGGCTTCGCATCAACTGAAGAAGGTAACCAACTCACCGAAACCAATCAGTGGGCCAAGTTACAACTCGTCATTGATACAGCCAAATCAGTTTGGCCAGAAGCCTAATTTGTAAGAAAAAAACGGGTTGTAGCCTTAATCAGACTGCAACCTGTTTTTTTCTTACAATACCTTTGAAGTATTAGCTTAGCAACATTGAATATTTCGTAAAGCTAGTGAACTTATCGTTATCTGGTATCAGTATGCTCAACCTTGCTGGTGCATTGCGTAATTTATAGTCACCAGCTCGTGTGGTAAAGTTGAAAACAGCAGTTTTTTCCTGCTGACTTGCAACTTCACGCTTTGAAAACTGTCGACCATCCGTGTGTTGCATTGGCGTACTCATATTACTAAAACCATATGGAACGTTCAGCCACATTGCATGAGTAATATTACGATTTCCCTTCATATTTCCATAATGGCTTGGTTTAAATTGTTGTAATCTCATCGTAACAATGACCCGTCGCTCATTTCCAACCGTCTTCGTCTTAACATTAGTCACGCTAAAATTGACTGAATCACTTTTGACCAACTGATTCTTCAAAAAAAACTTCTCGTGAATGGGATGTTTAGCAACTTGATTCACAGTGTAATACTGTTTCGCTACAAAAAGCACAATCAGAACTAGTAGTACCCCACCCAAAACCCAATTTGTTTTTTTATGCCACTTCATAGGTTGCTCCGTCTCTTACCCCGATTCTCCTAGTCGCAATTGCTTCGATAAACTCTCGATCGTGCGAAGTAATGATAAATGTTGACCCAGCTTCTCTCATCTGCCTAATAGTAACTATCAACTTCGCGATACTCTCTTCATCCAAGGCATTAGTGGGCTCATCCAAAACAATCAACTCACAGCCACCGATCATTGCCTGAGCGATTCCTAGCTTCTGTTTCATACCCAATGAAAACTTCTTCACTTTCGTTTTTTTATCAATCGGCAAATCAAATTGTATCAAAAGTTCTTTAATCATGTCGTCATCTGAACTTTCTAGTAAGTCAGTAATTAATTGTAAATTTTTAAAAGCTGAAAATTCATTCAGTAGGCTTGGCTTCTCAATAAGCACTCCTGCCTGGACAGGATATCGACCACTAACAAGTACTCGTTTCCGATTCACGGTAATATTCCCAGATACCTTTATGAGTCCTAATATTGCTTTTAAAATCAAAGTTTTACCAGAACCATTAATTCCTTCTAGCGTAGTGATAGATCCTTTTTCAACTGAAAATGAAACATCATTCAACAGCTTTTTACCGGAGAAACTTCGACTAACATTTTGAAGTTCAATTAAATTCATTTCGTCATCTCATTTCAATTCATATTTTCCGTACAGGTATATATAACTAGTGGCTAAGCCAATACAACTGATAATTGCAAAATTTAACATACTGCCATTGATTGACAGCATTCTAGGCCATAGACTCAAATTGAATGGATTCCATTTAGCAATCGTAAAATCAGTAGCTATTAGTATCAAAATCGGGATTATCAACAGAAAGGCTTGATTAAGCCAACTACTCATTTGTTGAATCAATGCCAACAATATCAGAATCAAATAAATCATTACTCCCGAGTCCAAGTAGCTGGTTAATCCCCCATGTTTTATGAAGTTCTGCCACCCACTAGTTACTGCTTCAAACAAGATAAACACGGAACAAACTGTCACTAAATAAACTAAGTTTGTTCCTGCGATTAAAATAACATTTATGCAGCCAAATTCCCGCTTTGAAAATCTCAATCCCTTGGCTTTAGTAAATAATTCTGATTGGAGTAATCTAATACTATCTCCAATAATAAACGCTGGTAAAATCATCAGCACAAACCAAAATGGCGGTAAGTATGGATGTCCTTGTTCAATTGCTGCGAAATCTGGTCCTGTCAGGATACTTGTTAACAATGTCTGTTTTCGCGGTATTTTGGCCCAAAAACTAATCACAATTATTAAGTAGCTCCACGTTAGAAACCAAAACCTTTTCTGAATCATGCTACAGAAATAGCGGGATTGTACATTAAATAGCAATTTCATTCTAATAATCCCTATTCTTTATAATTGCTAATAAAATCGATAGTAATACCCATAGTATCAAGCCTAATATCAAAACATTTGTAAATTTAGTTAACGGTGATTGCGACAATGTGAACTTCCAGAAAGGTGTCACGTGTTTTGTTAAATATAGCGAAAAAAGCAACATATTCAGACCAACAATTATCATCAAACCTACTGTTTTGCTCTTAGTGATGACATATCCCACTAACCCCATAACTAGTAGAAAAACTTGATTAAAAAAAACCTCGACGGTACTAAGAATAATTACGATCCAAGCTTGATAGTTTGAGACAATGTCAAAAGTATAACTACTTATTAGCGTGATCATCGACCACGGTAACCAGATGGCTGTCTGAACTAGTAAGGATTGAACTAAAATTTGTTGATATAGCACCTTTCTCGAACCACCCAACAAGTAATCATATGACCGAAAGCCAAGTGTCATTAAAGAAATTATTGCACTCATTGGTAAAAACACGAGTCCCAGTAAGTACGCGTCAAACCAGCGGAAATACACATCCAGAAACGTCACAGTGCCTTGCCGAATCATGCCTACTTTAACGAGTATCATCAGTACAGTGAATATGTATACCAGCACTATCGGCTTATAATAAAGTGGTGCATAGCGGAATTGTTGTCTGATTATCTTATGAGTTAACAATCCTGGTCACCCCTCTCTGCCACAAAATCAAGATCACAATAACTATTGCCAATGTGACTTCAAGTGTGATAACTAGGTCAATGTTAGAAGAGGCACTCTGTTTAATAAAATCTATTGGTGCAATACTAGCCTTTAAAATTCCAAATTCTTGAATCAGCATCAAAAACAGCTGTAGAAGTAGTCCTGAACTAAGTGCTAAAAAACGATTCTTCAATAATAAAGACATCGTAGTTGTGAACATTGCAAATAGTCCTCCCCAGAAAAAGACAACAAGTAGACTTAAAAACGAATGAAGCCATGGATGATTATAATAAAGTGAAACTAAAAGTGTATCGCGATTAATAACTAAAATGTTCTGATTTAATAAATTATCTGGAAAAACGCTTGGATAGACTAGCGCAAGTGATATCAAATTGATCAACAATGGCACCGCAACCACCAATCCTCCCAAGATAAAAGACCAGGTCAGGTAACTCCGAAGGACTACTTTTAATGTTCCTTTAATCCTTAACTGCGTCAAAAAGCCATTATCCAAATCTCTTCTTACAACCGTTGCGACTGGTAACGCAGCTATTAGTGGTACCAGCAAGTAGTAGGTGACAGTACTAAAGCTGAAATTATCAACACCCATCCAAAGTGTGAATGGTGAATCCCAGAAACGATTATCAACTCTTGCCGCAATAGTCAATCTTTGATAAAACTGAATGGCTGGCAAAATCATTGCAATCAACATCGCTATCGCAATACTTTTTTTATCAAATCGATACCAAATATGACTCATTTCTATACCTCCGACGCTCTGTTTAATAGCTTATCTGACAATGATCTATTTAATGCTATCGAAAATTAAATAGCCCTTAGTTAAAAGACTATTTATCATTTTTTCTAGCCCTACAAAGAGAACTATACAGGAATGTCTAAATCACACAAGCACCGAATTATCGTGATTTTGTCCAATACAATTATTTTCATTTTTTGATAAATTCATGTACTACTTTTTGAAATGTTTATCAAATACTACAATTGAGCAAATTTAAAGCGATACGTCGATATTTTAGAACGCCATAAAGCGCCATAATCATTCATGGAATAAATGGATATGATAATTATTTTCTAATTATCCTTTGAAATACTTAATCATTAAAAAATTTTTTTTGCTCACTAACTTATTGCTCGGCAAATATTTTTATCACGATACATTAATCCCAGAGCCCTTCTACTTTTTATGTGTATTTTTATAAAAATAAGCACTCCCTCAAATCTCTGTCATACCAAAAAAGGCCAAAGTTAGCTTAGTAAACCTTGATAGGCCACTATGTTAACCTTAGTCTTTTTTTGTCACCCGGTGACGACTCCAATCAAGTCATTACCGAACGGATCTTTATTTTTTAATAAGACTTATTTTAAGGTTGAAACTTACCGGGTCATCCGAGAACGCCAGCGTTGCCTCACAGTGGGGGTAACGGCACCATCACTCGCTTTGACCGGAATGTTCAATAGAATAACACCAATAATGATGGCTAAAAAGCCAATTGTTTTAGCGCCAGTTAAGACTTCACCGAATGCCCAAATACCAATTAATCCGGTAAAGGCTGTGCCAACACCCGCCCAAACGGCGTAGCCAACACTTAACGGAATCCGACTGAGGGCCAGTGAAAAACTAAAAATTGCCAAACCATACAACAACATGCCTAAAATACCAATTAACGGGTGCCGAAAGCCGGCCGATAACTTTAATAAGCTCGTGCCAACGACTTCCACTCCGATAGCTAAAACTAATTGAATCCATGCGCGCATTGTAAAGCCCCCCTTTTTAAACGTTTAACAAAATTGCACCGATTACAATCGCCATTAGCCCACTAATTCGAGCTAAGCTTAGGCGTTCACGGTAAACGACCACGGCCAAGATTACCGTTGCCACCGTCCCGAGACCGGCCCACATGGCATACGTCACCCCTAATGGTAGGCGTTGCATTGCCAAAGTCACTAACACCAACGAACTGAAATACCCGACTAACACCATAATCGTCGGTATCAAGTTCCGAAACCCGTTAGCTTTCTTTAGAAAAAAGCTCCCGACTACTTCCATCAAAATGCCACCAAATAATAAACCGTATGCCATCTTTATCACCTCGCTAAATTTTCTGCTGTCCTACCATTCTACGGAAGTTTATTTAAAAAGGCAATGAAAAGATACGCCTGGCTGATTACATTTTCGTGACAAAATGAAGACAAAATAAAAACGCTACCTTGGGCAAGATAGCGCAGTTAAGGTCAAATATAAAAATAAATTGAAAAATACATCAAGGTTGTCCCAATCATCACAAAAATGTGCCAAATGACATGAATGTATTTAACGTGTGGCAAACTATATAACAAGGCACCCAAAGTAAAGGCGACGCCGCCAGCAACTAACAGCCAAAAGCCAGTCACACCAAGACTCGACCATAACTGGCGACCACCAGCTAAACACATCCAGCCCATCAGCACATAGATCACCGTTTCAATCTTTCGCAACTTTCCTGGCCAGACCGCATTGACCATAATTCCGGCAATTGCTAAAGCCCAGATGGTTAACAAGATCGTCCAGCCAAGCCAGCCCTTAATAGCTAACAAACTGTATGGCGTATATGTTCCAGCAATTAAAACATAGACCCCGCTATGATCTAGGATTCGAAAAACCTCACGGGCCTTCGTAAAATACAATCCGTGAAACAACATTGAGCAAGTATAAAGGACCAAAAGTGAGCAGCCATAAATAATAAAAGCCGTCCACTCTAACGACTGACCATCTTCAAATGCTTTAAACATCAAAAAAACGAAACCAATAATACTTAACACCAACCCGATGCCGTGCGTTACTGAATTCAAAACTTCGTTAGTAATTTGATACCGTCGCGATTGCATGTCGGTCACCTCGAATGATTATTGGTTACAGCATACCATCATATAGTCTTAATATCAAGATACCTAGTCTTTAAAACTAGATATAAATTTAATGATTTTTAATAAAAAAACAGCCCTCGCCACTCACGAAGACTGTCCTATTTTTCAGCTTCCTCGGCATGCGCCGCGACCTGTTGAAAAATACTAATAATATGTTTGTCCGCTAACTGATAGTGCACATTTCGACCACTCCGCGTTCCAACCACCAACTTTAATTGCCGTAAAACGGACAATTGATGTGAAATATTAGATTGGGTCAGCCCTAAGCCACGTTCCAATTCACTGACACTCAGCTTTGAGACACCCAGCGCATAAATAATTCGCGCTCGTGTTGGATCACCGAGTGCTTTAAAAATCGCCGTAATACGGCTTAACTCAGCATCCTGTGGAATCAGGGTCGTTAAGGCATCAACAATTGTGTCATGTTTTAATTCTGAATTCATTCGCAACCTCATTTTTCTGATTGTTGCCTTATCGTAAAGGTGTTACAATACACATGAACAGGTATTCATGTATCCGTTTAATCACTCATAATTATAGCAATTTAAAGACTTAATTCAAGAACAAGGTGGGGATTGTCTGATGGCACAAACACATGCTGTACAACAAGAAACGACTGCTTTCAAAGTAGGCGTGTTATTAAACTCAATATTTATCGTTTTAGAAGCAAGTTACGGCTTTGCCAGTGGTTCATTAGCACTGGTTGCCGACGCGGGACACAACCTGAGTGACGTGTTAGGGCTTTTGATTTCCTGGTTAGCCATTTGGCTAGGCACCAAGAGCGCCAATGCTAAGTATACTTATGGTTATAAGAGTTCGTCAATTTTAGCTGCACTTTTCAACGCTGTCTTTTTACTCGTGGCAATTGGGGCAATTTCAGTTGAAGCCGTTCAGCGACTATCCAATCCAGGCCCCGTAGCCGAATGGGACGTTATCATCGTGGCTGCCATTGGGGTCGTTATCAATGGCTTTACCGCCTTCCTCTTTATGAAAGGCCAGAAGCATGACCTGAATATCAAAGGTGCCTTTCTACACATGGCTGCTGATACTGGTGTTTCCATTGGTGTCGTGGTCGCGGGCTTTGTCATTTTGAAGACGGGCTGGTTCTGGTTAGATCCAGTGATTTCATTACTCATTGCCGTGATTATTTTGATTGGAACTTGGGGACTCTTACGAGATGCGATGAACTATTCCCTCGAAGCTGTTCCTAGCAACATCGACCAATCAAAAATTTATGACTTTTTAATGGCGCAACCAACCATCAACCAAGTTCACGATTTACACATTTGGGGGATGAGCACGACAGAAACGGCCATGACCGTTCATCTCTGTCGTAGCACCCTGGATCACAACAACGAATTTCTTGAACAAATGAACAAACAACTCAGTGAGCAATTTCCACTCACGCACATTACCATTCAAATTGAACTCGGTAAAGTTGACTATGAAACCACCGATAGCTCTATTTAGTCAGTAAAAGCAGCCTGTTAATTAAACGGGCTGCTTTTTTTCGCACTAGTGCCGCGCTTCGGCCATATGTGACCAATGCAGTTGTAACAATGAGATGCCACAGAAAACTATGGTAATCCCCAAGTAAATCACGGCTGCTAAGGCCATCTGACTCGCACTCACGGTTGACAGTCCCCCGGCTGGTTTAGTCAAAAGCAACGGTAAGTCGTCCAAGATGTGTAACAGAATCGTCAATGACAGATTATTCGTGGTCAAATAGACCGTCCCCCACAAAATTCCTGTCGCTACAACTAGGATTATTTGTAACAAGACAACCGCAAGCGGCATGTGCGCCACATTTACAATATGAGCAAAACCAAACCCGATACTACTGATCAACACAGCCCAGAATGCATGCTGATGCGTTAACGACAAGCTCAAAGGCAATAACAAGCCTCGAAAAACCAACTCTTCTGCTAGCGCAATAAAAATAACCGTTAGTAGAATTTGGCTATTCAACCGTTGCCATGACACATCTAACCAAACTGGCAGTCGAGAAAATAATAGGAATAGGATTGCTGGTAAACATTGCAACAGTTGTCTGCCTAATCGCTGGCGATTGAAAAACTGAATCTTAACGTGCCAAAAATAATGATTAAGTAAACCTGCAATCACCACAATCGCAACATCATCGGCTAGCTGACCCCAATTTTCTGGAATAGCGAACTTAATTAAGTACGGAAAAAAGGTTAAAACTATCGGTACTAAAACAAAATTAATGCCGACACCATAAAAGCTTCTACTTCTGGTTACCATATCTATCGCCCCACGATTTTATCGGTTCCCGTAAAGTATACAATTGTTAGCGCTTAATAGTGCCAACATCCCGTCAAACAAGCTAAACGTTAGCGTTAATTTCTAAAAATTGAACCATTCCCACGTCCGCATTGCTATCAGCAACAACCGGAAGTGGGAAGATTTAACTAATTGTCGTTTTCAGCCATATAAAAAAATGGTTATCCAACCATGGACAACCATTCAGCTTAACTTAATTTAATAATCCCCGCCGCTAGCAAAAACATATGCGTCACAACGGGGCCGACAAAGGTAAAGCCCTGTCGATGCAACTCTTTCGCGACCCGTGACCCTAATGGCGATCGTGTTGGTAGCTCATCATCCGGTGCCGGCATAATAAATGGCGTCGCATCGACAAACTGCCACAAATAGGCGCTGAAACTGCCATATGCTGTTTGAAGTTTCACAATCGCACGCGCATCTTGAATAATCGCATGTAACTTGCGACCATTATGCATCACACCAGGCGTTTGCATCAAGCGTTCCCAGTCCGGTTCATCCAGACCCGCCACCCGATCAATCCGCAAACCAGCCATTTCACGACGCAACACTGGCAACTCACTCGCAGCCACACGCCATCCCAAACCCGTTTGTAAAATACCCACAATCAAGAGTTCAAACAAAACGTGATCATCGTGCGTCGGGGTCCCAAAATAGGCCTCATAATCCTTAACGCCATCCGCCGTAAACTCATGGAAATCATCAGGTCCAATCATTGTGGCGCCGCCAACCAGTAACCATTTTCAATCCGATCCAACAACGTAATCAATTGCTTGGTTTCAGCGACATCATGAACCCGGATAATTCGGCCACCCTTGAGCATCATCGCCGCTTCGGTAACCAAGGTCATTGGGAGTCGGTCTTCCTTTTTCAAGCCCAATAACAAGCCCAAATAGCCCTTACGTGAGATAGCAACCATCATTGGGCGCTGTAAGTAATTGAATTCGTCAATATTGCGCATCATGACGTAATCTTGCTCGCCATGGGCGACTTTTGAATACCCAATCCCTTGATCTAACGCAATGCGTTCCAAGTCGATGCCAGCGCTAGTTAATTCCGCCAAATTATGCTCAAAGAAATGCCGCATACTACTCGTCAAATCCGCGTATTCTTGGTCACGACTACTGTGCATCGTTAATAACCCAACACGACTGTCGGCCATCAACGCCAACTTGCGCGGATCATCCGTAAAGGCATTCACATCATTAATAATGCTAACACCCTCGGTCACAACGGCTTGCATAACCGGATATTTATACGTATCAATGGCTAACACAGCTTCCGGGAAACGCTGTTTAATTGCCCGAATATAAGGTAACGTTCGGTCTAATTCAACTTCTGGCGTCACTTCTTTGAAACCCGGCCGCGTGGTTTGGCCGTTAACCTCAATCACATCGGCACCCGCTTGTAGAATGTCATCGACATGATTCAAGACATCGTCCATCGTCTCGTAGCGCCCGCCATCGTAAAATGAATCAGGTGTAATATTCATAATGCCGTAAATCATTGGCCGTTTCGTGAGATTGAAGCGATTGGTTCCAGCTTGCCAGTAGACTTCATATTGTTTCATAATTTGTGTCAACTGTAACTGCACGGTGGCATGGTTATGAAAAACTTGGGGCCATTGTTTCGTCAACAACCGACCAGCATTTTGGCTCAATAACACCGTCAATTGAGTGGGGCTCGCTTGCACAATCCCATCCAACTGATGACAAAGTTGCGTTAATTTGAGTTGTTGTTCCCGATTATAATCGCTAAATTGTAAAACGACTTGCTGCTGACGGGCAGCTTCTGCTCGCAATGCTTGGCTCGCAAAATCTGTTGCACCGGCAAAGGAACTCGTTATGTCTTGAACTAACATGAATGGCACCTATCCTTTCATCTGCTTCAGTTGTTCCACTAATTTCCGTGCGGCTTGCCCACGATGCGTCACTGGCAGCCGCCATTGATCTGGTAATTCAGCTAAAGTTCGACCAAACTGGGGCAACCAAAATAGGCGATCAAAGCCACCAGAATAATTGCCAATTTGATTTTCGGCAATAAAACCAGTCACCGTCGCTTGAGTCGTCAATGACCGACCGTCCGGCCAAGCAACCGCTAACGTCGATCGCATGACGGCTTGGCGTTGCGCTGCCGGTACTGCCTGCAACGCGGCCAAAATCTCAGCATTCCGGTCGCCCCCACTCGTCTGCTCACCTAAATCACGGGCAGTGGTGACGCCCAATATATCTGGCAATGCTGGTAATTCAATCCCACTATCATCCGCGATCACTGGTCTTTGCAGTTGCTGTGCTGCGAATTCCGCCTTAGTTAACGCATTTTCAACGTAGCTGGTCGTGGTTTCAGTTGGAAACACTAACCGGCTGGCTTGCGATAAATAGTTCTCTGCGGCCAAGCCATAATAAGCTAAACACAACGCCAAATCGTGACTTTTACCACGATTATTAGACGCAATTACCCAGTTAATGGTCATTTGGTAACACCTGCCAACCTTGTTGTTGTAACTCACGCATCACATAAAATGATCCTGTGACAATAATAACACTATCAATCGTTGCCTTTTCCTGTGCTAATTTTAACGCGGCTTGGATATCAGCCGCCACTAAAACCACTGGTTTGTTTGGTGACGCTAAAGCCGTTGCCGTCTGTGCCAATTGGGTTGCTGGTAAGGCCCGTTGTGGATTTGCCGGCGTATTCGTGATCAGGACAGTTGCTGCTGGTAACAATGTTGCCAACATCGTTTGATAATCTTTGTCGCGTAAGACCCCGACGACCCAAATTAGCCGCCGTTGTGGCAACAATGCTTGGACACTCTTGACCAAGGCCTGCATCCCATCTGGATTGTGCGCACCATCCGCCAAAATAACCGGGTGTTTTTGTAACACGGTCAAACGACCTGGCAGCGTGACTTGGCGTAAACCGGTTCGAACTGCGTCATCACTAATCGTTACCCGCTGTTGTCGGAGTACCGCCACGGCGGTCAAAACTAAGCCTAAATTCTGGACTTGATATTGGCCCACCAATCCTAACTGCAACTTCTGCCAAGCAAATAAGTCACTAGTCGCGTCAATAATTGAGCCATCAATCGTGGCCTGTTCAACCGTCAATTGTAATTGTTGTGCTTGAATTAATGGTACCCCTTGACGTTCTGCCTCCGCTTGTAGCACCGTTAAGGCTGACGGATTCTGATCCGCCAACGTGACGACTTGCGTCTTGGGTTTAATAATTTTTGACTTATTATGTGCAATGGCCGTAATCGTTGACCCTAAAATCTTCTGATGATCTAGCGCAATTTTAGTAAAAATCGTTAATTGCGGTCCAGCGAGGGCGTTGGTCGCATCATATTGCCCACCCAGTCCTGCTTCAACCATGGCCCAATCCACCTTTTGATTGCGAAACCAGACCATGCCAATCAGAAAATACCATTCAAAAATTGAAATATCCGCAACTTTGAGTCCCATATTGGTCAGCACGGGCACAATTTCATGATAAGAATCAATAAAATCGGCTGGGCTGATCCAGTGACCATTCAGTTGTAGTTGTTCGCGCTCATCATTGATTGCCGGACTACTAAAGCGACCGACACGATAGCCTTGCGCTTGTAACACGCTCGCCAGCATTGCACCAGTCGAACCTTTACCGTTAGTCCCCGCTAAATGGCTGACATGAAAATAACGATCCGGTTGCCCCAGATGCGCCATAATCCGTCGCAATAAGGGAACCCGATCGTGTTTCGTCACCAGCATGGCCTGATTTAACTGGGCAACTAGCGTTTCATATTGTTGTTGAATCGTTGCTTCTACCACACCGTCACCTGCTTTAATTTGCAATTCGTTGGAGAAATTCACGTTTCAAGTCTAAATCAGTTTTGAACTGACCACTGTAATAACTACTTTCAGTCTGAACCCCTGGCTTGCTGACGCCGCGCATTTCCATACACATGTGACGGGCAGAAATCGACACCGCAATCCCAGCAGGATCTAAAATCCGTTGAAGTTCTTTTGCAATCGACACGGTTAACCGTTCTTGCACATTGGGTTGTTGGCTACAATAGTCAATCAGGCGTGGAATCTTACTTAAGCCGATTACTTGCTGATTCTGTGGAACATACGCCACTTGTACCGTCCCAAAGAATGGTAACAAATGATGCTCACACATTGAATAGAATGGGATGTCTTTTAGGAGCACCATTTCGGTTGGCTCAGTCACTTTAAATAACTTATAGTTGTCAAAAGGTGCCGCCGTTTTAGTCGCAAAAACTTCGGCATACATCCGTGCGACCCGGTCTGGTGTTTCTACAAGACCCGGCCGATCAGGATCTTCTCCGACGGCTTCCAAAATGTCACGAACCGCGTGACGAATCTTTGCTTGCTTACTTTCATCAATCATCTTACTCACTCACATTTCTTACTTTTTTAATCCAGCTCTGATCAGTATTCGCTGTAATCATCGCCTGTACTTGGGGTCCCACCTGTGAATCCGTTTGGGCAATTTCAGCAGTTGGTAATAACACAAAGTTACGCTCTGCCGCGTGGGCATGTGGGACTGTTAGTTCCGGCGTTTGAATCCGGCGATTTCCCCAAAAAATAATATCCAAATCAATCGTGCGTGGACCCCAGTGAACTTTACGCTCACGATGGCCTAAGTGCTCAATCCTATGTAGTTCAGTTAGTAAGTCGTGTGGCGTTAACGTGGTCGTCAAAGCCACCGACACATTATAAAAATTAGGCTGATCCCGTTTCCCCCACGGCTCAGTCTCATACCAATTCGAACTAGCCAGCACGGTAACGCCATCCAAGTGTCGTAACATTGTTAGTGCTTGCTTAATATTCGCCACCCGCGGGTGAATATTCGAGCCAACACTTAAATAAACGCGCTCATCACTTGCCATCTGGCGTCCCCTCCACCTCAATCTCAACATTATCAAAAATACCTGGCATGGGGACGCTGTACTTACGAATTTTTAAATTAATACTATCGACCGTTGGAAACTTGACCAACAACACTTTTAACAATTGATTCGCTAGCGATTCAATCAACTTATAAGAATGTGTCGACACAAAGTCAGCCATGACTGCCCGAACTTCGGCGTAATTAATCGTCTCATGCACGTCATCGTGCTGGACCTTTGCTTCGATTGGATACTTGATTGCAATATCCATCGCTAACTGTTGCCCATTGCGCCTTTCTTCTGGTAACACACCATTAAACGTGTGAAAACGCACATTGTTAATGCGAATCATTCCCATGAGTATCCCTCTTCCGCTTTTTATTGACGTTCACTAAAACTTAAAAGTTTAAAATCTGTGATCGCACACTAATCCCGCCTAACAACAACTTCAAGTCTTTCAAGTTTTAAACTACCAATAATCATAGCATGAAGCCCCCTTTAAGTGATAGTAATCCGCCAAATATCCAGAATTTAGTCCCATGGTACCAAAAAAGCGGCCGGGTTTATCACCGGACCGCTCAGGTATTTTAAGAATTTTGAGAATCGGTTTCAAATTTAAAAATTTGGCTCAGCGACTGGCTCGTTAATCCCGGTGTTTTTTCAACCATGAACGTGGCTACCGGCGATCCACTCATCTGCGTTTGGATGAAGTTTGTTGGAATGAGATTGGCAATTGAAAGTACCACAAAGATGACCAGATAAGAAATGATAAACGAAACAGCCCCGCCAGCCACGCTATTGACTTGCTTAATAACTGGCAGCCAAGTGACTTTTCGTGAAAGTCGAATCAACAGTCGAATCACAGCCCATCCAATCGACGTTAGAATAAAGAATGAAACTAAATTAATCACCAACGAACTCGCCGTGTTGGGATCAATTAAATTTAGACCCCCTAGTAGATTTCGCAGACTCGTGCCTAACGATTGATAAAAGACCCGCGCAAAAATCAAAACAGCGACTGTCCCAACCAAATGTAGGACTTCAATCACAAAGCCGCGGTGAAACCCGCGCAATATTGCGGTCAACAATAGTAATAAGATGACAATGGTAAAAATCATTCTGAGTTCCCCCTCAATAAGTCGTATGCTTATTTTATCAGGTTCACACGGCAGTTGCGCTAATTTCACTCAAAAATTAAACTTTCCTTAGCACCTTGACTTGCATTCATTTCTTCGTTAAAGTTTAATAGTAACAATTACTATTTAAAAACAGAAATGGAGCGTTAGGATGCCTTTGAAAAAATTCCTATTAAGTTTAGTCCTGCTAATTAGTCTGGGAGGACTATTGGCTGGCTGCCAGACGAGCAACCAGGCCACCCCAACCGCAGATGGTAAAATCAAAATCCTAGCGAGTTTAGATTTTTACGGCCAAACTGCCCAAAAAGTCGCTGGAAAATATGGTGAAGTCACTTCAGTTATCAATCGGCCGGGTGTTGACCCACACGACTTTGAAGCCACCGTCAAAACAGCTAAGGTGGCAAGTCGCGCCAGCCTCATTATTTATAATGGTCTAGGCTATGACGACTGGATGAGCAAGCTCGTCGTGAACAAGGCAACCAACGCTAAGGTCATTCAGGTTGGCACGACCATCGCGGGTAAAAAAGACGGCGCCAATGAGCACGTTTGGTACGACCCCACAACAATGCCCAAGCTCGCACATCAAATTGCGCTGGAATTAGCGAAGATTCAGCCAGAACACAAACAGTATTTTCTCAAGCAGGCACGGGAATATCAAGCGAACTTGAAGCCACTGACTAAAACGGTTGCTCAATTGAAGCACAATGCCCATGGTCAGAAAGTTGCCGTCAGTGAACCGGTCTTTGATTACTCACTCGCTGCAATGGGTTATCAGGTCAGTAACACGCACTTTGCCAAGTCAATTGAGGAAGGCTCTGATCCTTCACCCAAAGATATTAAGCAAATGCAAACTGCAATTAAAAAACATCAAATTGCGTTCTTTGTTGAAAACACCCAATCTGACAGCAATATTGTGGATAACATGGTGAAGTTGGCCCATCAAAACAACGTTCCGGTACTTAAGGTCACCGAAACGTTACCTGCTGGTCAAACTTACACCAGTTGGATGCTGAAGCAATATCAACAATTAGCCAAGATTCAAACACAAACCAATTAAACTAATGACGCCCATTGAGAAAACACTTCTCAACGAGCGTCATTTTATTGCTCAACTTTTTTGTGATGCTTTCTGGCGGCATATTCTGAATCCATTTCTGAGGATTCCTCGGCAGTCGTCGTTTCGTCAATATCGTAATCAATCTTATAAACCCGAGCATCATTCAGTTTTCCAGGCATGATCACATACAAACTGACGGTATTAATCGCCCAATTGCCATACGCCTCAGGCCAATAAACGACCCGCACATCCGGATTATCTTCTCCAGGCACATAATCCACGCCCTTAGGTTTCCCCATGTGTGCAATTACCTCACCTATTGTTGTCCCCCCAGTGTAGCTGTCACCATTTTTTCTGGCAAGCCGAATCTGCTGGCGATATTCAGGATCAGCACGCCATTTTTTAGTATAGTCCTTAGGCTTCTGACGCTGTTTTTTCGCGATGAGCGCACTTTTGGCAATGTCGTTCTGATGAGACAACATTCGTTGATGTCCTGCTGAAGACCACCAAAATAGCCACCCTAGTAGGCCAAGGTTCGCCACGATTGGAATCGTCCAAATCCAATGATTCGCCTGCATCACATCGTATGACTCTGCGTTAGTCGGCACATGGTAGTATTTCTCAACCTGTTCTTTGGGACCAATAGTGGCTTTAATCCATTTCAGTCGAAACTCGCGTAACAACCGGACTGCCCGCAGAACTAGCCAGATTAAAGCCGCAATAAACAAGAGCATTTCAACTAAGATAAGCCACTTCATTGTTTTAGAAGAAATGATTTGTACCCCCATATAAACGAGACTGATTAACGCCATCGAGCCAACGATCAAACAGGTCTCACCCAAATTCAAAACCCGGTTAAAGTTCAAATAGTGATCAATCCGGTCTCTCAGTTTTGACTTTTGCAGTGACGTCACGACTAAGTGCCAAGCATAGGTCCAGGTCCCAAATAAGCTCACGGCGACAACCATAATTACTGGCCACACACCTTTTAACGCCACTTTATCCCCTGACAAATCCTGATCTAAATTAAAGGCATAGATTAATTGCGTGAAGTTAGTCCCGGCACCCAAAATCAGCGGCATAATAATCATAATAACGACTAGTAACTGCAGCATCCGCTTGGTACCAACTTTGTTTAGACTACCATTCACCCGCTCATCATCAACTGTCCTAGCCAAATACCACCACATCACTGCCGCTGCCAGTCCCCACATGACAATCATCTTAATTAGTGACTCCCACCGTGAAGAAGTGATAAATCCCAGAAACCACAACAATAGCTTTAGTCCTGTTGGCATCGCCCGAACCCTCCTTATGTCGTCAATCAGCCAGTGCGTCGCTTAATTTTGGTGTTAATTAACTATTAGTATAGCCTTTATATTAACCGTGCCAAGCAGTTTATAAAGCGCTTTCGTTTTGGCGCAATAAAAAAGGACCGCAACTAGGTTACAGTCCTTCTAACTTAAGCTTTTTGTCGATCATCACGCAACAATAACGCTAAAATGAAGCCCACAATCTCAACTGCTAACATCGTTATGAAAACAGCATGATAACCATGCAAGTTGGCTGTGAGTGTTGGAACACCAGCTTGTAGTTGTTTAGCCGTTACATTTGATAAGATCAACGTGGCAATCGCAACCCCAGCTGAGCCCAATATTTGACGCACAGTCGTGATTACCGCGGTTCCATGTGAGATCAGCTGGTCAGGTAATGAGTTGGCTCCCAAGGTTACCGCCGGCATCATGACAAAGGCATTGCCACCCTCAATTAGCGCGGCAATCAAGATCATTGCCAGCAACGTTAATTTTGTCGGAATCAGTGCTAGGACTAGCCAACCCGCCACAATCATGCCCATCCCAAACAGCATGATTTGCTTATAGCCAAACTTTTCAGATAAGCGGCCAGTTAACGGATTTAAGATACTTAGAAAGACCGCTCCAGGAACTAACGACAACCCTGAAATAAATGGCGAAACCTTTAAGACACCCTGATAGTAAAGTGGGAAGACGATGGTCACAACAATCAGCGCCACGTATGAAATTGCGGTCAGAAAAATCGCCACGTCGTAATTAAATGTCTTCAAGACCCGCAATTCAAGCAGGGGTGTTGCCAGATGAAACTGACGGTAGGTAAAGTAGGCAACCGCTGCGATGGAAACGATCAATAGTAGCCAACCAAAAGTCCAGTTGACATTCGGTTTACCAATTTCATTCACAACATACAGGATACCAGCAAACCCTAATAACATGACGATTGAAATTGTATCCAATTTAGACGGCTTGCTGACCATCACATCTTGAATGGTCATAAAACTCAAGAAAATCAGGATGGTCGCAACAGTAATGAAGACTAAGAAAAGACCATGCCAATCGGTAAACTTTAAGACAACACCCGAAATAATTGGACCTGATGCTAAGGCAGATCCCATCACCAACCCCGCAACTCCCATTGTCGAGCCACGCTTATTTTCTGGTGTAATCGTTAAGAGAATCGACTGGTAAGAAGGAAACAACACGCCCACAGCAGCGGCTTTGATTAGCCGACCGACCATCATAATCGCAAAACTGGGCGCAAAATAAATAATGATTGAACCCAAATCGAATAACACTAATACCGTTAAAAATAATTTCTTAAAACCAATATTGTTTAGTAACCATGGACTGATTGGCATCATCACCACCATGGTTAACATGAAGCCAGTCGTCAGCCACTGAACTGTGGACGCTGAAATACCAAAATCCCGCATAAACGTTGGGTACACTGTTGATAACGAGGATTGACTGATTGACATCGTCCAAGTTCCTGTCAGCAATGTAAAAATAAACCAGAAACGTCGACGACCTGCCAATGTCGGTGTCGCTTTTGCGTCGTTCATAAAATCTTCCTCTCTTACTTTAGAACAGTTATTAACTAACAGTCCTATTGTAACCATTCTGACTCAAATTGTACAGGTCACCGCTATGACACGTCAAAAAAGTCACCAGCAGATTTACTGGTGACTTTCACAAACTTATCAAACTAGTTTACTTGATGCTTAATAAAAGTTCCAGTCCCCCAACTGGTTTATTCGGCCAACATCGCTGCGCTCACAGCCTGCATTTTTTCTTTTTCTTCGTCTGAAGGTTGCGCAACGGTCATCTTTTTAAGTGAGATGACTGCCCGGTACTGAAGTTCAACGACATTAATGTCGTCACGCACATCGTAATGAGTAATTGTGACATAGGCAGAGTTCTCATAGATTTTCTCGACCTTAGCATAAAAATCATAATCGGTGTTACCATTTTTCTGGCATTTGACCCGATCCCCCACAGTAATTTTAGCCATTACTATCACTCCACTTCATAAAATATGCTAATAACATATCACTTAATGCTGTGAATAACAATTATTGGTCTCTAATTTGCACCGTTTTTCATTAGTTGCGCTAGTCAACAATCAAATTGATTTTTAGCATTAGACACGAAAAAAGGAACCGAATTAATCGATTCCTTCGTTTGCATGGCAACGTCCTACCCTCGCAGGGAGCGATCCCCCA
>NZ_BJDH01000013.1 GCF_005405005.1 Lactiplantibacillus daoliensis | reverse complement strand
TCAGCTTGCTTGATCCGATGATGTTTCTTAATTCGACTTTGGCATTTTAAGTGTAAAACTGACATCAAGCGTTTGACACGTTTTGGTGAAACGATGAAACCAAGGGTTTCATCATGTTCAAGATAGTGAGTCATTTTCCCGGCACCAATTCTTTGTCGATGTTCATTGAAGTATTGATTGAGTTTCTGTTTAAGTATCTTTTCTTGTTGCTGCCAAGGCGTATCTTTATGGTGTTGCCACTGATTAAAAGCTTGGCGGCTAACACCCATGTAACGCAAGATGATTGCTTGGGCACCATGAATTTGTGAACCGATTTCTTGAATTGCTTGATAGGCTAATTTATGTTGGTTATTCACTCCTTGTTCTGTAGTTCTCGGAATTTTTTTGCGAAGAGATCTAGGACCTCCTGTTCTTTGAGCTTAGCTTTTAATTGGCGATTCTCCAGTTGAAGTCGCTCAACTTCAGTCATTTCTTTGACTGGCTTCGTTCGACCACGACCATCTTTAAGGGCTGCATAACCGTTTTCTCTAGACTTGAGAACCCATGAGCGAACCTGTTGATAGGAAACTTTGAAATGTTCAGATGTTTGGTTATAAGAATGTTTACTGGCAGTAACGTATTCAACGATTTCAATTCGTTCCTCAAAGGTAGTTCTACGACTCATAATACGGACCTGCTTTCTTGACGGCGTAGCCGTCAATGATTTATTGGTCCCACCATTATACTGGAATTTTTTAATCCAGTCTCTGAGTTGTGTCGTGCTCCTTAGTCCGAATCGATTACTGATATCAATCAAACTGCCTTCATTATTCAAGTAAGCAGCTATGGCTTGTTGCTTAGTCTTCTTACTATAATGAGTCCAGTTATTACGTTCTTCTAAACCTTTAAGACCATCCTTCTTATAAATGTCCTGCCATCTCTTGACGCCTTGTTGGTCAACACCATGCAATCTCAGGTAAGCGGTCTTAGTTAACTCGGTCGTCGATAAACCCATGATAATTGCTAACTTTTCTTCAGGTGTAAATCTAGTTCTAGGCATAATAAAATCCCCTTAAGCATTGATAGATGAATTATTGTTTTTCATCTGTCAACCTTAAAGGGACTATAGCAGTGAAATTACGACGGGCTTTTTGATGGTTATTTTTCTTCTTGAACAATGTAAAGAGGCCGATGCTTGGTTTCGAGGTAAATTTTGCCGATATAGTTGCCAATGATGCCAAGGCAGAATAGCTGAATTCCGCCCATAAACATTATTAAGGACACCATTGACGCCCAGCCACCAACGCTATTTCCAAAGAGAATTTTGCGAATGATCACGAAGATAATCCCAATGACGGCGATGAACGCGAATAAGCCACCAGTAAAGGTAGCAATCTTTAATGGGACGTCTGAAAAATCGATGATGCCCTCAATTGAGTAATTGACCAATTGCCAGAACGACCAATGAGTTTCCCCAGCGGAACGGGGTGCATTCTCAAATTTTAAATAAGTTGTTCTGAAACCAACCCAGTTGAAAATACCTTTGGAAAAACGATTGTATTCTGGCATGGCTAAGATGGCATCGACCATTTGTCGTGTCATGAGACGGTAATCACGCGCATTTGGAATAATTTGAACCTTTGAGATTTTGTTGATGACAGAGTAGAAGGCCCGAGAGAAGAAGGAGCGAATGACCGGTTCACCTTTGCGATCTTCACGCATGGTACCGACACAGTCATAGTCGCCACTTTCAAGTGTCGTTAACATTTCAGGTAATAATTCTGGTGGATCCTGTAAATCAACGTCCATCACCGCCACGTAATCACCTTTAGCGTGTTGAAGTCCAGCAGCTAACCCGGCTTCTTTACCAAAATTTCGTGAAAACGAGACATAATGGACAACGTCAGGATGCGTAACATTCAGTTTGCGGAATTCTGCTAAGGTGCCATCACTGGAACCATCATTAATAAATAAATACTCATGCCGAATGTCTTTAAATTCGGCAGGATGATCACTGAAGACTTTTTCAACAGTGTTATAAAAGATTTCAATTGTGGGCTCTTCGTTGTAGCAGGGCACAATTAAACTCATGGTTTTCATAAAATAGTTATCTCCTAAGTCCCATTTTTACACTATCTATTAGCTTACCACATTAGAATAAAGATGTTTCAATTTTCAAATCATTGTATAATTGACGATACTAAGTTAACTATTGGAGAAGTAACATGAAATTAAAGGAACGTTACCCCAAGACAGCTAAATGGATTGAAATTATTATTCGACGTTATAACCAAGCTAATGTTAGTAATAATTCGATAGTTTTAGCTTACTATGCACTGATGTCAATTGCACCAATTATTTTGATTATTGGGAACATTGTGGCCCGTTTTAATTTACAGACGCGTCAAATTTTAGCGTACGCTCAGGAATTTATTCCCAGTAATATTTATGCGACGATTAAACCAATTCTGCTTTCCTTCATCTCTTCCAGTGGGAGCGGAAGTTTGTCAATCGGGATTGTTGTCACTATTTGGTCCGCTTCGCAAATTATTGCAGCAATTCGGCGGAGTTTAAATGAAGCATACGGTGTGACCAGCTCGCAAGGTGCGATTGTGACTCGTTTGATGGCCTTCCTATTAACTTTGGGCTTATTGCTCTTAATCGTTGGCTTATCGATCTTTTTCACCTTAAGTCAAGTTGTGATGGATGCAATTTTGGATCTGACGAATACTTCGGCAGCGTTTATTCCGAAGTGGTGGGCAAGATTATTAGCCAATAAAAACTTGATTACCTTCGTGGGGATGTTTATGTTGGCGATGTTGCTGTATTACTTTGTGCCAAATGCAGCAGTGAAGCTACGGTATGTGTGGATTGGGTCCTTAGTCACTACGATTGGCTGGATTGTGATTTCCCAAGGGTTCCGATTATATGTCGAACTCTTTGCGAAACGGGTGACTTCTTACCAAACTATTGGAAGCTTGATCGTTTTGATGTTCTGGTTAAACTTCTCAGGGATGTTGCTGATGTTTGGTGGGGTGGTCAACGCCTCGGTGCAAGAGTGGTTTGAACACACGATTGAGCCAAAGTCGCCACGGGTGATGCGACGGATCAAGCGGCAGTTTAGACGTAAATGATGAAATTGACTGTATGTAGCTAGTTTTTGATATACGCTGATCCGATTTTATCTTATGTGGTATGATTATTTTTGTGCTGTTTTTTCACGGTAATCACATGATGTTTTACTATTACCCGGTATTTTGTAATAGACCGTGAAGATAATGACTTTGGAAGGTATATGGAAATAGGATAAATTAAATTGGAGTTGTTGAAATGAAACATAATCGGATTCAGGGACTGAGTAGCGGGATAGTTGATGTATTCTTAATCCCATTAATAACGATTGCATTGTTGGGTTCACTCTCGTTAATTCTGCCAAATTTTAAAATGATGAGTCCAACTGCTGTGAAGATTACAACGGGGGTGCTATTCGTAATTATACTATTTGCTGTTTGTCAGCCTTTGCGAAGAGTGACAATTAGGGTGTATACACGATTGTACCGATATCGACGTATATTAATATGGGTGATCTTGGTGGTGACCTTGTGCTGGCAAATTGCGATTGTTTACTTGTTATCTGGCCCGAATGCCTATGATGCCAGGATGATTATGAGTGCAGTGATCGATGGTGTTGCACCTAACCAAGACTATTTTTCCGCATATCCAAATACAATCCTTATGTTTTTCCTTGAACGGGCGTTGTGGCTGATAACCGGTAGACCAGTACTTGAAACCTTTGTCATCTATCAAAATATAGTTAATTTATTCTTGATAGATTGCGGTGCCTTGATACTTTTTAATTCCGTACGGCGGTTATTTGGAAAGAAACATGCCCAACTGCTCTTTTTCATTACTTGGTTAGTCATACTAATATCTCCTTGGGTCGCAGTGCCATATACGGACACCTGGGCGTTCTTTTTAACGGCGTTATTCCTAAACGTGGGAACTAGTTATTTTAGTACTAGTAATCATGTTTATAAATATTTATTGGCTGGGTTAACAGGTGTTGGGCTAGTTTTTGCTTATTTGATGAAACCATCATTAGTTATCACCTTCATTGCTTTTGGTATTGTGGGTTTGTTCCGTGGTATTGGAAGGAACTGGTTTCAAATTAAAAAAGTGGCAATTTTCAGCGTATTACTTTTTGTGATTGGCGCCGGCGGTAGTTTTTGGACTCATCAGATTTTCTTGGATCATCAGAATATGCTCGATAACAATACAAAGCTTGCACACCCGATGAGTCATTTTATTGCAATGGGAATGCATGGTAAAGGTGCCTACAATCCACTGGACACGAAAATGGATACTAAAATTAAATCACCGGTCAAGCGGAAGCAAGCTAATGCCAAATTAATTAGACAGCGACTGCATGACTTTAATGGAATGACGAATTATGAAAAATTTCTGGTCAACAAACAAGTAAATAATATCTCAGACGGGACATTTTCCTGGGGTGGAGATGTCTTGATTAAAACAAATCATGCGAATAGTACGATACGTAACAAGACGCTTATCAGACGATTGTTTGCAAAACAGGGGTATGTCCGTCCGAATACTTTTGAGTATCGTTTTGTTGCACAGTTAGTTTGGAGTGCCTGTTTGCTTCTCGTTTTGTTTACCATCAATATTAAGAATTGGCGTGTACAGTTTTTTAAATATGGTGTAGTTGGGTTCATGTTATTTTTACTTATATTCGAGGGCGGTCGTAGTCGGTATGTCATTCAATTTTTACCATTAGTATTAGTATTAGCAACAGTTGGTGGGATGAGATTGCTGACATATGCTCGTTGGCATCATATCTCGACACAAAAGAGTGAAGAAAAGTGATCGTAATAGTTCTCAAAAAAATCTATTCTATATTTAAGTTGGAGTTGTTTGAATGAAACCTTTTTGGATTAAAAATGTCAGTGGTGTTTTAGTAGACTTGTTTTTTATCCCACTGATTTTAGTATCGTTATTAGGAAGTTTATCACGCATATTGGTGGATTTTCACGGGCTAAGGAGCAGCGCTGTGAAAGTTGTAGATATAACTGCATTCATCGTGTTGCTTTATATTGTTTCTCGACCATTGCGTCAGAAACTAAAGAAATATTTGAATAAAGTGTTACTTTATTTTGGTGGGGCACGGGCATTATTGCTCTGCTTGGTGATTATTGTAACTGTATTGTGGCAAATAGCTGTCGTAATTTTAATGACGGGATATAGTGATTGGGACCCTGGCAAAATTATTTTGGCATCTATGGATAAGTTGCCAAATCCGACCTATTATTTTTCTGCATACCCGAATACACATTGCTTACTATTTTTAGAACGCGGTGTTTGGCTTCTTAGTGGTCAGTTGAAGCTTGAAAGTTATGCTGTGTTGCTGAGCTGTATAAATATAATCTTAGTGGATAGTGCTGTGGCAATGGTGGCGATGGTTGTTCGTCACTGGTTTGGCAGAAGGTACTTAAAGGTACTGTTAAGCATGAGCTGGTTCCTGATTGTGGCATCACCATGGATTGTAATACCTTATTCAGATGTTTGGGCATTCTTTTTGGTGTCGCTAACATTATATCTTGTTGATTGCTTTATACGATGTCATCAGGCTATTTATAGATGTTTATTGAGTGTTTTTTTAGGCGTGTTATCGTTTTTTCGTATTATATGAAACCGTCTTTGATTATTATTAGTATTGCGCTAGGAATTATTTTGGGATTTAAAATAATTGAAAGTCCTAAACGTATGATTGATCGGATGATGATGGTACACCTGTGCCTGTTTGTGATAAGTGCCGGGATTGTCGTAACCGTTAATCGTACGTTTATACAGCATCAAGATTTTATTTATATTGATACGAAGCGTGCCCATCCATTGACACATTTCATGGCCATGGGAATGCATGGTAATGGCGGTTATTATCGTCCAGACGGGGCGATGGATGATAAAATTAAATCACCTGTTGCTCGTAACCAAGCTAATGTTAGGTTGATTCAAGATCGTTTTCGAAACTTTAATGGGTTAACTAACTATGGCAAGTTTTTAGTACAAAAGCAAATTAATAATACGGCAGATGGTACATTTGGTTGGGGTCAAGAAGGAACATTTTTACAGCTAAATAATCCTGATAATACCAAGCTTAATCGGTCTTTCATTCGTAAAATGTTTGCAAATCAGGGTACTGTTCAGGCTAATGAAAATTTTGAGTATCACTTTATCGTGCAGCTTGCATGGTGTAGTACTCTAATCGGCTTAATAGGAGTTGTGAACCTTCATAGCTGGAAAATTCAATTCTTGAAATATTCGGTAGTCGGATTTATGCTATTCTTATTGCTATTTGAGGGTGGCCGTAGTCGATATGTCATTCAATTTTTGCCAATTGTTTTGATCCTCACATCTGTTGGTAGCACACGTATTCTGATGAGAATATGGAGGAATAACTAGTACATGGATTGTTCGTGAAGTAGTAGGGCTTGTTTATTTTATAGGGCAGAGCGAGAAATTTCATTCTGGCAAAACGGAGGGTCGAGTTATTTGGATGAGAATGTGAACGCTTCAAAATCTCGGAAGACTGAATTTGATTATTTAAGAATTACGTCAATTTTTTTAGTAGTTATGTGCCACGGTTTGATTGCCGGATATCCTTATTATGGGGGAAAAACAGAGAAACAAAGTTTTATGATGTTAGGCGATATTGATAAGATATTCAGTTCAACGATGGCAGTTGTCGGAAGGTTAGGGGTGCCTTTTTTTTTTACTATCAGGTTATTTTTTAATTAATAGATTTCATCTTACTGAATCGGAAATCTTGAAATTTTATCGAAAGCGCCTTTTTAGGCTTTTGATTACTTTTGAGATTTGGATGATATTGTATGAGATTTTCGTTCGTGGGTATTTGAGAGTAAGGGTA
Source organism: Lactiplantibacillus daoliensis (assembly GCF_005405005.1). Taxonomy (GTDB): domain Bacteria; phylum Bacillota; class Bacilli; order Lactobacillales; family Lactobacillaceae; genus Lactiplantibacillus; species Lactiplantibacillus daoliensis. The sequence continues at coordinate 25,679 of NZ_BJDH01000013.1, read as the reverse complement.
GGATTATTACAGATTGCCATGGAGTTGCTATTTATAACTAAAGCACCCAGTTATTCTAATCCATTAAGCAACGAGATGATACAGATCTGGTTTATTCCAGTAATTTTAGGTATATATTTATTTATGCCACTATTAGTCGCGCTGAGCAAAAACATTCCACAGAGATTTAAAACTTGGTTTATTTTGTTTGGCGTTGGTTTTGATTTTATTATTCCGACGTTGAATATGCTTCTCCAATTTTTTGGAAGAAACATCGGTATCAGTAGTAATATTGATCATGGTTTTGTTGGCACTGCATTCGGGGTGTATGTGCTAATTGGTGGGTTAATCCAAGAGGGATGGCTAACTAAAGTTTCGAACGGTATACTTTGGTGCAGCATGATTATAGGTATTGGGCTATCAGTGTTGATGCAATTTATGGGAAATGTACTAATGGAACATTATTATTTTATATGGTATGACAATTTGTTCATATTAATAACTACTGTTGCTTTATTTGAGTTAGTCAACCGAATTATGATGAATGCTTCTAAGGCGGCCATGCTGTTTTCGGGATATAGTTTAGGAATCTATTTGATTCATCGTCCAATTCAACTGGTTATCCAGAAGTACTTGCTCTTAACAAATTCTAATGTACTTAACTTTTTCATAAATTTGTTTACAACATATTTTCTGAGTTTACTGATTGTATATTTATTGAGTAAAATCAAGTTTTTTAGAGCATATCTCTTTTATGAAAAATAAGGTGAGAGTGTGTCAGATTGTTGTTTCAATTAACGTTTATTGAAACAAATTCTTGTGACTTGTTTTTGAAAATGTATATCAATCGGGAGAATTTTCTGATAAGTATGTAATAAAGCAATTCTGACTTTGATTACTTGGTTTGTTATTGGTCAAATTATTGAAAAGTTGTGGGTTAATTGTCTTTTACACAATGCTGCTTTACTACATGCGGGTATATTTTGATATAAATACCTGAGAGTGACTCTTAGTATTCTGATTGACACAAGAAGAAACTTGGAATTGGGTATTAGTTTAGATTTTTTGAGGTGGCAATTGTCAGAACCAACAACTTTACGTGCTTATTGGGAGGAGCTTAGTTTGCTATTCTGTGGGGGGCTTTCAGGTGTATACTATTTTGATAATTGAAAAGTTGATTTCAAAATATATATTTGTTGAGTCTATTGTATATTATTGTATTGTGAATATCTGTATTTTGTTTTGAATTTAATTCTCGTGTATCGGTGCTGGTATCGTTAAGTTGTTGTAATATTGTTGCTAGAGAGTATTGAATCTGTTGTCAGGATATCATAAAATTGATCTTTTAAATGATCATAGTGTGATATATTTGAGATGAAGAAAATGATGGTGAGCTACTGAATATTTAACCAACTGAAATTGGAGGAGTAAATTTGAATGCGAAGAAGATCCAACAGGGAAGCAATATTTTTGTGAATCTATTTTACTTGCCTTTGATTTTCATAAGTTTATTAGGTTCAATAGGCTTAATAATGTTTACTTTTAACGGGTTGAGACCAGCGTTCCTTTGGCCATTTGTGCTTATTTTTGTTTTATTTTTGTTTATAATTTGTATTCCACACGCGCAAAAATATTTAAAAAGATGCTGGCGTGCTGCATCGTTTTGGTTTGACAGATATAGTTTGTGAGTACTTGTTGTATTCGGAAGTATAACTATTATTTGGCAAATTGTTGTGGTATATTCTCTTTCCGGCACTAGTTATTGGGATCCAAACATTATTTTAAACGGCGCTATTGGAGGAGGGTACCAGCCTAAGCAGTATTTTTCAAACTACCCCAATACGTTGATGTTGCTGTATATGGAACATTTCCTTTGGCTGCTATTAGGCAAGCCAACGCTTGAGGTTCTAATTTTGGTGTTCAATTATATCAATATAATTGTTATTGACTTTGGAATGGTGATGATTGCCAATATTGCAGATCGCTGGTTTGGTAGACAATACATATTATTGGTTACAGTCAGCATCTGGTACATGTTTTTAGTTACACCATGGGTCGCACTCACATATACAGATACATGGGCTTTTATGTTGACTGCTTTAAACCTTTGGCTAATTACCAATTATTATTATTCACACAGGTTGTGGAAGCGATACTTATATGCCGGATTACTTGGTCTTAGCTTTGCAGTATCTTATTATCTGAAACCATCCTTGTTGATTGTTTTCGTGGCGTATTTTATTATTTATAGCTTATATTTTCTAGGTGAAAGAAGAAAGATACAAGACTGGTTAACTGTAGGACTATCGTTAATTTTTGGATTAATAGTAGTTGCTGGAATCTGCACAGCTTTTCATGTTTATACCAATAACCAAAGAATGGTTGTAGTTGATCCAAGTCTGTCACATCCGGTGACTCATTTTATTGCAATGGGTATGACTGGCACTGGTGGATATACATTATCTGACGTTCAACTAGATGAGCGGATCAAATCGCCCAAGAAACGACGTGCTGTAAACACACAACTAATTAAGACCCGTTTGAGTGCCTTTGGACCAGCCAACTATTTTAAATTTTTAGTGAATAAGCAGGTGGCAAATACATCTGATGCATCGTTTGGTTGGGGGCAAGACGGAACCTTTTTGGTGGTAAATAAAATGAATGATAAGGGCATGGTTAGTGTACTTCCACGAAAGTTATACACACAAAATGGTGTTGCCCTCACAACTTCATACGAGTACAGATTTGCAGTTCAGATAGCATGGAGTATGGCGCTTTTTTGCCTATTACTGGGTGTAGGATTAAAAAGTTGGAAAATTCAGTTTTTGAAGTACTCTATTGTGGGGGGCATGTTATTTCTATTGATTTTTGAAGGCGGACGCAGCCGTTATATGATTCAATTTTTGCCGATTATTTTAATCTTGGCTGCGGTGAGTGGGCAAAAATGGGGCGAGTGGGTTTATGGCCATTTTAGGACAGACCGTGAAAAATAAGTTCATTGGAACGGATGTGTATTAACTTTACATGTTAAACAGTTAATTTTTTGTGTATAATGGTCTTTGTGTGAAAAAAGACTGTTTGCTTTCAGAAAAGTTATGACTAGTCAAATAAAACGGCGACACAGACGCCACAGGAGGAGAATATAGTGATTCATCAGCTTCTGGCAGAGTTCATGGGAACCGCCTTGATGATTATTTTTGGTGTTGGGGTTCATTGTAGTGAAGTATTGAAAGGAACCAAGTATCGTGGTTCTGGACACATTTTTGCGATTACAACTTGGGGTTTTGGGATTACGATTTCGCTATTTATTTTTGGTAATGTTTGTATTAACCCAGCCATGGTTTTAGCGCAGTGTCTTTTAGGCAATCTACCTTGGAGTGCTTTCATTCCATATTCAATTGCTGAAGTTTTAGGTGGGGTGGTTGGTGCTGTGATCGTTTGGATCATGTACGCTGATCATTTCAAGGCTTCTGAAGGTGAGATTTCACCAATTACTATTCGTAATTTGTTCTCTACGGCACCTGCTGTTCGGAATTTGCCACGGAACTTTTTCGTTGAATTTTTCGATACGTTCCTGTTTATTTCAGGTATTTTAGCGATTTCTGAAGTGAAGACGCCTGGTATCGTGCCAATTGGTGTAGGGTTGCTTGTTTGGGCAATTGGGATGGGTCTCGGTGGCCCTACTGGTTTCGCCATGAACTTAGCTCGTGACATGGGTCCACGGATTGCACATGCAATTTTACCGATTAAAAACAAAGCTGACAGTGATTGGCAATACGGAATTATTGTTCCGGGGATTGCACCGTTTGTTGGTGCAGCTTGTGCAGCGTTGTTTATGCGCGGATTTTTTGGAATTTAACTCAAAATATAAGACAACCGGCAAGTTGCTGGCTGTCTTTTTTTGGCATTAGTTTGTTAATATATTGTTTCGGTAGGTAAAATGAGAGGGTTGCCTCTTCATTCTTAAGCTTTTTTTGATATAATGTCATAATGGAACTTTATAATTTGGAGGAGAATTAAATTGAGTAAATATGATTATCTAGTAGTCGGTGCTGGTTTATTTGGATCGGTATTTGCCCATGAAGCAGCGTTGAAGGGAAAACGTGTAAAGGTTATCGAAAAGCGAGATCATATTGCTGGTAACATTTATACTAAGAAAATTGACGGTATTCAGGTTCATCAGTACGGTGCACATATCTTTCATACGTCTGACAAACAAATTTGGGATTATGTGAACCAGTTTGCTGAATTTAACCGTTATACCAATAGCCCAGTTGCGAATTATAAGGGAAGTATGTATAACTTACCATTTAATATGAACACATTTAGCGAACTGTGGGGTGTTCGTACGCCCGCTGAAGCACAGGCCAAGATTCAAGCTCAAAAAGACTCTGTGCATTTAAGTGGACAGCCGAAAAATCTAGAAGAACAAGCTATTTCATTAATTGGAACCGATATTTATGAAAAATTAATTAAAGGTTATACAGAAAAACAATGGGGTCAAAAGGCAACGGATTTACCAGCATTTATTATTCGTCGGTTACCAGTACGCTATACTTACGACAATAATTATTTTAATGATACATATCAAGGAATCCCAATCGGCGGATATACGCAGATTGTTGAAAAGATGTTAGATCATCCTGAAATTGATGTGCAGACTGGTGTTGACTTTTTTGCGAACAAAGATGAGTATTTGGCTAACTATCCTCGAGTTATCTTTACTGGAATGATTGATCAATATTTCAACTATCAGCTGGGTGAGTTGGAATACCGGTCATTACGTTTCGAGAGTGAAGAATTGGATATTGATAATTACCAAGGTAATGCCGTAATTAACTATACTGATGCGGAGACACCATATACCCGTATTATTGAGCATAAGCATTTTGAATTCGGTAAGGGTGATGAGGGTAAGACTATCATTACGCGTGAGTATCCGGCTGACTGGAAACGTGGTGATGAACCTTATTATCCAGTAAACAATAGTCACAATAATTCGTTATATAAGAAGTATGCAAAATTAGCAAAAATGGAAGATAACGTGATGTTTGGCGGTCGATTAGGTCAATACCGATATTATGATATGCATCAAGTTATTCATGCAGCGTTGACGCTAGTTCAGTCCGAGTTTGCATCTAATGTTGGTAAGGGATAGTTAAGTTAGGGAGTATTTTTATGAACGTTGTCCAAATCTTAAAAATGTTTTATAAACACTTGGTTTTAATTTGTGGCTCGATGTTAGTGGTGGTCGTCATTGTGTTTACGCGTTCCCTTTTTTTTACGACACCGAAGTATACTGCGAGTGCACAATTGATTGCCAATAATAATACCAGCATGATTAGTACGTATAAAGAGCTTATTACAAGTGAAAAATTTCGTGAAGCAACTAGTTCTGAGTTAAAAAGATCTGATATTAGTGCTGATAATGCAAACGTACCAGTGCAATTCAATGTGATCTATACGCCAACGTCACCAATTTTTTCCATTAGCTGCACAAGTACCAGTCCCAAAGTGGCGGCAGCAAGTGCGAATATTGCCGCAAATCTGTTTGTTAATAATTTAGGAAAATATTTTTCTGGAAATTTGGTTTCAATTTACTCTAAGGCAAGTATTCCTAATGATGCAACTAAGTCTGGGTTAAAAAAAAGATTGGTTATTAGTTTAATCGCGGGTTTTATTCTAGGGACGGTATTATCTTTAATAAAAGAAATATTTGCTCGGACGTTGAGGGATTCTGATTACACAGAGAATGTTTTAGGATTAAACAATTTGGGAGTTATTCATTTGTCAAAAATGAACAAGTAGATTAGGAGAGGGAGTAGAACATATGTCTGATAAAAAGTTGTCTACAGAATTTAATATGTTAGGGGAAAAAGTTCTTGCTGAAGTTGGTAAGAATAAGTATTCGACGATTGCGTTCTATTCCGTTGACATGCCAAAATATAGGCGTACGGTAATTGCTAATATTGGTTTTTTTCTGAGTCGAAATAGTAGAGAAACTGTTTTGGTAAATTTAGATGAGAATGATGCAGCTTTTCTAACGACATTCGAATTGGAAGCTGAGGCGCCTATCGGTGTGTCAAACAATCTTCGAAATGTTTATCCGCGTAAAAAATTGGTGCGGAAAGTGGAAAATACGTGTTTATCATTTGTGCCGTATGGAACAAATGGTAGTAATTTTTTGGATACGATTAATAATCGCAATACTATTGATTTGTTTAATACCTTGAAGCATTCATATGAATTTATACTAGTAAACATGCCAACAAACATTGACGAGGTATCATTGAAAATTGCTGCAAATCTGTTTGAATCTTTTATTTTGGTCACGGACGCGAAGTCGAGCAGGCCAAAAGTCAATAGCATTGCAAAGATAGTTGGAGACGCAACATCTGACGTTATCGGTACAGTATTCGTTAGTTGAGGAGAAAAAAAGTGCAGATTTTGAAACAAAAAGTAACTGGAGCAAGTCTATTTCTTGTTGCCCTAAGTGTGTTTATCATTGTATCTAGCCTGATGACTTCCGCAATTGCTGCTAGTATTCCCAATGGTATTTATGCGGTACTCAAGTATATGTGCTTACTACTAGTTTTATTCAAAATAGTAATTTTAACAAAATATACTGTAAATCAGTTGTTGATATTGATCCCAGTCATTTCAGTTATTTGCGTCAGTGCGTTTGAATCTGGAAGTAATTTACTTTTGTTTGGCCTTGTGTTCATTATTGGTTCAAAAGATATCACGTTGGACAAAATTATTATGACATTTTTTTACGCGAGTTCATTTATAGTTATTGGATTAGCAATTCTTTCAATTATCGGAATCATACCCAACAATATCTATTATCGAGGTTCGGTTCCAAGATATTCATTTGGAAGTAATTATCCAACTGATTTTGGAGCACATATATTTTATCTTTTAGTTGCGAAGGTATATCTACGGCGAGATAGATATGGTTATAGTGATTTTATAATGGGCTTAGCATTAGCTGTTTTAATTGGGTATTTTTGTGGAGCAAGATTAGATTCAGGATTAATTGTCATTTTAAGTGTTGGAATGTTGATTATTTCAAAGCGACTTTTCAATAGAAGGGTTGTATTAAGCATATTTAATCGTGCACTACCAATGGCGTACATTTTTTTTAGTGTTTTCATTATCACACTATCCTTCACATATAATGCTGATCAGTCATGGTTTAGAAAGCTTGATGTGTTGCTGAGTGAACGGCTTTCTCTCGGGCACGTAGGTTTTGATGCATATGGCATAAAATTATTCGGTCAAAATATAGTGCAGCATGGATGGGGCGGAATTACTGGAACCATATCTGGCTATATTTATTTTTTTCTAGATTCAAGTTATATGCAGTTATTATTAATGTATGGTTTATTGCCGATGTTAATATTTATACTAGCTTATACGTATGTCTCTTTTAGAAGCATGGAAAGAGGAATGTTGGTCGTAACATTCATACTTAGCATAATTGCATTGAGTGGAATATTGGATCATCACATCATTGATTTGGCTTTTAACCCATTCTTATATGTTGTGTGGGGAAATATTCTTCCTACCTCTTTGATGAAAAAAGATTTCGAACTGAAGTTGGAGGTGAGAGCATGAAGTGGAAAGTTATCCGCTCGGTTCTGCTGCTTGCGCTGATTCCCATATTTATAATAGTGATGATTGACTTACATGATAAAAAATATAGCGTCGATTCTAACAATATACAGCCCAACTTAGAAAGCAGGATGAATAAAAAAAATGTGAGGAATGCTAATTTAACTGGTGGCAGGGATAAGCAAGTATTGGCACACTTGGATAAATATGTTAAGTTGCATCCTTTTTCTGGAACGATATCTAGTATTGAAAACGGCAAAATGCAATTACAAGTTAATTATGGTCAAAAAGATTCAGACACCGATATAACTAGTGATTCTGCATATCATGTTGGTATTCAAAGTGTTTTGAATAAAGCAATATTATTACATTTGATGAATAGCGGTAAGTTGAAATATGCAACAACGCTGGCAGTATATTTTAGAAACTTGTCTGGAGGAAAGAAGTATACTGTGGGGGATCTTTTAGAAAGTAGAGTAAGTTACTCTTCGCTAAAACCGATTCCTTATAATGTATCAGTTGAGAGTGTACTACATTCAATTCAGAAGGGTGGTCTGGTTATTAATCACGGACATGGTACGTTTAGTACTATTGATGTGTTTTTGCTTGCACAAATAATAAGTAAGGCTACAAATACTGACTACAATGAGTATGTTCAAAATGAGGTGCTGAAGAAGTTTGGTGTGTTGGATATTGGCTTGATGGATGGAGCACCTTTCTTACAGAATTATACGAATAATTTTAAATATCCCAAAAAAAATCAAAACATTGATTTTGACAGGCATTATCCTGCAACCATTGAGTACATCATTGGCGTGAACAATCTCTATTGTTCCAATGCTGATACTCTAAAAATTATTCTAGGGATATTCAATAGTAATTATTTAGATAATAACCAATTAAAAACACTCATTAAAAATATGAGCTTTACTAAAAGTGGAGGGAGATTGACGTATTTTTCAGATAATAATGGTTGTACTTCTTTAATTACGCTATACACTGGTGAAATGCATGCAGAAATTGTAACTTCGAACATAAATGCTCCACGGGATGAACTATCGGAAATCAGTAAGCAAATTAGTGGAAAGTGATGTTATAAATGAAGATTTTATATGTGTGTTCATACTCTGGGTTAACTGGCGCAACGCAAGTGATGTTGTCCAATATTGATGAACTATCCTCTAGGGTGAATTTCATTGTGGTTATTCCTAAACATGGTCCTGTAGAAGATGAGTTGAAGAAGCGTAAGATCAAATATTTCTGTATCTCATATTTTAATTGGATGGTTCCTACTGAATTAAAAAAAGAACCAGTTCAAAGGCTTAAATGGCTAGTAAAGTGTTTTATGAATATGAGTGAAACGTTGAAACTTGTTTTAATTATGTTGGTTCATAGGATTGATCTGGTGCAAATCAATACAATATATACTTCATTTGGTTACTGTGCTGCAAAGATTACTAATAAAAAAGTTGTCTGGTATGCACAAGAAGTTCCTGAAGAAGCTTCTAAGATGAGTTTTTGGAACAATCGAAAGGCAATCAAATCATTTAAGAATGCTGATGGTTTAATTTGCGTGTCAAACTTTGTAAAAGAAACAATTTTAAAGTATGGTGTGGATAAGAACAAGATTTATACTGTGTATAATAGTGTAGATTTAAAAGAGAAATTATTGATGCCTGTCTTTGATAAGCGTGACAACATAGAAATATCGGTTATTGCGGGAGTTGCAAATGAACAAAAGAATCAAATGCAGGCGTTATACGCAATTAGAATTTTAAAAAATAACGGGTACAAAGTGAATCTTAAACTGATTGGAATTGATAGCCAAAGCGATGATTCTTGGTATATACAGGGCCTTTTACGATATATATCGAAAAACAATTTAAAAGATGTTGTAGAATTGATGGGGTTTGTTAGGGATAAAGAAACTATCTATAGACATACTGATATAACTGTGTCATGTGCACGGGGAGAAGCATTTGGTCTTACAATTGGAGAGTCAATGGCTAGGGGAATCCCTGTGATTGCAGCAAATTCAGGAGCGTTTGGTGAAATCTTGGTAGGTGGCAAGAATGGTTGTTTGTACAACCCTGAAGTTGTTAATGAATTAGTGTATAGCATAGAGAGGGTAATAGACGATCAATACTATCGTGAAAAAATCATATCTAACGCTCGTGAATTTGTGCAAACAAGGCTGAGCCCCAAAAACAATGCAAAAAGAATATACGAATTATACGCAATTATTTGTTCAAGAAATGGAGAATTTAATTGAAAACATCTGCAGTAGTTGTCACATATAATAGATTATCTCTTTTGAAGGAATGTGTAAATGGATTGAAACAGCAGACAGATCCATTAGCACATATAATTATTATTAATAATGCAAGTACTGATGATACTGCTGTGTACTTAAAAGAGCTTAAAAAAAATGATAATAAAAATCAATTTATTATCTATAACTCTTCCAAGAATTTAGGTGGTGCAGCCGGGTTTAACCAGGGAATGAAAGTTTTTGTCGAGAAAACTGATGATGATTGTGTCTGGATTATGGATGATGATACGATACCACACCGTACAAGTCATAGTGCATTGAGTTCGGCTGCGGACGCGTTAGATAATAAGTTCGGTTTTTTGTGTTCAGATGTTCGCTGGACTAATGGAGCACCCGTTAACACGCCAAAGGTTGCTCCGGAGTGGCATAAGCAGATTGATAAAAATCTTGTTAAAGTTGAACAGGCAACTTTCGTATCTGTACTAATTTCTAGAAAAAACATTTTTAAATATGGTTATCCAATTTCTGAATTTGTTATTTGGGGAGACGATACAGAGTATACAACACGGTTGTCTAGAGAAGAAGAATGTTATTTTGTCAACGATAGCGTAGTGACTCATAAAACAGCCACGTATTTGGCAGGGACGACTTTTGCTAACGACGATCCGAATAGAATTTCAAGGTATGAGTATATGTATCGTAATTTAATGTACATTGCAAAAAAGTACTACACTCGAAAAAAAGTGGCGTTACAATTTTCAATTGGTATGTATGCGGGCATTAATGTTTTTTTGAAGGCTAAAACATTTCGAATGAAACGTTTGAACGCTGCGATACTTGGAAGTATTAAAGGGATATTCTTCAATCCTAAAATCGAATTTCCTGTTAAGAGGACAAAATAAAGATAATGAAATATGCATGTGTGATTGTTACCTATAATAGAAAAGAAAAACTGGACGAAGCAATTCAAAGTATTTTGAGACAGAAAGAAACAGTCACAAAAATAATCATTGTTGATAATGCATCTACAGATGGCACAAAATTATTGATGGAAAAGTATCAAGGCAGTTCAGTGATTGTTTACCATCGTTTAATAACAAACAAGGGTGGGGCGATGGGATTTTATACGGGCATCAATGATGCGTTAAAGTACGATGTCGATTGGATTTCTTTATCCGATGATGATGCAATGTATTCCGCAGATTTCTTTTCAAAGATTGCTGCTGGAATAAGTCGTAATCCTGGAGTGCAGTGCTTAACGGGAACTGTAAAGTCGAGGGATGGTAGCATTCAGTGTTCCCACCGAAAAAGTATTAAGAATATGCGTACCTTAGAAGAAAAGAATATTCCGATGACAGCATATCGTTCGGATTTTTTCCTTGATACTTTTACTTTTGTTGGAGCAGTCATAAAAAAGACGTTAATTTCAACTATTGGACTACCTGAGAAAGATTTCTTTATTTGGAAAGATGATGATGAGTATTCGTTGAGGGTTCGCCGACATACACAGATAAAAAACATATCGGATGCAGTAGTGGTTCATTTAAACTCGAATAAAGAGAGGGGGTTTTCTCCAGACTGGAAGGAGTATTATGGCATAAGAAATAGACTTATTATTGAAAATAAGTATGCTGATGTGTCTGTTCAGTTGGTGTTTAAAAATATTAAATTTATTTTAAAGCGATTTGGCGCAATTTTACTCAAGCCAACACATTATCCGTATATATACTATCTTACTAGGCAATTAGTTGATGGATATATTGATGGATTGAAAGGAAAACAAGGTATAAACGAAAGATACAGGCCTTAGAATAATATACTTATGTTAGATATATTAGTAACGTATCCAAAGCTATCGGGAAATGGTGGAATTGAAACGGTTTTGACTAGTTTGTTAAATAGCTATGAGAAGAACAACCGAAGTATACAACTTTTTTTACCTGGTGGATCCGAACAAGTCGATTGGATACAATCTGTTCATGATAGTGAAAAAAAAATAAAATTAAAAAATAGCAAGACATTGTTTGGTCAATTGATAGCAACTTTTATTTATGTACTTTACATGAATCCGAAAGTGGTAATTGTATTAAGCAAAGGCCAAATTATGGCGTGTTTTCTCGCAAAAATTTTCAATCGAAAATTGAAAATAGTCTCTTGGAATCATTTTTCGTTAGATGTTACGAGGTCGAAAAAACTATTAAGAGTATTCAAGTTGTGTGATGCACATTTGTCAATTAGTTCTGGAATCAGCAAGCAACTTGCAAAATTGGGAATAGAAGAAGAAAAAATTTATACAATATACAATCCAATAAAAAAAGTTACAAACAGTATTCCAAGATCAGTTGGCAACGTACATCAAGTCTATTATATTGGAAGGGTTCAGTTCACCGGACAAAAGAATCTTTCAGAATTGTTCAAAGTTTTAGCAGGACTGAAAAATTTGAAATGGCATTTGACTATTATTGGTGGGGAAACTGATCTAGATAAAGAAAAACTTCTTAATCTTGCTACTGAATTGCAGATTACAGCAAATATTTCATGGTTAGGTTGGGTTAAAAGCCCCTGGGAACACGTGAAATCGGCAGATGCACTTGTGTTAACATCAAATTTTGAAGGGTTGCCTATGATTTTGTGTGAAGGAATTGCGCATGGAATACCAGTCATGTCAAGTGACTGTGAGACTGGGCCGGTTGACATTGTAGATAATAATGTTAACGGATATTTATATCACCTTCATGATGTCCAAGACGGCACTCAAAAATTAGCACGGTTATTGCGCAGTAGAAAAAAATTTTCTGACACGGGAAGTATTTGTAAAACTGCTGAAAAATTTTCTGAATCTGAGTATTTTACACGATTTGATAGTTTAATTACCAGTTTGATTGGTGACTAAATATACTGGGTGTATGATGTCATGGGGAAAATGCTAATTGTAGGAGGAAATGTTTAATTGATAATTATTCACTTTGCTGAGTATGCGTACGGAGGAGTTGCTTCATATTTAAGGAGTACAATTCAGTCACAATGTTCAAATGATAAAGTTAATAAGGTCATATTATTCTGTAGTGATGAAAAATCAGAATCGTTTGATTTTTCATCTAATAAGTTTGTAAATGTTCGATATCACTATAGAAGAAATTTGAATGGAATTTTTAAGATGCTGACTGTTGCAAAAAAGGCAATCTCGATGAAACCAGATATTATACATTTTCATAGTACGTTTGCGGGGTTATGCAGGCTTCTTATCCCGTTAAAACGAGGGTATGCAGTTTTCTATTCTTCGCATGGGTGGTCATTCTTGCGGCAGACCGATGGTGAGCTAAAACATGTGATTTATGCTTTGATTGAAAGAGCACTGTCTATTAAGACAGATAAAATAATTAATATCTCAAAGTTTGAGCAAAAGGCAGCGTTGAAGCGTCGGTTACCTAAAGGAAAAATGATTGTAATCTATAATTCGATTTTACCGACTGTGACTATTGATAAAAATATCCCTTCTCCATTTAAAAATGAGTCTACTTTGAAAATTGGATTCATTGGAAGACTAGATAGTCCGAAAGGTTTTCCATTTTTGATCAAAGCGTTAAATAGAATGGATCTTTCCTGGGAATTAATGGTTATTGGGGAAAGTGTTGTTGATGACGATGAACCTTATAAAGCTGTAGATGAGAGTAAAATTCACTTTTTAGGTTGGATTGATCATCAATATATCGATTCTTATTTTGCTTTTTTAGATTTTTTAATTGTTCCATCTCGATGGGAAGGCTTTGGGTTGGTTGCGCTGGAAAGTATGAAAAATTCAAAACCAGTTTTAGCATCTGATGCAGGTGGGCTTCCGGAGATTGTCAAAGATGGTGTTAATGGGTATATTTTTCAGAAAATGTCCTCAGAATCCTTCGAAAGGCAGTTCAAAAAAATGAAAGATTCGGATCTTAAAAAATTAGGTGCTAATGGCAGGAGGATAATGGTAGATAAATTTAACTATAGTTATTTGCAAGAACTTCTGTTTAAGGCATATGAGACCGAATTGGGAGAGAAAAATGGAGTTAAAGGATAAAGTTTCGGTTATTATGTCTACGAAAAATGGTGAAGCATATATATGGACTGCTATTCAGTCCATTCTTGAGCAGAGTCAGTGTCCCGTACCAATAATAGTTGTCGATGATGGTTCGAGTGACAGGACTGCAGAAATATTATCTAAAGTTTCAAAACAATATAAAACAATCAAGGTTCTGCGTAATTTCGGTTCTAAAGGACTCGCATATTCGTTGAATTTAGCATTAGCCGAAGTGCAAACTGAATATGTTGCAAGGATGGATGATGACGACATATCATTACATAATCGGCTTGAAACAGAGATTAAATTTTTAGAGGGACATGCGGAATACGGGTTTGTTGGCACTGGAGCAAAACTATTTGATCAAAAGGGTATTTATGGGGAGTGGTTGCCTAAAAAAACTTTAACTTTGAATGATCTATTCATAGGTAGAGTATACATTCATCCGACGGTGGTTTTTAGAACTAAAGTATTGAAAGCCGTTGGTGGTTATTCGGAAATGTCGCAGATGAATAGAATTGAAGATTGGAATTTGTGGTTGAGGTTATATAGTAAAGGTTTTGAGGGATATAATTTACAGGAAGCATACTTTCAATATCGAGAGGATAATGGTTCTTTTAAAAAGAGAAATTTCAAGAGGCGAATTAATCAGTATCAAATGCTAACATACTGGCGTAAGCAGTTTAAATTACATGGTAAGTATTATTTGTATCCATATTTGCCGGTAATTAAAGGCATATTTCCACAACAGCTTATTCGTATTTATCATAAAGTTAAGTATGGGCATAAATAGTGATATTGATAGGAATTTCTGCCTGTCACAGGGTTAATAAAGTACGAATTTTTATTTGCTCGGGAAATGTTGCATCTGGTTTTTGTGTAGATGTTTCAATATTTGTGACACACATCTTTAACATGTATGTCAGCATGTCTATATTTATTTGAGGGGCGGTTATAATGAAGTTTATAAAAGCAATACGGTTGAACCCTTTTAAGAGTATTCTGATGGATAAGAAAATGCGTATACGAGTTTTTCCAAAGGTTCATGTTGGCATGATCCGTTGTGGAGCAATTGATGTGTTTGGACGATTGAATTTAGGAAATACATGGCCAGGTCTGGGATATTATGAGTCTCAGTTAAAAGTTGAATCTGACGCGACTCTTGTTGTGAAGGGAAATTTTGATATATATTCTGGCTTCTTGATTACTGTCAATGATGGTGGAACGTTAATTTTAGGCAGTGGCTTCATCAATTATAGGTGTAATATTGCCTGTTTTAATAGAATTGAGATTGGTGATGATGTCGCAATTTCTGAAAATGTTGTCATCAGAGATTCTGATAATCATCGTATTTGTAACACGGGTTATGTTATCTCAAAGCCTATTAAAATAATGGACCATGTTTGGATTGGAATGAATTCGACAGTTTTAAAGGGTGTTACGATTGGGGAAGGATCAATTATAGCAGCTGGTGCAGTGGTAACTAAGGACGTGCCAAGCCATTGTTTGGTAGCGGGTGTTCCTGCAAGAATTATTCGTCGTGATGTTTCTTGGAAAAATTAAGAATATGCAGTAAATTTTTCAAGCCCTCGATCAACCGCCATTGGTAATCGACTATCAGTTAGTGCCAAGCCGCTTTGTGGCTTGGTACTTTTTGTACACTAAGCATCAAGCAAATTTGTAATCTGAAATTTACGAAGCTTTTAAATCCGGCTCTAAAATATCCGCTGCCAGTAATCGAGATTTTTCTGGTTCTAAAATATCTGTTGTTGGTAATCAAGATAAATCTTGATTACTGGCAACAGGTATTTTTTATGCTCTTTTAAGTGTTATATAGTGTAAACTAAAATGAGTGCAAAAAAATAGACATAGTCACAAGGCTTTTGTCTATCCACTACCACATTTCAAGAAGAAAGAAAGCGACTATATCCATGGATAATGATACTAGAGTATTGCTCGGAATTGAAGACCAAAACATCAAAAAGATTCATATTATCAAAGAAAAACATCAAATCATCGCTGAGGCGGTTTTGGACTATCGTCCAAAAGCTTGCCCAAAGTGTGGTATTAAAAATGATCATAAAGTCATTAAATACGGTTGGCGTTCGACCAACGTAAAGCTCCCACGTGTCAGTGAACAAGACGTGATCTTACACTTGAAAAAACGTTATTTTAAATGTCGAGAATGTACAAGCTATTTTCTAGCTCAAACGTCGTTAACCGCAAAAAATCATACAATTTCACGTAATACTCAATTCTCTTGTCTTGAAAAACTCACTGAAGCAGTTTCGATGCGGCACATTGCCAATGAATTAAGTATTTCATCTACAACAATTATTCGATTCTTACACTCGTATGAACGAGATATCAAAACTCATTACGACTGGTTGCCGGCCGTAATGAATATGGACGAGATCAAGTCAACGAAGGATGCCAAAGGCACCATGAGTTTCGTCTTTATGGACGGAGTAAAGAAGCAATTTATTGATATTCTCGAATCTCGTACAATTCGTGATTTGACTAAGTACTTCAACCGTTACAGTAAAGCCAGTCGTGATCGAGTTCAAGTTCTTGTGACCGACATGAACTATACTTATCCCAAATTAACAGAGAAGGTATTTCCAAATGCGGTTGTCGTAACGGATCGCTTTCACGTCGTGAATAATGTTGTTGTAGGTTTCAATCAAACTCGTATCCGGGTGATGAAAAGGTTTGCCCATTCTAGTCAAGAGTACAAAGCATTGAAGCGCTACTGGAAACTCCTTTTAAAACCTAATGGTGAATTAGACTTTATTAATTATCGCAAGTTCACGTATGTATCTGACCAGACTACTGAAAACAACTGGTCGAAACCCTATTGGGTTTCGATAAAGAACTTAATCACGCTTATGAAGCATTACAGGCAATTATGAGTGCAGTAAGGCTACGCGATGAGGGTCGACTACTGAATGTTCTTAACCCAGAGCAAGCATATCCAGAAGAAATGGAGAAACACCTAGCTTCCCTCAGGGATAATCAGGAATCTATTGAGAACGCCTTAAAATATAACTATTCGAATGGACCGCTTAAAGGAACCAATAATAAACTCAAGGTACTTAAACGAGTTGCATATGGCTTTAGAAGCTTCGTAAACTTTAGATTACGAATTCGCTTGATGTTTAGTGTGCAAAAAGTGCCTAGCCACAAGGCGGCTAGGCACTAAAAGATAACTGATTACCAACAACAGTTCTAGTAGAATGTCAAATATCTATTTTTCAAAAAAAGAGTAAACTAAAAAGTGACAGCTTACTAGGAAAAAAAGCTGTCATAAATGTTAGGTGTAACGATACTCAAATAATGAGCTTAATGGGAAGTTTTAGTATAATCATAAGCTTGGTTCGTGCAGACCAAGTTCATAATTGTCCTATCAAGCCTATTCACACAAGCAATTGTGGCAACCATGTCCGGTTTAGGATGTGGTTCTTTTTTTAATTTGTAATAATAATCCACGATATGATTATTCATTCGTGCTTTATTTCTGAGCATGCTCCTGATCATCTCAACCATGATATAGCGAGCACTATTTTGACCTCTCCGGTTTATCCGGTCGGCTTCCTTAAAGCCACCAGACTGAACTCGTCGTAAATCAATTCCAACATAAGCGTTCAATTGCTTTTAGGTCGAAAACCTTTTAATTTCACCCGTGAATCCTAGTAACAGTGCCGTGGATATTTCTCCTACGCCGGGAATACTTGTGATGAGATTAAACTCTGGCAAAGTTCTTGCGTAAGTAATTAATTGTCGTTTCAATGCATCATGGACTTGGTTATACTGCTGGATTTCTTCACAGTATTCATGAATCTGGTCAATTAAAAACGAATCTGCAGGTTGTGCAGGATAGGACAGCTGACCTGCCTGCCAAACTTGCTTACATCGACGTAAAATTAAATCCGAATGGATTTTAGAGCTCACACAACTAGTAACTTGTTTAGCCATTGTTTCTGGAATATATCCAATCAAAAAGTCTGGGTGAGGATATAAACTAACAAAAGTTAGTCCTAACACTGACCGAATTGGGTTAAATATATCATTTAGTTCTGAAAAGGTTTGATCTAGTGCCGCATGTAAATGGTTCATCGTCCGCGAACGTTCCTTAGTTATCTCTAAATATCGATGTGCCATTAGATGAAGCTGTTCATACGGTTTAGAGTATGGCCTACGGCTATGGATTAACGTCCTTTGCTCAATTCCAAGAAGCGCTAGTTTAATTGCATCTGATCGATCAGTTTTCTGTCTTCGTAATCCTGCCATACGGATTGACGACTCCAAAGGATTTATTTCCAAATAATGTAATCCTTCGTCGTTAAAGAACCGCGTCAGCGTTCTAGAATAAATACCCGTAGTCTCGAACACTGTTGTTACTGGCAGATCATTTGTAATTACAGATTTAAGCTTTGAAAAACCAGCCTTATTATGAGTAATCTGAAACTCCTTAATCACCGTGTGATCATGCAAAAGCGCACAGCTACTTTTCCCTCGACTGACATCAATACCCAAAACATGCACTTTATCACCTTCCAAATATTTTTGAGGCAACAACAACATAGATCCGTTCATTTTCTACGCTCGATCTTAAAGACCCACATCCTAAATCTAACTATTCACTACGTGTTGCTGGGCCAGTTTGACACTCGGAATTTATATTCCACTGGTGTTGACGACCTCAACCTCAATTTAAGTATAGTAAAAGAGGTATCAAGATTGTCGTCACAATCTTGATACCTCTTACTTTAGGATGTTTGACAAAGAACCATTTTTCTTGATTACGAACAACGGATTTTTTTAATCATTTTTCACTTTTAATTTATCAAAGTAAACACTATGTGTTGATTTGTGGATTATAACCAACAGGAGCTTAATTGTGTATCTTGAAGAGAGCATCAAATATTTAAATGTAATTTATTTAAATGTTTTAGTATTGATGGCTGTAGTACTAAAATACTGCCAATATAAGTTAAGATACCAATGGAAATTTGAGCAGATAGGTTAAAAGTGTTAACTTTCATGATTAGACTCAATGGAAATACAAAAATAAACATTAGAAATCCAGCAACTGAATACTTCCAAAGGTTTTTAAATAGAATACTTGGAAGTAAATCGGAATGAACAACATAAAGTTGATATACTGTTACACACAATTCCGAAATTAGGGTTGCAATCATTGCGCCACTAACACCTAAAAGCAATATGAGTGGAATATTAATGAGAATATTAACAACTGCTCCGATTGTGACTGATAACGTGAATTGGCGCGTACGCTTTGTCGGCAGAAGGTATTGCTGTCCTATAACATTACTTAAACCAATTAGAACGATAACTGGAGCTTCAATGATGAGAAGTATACCAACAGAATTAAATTGCTGACCGAAAAATAGTGGAGCTAATGGAATTGCAATAGAGGCAACGCCAAAGGCCATAGGTATTGAAATTGCCAGTACAAAATCAAAAGAATTGTATAAATAATACTTCACAGCAGAAAATTTTCGATTTGCAAATAGGTTAGCAATGTGTGGAAGCATTACGGTACCAGTTGCAGTTACTATTGCTAAAACAAGTTTTATAAGTTTGTCTGAGTAGTCGTAGTATCCTGAAGCAGATACTGAATCTAGTTTCCATAACATAGTTTTGTTCAGAGCTAGATAAATACTGGTTGCAATTTGTGGTATAAATAAAACTAATGAAGGTTTTAAGTGTTTCAGAATGTGTAGAGCGTTCCATTTAGGTGCCAAAACACTTTTTTTGAGATACGGCCAAAGTGTTAAATTGCCAATTAATTGCGTGATAGACAATATACCAATATATTTGGTGACGTCCGTGTTATGTCGAACTAAGATAAAGATTGCAAATAATGAGACTATTTTTACCATTGCGTTTCGAAGTACAGTCTTTTTGAAGTCTTCAAGTCCCATAAAGTACCAGGAAATATCGAATGCTCCAGCAATAATATAAAATGATTGATAAAAAAATTCAATTTTATACTCATGCTGGAAAGAAAGAAACAGCAAAAACATGATGTAAGAGAGACTGATCATGAGTATCTGAAGAAATTCAATTTCCCAAAAGGTTTTTGAACGCTTAATAATATTATCACGTGTAAATGCAATTTCACGATTACCGTAAATAGTTATACCTACCGTACCTGCCAATAAGAAATAGGTAATCACGGAATTTGTTGATGCGTTAATTCCAACACCAACAGGTCCGATTACTCGAGAAATATATGGGACTGTTATTAGTGGAGTTAATAATATCAAAATATTATAGCCAGCATTGTATAAATAATTTTTTATTAATTTCATCGTAGAAAAGTAGCCCCTATGCTATTGATCAAATGGTAATAAATTTGATTCTTTCGATTATGTGAGCAGTGTATCACGTTTTTTAACAATTGAATTAGATGAACATACTTAATAAAACGCCGCTAAATGTATCAAGAACATTTGGCGGTGTTTTTAAAATACTAATAAGCATTTGGCTTTATGAAAACTATCAAAGTTTTTATAATAACGTATAAATCGAACCCGATACTTCGACGTGAAATATAAATTAAATCAAGTTTTACCATTTCATCAAACCCGACACTGTTACGAACTGTTGCCTGCCATAGACCAGTACATCCAGGCTTAACGGTTAACCGTTGCTTGTCGTAATCGGTATATTCTTCAACCTCTCGAGGCAACGGTGGTCTTGGACCGACAAGGCTCATTTGACCTAACAGTACGTTGAGTAATTGTGGTAATTCATCGATGCTGTATTTTCTAATAAATCGTCCTGTTTTTGTAACTCTAGGATCATCATGCATCTTGAACATAGCACCATCAATTTCATTTTGGTTTAATAGTCGCGTTAGCAATTCGTCAGCGTTTGAAACCATTGATCGAAATTTATACATCTTAAATGGAGTTTGATTTTTACCTAAGCGAATTTGTGAGTAGAAAACACTCCCCTTAGGATCTTCTATCTTGATGGCAATCGCAACCAGCAGAAATAATGGAAATAGGATAACTAAGCCAGCTAGACTGGCTAAAAAGTCAAACCCCCTTTTGATTGCACGATAACCATAACGTTTATGTTGTCGATCCACATCAATTGTGATGGGCCTAATTTCCCGTTCCTTGTATTCCATTATATACACCCTAAACTTCCTCTTTATTTTCCCCAAATCGGGTACAATGGAATAAGTGCCAAAAAGTATGAAGCTCATATTCTTTTCTGTACTGTTCCATTCTGACTATGTTGACATGTCTCAGCTCGGTCAAATAATAATGTATTCTTTTATCAAACAAGAATTAAAGTATTCACTCACATTATACCAAAGAATATATGATATGTAAGTGAATTTTAACAGGTTTTGCCCGGTTTGCAAGCATAATAATGTTATGAAAAATGAGTCACCTAGTTTTGACTAAACAATATTGTAAAGCTTCTACATATTTTCTTACTATATTGGAAGTTTGGTAAAATTCAGTAAAAAAATCAAACTTGTTCTTAATCTTAAGGGAAAAAGTCGAGAATAGTTCAACACACTAGTCAATCAATTCAATGTTAGCAATATAAAGATATTCTAATCTTGGGATAGTTACTTCCAGAGACGCGTTGTTGAAAGGCTAAATCATTGGAAATGCAGACATAGATTATTATAGACCGGCTAAGATGTAAGGGAATCAAATTTGAAAAATTTGTATTCGGTAACTTTAAAAGTCATCCATAAATTGTCGGCATTTGTTAGATAATTATTACGGAGTAGGACTGTAAGTTCAGAAGAGATTTGTTTGTACAAGCGTTTGTTGTGGAAAGATTTGATAATGTTTGCATTCAGCTTCAAAAAACGCTCAAGTATCTTAAAGCCTGCAAAAAAAGCGATACCAGTTATAATTTTATCAGCATGCCTTTGATTTACTGACTAAACTGTATTGCCAGATTTCTGAAGACGCCAGCCAATAGAATGGTCATCGTTTGCCTAACTGAGGATTGTAAATACTTAACACTCATCAAAAACATGATGAAATATCAGAACTTGAGCGGTTCAGCAGATGTTGTGAAATGAAGAATCAAGCAGATCATTTGTGCGACGTGTGGTTAAAAAATGGTCATATCTTTATATGAGTATACGAATTGAATTTACAATCAAAGTCAAAAAAAGAAGCCAACTCGAAAATGAATTGGTTTCACATAGAATCATTCATCAACAGCTGTTCTAGTAGAATGTCAAATATCTATTTTTCAAAAAAAGAGTAAACTAAAAAGTGACAGCTTACTAGGAAAAAAAGCTGTCATAAATGTTAGGTGTAACGATACTCAAATAATGAGCTTAATGGGAAGTTTTAGTATAATCATAAGCTTGGTTCGTGCAGACCAAGTTCATAATTGTCCTATCAAGCCTATTCACACAAGCAATTGTGGCAACCATGTCCGGTTTAGGATGTGGTTCTTTTTTTAATTTGTAATAATAATCCACGATATGATTATTCATTCGTGCTTTATTTCTGAGCATGCTCCTGATCATCTCAACCATGATATAGCGAGCACTATTTTGACCTCTCCGGTTTATCCGGTCGGCTTCCTTAAAGCCACCAGACTGAACTCGTCGTAAATCAATTCCAACATAAGCGTTCAATTGCTTTTAGGTCGAAAACCTTTTAATTTCACCCGTGAATCCTAGTAACAGTGCCGTGGATATTTCTCCTACGCCGGGAATACTTGTGATGAGATTAAACTCTGGCAAAGTTCTTGCGTAAGTAATTAATTGTCGTTTCAATGCATCATGGACTTGGTTATACTGCTGGATTTCTTCACAGTATTCATGAATCTGGTCAATTAAAAACGAATCTGCAGGTTGTGCAGGATAGGACAGCTGACCTGCCTGCCAAACTTGCTTACATCGACGTAAAATTAAATCCGAATGGATTTTAGAGCTCACACAACTAGTAACTTGTTTAGCCATTGTTTCTGGAATATATCCAATCAAAAAGTCTGGGTGAGGATATAAACTAACAAAAGTTAGTCCTAACACTGACCGAATTGGGTTAAATATATCATTTAGTTCTGAAAAGGTTTGATCTAGTGCCGCATGTAAATGGTTCATCGTCCGCGAACGTTCCTTAGTTATCTCTAAATATCGATGTGCCATTAGATGAAGCTGTTCATACGGTTTAGAGTATGGCCTACGGCTATGGATTAACGTCCTTTGCTCAATTCCAAGAAGCGCTAGTTTAATTGCATCTGATCGATCAGTTTTCTGTCTTCGTAATCCTGCCATACGGATTGACGACTCCAAAGGATTTATTTCCAAATAATGTAATCCTTCGTCGTTAAAGAACCGCGTCAGCGTTCTAGAATAAATACCCGTAGTCTCGAACACTGTTGTTACTGGCAGATCATTTGTAATTACAGATTTAAGCTTTGAAAAACCAGCCTTATTATGAGTAATCTGAAACTCCTTAATCACCGTGTGATCATGCAAAAGCGCACAGCTACTTTTCCCTCGACTGACATCAATACCCAAAACATGCACTTTATCACCTTCCAAATATTTTTGAGGCAACAACAACATAGATCCGTTCATTTTCTACGCTCGATCTTAAAGACCCACATCCTAAATCTAACTATTCACTACGTGTTGCTGGGCCAGTTTGACACTCGGAATTTATATTCCACTGGTGTTGACGACCTCAACCTCAATTTAAGTATAGTAAAAGAGGTATCAAGATTGTCGTCACAATCTTGATACCTCTTACTTTAGGATGTTTGACAAAGAGCCACAGTTATTGACAAGGAGCTATATTAATTAATTTTTGTCATGAAATTAGTCTTACTGACATAAGATTTGCCAGCGGTTAGATCATACTGAACCATTTTATAATCTTCATATAATTGACGTTGTTTCGCGTTTAATTTATTTAGATGAGTTTGCTGATTGTTTTGGTTAACCAATAATGTAGCATCACCGTTTTGACTGTCCGTCGCCATTGCGGGTAGTTTCTCCAATACTTCGGTAATAAGCGCATAGTAGGGCGTAACCTTCTGGTTCATGTGTGCCAATACTAGTGCTGAGAGGGTATTGGAACCAGCAACCTTAGTATTTGTACGTAACTTAGTCTGACCATAGCCGTGCTGGCGTGCGTAACTATTACTGTAGATGAAGTAATCAGGCTCATGTAATGGTATGTTGTAACGAGCCATACTATCGCCGTTATAAATGCCTGCAAGATGATCACCATACCAAAGGACTGTGATTGGCCGTTGTATTTTATCAAGTTGATTAATAAAGACGCGGGTCGAAGAATCTGTTAAATGAATGCCTTGGGTGTAATTAGTGATTTCTTTTTTGGTATTCTTGCTGGCTTTTCCATGAATCTTGTATGCATCATGGTAGTATTTGTTTGTGTACGGCAGATGATTTTGCATGGTTGCTAAACTAATAAATTGGCCAGCTTGTTTGTGCTTAAGTTGCCAAAGAACATTGTTGTAAGATTCATCGTCGCCAATCAGGTCACTTTTTTGAATCTTCTTGGTATAGTGTAATTTTTGGTTGCCAGTTGAATCGGTGTTCCTGAAAGTTTGAAAGCCGAATTTTTTATACACTGCGACCCGCCGGTAAAACGTACCGGTATTGGTATGAATGGCATTTTTATTTTTAAATAAATCGGTAATCGCGTAAGCTTTTTTCTGATTAGGCACAAGTTGTGTAAAAGGCGTTGTCAGTGTTTTTGAGAAGAAGCTCAAGTCTAAGCTGGTATCAACCATATATTCCATGTTCGCCGTCCCACCACCGTATCCAGAACTGAGCATCTTACCGGAAGTCGTTTCTTGTTTGATCTTACGGATTTTTGGAATCGGGTCGGCACTGACTTTTAGATGGGGAACGCGAGTTGGGTCTGAAAAACTTTCGCTTAGGACATAAATTAAAGTCTGTTTATTGATGTTGGACTGTGATCGCTTTTTGTTAATAGTAGTGGCAGTTTTCGAGTATTTTTCCACAATTGATATCATTCGAGCCTGTGAGTATCCCTCAGGTTTATCCATGATTGTTGTATCAATCGAATTGATGAAGGCTAAAAGTGCACCATTATTGCTAGCTGATTCGTCCAGGCTCCAAGTATATGAAGTGTCTCCAAATTTGGTGAATACTTTAGCAGGAATACTGTTAGGATGATTAATCCTAAGGAAGGATAAAATCATGAAAACTGTTGCGCACAGACCGACAATTCGAGTAGGTAGGTTTAAAAAATGTTTAGGGAATTTTTGTTGCTTAAAGCCCAAATAATTAAGCAAAATTACGAAAATACAAAGTATTATTATTAGGATGATACTCTTTAGTCTAATCATTGAAACAAGTTGGCCGGTATTTGAAATCATTGTTAGGTCACTAAACAACAGTGGTTCTTGACGAAAAAACATTTTTTGGTTGCTGATAAAGCCAAAAATCAGGATACTGTCTATAAACAGACTGTTGCCAATCCACAGACGATTAACAATGCTAGTAATTCCCCAACCAAAAATTGTTAAAAGTAATACACTAAATATGTAGATTCTTTTATGAAAAAGAGCCCAGCTAATTGCCCCATATATGTTACCGAATAGAAGATATTGAATGAGAATTAGTAAGAACGCAGCTTCAACAGCAAATAAAACTAATCGCGCGTTTTATAATCAAGTTAGCCAAATACTTTTAGCTAATTGATAAAATAAAAAACACCAAGACAAATCTCTGTT
>NZ_BJDH01000012.1 GCF_005405005.1 Lactiplantibacillus daoliensis | reverse complement strand
CTCGAAGATTGCTAGACCCTACACATTTGATTTGTCGAAACTTTGTTCAGTTTTCAAAGGTCTAATTCGTTGGTTGAATAACTCAACACAACTACTAAAGTTTATCATCATCAGAAGAACATGTCAACAACTTTTTATAAATCATTTTGAATAAAAATTCAAGATAACGTTTTAAACGTCCTGATATATTCATAATGATGAGTATTGTTGCATGTCGTTCTTAACGACAAGAAATATAATATCAATAATTACGACATGGGTCAAGTATTTTTACCAATTAATTTCAGAAAAATTCAAATACATCCCAAACGTAACAACAGGACATATTTTACGGCGCTTTCACAAGAACTTCAAGTCATAAAATCTCCCGACTAAAACTAAACATAGTGACCCCAATTAAAATGCAACTGTTCCTAATTTATAGAAGTAACGCTTCGCAAAACAAAAAGGAACGACTACCGAAGTAATCGTCCCTCACTTGACTGCTATTTACTTGAACTGCTGCTAGAACTACTTGAATCTGAAAGTTCTGGCGCATCCGTCTGATACAAATCAACAGTTGATTTATTCTTATTCTTACTTAAGACACTCGTCTTCTTCTCTTTTTGGAGTTCCTTCAACGATTTCAGGGTCTTAGTAACTTTATAGTTGTAATCCGACTTATTGACCTTCTTGAAGCCCTTAGGTGTGTAGAAGCGTAGCAAGTCCCCTTGGATGACACGATCTGATAACGATAGTTCTGTCGTCACATGATTTTGCATCTGTTTGACTGCTTGCTTTTGTGCCGTAGTCAAATCCGACAACTTCTTACCTGTCTTAGAATCATAGACAGTACTCCCCAACTTCGTGTACGTTGGCGAAACAAAGTCCCCATTTCTAAAGGCCACCGTCTGATTATGTTGTGATGACAACAGATCAGTCCCAAATTGAATATAATTTGAGTTCTTAATTCCCAGTAAGTCAAAGATCGTCGGTAAAGCATCAATTTCCCCACCATATGTGTGGTTGATGCCGCCTTCGATGCCTTCTGAATGAATCATGAATGGCACCTTCTGGAACTGAGCCAAATCAAAGTTCGTAATCGACTTCTTACCTAAGAGTTGGGCAATGGCTGGTCGGTGATTATTTGAAATCCCGTAATGGTCCCCATATAAGACAATCATGCTATTCTTATACAGTCCCGCCTTCTTCAGGTAAGCGATGAACTCAGCAAAAGCTTGGTCCAAATAATGCGCCGTTTGGACGTAACCATCCACTGTTGAGTCACCGGTCGTCGTTTTCGGAATATCCACATTCTGTTTATCCAATGGATATGGGTAGTGGTTAGTCAATGTGATCAACTTAGCATAAAACGGTTGTGGTAACTTTTCAAGATACTTAACCGAATCACGTAAGAAGATCTTATCCTTCAAACCATAACCAATTTTATAATCGGCTTTCTCCTTATAATATGCAGAATAGAAAAAGTAATTATAGCCCCAAGACTTATACGCATTATCACGATTCCAGAAACTGGCTACATCGCCATGGAACGCAGCGGTCGTATAACCTTTTTGCGACAAGATCGCCGGTGCAGCTTGAAACGTGTTCGACGTCCCATATTGTGTCATAGCCGATCCCGTTGGCAACCCGAACAATGAATTTTCCATCATCATTTCGGCATCCGAGGTCTTCCCCTGTGCCACTTGATGATAGAAATTATCAAAGCTGAGCGTACTCTTATCATGATAGAACTTATTCAGGTTAGGTGTGACTTCCTTACCATCGACCTTATAATCAATCAAAAACTGCTGGAAACTTTCCAAATGGATCACAAAAACATTTTTACCTTTGGCTTTACCAAAGTACTTCACGTTATCGCCAGCCCGGTTCTTCTTCAGATAGGCTAACACACTCTTCATATCGCTACTGCTGGCCTGTGCCCGAGTTGCACTTTCCTTTTCCGTTTGGTAAAAACTATAGCCCGCATACGTATTTAAACCTAAATACTTCACGATATAGTTATTATCAAATGTCCGAGTCAGTAAATCAGAACGGTCATGTTCTGACATGCCTAGGTCAACTGCGAACAACGCGACCCCAATCATGGTCAGTGTTGCTGCATAACGAATCTTAAACGGTCGTGGATCAATCCGAATGACTTTAAAGACCAGTAACAGGATCAATAAGACCACATCCGCGTAAACTAAAAAGTCGGTTGCATGGATAATCTGACCCAAACTGGTCCCAAGATTATTACTGGCAGCACCGGAACTCTTAATCACACCGGCAGACATAAAGTCTGAAAACTCTCGGTAGTACAAGATATTGGCAAAAAGCCAGGTCGTTTGTAAGGCATCGATAATCATCAATAACCAATACTTCAAACGGCCCCGGAAATATAGCGCGATCCCCAAGAGCACAATGGCCGTTGGGAATGGATTTAAAATCAGTAGAAACTGTTGAACAGTCCCACTGACCCCTAGCGTAAACTCATGCTGATACGCGATATACGTCTTTAGCCAAAATAAGACCACGGTCAGCGTAAAAAAGCCAAGCGTGGTATTGACCTTACCAACCGTGTTTTTTATAAATTTGGGCATCATAATTCCTCCGTCATTGCTATTAACAAATCCATATTATAACGGTTGAGTGCTAAATCGCAATCTCTTGAAGAATTCTTCAACAATTCTTCAAGTTTCAACGCATAATATGGACCAGTCTATAAAATATCTAATTGGCGGAAATGTTAATTGTCCGTTAACAAATCGTATAGTTCAATCGCAACTAAATCGATGTTATCAAATTCAAAAGTTTGGTCTGGATTGAACTCTTGTAAAGTATAAGTTGAGGTAGCGGGGTCGTAAGCGACTTGACCACGTTCAACGCCTTCTTTTTCAAAGCGCCGTGATTGGACCTCAGCAGCTTCCGTCGTCCGCATTGCTTCGAGTCGTTTGAGAATTGCAGATAATTCAGATTTTTCCATTATAATAATCTCGCTCCTTAAGTTTTGTTTTTATTCTAGCAAAAAATGGGACTAATAACACGCCTTTTTAATATAAAGCCCCGTTTTACCCTAATTTTTCCCAAGTCAATTATACCGCAATGTCCCGCTTTGTCGGGTCTTAGTTGTGATAAAATTAAGACAAGTTATAAAAATATAAAAGGAGTCCTGATCATGACACTATTTAGAGATGATCTCAACGATACCATTGCTCAAATTCAAGTTTCAACGATTCGTCAATTCGACGAAGAAGTCAGTGCAATTCCTGACATGGTCAAATTAACACTCGGCGAACCGGATTTCAATACACCTGAACATGTCAAAGCTGCTGCTAAAGAAGCCATTGATCAAAACTTTTCACACTACACTGGGATGGCCGGCTTACTTGAGCTACGTCAAGCAGCCGCGAATTTCCAAGCTAAAAAGTACGGCAATCATTATGACCCTGAAGACCAAGTGTTAGTCACTGTCGGTGCAACTGAAGCCATTGCCACCGCCTTAACGACCATCTGTAATCCTGGCGATGCCATCATCATCCCCTCGCCAATCTTCCCGGCGTACATTCCGATCATTCAGGAAGCCCGTGCCACCCCACTCTTTATGGACACTGGCGTCAACGATTTTGTCATCACCCCGAAGATGGTTGACGACTTCATTGCTGCCCATCCCGATGAACATTTTAAAGGCATCGTCTTGAACTACCCGAACAACCCGACTGGGGTCACCTATGTCGCCGATGAAGTTAAGGCATTAGCTGCCTGCTTCAAGCGCCACAACTTGTGGGTCGTTTCTGATGAAATCTATAGTGAACTAACATATGGCAGTGACCATGTCTCAATTGCAAACTACCTGCCTGACGAAACAATTTTGATCAACGGCCTTTCTAAGTCACACGCAATGACCGGCTGGCGAATCGGCTTCCTATTTGCCTCGAAGGAATTAACGGCACAGATGAAGAAAGTTCATCAGTATTTCGTCACCGCCGCAACAACCATCGCCCAAAAGGCTGGGATTGAGGCTTTGGCAAACGGCATGGACGATGCATTGCCAATGCGTGCTGAATATCAAAAGCGCCGTGACTTCGTTTATAAGGTCATGAACGGTCTGGGCTTCAAGATTGCTCGCCCAACTGGTGCGTTCTATATTTTTGCTAAAATACCCGCGGGCTACGAACAAGACTCGATGGCCTTCTGTAAAGATTTAGCACGTAAAAACCATTTGGCAATTATTCCTGGGACGGGCTTCGGTGCTGAAGGCGAAGGCTATGTTCGACTCAGCTATGCTGCTAGCATGGAAAAATTGCAAAAAGCGATGGATCGCTTGACGGCCTATATCCATGACCCCGCCAATCAACACTAACTTCTGAACAACAAAAAAATCACGTTAATTCACGCTGCAGATCAGATGCAAGTGAGTTAACGTGATTTTTTAGTATTCAACTGGCAGCAACGATTGAATCCGCGCACTAGTTTTCACCGTAGTCGCCAACTGCATTGGGCCAGGTAATGCATGAGCATGGGCCGTGACATAATCCACAGTTGTCATCGTGCCAGCGGTCGGATCGGTTAACCGCAACTGCATCACCGTCATCCGTTTGCCTAAATAATTCGGTTGACTCGCCTTTAACGGTAAAACCGGAACTTCAGTTTGTTGTAACGGTTGCCGAACATTCACCCAGCGTCGTTGGACCGTCTTCGCCATCAATTTCACCTTAGTACTGGTTCCAGGAATCTGATAGTCAATAGTTGCTGGCGTAATCCGTTGATAACGCTCCTGCTGTTGAACTTGGGCTCGCAAGTTTGCGCTCGCACTGTACTGCCATGCGCCGCCTAGGGTGGTTGCAATCATCCGATGACCACCCTGTTTGAAGGTCGCCACTAGACAAGCCCCCGCCTTCGCGGTATAACCCGTTTTTAACCCATCCACTGGGACCGTGGCATCATATTCCGACTGCCCTTTAAGAATTTTAACTGACGTCGGCACACGGTAATTACGAACTTTGACAGCGGCTTGGTTCGCAATCGTAATCACTTCTGGATCATCCCGCAATAAATGTCTTGCAACCGTCGTAATTGCGTGCGCAGAGACCAAATTTTGAGCCTGATCACTAGTTCCTGGCAAGTTATAGTGATATTTCGTTAAATCGGTATTATCCAGCCCCGAAGCACTAACAAAATGAGCCTCAAGTTGCCAGCACTTAGCCTGTTTATTCATCAATTGAATAAACTTAGCGTTACTGCCGCCAACTAACTCACCAAGTGCGATTGCGCTACTATTTGAAGACCCAACTAAAGTGGCCGCGAACAGCTCCTTAACCGTGAACTTGTCGTGTTCAGCCATTGGCATCGTTGACAAGGTGGCACTCTCAGCCAGCTTACGAACCTGATCGCTAATCGGAACATTATCTGTCCACTTAATTTGACCACTTTTAACCGCATGCACGACCAAATCAAGCGTCATCAACTTACTTAACGACGCAATCGGCAGCTTAGTCTCCGCATGATCCGCATACACGGCTTGCCCGGTATCGGCATCGACAATGTAGGCCGCTTTCAGCTCATTGGCCGGATCACCGCTCGCACTGGCAGTCAAAGTAACCGCACTTAACCCAATAATTATCGCCAGAAATCCTAACCAGACTCGTTTTTCCCCTAATTTCACCTAAATCATTCCCTTTTGACTAATTAAAAAGCGCCGGCTGCTCGCTAGCGCTTCCTGCTTATTTTTCCGATAGCTCGTCGACCTTAATTTCTTCAGCTTTTTCTGGTCGCATGGCCATCGCAATCATCCCCAAAAACAGGCCTAAATAGTAAGTCAAAATTCGCCAAATTAACATGGCCAAAATCAACTTACTATGACTCGGAATAAACTTGGCAAAGAGTTCAGTAAATCCAAACTCGGCACCACCGGCACCACCTGGGATTGGAAAGAGCGACGTGACCAAGAAAATCAGCACGTTCAGGCTGGTCACCATGATGACATTGATGCCAGTATACCCCATTGCCCGCATGATAAAATACGGAATCAGGTAGTAGAACAGCAGTTGCAGGAATGTGATCACACTGACTTCCAGCAGCATTCGCCAATCTTTGGTCATCCGCAGACTCTCTTCGTAAAATGAGTCGATTTTTTCACTAATATTTGCTTGTAATTTTCCGAACCGTTCAGCTTTCATGAACCAACCGACCGGAATTAACACGACTTTCACGGCTCGCTTTGTGAAATTATACCAGTACATCACCAACAATAAGCCAACAATGACGGCAAAATGAATTAGAAAGCCAAAAAAGACGTATAGGGACAAATAACTTAACTTGGCCGCTAAGTAATTAAACCCAATTAACATTGCAAACAAGAAATTCAGCACGACCATTGCTTGAAAGACCACGAATTTCATCAATGCCACAGAGCTCGCCCGACCTGCATCAATTCCTGATTGGGCCATCACAAAGATTTGCGCGGGTTGTCCACCCGAAGAAAATGGCGTGATCCCGTTAAATAATTGTTCCGCTAATGGTACGCGCAGTGCGCTACGGAATGAATAGTGCTTGTAGCGGTGTCGGACGAACTTTTGCACGACAACTGCTTCTAGCCCAAAATACAGGCCGACACAGCCGAGGGCCACCAGCAGCCACCACCAATTGAGTTGTGCAATATCGGTCATCATGTTACTGATATTGACATTACGCAAGGAGTACCATGAAATCCCTACCCCGAGTAACACCATGACCAGCAATGACCACACATTTTTTCTAGTCATGGCTACCCCTCTTTTGCTTGTTGTAGATAAAAGTCATGCCAGATTCGTGCCAACCGTTCTTCTGAATAATCTTTTGACGCCAAGACTGCCTTATCATGCAAGAATTGCATTCCCGCTGGATTATCGCGTAAATGATCAATCTGCTTCTGCATATCATCAACGTCACTTGCAGCTTGGTAATAACCATCAATAATTGCCCGATACAAGTCCAAATCTCGCAGCAAAACCGGCGTCCCACAACTGAAGGCTTCCAGCACAGACATTGGAAAGAGCTCATTATACGAGGGCAGCAAGAATAAATCCGCCATATTATAGTAATCAACTAACTTTTCACGATCAACAATTCCAGGGAAAGATAGGTTTGCCGGTGGATTATCAACAACTTGTTTTAATTCTTGATACCCGTCCGTAATCCGACCGAATGAGAACCCACCTGCCCAGACAAATTGAATATCTGGGTTACGGCGAGCAAGTTCGATAAAATCTGGCACACCTTTCCGATCTTGAATCTGACCAGTCCCAAGAATCATAAACTTGTCCTGATCGTAGCCATATTTTTGTCGCAATTGTAACTGTTTCTTTTTAGTCATTTCATAAAATTCACGTTTGCTAACAAAGTTCGGAATATAAGTCACGTCCGCACGACTGATATTATAAGCTTCTAGCTTAGGAATAAAGGTCGGATTGACTACCACGATATGATCCATCCGCTTGTAAAAGGAAATCAGATAACGATTAAAAATCGCTTGGAATGGCTTAGGTAACTTCAAACTACCTTCCAGTGTTTCCGGCAAAAAATGGACATAACCAATCTTTCGACCCCGATTTGGCATAAATGTCGACAGGTAAAACATTGGATTCACCGTATGATAATGGGAAATCGCGGAACGCCCATAACGGTTGATCTTGATGTTGAACTCATCCTGCCAATGTGTTTGTAATAGCCGCATTAATTCCAAATACGCACTACCAACTCCTTGACCCTTGACAGAGTCAGCCTTCGAAAACATGGTGATGTTTAACATATTTCGTCCCCTTAATCGCTGATATTCGCAGACTTATTCGTTTCCGAGTAGGCCAACTGGACATCTTGATAATAATTGATGACCTGTTTACCAAAATATTCAGCTGAAATTTGATACAGTTTCTTCTGCCGTGGCTTCGGATCATCAAAGGCATGTGGATGCTGCAAATAACGGATAACATCCTGTACCAAGGTCCGTTCACTACTAAAAGTCGTCCCTAACGAAGGATCATCTAAAAGCTGATCTGTGTAAGGACTTGAAGCTACGACCGTCTTTAATCCCGCTGCCATGGCTTCAATATACGTCAACCCTTGTGACTCTGAATTGGACGCAGAAACAAATAGATCGGCCATTTGATAATAATTGTACACTTCATCGTTATCAATTTCGCCAGTAAACTGAACGTGTTCGCTCAGCCCGGCATCTTTCACTTGGTTTTCCAACGTTTCTCTGGCCGGCCCATCACCGACGATACAAAGTTGCACGGTTGGAACCTGTTCAATTACCTTTGGCAAAGCCGCAATCACTTCATGAATGTTTTTTTCATAGGCCAAGCGGCTCAACGAGAGCAAAACCGGCGTCTCAGGCGCATAACCTAATTTTTCACGATAGTCACCATCCGGAGTCTGCTCATACTGATTAATGTCAATCCCGGTGGGAATAATTCGAACCGGTGCTTTCACCCCATAGCCTTTAAGCGTATTAGAAACCCGATGACTTGGCGCCACGACGCCATTCAGATGGTAACAGTAGGCCCGCGTGGCTTCTTTAACATGATAAGGCTTCAACAATTTGCCATTTGCAATGTAGTGCAGATAATCTTCGTACATGGTGTGATAAGTGTGAATACATGGAATTTTGAGTTGCTTGGCCACGAACTTACCAATCATGCCCATCGAGAATTCCGTTTGAGTATGCACAATATCTAAGCCCAGATCTTTAGCGACCTGATAAGCTTTAAATAAGCCACGCACCGCAATTCGACGATCAGTAAATGACACGAAAGGAATACTCGTGAACCGAAAAATATTCCGTTCATAAATATTCTTATCAACGTGCGGATCAGTGGTCGTAAAGATATACACTTGATGGCCAGCCCGTTCGAGTTGATTACGCAACACTTTGATTGACGTTGCTACCCCACTCACTTGTGGATAGTACGTATCTGTAAATATCCCGATATTCACGTAGATTCTCCCTTTATTTCCGACCACTAACTGACACACTGTTAGCGCTCGTTGCTTCAATCAGTCCTTAAGTCCACCTGATTGAGCGCAGTTCATCCAGTCTCAATAATTAATTATAACAATTATATTGGTTCGGTATCGGAGTTGCAAATAATCTTAAGATAAATTAAGAGTTCCCTGTGACAACATCTGACATAGTTCAAACTTTGGCCGTTTCTCATGGCAATTTTATGTAAAAAAAGAGGCAGATCACTGAAGACCCACCTCTTTGATAAAGACGTTTACTTACCGAAAACGTTCTTTTCAACTAATTCTTTAACTTCTTCATTAGTGACACATTCGTTAAGGGCTTTGTCTGCTAACTTAGCCATTTCCTTAGTGTCGATGGTCTTCATCAATGAACGGGTCTTCAATACTGAAGTTGAGCTCATTGAGAATTCATCTAGGCCTAGGCCCATCAATAATGGCACGGCAACTTGATCACCGGCAACCTCACCACACATGCCCGCAATGCGGCCATTTGCGTGAGCAGCGTCGATAACATGCTTGATCAAACGCAACAACGATGGGTTGTATGGTTGATACAAGTATGAAACACGTTCGTTACCACGATCAGCAGCAAACGAATATTGAATCAAGTCGTTGGTCCCAATACTAAAGAAATCAACTTCCTTAGCAAATTGATCAGCTAAGATGGCAGCGGCTGGGATTTCAATCATAATACCTAGCTTGATATCATCCGCAACTGGGGTGCCCGCTTTAACTAATTTGGCCTTTTCTTCTTCGAAGATGGCCTTAGCTTGGCGGAATTCATCCAAGGTAGCAATCATTGGGAACATAATCCGTAATTGACCATAATGCGATGCCCGGAGTAACGCCCGTAATTGGGTCCGGAAAATATCATCACGATCAAGTGAGATCCGAATGGCACGATATCCCAAGAATGGGTTCATTTCATCGGGAAGTGGCAAGTATGGTAAATGCTTGTCCCCACCAATATCCATGGTCCGGACGATCACTGGCTTACCCTGCATCCCTTCGACAACCTTTTTATAGGCTTCGAATTGGGTGTCTTCATCAGGTAATTCGGCGCTATTCATATACAAGAATTCTGACCGGAACAACCCAACGGCTTCTGAACCAGCGTCTAAAACGCCATCCATGTCGTCAGGTGTCCCAATGTTTGAAGCCAATTCGAAGTGCTTACCGTCTTTAGAAACGGTGGCTTCGTTCTTGAGCTTGTCCCATTCGGCCTTTTGAGCAGCAAAATCCTTGGCTTTTTGTTGATAGTCACTGATTTCAGCATCAGTAGGTGCAACTAACGCTTCACCATTAATCCCATCAAGAATAACCGTCGTACCGGCTTTAATGTCAGTTGTTGCTGTTTCAGAGCCAACAACAGCTGGAATTTCAAGCGTCCGTGACATGATTGCTGAGTGACTTGTCCGTCCACCGATATCGGTGATGAAACCTTTAACGAACTTACGGTCCAATTGAGCCGTGTCACTAGGTGTCAAATCATGAGCGACCACGATAACTTCGGAATCGATTAATGCGGGACTTGGTAAGGTAACCCCTAACAAGTGGCTCATAACACGCTTCGTCACATCGCGAATATCGCCTGCACGTTCTTGCATATATGCATTATCCGTCATTGCTTCGAACATTGAGATGAAAGTATCAGTAACTTCCTTCAAAGCTTCTTCAGCATTGACTTTATCATCCTTAATCTTGCCTTCAATTTGTCCTAACATTTCGGGGTCAGATAAAATAGTGATATGAGCTTCAAAAACTTCCGCTTCTTCGGCACCTAAGCTTTGAGTTGCTTTTTCTTTGATAACTTGCAATTCAGCCTTAGAAGCATCAAAAGCGTCATGTAACTTCTTGATTTCGGCATCAATATCTGAAACCGTCGTCTTTTCGAATGACAAATCTGGATCAACTAGCATATAGGCCTTAGCAATCGCAATACCATCACTGGCCGCGATTCCCTTGAGTACCTTTTCAGCCATTATTCAGATAAGCCTTCTTTCTTCATAGTATCAGCTAAAGCTGCGACAGCATCTGCTTCGTCAGCGCCTTCAGCTGAAATAGTAACGTCTGCATCTTTACCAACACCGAGTGACATAACACCCATGATGGACTTCAAGTTTACTGACTTGTCTTGGTATTGCAACGTAATTTCTGAGTTGAACTTACTTGCTGATTGTACCAATAAAGTAGCGGGACGTGCATGGATACCTGTGTCTGCGATTACGTGAAAATCTTTCTTTTCCATAACTATTCGATCTCCTTCGAAGATGTAAAATTTTAAAGTTGGTCCCGAGTCAAGCCGAGTTGCCGCCAACACGTTTGCTCTAGAGCCCTTAGTATTGATGATAGCAATTATCCAATTGAAATACAAGCCCTTTCATTCATCAAATTGCGATTAATTGGTAGCCTTACCATCCTTATCAAAATGGTAAACGACGTGCCCGTCTAAGTCAGCCATACCAATGATTCTTTTTCGGTATTCGTAGCTCATATAGGCGGCGTGAAAGCTCATAAAGTCTTTCGGCTCGACACTAAAGCTTGCTTGCTTACCAGTGCGTAAGTCTTCCATTAACTGATGGAAATCCGTTGCCACAGTCTTTACCCCCTTATAATCAGATCAATTAAGTCCTGTCATCAACTAACATCAGAACAGGTCAGACGACTTCCGTGCGAAAATCAACTTTTAGACTATAATAGTGTCAGACGGTTCATTGACTGGCTTGTTCCGATTAGGTGTTAAATATACAACTGTTCATCTTAATTGACAAGCAAATTAATCGAGCTGGCAAAATGCTTCAGAAATAATTAAATTGTTGATAAACGAGATTTAAACCCGGTCAGCTAAAGAATCAATATCCAGTTTTGACGTTGAGACTTAAAACTTGCGTGACCTAAAAAAATCGCTATACTAATAGTCAAAGGTCAACAAAGGTCAAAGGACTTTTGGCCCTTTCACTAGCATCGATCATCGATTTAGTGATATTTCTGATAGGAAAGGTGTGTGACAGCAATATGCTTTGTGACAATTGCCATAAGAACGAAGCGACGATTCATTTATATACGAACGTCAACGGTCAGCGGCGGCAAATTAATCTTTGCCAAAATTGCTATCAACTGCTCAAAAATCAGGAACAGCAACCAAATAATGGAGTTGGAGGTACTGATATGGCACAAGATCCATTTGGTTTTGGCGGTCTTGACGATATCTTCCGCGCTATGCAAGGCGGCGACGTCAATTCTGGCGACGGCTATCGGCAACAGCAACAAACCCCACCAACCCAGCCTGCTGGTCCCAATAACGGGGGCAACCGGCGTGGGCAAAACGGTGGCGGTCTGCTTGGGCAATATGGCTACAACTTAACTGATCAAGCTAAGCAGGGAAAAATCGACCCAGTGATCGGCCGTGACAACGAAATCAACCGCGTCATCGAAATTTTGAACCGGCGGACTAAGAACAACCCGGTCTTAATTGGTGAAGCTGGGGTTGGTAAAACGGCGGTCGTCGAAGGCTTAGCCCAGAAGATTGTTTCTGGTCAAGTTCCCCAAAAACTATTAAATAAAGAAATCATTCGTTTGGATGTGGCTTCTCTTGTTCAAGGCACCGGGATTCGGGGTCAATTTGAACAACGGATGCAGCAACTAATGAAGGAAGTTCAATCGAACCCGAACATCGTGCTCTTCATTGACGAAATCCATGAAATTATGGGTGCCGGCAATGCCGAAGGTGGCATGGATGCCGGGAATGTCTTGAAGCCCGCTTTAGCACGGGGGGACTTCCAATTAGTTGGGGCCACTACGTTAAACGAATATCGTGACATTGAAAAAGATGCAGCCCTCGCCCGTCGTTTCCAACCAGTCACGGTTGACGAACCGAGCGTTGAAGAATCCATCAAGATTTTACAAGGGATTCAAAAGAAGTACGAAGATTACCATCACGTTAAATACAATGCGGACGCGATTGTCGCGGCAGTTAAGTTATCCAACCGTTACATTCAAGACCGTTTCTTACCTGATAAGGCGATTGACCTACTAGATGAAGCCGGATCACGTAAGAACTTAACCTTGAAGACCGTTGATCCTAAGACGATTCAAGAAAAAATTGATGGTGCTGAAGCGCAAAAACAAGACGCTTTAAAGAAGGAAGACTACGAGAAAGCGGCTTATTACCGTGATCAAGTTGCCAAACTCGAAAAAGCTAAACCCGACGAAAACAGTGCTAAGTCTGCAGAAGACACCGCCACTGTCACTGTCGAGGATATGCAACAAATCGTCGAAGAAAAGACCGACATTCCAGTTGGCGAGTTACAAGCTAAGGAACAAGCACAGATGAAGACCTTGGCTAGTGATCTTGAAGGCAACGTTATTGGTCAAGATAAGGCCGTTGAAGCTGTTTCGCGGGCCATCCGTCGTAACCGTATTGGGTTGAACGGTACTGGTCGACCAATCGGTTCATTCATGTTCGTCGGCCCTACTGGGGTTGGTAAAACTGAACTAGCTAAACAATTGGCTAAGGAACTCTTTGGTTCCGAGGATGCCATGATTCGCTTTGACATGAGTGAGTACATGGAGCCACATTCAGTGGCTAAATTGATTGGGTCACCGCCTGGCTATGTTGGTTATGAAGAAGCCGGTCAGTTGACCGAGCAAGTTCGGCGTCATCCGTACAGCTTGATTCTGTTGGATGAAATCGAAAAGGCCCACCCTGATGTCATGCATATGTTCTTACAAATCTTAGACGATGGTCGTTTAACCGATTCACAAGGTCGGACGGTCAGCTTCAAGGATACGATCATTATCATGACTTCTAATGCTGGGACTGGTGATTCCGAAGCAAACGTTGGTTTCGGCGCTGCCGCTGAGGGTAAGACCCATGACATTACGAGTCAATTGGGTAACTACTTCAAGCCCGAATTTCTGAACCGTTTCGATGACATCATTCAATTCAATGCTTTGTCGAAAGAAAACTTGATGAAGATCGTTGGCTTGATGATTGACGATGTCAACGGCATGTTAGCCAACCAAGACTTACATGTTCATGTCACCGAACCAGTCGAAGCAAAGCTCGTTGACCTTGGTTACAATCCTGAAATGGGTGCACGTCCATTACGGCGTGTTATTCAGGAACAGATTGAAGATCGAATCGCGGACTTCTACTTGGACCACGGCGATGTCAAGAATATGGTTGCCAAAGTTGAAGACGGTAAAATCGTCTTAGCTGCGGAAGAACCAAAAGCAACTGAATAATCAGGTCAAAACTTGTAAGTCACTATTGGCTTGCGAGTTTTTTTTGCCTGAGTATCGACATAAAAAGTGGTTCTTGCGTTGTAATCTGCAAGAACCACTTTTTTCGTTTATTAGTATTTAAACTAGCTATTTATGCTGACTTCTTTTCCGCTTGATATTTACCAAATCGATAAGCTAACCAAAGCACTAATAAGACCAGCACAATCAACAGCGACCACCAGAGCCAACGCCAATCGCGTGGTGTCTCGGCATTAGCCTGATCTGCGGCTGCCTTAGTAATCGTAAATTGACGGTTAAAGACCCATCGCTTTTTGCCGGCGGTAGCAACTAGCCGTAACCGGTACTTACCAGCTGATAAACGCTTATTTCCGGTATTAATCAAATAGTCAAAGTTTGAAGCTGGTGCCATGCCTAAACCAGTCCGTTTGGTTCGATATTTCAAACGACTATTCTGATCATAAATTCGGCCATCAATTGTTAACTTTTTGAGTAATTGCGGCGCCACGTTAGCAAGCTTCACACTAATGGCTGGACTAAACTTTTTTCGCTGTTCAATCCCAGTGCCAATCTTTTTGAGCACCAGCTTGGGTTTCACCACTGGCGTCGTATTTTGGCGAAGGACGAGTCCCAACGCGACCGCATAGCGGTTGTGCAAGTAAAAGCCTCTCTGATTAGTTGACTGACTCACCCCACTCGATAAGTTAAGAAAGTAAAAAGCCCCTTCTAAAACACCATCAAAACCCGTTTCCGGAATTTGGTACGG
Source organism: Lactiplantibacillus daoliensis (assembly GCF_005405005.1). GTDB lineage: Bacteria > Bacillota > Bacilli > Lactobacillales > Lactobacillaceae > Lactiplantibacillus > Lactiplantibacillus daoliensis. The sequence continues at coordinate 32,253 of NZ_BJDH01000012.1, read as the reverse complement.
CACGGTCACTAATTTAGTGGCAGTGGGCGCTAACGTCAGTTTGGCAGGCGTCTTGAGCAATTCATTCAAGTGGTACTGGGCCGTGCTTCTAGTGCCCAATTTTGCTAAATCATACGCTTCGTTACCATTACACGTCGTATAACCAGTATTGCTAGCCAACTGAAGATGTAAGTTTTCCTTAGTCAAATTAATGACCCGCATTTGGAGCGTGCCCGTCTGGCCTGGTTTAACGGTTAAATCAAAATAATTCGTAACGCCCGTTGTCTGACGAGGATTGGGCACCATTTGAATCGTAAAGCCAGCCCCATTACCTGTCGTCGCCTGGCTAATTACCGGCCGTAAACTGACAAACAAACCGACAACACTCAGTAAGATCAACCACCAAAGTCTGCGCCTAGTCACTGGCCGTTGCACTCAATGTCCAAGTCAAATCGGCATCATATGTCCCCGTCGAAACACTCGACGTTTTTGGCAAGGTTAACTTGGTACTGGTCGTCGTGCCCGCAGTTGCTGTACCAACCCCAGCCGTGCCTGCGTCGGTGTCATTCCAAATAGAACTGTTATCACCAGTCACGGCACCAGCAGCTTTATTATCAGTAGCGTAAGCTAAGGTTCCTGTAATCGTCGAAGTTTTGTTAGTAAAAGGACTCATTTTGGCATTTAGATTCCACGCTGGTTGATCTGACCCACGATAATCGCTGACCGTTAATTTGGTCCCTGTCGTTGAGCCATTTTTAATAGCGTCGTTCTGATAAGCTAAATCGGCTCCTGACGTCACTAAAGTCTTGACTGTCGTCCCTTCAAAAGCAAAAGTTGGTACAGCATCCAAGGTTAACGTCCCCTGGGCGACTTCAAATTCACCAACCGAATTGCCAGTTAAGGCATTGGTATCTGCTGCTTGTGCTGGTAACATCAATAAACTAACACTCGCAACGGTTGCGAGACCTAAAGATAAAGTTTTAATTCTCATCATTATTTCCTCCAAAATTTTTAACTGGCTGTTAAGCCGTAATTTAATTGCCATCTAAATGGCACAAAATAGCGTTGTCCCGCGCTAACATCCGCTGGATACACCGACGGATCAACCATCATCGTAAACGCCAACTGTTTAGTTAATGTAGGTGGACTGGTTGCTGGTAATAGCGTTGCGGCAGTTGCACTCAAATGACGCGTTGTTGTAACCTTGTCGACCGTTGTTGTATATCGAATCCAATCGTCACTTGACAACGGCTGGGACCCGTCACTCAACGGTGCCGTTAAGGCCGCGCCCGTGCCTAAGCTTAAACTAATTGGCACTTGCCAATCATTTGTCAACGCAACGGTCGGACTCGCTGTCATTAATCGTTCTCCAGCTACCGCTTCAAAATCAAACACCGCTGGTAACGTTGCTGCAGCCGTACCAGCTTCAGTCGTCTTGATCGTCGTCGCGGGATAAGTCGCCAAATAATCCGCCACATTCTGAGTCGTGATGGCAGTCCCTCGATCCGAGGTCATGGGCATCACGACCAGCTTCAACTGATTTTGGCGTGCCAGCTCCGTCGAAATTGTCTGGTTTGTGGCCGAACTTCGTGTCGGATCGTAATTTGCCGCCTGCGTCACCGTTTTACCGGTTGTCACTAATTTTTGCGTATTGGCATTCTTTAACGCGGTCAACGGTCCCAGATCCAGGTCGTTACTACTTTCACTCGCGTTGATAGCCGAATTAGACAGTTGCTGCCACGTCCCATCATTCAACTGGTAAAACAGCTGATAAGCGGTCTTACGAGGCGTCACCCACGCCGATAGGTGAATCTCGCCATCCGTATGCTTCCCAGTATAATCAGTCGTCGCTTCGCCACTGGCAGTTTTTAAATTGGTCGCTGGCTTACCTTGACTCAAGGTCACTTTTGACAATTCCGGGATCTGCGGCTTGCTGGGGTCCAGTTCACTAATATTGTCACTCGAAATATGCTCGACATCGAAGCTACTAGCAATAACCCGCGCCGGCAGCATATTGTTTTCAATCAGCACATCTTTCCCAGAAATAACACTCCCGTAGAAGAATTGCGTGGCGCCAACATTAGCGACTTCGATGCTCGCAGATGGCGCCATGATACTCCCGGTAAACAAATCACTCCCACTCCCGGCATCCGCCGACAAATAACTACCTGCAGAGGTGTTTGCCTTTGGAAAGTTATTCAAGATATGACTTGAAAGCATTTGGTTGACAGTCGCTTTGGACCCATCCGAGTTCGTCACATCGTCGTTTTTATCATTGGTAATCGTTTTACCCGTCGTATCCGTCACAGAGAACTTATACGCACTGCCCCAGGAAAACGGCATCGTATTCTTGACCCCGGTCCAATTGACAAAGATGTATGGTGCATACTGGTAAGTCGCATAGGATGAGTCACTCGTTGCAGCCGTGTTAACCACATTCGTCGTCATATTCTCAATATGAATCGTAACGTCATGTGGTAAGCCCGATAAATTCAGGAAAACCATGGGCGGCGTGGCCTTAAAAGCGTCTGCATAACCATCACTAAGCTTAATCGTCACTTCTGGTCGATCACCGGTTAAATCCTTCTGAACGGTAACCGCATCGACACCACCATTCGCAAGTGTCGCTTGCTTGGCATTAAAACTCGCGTAATAATCCGAAATTCGCTGAATCTGATCCGCAGCCGCATCAAAATAAGCCGTCGCATCGACTTTATTGGGGTCTAAAGTGACTGTCTTGCCAGTTTCTTGCTGATAAGCCGCTTTTAATGACGCAGTATTATCTTTGAAATAACCCACATCCCCGACATTTTCGTCGCTAAGATGCTTAATTAGGACCGCATTCTGACGTTTTTCAGCCGCAGTCCAAGTGTTTTTAGCCTGATCGTGTAAATTATTAATAACAATTTTGTCAGTGTCCGGTAATTTATCTTGGTGATTAAAAACGTCAAATAAGTTTTGACCGGTCGTTTTCAAATCGGTGTCATTACTCTGATAAGGCACTTCATTGGCAACATAGACTGGTGAAAACTGCGACAATTTGTTCCAAACTCGGCCGTCATTGTCCGCGCCAGTCATGGCACTGACGATTTGACGACCAGCGTAACGTCCTTCTAGCGTCGCAATGGGACTACTGTTGATCGTTAGCTTTCCGGCGGCAAAGGCATTGTAGTAGGAACCCACACCAAAAACATAGTGACCAACTGACGAATCTGGAAACGGTAAATCCTCCGCGTAAACAGTTTTCCCAAGCAAGCCGCCTAAACCGAGTCCTATTAAAAAAGTTATTATTATTTTTCGTTTCATATGCTTGATTGCTAACCACAAATTGGTTAAATCATCGCCCCCACGTGTTTCCTAGTTGTTATTCGACACCGTCGAATGTCCCCAATTATACATATAGTCAATCCAAATGAACAAGCATATTAATCAAATACTTATAAATATAAACAACAATAGTTATATTTTTGAACTGATATAAAAATAACGGCATGTCTGGTTAATCGGTTTAACCATTGTCCGAATTTGACCATCAAGCTACTCTTTAACATTTATTTAAAGGCACTCCTTGTCAAACAGGCATCTTGATTAACACTAGTTAATTATGCATTTTCTATTATTTAAATCAGTCTTACTAATGTTTAAATGATTAATCCAAAAGGACTATATCAACTTGCACCACAACAAGTTAACATAGTCCTTTTACCGGATAACCGGTTGAAGATTGGTCAAAAGTAATCTCGCCATCATTTGTTGACATTGCACTTCACCGCAATCACCCAATCTTTGACCTCATCGCGATCTGCTAATAAACTGCCTTGCAAATCCTCATTAGCGTGATCGGCGACATTTGTATCAACTTTTTCATTAACGGGCGGACGATGACTTTCTACAGTCTGATTTCTCAAACTTTTCCGCCTGCGCCACAGCCAATAGCCACTCACTGCTAATCCTAAAATAGTTAACGGTATCATTATCTTTTTCATTTGCCACCCTCCCTCGTTTGATTGGTCTTAATTATATCGGGTATTCGCGGGTGTCTCAACGAATACGCTTATAGTTTCAATAACATTTTCAACCAATCAAAGTTGCGGTTATGCCTGGAGTCAATTTCACATTACTGGAAAGAACCGGACTGAACACACGTCACCGTCAATGAGCCATCATTAATTTACGGTCAAATGGACGAGAAACGACCAGCTAAGATCCAATGATACCAAGGCCGCAACCAATAAGTTCCCCCGATGTGCTTTACATCCAGGCCCACCCTGATACACTAAAATTATTGGAGGGGATGCACCATGGATTTAGGACAACAATTACGACAACAACGGCTGGCACGCCATTTATCACAAGCACAGTTAGCCGCAGAATTACATCTATCACGACAATCAATCTCCAAGTGGGAGAACAGCACAGCCTTACCCAGCTTTGCCAATGTCGTTGCCATTAGTGATCTATTTGGACTGACCTTAGACGAGTTAATCAAAGGTGATAGTAACTTGCTGACGCACTTAGAAAAAGGCCCAACCATTAATCCCGTATCCAAAATCCTGTTAATGAGCCTTGTCATTGGGATTGTTGGGATTATTACGCTTGCTCAAACCCATATTTCAATGAATACTGCCGAAAATTGGCTGATTTCCATTACCTTAATTGGCTTTCTTGGGCTAATCTGCAGTATTAACTGGCATACTTTCAATCAAGCCTTTAACAAATGGGCAACACTCTGGGGAATCATTTGGTTAAGCTCGCTGGCGGTACCAGACCTCTACGACATTATCCAAGGCTTCCTAGCTGGAATGTCGTCCTATAATCACTAAAAAAAGCCACAATCATCGAAAATAGCTTAGAAATTGGACTAACTTTTTTAGTGAAATGTGGCTCGCTAATGACTGTTAACGGCTCCGCCCAAAAGATTGGCCACGCACTAATTAAACATTTAAAGCAATAACCTCACGTTCTAACCGCTACGGTTATGACGTGAGGTTCTGTTGTCTAATGCTTATTATCTTACCGAGTGCTCAACTAAGTACGTCAATTGTAACAATTTCCACCACGGCAATCCGTACTCACAAGCAAAGTTGCAAGTAACACCCCCAACGTTCAGCGGATTTGATCCATGTAAAAATATCATAATCGTTCAAAATTTCGAACAACAACACATGTACTCTGATACTTAATTATTGAATAATTAAGTATCATATCCTTGATAGTATAAATTTGACAGCCTATCAAAATCATGGTTTAATGGTTTAAAATTATCAACCATTAAGGATGATTTATATGTCAGATCTAATCAAATTAAAACACGAATTCGAGCATTCCAGTGATTTTTTGGTCGCGTTAGGTGATCCTAAACGCCAAGCGATTATTCTAGCATTACTTGATAAAAAGGTGATTCATCGCGGGTTACGCGTTAACGAACTTACGGATGTCGTCGCGCTCTCGCGTCCGGCCGTGTCGCATCATTTCAAACTGTTAAAAGCAGTTGGATTGATTGACTACCATCGCGTCGGGACTAAGAACTATTACTACTTGACACACCGATCGCAACAAATTCAACAACTTGAAACCCTATTGACCCATGTTCAAGCGGTGATGGATACTAATGAACGATTATAGAAAGCGTGGAAAAATGAAAAAAATATTAATTGTCTTGACGAATACAACACATTACGGTGACACTAACGATGCGACTGGTTTATGGCTTGGCGAAGCAACGGAATTTATTGACGTCGTTAATCAAGCCGGTTACCAAGTGGACTATGTTAGTCCCCAGGGCGGCTTCGTCCCGCTTGATCCCCGCAGCATGAAATACACCGATGCGGCCAGTATGGCCCGTTATAACTCGGATGATTTTCAGCAACGGGCATTAACTCATTCGCAAACGCCGGCAAGCATCGATCCAACCGAGTATATTGCTATTTACTATACCGGTGGACACGGCGTCATGTGGGATTTCCCAGATAATACCGAGTTACAGACCATTACTCAGTCAATTTTGGCCCAAGGCGGTTATGCCACTTCGGTTTGTCACGGCATTGCTGGACTACTCAATGTCAAAGATTCCGATGGTCAATACCTGATCTCTGGTCGCAATGTCACCGGCTTCACCACGGCCGAAGAAGTCTTGGCCGGCAAACGCAAAGTGGTTCCCTTTTTAAACCAAACCGTCGCAACTAAACATGGTGCCAATTTTAAACGTCGCCGAGCGTACGCGGAATATGCCGTTCAAGACGGGCAGCTCATCACGGGTCAAAACCCATTTTCTGCCAAAGCAGTTGCCAACTTGTTAATTAAAGCCTTAAATTAAGCCCAAAATAGCTACTGAACTAAAGATTGAAAGTTGAAAATTGCCGGTCTGCACCCGCACGTCAACAATTAGGTCGTGAAAACTAATCGCTCACTGCCGCTTCTGGTGGTTACTGATAACATGCGCTCGAAAAACCGGAAACAAAAACACTGCTCAGCTATTCCTAGCCAAGCAGTGTTTTTAATTAGTTACGGGGAAAGTCGGTCACAAGACCAGCGTCCTGCGCGCGTTTCGTATACATTTCAACTTCGTCTTCACTGGCCCGAACAAAGTGTCCTGGCGCAATTTCGACCATCCGCCGTTGCTTGTCATCATGTTCACGTGACGCGTCATAAACGACTTGCTTACGGTTACGTTCGAATTCAGGGTCCGGTACTGGGACCGCTGAAATCAAGCTCTTGGTGTAGGCATGCAATGGATGCGTGTAAACTTCATCCGCTGGGCCGATTTCCAGAATCTTCCCATAATGCATCACCCCAATCCGGTCACTGATATACTTAACCATCGACAAATCATGCGCGATGAATAAGTAAGTCAAACCTTGCTTTTCTTGGAGTTCCTTCATCAAGTTCACGACTTGGGCTTGGATAGACACATCCAACGCAGAGATTGGTTCATCAGCGATGATGAATTTGGGTTCTACGGCCAAGGCCCGGGCAATCCCGATCCGTTGACGTTGCCCACCAGAGAATTCATGAGGATAACGACTCGAATGGTCCTTGTTCAAACCGACCGTTTCCAGTAAGTCTTCAACCCGTTTCGTTCGATCCGCATCATCCTTGGCGAGATTATGGATATCAATCCCTTCAGCGACAATATCTTTAACTTTCATCCGCGGGTTCAATGAGGCATACGGATCTTGGAAAATCATTTGGATTTCACGCCGAAATTCGTGCATTTCAGCCTTGGTATGCAGCTTCGACACGTCTTTACCGTTGAAAATGATCTGACCATCAGTAGGTTCGTACAAATGGATAATTGAACGACCGGCCGTAGTCTTCCCAGAACCGGATTCACCAACTAACCCAAACGTTTCACCTTCATAAATATCAAAGGAGACGTCATCAACGGCCCGGACTTCATCTTTTTTGCCAACATTAAAATATTGCTTTAAATGATGGACTTCTAGAATTTTTTTACGTTCATCAGGCATATTGATTACTCCTTCGTCTCATGTTTGATCGGTGCTTCTGGCTTTTGCATCGTAGCGAACTTCTTTTGACGCCGGACAATTTCTGCGGGGGGCGTCACTTTAGGTGCATCTGGATGCAATAGCCAGGTCGCCGCATAATGCGTATCGGAAACCTTGAAGAATGGTGGTTCTTTTTCCGTATCAATCTTCATCGCGTAATCACTCCGTGCCGCAAAAGCATCGCCAACGGGTGGGTCAAGTAAATCAGGTGGCGTCCCAGGAATTGCGGACAATGAGCCACCTTCCGTATCCAAGGTTGGCATCGAGTTTAACAAGCCCCAAGTGTAAGGATGTTGTGGATTGAAGAAGATTTCGTCAACCGTTCCGTATTCGACAATCTTACCGGCATACATCACCGCGACCCGATCAGCCATCCCAGCCACAACGCCAAGGTCATGGGTGATAAAGATGATGGAAGTATCGATCCGATTTTGCAAATCCTTCATCAAATCCAAAATCTGAGCTTGAATCGTCACATCCAACGCGGTGGTTGGTTCGTCAGCAATCAGGACTTCTGGGTAGCAGACCAACGCAATCGCAATCACGATCCGTTGGCGCATCCCACCTGAAAATTGATAAGGATAGTCGTTGATCCGGTTTTCGGGATCAGTAATCCCAACCAACTTCAACATTTCTAGCGCTTGTGCGACGGCTTCCTTTTTCTTTAACCCTTTATGCTTCATTAACGGTTCGGCAATTTGTAGCCCAATCCGCATCGTCGGATCCAATGACGTCATTGGATCTTGGAAAATCATGGCAATATCTTTACCACGAATATGTTGCATGTCTTTTTCAGACTTTTTAATAATATCTTCATCATGGAACATAATGCTACCGCTTTTAATGACGGCATTGGGTGCTAACAACCCCATAAGTGACCGGGTGGTAACTGACTTACCAGAACCGGATTCACCAACAATGGCTAAGGTTTCACCCTTCCGCAAGTCGAAACTGACATCACGAATGGCTTTAACTTCACCTGCGTAAGTGTGGAAATCAATTTGGAGATTCCGCACTTCAATGATATTTTCAGGATTTTCCATTTTGTTTCTACACCCCTATCGTTTCGACTTCGGATCAAAGGCGTCCCGCATCCCATCACCTAACAGGTTAAAGGCAAGCATTAACACAATCAAGACAATGGCTGGGTACCACATTTGATATGGGAGGAATTGGAAGTTCTTTTGCCCATCAGAGATCAAAGTCCCTAATGACGCTTGTGGTGAACTGATCCCAATCCCAATATAACTCAAGAACGCTTCAAAGAAGATTGCGTTCGGAATCGTGAACATCGTTTGGATAATGATGACTGAAGACAAGTTAGGGAGCAAATGCTTCCAAGCAATCTTCGGTGCAGATTCACCCAAGGTCCGTGCCGCTAAAATAAAATCTTGATTCTTCATTTGTAGCGTTTGCGCCCGCGTCAGTCGGGCCATGGTGGTCCAGTTGATGATCGCCAAAGCAGCAATGATTGAAGCCATCCCAGTTTTCTGGAAGGCCGTCGCCATCAAGACCATGACAACCAATGATGGGATAGACGAGAGGATTTCAATGATTCGTTGCATGAACATATCCACTCGACCACCCATCCAACCAGATAGGATCCCGAACCCGACTCCGATCGTTAAATCAATCAGAGTGGCAATTAACGCAATTTCAAGTGAGACCCGTGTCCCATACATAATCCGTGCCAATAGATCCCGGCCTAAATAGTCAGTTCCTAAGGTATAATGCACGTCTGAACCAGCACCAGCAGCCTTGTAGGCATCAACATCGGTGCCACCTTGGTTGATGTGTCCGTTCAAACCGTGAATCCCAACACCCGGAATCTTAGGTGGCAAGTTGGCATACTTTGGCTCTTGATCATTCGGATTTTGGTGATAAATTGCTTGACCACCAAAGGCCATCAAGAATAACAAGATTAAAATGATAAAACTGGTAAACGCCGTCTTATTAGATTTCAGGCGCCGCCAAACATCTTGCCCGAAAGTTAAGGAAGGTGCGGCGATTTTTTCGTTGTCTGGCCCGGCTTGTTTGTCTAATGGCTCGAAGTCGCCGGGTTTGATTTCAATATTATTTGGATTATCTACCATTAACTAGTCCCCATTTCCACTTAAGCGAATCCGCGGATCAATGATCCCGTAGACAATATCGGTCAACAATAACAATAAGCAAAGTAAAGCAGAGTAGAAGATCGTGACACCCATGATAGTTGGGTAGTCATTCACTAAAATCGACTTAACGAATTGTTCCCCAATCCCAGGAACAGAGAAGATGTTTTCAACAACCATCGACCCAGTCATCAATGCCGCGGCTAAAGGTCCGATCAACGTTACCATTGGAATCAAACTGTTCCGCAAGGCATGATGATAAACGATACCGAATTTCGATAATCCTTTAGCTTTCGCCAATTCGATATAATCGGAACTCAAGACATCAACCATGTCAGTCCGAATGAATCGGGCAGTTTCGGCCAATGGACTCGCAGCCAATGCCAAGGTTGGTAAGATGGTGTAAGCAAAGCCTTCCCAACCGGCAACTGGGAACCAACCCAATTTCAAACCGAGGTAATATTGTAGCAAGATGGCTAACACGAAACTAGGAACCGCAATTCCTAAGATTGACAAGACCGTCGCTAAACGGTCAGCCCAGGTGTCTTTCCGGATCGCCCCAACGGCCCCGAGGATAATCCCAAAGATAACCCCGACAACCATGGCTTGACCACCTAATTGCATTGAAGGGCCCATCCGACTCCCAATCAAGTAACTAACAGCTTGATCGCTGAATTGGAAAGATAGCCCCAAACTACCCTTGAAGATACCCCCAATATAAATGAAATATTGGAGCCAGACGGGTTTATCCAACCCGTACTGCGCTAAAATTGATGCTTTTTCGCTAGCAGTCAACTTGGCTTCATTTTGAAGCGGTGTCCCTGGCATTAACTTCATCAAAAAGAACGTGGCAGTCGCCACAATGAATAATGTCAGGAATAAGTAAAATATCCGCTTTAAGAGATACTTTCTCATTAGAATTCCTCGCATTCTATTAAATTAGCCTTAAATTATAATGACAGTTCTGATTATAAAACAAAACGGTAAGGATTAACAATGTGTCAATCCTTACCCCTTCGTTTCACATTCGTTCAGTTAAAGCACACACATTCATAACTTCAGATTTTGCCTTACTTAACGTACATATACTTGTAGTTGTATTGTGAACCGGCCGTGTTGTAAATGATACCTTTCAAACTCGTCCGAGTTAAGTGAGCTTCGGCTTGTTGATAGATTGGTGCGACCCCTTGATCTTCCATCAAAGTCTTTTCAGCCGTAACCAAGTCATTCCAACGAGCGGTTTCGTTGTTAGCGTCTTTGTCATTGGCATTCTTGATAGCAGTGTCATAGGCTGCGCTGTTGTAACGACCGTTGTTGTATGAATTGTCAGACGTGAAGAGTGACAAGAATGAGATTGGATCAGTGAAGTCAGCGTTCCAAGCAGAGATAACGGTATCAAAGTTCCCATTTTGTGACCGCAAGAGACGGGTCTTAAATGGCACGTTTTGGTTGGTTACCTTAACCTTGGAAGAAAGTTTCTGCCATTGACCTTGAACATATTCAGTAGACTTCTTCGCAGCATCAGTATCGTCAGAAAGTAAGTTGATCTTCAAACTGGTTTGACCAGATTCCTTCAACCCTTCGTTCAATAACTTCTTGGCTTCAGTCATGTTATATTCAACACCACTAGCAACATAGGCATCATCCGCGAAATCTTTGCCCGTTGACGGGTTCTTTGATAATTCGGATGAAACGTAGCCCTTAGCAGCCGTTGAACCGTTTGCTAACACGTCGTTGACGAATTGTTTGCGGCTGATGGCCATTGATAAGGCTTGACGAACTTTCTTGTTTTGGAAAGCTTTTGCAAGACCGGAATCTTTGTCTTTTTGGTTAAATTCAACGTAGAAAATCGAAGCAGTCTTACGTAACTTGAAGTTCTTGTTAGTCTTGTAATTCTTAACTTGGGTCCCAGAAAGCACGGTATCGTCAACCTTGTTTGAGTTGAACAAGTTCAAGCCAGTTGAAGCATCCTTAACAACTTGGAACTTAATGCTGCTCATCTTGACGTTCTTAGCATCCCAGTAGTCCTTGTTCTTCTTTAAAGACCAGCTTAAGTTAGTCCCTTTCCAACCAGTCATTTCGTAAGGACCGTTGTAGACCATTGCTGAACTGGTCGTCCCATACTTAGAACCATATTTCTTAACAGCTTTTTCGTTTTGTGGGAAGAAGTTAACAAAGCCCATCAACTTCTTGAAGTAAGGAATTGGCTTTTCCAAGTTAACAGTCAACTTGTAGTCGCCATCAGCTTTAATACCTAAACTAGAAACTGACTTTTTACCACTTGTAATGGCGTCAGCATTCTTGATACCGGAATATAAGTATGCGTATTGTGACGCAGTCTTAGGATTAACGGTTCGTTGCCAACCATAAACGAAATCTTTAGCGGTAACTTTGTCGCCATTGCTCCATTTTGCGTTCTTCCGTAAAGTGAACGTATATGTTTTACCATCTTTGGAAATGGTAGTTGATTTGGCAATCCCAGGGGTAATCTTACTGTTCTTGCCTAACCGGTACAACCCTTCGTTGGTATTGTTCAACATGTTTGAACTAACAACGTCGGTTGATTTAGATAAGTCCATCGTTGGCAATTCGGCCGATTCAGTGATCGTCGCAGTTTGCTTGCCAGACGATGAGTTACTCTTGGAACCACAGGCTGCGAGGAATAATAATGATGCCCCCGCAACGGCAGTTACTTTAGCAGCTGTCTTTAAATTCATAAAACCCCAACCCCTCTAACTTAATAGTTTGTGTGTGCTTTTCCCTCGAAAAGTTAAAGTAATTGTATATTATAAATAAATTAAAATCAATGCTAAATTCTAATTTTTATCATTATTTAGTCATAATTAAGCGAGCTCACCATTAAAGTTAACGCACATTTCACAAATCAATTTAATTAAAAACGTTTATATATCAACAGGTTTGGCTAACTATCTAACTATCATTCACAAAAAAATTACGTCGACTATCTTTCTTAATAAATAATTTTCTCGGGCTCGTTTTTGACCAATTTAGGGCAATAATTGATTAGTTAAAACAGCTAAAAAGGCCAATCGTATCATCGCAACTAATAAATTATCAGTATTCTCTTATTATTTAAATTGTTTACATGGTGTTGTGTTCACGGATCTGTATCTACTTTTCAGCATCATCTAAAATCGCGTTAAGTACCGCCGCGACACCCGCAGAATTATTCGTGACCGTTATTTTGTCGGCGGCCTTTCGAATCGCTGCCGGCGCATTGGCCACTGCCACACCGAGATCAACTGCTTTGAAGAGGCTCAAGTCATTTTGACCGTTACCGAAAGCATAACTGGTGACACTTTCGGATTTTACGCCAGCAAGATAATGTTGTACCGCCAAGCCTTTATTGACCCCCTTGGCTGTTAGTTCAAGGTTACGTGGTGAAGAGTAGCTCACTTCAAATGCATCTCCAACTATCTCACGACAGCTGTCCAACGCTGTCGGATCACCCGTAAAAATCTCAAATTTTAACACAGCGGGTTGTCGTGCCAACGCGAACGGCACCGTGACCGGCGTAGACTTGCCGTAAAACTGGTCAAAATAAAATTGCATTTTATGAATTGTGTCTGAGATCGATTTAGTTGTCGCCAGCGCTAATTCGGCTAGGTTATTAATTAAATCTGGATACTGGCGGACATAACTCCCATCCGTACAATAGACAAGATAGATTAAGTGGTGTGCTTCGCAGAATGCCTGCACCTGCTCAAGCACAACTGAATCGGCCTGTAAACGCTGAGCATCAATCACCTCACCGGCACGGTCAAGTGTGACGGCCCCATTCAAGGCAATGATTGGCAAGTTCAAGTCAACTTGGTTTAACAAGCCCTGAACATCCCGATAGTAACGTCCAGAAGCAATCAAGAACTGATTACCGGCTTGTTGCCAGCGCCGAATCGCTCGGACAGTCGTGTTGGAAATTTGTTTTTGATCATTCAATAATGTGCCGTCTAAATCGGCAAATGCAATTTTCATTTTGACATCTCCATGTAGGTTACTAATCTATGATCTATCATAGCGCTTTCAAAATTTAACACCAAGGACAGTTACGACGACCTTGTTTCTAAATAAAAAAGATCAATCTTCAGTGACAGCAAACCTGTCGACTAAAAATTGATCTAAAATTTGATTTTTAACCGCCAAAATACCCGATAACTGACGCGATGATTAAGATAATTAACACAGCCGTCGTAATCCAGACGTACAAGTGGTCCTTTTCAACCGCAAAAGCATAGATGGAAACAGCCACTCGTAGTGTTGGCGTCAGAATCAATAGGAAGAGACCTAACATAATCACGGCAAATGGCCGCAATGCGAGTACCCCACTCAAAATTTCTTTAAAGCCCGTAGGTTGAATGCCATTCGGGTAACCGCCGCTGCCTTGAATGAGCATCAAGATGATGCCTAACACAATCACCGTTGCGGAAACAATGACCCCAATCCGTAAAATCTGACCGATGATTAATTCCACTTGGTGCATTTCTTTAGCTTTTGACTCTTTTTCACTCATTAGATGGTCACCCCGAATCCTTTAGCAATCATTTGTAGGCCCAAGTAAAGCATGATTGGGACAAAGAGCATCCGAATTAAGCGGGGCTTCAAATGTTGCATGATACGGGTTCCGACTAAGGCGCCCACTAAGATGCCAATCGCCAACGGTGCTGCAATTCCCGCTTTGATCGATCCATTGAAGAAGTAAACCATGGCACTCGCCGCTGCGGTTACCCCCATCATCAAGTTAGAAGTGGCCGAAGAAGGCTTGAGTGGCATGTGCATAATCGTATCCATGGCCAACACTTTGAAGGCCCCACTCCCAATGCCAAGTAAGCCACTGGCCAAGCCAGCACCAAACATCATCACAAAACCGCCGGGTACATTCTGAACTTGATAATCAACCTGTTTCTTCAACGCCTTATCATAATAAGTGCCGTTCAGGTTCAGCTTAGTCGCCAATTCATCCGCATGCGCAGCTTGGTCATCTTGCCCCTTGCCAAGCAATTTGCGAATCATATTATAGGTGGTAAAGACTAACAAGGCGCCGAATAAGAAGTACAGGAACGTGGCGTGGACCAGCCCAGTTAAAATGGCTCCAAGTACCGCACCAACCGTTGTCGCAATTTCTAGGAACATCGCCACCCGCAAATTTAACATTTCGTCCTTTAAGTAAGCGATTGTCGACCCCGAACTCGTTGCAATAACCGCAATAATACTAGCCCCAATGGCATACTTAATGTCCAATCCCATGGCAAGCGTCAGGACTGGCGTAATAATCATCCCACCGCCAATCCCGAGAATTGCCCCGAAAACGCCGGCTAAAACACCGACCCCGAGCATTAATAATAATGAATAAATCACAAGAACTCACCTTCGTCATTTAAATTTCACTTGTCAGTTTACCATTTTATCAGGGGAGTTCCTAATCATTAAAAAAATCGGTGGTAATCCTAGCCACGTCAGTCAATCAGCCACTTATTGGCTAAATAAGATAGTCAGCAGTTTAAAAGTGTGTAACCGAAACCAACACTATTAAAATAGGATTCACAAAAATATTGTCATTAAAAAATTAGATAGCTGAATCAACAAATTAGTCTAAAGCCTGTGCTTGTGGAAATTGAGCCATAAACCCTGCCACTAAGGGGGTTGCCAAGGATTCCGGAGTAGTTGCTAGCACTAACCGGGTTTCAAAACGACGATCTGCCAACGAACGAATCAAGACTTCTCCCGTATCATAAGTCTCCGCCAGTGAGCGTGGCACTAATGCCACACCAATCTGATGCTCGGCCCAATGCATCGCCGTGCGGGCATCATCACAGGTCATCACATAATTAGGCTCAAAATCTTGCTCTAAAAAAGCCACGTGGAAAAGCTCATTAAAACGCCGGTATTTGATCAGTGGTAACCCGTCTAGGTCGTTCAGTCGTAATTGACGCCGACGTGTAAATTCGGTATATCGTTTCGGCAAGACCGCGACCATCCGTTCTGGCGTAAAATAACGACACACTAGGTGTTGTTGATTAAAGGGCGTCCGTAAAATTGCGACATCCAATAACCGTTTATGTAAGTCATCTAACAATTCAAACGTATTCCCCTCACTGACTTCTAGCTGCACATCACCATGCTGTTGTAGCCAGTTAAGGACCTTTTGATTAGGCATGACGCCACCTGAAGATGAGACCGTGCCCAGATTCAAAGTTCCCGTAACACCACGGCCCAGCGCCCGAACTTTATTCTCCGCCGTGGCCGACAATTGCGTCAGTTGCTGCGCATAGCCAACTAACAGCTCTCCAGCTGCCGTGACCATCACACCCTGAGGCAACCGTTTGAAGAGCGTCACGCCGAGTTCCAACTCTAGCTGCTTGATTTGATAGCTCAGTGGTGGTTGGGCAACGTGCAAGCGTTTGGCTGCCGCCGTCATTTGCCCCTCTTCAGCCACAGCTAAAAAGTAGCGTAATTGTTTTAAATTCACTGCAAATCCCCCCTATTTAATCTTAGTATACACGAGCAAGTCCAGATCGACTTTTACATTTTACTTAAGCTGTGCAAACTGATGGACGGATGCGTTATACTAGAAATAATTATATTAATTATGAAAGGAGTGGTCACGTGCATATTTTTGACCGTTTAAAAAGCATGTTGCTGGGCTTAAATCGGCCCCAGTCAACTGCAACGGCTGAATCGGCCGACAAAACCAGCATTACCGCGACCACCACAGATCAGACACCGAGCATTAATCAAACTGAAGCCTTGATTCTCGTGCACCATTTAGATGCTGACGGTCATGAGCTCCAAGCACCAGAAATGATTGCCGGCTATGTTGGTGACGAAATTCATTTGCCGGATGTCAACATCGCTGGCTACCATTTGGTACACATTGACGGTCTCACACGTTGGTTTACAGCACCGCAAGCGCGACTGATCTTGACGTACGAACGGCAGGCGGGACAACCAATTTGGGCCTATGCCTATGATATCGACCAACGCCAATTAATCGGTTTACCAACGATGATGCGTGGCCCACTCGGAACCCCTTATCAGGTTGCCGCGCCAACCGTCGCTGGTTTTAAACTACTACGGTCAGTCGGTGATGTGACTGGTGAATACACGACCAGTTCTAAAACAGTCTTATTTTTCTACCGCAACCAAAACTGGCGTCAAACTGATCTAAGTACCGGTTTCGTGCAAATTCGGCACCGGACCCGTGTCTTCCCTTATCCAGGAGCAACCACGACTAATTATCTGACTGCTCTGCAACAAGGCAGCGTCTATAAGACCTACCTGCGGGTGCAATTAAACGCTGGCGACACTTGGTATAACATTGGTGACAATCAGTGGATTCCTGAAGCGCAAGTGCAGCTGACGAACGGTGATCAGTTATTACCGAAGTTGCCACTGAGTTATCGGACGCGGGACCAACGTCAAGTTCAACAGACTGGGATCGTCAGCTTCGTCCCTGGTAAGCAAGTGCATACTTACATTGAACCTTACGGCCGGTATCTCACCACAGTAGCTGATGGCGAAAAAGTCATTTTGACTGAACGCCTTGTCGATGACAATCGTGTGGTTTGGTATCAAGTCAAAAATCGCGGCTATTTACCCGGTCGGTACCTCACTGGGCTTGAACCTCATGGTGTCGGTTTATAAAGACTAAAAAAGCAAGAGCCGATTGGCTTTTGCTTTTTTGCAACTTTAATTTTATCAACTGCAGGTCGTAAGTCTCAAGAATATAGCAGTACGCAGTACCAGTAATGTCTAAAGTAGACTCACCTAAATTTAGCGCTCCGTCAGTCAAAACCGGCGTGCTGTGGGGGACGGTGCCAGCCACAGTACGGTCTGGTACCTCAATTCAAAGCCGATAAAACACGTCTTTGAATTGCCCCGCAAGAATAGTCAGCCAAGAGCACCGACTATTCTTGCCGACACCGCACACCGATTTTGACTGACTCCACTAAGTATAAATAACTGATTTATCCCCTCAAAACTACTGATTAGCTGGAGGTTGTTACCGATAGCATCGGACGTGCAGGTGGCGTTTGACCGGCGTTTTTTGCCGATCTTACACCACGGACAGTTCGGGAGATTTGCGGTCTTGGCAAAGCTTCCTGGCGAGGTTCAAGACGTTTTTGAGGCTTGAACCGGTCCCTCGTCCGCATGTTATCGGCAACAACTGGAAGCGGCAGTACTGTACTAGTTTTCCGTGCCTGATTATTGATGTAGTGGCACGGACCGGCAATTTTTAGCTCTCATTCTTTAGTTCATTAACCAGTGAAAATTAGCCTAAAAACGCCGTCATCACACTACCTGCAACGATCAGCACTAAGCCAATAATCGTCAGTCGTAATTCACGGGACGATTTAGTTTCATGCAACACTAGTAACCCACCTAGCGTTGAAATCACCACACTCACCTGCGTAATCACGTATGCCGTTGCGACCCCATTGGCCTTGGCAGAAAAAATGTAAGCCAGGGCCGACACGCCAAAAATTAATCCTGCAAAAGCATTCAACCAACTTGTTCGTTGTTTAAATGCTCGACCATGACCACTCACCAGCGCATACACAACCGCGGCTAAAAACATTCCCAACATTTGTGGGAAGAAAATTGCGGTTCCCGAAGCTGAAACGGCCTTTGGTAATGCACTATAGACCCAGTAACCAATCGTCGTTGGGACTAAAATAAGCAAACCGCTCATCAGGCCACTGCGCCCGTCAGGACTATCTGTCACGGCGGTAAGTGCAACCCCGACAATCATTAAAATGATGGCCGCAAAGCCAACAACCTTAGCGCCATCACCAGCCCATTCGCCAAACATTAAGACACCAATCACCGACGTACCGACTAACTGTAAACCGGTTGAAATTGGCATCGTAGTGCTAACACCCATCCGCGAGTAAGACGTATACTGTCCAATTTGGCCGAGGACCCAAAAGGCACCTGAAAGCGCACTTAGCCAAAAGGTTGACGCATCGACAGTTGGACGAACCGCCAACTGAACAATTAAACCAACGATCAGCGCGCCAATTCCGGTTCCTAAGGTCTGATTGACTGGTTTTCCACCTAATTTTGAAATTAATAGTGGGTTTAAACCCCAGCCCAGTGCGGGAATCAGGGCAATTAAGATGTTCACGAACACGACCTCCTAATGTCTCATATAATTTTTTTGATAAAAAAGCAATAGTCCCAGTTTAACATTATCAACTAACGGTTGAAAGCGCTCAAGAAATTTAGTGCGCATTTTCAGCATTGACCGGACAAAAAAAGGCCATTCATACGCGAATGGTCTTTCAATTGCTTATAATTTAGCAGTTAATTTAACGTCTAGATACTTGTCAGCGAACCAACGTTCCGCAAACGCGTTTTCAAACAAGAATAACGGTGCACCGCTACGATCCTTAACCAGCAAGTTCCGTGAACTAGACATTTTTTCGTCCAATTGTTCAGGATCAATCCAGCGAGCAGTCTTACTCCCAAGTGGTTCCATCACAACTTCAGAGTTATATTCATTTTGCATCCGGAATTTGAAGACTTCAAATTGCAACTGACCAACGGCCCCGAGAATGTAGTCCCCAGTTGAATAAGACGTGTACAACTGAACGGCACCTTCTTGAACCAACTGATCAATTCCTTTGTGGAAGGACTTTTGTTTCATCACGTTTTTCGCCGTGACCCGCATGAACAGTTCCGGCGTAAATTGTGGCAATTTTTCGAACTGAATCGCTTGCTTACCGGCATAAATCGTATCGCCGATTTGGAAGTTCCCAGTATCATAAAGACCAACAATATCCCCAGCAACGGCAGTTTCTACCGTTTCACGGGTGTCCGCCATAAATTGCGTTGAATTGTTCAAGCGCATTTTTTTACCAGTTCGTTGTAAGAAGACATCCATTCCACGATCAAATTCACCCGAACAAATCCGAACAAAGGCAATCCGGTCACGATGATTAGGATTCATATTGGCTTGAATCTTGAACACGAAGCCTGAAAATTCATCGTCCGTTGGCGCCACAATTTCGCCTTCACGAGTTTTATGTGAATTTGGCTTAGGCGCATAATTTAAGTACGTCTTCAAGAAGGTTTCAACCCCGAAGTTAGTCAAGGCAGAACCAAAGAACACGGGGGTCATATCCCCAGCAGCCACCTTGGCTTCGTCAAAGTCGTTACCGGCTTCTTCAATGAGTTCCATTTCGTCCAAGACATCTCGATAGATACTATCTTTAGTCAACTCGTTACTAGGATCAAGCTTACCGTCAGCGTCCAAAGGTAAGAATGTCTCACCATGAGCTTCATTATGGTAAAGTTCAACGCGGTGATTGTACCGGTCATATAAGCCTTTGAGCCCTTTGCCCATCCCAATTGGCCAGTTCATTGGATAGGTTTCAATTCCAAGTACTTCTTCAACTTCATTTAGTAAATCAAGTGGTTCGCGACCATCACGATCCAACTTGTTCATGAAAGTAAAGATCGGAATGCCCCGCATCTTACAAATTTGGAACAATTTCTTCGTTTGGGGTTCGATCCCTTTCGCAGAGTCAATCACCATGATGGCGGAATCGACGGCCATCAGTGTCCGATACGTATCTTCAGAGAAATCCTCATGTCCAGGCGTATCCAAAATATTGATTCGCTTACCGTCATAGTCAAATTGCATGACGGAACTAGTTACGGAAATCCCACGTTTCTTTTCAATTTCCATCCAGTCGGACTTGGCAAAATTGCCACTCTTCCGTGCTTTAACTGTCCCAGCCTGCCGAACAACGCCCCCAAAGAGGAGCATTTGTTCAGTAATCGTGGTTTTCCCAGCATCAGGGTGAGAAATAATCGCGAAGGTTCGCCGCGTGTCAACGGCAGCCTGTAATTCTGATTTATTCATAAAAATTCCTTTCATTAAAAAAGCAGTTTCTTTATCTTATAATTATCGTTTAGACGCAGTCTTACCTTAACCTTACATATTCTACTGATTTTTTCACAAAAAATCCAGTGTTGCTCACACTGGATCCGGTTAAAACTGCATTATTTGACTGTTTTCATCTCATCAATACAAGGAGATTATTTCTTCGTTGGCTTCAAATCCGCCTTCGTCGCTTTGGCTGGCTGAGGCTGATAGACCGTGGTTTGCTTGCGTAGTTCCTGTTCGTTTCGCAGTTCAACAATATTAAAGAGATAAACCACAATTGTCCGCACAACGGCATAAAATGGAATAGCTAAAATCATGCCTAAAATTCCGGCAATATTTCCGGCGGCCAACAGTAAAATAATAATTGTCAACGGATGAATTTTTAATGTTCGTCCAATAATGTTTGGATAGATGAGGTTCCCATCCACTTGTTGCACGATCACCACGATAATTACCACATAAACCACTTGCATCGGTGAGACCGTGAACGCCACAATTAGCGACGGTGCGATCCCGATATACGGTCCGAGATAAGGAATGATGTTCGCAATTCCGGCCACAACTCCTAGTAACAAGCCATAAGGTTGCGAGATCAACATATAGCCAATTGCCGTAAATGTCCCAACAAACAGACATTCAATCACTTGTCCACTAATATAACTAGAAATGGTATCACCCATTTTTTGAATGAGTCCCACAATTTCAGGCCGTTGTTTCCGTGGCAAGAACCGACTGATGGCTGGAATGAATTTTTCGCTATCCTTTAACATGTAGAACAAGATCACTGGAATCGTAATCGCCATAATCGTGACACTCGTGATTGTCGAGATGACCGTCACAATACTGGTGGATAACGAAGACAGGAAGGTTTGCGCATATTTGCTGACCTGGCCATTGAGCTGCTTCATGTATGAACTCACGTCAACTTTTTGCAACATCGTACTATTATTAATCATCTTAGTAGCTGCTTTTTGCATTTCGGCCGCTAAACCTGGCAAGTTATAAATTAATTGCGTCACCTGTGACACCAAACGTGGAATCAATGAAACGGCGCCATAGGCTAAAACACCAATCAATAACAGAAAAACAATCGTGACTGCCCAAGTCCGAGAAATCCGAAATTTTTTATAATGGACCTTCATGAGCATTTTTACGAGCGGATTGAGCATATAAAACAAGAAACCCGAAATTACAATTGGCATGAAGACCACGTTGAGAAAAGTCCCAATGGGCTGAAATAAGAATCCAAGTTTCGTGCAAACCCAGATCAACGCTGCCACAATCAAAATCTCGAGCGACCAGAACATTAGTGATGAGTCTTTTAGGCGTTTGAGCACAGTCGCCCCTCCCTTTTGCGATATGTATTCTTCAGTCAAATGTTTGAAATTGCATCAAACACAGAGTGTCCTAATTATAACCCAATTCCAATTCTACCGATACTATCCTGAAATTACTTCTAAAAACTATTTAAATTTAATGAGAATAATGGTAATTTAGTTAGTAAGCACAGAAATTTTAAAGGAGTGTTTTAATCTATGTCACGAAAAATAGCTGTTATCGGTATGGGCCACGTGGGTTCCACTGCCGCACATTACATCGTTGCCAACGGCTTTGCCGACGATTTAGTCTTAATTGATCCAAATACGGACAAAGTTAACGCCGATGCCATTGACTTTGAAGATGCCATGCCTAACTTGCCAATGCATACCAATATCATTGTCAATGACTATGACGCTTTGAAAGACGCAGATGTCATTATTTCTGCTTTAGGAAACATCAAATTACAAGACAATCCAAATAACGACCGCTTTGCTGAACTCCCTTTCACGAGTGCACAAGTGAAATCAGTCGCTGAAAAGATTAAGGCTAGTGGTTTCAACGGTATTATCGTCGCCATCACGAACCCCGTTGACGTCATCACCTCAATTTACCAAGCTGTCACTGGTTTGCCAAAGAACCATGTCATTGGGACTGGAACTCTGCTGGACTCAGCCCGGATGAAACGTGCCGTTGCCAAAAAGTTGAACCTAGATTCACGTTCAGTGACCGGTTACAACTTGGGTGAACACGGTAATTCCCAATTCACTGCTTGGTCAACCGTTCGTGTCTTGGGACAACCAATCTCCAAAATTGCTGCTGATCGTAACTTAGACTTAGTAGCGCTCGACAAAGCGGCGCGCCAAGGCGGCTTTGCTATTTTCCATGGTAAGAAGTACACCAGTTACGGCGTGGCCACGGCTGCGGTTCGTTTAGCCAACGTGATTTTAAATGATGCGTTAACTGAATTACCTGTTTCCAACTACCGTGAAGAGTACGGCGTTTACCTCTCTTATCCAGCCGTTGTCGGTCGCGATGGAATTGTCGAACAAGTGCAATTAGACTTGACCGAGGAAGAACTCAAGAAGTTACAAATTTCCGCCGATTACATTAAAACCAAGTTCGCCGAAAGTCAGGCAGACTAAGCCAAAAACGTGCTCACAATTGTTGTGGCGCGTTTTTTGTTGACCGATTTTCCCCACTCTAGGCGGAAAAATTACTGAAAAAGTTAGTAAAAAATCCCATAGCCACGCGATTACGGCGTCACTACGGGATCAACTCGTTCATACTTTTTAATTAACTGAATTCCATGTCATGATTATTTTGTTTGGCTAAGGTCGCAACAATCTGTAGCCAGTCTTTCATGCTGACCATGACTGCAGAATCTTGTGTATTGGGATTTTCCACCTCAATTGATTCGTGGCCCTGGTTAACGATCGTTAATAGCTGGTTAATATTTTTCTTGGCCAGCGCAGTGGTGACTTTTTTCATATTCGCCATCTCCCAACTTGTTAAATGATTGAAGATATTGTGCACCAAAGTACTGGGCACGTCAAGCATTTCCGCAAGCTTTTTGACGACTCGAAAATAACTTGAATCTTGGTGAATAGTTTACACTAACTACTCAAGGGTTGCACCCAATCTGCCCGCAATTAAATTAAAATTAATTTTGACGCCGTTCAAACATCGTCTTTAGCACATTCCGAATAATTTTAAGTTGAGCCTCAGAGATCGGTTGGCCATGATATTCAAAACGATTTTTACGGTTTTCAATAACTTTCTTTAAATCCACGGCCGTCGTATCTTCAGCGTGACCGTCTTTGCCGACCAATTTGGCATAAGTCGTCCCTAAAACCTGGGCAACTTCATTTAAGGTTCCTTTTGAAGGTGTATGCTTTTTCCAACTATAGATTGCACTTGCGCTTAACCCCGCCAAGGTGGCAACTTCCGCTAGTGTCAGCCCATTTTTCTTAGCAAACTTACGAATGTTTTTTAACAATTCACCGTTGTCTAGCTTCATAAATGCCATGCCCGAGACCTCCTTACCAATTTAGGTTACATTATGAAATATACCCAGCTTTTGGGCAAAATGCAAGTGGTAATTCGCCCACACCCGTTTATCACAAATGCAACGATTACCTGCCGATTTTCTTTGGGGACAATTCCCGGGCGATTGCTCACGTTGGCATCTACCTCGGTCAAATGATACCCAAGATAGTAATGTCAGGCTTTCACCCATTTATGCCCCTTGGTGGCACGTTGTCGGCTTTTCACGCCCAGTCAATTTTTAAGCTCTCTCTAAAAGCAAAAAAAAGCCAGCCCAACTGGACTGACTTTCATTGCACGCTAATTCATTAATCGTTGCCGCGCAGCCGTTAAAATGGCTGGTGACAAACCAAGCCGCTCTGCAAGCCAAATCGCTTCGCTGGCACCAACTTGATTCAATAAAATCTGATAAGTTGGCGCCAACGTTTTCCGGTCAAACGCCATGGTTGCCGTCATAAAGGTCGGACAATCGACAGCATATTGTTTGATGGCGCTAAAATGCGTGGTAGCAACAATCGTCGCTTGTTGGGCCCGCAAATAGTCAATAATTGCGATACTCAGGGCAGACCCCTCTTCTGGATCAGTCCCACTACCAATTTCATCAAGTAGGACTAAGGCATTCGGTTTGATGGCATCCGTCATGGTGACCAAAGTCGTCATCTCTGCCGCAAAGGTACTGAGCTGAGCAGCTAGACTCTGATTGTCCCCAATATCTAGCCAGACCTGCGTAAATACTGGTATCTCGGTTCCTACCGCAGTTGGAATTTCAAGACCAACTTGAATCATGAGCGCAAACAATGCAATCGTTTTAAGCACGACCGTCTTGCCCCCAGAGTTAGCGCCGGTAATCATTAGCCCTTGCTGTGGTTGAAGCTCGATATTCAATGGCACAGCCTTTGATCCCAGTAATGGGTGCCGGCCATCAATAATTTTCAAATGCTGATTGGTATTTAATTTTGGCAGGCAACTATTTGTCTGCAACGCGTATTGACCACGCGCCATTAGCTGATCTAACTGACTGATTAATTGTTGATTTTTCACCAGTTCGGGCCATCGTTGTTGCACATCGCCTGTCAAGGTGGCCAAAATCTGATAAACTTCTGCACTCTCTTCGGCAATGAGTTGTGCCAAAATCTGACCACGTTGCACCGCCATTTTTGGTTCAAAGAAAACCGTTGATCCCGTGCTTGATTGATCAATAATATTACCAGCAAAACGCGATTTATAACTCGCCTTCAATTGCACACATACATGATCATTACGAGTAATTAGGCGTCGACTTTGCACCGCCTGCGCATGTTTTTGGGCAAATTGTGTCAACGCCGCTTGGACTTGTTGGCGTTGCTGGCTGATTTTTTGCCGTAAACGTGCCAATTCTGGAGTAGCATGGTCGGAAACTTGGTCATGAGTGATCTCAGTCGCTAAGCGTTGTTGCAGACCACTCAAGCCCGTCACCGGCGTCATTAAGGCCACCAACTGTGGTGCTAGCGCCGCATGCTGACGTAACGTTGTCATCAAACGTTGGCCACTCGTCAAGAAGTCACTGATTAGCCCCAGCTGAGTGGCATTCAGTAAGAGCCCCTGATCGAGTTTTGTTTGTACCGCTGTTAACTGGTCCAGATTAAAAAATGTCAACGTAACCGAGTTCAGCAAAAGCTGATGGGCTTCGTGTGTTAATTGTAATTGGGTCTGAACCGTCGTCAGATCAGTCTCCAACGGGCTGGCGATGACTTGTTGTGCCGCAATATCACTGTGTGTATATGTTGCGACGGTCGTCAAAATTTGATCTAGTTGGATTGATTGTTTTAAATTAGTTGTCATGTTTTCTCCTTGCGATGGACAGCCACGGAGAAACGATCATTGGTTTGAGTTGTCTATCCGCGCTGACCTAAAACTTGCATCTATTTGTGCCGGACATTGTTAGACAATCTAGCGCACTCATTAACTTCACCTCGTTAAAATCACTGAATTTAAGCTTAACACACTGCTATCTTCGCGACAATCAAGCTACTGACGGGGACTTGACTAGTTGCCACAAAAAAAGACACCCAGCGGATGTCTTTTTTACTAATTACGCTACTGGCTCGCCGCCAGCGGAGCTATTGCCGACGTGATAATTCTTGATAACGGCTATACCAGATATCAATGTATTCTTGTGAAAATGGGCCTTTCTTATGCTTAATCCAATCAACCAAAACTTTCACATTTGCTTTTAAAATGCGATCAGTCTCAGTGGGATACTGCCATTTGGCGCCATGTTCTTCGTACTCATCAACATCCAATAACCGACGTTCACCATCGGGGAAGACTTTGACGTCTAGATCGTAATCGATGTACTTCAAAGCCTCTTTATCTAAAACGGCTGGTGACGCTAGGTTACAATAATATGAAACCCCGTTATCGCGAATCATCGCCACGATATTAAACCAATAATGCTTATGAAAATAAACGATTGCCGGTTCACGAGTCACCCACCGTCGACCATCATCTTCGGTGACGAGTGTGTGATCGTTGCAACCAATTAAGACATTTTCGCTTGTTTTGAGTACCATTGTATCGCGCCAAGTTCGATGTAAACTCCCGTCGTGCTTATAGCTTTTGATCGTAATGAAGTCGCCTTCCTTAGGTCCTTTAGCTTCGCGCGTCATGTTTAGCCCAACTTTCCAAAACATAGGGTGAAAATTTCATCGAATTTCATTAAACATTATAACAGATTTTAATGCGACGCGCGTATCTATTTACCGTCTTTCATTCATCTGCGACTTGTTCATCAATAAATCGATTAATATCTTCCATTAGAAACCCTTTTTGGTAAAGATTGCGCTTCGTCCGTAAGCAGCGTTCGGAAAAAGCATATTTCCGATTTCGACGCCAGAGTTTTTCACCTTGATTGACCAAGGCGTCCCATTGCTCATCAACGTCCGGTTCTAAGTCGATGGCGTCAATGGCCGCTGTGACGATTTCGTTATCAAAGCCCTTGGTCATCAATCCTTGGCGCACCTTTTGTTGCATCGTTTTAAACGCTTGATTATGATATCGCTTGGCTAACTTTTTTGCGAGTTCAGTGGCATTTTCTAACCGATCATCGGCCGTAAATTGCCCGGCTAAGGCATCATCGATAAGTTGTTCCCCAACGCCCTTTTGACGTAACTTTTGCCGAATGACGCGTGGTCCCTTATCAGAAGTCCGCTTAGCCGTCCGAACATATGCCGCCGCGTACTGCTCGTCACTCAGCAAACGCAGTTCACGCAGATGTGCCATTGTTGCCGTGATTACATCTTCATCGATTTCTTCATCACGTAACTTGTCATGAACTTCTTTTTCTGTCCGCAATTGATGCGACAAATAATCCAGCGCCCGTGAGTAAGCTTTGGCAACGTCATCCGCCGCAATCATTTCAGCAGCGAGGGCATCGTCTACTTCCATCCCCTTGAACACGCTAAACTTGATCATGACGGATTCACTAATCGGAAACGCATACTTATCGTCTAAATAGACGTTATACCGACCGGACCGTTTCTGTGCCATAATTTTAGTAACCTTTTTTGTCATTAAATCAGACTCCTCGTTCACGCTAGTATGTCTAATTTAACAAATATCGCTAGAATTTACCAAAGTAATTGTCTGCAATGGCATGAATATCCTGCGCCGTTGCCGGAAAACCGTTTATCTCTAATATATGTTTTGTATAGATGAGAATTGCCTCACGCTCGTAGTACCAAAGTAACTTACCATCATTAGTTAGAAACCAATTGTCAGCCGGATTTTGCTCCTGAAGTGACACACTGATTGCAATAACTTGCTGTAGCTTACGGCTATCTCTAAGCTGACGTCTGACACGTGTCACACTTAGTGGAATTATCAACCGAATTTTGTCAAAATAGGTCAACTCTGTACAACGATCTGAAACGACATTACAGTCAGTCAACTGGGTACTGCTAAACCAACTGCTAGACTGTTGAATTGCCGAGGTCATTGGCAACAAACAGACTGTTCCACTAATAAATGGCAACTTAATTGGCGTGACATCATTCGCAAGCGCCAGTTGTTTTAAAGCGTGACTATGCAGATAGTCAACTTGCCGATAACACTGCCGCATCAGTTCCCGTGTCGTTTGGGTTGTCTTTAAGATACCACGCTGAAAATCAAATACAATCGCATTTTCGATACAAACCTCACGACTAATGTCAACTAGACAAAAAGTCTGATAATTGTTAAGTTTCAAGTGATTTTCAGCATGTGCAACTTTCAAAAGACTGAATGGCTTTCTTAAATCAACCTGATTTGGGTACGTGGACCAGATGTCATCATTAAAACTGGGGTGAGCATTGTGACTATTAAACATAGTACAGTTCCTCCAGAATGCCGACTTGGCGGCAGTTACACAAGATTGTGTACGCAATTAATGTTTTACTAATGGAATAACCAATCAAGTTAACCACAGCTTACCAGTTGTATACGTAAAATACTAGTTATATCTCTAATGTCTGGTCAATTATTAATAGAATGCCATAATTAGGCCAATCTTATACAGACTTCGTCACTTTTTGCTGACTCGTCAATTCAACACAGCCTCGGTATGCTAGGGTCAACCTTGGCCAAGGCAAACTAACGAGATGAGGCATTGACATGCGAACTGATCGACTTGAAAACCGAGCAGCATTTGACTTACTAGCAGAACCAGCCCACCAGCGACTCCTATACGGCGCACTTAAAGCGGCCAACGTGACGAAGGGCCATCCGCAATTTGAAGACTGCGTCACCACTGCACATCTCACCTGGTTAGCTGCCTACCAAAATTTTGAACCGGCATTACCAGAAAATCTCGCTGACTTTCGCAAATTTGCTTTCCGACGCATCAAATGGCGGACTTTAGATTATTTGCGGAAACAAACGCTCCGCAGTCAATCCCAAGTTGCCGTTGAAAATGCGGAACGGCTGAGCATCACTCCGATGACCAAGCGCGAACGTCAATGGCAACTCACCGACTTACTGACAAGTTTGCTTGATCAATGTCGACCAGGAGAACGGATTTACCTCACTGAATTCTTTTTAGATGAACAAACCGTCGCTGAAATCATGACAACGCATAGCGTCAGTCGCCGTACCGTCTATAATTGGCGCGCCAGTTTATTGCAAAAAGCACAGGCACTCTATGAGGCTGAACAATAATTGCACTTTTGGGTCAGTCTAGCCGTTGATATCATGTAAGCTTACAAAAACACTCAAGGAGGTTCACCCATGCAAAATTGGCAAGCAAGTACCCTGGCTATCACGGTCGCAACTGAAGATCATCACGCCGCTAAACGGACATTTAACGATGTCACTGAAAACGTCACAGCAGTCCAAATTACCGCCCTCGGTGATTTCGTTGCCCAAATCGCTAACGCACCATTTACGGCCGCAGTTTTGAAAACCACCAGTCACTTCACGATCTAACTTTTAAAGTGTCCGCCGAGTCGCCTTGAAATCAAGGCATGACTCGGCGGACACTTTTACGATTTGCTCAAAATAAGTGCCCGTTCAATTGCACTATTTTGCCAACGTAACCGTCTGTATTAATGTAAGCTGGCCAGCCTACCAAAATATTAGGAGGTCTCACTCATGAACAAAACTTGGTTGAAATCAACATTAGCCGTGGAAATGGTCGACGCTGGAAATGTCGTGCGCAAGCAAGCATTCACCGCCATCGCCCAAACGGCGACTAATGAACAACTGACCACTTTTGGCAAAACACTCGAAGCCTTAACCGGTCAAGCCTTTCAAGTCGCTAAGATCACGAGCTTTTATCAATACGACGCACCCGTTGCCCAACAATAGGAGGAATTAATCAATGAAAACTTTAGATATGAGCTTCAAAACCAGCACCCAGAAAATCCACCACTTAAAGTTACACTACGCTAGTGATGGCTTAACCAAGGAAGTTGTGGCTAAAGCCATGGCTGACCTAGCTGCCACCCAACTTTTCAACAAGGCTGGTGTCAACTTGGTTGCTGAACCACTCGCTGCCAAGTACGTCGAAACTGTTGAAACACCGATCATTGATGCACCCAAAGCTTAGTTAACTGAACCTGCTGTTACAAAGGCCCCACAATGGCAATCCTTGACTGGATACCACTGTGGGGCCTTTTTTGTTTAAAAAACCTACGACAACTTACATCGTTGTGTCGGTCCCGGAGCTACTTGTCTGACTTTCAAATTTAAATAATTACACAAACTAAATTCCATTTTGAGTTTGAGCGCTAACAGCAACGACCAGTTTTAGTGACCAACAATTGTTAAAAAATCACCACCCAATCTATTAAGAAAAGGTTAAGGCGATTAACAACGCTTTAAAGTATACCGATGCGTTGGGTTAGTTTCAACGCTAAACTAATAATTTTCACGATTTTTCACAGAATAGTTGGCCAACTCAAGGATAATGCTGTAATTATTGAAAACAGGTACTATCTTTTCAAATCCTTTTTGCTAATCTAAAAAAACATTTAACAGTCGGTACACGATACCTGACTGTTAGATGGCTAGTTATTTCGTTTAATTATTAGTCGCAAACTTGGCAACAAATGGGTCAATCAATCCTGCCAAATACACGCAGGTTGCATCAGATCATCCACCCAGGGAACTGGATCAGTTGGAAAACGACTAGCCGCCAAGGTGGCCGTAATTGTAGTTACCGTGTCCGTGTCACCACCTAAATTAGCCGCAATCAAAATGGCCGCTTTAAGCGTCTGCGCTTGTGTCACTGACCAGAGCGACGCTCCAAAAGTATCGACAACGTAACCAGTTGGCTTAATCTTATCACGAGTCGTCTATCCAAAATTTGGTCACAGAAATGGCTCATAAACTGGCCACTCTGCTAAAATATCCGGCGTTAATGCTGGCTTTAAGATCGCCGTTACATTAGCAATAGCCGACGCTAATGACTCACCATTAAATAACCCGTGTAGTATTTCTAGATAGAAATAACTGCCTAGAATTGCCCGCGGATGGCGGTGAGTCATCGTTGTATAGTCGCGCGTCAACTGTAACCACTGCGCTTGATTCGCCTCAGTTACTAAGACTAACGCCAGCGGAGCAAGTCGTATGAGTGCCCCATTGCCGTTCGCAAACTCTGAAGCATCACCACATTCGGTTGGGGTGATGTGATTAATAAATCTATTTTTAACAGCGACAATACATGTCTTCCCAACACCAAATGCTCGACCACTCGGTGTATATTTACCTGCCGACATATAGTCCTAAAACTTATCAAATAAGGCCGCATAATCTTCAGATTCCGTTAAATTATCCAATAATGCTAATGACATTTCCGTATCATCCGACCAACTCCCCCGAGACTCATGCCACGTGATAAAACCTTGCATGTCATTTGCCACATAAGTTCCACGACGCTTAAACTCAAACGGTACCCCAAGTGCATCGCCAACAATTCCTGCCATAATAATCCGTCGCATCTGCGTCGCTTGCATTTTCACAACCTCGCTTAAATATCACAGGCTAAGCGGGTCGCCTTGGACGTCTGCCGCTCAACGTTATAAATTTCAACAATGATACTATTGCCGACCGGATGCCAGTCAATTGCTTTAATCAGGTCACGCATAAATAGCTGTGTAATCTGTGTTTTGATTGAAATCCCGCTACGATCTACGTCATCATAAAAAATGACCCGCTGATCAAGTTTATCCACTTTAAAGTAGTAATAAGCGTAATGTTCAGTCCCCCGCTTCAGAATCAGATGGTACGAAGAATTATAATCTGCTGGAAAAACTGTGATACCATCGTCGTTCATACGTTAACATCCCTTGTGAATAGATTTTCGATAATTGCTGTTCTTATTGTAACGTGAAGCGGAAGAAATTCATACTTAGAATTGAATGAATGTCTTGAATCGGAATTTGAATTTATCTTCACTTATTATCAAAAATCATCTCCACAACCTCAATCTTCCAGAAGTGATTCCATTTTAAACTCCAATCGTCCAAAACATCGCGATAAATAAATATTAAGTTATCGTATAATTAAAGCCCTTAGGGAGTCTCTAGATATTAATCTCAGATTCAATCTGAATACAAACAATAATCACATTTGCACTAAAAGCCTTTATACCGCAACATTCAACGGGAATAATTACAAATCGTTTTTAACATTACAAAATTTAATCGGATTATTAATTAATCATTAAATTGACATTTAATGCAGTTATAACTTATCATTTAATATACGATTTATTAAAAGGGAGAACATAAAATTTTGTCTTACAATGCTTTTATTAAAAAATGGCGATTGCCGTTCCTATTAGTTTTATTTCCCAAATTGCAAGAACAAATTAGCCACACGATAAATCCTATTAAATCAGTATTTTCATTAATATTCATATTTTATG
>NZ_BJDH01000011.1 GCF_005405005.1 Lactiplantibacillus daoliensis | reverse complement strand
CCATAAAATATGAATATTAATGAAAATACTGATTTAATAGGATTTATCGTGTGGCTAATTTGTTCTTGCAATTTGGGATAAGAAACTAAGTTCCAATAAGTATTTTTAATACCAGACACATAATTAGGTTGTTTTATCGACATAGATTTTCTAGTATTGGAAAGCTATAATATCTGATGAAAGGTTCTGTTTAGTCTATTTATTTAGCCGTAACTATATAAAGGAGGCACACCCCCATGTCCAATTCCCGCGTTGCCAAAATGCCAGTCGCAAAGGTCTACCCACTATACATCGCGAAGGCTGAAAAGAAAGGCCGCACTAAATCAGAAGTCGATGAAATCATCACTTGGCTAATGGGTTACGATGAAGCCAGTTTCCAACAAGTTTTAGCGGATAACACTGACTTTGAAACATTTTTCGCACAAGCGCCACAACTCAATCTCAACGTGGACAAAATCACTGGGATGATCTGTGGTTATCGAGTCGAGGACATTGAAGATCCATTGATGCAACAAATTCGTTATCTGGATAAGCTCGTGGACGAACTAGCTAAAGGCAAGCCGATGAGTCAAATTCTCAGACAGTGAGTGTGAATCGCTACGTTGCCCTTGACAGTCCAACTAGCAAATGTTAACTTTTAAGTATTAAATTTCAGAGGAGTCGCCTATGTCGGCCGTTCAATAACCATCACATTTTAGACCTGAAAATTGCTGAAAAAACTCAGCTTTATTTGATGTCTCCAAATGCTGGTTGAACGTGCGACTAGGACGATGGTCTTAGTTCGTTTAGCGTACAGCCGAGTTGCTGTGCGCTTTTTTCGTTCACTGGCTGTTACTAGTCGACTCACGAAAGGATTTAATAAAATTGACAATTAATTTAGATAATTATGGGTTAACACCCAACTTTAAACAGGCTGCAACTGCTAACCAAGGACAACTGGCACGTGTTACCGCCCAACACCGCAACTTGTATCAAATTATGACTGAAACTGGTGAGCGTTCGGCGACCGTTTCTGGCAAGTTTGCCTATGAAAAGGCGGATGTAACTGATTTTCCGACGGTTGGTGACTGGGTCATGGTGGACCTCACCACGACCAGTGCTGTGATTCAGCAGGTTTTACCGCGACAAAGTATTCTTGCCCGCGAAGGCGTGGGTAATCGCAGTGATGGTCAGCTGATTGCTGCCAATATCGACACGATTTTCATCTGTATGTCGTTGAACGCAGATTTCAACGTTCGACGGATCGAGCGCTATTTGACGATGGCTTGGGATAGTCAAGCCACGCCGGTTATTGTCTTGACCAAAGCTGATCTGTGTGCGGACTTACCGGAAAAATTAGCGTCACTAGCTGATGTCAGTCTCGGCGTCGATGTTGTAACTTGCTCTGCTAAAACTGGTGTCGGTTACGATGAAATTGCGGATTACGTCACTACTGGCAAAACGGTCGCGTTTATTGGGTCATCGGGGGTTGGTAAATCAACGCTGATCAATTGCTTAATCGGCACTGATGTCCTCGCAACTAAGACCATTCGCGCTGATGACGATAAAGGCCGGCATGCGACGACCGCGCGTCAGTTATTATTGTTACCACAAGGTGGAATTGTGATTGATACACCGGGAATGCGTGAATTGCAACTCTATACGGGCGATTTGGACCGCACGTTTGCGGACATTGCGGCACTGGCGACCGAGTGTAAATTTAGAAATTGCACGCATACAACCGAACCAGGCTGCGCGGTGCAAGCGGCACTTCAAACGGGTCAATTAACGGCTGACCGGCTAGCGAGTTATCAAAAACTTCAGCGGGAGCTGACCTATGATGGGTTGAACTCACGGGAACGTGAACAGGAAAAGGTCAATCGATTATTTGGCAGCAAAAATGCCATGAAACATGTGGTCCGTCAGGCCAAAGCAAAGAATCGACGTCGTTAATTTCAACTTAATCAGCTGTAGCGTTGCCCTTCGGAAATCAGTTTTCGAGGGGCTTTTGTTTGATAACAGCCTTTCAACTGAAGTCAGAAAATGGTCAAGTTGTACGAACGCTAGAATAGACAAAAGCCGATGGACGCGACCATCGGCTTTTTGTTATGTCATGAAATACAGTTAAAATGAAAATGACTTTTATGATTAAACAACGAATTTTTTACACAAATTGCATCCAAATTATCTAGCTAATAAAAGGGATAAACCGTTGTGCCAATAACGTTTGTCAAGATAGTATAATTTATAATTTCATATAAATAAAATCGTTTAGGAGTGTTGATTGTTTCTTTGAAAAGCGTGAAAATAGAATTGAATTCAAGGAAAATTGAAGATTTAAATGAAAATTTTAGGTGGGGATATCATGGAGCGTAAACGGACGAATTTTAAGATGTACAAGATTGGGCGTCGTTGGGCTTTTGCCTGCGCAATTTTATTAACATTGGGGAGTTCAACGGTGATTGCCAATGCGGATACCGACGCAGGTAATGGGTCGGTAGCTGGTAATAATACAGTTACCGGCCAAGCTAGCTCGACTAGTGATGATTTAACCAGCCAACAAGCGCCGTTGAAGTCAGGAACTGATACGAGCGACGATCAATCAGCTACAGGCTCAGAAAAGGGGTCACAAACTGACCAAAGTGGCGTAAAGCCTAGTGATCCGGTCAAACCGGCAGACGTGCAAAAGGCCACCCAGCCTGCAACACCAGCAACTGATGATCAAAAAGTTCAGCAACCGGTCGTACCAGTATCGGAGTCAGATGATCAACCTGATTCAGGAAAAGTTGAACAGCCAGCTGACCAATCAAGTGACACTGTTAAGTCACCAGTCGCACCAGTGTCAGCGTCGTTAAAGAGTACGACGCCAACAGCCAACAGTGCGGTTAAAGATGGCGGCACGGTTGAGGATGATTACCCAGATTTACATAACCTACTCGGCATTTCATCACAATTTCATATTTTTGCCCGTGAGGCTGATCTCGGTACACATACCAACGGGAACGTTGCTGTCGGGAATCTGATTGGGAATGTCAATTTTGGGACCAATATTATTGAAGAATTGTTGGATAAAGATATTTCCTATATTCAAAATGTCACGAATATTGCTGGCAGCTCATTTGTTTCTGCTGGGGATACGCGGGTCAATAAAGTTATTTTTGGTGAGAATGTTGAAATTGATGTCAGCAATCCTAACCGGCCAAAAATTAATGGCACTGATATTGACCATTTATTAGCTGAGGAAGTCTATCAGGATAAGAATGGCAATGTTTATATTGATTTTGACAAAGAATTTGCTTTGTTGGAACAGTTAAATGCCGCTTTGAGCGAAAAAACACCCGTTGCCAATTATACTGCGAGTGACTTTCCTGATATGAATAATCGTGTGATTGATGTGAGCGATCTGCAGCCAGATAAAGATGGCAAAATCGTTATTAATTTGAGCGCGGATGTGCTGGCTGGCAATACGCCACTGACCATTAAAGGCTTATCCACGGACAAAGATGGCAATACGGTTATTATCAACGTTGATACTGAAGGCGCGACTGATTATAGTGTTAACTCACCAATTAAAATTATTTATGATGATGGTTCAGATCGGAACAGTCATGAAACGGAATACTTTGGTGATAACCATCTGCTTTGGAACTTCTACGATTCAACCGCTGCGGATAAATTAGTAACTGGCAAGGTTGATTTTAATGCCGTGTTCCAAGGTAGTGTCTTAGCGCCAGCTGCAGAAGTGACTGCTAATCAAAACCTGGATGGTAATATTATTGCTGATAAAGTGAATGTTAGAGGGGAAACCCATCGCTGGGATTTGCAAGACAATGTAGATAATGAAAAAGATCCCGATGATTTCGACAAACCGGTTCATCCAAGT
The DNA here is from genome assembly GCF_005405005.1 of Lactiplantibacillus daoliensis. GTDB lineage: Bacteria > Bacillota > Bacilli > Lactobacillales > Lactobacillaceae > Lactiplantibacillus > Lactiplantibacillus daoliensis. The sequence continues at coordinate 116,010 of NZ_BJDH01000011.1, read as the reverse complement.
ATCGATGTTGATTTTCCTGGAATTGACACCCCTGGGAAGCCTGGAATTGATGTGGAGTTACCAAATTATGAATACGAAAAACCCGTGGCACCTAGCATCGATGTTGAAATGCCAGACTTCGAGTATGAAAAGCCTGGAACACCTGGTATCGGCGTTGAAATGCCAACCATTGAGGAAGAGATTCAGGAGGAGGAAGAACTAGAAGAAGAATTTGAAGAAACTTTGGATGACCCAGTCGGTGAACAAATCGGTGAGGATCAGACCTTATTGACTGAAATCGACCGCGAGATTGAAACGGCTCAGGCCAGTGGCGACACGGCTGTGGTTAAACAACTAGAAGCCCTCAAAGCACGTGTTGAAGCTGCCTTGAAAGTCGCTAAAGGTGAAAGTTTACCACAGACAGGTGAACGTTCAACGAATCCCGCCATGTTCTTAGGGTTAGTGTTGGCTAGTGTGTTAGCGTTCAGCGGCGTTGAAAGTCGGCGACGGAAGCATCAAAATTAATTGAACAAAAAATGAGATTGGCCTTAATTGACCAATCTCATTTTTTGTTTTCCCCAAGTTGAAGCGACTCCTTGACCCCCACAGTACATAAACGATAGTTATTATTAATAAATACCGATTACAATCTATCACTACTACGTTTATTAGTATAATAATAAATGCAATTGTCGGCAAGAATTCTTATAGTGTTTTTGAAAATTAATGATGGCATATTGAAAACGGTTTGATTGTTAAACTTATCAAATCAGTTTGAGCGACTGAATTAAAAAGTATCATAATTAACGAAATTATTGGACTGTTCAGAAATATAAACATAAGCGTTGCTATTTTCATCTCGATAAAACGTATTGATTAATTTTGTAATGGATGAAGAAATTGCCTATCTAAGTGACAATCGATCTTGCCGCATTGTGTCATAAAAATACTGATTACAAGGTCAGAATATTAAGGAAAGCTTACTAACACTGTCCAGGTACAAATTCAATAAATAGTTGTTGGTGTCGAGAAAGTCAATTGTTGCGTCAAAGTTCTCGTGTTAAACCTAAAGTGCAATTTCAGATTGCAGGTTTTAAGAGAGGAGCAGATTGCGTATGCGATTAAAGCAACTTCAGAAAGCTAAAGATGCTCAGACACATTATAAGTTATATAAAGGTGGTAAACGGTGGCTATTATCACTAGTGATCGCTTGTGGGGGACTCTTAATTGGTAGTGCAAGTTTAGCGAAACCGGCGGACGCGGATACGTCACCAGCAACAACGCCAGCGCCAATCGTGTCCACGGCGTCGATTCTACCTTCGAGCGCTGGGACAATTGTGACGAGTACGGCTGACATCACGAGTGCGGCCCCAGCAACAGCCACCAGCACGGCAACTTCAGCGATAACAACGAGTGCAACGAGCACAGCACCGGTTTCAAGTGCAGCGACCTCAACGTCACCAGTAAGTACGGCGACCTCAACAGTACCAGCAAGTACGACACCTACAAGTACTTCAACAACGAGTGCGGCAACTTCAACAGCACCAGTAAGTGCTGCAACTTCAAGCACTTCATCGACAAGTGTGGCGGCATCAACGGTGCCAACGAGTGCGGTAGCTTCTACAGCACCAGCATCGACTGCATCGGCTAAGAGTGCATCACCTTCAAGCACTTCACCGACCAGTGTGGCGTCGTCGACAGCACCAGCAAGTGCGGCGCCTTCAAGTACTTCACCAACAAGCACAGCAACGTCAACAGCGCCAGCAAGTACGGCACCTACGAGCACTGCATTGACAAGTACGGCACCAGCAAGTGCGGCGCCTACAAGTACTTCACCAACGAGTGCAGCAACTTCGACAGCACCAGCTAAGAGCGCAACGACTTCACCAACGAGTGCAGTAGCCTCAACAGCACCACTAAGTACGGCACCTTCGAGTACTGCATCAACAAGCACAACAGCTTCAACGGCAAGCACTGCACCTTCGAGTACTGCATCAACAAGCACGACAGCTTCAACGGCACCGGCAAGTGCTGCGCCTTCAAGCACTGCACCAACAAGTACTTCTTCAAGTAGCTCAACAGCACCAGCAAGCGCTGCAACCTCAAGCACTTCAACAACGAGTGTGGCAACTTCAACGACGCCAACAAGTACGGCGCCTTCGAGCACTGCATCAACAAGCACGGCAGCTTCAACGGCACCAGCAAGCGCTGCAACTTCGAGCGCGGCATCATCAACGGCGTCAACAAGCACGTCGGCAACCTCAACCGCTTCGACCAGTGCTGCAAGTACGGCTAGTTCAGCGACTTCGACAGTAACGACACCAATTAGTGTAACCAGCGCGCCGGCAACCAGTACCGCAGTCTCAACGACACCAACAAGTACAGCCACTAGTGCTGCAACTGTATCAAGCAGTGCGCCAACTTCGGCAGCTGCTTCAACAGCAAGCAGTAGTTCAAGTACAGCGACGTCGACGAGTACCAGTGCTGCATCGTCCACGGCAACTTCTGCGGCCTCTACTGCTGGAAGCGCGACAACTAGGCCTGTAGTTAGTCATCGAGCAATTGTCAAAGTTGTCAGGTTCATTCAGCGAGTGATTACAGTTTTCCAGCAAATCATTAGTTGGATTTTCCGGCCAATCGTTCATTTCTTTGCATCACAACAGGCGACGCATCATGTGGCAACCAGTACTGTCAGTCACCATCACTATACGCCGCAGCGGCATAGCTTTTGGCGCTTATTCTGGTGGTTTTAATAAGTTTTAGTTGATTAAAGTCGCCGTCAAGTAACTACTAGAAGCTGCTTGGCGGTGTTTTTTCGGTAAACAAAGGAGGGGAATAAGATGCGTTTAAAGCAATTACAACAAGCCAATTTAGTTAAGACTCACTATCGGCTATACAAGTCTGGTAAAAAATGGTGTGTGGCCGTGGTGACACTGGTTGGCGGGAGTTGTCTGGGGGTGACGCTACTAACGCAACCGATCACAGCCAATGCTGCGACAACCACTACGACAAGTATTTCAAGCGCAACAACTGATTCCACAGTGACTTCGGTAGCGCCGGTCAGTTCGGTGGCTGTTCCGTCAACCTCGGCAGCTATTGTTACAAGTGCAACTGGTTCGGCAATGTCGGCTACAACCAGTTCAGCGAGTTCGGCCATGTCAGCAACTAGTGCGCTATCAGCGCCGGCAACCAGTGCTGTTGCCCCGGTTGCGAGTGGTTCGGTTACTTCAGCGGCTACGACAACTCCGACAAGTTCGACTAGCGTCCCAACTTCTGCCAGTCCAGGCAGTGCCGTTGCGGCAAGCTCGACGGTTGCAAGTTCAACCAGTACGGTCCCTGCAGATTCAACCGTCGTGACGTTTGGCGATGCCGGGGTTGCTGCGGCTGTGCAATCTTCTTTGGGCGTGACTGGGCCAGTAACGATTGGAGACATTCGCCAGTTTAAAGGTTCCATCGTAAGCATTGGGACTGATAGTAACATTTTATTGGTCAACGGCACGTTAGCGGGGATTCAAGCGTTGCAATATTTGCCGGCGAAAGCGCTCGTCCAATTAGTGACGCAATATCCAAGTGCCAACATTGATTTGACGCCGTTGATTCCAGTTCATTTTTCTGAAATTGGGATTATGGTGCATGACATGAATGCGGTCAATTTAGCACCACTTCTGAAAGTTGATCCGAGCCAACTCAATGAAATTCAGCTAGTTGGGTCGATCACACCTGGGATTACGGACTATCAAACGAATGCTGATGGCTTAACGAATGCGCAATTGGCCGAATTGAGTCCTTGGCTGACGGCAATTGATAATAATGATACCTATAAGTCGTTTAACTTTGATGAAGGGTCGTTGACAGACTTTTCACCGCTAAGCGGGTTTACAAAAATGGCATACATTGTGGCCGTTGGTCAACGACTCAACGTGGCGGAACCGGTCAATCTGGTAATTGGTCAACCGGCCGTGTTTCAGCCGACACCGATTACTGGTTTAAAAGGGGAATCACTGACTTCTAAGTACGAAATGACTTGGAATGGCGCTGCACCAACTTCCGCCGGACCGACCCAGACACCGCTAACTAAATTAGCGGATGGCAGTTTTGAGATTCCCACTGCGTATCAGGCCGTTCCCAACGCCAACTGGTTTACGTACGGTTTTAATGGGATTGCACATTTTAACGGTAATCGTGCCGATTTTATTACGGTTAATTATCCCAATAATATTACTTTTAGATATGACAGTATGATTTATCAAGTTGCCAATTGGCAAACGGCGCCACAAGTTTACATTCGTTATCTTGATTCGGCGACTAATCAGCTGATCCAGCCGTTTACGAGTAATCCTGGGAAGACGATTGGCACAGCATATGATTTTACCAAATTAACGCAACTATCAGGATATCGTTTCTTACCAACGGATAGTAGTCCGACGACTGGTAGTTATACGCAAGATCCGCAGTATTTGACTTTTGCCTTTGCGAAACTACCGGTTCCGGCTGGAGGGGTGACCGTTTCCTATGTTGATCCGACTGGTCAAGCGATTGCGCCGGCCAAGACGATTACCGGCAATGTGGGTGACACTTATACAAGCGCGCCGATCAGCATTCCTAATTACAGTTATCAGCAACTGGGTTCTGGGAGTTTAGCCACAACTGGGACATTACCAGTGACTGCTAGCAAAGTGGTTTACCAATATGTGCCAGTGACGGTGCAACGAACGGTGACTTATTTGGATACCACTACGCAAAAAATTTTACAGCAACAAAAGCTGACGGGTGACTATCAAAGCACACCGGTAAACCCAACGTTAGCGCCAATCAAGACGTATTTGGCAGCCGGCTATCAGCTAGTCACTAGTGATTTTCCAGCGACTTCATCACCCTTCGCTTCACCGCAGTTAACCGGGAATTACACGGTTCAACTGGCACATCGTCAAGTGACTTGGCAGCCTAATGAGTCGTTGCCACTTGGGATGAACTTGACTCGAGTGATCACACAAACAGTTAGTTTTCGGACTGCAAGTGGTCGTGAACTTGCACCGAGTTTGAGTCGGAAAATTACTTTTCAACGAACAGCGACGGTTGACCAAGTGTCAGGGGCAACCCAATATTCGCCTTGGCAAGCCGTGGAAACGCCGACTTTTACTGCCATTACTGTTCCCGAGTTTGCAACGTATCGTTCAAGCTTGGCTCGAATTAGTGCCGTTCCAGTATCTGCTTTGAGCGCGGATTTGGCGGAGACGGTCTCCTACCATCCAATACAGAGCACGATCAAGGTTGACTATCAGTTAGCTGGTTCTCAGCGACAATTGCACCCAGCTGTTGATTTAACTGGCGAGGTTGGCCAAGCTTATCGTGTCACGGCCCCGGTAATTGCTGGTTATCAGGTGGTTACCCGTGAACTTGCCGGTAAATTTGGCGTGGAACCGACTAGGCTTGTTTTTGATTATGTGCCGGTGGCAAGTACGCTACCATCAGCAACGGGTCGTCCAATGACCGTCCATTCTAAGTCAACTGGACCAGTATTATTAAAAAAAGGTACGCAGCCTCAAGTTGCACAACGGTTATTACCACGACAATTGCCACAGACGAGTGAACAACAGCCGCCAGCAATATGGAAATTATTAGGATTATTACTTTTCGGATTCGTAGGGCCTATTTTAGTGAGAAAACGGCATTAGCTAGGACTAAAAATCCTGGCTGGAAAAAGAGGAGTGTTTGGGATGCGTTTTAAACAATTACAGCGATCCGAAACGGTTCGGACGCATTATCGATTATATAAATCTGGTAAACGGTGGTGTACGGCATTAGTTATGTTGATGGGTAGCAGTGCTCTGGGGGCAACGTTGTTAGTGAAACCAGTGACAGCCAATGCCGCCGAGACGACACCAACGACGACGGTAACCACAACCAGTGGGAGCACCTCAGCAGCAACGAGTAGTCCCTCGATGGCGATTAGTACGGCATCAACTGCGACCAGTAGTGTTTCGGCTACTCAAGCACCGTTGACTAGTGCAACTACTTCGGCAGCGCCAAGTTCATCACCAACTTTGAGTGCAACTAGCAGTGAGCCGGCCTCGGCCGTTTCGGCAATGACTAGTTCTGAGTCAGTCGCAAGTCCGACTTCAGTGGCTAGCGATGCGCCTGCAAGTGTTGTTTCAACTAGTTCTGATTCGAGCGTTGCAAGTGATGGAACCAGTGTTGCTTCAATGCCGGCTTCAACCGCAACCAGTGCAACAGTTTCGTCTGCTACTAGCATTAGCTCAACGCCAACAAGTGTTGCTTCTGTAGCTGCAAGCACCGATTCCACTGCCACGAGTGGTGCGCCAATAGCTACTAGCACTGGCTCAACGCCAACAAGTGTCGCTTCTATAGCTGCAAGTACTGATTCAGTTGCAACCAGTGCGACTTCTGTAGCGACAAGCACTGATTCAGTTGCCACGAGTGTTGCTTCTGTAGCGACAAGTACTGGCTCAGTTGCCACGAGTGTTGCTTCTGTGGCTGCAAGTACTGATTCAGTCGCGACAAGTGCCACATCCACTGCGACAAGTACGATTTCTGTAGCGGCAAGCACTGATTCAGTTGCCACGAGTGTTGCTTCTGTCGCCGCAAGTACTGGCTCGGTTGCCACGAGTGTCGCTTCTGTAGCGACAAGTACTGATTCAGTTGCCACGAGTGCCACTTCCGTCGCCACAAGTACTGGCTCAGCTGCTACTTCTGCAGCTACGAGTGCGACCAGTACGGCACCAACGGTTCCTGATTCAACCGTTGTCACATTCGGTGATACGGGGATTGCAGCGGCTGTTGAAAAGAGTTTAGGTGTCACTGGACCAGTAACGGTCGGTGAAATTCGTGCCTTCAAAGGCAATACTTTTAACGTGAGTGGTAGTGATTTAACCGTTACAGGGACTCTGGCTGGCATGCAGTACTTGCAATACTTACCAGCAACAACACTGATTAGTATGGATGTTAATTTTGCCAATGCGTCGATTGATTTGACGCCACTGATTCCGCTACGGTTTAGCATGGTGACGGTCGACCTTGAGGACATGAGTGCCGCTAACCTTGAGCCATTGACCCAGATTGATCCTAGTCACATCAGTCAAGTGAATTTGATTGGGGCAACCGATACGAATCCTTATCAACTCAATTCGCAAGGGATGACTAATGCGCAATTGGCAATGTTAGGACCATGGTTAACTAAAATTGATAATAATGATGTCACGCGGAATGGTTTCCCAAAGTATTTTGATTTCAGTGAAAATTCACTAACTGATTTTTCACCACTTAAAGGTTTTACCAAACCCGCAACGGTGGCTGCTGGTGGTGAGAGTATCACTGTGGCACCGGCAGTTAATTTAGTGATTGGGCAACCGGCCAGTTTTAAAGCGATTCCAATCACAGGGGTTCAAGGTGAGGACTTAACTTCCCACTATGAAACCACTTGGAATGGTGCTGACACTAGCACCGCCGCGGCGACTGAAACACCGTTGACAGCACTTGGTAACGGAGAATTTGAAATTCCAACGGCTTATCCAACTATGAGTGGTGCTAACTGGTTCTCATATGGTTTCGTGGGTGTTCAGAATACGCTCGGCAACACCAATGATTATATTAAAGTGACCTATCCTAACCAGGTTCAGTTTATTTATGACAGTATGGTCTACCAGGGTGCAAATTGGCAAACTAAGCCGAGTGTCACGGCAACTTTCGTAGATCAAGCAACTGGACAACCGGTGGAACCAGAAGTATCAGAGACCAGTCCTAAGATTGGTGATTCGTTTGATTTTTCTAGTCAGACAGATCTACCAGGGTACGAACTTTTACCAGGATTTAGCAGTGCCACGACTGGGACTTATTCGCAAAATCCACAGTATCTAGAATATCGCTTTGAAAAGGAAGCTGTGGTGGCTGGTGGAATTACCATCAACTATGTTGATCCAGATGGCGAACCAATTGTGCCACCAGAACAGATCAACGGCGATGTTGGGGATAGTTACACCGCGACACCGGCAACGATTGGCAATTATGTCTGCAAGGCAGTGTTGCCAGATAGTGTTGCCACGACAGGAACCCTTGCTTTGGCCAAGGGCACGATCACTTATCAGTACGACCCGGTGACGGTCACTCGTGTGATTAATTATGTCGATGCGATTGCAAATAAAAATATCGGTAGCACGACGTTAACCGTACCATACAAGGGAACAATTCCAGATCCGACTGCGGCCGCCATTGCCGATTATGCAGCCAAAGGCTATCAATTAGTCAGCAATGGTTATCCAGCAGATGGTTCCGCCTTTAGCTCGGCGGCATTGGTTCGAGACTATCGGGTATTGTTCACACATGAGATCGTTACGTTGAATCCTGGTGATACTTTGCCAGCTGGCGTGGTCTTGACACACAATGTTACCCAAACGATCAACTTTAAATACGCCGATGGACAGACGGCTGCACCGAGTGTGACGCGCAGATTAATGTTTACGCGGCGGGCAGTCCAAGATGCCGTGACCGGTGAGACCCAATTAACAACTTGGCAACCAACTGGTGCCAGCAGTTTTGCTGCTTATTCAGTCCCAGTGATTGAAGATTATCAAGCTGATGTGACGCAGGTGCCAAGTACAGTTGTGACGGGTGAAAGCAGCAATTTGATGCGGACAGTTACTTATACGCCTAAAGCTGGTGCCGTGACCGTTGATTATTATCTGGCACGGACGGCCAAAGCGCTCAAGCCAAGCACGGAATTAACTGGAAGTGTCGCGACGCCTTATGATGTGATGGCACCAACAATCGCTGGGTACCATTTGGTAACGGATGAATCTGCTTCGGCAACTGGTGACTATTCAGACCCAGCAGCGACTGTGGCCTTCTACTATGAACCAGATGCAACGAGTCAACCAGGTGTGACAACTGAGACTGCAACGCCAGTTACCCATCGATTAGGCTGGACGGTTTCTTCGCCAAACCGCGGGTCGTTTGTCCGGACTGAATCAACCACAACACCGACGCCGGTACGAACACAAATCCAGCTTGCACCACCAGTTCAGCATCGGTTGAGCCCAGTCACTCATTCAATGGCAAAGGTGACTACTGGTACTTTGCCACAGACGAGTGAACAACGGCCAACCAATATTTGGGGCATTTTAGCCTTAACCATGATTGGGCTAGTTGGTGCAATTCGGTTGCGGCGAGAACGTTAGCAATGGCTTAGAAAGAGTGTGGTGAAACAAAAATAGTCGCTGAACACCTAGCTGTTCAGCGGCTATTTTTAGTTTTTTACTCCTAGTGACCACACCTAATTCTTTGACCGAATCAGTTGATCCGTTAACACCAATTGTCAACGGTACAAAGGCTAACCCCCATTAGCTTTTATAAGTATCATTATAATCTAACCAGCTAAATAGTCAATATTTATTCGAATATATTTGCAATAATGATGTGAAACAATTGTGACTATTTATTATAAAATAAATGGAAGTCAGGAAATACTTAGAGCGACAAGCAAAAAGCCCGGCCATCTTAAGATGACCGGGTCAATAGTGGTTGGTAAAGTTTAATTACGAATCAGTTGGTTGAAGACCAGTTCGTTCGGAATGAAATGCGATTCTGTGTATTCAAATTGCCGACCAGAATCGTTGAATGCGATACTGATCATGTTGCCAACACAGTTATTCTTGCCAAGCGCGAGGTTCTCCGTATCGACCGATTGTGCAGAATCAACGCGTAACATTCGTTTAACGACTGCAATTTTAACTTTCAACGTTTTCTGAATGTAATTGTAAATCGAGTCATGTGCAATTTTAGGGGTGATTCCAGGAATTAATTGCGCATTAAAGTAGTTAATATCAATGACGGCGCGAGTCCCGTTAATTTTGCGCACCCGTTTTAACGCGTAAACGGGAATGCCAACTTCAAAAGCGGTTTGCTGACTTAACGCTTGGTCAACGATAATCTGTTCGAAGCTGACGAGATCGGTCTGATAATCGAAGGGCGCATCAGGACTAGCTGTGTGGATCCCAGAAAGTTCACCTAAGTTAAGATTGAACTGCTGCGTTTGTGGCGTGTGTTCCAATAAAACCACGCCGCGTCCTTTAACACTATAGACTAACCCTTCTTCGGATAATTTTTTAATCGCCTTGCGGACGGCATACCGACTACTGCTGAATTCGGTAATGAGATCATCTTCAATCGGCAGACGCATCTTAATACTGTAGTCTCCCTTTAGAATGCGTTTCTTTAAGGTTTGGTAGATTGATTCAAATGTATTGTTTGCCATAGTTATCACCTTCATACCCTTAATTGTTAGTCTTATTATAACAAAATTTAAGTTGGTTGTGATAAATATCCGAACAAATTAAATTATTTGTTCGAACAAAATTGACGAATGATGTGTGAAATGCTTATAATGTAAGCGTACACATCAAGGGCAAGGTTATTTTGGGGTCTTAACAAACATAATAATATGGGGGGATTACTAATGATGCAAGTTGAGCAACAGACATTGGTAACACGAGAACATCCATTTAAGGTGACGGGTTACTGGCTAGATCAAGTTTCAGATTTTGGAGAAGCGGTTGATTATCCAGTGATCATTATCTGTCCTGGTGGCGGCTTTACTTATCATTCTGGTCGGGAAGAGGCGCCGATTGCTTTACGATTTGTTGCGGAAGGCATGCATGCCGTGGTTTTAAATTATCAATTGGAAACGCCGACGAGTCAGGTGTATCCGTGGGCGCTGCAGCAATTGGGCGCGACGATTGACTGGGTCACGCAACAGGCGGAAAAGCGGCATATTGATCCAAAGCGGATTATTTTGGCTGGCTTTTCGGCTGGTGGGCACGTTGTGGCGGACTATAATGGTGTCGCCACAAATGCAAAACTACGTGCTGAATATCACTTAGATCAGTATCATGGTCAGCATGCCGCCACAATTTTGGGATATCCCGTAATTGATTTAGATGCGGGTTTCCCAGGTAGCGTTGCGGAACGCGATAAGATTACTAAAGACGAACGCTTATTTGCGGCACAAAAGCTATTGAATGCGAATAGTAAGCCAGCGTTTGTTTGGCAAACGGTGACCGATGAATTAGTGCCGCCGATTAATTCGATGATGTATGTGCAAGGGTTGATGCAATTAGGCATTGAAACCGAATATCATTTATTTGGCTCCGGAATCCATGGATTAGCTTTAGCCAACCATGTCACGAAAAAGCCTCATAAGACCAAGTATCTGAATGATCAAGCCGCACACTGGGTATCATTAGCCGTGCGCTGGTTACAGTTACAAGGTTATTTGCACGATGAAAATTAAGCTAACCCCCAAACGCCCGAGTGAAATGACTCGGGCGTTTTTGTGACCACTTTTAGTAAACCGGCTGGTCAATCAACTGCTGACAGTGGTTGAAATTCTGCGGTATAATTTTATGTATCGATAACAAATGTCAAACTAACAGTCAAAGGTCGCAAGATGCTGCCGCTTCTGGTTGTTGCTGATAACATGCGGACGAGGGACCGATTCAAGCTTTAGAAACGTCTTGAACCTCGCCCGGAAGCTTTGCCAAAACCGCAAATTTTCCGGACCGTCCGTGGTGTAAGACCGGCAAAAGCCACCGGTCAAACGCCACTTGCACGTCCGATGCTATCAGCAACAACCTCCAGCTAATCAGGAATTCTTTTTTAATAAATCTATTATTTACGCTTAGTGGCGTCAGTCAAAATCGGTATGCAGTGTCGGCAAGATTAGTTAGCGTTCTTTGCTGACTAATCTTGCAGGGCAATTCAAAGACGTGGTTTGTCGGCTATGAATTGAGAAACCAGACCACACTTCGGCTGGTGCCGTCCCTCACAGCACACCAGTTTTGACTGACGGAGCGCTGAATTTGGACGGGACTATTGCTGGTAGTAATACATTTGTGATGCTTTTGAGCTTTTAGCTAATATAAAAAAAGGGGCGGTAACCATGGCAACAAATCAGCATTTAGTGATTATTTCGTTAGATGCACTGGGTTTTCGCGATTTACGTGAACATCAAAGCGAGTTACCCGTATTAAATCAATTAATGACCGGTGGTGCTTGGGTCAAGTCAGTCACAGGAATTTACCCAACATTGACGTATCCGTCACACACGACCATTATTACGGGGCAATACCCCAAGGTTCATGGAATTGTGAATAATACGAAGCTGCAGCCAAAACGACGTTCACCAGACTGGTACTGGTATCAAAAGGATGTCAAAGTCCCAACACTTTATGATTTGGCACGGCAACAAAAATTAACGACCGCGGCTTTTTTGTGGCCAGTGACGGCCGGTAGTAAAATTACTTATAATTTAGCAGAAATCTTTCCAAATCGAATTTGGACGAATCAGGTTCTGGTTTCAATTAAAGCCAGTTCACCATTGTTTTTGTTAAAAATGAATCAAAAGTACGGTCATCTGCGGAATGGCATTAAGCAACCACAATTGGACGACTTTATTACGGCTTGTGCGGTGGATACGTTAACGCACAAAAAGCCCAATTTGACGCTGATTCATCTGGTTGATATGGATAGTATGCGGCATCGTTATGGGGTGCGGTCGAAGGAAGCCATGGCAGCGTTACATCGGTTGGACCACCATGTTGGGCAATTAATTGATGCCACCAAACAAGCAGGGACTTTTGCGGATACTAACTTTGTGATTCTCGGGGACCACTATCAAATCAACGTGGACCACATGATCCACTTAAACACCTTATTTGCTCAAAAAGGATGGTTGACGCCACGCCAGGATCAAACGTTTGAAGATGATTGGTCCGTGATGGCGAAGACTGCGGATGGGTCGACGTATATTTATACGCGCCATTTTGATGACCTAGCTGAGCTGAAAGCCTTGATTGCGGGTGTTGAAGGTGTCGAAACGGTCATTACTGGTGACGAGGCCGCTAAACGGGGGGCTGACCCGGCATGTGCGTTGATGGTTGAAGCTAAGGAAGGCTATTACTTTACGGATGAAAGTCGGCGGCCATTAGTTGTCGAACCAGTGCACCCAGCAACATTAGGCCAACCTGACCGGTATCATGGGGTGCACGGCTATGATCCAACTAAGCCGGATTATCAAACCACGCTTTTATTTAATGGTCCGGCAGTTAAAGCGGGTGCTCGGATTGAGGCAGCTAACTTAGTTGACGAAGCACCAACTTTTGCCCGATTATTGGGACTACAGTTTGACGGTCCGATGCCAGGGCAGTGTTTAGATGGCATTTTTAAGGAGGACCGCGAATGAAGTTTAACAAATCACAGTGGAGCTGGATTTTTTATGACTGGGCCAATTCAGGCTATGGCATTATTGTCACGACCGCTGTTTTACCGGTGTATTTCAAAGCGATTGCCCAAAACAACGGTGTTTCGGCAGCGAATGCCACTGCCTACTGGGGGTATGCGAATAGTATTGGGACGTTATTGGTCTCAATTTTGGCCCCAGTTTTAGGGGCATTAGCCGATTATCCCAAAGCTAAGAAACGCTGGCTGAATGTCTTTTCCATTGTCGGAATGTTGATGACGCTAGGATTGAGTGTTGCGCCGACGAGTGCGTGGAAACTTTTACTTGGTATTTATATCCTGTCGATTATTGGCTACTCCGGTGGCAATCTTTTTTACGATAGTTTTCTGACCGATGTGGCGCCTAATGAAGAAATGGATCGCATTTCGTCCTATGGCTATGGTTTCGGCTATTTGGGTGGGGTGCTGGCGTTCATTTTATTCCTAGTGTTGCAACTGACGAGTGGATTTGGTCAATTGTCGAGCTACGGGGTTGCCCGTTGGAGTTTTGTGTTGGCCGCAGTTTGGTGGATTATTTTCTACATCCCATTGTTGAAAAATGTCCATCAGGTGTATGCGTTGAAGCCTAATGCTCACCCGGTAACGGATAGTTTTAAACGGGTGTGGTCAACCTTGAAACATCTTAAAAAATATCGAGCCGCGGCGTGGTTCTTAGTGGCTTACTTCTTCTATATTGATGGCGTTGACACAATCTTTACAATGGCGACCTCGATTGGAATGGATATGGGCATTACGACCACGACCTTGATGATTGTATTATTGGTCGTGCAGTTGGTGGCCTTTCCGTTCTCGATTCTGTATGGTTGGATTGCGCGTAAGACATCAACGCGAACTGGTATTTTGATTGGGATTATCGTGTATCTCGGAATTTGTTTGTATGCTTTACGTTTAGAATCCGTAACCGATTTCTGGGTTCTGGCCGTATTAGTGGGGACGAGCCAAGGTGGGATTCAAGCCTTGAGTCGGTCCTATTTTGGCCGGTTGATTCCAAAGCAATCGGGGAGTGAGTTCTTCGGCTTCTATAATATTTTAGGAAAGTTTTCAGCAGTGATGGGACCGGTGTTAGTTGGAATTGTCACCCAATTGACCGGTAAATCAACAATTGGTGCGGCTTCATTAAGCATCTTGTTCTTGATTGGATTGGTGATTTTCTTAGCGTTACCGCATTTAACAGAAAAAAAGAATTAAGCAAGCGTCATTTCGGCAAATTGTTGAAATGACGTTTTTTGTGTTCTTGTATTTGGTAATGGAACCGGATACAATGATAGTTATAAAAACGTTTTTATTTAAGGTGATTAATTTGAAAAAAGCAACAATTAAGGATGTGGCGCAGTTAGCCAAAGTCTCAATTTCGACGGTCTCGAACGCGTTAAACGGGGTCAATGTCGTTAAGCCACAGACTAAGGCTCGAATTTTAAAAGCGGCCCATCATTTGAACTATTCGCCTAACTTGATGGGAAAACAGTTACGTTCAGGGCAGACAAATACGATTGGCGTCTTCACGGATAGTGTTGCCGGACCGTATTTTTATCAATTGATTGAAACAATTTCGCAAGCGGTGGCGGCTAAACACTATGGACTCAGTGTGACACTCGCTAATAATCACACCGCGTTGATGAACGCATTGTTGGGAAACACCTGTGACGGGGCGATTATTTTTGATCATCGGGTCGACGATCGCGATTTAGAACATCTAGCCGGTCAAGGAATCCCCGCTGTCATGTTGGATCGACCGGTGTCTGGTGAGCGGCTCAGCAGTATTGTCTTTGATTCGTTTAATGAAAGTTATTTAGCCACGCAGTATTTGCTCAAATTGGGGCACCGGCGACTGGGCTATTTGGCCGGTTATGACAACAACCGTGATAACCACGAACGCTTTTCGGGATTTCAACAGGCAATTTTGGCAGCCGGGTTAAATTTGGAAGATATGGTTGTTTTGAAGGGATTATTTGAAGAAAAGGCTTCTTTTGAGGCGATGCAAACTTATTTAACGACGGCCACTGCGCAGCCGGTCACGGCATTTCTAGCCGGCAATGACTTGAGTGCGATTGGTGCAATTAAAGCGATTCAAGCTGCGGGACAACATGTGCCGACGGACTATAGTGTGATCGGTTTCGATGACATTGAAATTGCCAGTTATTTCCAGCCGGCATTGACGACAGTTCACAATCCGATTGCCCAGCAAGCGCAACTCGCCGTGACCGAATTGATTCGGTTGTTGACGACCAAACAGTGGGGGCAGCAACAAGTTTTACCCGGTGAATTAAAGCTCAGAGACTCAACGGCACAGTGCTAGTGTTGGCGCTCTGGTCGGTCCAGAATTGGCTGGAACGTGGTGGCCACGTTTGTGAGCCAAAGTGCGGTCTCACAAGCCGGGCTTTAAGTCACCACCTAAGATAAACGACACCACTGAGCCAATTCTGAACCGACCGTCGCTGGCTTTACTGCTGTCTTGACGGAAGGTCTGAGTGGACATAAATTGGTTTTTGCTTGATCTTGAGTCTCAAGTTTAGCCGAGAGGTTGGGGCCAAAAATGCTCAGCCGTGAAATTGATCTAAGTTCGGGTGGGTTGTCCGGACTTAGATCAAGGTCAGTTTTGAAGACCGTTCTTTGGCTTCAAAATGGCCTGCGGCGTTCCAGCATTTTAGGTCCCAACCGGCAGGCGGCAAAGTAAGTTAACCAGAGTGGCAGGGACAAATCATGATTTATAACGAAACAAGAAAATACAAGCGATTTTAGTTTAAAAAGGAGAGCTTAACAATGGCAACTTATATGAGTTTTGATGTTGGTGGAACGACCATCAAGTATGCACTGGTTGATGATGCGGGGCTGGTCACCGACAAAAATGCGTTTCCAACCGTGGATAATGCCGAGACCTTGATCAATCAGATGGTCGCTGTGGTGAAAGATTATGCCGCCAAGCAACCGTTAGCAGGAATTGGTTTCTCAGCCCCTGGGATCGTGCGTCACGACGGGTATATGGTCACAGGTGGGGCGATTCAAACTTTTAATGGCTACCCGTTAGCCCAAACGATGGCAACTAAGACGGGCTTGCCGGTGGCTGTGGAAAATGATGCCAATGCAGCAGCTATCGCAGAACAATGGCAGGGTAACGCCATCGGTTGTCAGAATTATTTGACGGTCGTGTTAGGTACCGGTGTTGGCGGTGGCATCGTCATCAATGGCGATGTTTACCGTGGTAGTCACGGGATGGCCGGTGAATTTGGATGGAATGTCATTCATGATATTGATCCAACCCATGAACTAGAAAGTTTTTCGTTAAATCAACACGCGGCAGTTGTAAGCGGTTTAGTTAACCGGTACAATCAAAGCAAACAACAGGTGGACGCAACGGCGGTTCCAGTAACGGATGCGCGGGAAATCTTAGCGGCGGCAAAAGCTGGCGAGACGATTGCCCAGACGGAAGTGGCTAGCTTTATTCAAGACGTGGCGATCATGTTGTTGAATTTGTTTGCAAATTTTGATCCAGAGTTGATTTTGGTTGGTGGCGGCATCAGTGCCAATGAGGACTTTATCAAATTGTTACAGGCCAAGTTGGATGAAATGATTGCGCGGCACGAAAGTTTGAATCGGATTAAGAACATTGCGTTGGGGCACGTTCAACCAGCCAAGTGTCGGAATAACGCGGGACTGATTGGCGCGGCTTATCAAATCAAGAAACAGTTGGAAAGCGAGGCTGAGCATGAGTAAATTACCAAAAGGCTTTTTATGGGGTGGCGCGGTGGCCGCTCATCAATTAGAGGGTGGCAGTGACGCTGATGGCAAAGGGGTTTCGATTGCGGATGTAATGACTGCCGGAGCTAATGGGGTCGATCGTCAAATTACGGATGGTGTGATTCCAGGAAAAAATTATCCAAACCACGAAGCCATTGATTTTTATCATCGTTATCACGAGGATGTCGAACTGTTCGCTGAAATGGGCTTGAAGTGTTTTCGGACGTCGATTGCCTGGACGCGGATTTTTCCAAATGGCGACGAAACGACGCCGAATGAAGCTGGGTTAGCTTTTTATGACGGGTTATTTGATGATTTGTTAGCGCATGGCATTGAACCAGTCGTGACGCTCTCACATTTTGAGATGCCTTATCATCTCGTGAAGGCGTATGGCGGTTGGCGTGATCGCCGCGTGATTGATTTCTTCGTCCACTTTGCGACGACGGTGTTTGAACGTTACCAGCATAAAGTTAAGTACTGGATGACTTTTAATGAAATTAATAATCAAAATGGTTTAAATAAATGGGCTTTGTTTACCAACTCTGGTGTTTTATTGAAAGATGATGAAGATCCGGAAAAGGTGCTTTACCAAGTGGGACACTATGAGTTAGTCGCCAGTGCGAAGGCTGTTCAGATTGGACATGCCATTAATCCGGACATGCAAATTGGGTGTATGATGGCGGTTTGGCCGACTTATGCGGCTTCATCAGATCCGCGTGATGTGCTGAAAGCCGAACGTTTTGCGCAGGCAAACTATTGGTTCTCAGACGTCCATGTTTGGGGACATTATCCAAACTGGTTGCGGCGTTACCAGGAGAAACAAGGGTTTGAATTGGATATTACGGCGGCGGATCTACAGACGTTAGCGGCGGGGACGGTCGACTATATTGGCCTGTCCTACTATGCTTCCGGCGTAATCAAGGCCGCTGAAAATGAACCAGCCAACTTTATGACCCGCAATGAGGCGCTCAACGTCGAGAATCCGAATTTGCACGCAACCGAATGGGGTTGGCCCATCGATCCAGTGGGCCTGCGCTATAGTTTGAATTGGCTGACTGACCGATACCACTTGCCATTGTTTATTGTAGAAAATGGGATGGGTGCCCCGGACAAAGTTGAAGCGGATGGCAGTATCCATGATCCATATCGGGTCGACTATCTGAAACGGCACATTGAGCAACTGGAATTGGCGGTTGATGAAGATGGTGTCGATTTAATGGGTTATACGCCTTGGGGTGTGATCGATTTGGTCTCAGCTGGCACGGGTCAGATGGAAAAACGGTACGGCTTTATTTACGTCGACAAAGATGACCAAGGTCAAGGCACCTTGGATCGGTCCAAGAAGGACTCGTTCTATTGGTACCAACAGGTCATCGCGACTAACGGTGAAAAATTGTAATTAGTCAAAAAGGGCCAATCAGGTCGTCAGTTTAGCTGACGATTTGATTGGCCCTTTTTAAATTAATTGATTTTAGTGAAAGTCATCAGCGGCAATCTTGGCGAGCAGATCACGAGATGGGATGAAGAAGAGTTGACCGGATAAAATGGTTGAAAACGTGAGTAAAAAGTCGTTTTGATCCAGCATGTTTTGCAACATTCCTTTAGTCACAGTCCAGTGGCGCGCATAGCCAATGAAATAAGTCCCAGTATGACCAGCTGCTGGGTCTGAAAACGGCACGTTCATGCGTACGATCTTTTGCTCAACGCCGTCGACTTCGAATTTAGAGGCAACGTTATGCGCATTCTTGAATTTGTCCTCGTCAGCGAGTTCAAAGTCACTGAACTTTTCACGACCAACGGCTTTTTCTTGTTCTTCGGTGTGCAAATGATCCCAGACTGGCATATCGTGTTGCCATTTTTGAGCGAAGGCGTATGAGCCATTTTCAAATTGGGGATCTTCGTCGCCAATCAAAGCATAGTCAGCGGCGTCTTCAACTGCGGGGGCTTCGGTGCCATCAATAAAACCGATGATGGCGCGACCTTCAAAGTAACGGAAGCCTTTCGTCTCGTCGAGAACGGTGGTGATGTCAGCCAGGACACGACGGAACTGAGTTTGACACTCATAAACGACGGCTTCATTACTGGCGCGGATATGGAAGAATAAGTCGCCAGCGGAAGCCGGCATCTCATACTTTGGCCCGGTTAATGTCGTATAAGTGGCTAATTCTTTCGGTTTAGGCGCATCGGGAAAGAGATAATCCCAAGCCGCGTTACTGATCCCAATACTGACTTTGAGTTGTGAACCACTTTCGGGTTTAGCATCACGGATGCGTAAGGAACGAATGATGGCCTGAGAACGATCGGCAAATTCTTGGAACACTTCCTGGGCTTGTTGTTGGTTATCACGAGTTAATTTCAAAACAGTGAATTGAGCATGTTCACCGACATCTTTCCAGACATCTTGCGCGTGGCTTGGTGCGATTGGCATAAAATCTCCTCCAATATGATTGATAGTCTTAGCGTAGCGACTAAGATGAGGGGCGTCAATTAAAGTGAAGTGATTAAGTAATAAGTTGTTTGAAAAAGAAATACGGTTCGTTTGAAGGTCGAACGATACGATTAATTATCGTGACTCCAGGCAGCGTAAATGGTCACAATTCTGTTTTGGGCATCAATTGTGTAAACAACTCTGTGATGGATATTAAGTCGACGTGAATACTTTCCTGATGCTGGTGGGGTTAGTTTTTCTAGACTTTGGTTCGGAAAGTAAGGATCACGCTTCAATTGATCAACGACTGCTTCAAAATTGGCAACTAATTGGGATTGCTTGATTTTTCTTAAATCATGTTTGACTGAGTTTTTCAAAATGACTGTATACATTAAAGCTTAGCCCAGTCGATGTCATCAACATTTGTAAAGCCAGAATGGTCTTGTTCACGCTCGGCAATCTTAGCAAGTGTTCCGGTACTGGCTAAATATAGTGTTTCTTGTAAGGCGTCATAATCACTTTTGCTGAGGATAACGGTATCCAGCGATTCGTCTTTTTGCTGGATGGTAACTGGTTGGTGGTCAGTCGCAACGTGCTTTAAAATCTGATAAAGATCTTTACGAGCGCTAGTTGGTGTAAAGGTTTCTTGCATTATTTGGACCTCCGTTAGTTTTAATGATTCAATTTTAACGTACGCGTTTGACGTACGCAATTGAAAGGCTTTTGAAACTTGCATTTTAAGTCACCCGATTATTGAAGCGTTACATAGACTAGTTACGCAAAAAAACAGCTGATTGTTTTTAAGCAATCAACCGGTTTTTTAAATTATAAATCCATTTCAGTATTGCGCTGTGTCAGGCGTAAGATTCCGTAGTACACAAGGCCAATGACTAACCAAGCGGCGCCGATCTCCTTGGCCAAAATGTTCAAATTAATCATGACAAAGAGAATGACGGCGAACCCGATAATCGGCACGATCAGATGGTGCCAGTAGTCGTGTGAATGTTCCTTAATCAGGAAGTGGTTAACAACGGCTACGTGGATAATCAAGAAGGCTGTCAACGCGCCACAGTTGACAATTTCGGACAGCACGCCACTGTTATTCATGAAGATTAAACCAACAATGAGTGAGATTACCGACACTAACAGGGTGCTGACATAGGGCGTTTTATATTTAGGATGGACTTTGGCTAAAACTTTTGGCAAATTGTGATCCCGTGACATTCCGAATAAAATTCTAGAAATCGCTGCCTGGGCGGCTAAAGCGTTCGCGAAGCCCCACGACAAGATGGTCGCAATCGTGGTCAGGTACATTAAGAATGGTCCGCCAACCTTGCTAGCAACCACGTAGAAGGCGGTGTTCAAATCACCAAATGACTGCCAGTTTGGCACGATTAAAGCAGCCAAATAGGTTTGAACGATGAAGAGCACGCCGACGATCAGTAGCGACCACATGATCCCTTGACCAACGGTTTTGTTGCCACCGGTTGTTTCTTCGGCCAAGGTGCTGATGCCGTCAAAGCCCAGGAAGCTCAAGACGGCAACGGAGGTCGCGGTCATGACAAAGTTTAAGTTGAACTGCTTGGCATCATAGAAAGGCTTCATCGTGAAGCCATTACCGACGCCGTGCATTAAGCCATAGACTCCCATGATGACGAAGAAGGCGAGGACGATCAGTTCACCGATTAAGAAGATGCGGTTAGTGATGGCGGTGAACTCAATCCCACGCACATTGATCAGGGTGTTGATCGTGATGAAAACGACCAGCCAAATCCAAGTTGGTACTGCGGGTAACAATGATTTCAACGAATTGGCAGAGATAATATATAAGAGGGCAGGCACAAAAATGTAATCCAGAATAATCATCCAACCAGATAAAAAGCCAATCGTTTTGTTAATGCCGAGCTTAGCATAAGCGTAGACGGAACCAGCAATTGGAAAGGCGCGTGAGAGTTGACCATAGCTGAGAGCCGTGAAAAACATGGCAACCATCCCAATGGCATAGGTGAGGGCGATCATCCCACGAGAAGCGGAAATGACGGAGCCATAAATCCCCATGGGTGCGATGGGTACCATAAAAATCAACCCATAAATAACTAAATCTTTGACTGATAAGGTCCGGTCAAGCTCTTGTTTATAACCAAAGTCGCTTAGTTGCGCGACGTGGTTGCTTGGAACGTGATTAACTGCCATAAGCTATCCCTCTTTTGATTGATTAAACGTGCCATGACGTAAATCTAAGAAGTAATTCTTTAAATTAGTGAAGAAAACGGCGGGATTATCGACCATATGATTGTGACCACTATCGGGGGTCACAACCAGCTGGGCATTTGGCATGTCACGTTGCATGCGTTGCGCAGTTGCTAGCGGCATGGTTTCATGATCTGCAAATGAGAGTAATGTCGGGAGTTGAATCGTTTTGAGCTGATTAGAAAAGTCCCATTTACCGAGATCACCCTCGACGACGAATTCGTTATCTCCTTGAAAATGGTTATAAACTGGTTTGGATTGAATATCGACGTTGTGTGACATCATCGCTGGTTGTCGTCGATTGATATAGTCATGATAGAGTTGTGTAATCATTTTCCGATAATGTGGATTGGACCACTGCCCGCGGCGCTCAATATCCAGCATAAAAGCATTCTCCGCGGGTGAAAATTCGGCGGCACGGATAGCTTTGATGTGCTCGACGTAGTCTGGAATATTGTCGACCATACTGATGATGATCAAGCCCTCGAGTTGGGCCTGATGTAGGGCGGCGTATGACATGGCCAACATACCACCCCAGGAGTGTCCCGCTAAAAAATAGTGGTCGTAGCCGAGTAACTGACGGATTTCGTTGACTTCGCTGAGGTAGTAATCTTCAGTGAGGTATTCTGCTTTAACGGCCGGGTCATCCCAGTCGGGCGTATCCGAGTACCAAGAACCGAGTTGGTCATACATTGTGACCTCAATGTCTAGATCCGCCAGTTCGGGACCGAAACGTTCAAAGACTTCATGAGTGTCACCGGGGCCACCATGGAGACAGAGTAATTTGGTCTTGCCACCAAGGTTATTGGTATGGGTCCAAATGTGATAGCCATTTTTGAGAGTTAAAATTCGTGTAACGTTACGCATGATTATTGCCACCCACCTTTTATTAGGATAGTGCTAAAAATACGCTTTGTTCTCATTAATTTCAAATCTAATTCTAATCTGATGGCTGAAAGTCAATCAGATTACCGATATGCGTCAGATTGTGCAGTTACCGAACGGGGCACAACGCTCTTATCGTAAGATTAGGTCACTCATAATTGGTATGGTAAAATTAAGCTAAATCAGGGAAACGAGGGGTGGCATATGAAACAACGACTTTGGTGGACGATCATTGCGAGTGTTTTCTTAGCAGTCGTCACACTCAGCTGGCAGCCGCTAACGGCTCACGCGGATTATAAAATCAGTGATTACGACGTGCACGTTGATGTCCAAAAAGACGGCAGTGCGGAAGTCACTCAGGCAATGACTTATCGCTTCGATGATGACTATCACGGGGTATTTAATAAGCAAGACTTGCGCGGGATTCAGGGCGCCCAATTTCAAGGTGCAACCACTCGACTTAATAGTGGCATGACGGAAACGGTACGCGCCGCAGACACTGGTGCCAATAACACGTACAAATTAACGCAAACTAAAAAACAATTTCAGGTCAAACTTTATCGATCGGTCAGCGACGGCGATGAACTACGCGTGACTTACCGTTATCGGCTATTAGGCTTGGTGACGAATTATCAAGATACCGCTGAATTGAACTGGAAAATTATTGGGACTGGCTGGGATCAACCTTTGGAAAATGTCCGGTTAACCATCCAGTTACCAGTCAAGCCGGTCGGTGATTTACAGGCTTGGACACATGGCCCACAAGCTGGCCGGACGACTGTTGATCGAGAAAATGCGCGTGTAACCATGACGTTGGCACGTAATCCGGAGAATTCGTTTGTGGAAAGTCACATGCTTTTTCCAACAGACGTAACGCCATTCAATGCTCGGAAGAGTTCGAAGAAACGTAAAGCGGCGGTTCAAAAACAAGAAGCCGCACTAGCCAACGCGGCTAATCAAAAACGGCAACGACAAATCATCGTCAAATGGGGCATCTATGGCCTAACCGTCGCCATCTTTTTCGGCGTCTTCATCGGCTTCGCTTGGTGGCTACGGCGGCATCCGGCGCAGGTACATGTCAAACCAACGCCAATCAATCATTGGTTTGAAGTGCCAACGGTTGGGCCAGCGGTGGCGCAATCGTTGTGGAAGACGGCTTCGCCAGATACGAAAGCGATGTCGGCCGAAATTTTACAAGCCGCGGCGGCGAAAGAGATCACCTTGGAACCAATCGCGGGTAAGCGGAAGCCCACGGTTAAAATCACGAAACTAGGGCCAATTTCAAATTCGTTTTTGGCACATTGTTTTGATAAAATCGCGGTTCGTGATGAACTACGTTTGGATCAGTTACAAGCGTTCGGTAAAAAGGATAAAAAAGGCCGGCTGAATAAGTGGTTCGGTGAATGGCAAGCCACGGTTGACCAAGACGTGGCGACTTATCAAGATAAGACCAACTATAAAATTCGTAATACTTGGAACGGCATGGGAGTGGCAGTAACGCTCCTCGGGATTGTGGCAACTCTCGCGGCCATGTTCATTAGCCCAATGGTCACGACCATTACCGGTGTGGTCGCTTTGATTATCGCTGCTGGAACTTGGATTGTTGGTATTACCAATTACCGTAAAATTACTATTAACACTGACGAAGGGCTGACTTTAGTCAATCAAATTAATGGCTTCCGTCAAATGTTAAAGGATATCGGTCATTTTAATACCGCCGAAATAGGTGACTTAGTCCTTTGGGAACAGATTCTACCCTATGCGGCAGCGTTTGGCTTAGCCGGAAAAGTCGCCAATAAGTTAGCGGTCGACTTTGGCACTGCGGCATTGGCCGCTGGAATTGGTATTTACTATCCAATCTTCTTCGCTAACGATGGACTTGATTTTGATCTGTCAGGGTCATTGAGCAATAGTTTCTCGAGTGCGTTGGATGCTTCTAGCAATGCCAGTTCACCATCTGGCGGTTCCGGTGGTTTCTCAGGCGGTAGCTCGGGTGGCTTTGGTGGTGGTTCCGGTGGTGGCGCATTTTAAATTGGTCTAAAGATAAAAAATTATCATAGATTGCTAAAAAGGCAGTGACGGAAAGTGAAAATCCATCGCTGCCTTTTTAGTGAAATTAATGGGCTGTTAAACTTTTAGCTGTGATGACGTTTTCGTGACTTGATAGCACCCAATGATAATACGCCTAACAATAATCCCAAAATGGACGATCCTAGGATTGTGGTGAGCGAACCATCAGTTTCATTCGTTTGTGGCAAGCGGGTGAGATTGTGATGACTACCAGTGGCGGTTGGCAGAACGATACCAACTTGATTGCCAATAAAGGTCACTGATTTATCAGAAGTGTTGGCTGCCGAGTGATTGAGATTATTGGATTCGCTCTTTCCAGTTTTATACTGATTATAAAGCGTCCTGGCTTTTGCATATGCATCTTGAACCGCAGCTTCTTCATTGGCTTGTTCTTGAGCCAGTTTAGCGTCTAGTTGTAAGTTTTCAAGCACGGCTAAAGCGTGATTGTAATCAGCGTTTGCACTGAACAAAGTTGTTCTTGCTTCCGCGAGAGCTGATTGGGCAACACTAAGTTTTTGAACAGCTAAAGTGTAATTATCCTCAGCTTGCTTTGAGTCAGCCTGAGCGTCATTCAAGGCACTTTTGGCGGTAGCTAGCCTGGCATCCGCATTTTCAAGTTGTGATAACTTGGCCTTAGCAGCTTCGTATTCGTTTTGACGGTCCTTCACAGCTTGAGTCGCAGTTTCTAAACTAGTCTTGGCGTTGGCAAGTGTCTGGTTAGCGGCATCTAATGCTTTCTGTTGATCGTTAAAGGTAGACTTAGCGCTGCCCAATTGACTTTTAGCGTTGGTTAAAAGTTCCTTAGCGCTGTTCAATTCAGATAATGCGTGGGCCTTCACGTTCGTAAAATCAGCTAGTTCAGCCGTGATGGCTGCTAATTCGGCTTTGGCGTCAATAACGTGTTGGTTGGCGGCAGCTAAAGCATCAGTCGCACTTTGAGCCTTAGTCACGGCATCCTTAGCGGCAGTGGCGGCAGATTGTGCATTCCCATCCGCAGTCGCTTGAGTCTGCTTAGCAGTAGCTAAAATTTGGTTAGCAGCCGCTAGTAATTTAGCCTTACTGTCAGCGTTAGCAGTTGCCTGAGCTAAAGTATTTTCAGTTGATTTCACCTTGGCTTGTGCGTCAGCTACAACCTTAATTTGAGCTTCACGAGCTGCTTGCAGGTTATTCAGGTCAGACTTAGCTTGTGTTAAAGTGGTCTGATCGGTCTTTAACTTGTCTGACTGTTGTTGCAGTTGCACTGATAAGGCTTGAATTTTGTTGGCCAGAGCTGACTGAGTGTTTTGAGCTGTAGTTAAGTCACTTTGTGCATTGGTCCGTGCCGTTTTTGCATCTTGAAGCTGTTGGGTTGCAGTTACATTAGCGGCATTAGCTGCGTCTAAAGTAGATTGTGCGGAATCACGAGCGGTGGTCGCTGTACCCAAGTTAGTCTTCAATTCGCTCAAAGATGGGGTAGTTGCAATTGGTGTTGTGTCTGGAGTGGTGCCGTTAATATTGGCATCAGATCTGCTTGTAAAGTGGAGTTGACCAAATTTGTCGAATCCTAATCCCAAGTAATATTGTTTGTTATAAGTATCATCAGTATCCGCACCACCCATCAGTGAATAGAAATGTCCCCAGCCATTATTTCCACCATCACCAAATAACATTAGCTCAATATCTGTCACCATTTGACCTTTGATTTGAGTAATTGAAATATATCCATTTTGCGCAATCAGACCATTGATGAAAGTTTGACCCCAGTTTTCTGCTAAGAATGTTTCATTGTCAGCACCGACATGGTATTTATCAGCAACAGATTGAGTTTGTGAGCTGAGATGGGTCTTGTCTTTGGAAATATCAACGTTCGCATCTGAATACGCTTGAGCAACGTCATGTGCTGCATTCATGTCAACGACTTGAGATAACAGTTCATTGTTATCACCACGCCAGATATTGCGAGCTTGATTAATTAGAATCAAAGCATAATTCGCTAGTTCTTGGTATTGAGCATCTGTTAAGTCAGAAATATTCTTAATTGTTGTCTCTTGGTCCCTGGAAGAGGATTGGAACTTATTAGCCGAGACAGTCTTTTCCAAGAAGTCATTGCAATACGCATTCCATTCTTTTTCGTAGGCCGCATATTCTTCTGGTGACATGTTGGCCAATTGGTCGTATGGAAGCAAGCCGTGAACGGCCTTTTCCCACGCTGCCTTGTCTACGTTCAAAACAGGCACAGCATCAATTTGGCTTTGAATGTCATTAACGGTTTGGTTCTTATGATTCAAATCGTTTTGGTCATTTACCAGATTATCATTGGCGGTGTTAGCCGCAGTTTGGGCATTTAAAAGGTTGGTGTTAGCGGTGTTCTGATTGTTAGTCTTGTTTTGAACATCTTTATCGGCATTAGCTTTATCAGTCTCAGTTTGTTGCTGTTGTTGTTGCGTGGTAGCAATATCTGAGTTGTCTTGGGTAATACTATTTTGGGTGTCAGTCACCTTTTGGGTTAATTTGCCGGTGTCCAGTTCATCTAACTTCTTTTGTTCGTTGTTTGCTTGATCAACTGCACCATCATGTGAACTTTGGGCAGTGTTCTTGTCAGCATCGGCCTTGTCAGAAGCTGTTTGAGCATCCGTTTGCTTTTGTTGAGCATCCGCAGTGGTGGAAGCAGCGGCGCTGGCGTCTTGTTTAGCTTTGTCGGACGCTTGCTGGGTGGATTGAACATTTGCGTTGGCCGTGGTTAAATTTGTTTCGGCGGCAGATTGAGCAGCCTCAGTTTGATTGACCGTTTGGGTTGCTTGGTCTTGCTTAGCTTTTAAATTGTCAGGGGTCAATTGGTTGTAAGTGTTAGTCTTGTCATCAACGGTTTGTTGTGCAGCGTTAACGGCAGCTTGAGCGGTATTGATAGTGGCTTGAGCCTGATCTGTCTTACCTTGTTGGGCATTGACTGCATCAGTTGCTTGGTTAACTACGTCTTGATTAGTATTTTGCGTGTTCTGAGCAGCAGTGACGTTGGTATTTGCAGTATTTACCTTGTCCTTAGCCTTTAAAATATTCTCAGGCGTCGCTTCATCCTTGATGGCTTGGGCGGAATTCACCTTGGCTTGAGCAGCGGTTACGGAATTCTGTTTGTCCTGGACAGATTGTTGAGTCAAGTTGGTGTTAGCTTGAGCATCTTTAGCCGCTTGCGTCTTGGCATCAAAGTTCGCCTGGGACTGATTCAAATTGTCCTTGGCTTGGTTGACATTGGCCTGAGCTTGTTCTTGTGTGGTAGCGTCAATCGTTGTCAGACTCGCGATACGATTGTTATGACTTGTGGTTGCGGCGTTAGCCTGCAGACTAGGTGCGACCCCCACACCGGCAGCTGCAATCCCAATTAGAACCGTGGTAGCGATTGACTTGGACTTTTTCAAAATGACAACACTCCTTTTGATTTTAACGATGAGTTGCAGACAGAAAAAGGCTGAAACTCCTATCTGTGACTCTATACATAGTTTACACTAGTAATCATAAAAATAGGTCGAAACCGTCACGGAAATTTGTACTAATTAGGAGGATTTAGCCGTAATTGTGATTGGTCTAATAAATCGTTCAATCAAGGCATGTACATGGCATAACCTTGACCTAATGAGTAACCAAACCATGAGTCATAAATATTTTTTGAGTGTGAAATTGGTTTAAAGACTTGCGGTCCAGTTCAATTAACGGTACGCTGTGAAAGTAAAGGCTTACATAAATGGAAACGAATGGATGAGGTTAATGACAGTCAAATTAATAGCGACAGATATGGACGGTACTTTTCTTAATAATCAGGGGGATTATAATCGAACTTGGTTTGCTAAAATATATGCGGAGTTGCGTCGCCGTGGAATTCAATTTGTGATTGCGAGTGGTCACCAGGCCGTTGAATTGATAGACTTCTTTAAAGATTATCCCGACATGTGGTTGATTGGGGGAAACGGCGCCGAATTAATGAATGCTGAGGCCGGTTTGACGGCGGAAACTTTCTCTCCCGAAGCCACGCAACAAATTCTGACGACTTTGGCAGATTATCCTGAAATTCAGATTGCTCTCTGTGGTACTAAAACAGTGCACGTCTTGCAGCATGCTGATCCAGGTTTTATTGCGGATATGGGAAATTATTACTATCAATTGGAGAAGGTGGCTGATTTAAGAACCGTCACCGATTCAGTGGTGAAGTTCGATATTATTTGTGCACCAGCGATGACGGATCAATTGGTTTATGAATTAACGCCTAAATTAGCGGGCATTGCAGTCCCAGCTTCTGGCGGTCAGGGGAGTATGGACTTGATTCAACCAGGGATGCACAAAGGGCGTGCGCTCAAATTATTAGGCAATCGTTTGGGAATTCGATCAACAGAAATGGTCGCATTCGGCGATGGCACCAATGATTTGGAAATGCTTCGCTATGTTGAAACCGGTGTGGTCATGGGCAACGCCCCAATGAGCATGCAAACGCAAGGCGATACCGTGACGGAAACGAATGAACAAGATGGTGTCTTAACTTACATTGAAAATGAGATTTTACGAAAATAATCGTTTGGTTTCTGAAAATAGTCCGGTGTTTTGATTGCCAAACGGGCTTGCGCCATGCTACACTTCAACTAGATGGAAACGAACGGAGGCTGGGATTCGATATCCTGACCTCTTTTAGTTTGTGCTTGAGCTTTTGGAAGTTAGTGGTTGAAGCTCGTCCTTAATTTGATAGTCGAAACGTGCTAGCAGCGCCAGCGGGTTCCGCTTGGCCTAGCTAATAGTTATTTTATAGTCGAAACGTGTTCTGACCGGCTACCAGCTCCGCTTAGCTACGCAACCAAACCACTCGGGAAACCGCCGAGTCATTTGGCTGCTAGGCTATGCTCGCTGGCAACCCGCCGATCAGAACACTCTTAAAAAAGTGAGGTATATGAATGTTAACCGTAAGTAATGTCAGTATGCAGTTCTCAACTCGCAAACTTTATGATGAAGTTAATTTGAAATTTACGCCGGGCAACTGTTACGGCGTTATTGGTGCGAATGGTGCCGGTAAGTCTACTTTCTTGAAAATTTTGGAAGGTAAGCTACAACCAACTTCTGGGAACGTGTCAATGGGTCCAAACGAACGGATGTCTAGCCTGAACCAAAACCATTTCGCCTTTGAAGATGAAGAAGTCTTGTCAACGGTGATTCGTGGTTATCAAAAACTTTATGACATCATGGTCGAAAAAGATGCCCTCTATGCGAAGCCTGATTTTAGCGATGCCGATGGGATTCGGGCCGCTGAACTAGAAGGCGAATTCGCTGAAATGGACGGCTGGAATGCTGAATCTGAGGCCGACCAACTGTTACAAAGCTTAGGCATCGATGAATCAATGCAACACCAAAAAATGAGTGAATTAACTGAACCTCAAAAGGTTAAAGTCTTATTGGGACAAGCTTTATTTGGTAGTCCTGATGTCTTACTCTTGGATGAACCAACCAACGGGTTAGACGTTCAATCAATCAGCTGGTTGGAAAATTTCTTGGCTGATTACAACAAGACCGTCATCGTGGTTTCTCATGACCGTCACTTTTTGAACCAAGTTTGTACGCATATGTGTGACGTCGATTTTGGTAAGATTACGTTATTTGTTGGAAATTATGATTTCTGGATGGAATCTAGCCAATTAGCTGCGAAGTTAAAGACGGATGCGAACGCTAAAAAGGCTGACCAAATCAAGGAATTGCAAGAATTCGTGGCTCGGTTTAGTGCCAATGCCTCGAAATCGAAACAAGCCACGTCACGTAAGAAACAATTGGAAAAGATTACGCTTGATGATATCAAACCATCATCACGTAAATATCCATTTATTAAATTTACGCCGGACCGTGAAATTGGGAACGACTTGGTTCGGGTGGAAAATGTGTCAAAAACGATTGATGGCGTCAAGATTTTAGACAACATTAGTTTTACGTTACGGCCTAATGAAAAAACGGCCTTAATTAGTCGCAGTGACTTGGCTACGACCACATTGATGCAAATCATTGCGGGGGCCATGGAACCAGATTCTGGGACCGTCACTTGGGGTCAAACGACGTCACGGACTTACTTGCCACGTGATATCAATGACCAATTTGCTGATGACAGTTTAACAATCATCGACTGGTTACGGCAATACGCACCAAAGGAAGAAAGCGACAATACCTTCTTGCGAGGCTTCTTAGGGAAGATGTTATTCTCTGGCGAAGATGTCACGCGGAAAGTCAACGTGCTTTCCGGGGGCGAAAAGGTTCGTGGGATGTTGTCGAAGATGATGTTGAGTCGGGCCAACGTCTTATTACTAGACGACCCAACCAACCATTTGGACTTGGAATCGATCACTGCCTTGAATGATAGCTTGATTGATTTCAAGGGTGCGATTATCTTTACGTCGCATGACCACGAATTTATTCAAACGATTGCAAATCATATTGTTGAAGTGAGTGCCAAAGGGGTCGTTGACCGTGGCGACACCACTTATGACGAATATTTGAACCATGAAGCCACGCAAGGCCGGGTCCAAGATTTATATTAGTAAGCGCGAAACTTAAATCAAACAAATCCTGACCAACTGAATCCTTCAATCTGTTATGATTACAACATAACGAGATTGGGGGATTTTTTATGACCACAGAAGTGGACCGGCTGTTGCGGCGCTGGTATCTAGGTCAGTTGAGTGTTCTAATGGGGGCCATGCTGGGAGAACTGTTCATCGTTAAAAATGGGGCCTACTTTGCTAGCGGTGGCTTGATCATTATTTTGCTGTATTTAGGCGGTCTGATTCCGGCGTTTGAACTCGACGCAACTAAGCGTGACTGGCCCCGCTTTCGGCGTTTTAATCATTATTTTCAAGCCAGCTTTCAATTGATTTTTCTGCCATTTTTCCTTATGGTGCTAGTAGACTTGTTACGCCAATTACCAGGACTGGATGAGCAGGGACTCATCGCGATGGCGTTTTTCTACATGATTTTTATGTTTGTGCCGGTGATCTATATCACTATGAGACCGGTGCAGGCCGTCATCGGCCGAATCTTATTGCTAATTACCACGGTGTTCAGTGGTTTGATTGGCGCCCAAGCGACCTTCTTGGCCTTGCCAGTGCTAAAGGCCCCAACTGTGTTTGGCATGGTCAGTGACAGTGGTATCTTAGGAGCATTCGGGTTTGTCCTAACAGTCGGCATCCTGCTGATGACTTGGGGCTTTCGTTGGCCAACCTGGCGCTTAAATCGGCAGGTAAATTGGTACTGGCTTGCCCTGATTGCGATTGCTGGGATAGCTTTTGTTATCTGGAATGCGTTTGGGGTCGGTGATTCTTGGCGGACGACGTTTACGCAATTTGACTTTAAAATGCAGGCGGCCTCTTGGAAAATGTTTTTGACGGGTTTGGAACCCGGTATCGCGGAAGAATGGCTCTATCGGTTTGCGGTGTTAGCCTTGCTGTTGAAAGCGTTCGACCAGCATCGTCATCAGCTGGACTGGGCTGTGGCTTTGAGCAGTGCCTTATTTGGCCTCTGGCATGTCACGAATACGCTGGCGGGACAATCTTGGTCGGCGACACTGGAACAAATGATCTTTGCGGCATCACTTGGGGCCTTTTTAGCGGTGAGTTATTTATACTCAGGGAGTTTGCTCGTCCCAATGTTGATTCATGCCGGCGTCGATATTTTAAGCATGATGGCTTCTGGTTCACAAAGCATGGCGAAGCCAGATGCTTTTGAGTGGCAAACGATTCTCTTCACCGTAATCGTGTTCGGTTTGCTCACTATTTTCTTCTTAACCGGTAAACGGCGCCAGGTTATGCAAGCACAGGTCGATCGTTATCTAGCACCTTTAGACTTGAAATAGGTGTGTGACGGTGACATTAGTTTAGGATCATAACAAACGAAATGTAAGTGGTCTCACTTTGGTGGGGCCTTTTTTCATGGCGTGTGGCACTTGACAAAAAACGAACAATTAATCGCAAGTGATTTACCTCATTCTTAAGAGTTTTATACAGAATGTAATCTGTTTGTAACATTTGTGTCACTCCTTAGCAATATAAGCCGGTTATACTGAGTTTAAGTTAAAAAAAGGTCTATACATATTTTGCACCAAACATTTTAGCTATCACTGGGTTGGATCGGTCCCCCATAGATGGAACAAGTTAAGTTTGGCGGCAGCTTAATAACCTCTCGGAATGGGCAGGATTCATGACGGGGCACATATAGCAACTACCTAAGTTGGTAGTCGAATAACCGATCATTGTTGGTAAGGGCTTGAGCAGATTGCTTAAGTCTTTTTTGTTGGCTTCAGAAAGGATCGTCGCTCTGTGCCACTACGTCAGTAATCAGGTGGTGAAAACTGCCGCTTCCGGTTGTTGCTGATAACATGCGGACGAGGGAATGGTTCAAGCCTTAGAAACATCTTGACCCTCGCCCGGAAGATTTGTCAAAATTGCAAATCTCCCGGACCATCCGTGGTGTAAGGCCGGCTAAGAAGACGCCGGTCAAACGCCACCTGCACGTCCGATGCCATCAGCAACAACCTCCGGCTAATCAGTGATTTTTTGGGGGAATCTGTTATTTCCGCTTAACGGAGTCAGTCAAAATCGGTGTGCAGTGTCGGCAAGCTTAGTCGGTGTTCTTGGCTGACTAAGCTTGCGGGGCACTTCAAAGACGTGTTTTCCGGCTTTGACCTGAGGCGGCAGACCGCACTTTGGCTGGCGGCGTCCCCCACAGCACACCGATTTTGACTGATGGAGCGCTGAATTTGGATGTGACGGTTACTGGTACTGCGATATTTGTGATGCTTTTTGGTCTTTCAACCCTTAGCAACTGACCCGGTGGCGTGATCGTGAAAGTGACTGGCAATCTTGCCGGTCTTTTTTTTGATCATAGTTAGACTAGTTTAGGATTGGGGCGCCAAACCATGCAGTCATCGGCCACCAATTGACTCACAACTGACTGTCGATTGAGTTTGTCTAACCGGGTAAAGTGTTGGCTAGAGACGGGTAACTTGTTTGCAATTGAGTCACCAGAATGGCTGACAATAACGTATACTAGAAATATTAACTCAAACACAATCACTAGTAGTTGAAACTAAATAAATAACTACATAAAGTAGTCGTTGCTAGAAATGGGGAGTCACGATGTCAACATTAGTCATCAAAAATTTAAAGGTAACCGTCACCGAAAATGAACAAGAACGTTTGATCCTCAAAGGCGTTAATTTAACCCTCAAGACGGGTGAGACTCATGCGATTATGGGACCAAATGGGACTGGCAAGTCAACATTATCAGAAACGATTATGGGCAATCCGGCCTATCACGTCGTTAGTGGTAGCGTGACCTTGGATGGTGTTGATCTGTTAAGTCAAACCGTCGATCAGCGCGCTCGGGCCGGCTTATTTTTAGCCATGCAATATCCAGCCGAGATTAAAGGCGTGACTAATATTGAATTCCTACGAGCGGCAATCAATGCCCGCCGTGCTAAGGATGATCAACTACCCGTGACGACCTTTCTCGCGCAACTAGATAAGAACTTAGCTTTACTGAATATGTCCGATGCGATGGCTGAACGCTACTTGAACGAAGGTTTTTCAGGTGGGGAAAAGAAACGGAACGGAATTTTACAATTGCTGATGATTCGACCTAAATTTGCTATTTTAGATGAGATCGACTCGGGTTTGGACATCGATGCGTTACAGGTTGTGGCTAAAGGGGTTAATTCAATGCAGGGGCCAGACTTTGGTACCTTGATGATTACCCATTACCAACGCTTGCTGAACTATATCGTTCCCGACTTTGTTCACGTGATGATGGACGGTCGGATTGTGAAAACTGGTGGTGCTGAATTAGCAACGACTTTGGAAGCAGAAGGTTACGCGGGATTACGTGACGAACTTGGGTTAGACGTGGCACTGACAGATGATGAGCTCGAGTCATAGGGGGCTGAATTTGGATAAAACAACATTATTAGCGGCTGTGCGAGAATATTCGCATTCACAGGCAGAACCAGCCTGGTTGTTGGCATTGCGTGAGCAGGCCGTTGCAGTCTATGACGAATTGCCTTTGCCTAAGTTTGAAAAAATCAATTATGCCTCGTGGCCCTTATTTGATTTCAAGGTTCCTAGGGTGCAGGTGAGTGCAGAACCGGCTGGCGATTTAGGTGCCGGGCAGCATTTTTATAGTGTCGGCGATACGACGATGCAACTGAGCTTGCCAACCGAAGCCATCCAACAAGGGGTCATCCTTTCAGATTTACGCTCAGCAATTCGGACTCATGGAGACTTGGTCCAATCAGCTTTGATGAAAAAAGCATTGCAACTTGGTACTGACAAGTTAACGGCGTTGAATACGGCGCTCATGACTAATGGCTTTTTTCTGTATGTGCCGGCAAATGTTCAGCTGCAGGACCCGATTGAGATTACGCAATTAGTTGATAGTCGCCAAACACAAAATTTTTTCAATCACAGTTTAATGCTTGCGGCTGAAAACAGTCGGGTGCAAGTTATTCAGCGTCTGTGTTCAGTTGGCACGCAGGCCACGGCGGTGCATCTCTTAGTTGAAGTCGTCGCGGCGGCAAACGCGCAGGTGGACTTTGCCGGACTGGATGCTTTAGGTGCCAACACGACGGCGTACTTGAATCGGCGGGGCGTTTTAGGCACGGATGCGCAATTGAATTGGGAACTGGCGGAAATGAATGCCGGTGATGTCGTCGCAGATTTTGATTCGGAATTAAAAGGGCGTGGATCGACTGCCCAAGTCAAAACAATTGCGATTGCTAACAGGCAACAGACGCAGGGCATTGATACGCGGATGACGAATTACGGTGAAAAAACAACGGCGAAAATCGTCCAACGTGGCATTATTCTAGATGCGGCGGCCCTGATTTTTAATGGGATTGGTCACATTGTCAAAGGCGCGCATGGCGCCAAGGCTGATCAGGAAAATCGACTGTTAATGTTATCGTCCGAAGCCCGCGGAGATGCGGACCCGATCTTGTTGATCGATGAAAACGATGTGGAAGCGGGGCACGCGGCGAGTGTTGGCCGTGTCGATGAACGGCAGATGTATTACTTGCTAAGTCGTGGGATTCCGCGACCTGAGGCAGAACGATTGGTCATTCGCGGCTTTTTAGCTGGCGTGATTACTGAACTAAAGTCAAAACGATTGCGAACAGAACTGAACGCACTGATTGAAAGGCGGCTAACGGATGACACGCACTGATTATCGTAGGACGTTTCCAATTTTAACGACTAAAGTCAATGGTGAACCGTTGATTTATCTGGATAACGCGGCGACGACGCAAAAGCCTCAGGCCGTGATTGAAGCGATTAGCCACTACTATGCTTATGACAATGCCAATGTTCATCGCGGTGTTTACACGTTGGCGGCCCGCGCAACCAACCAATATGAAGCAGTTCGGGATCAAGTGGCAGCGTTTATTCAGGCGCCGCGACGTGATACGGTCTTTTTTACCCGGTCAACGACTGAGAGTTTGAACTGGGTGGCCCAGACTTATGGCGAACAGACGATTCAGGCCGGTGACGAGATTGTGGTCACTGCCCTTGAACATCACAGTAATTTGGTGCCATGGCAGCAATTGGCCTTGCGTAAGCGGGCACAATTAAAAGTGATTCAGTTACGGCCAAACGGCGAACTGGATTTAGCGGCCGCGGCGGAACAAATCACTGCCAAGACCAAGATTGTGGCGGTGGCTCAGACTTCTAATGTGCTTGGCGTGACGACACCGATTCGAGAACTGGCTCAATTGGCACATCAACGCGGGGCGGTAATCGTGGTCGATGGTGCACAAACGGTAGCCCACCAACCGGTTAACGTCCAGGAACTGGACGTCGATTTTTATGCCTTTTCGGGCCACAAGCTGTATGGGCCGACCGGTGTTGGGGTGTTATACGGTAAGTTGGCGTTATTGCAACAGTTAACACCAGTCCAATTTGGCGGTGAAATGATTAGTAACGTGACCTTTGAACGCACTGAATTTGCGCCGATCCCACAGCGTTTTGAAGCGGGGACGCCAGACATTAGTGGCGTCATCGGCTTGGGGGCGGCGCTCAAAACGATTCAGCAGCTTGGTTGGCCCGCAATTCAGCGTCAAGAAAACCAATTGACGGCGCAACTACTCAACGGATTACTGAACCTACCAGGAGTCACGGTGTATGGCCCTGAGTCCGTGGCGAAACATGGTCCAGTGGTGGCGTTCAATGTGAACGGTGTCCATCCGCACGACATCGCGACCGGGTTAGATTTAGCTGGCATCGAAGTGCGGGCCGGTCATCACTGTGCTCAACCATTGATGCAAACGCTGGGCGTTGCCGCCACAGTGCGAGCAAGTGTGGCCTTTTATAATACGACGGCTGAAATTGACCGTTTTTTGGTGGTCTTGCGGGAAGTAAAGGAGTTTTTTCAGCAATGAGTTTGTTAAATCTGAACGATTTATATAAAACGGTGATCTTAGAACATGCCCAAGCGCCGCATCATTATGGGTTACAACCTGATTTGCCAGCAACGACGCTGAACAATCCGACTTGTGGCGATGTGTTGACAGTTCAGTTGGTCGTGACGGCAAATCAGATTACGACGTTGCAGTTTAGTAGTACCGGCTGTACGATCTCACAGGCGTCGGCGAGTGTGATGACGGATGTCTTGCTGGGGAAGTCAGTTTCCGAGGCTCAAGCCTTAATTGCCGCCTTTTCAAAACTAGTTATGGGGACGCCGATTGCTAAGCATGATCGTGACCAGCTGGGTGACGCCGCCGTTTTAGGCAGTGTCGCTCAATTCCCAACGCGCATTCGTTGTGCGACCCTGGCTTGGCATGCGGCCGCACAAGCCTTGACGGAGGTGACAACCGATGACCAATAAAGTAGATGCTGTCGTTAGTGGGACTGAAAAGTATGATTATGGCTTTCATGACGACCTAACGCCGGTTTATTCCACGGGCGAGGGTTTGAGCGAAGCGGTCGTCCGTCAAATTTCGGCTGAAAAGCACGAGCCACAATGGATGCTTGATTATCGACTCAACGCCTACAAAATTTATCAAACAATGCCGGTGCCCAAGTTCGGGCCAGACTTGTCCGGCTTGGACATGGCACATATGAAATATTTCCAAAAAGCGACGGACAAAAAGTATCGTGATTGGGCAGATGTGCCGGATAAAATCAAACAAACTTTTGACCGGTTAGGCGTGCCGGCAGCTGAACGGCAGTATTTAGCGGGCTCAAGCGCCCAGTATGAGTCAGAAGTGGTCTATCATCGGATGAAAAAGGCGTTTGAAGCGAGTGGGATTATTTTTACCGACACCGACACGGCATTACAAAAATATCCAGACCTGTTTAAAAAATGGTTTGGCAAACTGGTCCAACCAACGGACAATTGTTATGCGGCCTTGAATGCCGCAGTCTGGTCTGGCGGGTCATTCATCTATGTCCCCAAGGGTGTCAAAGTAACGACCCCAATTCAAGCTTATTTCAGACTGAACGCGGAGAAAACTGGGCAGTTTGAACGCACGCTGATTATTGTAGATGAGGGCGCGAGTGTCAATTACGTGGAAGGTTGTACGGCGCCGAGCTATGATTCGGATAGTTTGCATGCGGCGGTCGTTGAAGTGAACGTGTTAGCGAATGCCACTTGCCGCTATACCACGATTCAAAATTGGTCGAACAATGTGTATAGTTTGGAAACGAAACGCGCGCAAGCCTTGGAAAATGCCACGATGGAATGGGTCGATGGTAACTTAGGTTCGAAGATTACGATGAAATATCCATCGGTGTACCTGAACGGTGAAGGCGCGCACGGGACCATGTTGTCGATTGCGGTCGCGGGACATAATGTCGATCAAGATACCGGCGCACGCATGATTCACAATGCGAAAAATACGACCTCGTCGATCGTTTCCAAGTCGATTGCTAAGGATGGCGGCGCCGTGGATTATCGTGGGACGGTGCGCTTCGGCCGGCACTCGGATGGCTCGTTCGCGCATGTCGAATGCGATACGATTATTATGGATGATCAGTCGTCCAGTGATACGATTCCGTACAATGAAATTTTGAACGGCAATGTTTCGATGGAACATGAAGCCAAAGTTTCGAAGGTTTCGGAAGCCCAATTGTATTATTTGATGAGTCGTGGTATTTCAGAAGCAAAAGCTACGGAAATGATTATCATGGGTTTTGTCGAACCCTTTACGAAACAGCTCCCGATGGAATATGCGGTGGAACTGAACCGGTTGATTAGTTTTGAAATGGAAGGATCGATTGGCTAATGGCAACTTTTAAAGATCAAGGTATGGCGGCGTTAGCACAAGTCATTGACCCAGAATTAGGCGTGGATGTCGTCGGCCTGGGCTTGATTTATGACGTGACACTTGATGATGCCGGTGAGTGCGTGGTGACGATGACCTTAACGATGATGGGCTGTCCACTGACAGAAGTGCTGGCTAATGATATTACTGCGGCACTGCAAGGCTTGCCGGGGGTGCAACACGTGGAAATTAATTTAGTGTGGTCACCAGCTTGGTCGATTGCGCGGATGTCACGGGCGGCTCGGTTAACTTTGGGCGTTTAGCAAACAAAATCTTTGAAAAAATGGCGTGCTTGAAATAGGCTTGTTTTTGTAACCTTATTTTGGAGATGAAAAAATGACCCAATTTGAAACAGCCCGCTTGTTGATGCGTCCAATCCAACCAACTGATCAGGATGCATTACAAGCCATTATTTTGGACCGGCAAGTGGTGGCGTATTTACGCTATCGGACGATTAAAACACCAGCGCAGTTTAAAACCATTTTTGATACACACTTCTTAGCAGATGCGAACACTGTCTTTGGAATTGAGCGCAAAAGTGATCATCAGTTGATCGGCTTTTATGAATTTCATTCCGAGGACACGACCGGTTTGTTGACTTACGCACTGAGTCCGGCTGCTTGGGGACATGGTTATGTCGCCGAAGCGGGGCAGGCTTTAATGGCCTATGGTTTTGAAACGTTAAATTATCAGCAGATTGAGGCGCGATATGCCAGTGTCAATCCGCGTTCCGGTCGCGTCATGGCCAAAATGGGGATGCATGATTTAGGTGAACTACATGCGAAAACTCTAGATTCCGGTGAGGTCGTGCACGTGATGCGTTATGTGCTCTCGAAAAAGGATTGGCTAGTAGCAAAAAGTGCTTGACCTGGAACGCGTTTCAAGAAGTATGCTTTAACTGAAATCATTTAAGGATTGTGAGCTAAAAATTGAGTCGCTTCCGGTTGTTGCGGATAACATGCGGACGTGGGACCGGCTCAAGCCTCAGGAATGTCTTGAGCCTCGCCCGGAAGCTTTGCTAAAACCGCAAATCTCCCGGACCGTCCGTGGGGTAAGATCGGCAAAAAGCATGCCGACCTAACGCCACCTGCACGTCCGATGCTATCAGCAACAACCTCCGGCTAATCAGTGCTTTTTAAGAGATAAATCAGTTATTTATTGCTTAGCGGAGTCAGTCAGAATTGGTGTGCAGTGTCGGTGAGATTAGTTAGCGTTCTAGGCTAACTAATCTCACGGGGCAATTCAAAGACGTGATTTATCGGCTTGGAATTGAGGTGTCAGACCGTACTCTGGCTGGCACCGTCCTCCACAGCACACCGATTCTGACTGCCAGAGCGCTGAAATTAGCAAGTCTATTTCAGACGTAACTGTTGCTGGTAGTACAGTCTTTGTAATGGTTTTGAGCTTTTCAATCTTTAGTGAATCGCCCTAAATAGTTGTCCTTTCAGTCCTTCAGCCGGATTGAAGGGACTTTTTGTTTAGTCGATTTTCAGAAAATGACATGGTCGATAGTCACTAAATAGTGTAATCTAGTAGAGGGTTGTTATTTCAAGATTAGTTTTTAGTACATAGATGGAGGAATTAAGGGTGTCCAAGAAAGTAGTTATGATCGTGACGGTAGCGTTGCTGCTATCAAATGCGATGAATGGGTTGGATAGTACGATTATCAGTACGGCGTTACCCGCAATTATTAGTGATTTACATGGGATTCAACTGATGGGCTGGATTGTCGCCGTCTTCCTACTCGGTGGTGCGGTGACAACACCGCTGTGGAGTAAGCTTGGCGAACGGATTGGTAACAAACGTGCTTATCAGATTTCAACAACAATATTTGTATTGGGTGCGTTATTTGAAGGTTTAGCGCCGAATATTTATTTCTTAATCATTGCTCGGACAATTATGGGTATTGGGAGCGGCGGGATGACCGCGATTCCTTACATTATCTATGCGGAAATCTATCAAGATCCCGTTAAACGTGGGAAAGTTTTCGGTTATGTTACCGCCAGCTTTAGTACGGCTGCCATCATTGGACCGTTAGTCGGTGGTTTTATTGTCGATAACTTCGGCTGGCACTGGGTCTTTTATATCAATGTACCAATTGGTCTAGCATCGATTGCCATTATCCAATGGTTGTATCAGGCACCCAAGATCAAGGTGGTCGCGTCAAAAGTCGATTATCTTGGTGCTGCGTTATTGACGACTGGCTTAGTCAGTCTACTAGTTGGGATTGAAATGATTGGTAAATTGCCACTGCTAGGAGTCGGGGCAATTATGGCGTTGGCATTAGTGTTACTGGCAGGATTACTGGTGGCAGAATCGCGGGCAGTTGATCCAATTATTCCGAGTCGCTTATTTAAAAATCGTTATCTTGTGGCGTCATTTGTGATGTTCTTTTTAATTTATGGGTTCTTCGTCGGGTTCAACGTTTATGTGCCAATGTGGGCGCAAGGTTTGTTGGGGACAACCGCCGTGATTGGTGGCGTGACGCAGATTCCGGGTTCCATCACTAATTTTATGGGCGCGCAGTGGAGTTCGAATTTGGAGCGTAAATGGTCGACACGGACCGTCGTCATGATTGGTTTTGCGGGCATGCTAATTGCCGCCGGGCTACTCGCCTTGGCTGGTCGACAAGCCAATTATTGGCTGTTATTGTTGGCAGGAGCGTTTCAAGGCTGCGGCATTGGGATTTGCTTTACCGTGCTTCAAGTCAGCGTGCAACAACAGGCTGCGCATCGAGATGTTCCAATTGCGACGTCGTTCAGTTTGTTGGTGCGGATGTTGGGCCAAACCTTCATGTCGTCGATTTACAGTGTGGTTTTGAATCAATCCTTAACGCAAGGCGTGGCGCAATCTGATGGCAAGATCTCAATGAGTATGATGAATCAGCTGAGCGATGCGAATAGTGCCAAAGGGCTGCCAGCTCGGTTGTTGCCAGCGATGCGCACGATTTTGCACACTGGGTTACATCATATTATGTTGTTGGCGTTTGTTTTGCTGGTTATTGGGGTGGCAGTCAACATCTTTGTCTTTCGGCCGGCGCGGACAAAGCACATTCGGCCTGTCGAAAAAACGGTCTTAATGCATCATGCAAGTTAATCCAACGGTCACTTTAGTTGTTACTAGAGTGGCTTTTTTCTATACTAGCTCTACGCGTTATACTAAATTTAATTTAAAAACGGAGATGAATTCATGTTGACTGTCAAAATTAGGCCGGTTCAGCAGACTGAATTAACCGAAGTCTGGCAACGTGGCTTTAGTAATCCACAAGCGGCTTGGACCAAATGGAACGGGCCCTATTTTCACGATGTGTTGCCGAGTCAACGAGATTTTGAAACCGTGATTGGACCCAGAGATTGGCTAATTCAACCGAAAAATTGGGTGATCACCGTGGATGACCAGATCGTTGGCAACGTCAATCAGCATTTTGTGGATGGGAATTTAAGACGCTGGCTAGAAGTTGGCATTTTAATTTATGATGAGCAACATTGGGGGCAACACGTTGGGCAACAGGCCCTAACGCAATGGTTGACACAGCTATTTACGGTCGAAACGACCTTACCGCATATTGGCTTAACGACTTGGTCTGGCAATACGCGAATGAGTCATTTAGCTGCGGCAATTGGCTTGAATTTAGAAGCACGGATTCCCCAAGTCCGATATTGGCAAGGCCAGTATTATGATTCCGTAAAGTATGGTATTTTGCGTTCAGATTGGTTGAGTCACCACCCCAAAATCTAATCAAAAAACATTTGTTCCCCTCACAAAAGTACGTTATCATGGATGATGTAATCTAAAACGGATGGGGCGGAATTGAAATGATGAAACGAATGCGCTTAGCGCGTTTAATGGGGCTTGTGGGATTAGTGGCCTTGTTGAGTGGCTGTAGTACGGTGAATCAGCTGACTTCGGTCAGCCAGTCGAGTACTAGCAGTCAGAAAACCACCGCAACGAACACCAGTGGTAATGATCAGACGACTTATGCGAACTTAGCCAAGCAGACCTATCAATCTGGCGGTCCGGCGGCGATTAAGGTTAACAGTGGTAAAAGTACCTTACAGTCAAGTTTGTGGAAGAATTCAAAGATTGATTATGGTAATTTGGACAGTTTGAACCGAACGACGACCGATACGGCTTATTTGAGTAAAGATAATCTGGGTCGCTCAGCTGGACGTGCGGCCCAGACCTGGAGTCCGACGGGGTGGCATAATCAGCCCGTCACGGTCAATGGCAAACGGGTCTTTCCACAGAATCGCGGCCATTTAATTGCGTACACAATTTCATTTAATTTAACGAAAGATGGCCAATTTCAAAGTGGGCAAGACGGTAGCTTGGATAATCCCAAGAATTTGGCCACCC
Source organism: Lactiplantibacillus daoliensis (assembly GCF_005405005.1). Classification (GTDB taxonomy): domain Bacteria; phylum Bacillota; class Bacilli; order Lactobacillales; family Lactobacillaceae; genus Lactiplantibacillus; species Lactiplantibacillus daoliensis. The sequence goes on along the minus strand of NZ_BJDH01000011.1, from coordinate 72,700 downwards.
AAACGGCCTACTCTAATCAGCGTACGATGCAGATCTATGAAGATCAAGTGCGGACCGCTCTGGAACAAGGTAAAAAGGTGATCTATCGCGTGACGACCGTTTTTCGCGGCAACGAGCTAATGCCACGAGGGTATTGGTCACAGGCGGTCTCGACGGATGGAAGTGTCAACTTCAACGTTTATATTTGGAACGTTGAACCTGGGGTCAGCTTTGACTATGCAACTGGTCGTGGCAAAGCCGATAGTAGCATGCAAGTCGCTGGCGCAGATAAAGTGACCAGCACGGCGGATACACAAGCGAGTCGACATTCTAGTAGCACGACCACGTCTAAGCAAGTGGAACGCGAACTGATTAAATATGGTTATAAGACGGTCAAAAAAGCCTTGAATTAAGCAAAATAAATCCCGACTAACTTGAAATTGGTTAGCCGGGATTTAGTCGATATTAGTCGTTTTGATGATCGTAAGCGATGGACCAAGGGGAGGAGTGTAGACTCCAGTTGACACCGAATTTGTCAGTGAACTGACCCATCTTACCACCCCAGAACTGCTCGGCGAAAGGCATGGTGATTTTGACCTCGCCGGAGTCAACGAGCCGTTGATAGAACTCATCGGCAGCTTGGGCCGTTGTTGCGTCCTCACTGTTGACATCAATCATCAGCGTAATCTGATCGGTAGGTTTGGCTGTGTGACGGAAGTCATCAGCACATTCGACTTTCACGCCTAATACTGTGAAGCCGCCGTGCATGGTGAGATTATTTAGATCAGTCCCGTCAGCTAAGCCGAACATTTTAGCTTGTTCAGGCTTAGGACTTAAACGATAAACATCGGTAGCACCGAAGACGCGTTGGTAATAATCAATAGCGGTTTTGGCGTTATCAAAAGCTAAGTAAGGATAAAATTGAGTTTGCATGAGTAATCATCTCCGAAATAGACTTAATTGCCCTCAAATTGTCGCATTAACCGTTTCCATTAGCAACAAATTGGGCTTTTAGTTATGAAAATTAGGACAATCTTTGAAAATTGTCGTATTCTGCGACAATCGCGCTGACTCCGTGCTAGCAAAACAGTCAAAACCGGCTATACTAATGCCATAGCGTTGCTTAACCGCCGTTAATTGCAATTTTTTTCTCTTATAATTAGCAAGTAACGCTTGTCAGTAAATTAGACTCTGATCACTGGTCATTCCTTCCCAGAATCCTGTGATTTTCCATATAATAACTTGGTTCCCAACCAATGTTATTGCTATTCAATCAGTCTGATTGGAATTAAGACCCTTGTAGCGTCTGACAATTTGTCAGGCGTTTTTTTACACGAAAAATAAGTGTATGATTAAATAAAGATTAGAAATAGAGGCGTAGTGTGATGGAAATAGGTTATTTTTCAGGATCAACGCCGATTACGGCATTGTCGCCGCAACGGTTTCAACGAGCCCAAAAATTTTTAAAACAACGGGGAGTCCGGTTAGTTGCTGGTAGCCTGACTGGAAAGCAAGATGGGTATCGTTCGGGGTCAATTCAAGCACGAGCTGATGAGATTAATGCTTTGATTCATCAACCGACCATTGATGTAATCATGGCGACGATTGGTGGTACGGTGACCAGTTCCGTGTTGCCTTATTTAGATTATGCCTATCTGGAACAACATCCGAAAACGGTTGTGGGCTACTCAGATGCCACCGCCTTACTATTGGCCGTGCAGACGCAGGCGCCAAGTTGCCGAGTGATTTATGGCCCAGCATTAGTAGCGTCATTGGGCGATTGGTCCCCATATGTGGAACAGACTTGGGCTTATTTCAAACAAATTGTGAGCGCCACTGGTCCAGTGACAGTCTCGGCTCCTAAAACTTGGACTGATGAACAAGCTAATTGGGAAAATTTTGACCATCCTAAGCAACAGCACGCTAATGCGTGGCATTACATTGGCAAGTCAATGTTGAGTGGTCGTTTGATTGGTGGTAATTTGGACACGATGTATGGTTTCTTTAAGTCTGACTACTTTCCTAAGTTAACGACTGACGATATTTTATTCATTGAAGATGCTGAAAAAGATGCCGCCACGGTAGAAAAGAACTTCTCAATGTTGAAGTTGGCTGGTGTGTTTGACCAAGTTAAAGGAATTATTTTGGGAAAGCATGCTTGCTTTGATCCAGCTAGAACTGACTATCGTCCTATTGATATTTTACAAGAAGTTTTGGGCGCACAGCAGTTACCAATTGTTTATGATTACGATAGCTGCCATACGATTCCGATGATTAGCACGCCACTGGGATCACAGGTAGCAGTTGATGCGCTCAAGCAAACCATCACTTTTTCAGATTTTTGAAAATAGACTGCTACTTGGCCGAATATGTAAAATAATCATTAAATGAACAGAGAAAGTCTCGCGTCTAAACCTGAAAATAGTTAGACTCGAGACTTTTTGGCTGGACTTTTACCATAATAGAATTGCAACTAAGATTAGTAGAACAAGATCGGTGACACTGTAACACCAATTCAGACGTTGTTTCCAGGCGCGGTAGCAATCAAATAAGCCAATTGCCCCGATGATTGTAAGTAAGGCGACCCCTGAAAATTGTAGGACGGTGGCATTCGCAGTCAGAACTGAGGGCAATAATAGCAGTTGGACGAGTAGCCAACAGCCTGTGACCAGGCCTAAGCGTAAAATAATGGCATCTTGATTTAATGGTTTCATTTGAATGCGCCTCCCAGTTAGATTTAATGTAATTGTAAGCGCTATCTAGAAATGATAGAAGAGCATTTGGACTAATTTGACTTAGAATCAGACAGTTTAAACTAAGTGTTGCAAAAAATCGGCAATCGCTGTAATATTGATATATTCTAATATTTGAATATAAGAATATAAGGAGGAGCGCTATGAATCCAAACGAAGCAGCTTTGCAAGAATTCCGCGATACGATTCCGATTTTTGAAGTCTTAGCGGATGAGCGTCGGCAACAGATCATGATTGAATTGACGCAGCATGCTAAAGGATTAACGGTTGGGGAATTGACCACAATTATGAAAATCTCGCAGCCAGCTGTGTCCCATCAACTGAAAACGTTGAAGGATCATCACTTTGTTAGTGTCGAGCATCAAGGAACACGTAACTACTATCGTGTCACCTTTGATGGTCCATTAACTAAGGTTGAACACTTAATTCACACTTTACGAGAAGACTTAAAGTTAAAGCCATATTTGCATTAGGGGATTAAAGTCGTTGCCGCGGGAGCAACGTTGTTTTGGGCCTGTTATATTCCTATATTCGAATGAACGAATACCATAAAAAGGGGTGGTGGCAATTTCAATTCGGACGGAGCTAGATTTGCAGCGTGCGATGTACGAGTTATTGGAACAGCAGTCAATCTCACAGATTACCGTTGAGCAAATTTGCCAACGTGCGTTGATTCATCGCAGTAGTTTTTATCGTTACTATACTGACAAGTTTGATTTGTTAGCGCAGATGGTGATGAAGGCTTTAGAAGAGTTATTGGCCGCTGAACAGTCGGATGCCGCAGGGTCTGCGGTGATGTCGCGCTTTATCGGCACGCACACGCAAATATTACGACACTTGTTGGTGACGAATACTGAGGGCGACAATGCGCGCTCGCAGCAGGTTATCAATGACTGTTTTCTAACAATTGCGCACTCTGGGGCCACGGATCGGGTATTTGTCATGATTCGAAATGCCCGCCAGCCGGATTTGACGGCATATTTAGTCAGCGGGGCCATTACCAGTATCGTACAGTGGTTAAGCAGCGATCGCCGTGACGGTGGCGATCCAAAGATTCAGGCAGCAATTGAGACAACGTTAGCATCGTTGTTCTCACTTGAACAACATATTTAATTTTTTTGAAGGAAGGTTTCAGGTTGTGAAAATGATTCGTGGGGAATGGCGGTCGATTTTCCACAGCAAGATTTTGTGGATTTCGGTAGCAGTCATGATTTTAATTCCATTTTTGTATAGTGTATTCTTCCTGACTTCGGTTTGGGATCCATACGGAGATACAAAGAATTTACCGGTAGCGGTAGTTAATGAAGATAAACCGGTAAATTATCAGGGTAAACGTTTAGCAGTCGGGGAAGAAATGGTCAAGAACATCAAGAAAAATGACCAACTTGGATGGCATTTCGTTTCGGCGGACGAAGCCCAAGCCGGCTTAGCTGATCACAAGTATTATACAGTTGTGACCATTCCAGCTAATTTCTCAAAACACGCAACGACGGTAACGAGTAAGCATCCACAAAAGATGAAGTTACATTACTCAACCAACGCGTCGCTGAATTACATTGCTAAAGTGATTAGTGATGCTGGTGCGACCCAGCTGAACCAAAACGTGCGGGCCTCAGTTACCAAAGCTTATGCCTTAGCAATGTTTGACCAAGTGAAAACAGCTGGTAAAGGCTTTAGTAAAGCCGCAGATGGGTCCAAGAAATTGGCTAAAGGTGGTAAAACCTTACAAGCTGGTTTAGTGACTTACACAAATGGTGTTGCTGATGTCGATAATGGTTTGAAGACCTTGAACGGTAGTACTGGTGCATTGGCTAGTGGTGTAAACCAATTAGCTAATGGTTCTGGTCAAGTTACTGACGGCTTGGCCACTTTAAATGGTAAAACTGGAACATTGGCTTCTGGTGTTTCACAATTAGCTAGTGGTTCTGGCCAAGTCACCAATGGTTTAGCAACTATGAATGGTAGTACTGGTGCACTGACAACTGGTGTTGCGAAACTAGCTGATGGTTCTGGTCAAGTCACTAGTGGTCTTAACGTTTTGAATAACAGTACTGGTGCACTGTCATCGGGGGTCGTTCAGTTAGCTGATGGCTCAAAAGCATTAAAGGTCGGTGTTGCCCAATATACTGACGGTGTTTATACGTTATCAACAGGGTTGAGAACTTTAGATAGTAAGACCGGTAAGCTATCTTCTGGTGTTCAACAGTTGGTTGATGGTTCAAATGGTTTGAAAGATGGCGTGGCAAGGTATACCGCTGGTGTTGCAGAAGCTAACGATGGTGCAAATGAACTTAAGTCAAAAACGTCAGAATTGCCTCAGCAAGCAAATGATTTATACAAAGGTGCCACTGATGCTGATAAGAGTATTAAGAGTTTGCAAGATGGTAGTTCTCAGATTACTGATGGCTTGAATCAGCTTTATGCTACGGGGACAAGCGATGAAAACAACCAACAAATTGAGCAACTTCAAGCAGGTATGACTGCAATGAATGCAGCTTTGACCGAACTTGATAAACAACTTTCGGCTAGTTCACAATCTGCTACTAATTCTAGCAAGCTATCAAGTTTAGTTGATACAATGCAGACGAATGTAAATACTCTAACTGATAGTGGCTCAAATGATAATGAGGCCTTGACGAAGGAAATAAATGCTAAGATCGAAGGGTTGAAGGATTCTCAAGGATTGACCGATGCACAAGTAAGCGCATTAGAGGATAGTTTGGCAAGTGTAAGTGCAACTAACACTAACACACAAGCCGCAAATGACCTAAAGACCAGTATGGCCAATTTGAAGTCAGCTGTTGCAAGTTCAAGCTCGACAGATAATACTAAAGCAACTAGTTTAGCTGAAAATTTCCAGGCAATTGAAGATGGCGTTAATAAGCTAATTGCAAATGTTAATGCAATGACAACCAGTTTAAATACTTTGACAACATACTCTGGTAACTTAACTGCTGGTTTGGGACAATTAAAATCCGGTACGGCTCGATTAAGTAGTGGATTAGATGCCTTAAACGGTCAAGTTCCAGCATTAGTCGGTGGTATTGGTGGACTAGCCACTGGAACTGATACATTGGTTGGAAAATCTGGTTCATTAAATACTGGTGCGGATCAACTTGATGCTGGTCTGAATCAATTGAATGGCCAAGTACCTGATTTGACGAGTGGTGTTGCACAACTATTTAAGGGTAGTACAGCTTTGACAGATAAGTCTGCTGCTTTAAATAGTGGTGCAGGTCAGCTTGAGGCTGGGACAACTCAACTGCAACAACAAGTACCAACTCTAGTTTCAGGTGTTTCAGCGTTATTTGCTGGGTCTACTCAAGTTAGTGATGGGTTAAATTCATTGAATAGTCAAGTACCAACGTTAGCTGCTGGTGTTAAAGCCTTGTTCAATGGTTCTAGTCAAGTAACAAGCGGTCTGAACTCGATGAACACACAAGTCCCACAACTTGTTAGTGGTGTACAACAGTTATTCAGAGGTTCTAGCCAAGTTACAACGGGCTTGAATGCTTTGAATGCTCAAGTACCAACGTTAGTTACCGGTGTTCAAAAGTTGACAGATGGTGCGGACCAATTACATGAAAACACACCACAATTATTGAGTGGTAACAAGAAGATTAAGAATGGTAATGCAACTTTAGCTAAGTCTTTGAAGAGTGGTGCAGACAAGGTTAATGCTACGCCATTGAAGAATGCGAATGCGCAAATGTTTGCAACGCCTTCTAAGTTGACACATTCTAACTACAGTTATGTGCCTAACTATGGTCATGCGTTAGCACCATATGTCTTGTCATTAGCGCTTTATGTTGGCGCAATCGTCTTCAACTTCGCTTACCCAATTCGGCGGATGTCTGACGATGATGGAACACCAACACAATGGTTCTTAAGCAAGATTGCGGTTGGTGCACCGGTTGCCGTCTTGATGGCAATTATCGAATGTGTAGCCTTACTCATCGTTGGCTTGAAGCCAATCAGCATGGCTGGTTACTTTACCACGGCGATTATGATTGCACTGGCGTCGATGTTTATAGTCATGTTCTTGTCGATGCTATTCGATAACCCTGGTCGATTCGTGGCCATGGTCTTACTGATGTTACAACTGGGTGGTTCCGGTGGGACCTTCCCAATGGAAATCACGAACCATTTCTTCAACGTGATTCATCCATTCTTACCATTGACGTACTCGATTCTCGCATTCCGGCAATCCTTAACTGGTGGCTGGGGCAACGAGACGTTTGTGTCATCAATCGTCATCTTAGCGATCTTTGCTATCGTGGCCTTGATCCTCTTATGGGCATCAATGGTATTCTTGAAGAAGCATAACATGCAAGAACCAGCTGAAGCACCAATTCAAATGAAAGCTGGCAAATAAGGGTTAATCAAAAGCGTCTTAGCAAATCTGCTAAGGCGTTTTTCGTTTGGCCCGATACGAACAGCAAAGCGTCGTTTGTTCGTTGAGTGTGTTATATTAGTCAATATCACAGTGAATTTTAATTTTCTTATTTTGGAGGCGCAATTGTGAGCATATTTCTGAAGTTAGGCTGGTATTTCCGCCGCGAATGGAAGCTGTATCTGGCGGGGGTTATCGGTCTTATTTTGACGGCCGTTATCGGGATTGTGCCGCCACGAATCATTGGGGATGTCGTGGATGGCATTAACCAGCATAAGTTGACGGCTCAATCACTGACAATTTATTTAGTCATTATTGCCGCCGCAGCGGTCGGACAATACTTAACACGGTACCTATGGCGAAATGCCATCTGGGGCGGCGCGGCCGGCCTTGAACGCACGTTGCGGGAACGACTCTTTTGGCATTTTATGAAAATGGACGCCACTTTCTATCAAAAGTATCGTACTGGGGACTTGATGGCCCATGCTACTAATGACTTGACCGCCGTTGAACGGGTCGCTGGCGGGGGAATCTTACAATTTGCCGATTCCATCATTACTGGTGGGACGACGCTGATTGCCATGATGATGCTGATCGATTGGCGTTTAACGTTGATTGCGGTCGTACCATTTCCATTATTAGCCGTGGTTTCATGGTATTTAGGTCAGAAGATCCATGTGGCTTTCCGGTCTTCACAAGCCGCTTTTTCACGATTAAACAATAAAGCGCAAGAGAGTATTAGTGGTATCAAAGTGATTAAAGCGCTCGGTCAAGAAAAAGCCGATGTGGCCGATTTTAACGATCAGATTGATCAAACAATTAAAATTAATCGACACGTCAACTTTCTAGATTCATTATTTGACCCTGCCATCACCTTGATTATTGCGTTATCATACGCAGCGACAATCATTTTAGGTGGGATGTATGTGATGAATCACGTGATTACGATTGGTAATCTGGTCTCATTTATCACGTACCTGGGCATGATGGTTTGGCCGATGTTTGCGGTCGGCATGCTATTTAACACGATGGAACGTGGGAATGCGTCTTACGACCGCGTCATGGAATTATTGAATCAGCAGAGTGCCATTATTGACCGTAAGAACGGTCTTGAACAACGGCCAACCGGTGGGATGCACTATGCCGTTGATAAATTTAATTATCCTAACGATGCCGGAACTAGCTTGAGCCAAGTGCATTTTGACTTGAAAGCTGGCCAGACTCTTGGAATCGTTGGTCGAGTCGGTTCTGGTAAGTCGACGATTATGCGCTTGATTTTGCGGGAGTTTGATAATTATGACGGTCAGATTCAATATGGTGGTCATGATATCAAGCACTATGCACTCGACAGTTATTTGCCAGCGATTGGCTATGTGCCACAGGATAGTTTTCTGTTTTCTAATACAATTCGAGAGAATATTCGATTCGCTGATCCTAAGGTTTCACAGGAGACAGTTGAGGCAGTTGCCGACAAAAGTGATCTGAGCGGTCAAATTGCTGGCATGACTGAAGGCTATGATACGCAAGTCGGCGAACAAGGAATTTCGCTTTCTGGTGGACAACGGCAGCGATTAGCCATTGCGCGGGCCCTGTTGATTAACCCAGAGTTATTGATTTTAGACGATGCGTTATCAGCCGTGGATGCAGAAACGGAAGCGGAGATTCTCGCTAATTTGAAGGCGGAACGGGCCGACAAGACCACGATTATTGCCGCTCATCGCTTGAGTTCGGTCATGAACGCGGATGAAATCATCGTGATGGATGAAGGTCGGATTGTCGAACGCGGAACGCATTCACAATTAATGCAACAACATGGTTGGTATCAAGAAATTTTTGAGCGCCAACAATTAGAAACTAAAGTGGAAGGGGCGGTGCAATAATGGCACAACGTCAATCAGTTTGGGCGCGAAGCATGCCGGTCAAGGAACAGTTGACGGTCATTCGGCGATTATTGCCCTATGCCAAGCCATTCAAATGGTTCTTTATCACGACGATTATGATGTCAGGCCTCATTAGCCTAGTTAATATCTATTTACCAAAGGTACTGCAACTGTTTATTGACCGTTATTTACGAACGGGTCAGGCAACGATTGCAATTCTGTGGTATTTTGCTGGCCTGTACTTCTTTGGCATGATCGTTCGTGCGGCGATGCAGTTCTTCCAGAATTACACGAGTACGATGGGTGCCGAGTACATGTTGGAAAACGTCCGGCGTCAGTTGTTCCAGAAGTTGCATCGGATGGGCATGCGGTATTTTGACCAAGTACCTGGTGGCTCAATCTTGTCACGGTTGACCAACGATACGATGTCATTTTCTAATTTCTGGGCGCTATTCAATACCTTATTTACGGCCTTTTTTGCCGTAATTTCGTCATTTTTAGCCATGTATTTTACGGACCACGAGATTGCTTTGTGGTTACTCGTATTCATGCCATTTTTGGCTGTTTCGATTTGGTATTATCAACGGTATAGTTCACGCGTTTATCGACGGATGCGGGAACGGTTGAGTGAATTAAATACGAAGTTAAGTGAAGCCATTACTGGCATTAGCGTTATTCAGCAGTTCCGACAAGAACGGCGAATCAACGATGAATTTGATCACACCAATGATGCTTATTTTAAGACGCGACAGGCGATGATTCGAACCAATTCGTTACTTTTGAGTCCCATCATCAACTTGTTTTACGCTTTAGGAACGGTCATGATTCTAGGTTTCTTCGGTGTTCGTGGCTTAAATGGTTACGTGGCGGCTGGGGTTGTTTACGCGTTCATTACTTACCTGGATAACTTTTACAATCCAATGACTCAAATGATGGATAATCTCTCCGATTTTCAAGATGGGGTCGTTGCGGGATCACGGGTTTTGCGGATTATGGATGATCAAACGATCGCACCAGCGCAACATGCCGATCCGGATGCAAAAATTACGCGTGGGAAGATTGAGTTTAAACATGTGACCTTTGCTTATGATGGGGTACATCCAGTTTTAAATGATGTGTCATTTGTCGCTGAACCTGGTCAAACGGTTGCTTTGGTTGGTCAGACTGGGAGTGGCAAAACTTCAACTATCAATGTTTTAATGCGGTTCTATGAATTCCAATCTGGTGAAGTCTTAATTGATGATCGTGATATTCGTGATTATCCAGCGAAAGAATTACGCCAGAAACTGGGGCTGGTTTTACAAGAGCCATTCATGTTTTATGGTGATATTAAATCAAATATTCGGATGTTTGACGAGTCAATCTCAGATGAACAAGTTGAAGCGGCGGCTAAGTTTGTGACGGCCAATGAATTTATTGATGAGTTGCCACAAAATTATGAGTCGCGAGTGATTGAACGCGGGGCAAGTTATTCCTCTGGTCAACGCCAACTGATTTCATTTGCACGGACGATCGTCACTGATCCCAAAATCTTAATTTTGGATGAAGCGACGGCCAATGTGGATACGGAAACCGAAGAAATGATTCAGACTGGATTGAGTCGCATTCAACGAAATCGGACAACGATTGCGATTGCTCATCGGTTATCGACGATTCAAAATGCTGACTTGATTTTAGTGTTACATCAAGGAAAAATTGTGGAACGTGGGACAAATGATGAGTTACTGACCCAACAAGGGTACTACTATGATATGATTCAATTACAAAATTCGGCGCATGCCAAGTAAACTGTGTTAAGCTGAATGTAAATAAACGCGAGGTGGCGCACATGTTACGAAAAGGTGCTGTGTTAACAGCTGGCTTAATGTGCTTGTTGAGTGGGTTGAATTTGGTGATTGCGGTCTTACGACTTCGTGAGTCGGCGTATCCTAAAAAGTTAAAAATTAAAATCAAATTGAAGTAAGCTAAGACAGCGACTGCATTAATGGGTCGCTGTTTTTTTATTATCAAAAAATTGAAAGTTGAAAATTACTGGTCTGCACCATTAAGTCAACAATCAGGTAATGAAAACTAGTCGATCACTGCTACTTCCGGTTGTTGTCGATAGCATGCGGACGAGGAACCGGTCCAAGCCTAAGAAACGTCTTGAACCTCGCCCAGAAGCTTTGCCAAGACCGCAAATCTCCGAGCTGTCCATGGTGTAAGGCCGGCAAAAGGAACGCCGGTCAAACGCCACCTGCACGTCCGATACTATCGGCAATGACCTCCAATCAATCAGTTAGTTACGGTTAGCGGAGTCAGTCGAAATCGGTGTGCAGTGTCGGCGAGATTAGTCTGCGTTCCTGGCTGACTAATCTCGCGGGGCAATTCAAAGACGTGTTTTGTCGGCTTTGAGACCGTACCTTGGCTGGCGCCGTCCCCTCACAGCACACCGGTTTTGACTGACGGAGCGCTAAAATTTAGGTGAGTCTACTTTAGGCGCACTGGTTACTGTTACTGCAATATTTGTGATGCTTTTGAGTCTTTCAAACTTTAATTATTAAAAAATTGAAAGAATATAAAAATAAACGCGCTAGTTTTCGGCAGTCGAGACGGGTACAATTAGGATAAAACAAATTAGTTGTTTGACTCACTCATGTACAACACTGGTAATAGTTTCATGAGTATTCAGCCAAAGGGGATGAAAAGTGGTTGCGAGAAACACATTCACATAATTTCAGTTACTACTTAGTCAGTATGGCAATTACATTCTTTGGTTTTTATGGGTTTATGTATTTAGTATCGGTCCAATTAATTGAAGCGACTGGCAGTCCTAAGTTATTAGGGCAGGTCTTAGCACTGACGATGGCACCAGCATTAATATTAAATTTAGTGGCTGGAGTGCTGATTGAACGGACCAATCCGAAAATTGTGATGCTCGTTACTGATCTGCTGACGGGATTATTATTTGTTGCTGCGGCGTTAGTGATGACGAATCCAACTTGGCAAGTGGTCACGTTGGCGACGGTTTCGGTCGTGAATAAAGCTATTGGTGTCTTTTATAAATTAGGTAATAAGACCATCGTGCCACGCTTATTTGCCCCGCAGCAGATTACCCGTGTCAATGGGTTTCAAACCCAAATTCGCCAAGTCGCAATTATTAGTGCTTCGATGTTAATTGCGAGTTTGCTGATCTGGGTCCCCGCCCGGAGTTTGATCCTGATAATGGGGGGCGCTTTCTTATGTTCGGCATGGTTAGATCAGCGATTCCAATTGCGGCCCTTGGCAGTTCAACAGTCAGTGAAACGACCAAAGCTGTCACCAGCTTGGCGGTTATTTCGGCAACGGCCAGACCTAATCAAGTTGACAAGTTTAGCAATCATCGGCTGTTTAGTGGATGCGGTCGTCGCGGTCTTTGTACCGTGGCTAGTTTTAACGACTTGGCACTCGAAGCTTGCGCTATCACTTTATCTCGGTTGTGAAGCGGGTGGCATCATTATGGCACCACTGCTTAAACGCTGGTTGCCGCGCTTAACTGCCGTTCAACTGAGCTATGGTGCACTAATAAGTCTATTAATGTTAGTGCCACTACCACCGTTGTTTGGGGTTGGTTTATGGTTGCTGGGAAGTCTACGTGGTTGTTTTAATCTGAAATTTTATACCTATTTTCAAACACAAGTACCGGCTAACTTTGTCAGTCGGTTGCTGGCATTAACCTTGGTTTTTACAGATGGTACTGCCGCGCTGGGCGCTTATTTAGCACCACAGCTAGTCCAATGGTGGGGCATTTGGGGACTACTAGTTTTGAGTGGCGGACTTATCCTAATGACTGCTGCAATTCAGCTTGAATTTCGTCGTCAAAGGGTTACTGAGCGAGTGGTGGATTGAATTTTTGAACTTTTTTTGCTAAAGGGGTTGCCTTAGACCAACTCGAAGCTATTAAAATAATCATTGAATCTTAATTAGCATCGTTACTTAGAGAAAGAAGTTTTAATTAAATGAAAATGATTAATCAACAATTATTAACCGGTGAACGGGCCTTATTTAAGGCACGCGATTTACACATTGAAAATAGTACTTTTGCAGACGGTGAGTCGCCGTTAAAGGAAAGCCAAAATATCGAATTAGAACAATCGATTTTTAAGTGGAAATATCCACTTTGGTACAGTCGTCATATTCGAGTAAATAACTCGATTTTTGAAGAAATGTCACGGTCTGGGATTTGGTATACCGATGACATTACGATTACGAATAGTACCTTACAAGCGCCTAAACTATTCCGGCGGGCAAGTCGAATTAAGTTAGATCACGTTCACATGCCTCATGCAGAAGAAACGTTATGGAATAGCCGGGATATCGATATTCATGATGTTCAGGCTGCCGGTAACTACTTTGGGATGAACAGTGAAAATATCAAGATTCGTGACTTTAATCTAGTCGGCAACTATGCCTTTGATGGGGCTAAAAACATCGAAATTCACAACGCCACGTTGATGACGAAAGATGCCTTGTGGAATTGTGAAAACGTCACGGTTTATGATTCAAAAATTATTGGTGAATATTTAGGCTGGAACTCAAAGAATGTACGTTTTGTGAACTGTACGATTGAAAGTGATCAAGGCCTCTGTTACATGGATGGACTGACGCTTGAAAACTGCACATTATTAAATACTGACTTGGCCTTTGAATATTGTAAAGATATTGATGCCGACATCGTTTCAAGTATTGACAGCGTTAAGAATCCAATCAGTGGTAAGATTCATGCTCAGGCGATTCAACAAGTGATTATGGATGATCCTAAACAAACGACTATTTCAGTGGACAATGAAAGCGGTGTGCGCCATGCAGTATGATTTTGAAACAATTATCGATCGGCGTCATACGAATTCAGCTAAGTGGAACGTCAAGCCTGGGGAATTACCGATGTGGATTGCCGACATGGACTTTCAAACGGCACCAGAAATTATCACAGCACTGAAAAAGCGGGCGGCCTTTGGCATTTTCGGTTATGAAGAAATTCCAACGAGTTATTATGAAGCAGTAGCTGATTGGTGGGCAACTGAGCACCATTTTCGACCACAATTGGACTGGCTGATGTTTTGTACTGGGGTTGTGCCAGCTATTTCATCAATTGTGCGCAAAATGACTGCACCAGGGGATAACGTGCTGGTACAGGCGCCAGTCTATAACATGTTTTATCATTCAATTGAAAATAATGGCCGACACACACTTTCCAGTGATTTAGTTGAAAATGATGGTCAGTACACGATTGATTTTACCGATTTAGAGCAAAAGTTGGCGGAACCATTAACAACGATGATGATTCTGTGCAATCCGCAAAATCCGATTGGAATCGTGTGGTCCCGCGCCGACTTACAACATATTGGTGAACTGGCTTTGAAGCATCACGTTTTAATATTAGCTGACGAGATTCATTGTGATTTAACGTTGAATGGTCAGGACTATACGCCATTTTCATCATTAAGTGCGCCAGTGGCCGCAAATAGCATTAGCTGCATCTCACCTAGCAAAACTTTCAATGTTGCGGCACTTCATGCGGCGACTTTGATCATGCCAGACCAGGCAATTCGCGAGCGTGTGAGTCGAGCCATTAACAATGACGAACTCGCTGAGCCCAACTCATTTGCGATTCCGGGGAGTATCGCGGCTTATCGTGAGGGACATGCGTGGGTTGCTGAACTACGGACTAAGATTGCAGACAATCAGCGTCAACTGCAGACTTTTGTGGCTAAAAATCTACCAGCTGTTAAAGTCATCGAAGCTCAGGCAACCTATTTAATCTGGCTAGACATCAGCGCGGTCGCAGCGGATGCGAGTGAGTTAGCCACATTTATTCGCTCGGAAACTGGGTTATTTCTTTCTGCGGGAGATGTCTATCGTGGTGATGGCAAGTACTTCTTGAGAATTAACATCGCTTGTCCAACGGCAGAATTAACGGATGGTCTAAAACGGTTGCAAGCTGGTATTGAAGCTTATATGGTTCAAGATTAAACAATTGAAAATGGCACGCTGGTTATGGCTGAAATAACTTGCGTGCCATTTTAATTGGTGAATTTTTTTGCTCAATTTAGACGGGTGATTCTCTTAATATTTCCCTTTGAGTGCACTTTTCGCTAAAATGGACTCATTAAATCATGGTTAAGTAGGTGAGTTCATGGAAATTGGAATTGTTGGTGCTGGGACTGTTGGTACCGTTTTGGCGCAAACCTTTGCGCGTGGTGACAATCAAGTAAAGCTCAGCCGACATAGTGGTGCGGCAAGTTTAGCGCCGCGGCGAGACGAATTTGCCGCCAATGTCGTATTTGTTGAAGTTAGCGTGGCGTTACAACAACCGTTAGTTATCATTGCCGTCCCGTTTGAACAGGCGCCAGCTGTCCTGCGGCAAGTCGCAGATTATGATCAGCGGATTGTTGTCGATGTGACGAATCAGTTTACAGCGGACTTCAAGAAAATAAAAACGGCGCCTTTGACTGGCAGTGAAGTGATTGCTGCTGCCGCAAATAATGCGCGAGTCATTAAGGCTTTTAACACGTTGCCACCAGAATTTATGGATGGTCACGTGAGCGGCGAGGGTCGGCGGGTGTTATTTTATGCTGGTGACGATATTGTTGCTAAGAAGACTTTTGCTGAACTGGTACGACCGTTGAACTTTCGTCCCATTAACTTAGGCAAGTTGCGACATGGTGGCAGCGTGATGCAAGTCGGTGGCGGTTTAGGCAACACGCATTTTGTTCAAATTGAAGAGTAGTGTCATTAATTGGGAGTGTAAAAAAGACGTCATGATGACGTCTTTTTTTAGTGCAGTAATATTTTTTCCAGTTGTTGAAAGTTATCCACAGTATAAGTCGGTTGATAACTTTTATCATTTGGACGATGATGTGGATTAAACCAAATATTTTTGAGTTGTGCGTGGATGGCACCGCTAATATCTGAGCCCAAGTTATCCCCAACCATGATGGTGTTACTATGCGTCATGGCCGGATTACGGTCAAAAATTGCGGTAAAGAATCGTGGATCTGGTTTCGCCACACCTAAGTCAGCTGAAATAAAGACCTGTGGAAAATACTGGGCCAAGCCAGAGCCTTGTAAACGGCTTAGTTGGGTCGTTTTCACGCCATTGGTGCCAACAATTAAGTTAAGTCCGGCTTGTTGTAAATCGGTTAATAAAGTAGTGGCACCGGGTAAAATGTAAAAGTTATGATCCAAGATGGTGCTGTATTCATGTTGCAAGGCAGGGCCGTTTACCATCACACCGAGCCGCTGAAAGACAACGGCAAATCGTTGATTCAGTAGTGGCTCTGGATCCGCACCGTGTTCAATTTGTGACCAAACCCAGTGATTATGGGCTTGGTAAACTTGAAGGCCGTGTTGCAAATCAGTGATACCATACTTTTTCAACAGGTCAAGAATGCCTTCCTGTTCCCCACGACTAAAATCGAGTAGCGTATCGTCTAAATCAAAAATAACGTATTTTAGCATGTGGATAACTCTTTTCTACACGAGGCGTTGAATTTGTTGGACCATGTCGTTAAATGATTCCTGATAAGCACCGGTCAATGAGACGGTAAAGCCATGCAGTGAGTTGGCATAGCGTTTAGTCGTGACCGGAGTATGTGCCAAAGTTAGATGATGTCCAAAGGTTTCACCTTCAGGCGCCAGCGTGTCATGATCAGCCGTGTGAATGACCGTCTGTGGGAAACCAACTAGTGATGAAACTGAGGCTAATACTGGTGACACTTCTGGATTACCTAATGGCGTGTTCGCACGATAGAACCGATTAAACCGTTTCGCTTGTTCAGCGGAAATAACGGCGCCAGTTGGATAGGTCAGATCGTCCGGGTCAGTATCTAAATCTAACGCAGGGTAGTCTAAAACAGCTAGATCTGCGACTGGTCGACCAGCCTTGAGCGCTCGCATTTGAGTGCCGGCAACTAAATTACCACCAGCACTGTGGCCAATGAGAATGAGTTTCTGTGGGGTTGCCGCGCAATAATCTGAGTAATGTGCTTGGACCGTTTGTACGAGTTCATCGCAAGCGTCTAATGCGGCTGGGAAAGGATGTTCTGGCGCTAATGGATAGTCGAAATCGAGTACGGTATATTGGGTTGCAATGCCAATTCGCTTACAGAAATAGCTGTCATGGTCGTTGTGTAAATGCACAAAACCACTGCCATGGAAATCAATAATGATGCCTTTTGAAGGCACATAGTTGGGTTCGTGAATGTAAAGTTTAGCGGTTTCACCTGAGTTTAATGGGAAATTTTCAGTCCGTGTGCGTTCTGCGGCCAATTGTTCAGCCGTGATTGTTTTTTGATGATTATCATGATTTTGTCGTTCTAAAGTTGCTTCGTTCAAATGAAGGACCTCCTTGATAAGGTCATCATACAGCAACTTTGCTTAGTGTGGTATCCTTAAATAGAAAGAATAGTCAGGTAACGAGTGACAGTTACCAAGACAGTGGCATTGTTTGTCGCTATTGCTCCGAGCTATGGCAGAAAATTTAAAGCATGAAATCAGTCAACTGATTAGAGTGACAATTTAGCCGGCAGGCGGCAATAAGTTTACAAACTAAAATATAGTTAAAAGGAAGTTCAGTATGGAAATCGATAATGACCCAGCTTATCAACAAATGATCAATGGTGAATTGTATATGGAATCACCCAAGTTACTCAAGTTACGCAACGATGTCCGTGGCAAGATTATGAAATATAACCAAATTGCCGATAACGACGAGCGGAATGCCGGGATGGCTTCACTCTTGCGCTCTGTTGGGGACCGTTTCTTCGTTGAACCGACCTTTGAATTCAGCTATGGTGTGAATATTACAATTGGTAATCATTTTTACGCGAACCACGGCGTTGAAATTTGTGATGAAGGTCAAGTGACTATTGGTAATGATTGTAAATTTGGCCCCAAAGTTGGGTTGTATACGCCAGTGCACCCACTTGATCCAACGGTACGCCGCACAGAAGCTGAACGGACTGCACCAATTAAAATCGGTAATGATTGTTGGATTGGCGGCAGCGCGATGATTTTGCCTGGTGTCACGCTCGGAAATAACGTGGTCGTGGGTGCCGGGTCAGTTGTCACGCATTCATTTCCTGACAACGTGGTCGTGGTTGGTAATCCGGCTCGAGTCCTGAAAGAAAACAAACCAAACGCCTAAGTTGACAAGTGTATCAGAGTCGTTGAGAATGAAATTGATCATTAAGTAATCAGTCTAAAATTTAACCAATTGGGGAGGACATTGATTATGTCAGAAATGAGTCCTAAGGAATTTAAGCATATTTTAGTCGGGGTTGATGATTCAGATGATGCACAGCTAGCCTTTCGCTATGCGATCAATCGTGCTAAAACAGATCATGCCAAGTTGACGATTGTGTCGATCTTGGAACAGGATAACATGAACGTCTATGAAGCGATGAGCAAGGATTTTGTCCATGGTCAGCGTGCCGATTTGGAACAACACGTGTTGCAATATGAAAAATTAGCCAAACAATTTGGTGTCGAAGACGTGGCTTCGATTGTGGACGAAGGCGATCCTGGTGAGACGATTGTGAAGGATATTATTCCAGCAATTAAACCAGATTTACTCGTCATCGGGTCCATTTCTAAACAAGGGGTTCGGAAGTATTTCGGTTCCCAAGCGGCTTATATGGCAAAACATGCACCAATTTCAGTTTTAGTGGTTCGTTAAATCAATCATCGATGGTGTGACTTACAGGTCGCATTGTCGATTTTTAATTTGAAGGCTAAAATTTAAAGACGAAAATCACTAATAAATGCCGTCTTAACAGTACATTGATGATGAAAAGGCCTCAGCGTTGTTGTTTCCGGGCGTCACTGATTGCATGCGGACGTGGGACCAGGCCAAGCCTGAAGACCGGTCTTGGCCTTCGCCCGAAACCTTTGCAAAAGCCGCAAATGTCTCGGGCGGTCCGTCCCGTAAGACCGGCAAAAAGCGCCACTCTAACGGGATCTTCACGCCCGATGCAATCAGCGACGCCCTCCAACCAGGTTAATGGGTATAAAAAGGTAAAAAAAGTTTGATTTGATTCTTAAAATAAAAGCGACAGTTAGCAGTGCTTTGAACTTTCTTGGCTGTTTTCATTGACTGTTCGTGTTTAATATTTCACTTATCAATCCTGTTAAACTAAAATTGATGGTCACTATTCATATATCTTCAGTTGAAAGCTAAAAAGGTTCATAAATACTGTCATGTAGGGAACAGCCCCTTCCAGATTAGGCACATGGTTTAGTTCCGACAAGCAGAAGCCAAATCTAACCTAAAAACAGTTAAATTAGCTGGAGGTTGCCGCTGATAGCATCGGTCGTGAAGGTGGCGTTGGGTCGGCATGATCTTTGCCGGCGTTACGCCACGGACGGCCCGGGACACTTGCGATTTGTGCAAGGGTTCTGGGCGAGGGGGAAGACGTTCCTCAGGCTTGCCCCGGTCCCGCGACCGCATGTGATCAGTGGCGACCGGAAGCGGCAATGTGACTTAATACCCAGTCCCTAATTATTGACATGATGGCAGTTACTAGCGATTTTTATCTTTCAACTTTAGTTTAAAGTGAAGGAATCCGGTGAGCGGGCTGCTTTTATGCTATGATTGGGAGATAAAATAAACGGAAGTGGGACCACAACATGAAAACTATCACCTTGTACTTAGCTGTGTCCGGAACAACTTATTTTGATCAACTTGATCGCTTTCAAGGCTGGAGCGGCACACCACTGACTTCGGCCGGTTTAAAGGCCAGCCAAGCGCTTGGTCGGCAGTTAGCCACCGTTAAATTTGAGACGGCGTTCGCGAGTGATGCGAGTCGTGCCGAACAAACGGGTCGCGCAATTATTGCCGCGCAAGCGAGTCCACTAAAACTGCAACAAAAGACGGCGCTACGGGCACCATTTTACGGTGGCTTTGAAGGCTTTGAACGGGCGGCGGTCTGGTCAGGCTTTGCAACTAAATTGGGCTATCCCACGATTGCGGCTTTTGAAGCCGACCAGACCCCAACTGAAATCCAGAACTTGATCCATGATCATGATGTTGATAGTTTGGCCGAAAGTGGGAATGAATTCTGGCAACGATATCAAACAGGACTAGCAGAAGTCGCTGCGGCAACCCCAGATCATGGTCGGGCATTAGTTATTGTGGATCCTGTGATTTTGCGTAAATTGCGCTTTGAAATTACTGGGCAACCGGCGACTGAACAGCAACTTGCGCCTTGCACCGTGACGATTGTGGATAAGACTGGGGATAAGCTAACATTACGTTAAGCTTTTACCGCGGGCTGTGCATAAGTCAGTGCTTGCGATTGCTGTAAATCTGCGATAATGTGGATAATGAATTTGGAACTAGAAACAAAATTAATTATAACGAGGTTTTAACTATGCAAGTTTATGTTGTGACCAGTGTTGTTGCTGGTCAAGAAACAGTTACAAATAAGGCAATTCAGGGTTTTATTGATGCGTTAAGTGATCAGCTAGATGCTGATTACACCGTTACTTTGGATACTGATTACGGAAAAAGTTTGACCAAAACGGACGATGCGGTTTATTTAGTTTATTTTGGTTCACAAGCTAATTTATCAGCAAAACAACGGGAACAAATGATTATTTATTATTCAGATGAAGATGTGGAAAACTGTCAAGTTGGCCGCTTTGTGGATATGTTAAAACAACTGAAGCAAAAGTAAGTTTAGCGTAATCGGGAGGTTATGGCATGAATTTAGTTATGCTTGGAATTATTGCCATCATCATTTTTATTTTAGAAGAATATGTTTTCTCCGCCAGTCGATATTTTTGGGTTGGTGGCATTGTGCCGGTACTTTGGACGGTTTTTTTGGCCTACTTAGTCGTCATGAACGCTGCTAATTTAACAGTTGCGGACTACGCGTTAGCCATTGTTGCGGTCGTTGTACCATATGTTTGCTGGGGCAATGGTTTTCAGCACCATTTGGCGAAGAGAAGTTCCCGATGATTGTTAGACTCACTGCGGAACAGGCACCCAAAGCACTATTGTTACTAGCGGATCCAGATTGGACCCGGGCTCAGCAAGCATTAGTGCACGCCACAATTTATGGTTATCAGTTAGCCAACCAAATTGTGGGCGTTTTGGTGTTGAAAACGACCAAGCCGAAGACTAAAGAAATCATGAATGTGGCCGTTGATCCGAGTTATCAACACCGTGGAATCGCCAAAGCTTTGTTAGCAGCCACGATTAAAAGTTGTCAACAGGATGCGAACTGTGACCAGCTGGAAATCGGGACTGGTAACTCCTCATTGCGGCAATTAGGTTTGTATCAGCGGGCTGGTTTTGAAATGACAACTATTTGGGCGAACTATTTTGTGGATAACTACTCAGAACCCATTTATGAAGATGGGATTCAGTGTAAAAGTATGGTGCGCTTAGCGCAAAACGTGAAGGGTGGTTAGGTTAAATGTGGCGAGCGGGTAATTTAATTAGTAGTTGGTTCTATGGGGCAATTGCGGTCTTTATCATCATGTTTTTTTCCGCGCGCCAAACGGTTAATCGAATCATTTTAGAATTTAATCCATTAGTCATTTACAGCATTATTTGTGCCTTGATCTTGTTTCCAATTATCAAATATCGTTGGCCAAAAGTTTTCAAAGTCTGGCGGCGAAAGTCTAAGGAAACGCCATCAACCCGACCTGATGATGATCAAATTATTCAGGATTCTGGTCGTACCTGGTCTGCGCCGGTTAAGCGCACGAAGCCTAAGCCAGTTCCCACCTCTTTGACACCACAAGTTGAAGCTAAAAGTGATTTTATGGATGAGTTCATTAATTTCTTTAAAAATATTTTGATGGCTGTGATTCTAATTTTAGTTAGTCCAGTTGTCTGTGGATACTTTTGGTTTAAAGATCGTCATACAAGTAAACCAGTTGACTAAAAAAGTTATCCACTGTGGATAAAAATAAAGCGTCGTCACATTAAAAGTGGCGGCGCTTTGTTCATTCAATCAGTATTACGGTTGAAAACTATTGATATATTGTTTGCGATTTTGCCAAGGCCAGGCTTTGACGACCCCAATCATTTTACTCTTAGGAACGAATCCCCAATAACGACCGTCATTAGAAACACTCCGATGATCCCCCATAACGAAGTAAGAACCCTTGGGTACCTTATTAGTGGTGACTTTAGTGTGCCAGCCATCCTGGTTGTTGCTCAAACTGTTCAGATCCCAGCCGGTGAACTTGCTATGGTTGTTGGCCATGAATGAGCCGGTGGTTTGTTGCATGTTGTTTTTTAAGTAGGTTTGTTTAACGAGTTTATTGTTGACGTATAGCTTACCGCTGCTAGTGTAGCGAACGGTATCACCAGGCATCCCGAT
This sequence comes from Lactiplantibacillus daoliensis, assembly GCF_005405005.1. Lineage (GTDB taxonomy): Bacteria > Bacillota > Bacilli > Lactobacillales > Lactobacillaceae > Lactiplantibacillus > Lactiplantibacillus daoliensis. The sequence continues at coordinate 50,340 of NZ_BJDH01000011.1, read as the reverse complement.
GACACGCTTGACGTAAACAGCATCTTTGGATGCTTGATCTGGATCTAGGCCATAAGCGTCAAAGACAACGACGGACCCCGCTTTAATTTTGCTGGTCTTAAATGCAACGACGCGTTCGTTATTTTGTAAGTTTGGTTGCATGGAAGTTCCATCAACGCGAACCATGGTAAACCAAAACTGCTTGATTAGTAGTGCCAGTCCAAGCCCAATCACGACTGGGATGACCCAGCTCATAATACTTTTAAATGTTTTCACAGTTTTCTACTCCTTAAGTGTGTATAACTCTTATTATATACGACTACCCGGCATTGAGGGGATAAAAAAACTTAAAAAATTTGCTAAGCCCGAATGAATTCTGATTGAGAGTTGGCAAATGGGGCAACTTGCTTTTAGAAATGGGTCATAGTGCCGTTGAAATCGATTTCATGATATGGTTAACTTTAGCAGTAGCCAAATTTTTAATAAGTGGAGGATTGATTATCTTATGAAAACACAAAAGGAACGGATGTTGGCGGGTGAACTCTATATCGCTGATGATCCCGAATTATCTCGTGAAATGCGTGAAGGTAAACGGTTGGCGCGTGCTTATAGCCAAACGACTGAAGATGAAGGGGCAACCCGGACTGACTTGTTAACGCAGTTATTTAATAAAATTGGCAAGAATGGTTATTTGGAACCACCATTTCATACCGATTATGGTCGTAATACTACCATTGGGGATAACTTCTACGCCAATTACGATGCCATTTTTATTGATGTCGCGCCAATTACGATTGGTAATAATGTCTTTATGGGGCCACGTGTGGGATTATATACAGCGGGACATCCAATTGATGCTGAAATCCGTGCCGAACAATTGGAGTATGGTTATCCAATTACGATTGGGGATAATGTTTGGTTTGGTGGCAATGTGGTCGTTAATCCCGGTGTCACGATTGGGAGCAATGTTGTGATTGGTTCTGGTTCTATTGTAACGAAGGATATTCCGGACGGTGTTGTTGCGGTTGGCAATCCCTGCCACGTTTTACGTCAAATCACGGCACAGGACCAGTAGTATTGGGCCAAGCAAAAAGCAGCTTATTACGCTGATCGTGATGATGAGTAGGACGAGTTACCTCTGTAAAAATCAGCGTGTGACTGTTAAAATGTACTCATAAGATAGTGATATCTTATTGGACCTCGAGTCCGTAATATGAGTAATCATATTTTTGGTTGGCCTTTACCATGACTAACAGACATTTGACCGTCTTATTCATGCAGGCTATCACTGCGACCTTGTCCACTTTAGGACGGGGTCCTTTTTTGATTGACGCCGTTCCCCCACAGCACACTGATTTTGATTGACGGTGCGCTGAATTTTGGCGAGTCCACTTTAGATGTAACAGTTGCAAGTCATAAAATAGTTGTGATTTTTTGATGCTTTTAACCTCTAGTGAATGAATTTAAGGTCAGTTAGTGCTGTGAAAGCAGTTGCTGACTGATTTTTTGTTTGGGTTATTAAAGTGAAAAAGCACATCGATTCTGCCTGACTCCGCTATGATTAGTCTTTGAGATTGTTATTGGTTTTGAAAGATAGTGTTAATTTTCTACGATTATGCCGCTGGAGGTTGGCACGACCGCACGCTATCAGTGTTAACCGGAAGTGGCATCCACAGTGAAGCTGAGAGAAGTTTGTTGAAATTAGCGGAGTTGGCTGATTTTAAGGTATGATATAAATGTAACCGAATACATAGGAGGACTTTAACATGGCATATATCGAAGTAATTAAAGAAACCCGAGAGTTTCGGAATGGAAACCAGCGAACCGTTGCCAATCAGGCGTTATCATTCGAAGTTGCACAAGGTTCAGTAGTGACTATTTTAGGACCGAGCGGCGCTGGTAAATCGACATTATTAAATATATTGGGCGGAATGGATACGCCGACTAGTGGACAAGTTTTGATTGATGGCGAGGATATTGCCCAGTTTTCACCCAAGCAATTGACCACTTATCGCCGCCAAGCGGTTGGGTTCGTCTTTCAATTTTACAATTTAGTGCCTAATTTGACGGCCAGAGAAAATGTGGAACTGGCGTCACAAATCACGAAAAATGCCCGTGACGTTGATGAAACTTTAAAACTAGTGGGCTTGACGGATCGTGCGGGTAACTTTCCGGCACAATTATCCGGTGGGGAACAGCAACGTGTGGCCATCGCTCGCGCAGTTGCGAAGAATCCTAAGCTTTTATTGTGCGATGAACCAACTGGGGCTCTGGATTATCGAACGGGCAAACAGGTTCTACAAGTGATTCAAGATGCGGCTCGTGAAACCCAGACCACGGTTATTATCGTGACGCATAATAGTGCGATTGCGCAGCTGGGGGATCAGGTGATTCGAATTAATGATGCCAAGGTCCAGTCGGTCGTTTACAATGACCATCCGACGCCATTGGCTGAGATTGAATGGTAGGTGTTTAGTCATGACAAGAGCGTATCTTAAAGCCATTCGCCGTGAAATCTGGCGATCTAAAGCGCGTTTCTTTTCGATTATGTTGATTATCTTTTTGGGGGTCGCTTTTTACACGGGGATTCGAGCCACGGGACCCGATATGTTACAGGCAGCGGATGATTATTTTGCTAAACAACGGCTAGCCACAAATAGTGTGCAATCAACCTTGGGTCTAACAACTGCCGATATAAAAGCGTTACAGAAGCATCGTGATGAACTAATCATACAACCCGAGAAATATCTTGATGTGAATCAGCTCAATAACAACCGCGTCGTTCGGGTGGCTGAGTTACCGACGACCCAAAAACTCAATCAGCTACGGGTCATCAGTGGGCGCTTACCAAAAAAAGCCAATGAAATTGTTTTGGATTCGCAGGCTAAAGTGCTTCAGCCAAGTTTAACCTTGGGATCGACTTATCGAATCGTTAGTAGTAAGGCCGTGAATAAAAAGTTTACTCGGCGGCAGTTTAAAGTTGTTGGTTTTGTGAACTCACCACGCTATGTGGAAAATACTACCCGGGGTGTGACCACGGTTGGTAAAGGTACCTTAGATTATGTCGCCTATGTCCGGCCGCAAACCTTAAAGCTAAAGGTATTCACGCGAATTGACGTCCAATTTAAGAACTTAATTGGCGTGAAACCATATACGGCAAAATACAACCGGTTAAACCACACAAATACGACGAAACTGAAGCGTTGGTTGCGCCCACAAGCTAAAAAGCGGCAACAGAGTTTACAGCAAGCAGCTCAGCAGCAGTTAACGCCACTGTCACAAGCGGTGACCAGTTTAGCTGCCCAAGTCCCAGCGAACACGCCACAATTGGTTAAGTTACAAGCGCAACTCACAAACGCACAGGCCAAAGTTGCGGCGATTAAGCAACCAACTTATCTTTACAGTAATCGTGCTGATAACCCGGGTTATACTGAGTATCACGAAAATACACAACGGGTTGTTGCACTGTCAACGGTCTTTCCACTCTTCTTTATTGCGATTGCCGCGCTGATCTGTTTAACCACGATGACGCGGATGGTGGAAGAACTGCGGTTACAAATGGGAACATTGAAGGCTTTAGGTTATTCCAATGCCGCCGTTGGAAGCGAATTTATGATTTATGGCGGTCTGGCTGCCTTAATTGGGACTGGCTTGGGCGTCTTATTCGGTGTCAATTTCTTTCCACAGTTCATTGCCCAAGCCTATGGGAGTATGTATAACCTGCCAGCAATCGGTGTTCAGTATATTTGGTCAGATATCCTGATTGCCTTAGTCATTGCGTTATTGTGCACATTAGGGACGGCGCTGATTGTTTTACGGGTCGATTTGCGTAGTTTACCAGCACAATTGTTACAGCCAAAATCACCCAAAGCGGGTAAGACCCTCTGGTTGGAGCGTTGGACTGGTTTGTGGCATCGGCTTAGCTTTAATCATAAAATTACGTTGCGGAATCTCTTCCGTTATAAACAACGCTTATTAATGACAGTTTTAGGGATTGCAGGTTGCATGGCCATGATGATTACTGGTTTTGGTCTTAAAGATTCGATTGGCGATATTGGGACGAAGCAGTTTAATGATTTATGGCACTATGACGCAATTATCACCCGGACCGGTTCGGAAACGGCTGCACAACGCCGGGCGATTGCCAATGAAAAATTAACTCGGTCTAGTTTAGCTTTGAAGTCAGCACAAGCGACGGTTAAGCAAGCTGGTGTTGGGGAACAGACCGTCACACTGGGGGTTCCCGTAGAGACGCAACGATTGAATCAATTTGTTACGTTGCGTCAACGTCAGAGCCACCAACGGTATAATTTAGGTAATCATGGTGCCATTATCGATGAAAAGCTTGCCAAGCTGACACACGTTAAAGTCGGCGACACCTTAGCACTCAAATTAGCTGGTCAACCCACGAAGTGCGTTAAAGTTGCCGCAATCGCTGAAAACTATGTCAATCACTTTGTCTATTTAAGCCCGACATATTACCGCGAAACGTTTGGTAAACGGCCTATTTACAATAGTAATTATGTTCAGTTTACCCAGACGAGTGAGCGTCAAGAAAATGCTTATGCGAACAAGCTGTTGCGTCAGCGTGGAATTATGAACGTCACTCTAATGGCAACGGAAAGAAAGACCACCTTTAAGATGTTCGATAGCATGAACTTAGTCGTCCTGATCTTTGTGATTTCAGCGGGCGCCCTTGCGCTGGTTGTGTTGTACAATTTGACGAATATCAATGTTTCGGAACGAATTCGCGAGTTGTCGACGATTAAAGTTTTAGGCTTTTATGACGGCGAAGTGACGATGTATATCTTCCGCGAAAACTTAATTTTAACGGGATTGGGAATTATTCTAGGCTGTTTCCTAGGTAATTGGCTGCACAGCCACATTCTGCAGACGGCCGAAACAAACGCGTTAATGTTTTCACCGGGAATCCATCCGCTGAGTTACGTTTATTCGGCGTTACTAACGGTGGCATTTAGTCTAATCGTCATGGCGATGATGCATCGCAAGCTTAAACGGGTCAACATGCTGGATGCACTAAAATCAGTGGATTGAACGTGAGGACTTGCGCCGGGACTTAAAAAGTGATGTAATCGAATTGCAGTATAAATTGTGTTTATCAGGTTAAACACGTTCTCGGGGTGACGGAAATGGATGCAACAATCCAAGCATTAAGTGATATTGTAAAAATGAATACGGTCAATGATAATGAAAAACCAGTGGCCGATTACCTAGCCAAGTTGCTTAAGCAACATGGTATCGACGCTAAATTGATTGACTATGCGCCCAATCGGACGAGTTTAGTCGCTGAAATTGGTGACGGTAATGGCCCAGTCGTGGGCTTTGATGGCCATGAAGATACGGTTGCGCTTGGCGACGAGAGCAAGTGGGCGGTTCCAGCTTTGTCCGCAGCGGTTAAAGATAATCGCTTGTTTGGCCGTGGTGCCACGGATATGAAAGCCGGCTTAATGGCAGGTGTATTTGCCTTCATTAACTTGAAAGAAGCCAATGTGCCGTTACATGGGACCTTGCGTTTAATGGCGACTGTTGGCGAAGAAGACGGTCATTTGGGTGCGGAACAATTAGTCGATATGGGCTATGCGGATGACATTGATGCTTTGATCGTTGGTGAACCTAGTGGCGCGGACAAGCAATTGCTCACGCAAAAGCCAATTCAAGCGATGTTGGGTGTTGATGCTGAGATTGCTGAAAAAATGATGGCTGCCAATCCGACCACGGAACAACATTTTATCGAATTAGCTCATAAAGGGTCGTTAACTTATTCGGTGCATGCCAAGGGTGTGGCGGCTCATAGCTCGATGCCAACCATCGGTAAAAATGCGATCGATATGTTAATGCAGTTTTATCAAAAACAAACCGCTTATTTTGAAAGCTTTAAAACAACGATTAATCCTGTTTTAGGGGCCACGGTGCCAGTAGTGACACTCATCAATGGTGGCGAACAGATCAATACGGTGCCAGCTAGTGCAGACATGTCGGTCAAGGTTCGGACCATTCCAGAATTACGCAATGATAAAATAATTGCTGCTTTGGAAAAACTCATTGCCGAGTGCAATGCTGCGGGTGCTGATTTGACACTAAATGTTCAAGACAGCTTCTATCCAGTGCACACACCGGCTGAAGCAAACTTAGTTCAGTTAGCTAAGCAAGTTGGCGAACAAGTCTTGACGCAGGCCTTACCATATTTTGGTGCACCAGGTGGGACGGATGCTTCGTCTTACATCGTTAAGAATCCAGATATGGAAATCATTGTCTTTGGACCAGGGAATATTACTGCCCATCAGGTCAATGAATATGTTGATTTGGATATGTATCAACGCTTTATTAAGTTATATGAACAATTATTTACAAAATTATTAGCATAAGTGGGGGTATTTTGAGAGATGGACAAGGATAAGGAACGTCCAGTACCGCATACTGAGGCAGAATTTGAAGAAGAATTAGAAGCAGTTGAAGAAAAGGCCAATAACGAGTTACAGCTCTATGCGTTGTGGGGCGTCATTACGGTTGTCTTTAACGTTGCCTTGTTCTATTTGCTGTATCATACATTTGGTATCGAATACCAAATTGCAAACTTAATTGACTGGTTTTTAAGTGTTTTGTTCTCGTTTGTCGTTAACAAAATGTTTGTATTCCAACATGAAACGAAGAGCTTAGTTAAAGAAGTCGGCACCTTTTATGGTACTCGGGTCGCGACTTATTTGATTGAAGCCGTCATTTTATGGCTCGGCATTTCTGTATTGTCGGTGAATGGGACGATGACTAAGGTGATCGGTCATGGGATTGCGTTGGTCGCAAACTACTTCTTATCAAAATGGCTCGTATTTAAGAAAGATTAGGAACTTAAAACCAGAATCGGTTAAAGGTTCAGACTTCATGGCTAGATAGCCTGTGCTGTGGGCAAGTAATGTCTAAATCTATTTGTGAATGAACTGGCTATTGATTCTATAATGAAAAGGCGGCGTGCAATTTGTGCACGCCGCCTTTTCATTTACTCGTGGTGACCAAAGCGATCAAGGTAAGCTCGGAAACTTTCGGGGTCTTTGGTGACGCCGGCTTCCTTTTCTTCGTACCAGTTGATCTTGTCATTAAGAATCTGTAAATGATGTTGGACTTCATCAAATTGAACAAGAAAGTCAGCTTTAACCTTTTTCAATAGGTCGAGGCGCTCTGGAATCGTGTCATCACCGGCTGCTCGCCAGATGACGTATTGCTTCAACTCACTGATGCTCATACCGGTTCCTTTTAAATGTAGCAGGAATTTAACCCAGTTAATATCGGCTTCTTCATAATAGCGACGACCATTGGCTAGTCGGTGTGTCTCAATCAAGCCTTCCGTTTCGTAATAGCGTAAGGTTGGCGCGGTTAACCCAACTGCTTTGGCAAAATCACCAATTGAATATTGGGTTTCAATTTTGGTTTCAGTAGGCATGCAAAGACGTCCTTTCTTCAAGTTACTTTAAGAAAGATGATACCACGAAAAATTATTTTAACAAGTTTGTGCTTTGGTATTGACTTAAAGTACACTTTAAGTAATATAGTGAACTCATCGATAAGGAAAACAAGTAATTTAGGAGGAATTATTTATGTCAGAGAGTAAAAGTGGCGTTTTTGGTTTAGGCGAAAAGAATACGGCGTATGCCAAGTATTTTATTGGCCAAAGTTATCTACAAGGGTTATCTGAACCGGGTGATGAGATTGATGTCAATGTGGCGAATGTGACTTTTGAACCTGGTTGCCGGAATAACTGGCACATCCATCATGATGGTTTTCAAATTTTATTAGTTACTGGTGGCGAAGGTTGGTATCAAGAAGCTGGCAAACCAGCGCAATTGTTACATGCTGGCGACAGCGTCACGATTCATGAAGGCATTAAACATTGGCATGGTGCGACCAAAGACAGTTGGTTCTCACACGTTGCCATCACGAAAGGCACGAGCGAATGGCTTGAACCTGTTGATGACGTTGCATACGCAAAATTAGGCTAGGAGGAATTAAGAATGGCTAAAAAACAAACCGCAGGTCGCAATAATTTGGGCGATTTCGCCCCTAAGTTCGCCGCCCTCAATGATGATGTATTATTTGGTGAAGTTTGGTCCCGTGAATCGGAACTGAGTTTACGTGATCGCAGTATGATTACGATTGCTAGTTTGATGACTAGTGGCGCTTTTCCACAATTAAAGGCGCATTTGCAAATGGGTAAGCAAAATGGCTTAACCAAAGATGAAGTTGTCGAAGAAATTACACACTTAGCCTTTTACGCTGGTTGGCCAAAGCTTGGTCAGCCATGGGCGTGGCTAAAGAAGTTTTCGGTGAAGAATAGGAGCATTACATGACGGTTAAAAATAAAGTAATCGTGATTACGGGAGCCTCATCTGGGATTGGTGAAGCTTCAGCAAAATTATTAGCAAAACATGGCGCTAAAGTGGTTTTGGGTGCGCGGCGTGAAGCCCGGCTACAAGCGATTGTTAAGGATATTGAAGCCGCTGGTGGCACCGCTGCCTACCAAGTAACTGATGTCACTAAGCAAGCGGATGTAGCTGGCTTGGTCAAATTAGCTCAAACTAAATTTGGCGGCTTGGATGTGATCTTCAACAACGCTGGGATTATGCCGAGTTCTCCAATCAGTGCCTTGCATACGGATGAATGGGATGCGATGGTCGATATTAATTTGAAAGGTGTTTTACATGGGGTTGCGGCCGTTATGCCAATCTTTACTACGCAAAAACACGGTCAAATTATCACGACTTTTTCGGTCGCTGGGATTAAGAGTTTTGCTGGTGCTGGGGTCTACGGCGCCACGAAGTTTGCGGTTCGCAACTTGATGGAAGTTATTCGGATGGAGAGCGCCGAAGAAGACACTAATATTCGGACGGCGAGCCTTTATCCCGCCGCAATCAATACGGAATTGTTACACACAATTACCGACAAGGACACAAAGCAAGGGATGGACGCATTCTACAAGCAAGTCGGGATTAGTCCCGATGCGGTGGCAAATGTCGTGAACTTTGCAGTCGATCAACCGGAAGACGTGAACGTCAACGAGTTCACGATTTATCCAACCAAACAAGCCTAGAGTGTGAGCGAGGGCGGGAGCTTCTGAGCATTGCCTAGCCAGCCAATTACTCGGTGTTTTTTCCGAGTTGTTGACTGGCGTAGCAAGCGGAGGACGCTGCCCGAGCAAGCACGTTTCAGCTATCTAGGTAGCAAGCAATAAGTAAAAATAGTTCCACAAAAAGACACGAGAATCTGCTCGTGTCTTTTTGTGTATTAAGTGTTTAATTTAGTTTTGAATCACAGATCCAAGGCGCTCCCAACCGGTAGGCGGAAAATTCCAGGAATTTATTTCAAACTAAGGCCACGCTTCAAGTTACCCCAGAACCCAAGTTCATCAGTTTGCAGCATCAAGCCACCATAGATTTTGCCGATGTACCACATGCTGCCAACCACGGTTGCTAACAAGATAATCATTGAGATGACCGCTTCGGTCATGGTTGCGGTCCCATTGATCAAACGCAACGGCATTAAGTAAGACGAGAAGAATGGAATGTAAGAGAAGACCGTAACCACGCCGCTACTTGGGCTACCTTGAAAGGCCATCGCCATGACAAAGGTGAGTAAATTCAAATAGATAACAGGTTGTGACGCCTTCCCAGCATCTTCTACTCGGGTGACAAGTGCGCCGCAGAATGCTGAAACGACCGTGTAAAGCAGGACGGCAGCTAGGGCGAATAATAAGTTAATTGATAACAAATTATGCAAGACTTTGCCAATTACGCTAGCGTATTGTTGCCAAAGACCAGCAGTGATTCGGCTGTGTTGGGCAAATTGAACCACTAATGCGCCGCCTAATAGGTAAACTAGAAGTTGGGTGACAATCATGAGCAAGACACCGTAGACTTTACCGTTAAAGTATTTTCGTGGGGTCGTACTGGAGAAAATGACTTCCATAATCTTGGTGCCTTTTTCCGCGGCAATTTCCTGTGCCGTGATGGAAGAATAGGTCGTTAGAATCAAGTAGACAAAGAACACCAGAATATAAAACGAGATGGTTTTGGCGGCTTTATCAGAAGCCGTCTTTTTCTGTAACTGTTGTTTGAATTTCGGTTGAATGGCTAACGCTTGCTGTTGCGTTGGCGTTAATTTAGCCTGTTGGACATTCAATTGAGTTTGCGCCGTGGCTAAAAAGCGTTGAATCTTGGCCTGGTCACCACTATTAATTTCATTTGGACCGTTAAAAGTGGCACTGACTTGTTTGCCAGTTGCTTTTAAAACGATATAGCCGTTAATGTCACTACGGTTAGTCGCTTTTTGCGCGGCACTGGTGTTGGCATACTTTTTAGTTGTCGCCACACCGCTTTGTTTGATAAAACTCGTGCGTAACGCTGAATTAGTGCTGACAACGGCAATGTCACTTTTACTTTTATTTGGTGTCGCGACGTAAGAGATCCCAAACGTCATGCCGATAAATAGAAATGGCATGAGGACTAATAAGAGAAAACTCCAGGATTTAGTCTGGCGCAGATAGGTTTCACTGGTGACAATCCAAGTTTTATTCATGGTCAAGCCCTCCCGCTTCCGTCCGGAAAATTTCGTCTAGGGTCGGAGGCTGTTGACTAAATTCTTGAATATAGTGGCCGGCTGTCACGGCATCAAAAATTGCAGGACCCGCCTCAGCATCGGTCAGTTGCAACCGATACCGGTGATCACCGAGTGCGTTGACTGCCGCCACATTTGGCAATGCCGCTAATTGGTCCGCGGTCCAATCAGTCGTTAAGAATAAGCGAGTACGCCCGAATTGATTGCGAACGTCATTGATCTTGCCCTTTAGAACAACTTCACCATTGCGGAGCATCACGAGTGAGTCACAAACTTCTTCAACGTTACTCATGTCGTGACTCGAGAAAATAATTGCAGCGCCCCGTTTCTTAGCTGCTAGAATTGCTTGTTTCAACAAATCTGAATTGACTGGATCAAGACCACTAAACGGTTCGTCCAAAATAATCAATTGGGGATCATGGATCAACGTACAGATGAGTTGAACTTTTTGTTGATTCCCTTTGGATAGCTTGCTGATTTTATCAGTTGGTTGACCCTTAACGGCAAAGCGCTGCATCCAATCATTGACCTTTGGTTTGATGACTTTGGCCGGCTGATTTTTTAGTCGTGCTAAGTAGACAATTTGTTGTGTAATGGTTAATTTTGGCATCAGACTGCGTTCTTCTGGTAAGTAACCGATTTGATTATAATCTTCGGCGGTTAGCGCTTGACCATTCCAAGTGATCGCGCCGTCAAATTTCAAGAAGTTTAAAATACTGTGAAACGTTGTGGATTTACCAGCACCGTTTTGACCAATTAAGCCCATGATTTCCCCGTCATGAACGTCAAAGGAAACGTCTTTAAGTGCGTGGAGGGTTCCAAAATTCTTGCTAATATGTGCTACCGTTAACATTGTGCCGCCCCCAATAAATTAGAATAACTTAATTATGTCGTAATTGACGGGTGGTTGCAACTGGTGACTGTTTGTTAGGCATGTTCTAGACGTAGTAATTGTCGTTTCATGGCAAGGCCGCCGCGGTAACCACCCAATTGACCATCTTTTCGAATCACCCGATGACAAGGCACAATGATCAAAATCGGGTTGCGCCCAACGGCTGAAGCAATCGCCCGAGTCGCGGTTGGGCGGTTTAACCGTTCAGCCAAAGTGGTGTATGTCCATGTCTGACTATAAGGAATCTGACGGAGGCCTCCCCAGACCTGTTGTTGAAAAGTAGTCCCGTGAGTGAGGTCTAGTGGGAGATCGAATTCAGTTTTCTGACCGTTTAAGTAAGTCGTGAGCGCCTGTGCTGTCATTTGATTAGCCGTGTCATCAAAATGAGTATTCGCATCAGGATAAAATTGTTGCCATTCATCATCGGGACCATTCGCACTGCCGACGAAGGCAAGTCCTTTAGTTGTTGATCCCAGCCAAAAGGTTTGTTGTCCAATTGTGATTTTCGTTAAAGTTAAGTCCATTTTTCTGTCCTCCAAGTATGATTTTAGCGTCAGTATAGCAGAAATCGATGGCATAAAGTTTTAAAATCTTGCTTTTTAAGTGTTGCCGTGACGGGCTGACTTGAAAATGCCGTATAATTTTACTAAAGGGGGCGCCAAAATGCTGAAACTAACTGATCAACGCTGGCAAGCGATTGTAACCAATGACGCCACACAAGACGGTCTATTCTATTATGGTGTGACCAGTACGGGTATTTTCTGTCGGCCTAGTTGTCATTCACGCCTACCCAAACGGGAAAATTTGCAACTCTTTACGACGCCCGCTGCAGCGATGCAAGCTGGCTATCGACCTTGCAAACGGTGTCGACCAACTGGACAAGCCGTCTCAACGGCGGAGTGGGTGACGGAAATTGATCAAATTATCGCGACTCACTATCAAGATAAACTTGATCTGGATTTGTTGGCACAGTTAGCTCATGGTGCGCCTTATTATTTGCATCATGTCTATCAACAGCAGACCGGCCGCACGCCAATGGCGGCCTTAAAGCAGGTTCGATTACGGCATGCAACTCGGCTGTTACGCACAACGAATCTGAGCATCACTGCAATTGCCGCTGCCTGTGGTTTTCAGTCGGCGGCCTATTTTAGTACCGTTTTTAAGCAGGCCGTACACCAGACGCCACGAGAATTTCGCAAAAAAAACAGCCGAACTGAATCGTCCGACTGTTAAGTAATTGAATTTTAAATTTTAATAGTAACCGTTGGCTTCCCAGAAAGATTGGGCAGCTGTCCATGATCCGTAACGTGCAGTTACATAGGCGGTCGCGACGGCTTCTTGGTTTGCAGCGGATAAATCACCGTTTAATAATGATTTCGTTAATTGATACTTACCGTAGTAATTGCCATTGGAAGCCGTGTAAGAACCACCAGATTCTTTGCTGGCAATCCAAGCTTGAGCAGCAGCTTCAGAGCTAGAAGTTGTTGACGTTGATCTGCTGGTCGTTGTCGTGCTGGCTGCATTCGTTGAGTAGCTCAAATTCGTCGTTGCAGCGGAAGTTGCCGTTGATGATGATTGGCTAGCCGCTGAACTTGATGCGGATGAAGCCACACTCGTGCTAGCAGTACTTTGACTAGCGGCACTTGAAGCAGCTTGTGGTGTTGAGCTAGCTGACTGAACACTGCTTTGACTAGCAGCACTGGTCGTTGACGTTGAAGCTGCTGATTGAACGGAACTCTGGCTAGTAGCACTTGTGCTTGATGTTGAAGCTGCTGATTGAACGTTACTTTGACTAGCAGCGCTAGTTGGTACCGTTGCAGTAACTGTGTTAGTTTGTGTGCCGTTAACTTCTAATTTGTCACCAACGAAAATCAAATCAACGTTTGCCAATTTATTCGCCTTTTTGATGGCAGCGACCGTTGTCTTGTGGTTGGCTGCAATGGCGCTGACAGTATCGCCAGCTTTAACAGTAACCGTATCGGCGTTTGCAATGGTGGTACCAATGGCAAATAAACCAGTGGCAGCGACGGATGATAATAAAATGTTTTTAATCTTCATAAAAATTAATTCACTCCTATAGGTTTGCGATTGATTAACTGATCATTAGTTATTAAAGGTTTAGTGATTGGCGTTAAGACGCATTAACTAAACAACAGTGCCTAGTATAGTCGCGCAGTGTTGCAATCCAATAAACGCCAAGTTACAGTTTTTGGCTGTTTTGTAATAAAAATCGCTGATTGTAACTTGTTGTAACAAATTAACAATTTCATCACAATTTATTAAATAATTTATCAATAAGTTTGACTGATTACTTTCAAATCTAAAAAAGACTGCTTTAGGACAACTCGTTATCAAACTGGCTGAATAATATTGTAGAAAAGTTTTAAGTTAGTGGTGAGAATCCTTAAAAAATAAATGCTGTTTGGTATAATCGACCACAGTAACACCTATGACAAATTTGAGGGGCGAGAGAATGTATTACTTTGTGAATACGAGTATTAATCCGAAAAAGTCCGGCATTGAACATGCTGAAATGAAGCGGCTCGCACTATTTAATCAGCACGAAGAGCCAGCTAAAATTGTGACGCGCTTCTTTTCGCTGTCCCTTCATCAAACGTTAAAATCGGCAGGAATTGCGGAAAATAATCAAATTAATTTATTTGACTTTATTCAAAAATCAACCGACTTTAAGCCGGTCAAGTTAACAATTGCCGACTTAAAGTTACCCAAGTATTTGCGGGTGGTAACGGAAGGCCATAATTTTGCCGTCTATCAGCAAAAGCAACTCTTAATGCGGGTGAATACGTTTGCGCCCGATTATAAGCAAATTAATAACGTACAAACTTACGATCAAACAGGCAAACTTGTCAAAACGGATTGGTATGATACCCGTGGGTTTAAAGGGCTAGAACAGTTTTACACTTTTGACGGCCAAGTTGCTAGTGAACAAGTCTTTAATCCGGCTGGGGAAGTTGTTTACCAAACTTTTCATATGCCGAACCGACGTAACGTGACGCAAAATTCCTTATATCGCTTTATTAATTATCAGGGACAGGACTGGTCATTCACTGGTGAACAACAGATGACCACGTTCTTCCTAGATGAGTTGAATCGGGAAACACCGGCATCAGTCTTTATCATTGATCGAACTTATGAATTGGCTTATGCCGCGTTGCAAATGCATACGCCAGCGTTCAAGGTGATGCATTTGCATAGTAATCACGTGAATGACCCAGCGCATCCTAAAACGGCGACATTGAACTTTAATTATGCTTATGCGATCAATAATTTGGCGGACTGGAATGGCGTCATTGCAGCAACGGCGCAACAAACGACCGACTTTGTGGCGCGTTATGGCAGCCAGCCACCAGTTTTCACGATTCCAGTGGGGATTGTGTCAGATAAAACGCTTAAGGCCCGGCACCCACGCTGGTCAAGTCGGACGCCAGGTAAGATTATCTTTGTGGCGCGGCTATCCGAAGAAAAGCAACAAAGTCATGTTTTACGGGCATTTGAGCAAGTTCATGCGCAGCTGCCGGCAACGACTTTGGACTTCTGGGGCTATGCCAATGGGAATACTGGTAAAGAATTGAAGCAACTGGTTAAAGAACTAAAACTAACGGATGCGGTTCGTTTTAATGATTATACACAGGATATTGCGCCGGTTTATGATCATGCGCAATTGGCAATGCTGACGTCACGAGCGGAAGGCTTTGCCTTAGCGCTGTTAGAGGGTCAGTCCCACGGTATTCCACAGATTGCCTATGATGTGAAGTATGGCCCCCGTGACATTATTCGTGCGGGTGAAGATGGTGAGCTCGTGCCGGTCGATGACATTGACGCGCTTGCAACAGCCATGACGAAGCTACTGAGTGATCCTAAACGGTTGCAAGCTTACAGTAAACAAGCTTATCAAGATGCCAAACGGTATAGTACGACGGCAGTTTGGGAACAATGGCAACCATTGATGCAAGCAGCCGCCAAGTTCTATCAATCAGAAAGTGGGGCGGGCAAATGATTTTCTTTGTCAATCAATATTTAATGGCCATGAATTCAGGCGTTGAACATGCAGAATTCAAGCGGCTACAATTATTTAAAGCCCACAAGGTGCCAGCCAAAATGGTCACTCGTCAATTCGATGCGTTACTCCATCAAAATATGCGCCGCTTCCAGTTAGCTGATGATCAGATGGCCAATTTATTCGACTTTTTCCGTGGCACAACGACGTTTAAAAGCAAAGTTGTCAAGATTGATGATTTGGATTTTCCGCGGGTCACTAATATCAAACCCGATCCGAATGTGAGCGAAGTGCTAGAGGGTGACCGGTTAGTCGCCAAAGTTCATTTCGTGCCTAGCACCGTTGGTCATGTCTATTTTATTGAAATTTTTGATCCATTTGGTAATCTGGTTCAACGAACCGATTACGATGAACGTGGCTTTAAGGCGCGTGATGAATTTTATTCGCCCGCGGGAGAAGCTATCACTGATCTTTACTATCGGCCGGATGGCTCGCGTTTTGCTGAAGCCTATTATGGGCATGATTCGGCGGGTGCCAATGTCGTGACACTCTGTAAACTGATTGATTATGAAGGCCAAGATTATTACTTTAATGGTGAACAAGAGTGGTATCGGTTCTTTTTGGATGAATTAAATCGCCAAAATGGTGAGCATAATACCTTTATTGCTGATCGACCATTAGCCGCACAGTGGCCAGTAATCAACATGCGGACATCCGCGCAGAAATACTTGTGGTTACCAACGCCACATGCGATTGATCCACGCGACCAAGTCTATTCCAATCTGAATAATGCGTACGTCTATGGAATTCATCAATATTTGACGTCATTGGATGGTTTGATTACGAGTACCGCGCAACAACGCAGTGATCTGTCAAAATGGTTAGGTGGGCAACCAGCACGCCCAATCTATGCCATTTCTGCTGGTGTCGTTTCGGCGGCGCAGTCAGCTCGACCGAAGAAATCATTAGCTGAGCGGCAGGCGCATCAAATTATTTATACCGGGCGTGTTGATGCTGGCCGGCGTGTTGATCAAATTATCACGGCTTTCAATCAAGTTCACCGAACTTTGGCGGATGCAACGCTAGTTATTTATGGCTACGGTGGTGCGATTGATCAGCTAAAAACGCAAGTCACTGAGTTGAAGCTGGGTGATAGTGTGACCTTTGCGGGCTATCAACCTGATTTGACTCAGGTATATGACCAAGCGGGCGCGTACGTTTATGCTGGTGAAAGTGATGCAGAGCCGTTGTCACTAATTGAAGCCATTGGGCATGGTGTGCCGGTGGTCGCTTATGATGTGAATTACGGTCCACGCGATGTGATTAAGGATGGTAAAAATGGTTATCTGATCAAAGATGGTGCCATCAATCAATTGGCGGCCGGTTTACTACGGACGATTGAAAATCCAAAGAGACAGCAACGATTAATCGACGGTGCCTATCAAAGTAGTGAAGCTTATGGTGACGCTGCGGTTTGGCAACAGTGGCAACAAATTCTTAACTAAAGATTGAAAGACTCAAAAACGTCATAAATGTCGTAGCACTAATAACCAGTACGTCTAAAGTGGACTCAACTAAATTCAGTGCTCTATCAGTCAGAATCGGTGTGCTGTGGGGGACGGCGCCAGCCAAAGTACGGTCTGACGCCTCAATTCAAAGCCGATAAAACACGTCTTTGAATTGCCCCGCAATATTAGTCGGCCAGGAACGCGGACTAATATTGCCGACACTGTACACTAATTCTGACTGACTCCGCTAAGCATAAATAACTGATTTATTCCCTCAAAAACACTGATTAGCTGGAGGTTGTTGCTGATAGCATCGGACGTGCAGGTGGCGTTTGACCGGCGTTCTTTTGCCGGCCTTACACCACGGACGGTCCGGGAGATTTGCGATTTTGGCAAAGTTCCTGGGCGAGGTTCAAGACGTTTCTATGGCTTGAACCGGTCCCTCGTCCGCATGTTATCGGCAACAACCGGAAGCAGCAGTATTCAACTAGTTTTCATGACCTGATTGTTGTTGTCCTCGTGCAGACCGGCAATTTTTGACTTTCAACTTTTAGATTCTTAAATAGTTTACGACAAAAAGGACTACTGATTAGTTTCAGCAGTCCTTTTTTGGCGTTCGATTATACAGACCAGAATGCCAAGTTTAAGTTACGCCCAGTTTTGTAAATAGCTTGAAATCTTGGCTTGAATGCCAACTAACGCTGGCTTCACAGTGGTTGGTGTTAACATGAAAAATTGACGTTGGTAATTAGGACCTAAGTTTACAGTAGGCACGTTGAGAGCTAAGACATGCTTTGAAATAATGGTCTGACCAATGCCTTGTGCTAGTAAGTCAGCAATTAATTGGTTGCTGTGAATAATCATTGTTTGTGTCGGCTGGATATTCTGTGCTTTGAGATAAGCATTGGTATAGTGACGTACGCCAGAGTTGGGTTCGCGTAATAACCACAGTGGACTGGTTAGTTGGCCAGCGTGAACGAGCTCGTCTTGACCAAAGGCTAGCCGGTCTAAATGATCCGTCACCAATGGTTTTTCAACCAAACCAAAGTCCAAGTGGTGCTGTGTCATCTGCGTCAAGATGTCGGCGGAGTTAGCGAGGGTGATTTCAAATTTGAATTGCTGACTCAGGGGTGCCAATTGGGTGAGAAGTCCTGGCAAAATTAGGCTGGACGTGGTATGCGATGCGCCTATCCGACAAGGTATTGGCGCAGTCTCACTGGTGGTTTGAATGGCGACCTTAGTGGCTATCCAGGTTTCTAATAATTTCTGAGCTTGTTGGTAGAGCAAGTTGCCGCTGACTGTTGGCTGGATTGTTTGCCGACCATTGCGGGTAAATAGCGAGGTTTCCAAGTCCGCTTCCAGTTGTTTGATTTGCGTCGAAACAGTGGGCTGTGAAATGAAGAGTTGTTCTGCTGCCTGTGAAAAGTTACGAGTTTCATAAACGGCGATAAAAGTTTGCAACTGTTTGAGCATCGGTGAGCCGCCTTTCAATTAATAAACTTGATAATAACTATCATAATAATTTATTTCTCAAATAAATACTAGCCCGGTATAATAAAATCTATTGAGAAGGCAAGGAGAGTTTGAGTAGATGAAGTTAAAAGTGATTTTACCGGGGTTAGTGACCAGTTTGGCGATTGCAATTATTAGTCAATTATTGGCGCAACGGGTTCCGGCTTTAGGGGCGGCCACGATTGCGATTTTACTAGGGATCTTATTGGGGAACACCGTTTTACGCCAACCGCAATTGGCAAAAGGCACCAAGTTTGCGGAAAGCAAACTGTTGGAATATTCGGTCATGCTGTTGGGGGCAACGATGACTGTCCAAACGATTGGTCAGATTGGGGTCTGGGGCGTTGGCTTTATCTTGATTCAAATGACTGTCACGATCGTCGGCGCGATGTGGCTGGGTAAGCGACTCGGTTTCAGTCAGTCCATGCGGTTATTAATGGCCGGAGGGAATGCTGTCTGTGGGTCATCCGCGATTGCGTCAATTGCACCAGTGATTGAAGCCGATGAAGATGACAAAGGGACGGTTATCACGTTGGTTAACTTGATGGGAACGGTCTTGATGCTAACGTTGCCCTGGTTGGGTATGAGCCTATTTGGGAGTCAGACGATTTTGAAAGGGGCCTTGATTGGGGGAACGTTGCAATCAGTTGGTCAAGTGGTGGCTGCGGCCAGCATGGTCAATCAGGCGACGGTTCAATTTGCGACGATTTTTAAAATTATGCGGATTATGATGCTGGTGGTCGTGGTACTGATTTTTGGTCGCCTACATCAACGGACACTGGAAAAAGAATTGGCTGAAGAGGCTGAGATCAGTGGTAATGGCACTGGTCATTGGTTGCCATGGTATGTTGCGGGCTTTTTGATATTATGTGCCTTAAACAGTTTGGTGACGTTGCCAGTTGTTGTCGGCGCAACGGCCCATGTTATTAGTAGCTGGTTTGAAATCATTGCCCTGGCGGCGATTGGGTTGCGTTTGAACTTAGTTAACTTTTTGAAGGCCGGTAAGCGGCTCGCTTTATATGGCTTAGGCGTGGTGACGATTCAAGTTGTTACGGCGTTAATCTTAATTAACTTACTTTTAAAATAGGACAAAAAAACGGCAACCGGTGATGGTTGCCGTTTTTTGTCCTATTTAGTGGTCTTAATGGTCATTGAGTGCCATTTTATCGGTAAGACAAAGGTATAATGACGACTAGCAAATTGATGATTGGTTTTGCCTAAGTTAAATAAGACTTTTGTAGTTTGATTGCGATAAACCCAGCGTGTGGTCGTAGTTTTAACGTGTGCTGTTGAACCAGTGGCCAGTTTGGTCGTGGTCGCGGCCGTGGTTGTTTTTTGAACCTTGGCGGACGCGGTAGTGCGATATAAAATCACGCGTTCGGTGCCGGTACCCAAATGCTTAATGCCGAGGGCTCGTTGTTTTGATTGCAATGGTCGCAAAGTTTCGGTACGGGTGGTGCTGACTTGACGCATCCCCCAGTGGTAATTGTCATTTAAAACGAGGGCGCTCAAACTGCCAGCAATCACAATAAAGCTGACAGCAATCAGCAAGGTCCGTTTGAAACTGTTGGGCATAAAAACCATGACACCAGCGTAGACGAAAGTCGCTAAAATTAATAAACTAATAATCATGCGCGGTCATCCTCCTGCTGTGCGGCAACTGAATGGTGTGACTTCAAGAAGAAGGTCAGGCCAAAGCCAAAAGCACAGAAGATTAGCGAAACGATAAACGCCATATGATAACCTGTCAGTGTGGCGTTGGTTGCCGCGGTTTGATATTTTAATGGGGCTTGGGCTAACAAATTGTGACCAGGCATCTGCCACTTGGCAACACTGGAATACACACTAATTAGGACGGCCGTTCCCATTGAAGCAGCGACTTGACGTAACGTATTGTTTGCCGCTGTCCCATGTGAAATAAGATTAAATGGTAAGGCGTTGATCCCAGTCGTTGTGACCGGCATGGTAACCATCGTTAAGCCGAACATCCGAATGGCGTAGACGACGATAATCCATAAGATTGGCGTCGTTGCGCTGATGGATAGGAAGAACGCTGTTCCGAGTGTTAAGAGTAACATCCCAGTCATGGCTAAGCGGCGGGCACCGATATGGTCAAAGATCCGCCCGGTAATTGGACTCATGATCCCCATCATAATCGCACCAGGTAAGAGAATTAAGCCAGAATCCATGGCTGAACGGCCGAGCACAGTCTGAATGTACATTGGTAGAATTAACTCGACGCCCATCATGGACATGTAGGCCAGAGCCGTTAAAATAGCAGATAACGTAAAAGCAGGAATTTTGAAGACACGTAATTCCAATAATGGCTGAGTCATGTGGAGTTGTCGATGGACGAATAAGCCAATAAAAATAACGCCAACGACTAAAGCTGTTAAGACGATTGGGTCCCCCCAGCCAGCGTCACCAACGGAAGAAAAGCCGTACAACATACTCCCAAAACCGATGGTAGAAATTAAAACAGACCACCAGTCGATCGGTTGCTTAGATGTGGGTAATACTTTACGTAATGTGAACAGCGAAACTAGGATGACGAGTAAGTTAATCGGCAGGATAAAGAGAAATAAGGCCCGCCAATTATAGTTATCAATAATCCAACCAGATAAGGTCGGACCAATGGCTGGTGCTAGTCCAATGACAATTCCGGCCGTTCCCATGGCTGAACCACGTTTTTCAGGCGGATAAACAGATGACATGATCGTTTGGAAGACCGGCGCTGAGATGCCGACCCCCATGGCCTGAATCATTCGCGCAATCAGTAGCATTTGAAAATTGACGGCGAAGTAGGCGAGAACCGTTCCTAAGCCGAAAATAATCATGGCTGTTAAGTACAAAATCTTTGAATTGATACGGGTTAGCATCCAGGCACTAACGGGAATCATGATTCCCATAATCAACATGAAGCCAGTGGTTAACCATTGAACAGCATTGGCCGAAATATGGAAATAGGCCATTAGCGTTGGAAATGCCGTGGTTAACAGTGTTTGAGTTACGAATGTTGTAAAAGTCCCAACTAATAAAGTCAGGACTAGCCAAGTTCGATGATACGGTTTGCCATCAGCATCGAGTGGCAAAGCCGAAGTTTGTGTCGGCATGCTTAAAACAGTCCTTTCTGGTTCTTGAATTAAAGTGTAAAAATTATTAAATCACATAACTAATAAGTATAGCACTGAAATTAGACCAATTCTAACAACTCGTCTGCGGAGATGATGCGTTCTTTTTTGATCGGGTAAACGATTGCGAAAATAGGCGATAATCAAGATGTTTAGTGGGATGCAATAAAAAATGATGACTAAGATTCCAACGTTTGATTGTTATGGCACCTTGATTAATACTGAGCCGTTATATTGTGGCTTGAGGATTTAGCCTTCTCAGTGGGACTTGATCCAAAAAAGGTTCGGACCGCATATGAGCGTTACAAGGATGATCCGGTTAGTGTGCAACCTTATCTGGATTACGCAACCTTAGTACGCGAAGATTTGAAACACTTAGACCAATTGTTTGAACGGGTTCATTTTTTTGAAAGTCACTATGTCGACTATTTACAAGCTCAACAGCACTTACTCCCGTTTTCAGAGGTGGTGGCGACATTACAAGCGTGGCAGGCAGAAGGCTTTCAGTTAGTAATCATGTCCAATTCATCTTGGGATATTATGCCGGCCAACTTGGCAGCTTGGCAGGTGCCATTTGATACAGTGCTGACGGCAGAAGATGTGCAGGCCTATAAGCCAGAGTTGACCTTTTTCAAAGCAGCTGAACAGCAATTGGGATTGACCGCTGACAACCATTGGCATATTGCACGCGGGTATCAATCAGATGTGGTCCCGGCCGAGCAGTTGAATTGGCCGATGAGATTTGGATCAATCGCGATCAAGAAGAACCCGGCGGCACGGCCAATTAAGACGGTGTCTGATTTGACTGCGGCTAAAGTTTGGTTGCGGTGAGTTCGTCAGACGCGATTGATTAATCGCCGTTTTTATGGAGAACTTATGATGCCAGCTTAACATCGGATGTATGTTATTATGATGTTGAAAAGAGGTGATTCAAATGAGTTCAACACCAACAACAATTAGATTAGATGATAATTTGAGAAAGGAATTAAATGCTCGTTTGGATGCAGCTGGGATTAGTCTAAATACTTATTTTACAATGGCGGCTAAACAGTTTGTCATTCAAAATCGCATTCCATTTGAAGTAATTGTCCCAGAAAAAGATCAGCCAACGTCAAAGACAAAACGGGCAATGGTCCTCGCAGAAGCCAAGGAATTAGGTTTGATTCCCGATGAGTCGTCCAGTTTTAAGAATGCGCAGGCTTTGTTGGCAGCTTTAGATGGTGACGATTCTAATGTATAGGCTAAAATATGACGCTCAATTCTCTAAGGACTATCAGCTTTTTAAAAGGCAGTATCCGGAATTGGTATCGGAACTAGAGGTGGCTTTAGATGAATTGGCCAGTTTTGGATCGGTACCAAATACATATAAGCCACATATATTAGTAAATGAGGGTGGAAATTATAATGGCCATTTTGACTTTCACTTAGCTGAAGGAAAAGTAGATGTGCTAGTTTTATACTTACCACATAAGTCAAATCTAACTATTCGACTAGTTAGAATTGGGCCACATGATGAGCTATTTCAAGGTAGTTTAAAATAACCAAGCGAGCCACCTAGTTTTTTCAGGGTGCCTTGCTTGGTTATTTTAGTTTAAACTGACGAGTGCGAAGACCAACGGAATGGTGATGACACTCAAAATTGTTGAAATACTCATTAATGCGACTGCCGGACCGGGGTTTCCATGAACTTTGAGTGAGAAGAGGACGACGATTCCCGCAACGGGGCAAGCGGCCATTAACACAGTAGTATAGAGCGGCACGCCACTGATTCCTAATAACTGCAAAACGACAATGGCGAGATAAGGAAAAATCAGATTTCGTAATAAGAGAACCCACCAGAGTCGGTTGTCCAAAGTTTCCCGATTGAGCTTGACATCCGCCAAACTATTCCCAATCACAATCATGGAAAGTGGCGTGTTGATCGAGCTCACGTATGTAATGGCACTATTGGCAATTGTTGGTAGCTGAAACGAGGTGATAAATATCATTAAACCAGCAATAATTGCAATGATATTTGGATTCAGCACAATTTGTTTGACGTTATCGCGGCGACTGCCTTGCTTGCCAGTAAATAAGGAAATCCCATGTGTCCAACTAAAAATATTGAAGGCTGCCAGCGAAGCAACGGCGTAGAAAACACCGGTTGCCCCGAAAAGTGAGCTGGTCAGAGGAATTCCCATGAAGCCAGCATTCGAATACACGGAACCATAACGCATGATACGACGCAGATTGTCATCTTTGACGTGTTTGAAAGCGAGCTGTGTGATGATGATCATTAACGCATAGATGACGACAATTGCGATAATGACGCGGCCCAACATTTGCAAGCGGTTGGCGGAAAAGGTCTGTTCGAATGCTTTAATGATGAGGCATGGGGAGACGACATATAATAAAATATTGGTCAAATCAGTTGAAGTTTGTGCATGCATGAAGCCCAATTTGTTGATCATTAAACCAACGAGCATCAAAATGAACATTAAAATGATTTGACTGGTCAGTTGCGCAAGGTCCATATAATCAGTCCAATAATTAGAATTTAATAAGGGTTAAAGCCATTATGAGAATAAGACTGATGCAATGTCAACGCGTTTTTGAAATGTAACCGTTTTAATGGCGGATTCTTAGTTAAGCCGCATGGTGTTCAGCCGTTGGGACATCAATGTGATGTTTGAGACTGGGGAAGACGTGTGTATCAGACCAGCCCATGATAGCGCCTTGTGCAACCAGGGCAAAGACGGTACCAATGCCGATGGCGCGGAGTTGTCCGGTAACTAGAAAGGCGACCACGGTAATCGTTAATGGTGGTAAATAACTAGTCCATTGCGCGATGATTGCGGAACCGTGTAGGAATCGGAAGCGCAGGATGTATGACAAATCATCGTTAGGATGTTGAATGAGGTTACAACGCTGATAAATTGAAACGGCCGCGGCGACACCAAGTAAGCCTAGTAAATTAACAATTAAGCGAATCGCAACCGGTAAATTCGGAACGCCAAGCCAATTCCAAAAGACCGCAATGAATTGAACCAAGTAACTGAACGGTATGATGAAAAGCAAGTTAGAAATAAAACGACGGCGATCAAAATGGCCGAGCATAAGCTGGTTCAAGATGGTGACGGCAATGCCGTAAAGTAACAGGGTCGTCCCAAGCGAAATATGAATCCAGTTTGCCAGATTAACACTAGACCCAGTCCAAACAGCGCTACCGAGATTGGTTGAAATGGTCAGGGCGTTGGCGGCCGAGTTTAAGAAAATAGAAAATATTAAAAACCAAAAACGTTGGTGAAAATCAGCAATGTGGGTCACGAATAATCGTCCTTTCCAATAAAAAGCTCAATACGGTTATTATACCGGTTTTATGAGAATGTAGTTGCGTAAAAAGCCAAGTCATTACTTTTTGCCACTCTAGTTGCAATAATCGATACAATGAGCGGTTCTTAGCCGTAAAATTATACTGTGTGCCGGTTTTGGCTAGTGCCGTGATTGGGAATCACACAGTTGGAAGTGATGGTTAGATAACGTTGTGATACCGCTTACTGTCGGGTGCTATGAAAATATGCTATACTGGTTTCACAGATAAATACATTCGGTTGAAGGACACTTCAAGAATTCGAACTGCTTTTGGGTTGGGCAGTTGCTTTCTTGGCGTGCCCTTTTTTAGGAGGAAAAATGGGCTACATTGGAACTTTAAGTTTAATCTTGATTGTGACTGCAGTGGCGGGGCATATCAGTGTCCGGATGGGCTTACCAGCCGTCATTGGTCAACTACTTAGCGGGATTGTGTTAGGACCCGCGCTACTCGGATGGGTCTCCGCGACACCGTTCATTAAGGACTTTGCTGAGCTGGGTGTCATCATTTTAATGTTTATGGCTGGCTTAGAAAGTGACTTACAATTACTGAAAAAGTATTGGAAACCGAGTTTGTTAGTGGCCGTGTTAGGGGTCATTCTGCCTGTTGGGGTGATCGATTGGTGCAGCCAGTTGTTTCACTTGAGCAACGTTGAGAGTTTGTTTTTAGGGGTGACCTTTGCGGCGACTTCGGTCTCTATTTCAGTCGCGGTATTAAAGGAATTGAATGCGCTGGACGGGAAGGAAGGCACGACAATCTTGGGGGCGGCCGTAGTTGACGATGTTTTGGCCGTTTTGATTTTGAGCCTGATGGTCAGCTTGTTCGGCGGCCAAGTGGGAACGAGTTCCTCACAATCAACTAATTTAGGCCTGACTTTGGCCATTCAAGCGGTGTTCTTCGTCAGTCTCTTTGTTGTGGTCAAATGGTTAGTGCCACTGTTGATGAAAATAGGGGACGCTTTGCTTGTGCCGACTTCGGTGACGTTAATGTCGTTGGTCATTTGTTTTGGCTTAGCTTACTTAGCGGACTTTATTGGCTTGAGTGCCGTGATTGGGGCATTCTTTGCTGGAATTGCGGTTGGTCAAACGGATTATCACGAAGTCATTGATCGGCATATTCAGCCGATTGGAAATGCTGTCTTTATCCCTGTGTTTTTTGTTAGTATTGGGTTGAACATGTCATTCAACGGGTTCCTAAATGATTTCTGGTTCATTGTGGTCATCACGGTGGCTGCGATTGCAACGAAGTTACTAGGCGCTGGGATTGGTGCCAAAATTGCTGGGTTTAGTTGGACCAGTGGTTATGAAATTGGCGCTGGCATGGTCTCCCGTGGGGAAATGGCCCTAATTATTGCTCAGATTGGTTATCAGGGTAAGTTGTTATCCGCCGACCGGTATTCAGCGGTCATTACGGCTATCATATTGACGACATTAATTGCGCCATTGTTGCTACGGCAGTCAATTCATCATCAAGAAAAAGAGAAGCTGGAGGGTTCTGTTCATGACCATTAAGTTACAAACGGTCTTACCATCACAATATGCGACCACGGCGGCCGTTGTGGAAACCGCATTTACGGGTATTGAATATACGGATCATGATGAGCATCAGTTAATTGGCCGGTTACGAAAATCGCCGCTATACCACCCAACATTTGACGTGTTGGCTAGCACTGCGGCGGGTGAAGTGATTGGTTTTGCGATGTTATCGGTAGCGACGGTCAATCAGCAACCGGCGACGGGCCAACCGTTGCTAGTGTTGGCACCCTTAGCGGTGTTACCAGCATATCAAGGTCAAGGCGTTGGGAGTGCGCTGGTTCGGGAGTTAGAGCGGCGTGCTCATATCGCCGGATATCCGGCGATTAGTATCTTGGGTGATCCTAGTTATTACGGACGGTTTGGTTATACTGCTGCGGCAGCCTTCAATATTACAGCACCGTTTGAAGTTCCGGCTGAAAACTTTATGTTACACGAATTGACGCCCCATGCGTTAACACATTATCATGGCAAACTGCACTATGATGCGGCTTTTGGTATCAATTAGCGGGTATAGTGGACTTCGGCTAATTGACCATATTGGTTCGTTGCTGCCAGTTTAAAGCGACGCTGGTAATCAGCATGATTGAATAGACTAATGCCATCGCCTAAAAAGACCGGCGCAATTTGAATATAGAGGTCGTCGATTAAGTCAGCCGTCAAAAGTGGCATTAAGACACCAGCACCACCGACAATCCAAATATTTTTACCGCTGGCTTGGCGTAACTGCTTTACTAGAGCTGGTAGTTCGGCATTCGTAAAAGTCGTATGATCATCACCAGCGTGCGGTTTCGTGGTCATCACGATGCTCTGTGTGTCGGGATTATAAGGGTTTATCAGTTGGTCGGTCGTTTGCGCCATGGTGTATTCGTATGTGTGGCGGCCCATAATGGCGGTATCAACTTGTGCCATAAATGCTTCTGTCGGCGCCTCTTCAGCACCTTCAGTTTGAAATAACCAGTCGAGCCGTTCATCGGTCGTGGCTAAATAGCCATCCATGGATACGGCACCATAAAATTGAACTTTGCGCATAATTCGACACCTGCTTTTAGTTTATTAATACTCACATTGTAGCATGTTTAAGCGCTTTACCGCAGACAATCCTGAAAGTGACGGGACTGGTTGTGGCAGAGCGCTTTTTAGGCCTTATGGAATAGGCATCATAGTTGGCGACAATGTTAATGCAAAACAAGCTTGAAATCTCGGGTTGTAATACCCCTGATTTCAAGCTTGTTATTAATTAAAAACCTTACAAAGGTGTACTACCAGCTTCGGTCACGTGTAAAGTGGCTCTGTCAAAATTTAGTGCTCTGTCAGTCAGAGTCGATGTGTTGTGGAGGACGGCGCCAGCCAAGGTACGGTTCCTCGTCCGCATGTTATTAGTAACAACCGGAAGCGGCAAGTAATCGACGCGTTTTTCATTGTCTAATTATTGAGGAAGTGGTTGGGCGTTAGTAATTTTCAATTTGCCACCTTTTAGCTTAAGCGTCGGCGTACAATGGCTTTCCGCGCCTCTTCAATCAAAATTAATGGTATCGGAATACTGAATAAGAGCAGCCAATCACGGCCGTTAATTGCGGCGGTGTTGAATAGACCTTGGAGAACAGGGACATACATCAACAACGCAATTAGGGCAATTTCAAAGCCAATCCCCCACCAGATTCGGCGATTACTGAACAGGCCAATTTTGAAGACTGATGTGACTTGTGTCCGGCAGTTAATCGCTGCGGCAATCTGGCAGAAGACGATGGCCGCTAAAGTCATCGTGGTAGCCATCACGTAAGTGTCGCCGCTAGCAGCCAACGCCACGTTTGGCCAGCCGTGTAAATAGTTGACGAAGAAGTAGGCTACGGTTGAGAGCAAGGACGCAATCATCCCGTACCAACCAAAGGCCTTCCAGACAATGGTCTTATTTAACAGATGCGCGTTACGCGCACGGGGCGGTTGGTCCATGATACCTGGTTCACTCTTTTCAGCACCTAGTCCAAGGGCAGGTAACATATCGGTTCCTAAGTCGACGGTTAAAATTTGCATAACGGTCAACGGCAGTGGAATCAAGCCTCGTGAGAATAAGAAGAGCACGGATGGAATCGCTTCGGGCACGTTACTGTTCAAAATATAGAGTAAGAACTTTTGTAAGTTACTGTAAACGGTTCGGCCTTCTTCAATGGCCGCAACAATTGAAGCAAAGTTGTCATCCGTTAAAATCATATCGGCGGCATCTTTGGCGACATCGGTCCCAGTCACTCCCATGGCAATCCCAATATCGGCTTGTTTTAAAGCAGGTGCATCATTGACACCATCACCAGTGGCTGCGACGATTTCACCGTTGTGCTGATTAGCTTTGACGATCCGATACTTTTGTTCAGGGGCAACCCGAGCAAAAATGACTTCACCTTTGACGGCGTCCTGCAAGTCGGAGTCACTCATGGCAGTGAGCTCATCACCGGTAATGACGCGAACCTGGTCACTATCGATCCCGATTTTAACAGCCACACTCTTAGCGGTCAGGGGACTGTCACCTGTAACCATGATGATCCGGATGTTCGCCCGATGACATTTTTCAACGGCATCGTAAATTTCAGGGCGCGGAGGATCGGCCATGACGGTTAATCCCACGAAGGTTAAATGTTGTTCGGTGTTTTCAATCGTACAATCGGCTGGGTCTGTTGGTAAGCCAGCGTAAGTCCGATAGGCCATCGCCATTGAACGGAGTCCTTCGGCCGCATAGTGCTTATTGGCCGCATCAATAGTGGTTTTGTCAGCATCAGTGAGTGGTCGTGTTTGACCGTTATCAAGGATAGTGTCACAAATGGTTAAAATGCCATCAAGCGCTCCTTTGACGTAAACGACTTGACTGCCGTCCGGCTGTTGATGGATCGTGGTCATCCGTTTACGATCAGAGTCAAATGGTAGCTCGCCGATTCTTGGATAGGATTGCCGTAAGTCAGCCAAATTTAGGCCGGATTTCTCTGTCAAAATTAAATGTGCGGCTTCGGTTGGTGTCCCAATAATTTTTGGCTTAGCTTGTGGTGTTTTTCCCGGTTGTATTTCTGTATCGTTGTCCAGAGCAGAAATACGTAATAGTAAAGCTAAATCAGGATGCTGGTCTAGCACAACTGGCTGTTTAGCAGCTAAGACTTTGCCATTGTTGACGTAGCCTTCACCACTAACTTGATACCGTTGTTGTGGCAACCAAACATGGTTGATCGTCATTTGGTTTTGGGTCAAAGTACCAGTTTTATCGGAACAGATGACCGTAGTTTCGCCCAAGGTTTCCACACTGCTGAGTTCTTTAACGAGCGCGTGTTTCTTGGACATCCGGGTGACTCCTTGCGCCAACGATAACGTGACGGTCGGCAAGAGACCTTCTGGAATAAACGCCACAATCATACCTAAAGCGAAGATAAAGGACTTCGCAATTGGATAATGGACAAAGAAAATTGCCGCCACAAAGAAAATCAAGCCAATCAAAATGGCAATCATGGAGATTTGCCGCGTCAAGTGGTTCAGTTCGGTGGCTAATGGTGAAACCGTCGTTTTTTGGTGCTGTGTTAAACTGGCGATTTGACCAAATTCGGTCTGCATCCCAGTTTGAATCGCGACTGCGGTGGCGGTCCCATTGACGGCGACGGTGCCGGCGTACACGATGTTAGCTTCCGAAAACCGACCGTCACCTTTTTCGTAGGTTGGTTTTTTATCTACGGCAACGGATTCACCAGTTAAGGCGGATTCATCCACTTGCAAGGCGGTTCCCTGAACGATGCGGGCATCTGCCGAGATACTGTTACCGGCTTGAATCGTGAAGACGTCGCCGGGAACTAAGTCGGTTGCGTTAATTTGGGTGGTTTTGCCATCACGCCAAACGTGCGTGTAGGTTGGCAACATCTCTTTTAAGGAGTCGGTTGCTTTTTGAGCAGCGTGTTCTTGCCAAAAGCTGAAGCAACCGTTAATAATATTGACAGCCCAAATGGCAATGCCGAGTTCTAACATGCCAACAAACATCGCAATGAAGCCGCTGACCCACAGCAATAGCGCCATCAGACTAGTGAAGTTCTTGATAAAAGCTTTGAACTGCGACCGCGATTGTGTCTGTTGGATCGTGTTAGGCCCAACGTCTTGTAAACGTTTAGTCGCTTCAGTATCGCTCAGGCCGGTCGCTTGGGTCTTGAGTGCTTGGTAAAATTGGTCAACTGATAATTTTGCATAATCATCAGTGGTCATTCCAGATTTTCCCATCTTTTTCACCCCTATGAATCGAAAGGACTAACTTAATGTCACATATCAAACGATTAATTGGGACACTAAGTTTAGCTAATCGAGACTTCTAATTACAATCCATAGAATAGTCCCATTAAAGGCAAAATACTATCATTATTATAAAAATAGTTTGAAAAATCGGCGCTAGTTTATCATAAAAAGCGTAGGCCAACTGCTAAGTTAGCCCACGTTTTTGGGGAGTTAATTATGATATTTAGGCGTTAAAACAGGACGATTAACTATTTACTGTGAGGTGCTTCTGGGTGTAAGACGGCCTTTTTGGTTGGAATCGTTTGGTCGCGCCCAAGGTACATTTGATAGAACGGTGGCACATCATTGATTAACTTGAGCAAGCCGGCTTCAAGTTCAGGTAATTTTGCTGGATCCAATGGTGGCAAGTCACTCGCTTTAATTTCACCGTGAATCCCAGCAAAGCGCTTAACCCGTTCGAGCAAGTAGCGAATGTCGTAACGTGAAGTATTAACTTCAAGGACATCCTTTTCCAAGTTTAGGAGGCCATAGACTGCTTCCATCCCAGTTCGAACAGAGGTTTCAACCGTGAAGACCACGTCATCGTCAATTTCCACGAATTGACCAAGTAAGGCTAAATTCGTGCAGCCAGCTGGGATAACCTTAGGACGGTCACCGAGCTTACGTGGCATGAACTGGGCGGTACAATATGGCATCATGGCGGTTGACATGTACGTATGCGCCAAGACTTCATCCTTAATATCGAGCATGCCCAAATGATAGAGCAATTCGGTCATGATTTCGTCACCGGTACAATCCCACATCCGTTTCTTGATGTAGTTCCCGATATTTTCACCATAGAGACCATAGCCCCAACCAACTTCTTCATCGCTGGCTTGGTAAGGGAAGAATGGTTTGTGATGAATTTCAAATGACAGATCCCAGTTAGAGTCTTTGAAAGTCATTAAGCCACCAGTCCCAGCAGGACTACCAGAGAGCCGCTCGATCCGTTTGAAGAATTCTGGATAACCTTTAACTGTTGGGAAGAAGGAAATCCACTTAGTCTTGTCAATTTGACCCAAGAATTTCTCGGGATGACCGAACTTTTCATCTCTTTTAGCGAGGTTCTGCCAGATGGTGAAAGTCCCCATATCCTCGGTGTCACGATTGGTTTCGGCAACCGTATGATTGTCGCCGAAGGTACTGTTTTCACTAATTGATCCGGTGGTAACGAAGACCAAGTCTTGGCTGTTGACGCCGACCGTGGTTGGTTCGCCGTGTTGTTTAGCGATGATGCCCGTGACCGTGTTGTTGGCATCGTCAAGTTGCAAGTCAGTGACGGCAAAGTCGTTGATGAAGCTGACGCCTTGGTCGATTAACCAGCGTTCGATTGGTAAGATGATGGCATCATATTCGTTATATTTAGTATGAATAAAGCCTTCCAAATATTCATGACGGGTGATGAATGTGAAGCGTTGCCAGTAACGACGACATTCGATCACACTGTGGTAATCCTTGAAGGCTAGTTGACTGTGGAAGCAAGTCCAGAAGTTGGTTCTGAAAAAGTCAGCGTCGAAGAAGTCATCCAAACTCTTGTCGGCCAGTTCTTCCTCACTGGAGGCGATGATTTGACGCATTGCTTCAGCGTATTGAGGCGCAAGCTTGTAGTCGTGATAGTGACTGTCGATCTCACCTTGATTGATGATGACCCGGGCTTCACTGTGAATTGGTTCATCACGGTTGAAGTCAACCACGTCATCTAAAACGCTACGGCCAGCATTTTCTAATGATGGAATCTTGCTGCAGAGATACCAGAGACATTCCATGTAAGGTTCCAATTCACGTTCGGCCCGGCAAAGGTAACCAGCGGCACGCTTGGTCCCATCCATGGAACCACCCATGACGGGTTTCTTTTCATAAATCGTGACGTTGCGAGCCGGCATCTTGGCGTCATCAATTAAGAAAACGGCAGTGGCTAAACCAGCAATCCCACCACCAACGATATTAGCACGACGATCATCGATTCCGGCGGGTTTTACTGGGCGATACATTGTTTTATAAATGTTCATAATAATGGCCTTCTTCATGAAATAGATTTATTGCTTGTTATTACAATAAAGCGGTTTCTTGGACGAAACAATTGACAAAAAAAGCGGACTGTCAAAATTTGGACAGTTCGCAAAAATTGTAAATTACTCGGCATAGGTGTTGAGAGCTTTTTGAAAATCGCCTTGAACGAGTACACCAGTCTGTTCGACTATTTCATGGGGATCGTCTTGAAAGCCGTCTTTGACCCATTCAAAAATCAAGGCAATGAAGGCCAGAGTATAGAAGTGTGCAATGAAATGTTTATGTTTGTCGGCGACACGCATGCCAATGGCTTGGCGATTGACGACTTTAATGATGTATTCGTAAAGCACAGTATAAATATATTTTTCTAATAGATCCCGGTAAGCGGACTGATAGGTATTCATGACCAAATATTGGTTGTCCTGAATATCTGCCATGATATTTAGGAAGCCTTGTTGCCAGTTGTCATAATCGGCCACATTTGTGAGTGCGCGGGCAGTCGCTTCCTTTGCGGTCCACTCGACGAGTTCGTAAATATCAGCAAAATGATTATAAAAAGTTTGCCGGGTGAGGTCGCAGTCATCAACGATGGCCTGAATCGTAATTTTATCGACAGGGGTTTGGTGTAGCTCAGTCACTAGGGCGGCTGCTAATTTTTCTTTGGTTTTTGATGCCATACAAACAGTCCTCCTAAGCGAATTAGTTCGATTGATTGAGATCTCCACTCTGGGTGGGTCATAGCTGGGTATGCTCAGAAACGAATCAGTGATCACACTGCAATGCGTCCTATTATAGCGTCTTTTTGGATCTTCGACGAGAAATTTTTGTGAGTGATGTTAATTTAAGCGGCAGTTCGTTATAATTAGACATGCATTTATGCAATCAGCGGTGTGCCGCTGGCCTGGTTCGTAAACTTCCCAGGATAAAAAACCAAGAACTTCACGATTAATCGGAGGTAGGAAAATGGATGCAACAAGAAATGTCATCATCGATTGTGATCCCGGTATTGATGATAGTTTGGCGCTGCTATTAGCGTTAAATTCACCGGAACTAAATGTGGTCGGTATTACAACCGTTTGTGGCAATGTCCCAACGCATATTGGCGCTGCTAATGCGCTGAAAGTGTTGGCACTAGCTGATCGGTTAGATGTTCCAGTTTATATGGGGGCCAATCGACTATTGAAAGTCGATTATGTGAGTGCCCAAGATACCCATGGTGACGATGGACTTGGCAATAGTCAGATTCCTGAGGTTACTACCGTTCATCCGGCCCAAGATGCCGTCAGTTTTATTTTGGAGACGCTAGATGAAGATCCGACAACGTCGATTTTGGCATTAGGACCGCTGACCAATTTAGCAGAGGCCTTGCAGCGAGATACGGCCGCGTTTGCCGCGGTTGACCAATTTGTTTTGATGGGTGGCAATTATAAGAGTCACGGCAACTGTTCACCAGTCGCCGAATATAACTTTTGGTGTGATCCAGATGCCGCTAAACAGGTTTTTGACTTGATGCCAGTTCCTATTCATATGGTTGGCCTAGATGTGACACGTCAAATCGTGTTAACACCTAGTTTGTTAGAATATATGAAAGATATTAACCCTGAAATGGGTCGCTTTATTGAAAAAATTACACGCTTTTATTTCGATTTTCATTGGCAGTACGAGCGCGTCATTGGTTGTGTGATCAATGATCCGTTGGCAGTTGCTTACTTTGTAGATCCAACAATTTTAACTGGTTTTGATGCTTATACGACGGTAGTTGCGACGGATGATTTGGCCCGTGGTGAGTCGATGGTCGATGATCATGATTTCTGGCATCGTGCCCCGAATAGTTTTGTCACCACACAAGTGGATACGATGGCCTTTTGGCGCCAGTTTTTGACACGGGTGATCGGTGCGAACGAGCCTGATCTGACAGCAGTTTTGCATCAATTATTGGTGGTGGGCGCATGAAAAAATTCAGCACTCGTACGGTTGCGTTACTCGCACTCTGTATCGCACTCAATGTTGTCGGTGGTAATATTGCCTTGATGTTGAAACTCCCAATTTACTTGGATTCGATTGGGACAGTTTTAGCTGCGGCCGTCTTTGGGCCCTTTGGCGGGATGCTAGCTGGGGGCGCCACTGGCTTATTGATGGCGACGACAGATTTGTATTCGTTGTTCTTCATGCCAGTGCAGCTCTTAACTGGGCTGGTAGCCGGGTTGCTTTATCATCGGTTCAAACCAGCAACTTTTAAAAATAATTGGTGGTTGGCATTCGCAATTTCACTCCCAGGGACGCTCGTTAGTACGATGATTACTGTCATCTTGTTTCACGGTATTACCTCGTCGGGTTCCAGCATGCTGGTACAAGTATTGTTAGGGACCGGTATGACGAAAGCGTTGGCAGTCTTTCTGATTCAGATCGGGACGGACTATGTCGATCGTTTCTTAACCGTGTACGTGGTCGCGCTAGTTTATCGGGCGATTCGCTATAAATTACCGCAAGCAAATTAGACTTAGAAGCGTTCTCGATAAAAAGAGACGCTTTTTTTAATTAATCCTTGACCCTCTCGTTGCGTAACCCTTTAGACTTAATTTTGTTGGAAGGAGGCAGCTATATGGCTTATCAAATTAAACAGTTGGCTGAGTTAGCCGGTGTGAGTGTCCGAACACTACGGTATTATGATGAAATCGGCTTATTGCCACCAGCTTATGTTGGTGAGAATGGGTATCGGTATTATGAAACGGCGCAGGTTGATCAACTGCAACAGATTTGTTTATACCGCGCCATGTCAGTCCCATTGGTGGAAATCAAACAATTGTTGACTCAATCGCCAGCAGAAGTTGTGACGGCGTTACAAACTCAGTATCAACAGTTGTTGGCTCAACGGCAACACTTAGATGGCTTGTTGGCTCTCGTCAAGACAACGATTAAGACGCAACAAGGAGGACATGAAATGACTGATAGTGAAAAATTTACGGCATTTAAGCAGGAAAAACTGACTGAAAATGAACAGAATTATGGGGCTGAATTGGTGGAAAAGTATGACGCGGAAACACTAAAAAAGGCCAATCAGCGATTCGCACACTTATCTGAAACGGATTACCAGACGATGCAAGCAATGGAAGCCCAACTATTGGCAGATTTGAAGACCCAGCCAGCTGTTCCTGGTCCAGTCGCAAAAAGAATTTACGAAGCTCACAAGCAATGGCTAAGTTATAACTGGCCCAAAGTTTCGGCGACAATGCACCGTAATCTTGCGGCAATGTATCAAGCGGATGAGCGATTCCAAAGTTACTATGATGATCGTGCTGGACAGGGTGCAACGGCATTGCTCTGTCAAATCATCGATTACTATGCACAGGATTAAATGAGTTTTTTAGGATCGGATTTTGCTCGTTGCTAATTAGTATTTGGAATGACAAGCGACAAGGCAGTTCTGACAAGAAAATTTGCGGTAGTCAATTCGACTGATAGATAAAAAACAGCCAATAGGCACTCAAAACGAGTGCCTATTGGCTGTTTTGGTGTTTATCTGAAAGTTACAAGTTAAAAATTATTGACGTGCTTCCGGCTGTTGCCGATAACATGCGGACGAGGGACCGGTTCAAGCCTCAAAAACGTCTTGAACCTCGCCCGGAAAATTTGCCAAAACCGCCAATCTACCAGACCGTACTGTGGCTGGCGTCGTCCCCACGCAGCACACCGATTTTGACTGACGGAGCGCAGAAGTTGTGATTTTCAATCTTTAGTACTTATTTTTATAGCACAGGGGGTGACAATCCAAGTTAAATTATTGTTTTGTCATGACACCATCTTCGATTTTGTAAACAACGTCGCAATTGCCAATCAACCGCTGATCATGAGTGACCATCACGATGGCTTTATTGTGTTGATGGGCTTCTTTTGCCAAGCGGTTAACCACATCGATAGAGCGCGGCGTATCTAAACTGGCAGTTGGTTCATCAGCCAAAATGACGCTTGGATCGTTGTAGAGTGCTCGCACAATAGCGACGCGTTGGCGTTCCCCACCAGATAATTCATTGGGATAGGCGGTGGCGACTTCACTCAATGCAAGTTCGTGGAGTAGTGTTTGGGCGCGTTCTTTTTGAAAGGGACGCTTAGACATTTTGTCGACCAACTTTAATTGTTCCGTGACCGTGAGAAATGGAATCAAATTCGAGCTTTGCAAAATAAAGCCGATTTCATTGAAACGGTATGCCAGCCGCGCCTTTTCAGATTGCGTGGCTAATTCAGTTCCATTTAACAGAACTTGACCACTAGTGGGTGTCTGTAGCCCAGCGGCAATCGTTAAGAAGGTACTTTTGCCGGAACCAGAGGGGCCAATGATGGCGACAAATTGGCCGGCACTCACTTCAAAATTGGCGTCTTTCAAGGCCGTTACGGCGGTGTGACCGTGACCAAACTGTTTATTGATTTGTTGTAATGCTAAAACTGCTGTCATAAGTTATCCTCCTTCTAGCCGATTGCAACGGCGGGATCGATATTAGCGACCGTTCGCCATGAAAGTAACGCACCGATAACGGCAGCTGCCAGCAAGGCTAAACTATACAGGCCAAATTGTCCCCAGTTGATGACAAAGGGTAAGCCGGCGGGCATGATTTGTGCCAGGCCGACCGTGATACCAAGGCCAATGACGATACCGATGACTGACATCGCCACACTTTGGGTCAGCAGGGCGGCTAGGATATGTTTCGTCCCGATACCTTGAACTTTCAAGACGCCGAATAGGGCTTGTTTTTGTAAAGTTAAGACGAACATGAAGATTCCGATAATGGCGAGCGCGATTGCGAATAAGAAATAGATCATCGTATCCAAGGTCAATTGTTCGGCACTGTAACCAGGTAATTTGTTGATGAAAGTTGTCATCGTTAAATGCTGAAGACTGCCGTGACTTGAATGGCTAAAGCGGCCATTTTTTGTCACAAAGCCGTTAATGGTTTGCTGATTGCCACTGGTCACGGGCATGTCCTTCAGTCGATTCAAGGTGGCAATATCGGTGTAAATCGTTGGTGAAATCATATAGGTACTACTGGTGTAGGTCCCAACGATTTTAACTGTTCGTTTGGTCGTGCCTAAGCGGACATTTTGGCCAAGTTTGTAGCCCTCGGCCTTCAAGCTATCGGAAATAAGGAGCTGATTGCGACCGTTAATCCGATGCCCACTATTAACTTTAGGCATGATAAAGCTATTGCGACTGGTCGCAAGGGCACTAATCGTGGTTTTATGCCGATTTTTATCGGTACGCAGTGTTCCTGAAAGCGTGGCTAACGGGGTGACCTGGTCGCCCTTGATGTATTTTTGATCAGCTAATTTCAGTTGTGAAGCGGATAACGTTTCGTTGGTATTCTGATTCAAATAGACGTCGGTTGCTTGCCAATTATCAATGGCTTCTCGATTACCATTGGAGAGCCCATTTGCTAGGCCAGCTAACATGAAGACGACCAATGCAATTAATAACAAAACGCCACTTAATAGGCTGTAACGCAGTTTTTCATGACGCATTTCTTTTAGTCCTAAGTACACGCGAGGTGCCTCCTTTTAATTTCGTTTATCGAGTGATAAGTGAATGGTCAAATCATAGCATCAAACTCAAAACGGCGCAAGCTTTAATATTATTTTATTTATATCAGCATCTGGGTTAAATCGTTACGGTTCTTACTGAAAGGCTGGTATGATTAATTTATTGAATGGAGAGGCAGGTTAGGACAAATGGCAAATAAAAGTTTCAATCATCGTGCAGCTTTAATCGCGGGTGTTACGGGTGGCGTTATCTCGGGACTCGTTAAGTTAGGCTGGGAAAACATTCTTCCCCCACGGACTGCGGCTCGGGATCAAACGAATCCGCCACAGCAGCTATTACAACAAATTGGGGTCCCAGAAAGTGTGACTCATGCAACATACACGTATTCGGGGCATGAATTACCGATTACGAGTTATATGATGCATTTTGGTTTTTCGACAACTTTTGCAGTGGCTTACAGTTTGTGGGCTCGTAAGCACCCCAAGGCTAAAGCCGGTAGTAGTGCTTTATTTGGACTCGGTATTTTTGGGGCGTTCCATCATACGATTTTGCCAGCATTAGGGACCATTCCACGTGCCAAGGATCAACCAGCGGAAGAACATATTTCAGAAGCGATTGGTCACGTATTATGGATGTGGACGGCTGATTGGGTCAGTGCGACGGTTTATCAGCGTTTAACCGCTAAGCAAAAGTCGACGAAATAAGTTGGCACGTTTTCAGCAATAATTTCATGAGTGATTTCTAATTCTTTTCTCATTTACGAATGATTTGTGCTAAAATGTTAATATTGTGTGTTAATTTTAGTGAAATCAGCTATAAATGTGAACGGAGCGATTGATTTTGAAGCAAGAAACGCAACTGAAAACAACGCATCATTTCCGCCTGAGTCTAGGTTGGCAAATCTTGGTTGGCTTAGTTTTAGGAATTATCTTAGGGGTTGTCTTCTATGGCAATCAAACCGCTATTACGGCGATGCAAAATATTGGGACGATGTTTATTAGTTTAATTCAAATGATTGTGTTACCAATTGTGGTGGCTTGTTTGATTACTGGGATTGCGAATATGGGCGATCTTAAGAAGCTTGGCCGTATTGGTGGGAAAACGATTATTTATTTTGAAGTGATGACGACCATTGCGATTGCCCTTGGGCTGATTATCGGGAATGTTTTTCATCCTGGGGATTACATCAACATTCACCAGTTACATTCGTCGAATATTAGTCAATACGTGGCGACGGCGAAAACCGTCTCGCATAATGGAATTTGGTCAACGGTAATGGGAATTATCCCAACGAACGTGTTCAAATCGTTAGCTGCTGGGGATATGATTCCCGTGATCTTCTTTGCGGTATTCTTTGGCTTAGGCACCGCTGCGATTGGGGAACAGGGTAAGATTATCTTGGACTTCATGAATGCGGTCGCTGAAGCGATGTTTAAGGTCACCAACTGGGTCATGCACACCGCACCGATTGGCGTTTGTGCCTTGATTGGGGTGACTGTTGCGGAAATGGGACTCAAAGCCTTAGCGCCATTGGGTTATTTCATCATTTTGGCCTATGCGACAATGGCGATTTTTATCGTGGTTGTGATGGGGCTAGTGGCTCGCTTGTTTGGGCTGAGTATTTGGCATTTACTACGCGTGATTCGTGATGAGATGGTGCTCGGCTTTTCAACTGCCAGTTCTGAAGCTGCCCTACCACGCATTATTGATAAAATGGGAAAGTATGGTGTCAGTCAAGGGATCGTTTCCTTCGTTGTGCCAACGGGGTACACGTTCAACCTAGATGGTTCGGCCATTTACCAATCATTAGCT
Organism: Lactiplantibacillus daoliensis; assembly: GCF_005405005.1. GTDB lineage: Bacteria > Bacillota > Bacilli > Lactobacillales > Lactobacillaceae > Lactiplantibacillus > Lactiplantibacillus daoliensis. The sequence goes on along the minus strand of NZ_BJDH01000011.1, from coordinate 10,157 downwards.
GCGCTATTTTTAGCACAGGCTTACGGGATTCATTTATCGATGAGCCAACAGATTACGTTGTTAATCGTCTTGATGATCACGTCTAAAGGAATTGCCGGTGTACCAGGCGCATCCTTCGTCGTGTTACTCGCAACGATTTCGACAATCGGCGTTCCGGTCCAAGGCTTGGCCTTTATCGCCGGTATTGACCGGTTAGTTGATATGGGCCGAACGGTCGTGAATGTCGTTGGGAACTCCTTGGCAGCAGTGATTATTGGTAAATCGGAACATGAATTTGATCCAAAAATGGCGGATGATTATTTGGCTGAGATTAAGGCAGGTCATCATCCCGCCGCGATTACAAAGTAAACAACTTAAGTTTCATGAAGAGGACTGACCAGCTCAGTCCTCTTTTCAATTTTGGAGGGTAAGTAGATGATTGGGACACTTTTTAATGTTGGCATGATTTTGATCGGTTGCACGATTGGTAGTCTATTTAGCAAGGGAATCAAGCCTGCCTATCACAATATTTTGATGCAGGCACTGGGACTAGCGGCGACTGTGATTGGGATCAATGCGGTCGTGCAACGGATGCCACATAGTAAATATCCCGTGCTGTTCATTGTCAGTTTGGCTGTTGGTGGTCTAATTGGCCAAGCACTAGATTTACAAGGTCGATTTGACAAGTTAGTTGGTCATTTCTCTGGTGGTAATTTGTCGGAAGGTCTAGCGACCGCGATTTTACTCTATTGTATTGGATCGCTTTCAATTCTTGGTCCAATTGAAGCCGCACTAAAGCATGACTACACCTTTTTGTTCACAAACGGGATGTTGGACGGCATTACTTCAATTGTGCTCGCATCGACATTTGGTTTTGGTATTGCGATTGCCGCAGGTGTGTTGTTTGTTTGGCAGGGGTCGTTGTATGTTTTGGCGCTAGTATTGCGAGGGGCGTTGAGTACGCCGATTTTAAACGAAATTACGATTGTCGGCGGAATTTTAATCTTGGGTTCGGGCTTGGGTCTCTTGAACATTAAAAAGATCAATACGTTGAATTTGCTGCCGTCGTTAGTGATCCCACCGATTGTGATTGGAATCTTGGAGTTATTTCACTAAAATTATAGAAAAGTATGTTAATAACGAAAAAAGCCTGGGGAAAAACCAGACTTTTTTTGTGACTCTTTTTAGTTGTTTATTGATTATTGTGGTGACGCAGATGGTACTCGTGGCGATTGTGTTCCAAATGTTGATAGATGCGTTCGACGAGTAATTGCTTTGGGATGGTCGTCGTGGTTTCCAGAGGTGGTAACGGGAAACGATCATCGATGTTAATCGTATCTGGATTGATCGCACTGGGCGCGGCCAGTGCAATCGCGAGACTATCTGGTTCGTGTTGGTAAAGCAAATCCGTTCGAATCGCGAATTTGAGGTTAGTCTGATTAGCGAGTTTGATATAACGGTCTAAAATATCTTGATCTAACAAACCGTGTAATAACAGTTGATAGTCGGGATGAGCTGCAATCTCAGTTTGCAGTTCTGCAGAGTAATCCCGCAAGAGTGCTTGGGTGAAGGTAATGCCCAGATCAATGCGTTCGTGAAAAGTGCCTAAGTTGCGATGTTGTTCGTCTGGATGTAAGACCGGTGTTCCAAACATCGCTGATTGTAAATGTTTATCCATTTCGTCTTCGGATTGTGACATGGATTCAAGTCCTTTCCAAAGAGTGAGTAATCGCTACCACTCAAAGTCTTACTTTAATTGTAGTGAAGAAATTCATTTTAGCAAATTAAAATTTTCTAAAGGCTAGTTTTCCTTATGAATGGTTAATGTCGCGATAAACGTGCTTTCTTGAAGCTGATAGCTGACTTGCGCATTATTGCTAGCTAATTGGGCAATACTACTGAGACCGTAACCTAAATGGCCTGGTTTAGTCGTAAAGCGACTTTTCTTAATCCGAGCTAGGTCGATTGTTTCGCCAGCCGGAACTTTATTTTCAATCGTGAATGTGACGTGGCCCATACTGGTTTGTTGCACGTTCAAGCGAACTTGACGGTCAGCTTGAGCGGCGGCATCGATGGCATTGTCTAACAAGTTGCCGAGAATGCGGACAATGTTGACACGGGCGGCTTCCGGCAATTCAATTGTCTGTAAGACGGTGAGTTGGAGTTCCACCTGGCGACTGGCGGCGGCTTCATATTTTGAATAGATTAAGCCACTCAGGGCTGGAACATGCAAGTTGCGAAGTTGTTCTGGGCCGACATCGACACTTAGACTCTGGCCGCTGGTCATGACTTCATCTTCAAAGTAAGTTTTGAGGGCAGGGAGGTCTTCGTCTTGAATGTATTGCGATAAGCTCAGTAGAATATTTTGATAGTCGTGTTTGAACAAATGTAATTGCTGGTTGCGATGCCCTAGTAACTCGTTGTAATCAGAAACTTCACTCAGAAGTTGAGCATCGGTTAGGCGACTGTTTTTATTGCTAACAACATAGAAGACAATGATACCAAAAATCAGACTGGAGGCACTAGCTACGTAGGTTTGTGAAATGACAGACAAGTCTAGTACATAGGCGTAGGCACCTAGATACAACGCGTAGCAAAGCAAGACCAGTAAGTAGTCACTGCGATCAATTTTGGCATGTTGGAAAAAGTCCGCGGCAGATGATTTAACCATGAAATGGTGTGCAATTAAGCCAATAATTAACATCACGGGCAAACAGATAATAACAGCGCCGAATAGGTTGATGTTGGCGGATAAATTGTGCATGTCGATGGCTTGCCGGAGTTGCATTGGCGCATCTGAGGACATGATCCATTTTAGAAAGCTGCCAGCCATCCCGCCAACCAACCGTTTGATGGCATTTAAGAAAAGCGCGATCGGCAACGTTAAAAGCCATTTTGTATAGAGTAAACGTGCACTCATGATTGTGTTGACGATGGTAATTGGGACAATCCAGAAGAAAACGAGCGGGACTTGTGGCCATTGGGCGGTCGCAAGTTGACCGAAGACGCCGAAAAAGATGACTAGTGCGATCCATACTGTTGAGAGCCGCCAAGTCAGAAATTCGCGAAATGCGATCATCATAATTAACATTTCATACCCTCCGGAGAGTAACGAGAGGGCGTACAATAGCGCTGCCATTTAAACACCTCATTATAATCATAATTTTTAGAGTAAAACAGTTCGTTAGTTGACCTTATTATCATAAAACAAATTGAAACCGATGCCACAAAAAAATCAAAAAATTGTCAAAATAATGTGTCATCGCGCTTGCCTTCCAGTAACTAGAAACTAGTAAACTCAATCTATTGAAAAATTTTGATTGAGAAAGTGGGCTGAAAAAATGCAAAATATTCTAGTTGCAGGTCGATTGACACCTGAACAAGCGCAAGCCTTAACCACTGCCGCTGCGCACTATCCAGCGGTTCGACTAACGGTCTATACGTCAAATGATCAGTTGATTTGGCCAGCCGCGGTTGACGTTATTATTGGTGAGCTGACGGATTCAGCTGGTCTCGCAGCCGCGATGTTGGCGCAAGATTTAGTGTTAGTTCAACTAGAGTCTAGAGCCTTGGTGGCACAAACTCAATCGATCACCGCTGCAATGACTGCAAGTCCAACGGCTCAGTTGGTTCTTAGCATGCCACAGAGTGTGCTGACGATTGCCCAACAACCGGTTAAGTGGTATCAGCATCGCCAACAACGGCAGCAATTAGTTGCCATTCGAACAGTCGAACAACTATTAGGTCAAAGTCAGTTAAACTTTACCCTGATTCAGGGCAGCACGGCTGCAGATACTACTGTGTATAATCAAGCGATGAGTCAGACATGGACGACAGCGGTTCCAGCCCGGCGGCCACTGGCTTTGACCGATTATTTGAGTCCCAATTTTAAATTGCCATTTGTGGCGTGACTTTTTTAGTGTTTTTATTAATAATTTGATGGTATGATGGTGGACGAAAGTGTTAAATTGATTGCGTAAGTTAAACAAAAAAGTTTGCAAAAGAAAGGAGTTAGGATAGTGCCAAGACATTATAAGCGACGGCGTATCTGGCCAAAAGTGCTCATTTTAATTGCCATCTTAGGAACTGTGGGGTGGTCTGCAACTCAGGTTTCAGATTGGTCTGAAGCATCATTCACGACTAAAAAGACTACTGCTAATCCAAAACCGGCTACGCCTCAAGCGAAAGCAGTTAATCAAGTGAAACTTGATGTCCCGTTGGTTAATCAAATGACAGATCCACAGCTCTATAATGGCTGTGAAGTGACCTCGTTAACCATGTTGCTGAACTATTATCACTACAATGTGACGAAGAATCAGTTAGCCACTAAGTTGAATAGCGTGCCATTGACGGATGAGAATGGCGAACATGGTAATCCGAATGTGGGTTTTGTCGGTGATGTGACTGGTGCTAATCCTGGCTTGGGCGTTTATCACGGGCCAATTGCTAAGTTAGCCAAGACTCAGACGAGCCAGGTTAAAGATTTGACTGGGGCTAGTTTTGATCAAGTGATTGCGCAATTGGAACTAGGTCGTCCAGTTTGGACAATTACTACGGGGACTTTCGCGCCCGTTGACACGATGAAGACGTGGCATACGCCACAAGGTAACGTTAAGATCACTTATGATATGCATAGTGTGGTCATCGTCGGGTTCAACCGCACGAAGAAACTGATTTATATTAATAATCCTTATGGTTATAAACAACAAGCAGTTAGTTGGTCCGATTTCCAAGGAGCCTACAATCAGATGGGCAAACAAGCCATTGTGCTCACTGCTAAACGTTAATTAAAAATTTCTAGAGGTTCTTTGAGTCAGTTGTGACTTAAGGAGCCTTTTTTGATGGGTTGAACAGTCGCTTTTCTGGTAACCTCAGCAACTCCGGCCTTGCCAGAAACTGTAACTTAATTGAAATCGGAATGCCGTGGCTTTTCAAGAAATTTGGCTTATGATAACTGTTAAAGGTCCGACTGATCACTGAGATCAACATTAAGCGGGTCAAAAAATAGGTTGAACGAGGAAGGCATGGTGTGATGAATTTTAAACAGAAGATGAAACTGGGCATTCTTATTGTAACAGGATCACTAGCGCTAGGATTAGTCGCAGCTCCGTCAGTGAATCAGATTTTTCACCAAGTAGACGGCCAGGTGAACGTGATTAGCAATTCTGAGACCGCAATCACTGTCAAAGCAATTCGTCAGCAGGCTAAATCAGTAAAAAGTCGTTCAACGCGGTCGGTAGCAACTCGCGCGTCATTTACGACGGTAAGTCCGGTACCAAAGTCCGTATCGGTTGCTTTGACAAAACAAGACCGCCTGCGGCCAGCAACATCATTGGGCAGGCCCGTTGTGGTTGCTAGTCATCAAGCCAGTCAGCGGCCGACTAAGTTAGGCCCAACCGTTAAGAATTAGGATCAACATAATAGCCATCAAAAAAGGATCTGAGCGAACTAGCTCAGGTCCTTTCTATGGTTTAGGCGTGTTGGTGGCTGTAAATGCGGTACTGATCTGATTTAAGCTTGTATAAGTTAACGCTGTCTGATTGCCCAAAATAGTTTGAATTCGTTGTTCACTTGCTTGGAAAAATGCCTCAATTTGCGTGGCCAGCAGGTGCGCTTTGGGCGTTAACAACAGTTGTTTGTAGCGGGCATCATTGGGTGCGGGAACCCGAATCAATAACTGTTTTTCAACCATCGTGGAAACTAGACTGGAGGCAGTTGCCTTACGGATATTGAATTCGTGCTCTAAATCTCGCTGGAAGATTGCTTGCGTGGTTTCATGGCCGGCGATGAAATTAATGACACTGATTTGCATACCGGTTAAGCCAAGCTGTTTTGCGTAGCGATCTGAATCACGAGCAAGCGCGTTGTTTGCTTTTTTGATGGCAATACCAAGTGAATTCTTCATAGCTCCTCCTCGTAATAGTTCGTGTTCTTACTAAATGGCAGTTTATGTCAATAAGTCTTAAATGTCAACTTGAATATAGATTTGAAATCCTATTGAATTGTGATAAACTACTTGTTAGTTCGAATACGAACTATATGATTAGGAGGCTAACTAAGTGACAAAAAAAGTCGATTTAAAATTAATTTTAGCGGTGATTGCCGCGGGGTTGCTCTCATTTTGTGGCGTCATCGTTGAAACGTCGATGAATGTGACCTTTCCGGTATTAATGCGACAATTTAGCATTAATACGGCGACCGTGCAGTGGTTAACAACGGCCTATTTATTAGTGGTCGCAATTATTGTGCCGATTTCATCATTTTTGAAACGTCGGTTTCGGACTAAAACATTATTTGTGACGGCTAATCTGCTATTTATGGCTGGGTTATTAATTGATGCTAGTGCAGCTAACTTTGATAGCTTGGTACTCGGTCGAATCATTCAAGGTTTAGGAACTGGGATTGCATTACCACTAATGTTCAATATTATCTTGGATTGGGTTCCAGATCAGCAAAAAGGAATGTTCATGGGTGTCGGTACCTTAATTACGGCAATTGCACCTGCACTGGGGCCGACTTTTGGAGGTTTAGTGATTAGTAGCTTGGGCTGGCATTGGATCTTTATCTTACTTTTACCATTATTGATCGTGTCACTTGTCTTTGGGTGTTATGCGATTCGGCAGGCTGAACCAACTGTCAAAACGAGCTTTGATGTGCTGGGTTGGCTGATGATTATGCTGGTTTTTGTTGGCTTTACGTTAGCGTTTAGCAATTTGCAAAATTTGTCGCAGCAACCTGGGCTTGTCATCGGGGCATTAATCATTGGTGTGCTGGGGCTAATCGGGTTTGTGCAGCGTACGCGCCGGACGTCACAACCATTGATCAGTCTGGGAATTTTTAAAGCGCGGTCCTTTGACTGGCATTTGTTAGGGTTCTTTTTAGTTCAGATCAATGCACTCGGATTGGCGTTTATCCTGCCAAATTATATTCAGATTGTTACTGGAAAAAGTGCGCTTTTGGCTGGCTTATTTGTCCTACCAGGGGCGGCAATTGGGGCAGCTTTTGCGCCATTAGGTGGTCGACTCTTAGATCGTTTTGGTGCCGTAAAGCCAATTTTGACGGGAGCAACCATTTTAGCAATTGCCATCGCGTTATTTACGGCGTTTGGACTACGATTGACTGGGATGTTAATTTTGTGGTTTTACATTTTGTTAATGATTGGAATGGGGCTAACCATGGGAAATACGATGACCAGTGGCTTGAGTCAGCTGAGTTTGGACCAACAGGCGGATGGCAATGCGGTGTTTAATACTTTGCAACAATTTGCTGGCGCGACCGGAACGTCAATTGTTTCTGTATTGATTACACTTGTACAGACGCACACCAGTGGCACCTTAGCACAGCGGACGGCCTTAGGGTCAACAGTGGGCTTTGGCTTTTTACTGGTTTTAATTCTGATTAATTTGGTGGTCCTGACATTGGCAATGCGAACTCGGAAACGAGATTGACATTTCGGTGCCGAGTGCTTATGATATTAACAAACAATTAAAAGTAGTGACCTTTAACTAGTAGTGATTGATCCAACAGTTAAGCGACTCGGTGGTTGGTGTGAACCGAGCTGTGATCAATGATGAATTACATGAAGTGAACTGCCATTCGGCCGGATTATTTCGTTATCAATAAATGAGAGATCATTCTTTTTTAGAGTGGTAACTTGGGTGGTAACGCGAGAACTCGTCCCTGTTAATAGCAGGGGTGAGTTCTTTTTATTTTCTCGGACCTTAACTTAGGAGGACTATAGATGAACATTATTGATGATTTAAAGTGGCGCGGTGCAATCAATCAGCAAACTGATGAAGCCGGCTTGAAAGAATTGACTGAAAAGCAGTCTGTGTCATTGTACTGTGGGATTGACCCAACTGGTGACAGTATGCATATTGGTCATTTGATTCCCTTCATGATCTTGAAACGATTCCAATTAGCTGGTCATCATCCATACGTGGTTGTTGGTGGCGGGACCGGAGCGATCGGTGATCCTTCTGGTAAAAATTCGGAACGGGTTTTACAAACGATGGCTCAAGTTAAACATAATGAAGACGGCTTGAATGCGCAGATGCATAAGCTGTTCGGTTCAGATGAGAACTTTTCAATTGTGAACAACTATGACTGGTTATCAAAGCTGTCATTGTTAGAATTCTTACGTGATTACGGGAAGTTGTTCAGTGTGAACACGATGTTAAATAAAGAAGTCGTGGCCAGTCGTTTGGAAGTTGGAATTTCCTACACGGAATTCACTTACCAAATTTTACAGTCAATTGATTTCTTGCATTTATACCGTGCAGAACATGTTCAATTGCAAATTGGTGGTGCCGATCAATGGGGGAACATCACTGCCGGAACCGATTTAATTCATCGTTTGGAAGGTAATGAAGCCAAAGCTTATGGCCTAACGATTCCATTATTATTGAAGGCTGATGGGACGAAGTTTGGTAAGACTGCAGGTGGTGCTGTTTGGCTGAACCCAGAAAAGACGTCACCTTACGAATTCTATCAATTCTGGATTAACCAAGATGACCGTGATGTGGTCAAATATTTGAAATACTTTACATTCTTAAGTCATGAAGAAATTGATACATTGGCAGAAACCGTTAAGACTGCTCCTGAGAAGCGGGAAGCCCAACGGTGTTTAGCTGAAGAAGTCACTGAATTCGTCCATGGTAAGGATGCGGTTGTTGAAGCTGAAAATATTACTAAAGCCTTATTCACGGGTGAAGTTCAAAGCTTGAATGCGGACGAAATCGAACAAGGTTTCAAAGGGGTGCCTTCTGCGGATGTCTCGGCTGAAACACAAAACATTGTGTTATGGTTGGTTGATGCCACTAAATTTGAAGGGTCACGTCGTCAAGCACGTGAAGATATTAAAAATGGTGCCATTCGGATTAACGGTGAGAAGATCACAGATGTTGATGCTGAAATTGATCCTAAAGCGGCATTTGATGGCAAGTTTGTCATTGTCCGTCGTGGTAAAAAGAAGTACTTCTTAGCACGGGTTAAATAGTCAGTAACCAAACGAACTGGCAGACGTTATCGTCTGTCAGTTTTTTCGTGCCTAAGTTCTGGGTGTTTTCAGAAAATTGGTGTAAAATCATTCCAACAGGGGTGTTGTTCATGACAGTTAATCGTAAAAAGATTAGAGGAGTAGTGATTCACAATGGCAGGTAAACAATCACCACATTTTTCAACGCGGATGGTCGCTGCATTAGGATTATTAATTGCTGTCGATGTTGCACTTTCAATGTTTGTACATATTCCGGTGCCATTGACACACGGTTATGTGAATCTTTGTGATGCAGGAATCTTTATTGCCGCATTATTATTCGGCCGTCGTGGCGGTGCGATTGTTGGCGGTGCAAGTGGCTTTTTGTTGGATATGATTCTGGGCTATTCACAGTACATGTTCTTTTCATTAATTGTTCACGGTTTAGAGGGCTTCCTAGTGGGACAGTTTGGGGCTAATAAGTCAAAAGGACAACAGATTATAGCATTAGTGATTGGTAGTGTCGTGATGGTGGTGGGCTACTTTGTTTCCGATTCAATTCTATATGCGATACCGACTGGACTAATTGGTATTCCAATGAACTTTGTCCAAGCGGTTATTGGAGGCGTAATTGCCTTCCCGGCTGTTTTGCAATTAAAGGATCGTGTTAAAACACAGTTTAGCTGAAGCTAGTAATTTAAAGATAAAGCAATCTGTCGTTGATGATGGATTGCTTTTTATAATAGAAGAAATCGATTGACCTTGAACACTTAATTAAACGATCAAGTCAGTAGCAGCAGGGATTTAGGCCGCTTTTAGCTATTGCAACTTTTGACTCAGTTTTACACTGAATTTCATAATTGTGAAAAAATATGTTGAAAAACGTTGACACTTTCATTTCAAATTGGTATATTAGTACACGTTGCTGCTACGGCAGGTCAGCTTAGTGCTGATGAAACGAAAAAGATTATTGAAATTAGTTGTTGACAACTTCTTCAGTAATTGATATGATAGTTTCTGTTGCCGCAACGGCAACGATAGTTGAAAAGGCCGGTTGAATTCTTTGAAAAAAGTATTTGACAGTAAGTGCTTCAGATGCTATGATGAATAAGTTGCGTTGAGGTAATCAACCAACAAATTAGACCTTTGAAAACTGAACAAAGTTTCGACAAATCAAATGTGTAGGGTCTAGCAATCTTCG
>NZ_BJDH01000010.1 GCF_005405005.1 Lactiplantibacillus daoliensis | reverse complement strand
GTCACCGAACCAATGCCCTATATTTTTATCATGAATCGTTTATTCAACAACATTCCTATTGACAAGACGTAGAAAAAGGCGACGTCGTTTGGCTTAAATTTGCCAAGCAACGTCGCTTTTGTTTCACGTGAAACATTTTAATTTTCAATAGGATCTTTCATAATTAACCAGAGGACCAAGTAGGCAATAATTCCTGGGAACATTGGTGTAATGGCCAGAATGACAAAAATCAAACGGGCTAAATTGGCATTCCAATCAAAGTGTTCTGCAATGCCACCGATTACTCCTGCAATGACTCGATCTTGACGTGAACGATGAATATTAATTTTCATGATTACTTCCTCCTTTGCTTAGTACTTTGTGCATCAAGTGTAGCTTTTTTAGAGGGTGTAGTCTACCAAAATGATTAGCAGATAGTTAGGATTGATAATGTGAACGAAGTTAAAGCAGATCATTTTCCAAAATATTACAGCGCCAGCTTAATGCATCGAATTGGTGAAATTAGACTTTAAATTTAGCACTCGTTATACGAGAGTGCTAAATCCTTGCAAGTTGAATAGCACCTGTTAGAATAGATATTGAAGGTCAGGAAAGGTCAAAGGAACTCAAATGACACTGACCCGGTAGTTCTAGCCAAGTATTAATTTTGAAAGGGGATTGTGATTATGGCTAATGAAATGATGAATCGGAATGGTTTTGGCATGTTGGATCCTTTTGAACGGATGGCGCAACGTTTCTGGGCACCTTTTGATGATGGTGAACAAGTGCTGAAGACTGACATTAGTGAAACGGACGATCAATATCAAGTGAAGGTTGATATACCAGGTATTGATAAACAAGACGTTAAGTTAGCCTATCGCGGTAACTTGTTGTCGATTAAGGTTCAGAAGCATTCTTTTGTGGATCATAGTGATCAGAAACAGAATGTTGTGATGAACGAACGTCATGAGGGGTTACTGCAACGTGATTATATGTTGCCAGATGTTGACCCAGAACAAATTAAGGCGACTCAAACGGATGGCGTCTTAACGATTACTTTGCCAAAGTCAAAGCAAGTTACGGATAACGGTAAGATCGAAATTGACTAACTTGTTTATAAATTAAAAACGGCGCTTAAACTTGAGATTTTCAAGCTTAGGCGCCGTTTTTTTACAATTGTTTGAATTAGCTAACCATCGCGACATAACGATAGTTGCCGGATGCGGATAGGTATTTCAGCCATTGGTAGCCATTGACTGAAACAAGTCCTAGATAATGAACCGTTTCTCCAGCATAGTACGTGCCAACGATTGAAGCACTCAGGCTCGCAGCAGTTCGGATATTAGTGGTTGCTTTGAAAGTATAGGTCCCTGTCTGAGCTGATGTCGTGCTAGTGTTGGTGGTGCTTGTCGAAGAAGAGGCCGTTGAGCCACTGACTTTAACATACCGTTGAGCACCACTAGCGGCCAAGTAACGTAACCAAGTTTGCCCGTTGACGGTGATCTTGGCATTGTAGTTGACCGTACTCCCTTTGTAATAGGTTCCGACAGTCGAAGCAGTGTCACTAGTTGCTGACTTGATCGCTGTTGCCTGTGTAAAGGTATAAGTGCCAGCGGTTGCAGTCGTTGTCGCACTAGAATTATTGTTTGATGAGGAGCTCGTAGATGAACTTGTTGAACCGCCGCTAATCTTAACGTAACGTTGAGCGCCACTGGCAGCTAAATAGCGTAGCCAAGTTTGCCCGTTGACGGTGATTTTGGCGTTATAGTTGACCGTACTCCCTTTGTAATAAGTTCCAACCGTTGATGCAGAGTCATTAGCAGCCGATTTAATGGCCGTCGTACTACTGAAAGTATAGGTGCCAGCAATGGCTGTAACGGCTTCGCTAGTACTGCTAGTCGAAGTTGAGCCGCCAATCTTAACGTAACGTTGGGCACCACTAGCGGCTAAATAGCGTAGCCAGGTTTCACCATTCGCTGTGATTTTGGCATTGTAGTTGACCGTACTACCTTGATAGTAAGTGCCGACAGTTGATGCCGAGTCACTAGCAGCTGATTTGATCGCGGTAGTACCGGTAAAGGTATAAGTTCCTGATGTTACCGTAGTCGTGGTACTGGTACTCGTATTTCCCGTTGAAGTGGAGCCAGTTGTCGCTGAACTTGTGCCAAAGGTCGCCGTCCCGGCGCTATCTTCAGTTAAGCCAGTATAATCAATGCTGACATCTAAATAGCCAGTGTATGAAGCGCCAGATGGTAACTGTGCTGTTGAAGCAAACTGCCAAGCACCACTAGTCGTATTTAGGAGATTACTACTTGATGGTGAATAAGGATATTGCGCCATCCAAACGCGAGAACTCCCAACGGTATTGGTGACTGCGGTGATATAAGCATAGTATTTTGAGGCATAAACGCCGTGATTTGTATAACCAGCTGCGTCTAAAGCGGACCAGAAGGCATTCAAGTTAGCTTCGGCATTGACTGAATAGGTCAGAGAGTCTTCCATGTCAGCGAAGATAAGCACATTCTTGTTAACACTATTATTCGTTAAAAATGTAACCAAGTTGGTCGCTTCGGCATTGGCTTCTGTCGTTGTATTAAAGGTCGCATAGTGATAAAAATCAACATTCAAACCAGCTTGGTTAGCCATCTTGGCTTCACTAACGGCCGCAGGGTTAACATAGGTGGTGCCTTCTGTTGCTTTGACAATCACGGTTTTGACGCCCACAGACTTCAAGGTATTATAGTCTGATTGGCTCATACCTGATTGATAGGACGCCACGTCCACAACATCGACGCGTGGTCGAGAGGTGTCACCAATGGTCCAAGTATCTGCGGTGGTAGTTGATTCAGCAACCGCCGCAACTGCGGCTTTTTTAACTGTGGTAGCTACTTGACTGTTGGCACTTGTCGCAACAGTTGAGTCTGCGCCACTAGTAGCAGCTGAGCTAGTATTGGAATTAGTGTTTACACTAGAACTATTAGTGGTACTTGAACTAGCGCTAGAAGCAGTACTTGTGCTGGAACTATTAGCGGTGCTAGCACTACTTTCGTTGGAGCTACTACTGGTACTAGTGGCTGTGTCGGCTTGACTTGTACTTGCGCTAGTTGTTTGTGTCGTGTCGGTATCGTTCACGTCAGTACTTTTGGTTGCGGCGCTGACATATGTATTAACACTGCTGGCACTAGAGCTAGTTGCGGCACTACTAGTTGAATTATTAGGCGTTTCGACAGTGTCGGCATGAGCTACTGAATTACTATTGAGTAACGTGCCACCTAAAATTGAGACAAATGATAGTCCAGTTACAAGCCAAAGCTTACCGGATTTATAGAGCTTGAATCTTTTTGATTGTTCAAAATTAAGCTCGTTTCGTGATTTAAAAGCCATGTAAAAATGCACATCCTCATCTATAATCTTATTCGAACAGTTTAATTATAATGAAATTAATAATATTATCAAGGTTTTATAGCGAAATAATTTATACTATTGAAGCTTTAGGCAGTTTTTAGCATTTTTGAGGAGACTAAAAGCCAGCGCATTGCTTAGTCGTTTAACGATTAAGCAATGCGCTGGCTTCATAGATATATTTGAAAAATTATTTTTGGGTTAATTGATTTCTGCAACGTAACGATAGTTGCCAGAAGCTGCTAAATATTTCACCCAAGTATAACCATCAGCTGAGACGGTTCCAATATAGTGAACAGACTCACCAGTATAGTATTCACCAACAATTGATGCATTTAGACTAGCACCAGTCCGAATGTTGGTATTAGTGTTGAAGGTATAGTAACCAGCATTATTTGAACTTGAAGAACTAGCTGTTGTGCCAGCAATTTTGACGTAACGTTGAGCACCACTTGCAGCTAAATAACGTAACCAAGTTTGGCCGTTCTTAGTAATTTTAGCATTGTAACGAACGGTACTACCTTTGTAGTAAGTTCCGACAGTTGAAGCAGAATCATCATCGGCAGACTTGATTGCAGTGGTTCCAGTAAAGCGGTAAACGCCAGATTCAGAGTTAACATTTTCGTTGTTATTGTTAGCTGGAGCACTGACTGTGGCGCCAGCAATTTTGACGTAACGTTGAGCACCACTTGCAGCTAAATAACGTAACCAAGTTTGGCCATCCTTGCTGATTTTAGCATTGTAACGAACACTATCACCCTTATAATAAGTCCCAACGGTTGAGGCAGAGTCACTGTCTGCCGATTTAATTGCGGTTGTACCCGTGAATTTATAGGTGCCAGTTTCGGCAACGTTAGTATTGTTTGTATTACCAGTTACAGCAGTTGAAGAACCATTGGAGAATGTTGCTGTTCCGGCGCTTTGCTCTATGAAGCCGCTATAATCAATAGTGACATCAATTGGACCAGTATAAGTTGACCCAGAAGGAAGTTTTGCGGTAGAAGCGAACTGCCAAGCACCGTCAGTCGTATTCCATAGATCTGTCTTGGAAGGTGAGTATGGCCATTGAGCGCGCCATACGTGTGATGGGCTAACTGTTCTAGTAACGGCATCTCGATATTCATATGAAGTTGAGGTGTAAACACCATGGTTGGTATAACCAGCAGCGTTTAAAGCAGTCCAAAAAGCATTTAAGTTTGCTTGGGCGTTAACGTTGTAAGTATCAGGATCTTCCATATCTGCAAAAAGTAAGACTTTTTGAGAGACACCATTGGTGGTTAAGAAAGAAACTAAGTTAGTGGCTTCAGCTTTTGCCTGAGATGTTGAGCTAAAATGCGCATAGTGATAAAAATCAACGTTCAAGCCTGCTGTATTAGCTTTTTTAGCCTCACTAACAGCATCAGGATTAGTGTAATTCGTGCCTTCGGTCGCTTTAACAATCACAGTTTTAACGCCGACCGATTTCAAAGTATTATAGTCCGACTGTGTCATACCTGCTTGATAGTTAGCGACATCGACTGCATCTACACGTGGCCGAGAAGTATCTCCAATTGACCACGTGTCAGTAACATTGGCTGATCTTGCCAGCATAGCACGTTTAGGTGCTGGCGTTGCGGGGGCTGGGACAACTTTATCAGCAGAAGTATCTTTCTGATTATCAACAGTGTTAACAGGTGAATTGTCACTGTTATTAGCTACATTACTATTAGGCGTATTGTTTCCACTATTTTGGTTGTTGACATTGGGTGTATTGCTATTAGGCGTATTATTTTCGCCAGTTTGGTTGTTGACATCAGGGGTATTGCTACCAGATGTGTTATTTTTGCTATTTTGGTCGTTGACACTAGATGTATTGCTATTAGGCGTATTGTTTGCACCTAATGCATTGTTCTTAGAATTGTTGTTTACGTCGCTAGTTGTAGGATTACTATATGTATCGTTGGCATTATTGCCCACAGTACCGGTACCTTGACTATTCGATTTGGCTGCTACAACTTGAGGGGTAACGTCAGCATGGACGGTTGAATTACTGATTATCGTGCCACCTAAAAATGAGAAAAATGTTAGTCCGGCAACTAGCCAAAGCTTTCCGGATTTGTAAAGTTTAAACCTTTCCGATTGATCAATTTCAAGTTTGTTTCCCGATTTAAAATTCATTCCAATTTACCTACCTTTTTTTCTTTTGTGGACAATTTAATTATAAAAGTTTTCTTAATATTAGCAAGGTCCTATTGTAGAATTATTTAACATGTTGATTTTTAAACTTTCCATCCATATAAGTGTTAAGCTAATTTATCTTGAACTTTGTAATTATCATAGTCCGAATAATAGTTGCAAAAGAGCGATAATAATATGGAAGATACTTGTTGGCTGACAGTTCATTTAAAAAATTCTGTTACAGTAACTTTGAATGATCGGTATGATGCAAATGTATGTGTATACATTTAAAAAATACTTTTTATCAGTTAGAAAAAGTGATTGAGATGTCGATAAGAAAGAAATTAGCACCGCGGAAATAGTCGAAGGCGGGATCTTTGAGGCCGCACGGCACTATACGGCAACGTTACAGCCAGACACGTATTATCTATCCATCACATACATCGAGTGTTTTTATCACCACCGGCGTGAAGATTTAAAGTTGCTCCATGAAGTGGGCTATAACATGTATCGGCTATCGATCTCTTGGACAGTGCCGTGACTATGGAATTGAACCGATTGTTACTATTTTACATTATGAGACACCCTATCATTTAGCGCAGAAGTACTAGGGTTGAGTAGATCGTCAGGTGATTGATTTTTACGTTAAATATTGCAAAGTAATTTCCTGGCATGTAAAACCTGGTCCATTATTGGTTAACTTTCAATGAAATCAACAGTTTGATCATGATAAGTGACTATGTTGGTACCAGATTACCTTTAAAAGATGGCGATACGATGTTTGATGGGTCAATGATGGATGCTACTCAACAAGAAGTGGCAATAAATAATTGATACTGCGGAGACGTGCAGGTGTGTGGGGTTATCCTTACTTTTCTAAACATCATATTGATTTAGTTATTATTCGTCTAGTGCGCGGCTCGCTGAAGCGATTGTTTTACAGGTCTACTTGAATGCGGTTTATGACGTTACGGTGATAGTCGTTGAAAATGGGCTTGATACACGTGACGATCTGACTGCTGATAATCATATTAATGATGACTATGGGATTGTATGCTTGAAAGAATATATCGAAACGATGCATATTGCGATTGATGGTGGGTGTATCCGATTGATATACGCCCTGGGAATGTAGCGATTGGGTGTCAGCAGAAACTGGTCAAATGTCGAAACGTTATGGTTTTATCTAGGTTAACACCGTGATGAGCAACAATGAGGTGACCTTCATCGACTTCCTAAAAAGAGCTTTGACTGGTACCCGGCAAGTTGTTGCATCGAATGGTGCAGATTTGAGCTCAGATGTTTCACAAAAAAGGAATTGTAATTAATTGGTGACTAGTGACTGACTTTAGGCTAGTCGCGGTCGCTTTTTTTTGAGAGTGATAATATTTCCCGGGAAATATCCCGACGCTAGCTGCCGGGGAGTCCGACAAACAAATTAAGTCCGCCTAAATTCGCAAAAATGTGATAAGCTTGTTGACATGACAACTACTTACTGAAAATTAGTTGACCTTTTAATTTGGAGATGACTTTCGTGGACGACGCAGAACGTGAACGTGGACCATGGCATCGTAATTTGATTGTGCTGTGGTTTTGTACGTTTGTTGCTGGGATGGCTTTTAGTGAAATTATGCCATTTTTATCATTATTCGTGAGTCAATTAGGTGATTTTAATAAACAACAAGTGACCTTTTATAGCGGCCTGGCATACGCCGCAGATTATGCCATAGCGGCAATCTCTGCGCCACTATGGGGCATTATTGCGGATAAAAAAGGTCGCAAAATCATGCTACTCCGTGCATCGTTAGGAATGGCGATCGCAATGGGGCTAATGGGTTTTGTGACTAATGTGTGGCAGTTGGTGGCGTTGCGTGCGCTACAAGGTGTTTTCGCCGGATTTATTTCAAATGCGCAAGCGTTAGTTGCCTCACAGACGCCGCGAAAACACAGTGGCCGTGCACTGAGCACATTGATTACGGGTGCTGTTAGTGGCCAACTCTTTGGCCCCGTGATTGGTGGAATATTGGCACAACTTTTCTCAATTCGAAATACCTTCTTTATTACAGCTGGTTTATTGATACTGGCCTTCGTGCTAAGCCTGGTTTTTGTGCAGGAACATTTCAAGCCCGTCGAACACCATCGGCAACCAGGTGAGAGTCGCAATCCGCTAACGGCTTTCAAAAATCCAACTTTGATTATTATGATGCTGTGTTCTACCATGATCGTACAGATGGGGAACGCGTCAATTGCGCCAATCATCAGTCTATATGTGAAGCAGTTAATGCATAACGTTGGTCCGATCACGGTTGTCGCGGGGATTATTGCTGCCTTACCAGGGATTTCAAACATTATTGCGGCGCCAAGGTTGGGTAAATATGGTGACCAACACGGTTCTGGTCGGGTTTTACTCTTTGGCTATATTTTTGCCGTGGTGATGTATTTCCCACAAGGATTAGTCTCAAGTGTGGTTGTTTTAGGATTTTTACGGTTTGCTATCGGAATCTCGGATGGGGCATTATTCCCTGAGATTCAAACGATGTTAACCAAGAATACCCCGGTGCATTTAACATCAACAATTTTTAGTTATAATCAATCTTTCCAAGCCATTGGGAATATGGTTGGTGCCTTTGCCGGTGGGGTGATTGCGGGTATTTTCGACTATAACGCAGTCTTTATTCTAACCGCAGTTGTATTATTAATTAATTTATTGTTGATTCTATGGTTAGTACCAGGTATTTGGAAGAATAATCGTCAAGCAGTCTAATGATATTGAAAATGGTTAGTCAAATTACCGACTAATCATTTTTTGTTGCTGATTTTTTTGATGAAGGGTATACTTAGTTTTGTGAATATCGAACAAGCAAACTCGGCCGCTGAAGATGAGCGGCGCGTGGCAATTTTTAAGGCATTAGCTGAGCAAAATCGGTTACGAATTATCCGGGTACTTTATCAAACACCTCGAGAGATGACTTGCAGTGAAGTGGGGGAGCAATTAAATATTAGCAAGTCCACGGTGTCTTACCATTTTAAAGCCCTGCGGCTAGTCGGATTAACCAATACGCGCCAAGTTGCCCAAACCAAATATTTATCGCTACAGCTAGCGACTTTTGACCGTTACTTACCAGGGTTCTTAGCAACCCTGTAGTTTTTGATTTTGTGGTTCGATAGTTATCGAACTAACGACACAGAAAGCAGGCACTATCCATGACGAAAACACATCAACATAGTCGCTATCTTGCTTTAGGTATGGTGCTAGCTGCGACTAATATGCGGTT
The DNA here is from genome assembly GCF_005405005.1 of Lactiplantibacillus daoliensis. Taxonomy (GTDB): domain Bacteria; phylum Bacillota; class Bacilli; order Lactobacillales; family Lactobacillaceae; genus Lactiplantibacillus; species Lactiplantibacillus daoliensis. The sequence goes on along the minus strand of NZ_BJDH01000010.1, from coordinate 146,460 downwards.
ACCTATTACTATGATGCCAGGTCTAATTAGCGCTTTGAAGCAGACGCTCGGTTTACCTAGCTCAATGGCAGGGTTTATCACGACAATTCCATTATTAACTTTTGCCATCATGTCACCCATCATCGCTCGATTGGGACATCGTTTCGGTAATGAATTGATTATCTATCTGATGCTAATTGTTCTAGCGGCTGGGAGCTATCTTCGAGTCGTGCCATCAATGATGCTCTTATTTATTGGGACCTTATTAGTTGGGATTGGCGTGGATGGTGGCAATGTTTTGATTCCAGCGATTATCAAAGATAATTTTCCCAAACGGATTGAACTAGCGACAAGTAGTTACACCCTTTCGATGGTATTCGTTGGGTCACTTGGAACGGGGTTATCAGGATTAATGGCAGCACATTGGTCATTGACTAGCAGCATGGCAATTTTGTCCGTGATTGGTCTCGTCAATCTGATCGTTTGGATCCCCAACCTCAAGTACAATCATCGCGCACCACTTATGACGAAGGCTGGTAATCAACAGGATAAGCGTCCTAGTGTTTGGCGACTACCCCTAGCTTGGATCGTGACTGCTTTCTTCGGTCTCCAAGCGTTAGTTTATTATTCGTTATTAACGTGGCTCCCGACAATTTTTATGGCGCGTGGTTTTAGTGTGGTAGTCGCGGGCAACTTGGTCACGATTATGCAGCTGAGTGGGTTACCCATGTCTTTCTTAGTGCCCGCAACTTCCGGTAAAAAAGCTGGTGTCGTGACCATGATTACCGTGATTGGCGTTGGTTTTATGGCCGGTGCGGCTGGAATTTTATTGCCCGGGTTAAGTTTTGGGTTGTCAGTTATCCTTTGTGTGTTACTCGGCCTGGGGTCCGGTGCGGCCTTCAGCTTGGCGGTTGTCTTCTTTACCCAGAAAACAACGAACGGTTTTGAAACGGCGGATTTATCAGGGATGGCACAGTCGGCCGGTTACTTGTTAGCCGCCTTTGGACCGGTGATCTTTGGTTGGCTGGGAAGCCATGTTGGTTGGGGCTTAGTGCTATGGTTGGCAATTGGTTTTTCGGCGTTATTAACGTTATGTGGTGTGATCTTGCAACGGCACGTTTCGATCTATGACTAATAATTGACGAAATCGGCTTGATTTTTGAAACTTAGGGGTTGCCTTCGAGTAACTAGAAGCTTGTATACTCTGTTTTATCAATTTTAAAGCGGAGGGATTCAAGATGGCAATTTTGCAAATTTTAGCAGTTGTACTGGTTGCCACGGGGTTATTGACCTTGGTGGGCGATCCAACCAAGTCTAAACCGCGGACGACGGCCATTAAAGTGAAGACTAAGTAGCGGGCAAAATAATTGACTGTGCCCTTGGTCTAAGGACTACACTATATTGGTAAATAAGGTTAACAAAATGATAGGAGCGATTTGATGGCAACACTTAACGCAGCTAATGCGGGAACCTACGCATTTGATGACACATTTAAAATTAATCGTTTAGGTTATGGCACGATGCAATTAACTGGACCCGGCACTTGGGGGCCATACAAGGATCCTGAAGCTGGGATCAAGGTAATCAAACAGGCGCTGGATTACGGTATCAACTTTTTTGATACGGCTGATTCATACGGTCCTTGGTTCGCTGACCGCTATCTGGCAGCAGGCCTGAAGGGTGCGGCTAACCGTGACCAAATCTTTATTTCAGATAAAGTTGGTCAAACTAGGCAAGGACCGAACGTTTGGACGCCACATGGTGAACCAAACTATTTACGGCAACAAGTTGAAGTTTCAATGATGACGCTCGGTTTAGATCATGAGGACTTAGTGTTCTTACATCGTATCGATACGCATTTTTCGGTGGCAGACCAGGTTGGTGAGCTGAAAAAGTTACAAGATGAGGGTAAAATCAAGCACATTGGCTTAAGCCAAGTAACGGTAGATCAAATCAAGGAAGCACAAAAAGTTGCTAAAATTGATGCGGTTGAAAATCTGTATAATGTGGCTGATCATCGCGATGATGACGTGTTAGCCTATGCAGAATCACAGCAGATGGCGTTCTTGCCATGGTTCCCACTGGCAACTGGGAAATTGGCTCAAGCTGGTAGTCCGTTAGCAACGATGGCACAAAAATATGAAGTCAGTCCGGCTCAGATTGCGCTTGCTTGGTTATTGAAGCGTTCTAAGGCAATTTTACCAATTCCAGGAACGAGTTCCGTTGACCATTTGGCGGATAATGTTGCCGCGGCAAATGTGGTCTTGTCGTATGCTGATTTTAATGAATTAAGTCAATTGAGTGTTAAATAAAGCAATCAACGAGTTAAGTCTACTGATTTGGCTCGTTTTTTTATACAATTCTCGCGTATAATTAAGTTGGAAAGTTACTGAAAAGCGTGATTAATCAAGGTGCAATGCAGCGTTGCGTCCTTATTTAGCGGGGAGCAACGAATTGGTGCATGATTTAAGATTCCAATCAGAATGGGGAACGCTTATTGTGAAAATAGCAGTTGGTAAAAACATCAAAGCGCAGCGTGACAAAAAAGGCTGGTCACAGCAAGACTTGGCAGGTCAGTTACGACTTTCACGTCAAACGATTTCTAAGTGGGAGTTGGGACGGAGCTATCCGGATATCGAAAACTTAGTTCGTTTGAGTCAATTGTTCCATGTCTCGACGGACGAGTTGTTGGATTTAAAACCAGCCAAGCCGAAGAAACCAGCCTTCAGTTGGCTATTTCACAAAAGGAGTTCTAAGACGATGACAACAAGCAAATGGGACACAAGTGGTCAATCAAAGGCTCGCGTGGCGACGGGCTTAATTGTTGAAATTGTGGCAAATTTAGATCCGGAAAAAGAGCAACCGTTGCGTGAGCTCTTGGCAGCTTATTATACTGAATTGATCAATCAGCGTTCTGGTTCTAATTTAGCGGTGTTGAGACGGCTTTATTTAGGTGTCAGCAAGTGTATGCAACAAAATAGCATTATCCTAGATGCTGACAATGAGCAACGGTTGAACGCGTTACTAGCTTTAGGGGCGGTACGTTATCCGAGTTAAAAGGAACGGTGACGGGTAGCAGCGAAAAGTAAAGCTTGTGTTTATCAAGTGATAACGACTAGAATGAAAAAATATTGGATTGAGAGAGAGAGAGGTTGGATAAAATGAAGTCACGACTCAAAAGTGATCACCCCGCAATTTATTTAGCTGGGCCGTGGTTTACGGCTGGTGAGCCAGAACGACTTGCCAAAATTGAACAACTCATGAACGATTTGGCGCTAACTTATTATAGTCCACGTTTAGATGGTATTGATTTAACTCCTGATGCGACTGAAGCGGACCGGAATGCGGTTTTTACAGATAATGTCGCTCATTTAAAACAAGCGCAGTTAGTCGTTGCCGTGATTGATGATTTTGATACGGGCACGATTTGGGAAACTGGGACAGCATTTGGGCTAGATATTCCCGTTGCCTATTACGCCGAAACCTTGGCTGGGGGCACATTTAATGTGATGTTGGCTAAATCTGGTAAAGCGGTGATTGAGAATATGACGGATTTGAAAGCCTTTCTACAGGCCCCAACTTCGGATGCTTTTCAGTATACGGGCCCAATTCGTTAAAATTGAACGACTGGTCAAAAAAGAACTGGGATAATTTTCCCAGTCCTTTTTAGGTTTGATAGTATTTATGCCACTTTTTTAGTCACGTTTAACTTTGAAATTATGCACTAACTTTGGAAAAACCAGCCGATCCGCAGTGGCAATCAGAAAGCCATTCATCAAGAATGAATAGAAAGTCCCAATATTGACGGCATCGACGCGATGGGTAATGGTGAAAGTGACCGCCATGATGATAATTGGTGGCACGAAGTCGATTAACTGTGACGCGGTGGCATTACCTTTCAGATACATGAATCGTAAAATATTGGTTGTGTCATCATTCGGATGCATAAAAATATTGGCGCGTTGGTAAACTGAGATGGCAACACAGAAGGTTGAAACCCCTAAAATAGAAATCAACATGCGCACGAACCACGGTAAACTAGGAATTCCCACGGCTGTGAAAGCCATTGTAAATAGGTCAACAAAATAGCTGAAACATAAGACAAAGACGACTTCGCCAATAAAACGTTTGATATCCAAGCGACGGATGAGAAATTGGTTCGTGATGGCGTTGACCAGGCCGATTAAAAAGAGTAATAAGCCAACGTCCAGGCCGAATGCTTCATGCATATTGACGGCCGAGGCGGTCCAAATCCCACTACCAACGTTTGAAGTGATACATAAGGCATTTCCACAAGCATTTAAAATTAAACTAAAAACTAACGCAGCAATTCTCGCGGTGAGCGAATTGGCGGTTTTGGTTGATTCATGGCTCAAAGTAGTGCCTCCTAGAATATTATCCGGATCGGACCTCACGTCCGCCGATTGAGATTGTGACTTGTCATAAACTTATTAATAAGTGGTAATGAACTTTAAAGTACTGATAAAGCGATGTAATTATTAGTCGAATGACTGGTATTTTGACACTTAGTTCGGTAAGTTGAAGAAGTTCCGAAGATAGATGGCAACCCCATCCTGTGTGTTAGGTAAGGTGATTGCTTGAGCGGCTTCTTTTAGCACGTCGTCCGCATTTCCCATGGCAACGCTGTATTTTGCCACTTTAAACATACCCAGATCGTTCAGGCCGTCGCCAAAGACGATCGTGTGATCATGGTCGATACCAGTGGCAGCTTGAATGGCAGTAATCGCAGTTGCTTTATCAATCCCATGAGGAATGATCTCTAAATTGTTGTCGTTAGAACTTGCAAGGTTTAAGTTGGTCTGCTGTGCTAAAGCGATGCGAACCAAGTTTAAATCGGCAGGTTGACCGTAAGCAATTGCGTTGGTTATGTGACCGGCCAAGTTGGGTAACATTTCTGGGCCAATCAGCGGTAAGGTGTTCAACTCCGGCATGGTGACGACGTTAGCCTGGGCAGCATCTTGCGCATACGGCACTTCATCACCGGTGTAGTAGAGGCGATTGGTTTCAAAAAAGAAGACTTTACAGTTGTACCCAAGGACGACTTCATAGATTTTATCAAGTTGTTCAGCCGTCAGATAGGTGGTGACTAAATCATTATTTTGTTCAAAAGTGGCACCATTGGCCGCAATCACTTTAACGGGGCCACCGACTTGTTTGGCTGCTTGACGTGCTAGTGGTAGCATGCGGCCACTGGCAATATAAAATTGGTGGCCAAGCGCCATGACTTGATGGAGCGTCTGTTTGGTCACATCTGTCAGCTGCGTATGGTTGATCATCAGCGTGCCATCAACATCGGAAAAGATTAAATAAGTTGTCATTATTTTCACTCCTAGTAACTTCAATTATACTAGACCTAAGCGGTTGTAACTCGTTTTATTATTAAATTTATGAGTAGCTCAAAAGTCCGGTATAACAGTGATTCTATGAAAATAATGAAAAATTTTCACTTCAAACTAGACAATTGGTATCCAAGTTGTATAATGTACCTGTAAGCGTTAACAAAAACCGAATTTGGGGGCGTTATTTATGGTTAAAAGTAAAGCAATTATGATTGGTTCTGGGCTATCAAACATGGCTTCAGCAGTTTATTTGATTCAAGATGGCCATTGGGATGGTAAAGACATTACCTTCTATGGTGTTGATATGCACGGTGCCAATGATGGTGGGGTTACGACTGATTTCACAAATGAATATTGGAACAAGAAGCATCCAATGGAAAACACGACCGGGTATGTTGCCCGTGGTGGTCGGATGTTGAACTACCGGACCTATGTTGACCTAATGGACGTATTGGACCGGATTCCATCAGTGACGGAACCAGGGATGACGGCGGCTGAAGATACGCGTGACTTCGATTCGAAGCACCGGACCTTTGACAAAGCCCGCTTATTACAAGGTGGCAAAGGAATTCTCAATGCCAGCAAGATGGGCTTTAACAATAAAGACCGCGAACTGCTGACGAAGTTGATTTTGATGCCTGATAACGAAGAAGAGAAGCTCGACAACGTTTCAATCGCCGACTACTTCAAGGATGATCCACACATGTTCCAGACAAACTTCTGGTATATGTGGGAAACGACTTTTGCCTTCAGAACGCAAAGTTCAGCGCAAGAATTACGTCGTTACATGCATCAAATGATTTATGAATTTACGCAAATTGAACATTTGGTTGGGGTCAACCGGACCCGTTACAACCAATTTGAAAGTATGATTGAACCATTGATCAAGTACTTACAAGGCCAAAATGTTACTTTCATCGACAACAAGATTGTTGAAGACTGGAAGTTTAAAGACACGGCCATGCAAGACGAAATCACAGTTACTGGACTGAAAGTAAAGGATGTTGCCTCTGGCGAAGTTGAAGATGTTGAAGTAGACGATGACACTGCGGTTATCTTTACTAATGGGTCCATTACCGACTCAGCAACCATGGGTGATTACAACACACCAGCACCTGAAAACATGGAATATGGGATTAGTGCCGCGCTTTGGAAGAAAGCTACGGAACGGTTCTACAACTTAGGGACACCAGACAAGTTCTTTAATGATCGGAACGCTAGTGAATGGGTCAGCTTCACCTTGACGACTAAGGACCACTTGTTCTTAAACGAAATCGTGCGGATTACGACTCAGGAACCAGGGAATGCGTTGAACTCCTTCTTGTCAACGACGCCAATTACGCCATTGAATCAAAAGGATATCAACATGTCGATCGTGGTTCATCATCAACCACATTTTACCACTCAAAATCCTAATGAAACTGTGCTTTGGGGCTACTTCCTCTATCCACGGCGGCAAGGTGAATTCGTTCATAAGCCATATATTAAGATGACTGGTAAGGAAATGGCACAAGAATTAATTGGTCAACTCTCCAAGGTTGATCCTGGTCCTGGCAACATCAAGGATAAGGAAAAGGAAATCATGGACAGTATCATCAATAACATTCCAGTTTACATGCCATATGCTTCCGCACTCTTCAACAACCGTGCCAAGACTGACCGGCCAGAAGTTTTGCCAAAGCATTCAACAAACTTAGCCTTCACAGGTGAATTCGCTGAACAACCTTACCAAATGATCTTCACGGAACAAAGTGCAGTTCGTTCTGGTGAGATTGCAGCTTATCACTTTGCAGGGGTTCCAATGGAGAACTTGGTCAAGACACCACGTTATGACAAGGATCCTAAGACCTTGATGAAAGCCACTAAGAAGTTATTTGATTAAGATTTGAACACAAAAAGCGGCTCCGTTGCCAAAAACGGAGTCGCTTTTTCTTATGCCGATCAGGATAACTGATTATTTAGCTGTTTTAAGTGCTGTTGCTGGTGTCCAGCCCGCACCAGTCAATAAGATGTACTCATGGGTGCTGGCTTTGGCGCTAGTTTTAGCGTAAAAAGCTTTGGTTGCGTGGTAAGTCTTGCCGGCTTTGAGCGTGCCGGCCTTGGTTAATGAAACAGTTGGCCGATCCGCAGCGAAGGCCGCCCGATAATAAGGTGAGGCTTTAGCGGAAGTGTAAGCTTTCTTAGTGAGGGTTGCCCGTTTAGTGAGTTCAAGCCAAGTTGTTTTAGCCGCGACGGCCTTTTTAGGCGTCTTTTTTACGGTTAATTTGGCTGTTTTCTTAGGCGTGGTTTTTTTAGTAGCCTTTTTAGTGGTTGCTTTCTTAGTGCTCTTTTTTACCGCTTTTTTGGTTGTGGCCCGTTTAGGTGCTTTCTTTGTGGCTGTCTTCTTGAGTTTAGTCTTTTTGGCAGGAACCTTGTAGGCACCTTTGGTTAAACTAGTCGCTTTTACCCAGCCAACGGCGCTGCCTTTAGTCGTTTTAAGCAAAAGATAGGTCGTTGATTTAGTGCCCTTCTTACCGGTTGTGACATCGACAGTCTTAGTTGTTGTATAAGTGGTCTTGGTGGCAACCGCTTTGGTGGTAGGGGTCAGCGTTGCAACCGATTTGTCAGCGGCAAAAGTAATTTTGTAGATTGGCACGCCGGTTTTGATGGCATGATAAGCGACTTTTTTAATGGTTGGTGCTTTTAAAAGATTTTCAGTGGTTGATTTAGCAGCTTTGGTGGTTGCGGCGTTGGCAAGCAGGGTCGCTGTCGGTGCTAGTGGTGTAACGGCCATTGGCCAAGCTAACGCAACAGTTGCAAGTAATGTTTTAAATTTTTTCATATCTAGAATCCCCCTTGAATAACTCTTTCTTTGATACAGGGACAGTCTAGTGCCTTAATTATATTTTTACAATAATATTGCCAGTAATTGTTTTAAAATATTTGGTTAGCGTAGTTATTATAATTAACGGGTTAATATCGCGTTTTGAAATTGAAATTTTGACTTAAGTGCGGTCGAAATGATAGCCAATATTTTTCAGAGCTATACAAGAAAAAATCAAATTTTAAGGCATGGAAGAGGGTCAGAAGCAGTGAGTGTGCTATGCTAGAAAGGTATTTTTTTCGAGGAGGGGACAACCATGCCGACAGTGACAACTTTAATTACCCCGGCAGAAAATCGATTCTTTCGACTGAGTGAACAAGCACGCCGCACCACGTCACTACAACAGATTAGTGGCCTATTGCGCGAGCATGTCACGGTCAAAGTCGATAGTCCATTTTTATTAGATACGGTTCGTAACTTAATTATGCATGATCATGCGACCTGGTTAACGACTTGTAGTCACGAGTGGCAGCTGTTAGCAAGCTTGCCTTACGTGATTAATCCAAGTGATAACCGTCGTCAATGGCAGCATTGCGAACTATGTCATAAGCCGGTACGCTATGAATATCATGTTCAAAATAAGCATGATCAACGTGAGCTCGTAGTCGGTTCCGAATGCGTTAAGAAATTTATGAATGCCGAAACGCGCTATTTAATGGTGATTACTACCGAGGATAACTTTTACGCGGTGGCCCAATATCAAACTTTGACGGCACAAGTTCCAGCGGTACCGACCATGATGTTTAAACAACCGTGGTTTCAGCAACTGCCATCAGCACATCAAGCAGAAGCCCGTACTGTTCGGCGTGAGACACATCAAACGGTCACAACTTACTTGAAGCATCGTACTAAGAGATTGCCATTAAGTGATTTAACGCCAGCTGTGAAACATTATGAGACGTTGGTACAGTTGGAAACTGAGTCGATTAAAGCCCAGCAGTCTGCTCAGGCCGAGCAGACTGCCAAGGCACAACATCAAGCTCGTACAAGAGCCCAGCAAGTTGCAGCGGCCGATGAACAAAATTTACGCCAAAGCCAGGCTTACCGGCAATATTTGCGACAATTAGCTGGTATTTTGGTACAACGCCCCACTAGAACTGTGGCTAAACAGTTATTTGATGGGCTAAAAGGACCGGATTTGAAACGCCCATTAGTTAATTCATATCAGTTCGGTTTAATGGTGACAGAGTATGCACAAACGCGGCAAGTTCAAGTGCGACGGCTAGCAATGTTGGATCGTCAATTTGTCGCGGATCTAAATCAGTTGACCCAACAACTTGACCAGCGGCAGACGACGCGCTTTTATGATGATGTCTTTAACAGCTGCTGGGGGTGGGATTATCATCGCGAGGCCGACCAGCAAGCTGATTGGCAACGGTTGTTAAGCACGCGCTGGGCAATCAAGTTATCATTAGACTGGTTTCAACAAGCCGCACAATTGAGAACGGTGGCTGAGATTCAAACGTGGTTAAAATCCCAGCCAGAATCATCACTAACTCAGCAATTAACACGACGAATCGCCGCACAGCCACAATTAACTGCCATTCCGAGAAAGCAGCTTAAGCGTTCTGACTTGCGCGAGTTTTGTCGACGTGAATTAACAACTAGTGCCGATTTAACGACCTTTGTGCAACGGTTTGGAACAGCTTACCAGCTGTCTGACACGAAACAGGCTCAGACACAGGAAACTTTAGCTTATTATTATATCGCCAAACATAGTGCTGGTGATCATCAAGTTGCGTTAGCACAATTAAAGATGTTACTGACAGATTAAGGCTAAATGAAAAGAGTCTAGGACAAAACCCCAGGCTCTTTTTGTTGTTCCTAATATTTATAGCTGAAACGTGGAACAAAAGGCTGCGACCTCCGCTTAGCTACGAAAGTCGAACGATTGAAAATGCCAATCATTCGACTTTCTAGGCTATGCTCGGTAGCAGACCGCCTTTTATCCCACTCTTTGAGTAGAGTCGTTGTTTCACGTGAAACATGTTAGTCGTTTAAGAGCCGTTTAGCGGTATTTAAGACTTTAACACCGTTCATGGTACCGTAGTCATGCATATTAATGACAGTCATTGGAATGCCAACTTGGTCTGCCACAACCTGTGCTTTGTCGGCAATATAACGAATCTGTGGCCCGAGTAGCAAGACATCGGGACGATGATCACCAGTCAAGCGATCCTGAATTTCAGCCGCCGCAGTGGCAAAGATTTGAAAGTTATCGTGGTTCGCTTTGGCCGCGGCTTTCATTTTAGTGACTAGCAGTGAAGTCGACATACCACCGGCACACGCCAGCATAATTGTTTTTTGAGTCATAGAAAACGCCTCTCATTTCGGTTATTCGATAAGTAACGGTAGCATAGTTTTTATAAAATAGAAAGCCAGACCAATCAGCGGAGACGCAAAAAAGCTGCCCAACAACTTGTATGGTTGTCGGACAGCTTTCTTTAAATTACTTGTCGCCAAGTAATTTTTCAGCATTTGTCAAAACGGCTTCACCGTTCATCATGCCATAATCTTGCATGTTAATCATGGCCATTGGAATACCAACTTTGTCAGTCTTCTGCTTAATGTCATTAGCCATGTAGCTAATTTGTGGGCCAAGGAGTAGGACATCTGGCTTGGTCTCACCAGCTAGTTGATGGTCAATGTCAGAAGCGGCAGTTGCGAAGATTTTGTAGTCAACGCCATCTGCCTTGGCAGCAGCCTGCATCTTAGAAACTAAGAGTGATGTTGACATGCCAGCAGAACAAGCCAACATAATTGTTTTTTCAGCCATAATGATTAAATCCTTTCTAACTTCGAACAGTTACTTAGCAGCTTCTGCTTTGCCAGCAGCGGCTTCAGCAACTTCTTTATCATGTTCTTGTTTCGTCAAGACAGCATCATACTTCTTAGCAAATGGGAAGTAGATTCCGACGGACATTAACAAGGTAATCGTTTGCCAAATAGCCATCTTCCAACCACCGATTAAGAAACCAGAAATGATGGCAGGAGTTGTCCAAGGCGCAGCGAAACCATTTAATGGTGGCACGATCCCGAAACGGATGACCAGGTAAGTGGAAGCCGCAACGATGACTGGTGTCAGGAAGAATGGAATTGCCAAGAATGGGTTCAAGACGATTGGTAACCCAAACAGGAATGGTTCGTTAATGTTGAATAAAGCTGGAACCAATTCAATTTTACCAATGGTCTTAAATTGAACTGAGTGAGCCGCAACTAAGGTAAAGACAACTAATCCAATCGTAATCCCAGAACCAGTCAAGTTAATGAAGTTATTGTAGAATTCGTTGGTAACCACGTGGGCACCTTGGGCGATTGTTAATTTACCAGCGTGATATAAAGCAGCGTTATCAAAGGTGTTAGGAATTAAAATCCCACTTGTAATACCACCCATGATTAAACCACCATGGACCCCAAAGAACCAGAAGAATGGGACTAAGAAAGCAATGATAACTGCACCACCGAAGGAATCAGATAAGCCTTGAAGTGGCGTTTGAAGTAATTTGTAGATTAATTGCAAAACATCGGTATTGCCGAAAGCAGAGAAGGCTGCGTAGATTAACATCGCAACGATCAAAATGACGCCGGCAGGAATCATGGCAGTAAATTGGTTAGCAACACTTGATGGGACTTGTTCTGGTAAGGTAATCTTCCAGCCCTTACGAATCATAGCAGAGTAAGCCCAACCAACGATAATCCCACAGAGAATAGCGGCAATCATCCCTTGGCCACCAAGCCAAGTAATGTTAATGACACCGGTAACTGGGGAGGTTAAGAAACCTTGTAAAGCGTGTGGCAATTTGTCAATGTTGGCAGCAACAGCAGTGCCAGACATAACAGTTTTACCAGCGGCATTGGTGATCCCAGTACCAGATTTGCCCATGGCACCAACCAATGGGCTAGCAATGTTCAATGTTTGGAGCAGTAAGAAGGTTGCCATGGAAGTTAATCCGGCTGGTAAGGCTTCATACCCTTCATTGCGAACATAAACATAAGCAATCCCAACAGCGGCCCAAAGCGCCATAATCCCGAAGGTAACGGTATAGGCTTGATTGAAGAAGGCTGCCCAGCCAGAAGCTTTCATGGCCGCGGCAACGGCTGGAATAGGAATGTTGGACAAGATCAAGAAGACTGATCCAATAATGATAAATGGTAAGGCGTAAACCATCCCATCTTGTAAGGCTTTCACTGGTTTAGTGTTAACAAACTTCATGACCGGTGGCAAAATTTTGTTGTTAACGAAGTTACTAAACGCACTATTACTTTGCGTATTATCCATTACAATTCATCTCCGTTTTTTTCTAGTAAGGCTTGTAACCAATAGAAGGACTTTTTAGGAACACGCTGCAAGTCTTTCAAATCGTGGTTACTGCGGTTGACATAAACGACCCCGTAACGTTTTTCGATATCAGCATGTGAACTTGGAATATCAATTAATCCCCAGCCAAGATAACCTAAGACCTTGGCACCATCAATGAACATGGCATCTTTCATCGCCTTGATGTGTTCTGCGTGATATTTGATCCGTAAATCATCTTCGATCATATGCTGGCCGTCCCAATGCTCGCTAATCCCGACACCATTTTCGATTGGGAAAACGGGGACTTGGTAGCGATTATATAGGTCGGTAATCAAGGTACGAAAACCAAGTGGATCAATGGTCCAATCCCATTCATTGCTGTCAAGGAAGCGATTATCTTCCATACCATAATTTAAATAGCGATTAGGCGCTGTCCCTGCTGGAATCTTATCGGCATTGATCGTGGTCGTACGATAATAGCTGAATGAAATAAAGTCAGCGTGCATTTTGGCGAGAATTTCGTTATCGCCAGGTTGCAAGTCATAATCGATATCATGATTCTTGATATAGGTTAAAACTTCGTGGTCATAGTGACCGTAAACGAACGCTTCGTTCAAATTTTGATTTGAAAATTGATCTAACTGCCGAGCAGCAAAGACATCGTTGGGTTTAGCGGTGGCCGGATAAACTGGTGTATCCGCTAACATTCCGCCGAATTGAACATCGTCATAATGATCGTGAACATATGCATCTAGTTGCGCGTGAGCGAGCATGGTGTGATGGAAGATGGTGTACATATCGTTGAGGGAACGATCACCCTTGGTGTAACCAGAAATATTGAAAACTTCATCACTGAAGTAGAGATTGTGTTCGTTGAACGTAATCCAGTATTTAACGCGATCCGCGAAGTGGTCGATTACTTTTTTGCCAAAACGAACGAAGGCGTCAACCGTGTGGCGTGACATGAATCCGTTTTCTTTTTGTGCTAACGCCAGTGGCATATCAAAATGGTACAGACAAATCATTGGGGTGATGCCACGTTTGAGCATGGCGTTCACGAGTCGGTCATAGAATGCTAAACCGGCCTCATTAAAATCACCATCACCATCGGGAACGACTCGTGACCAAGAAACTTGGATCCGATACATATTCATATGCATTGACTTCATCAAGTCAAGATCTTCATCGTAACGATGATATTCATCGATGGCATCGTGCCAATCGGAAGTCTTGTCGGTCGCTGGGCGCACGTCGTAAACGGACAACCCTTTGCCGTCAATATTCCAGGCGCCTTCGGTCTGCATACTTGAAACTGAGTTACCCCAGAAAAAATCTTTGGGCATTTTACGTGAAACTGACATAGTCTCCTCCAATCTGAAATTTATCAGGAAGCGCTTTCCTTAACATTGGATAGTATAAACTGAATTGGTGTTAAAAACAATCCTTTTGACGCTGTTTGTATAGTCTTTTATAAAAACTAGTATATGTAATCGTTTTCAATCCCGTCAAAATAGCATTCTGGAAAATAAAAGTTTTTAAGAAAGAATAAAAAAGTGCGTCGACGGTCAAAGTCGACACACTTTATCTAAGTTAACTAGCAGTGGTATCTTTTAAGATTTGAATGGGTTCCAGAAACGGCCGGCATTCACTTGGAATAGCCAAATGCCTAGGATAATCAATCCGGCAACGACTAATAATGCTAAGTAGTCATTCTGTTTGAATTTCTGTGCCATGTACCAGCTGCGATGTTTGCCCTTACCGAAGCGGCGAAGTTCCATCGCTTGGCTGATAATTTCAATTCGATCTAAACTCGAAAAGATTAATGGTAGCAGAATTTGGATGCCACCACGGACACGGGTCATGAATTTAGCTTTTTTGGAAATTTCAAACCCACGGGCCTGTTGAGCCAAACTAATCGTACGGTAATCGCTCTGAACATCGGGGATGTAGCGTAGCGCGATTGCAACGGAGTAGCTCACGCGGTAAGAAATCCCAATTTTGTTCAGACTGGCCGCGAATTCACTGGGATTGGTTGTCATCAAAAAAATCAACGCCAGCGGCACCGCAAAGGTATATTTCAAAAGTAGGTTGAATTCATAAAATAACTGTTCCGTCGTCAGGTTGAAATAGTGTTGGTTACTTCCCAGCAATAAGTGCTCGGTTCCATAGATTGAGACCCCATAGTGGGGGGCAAACACATAGACCATCACGAGGTTTAAAACTGAAAAACCGATGATGACACTGACAACGAATGAAATTTCACGGGTTTTGATTTTTGAAAAATGAAAGATGACCAGTGAAAACAGCATGATGCCAATCAGATAACGGGTATCGTACGTCATCATCCCAATGACGGATAGGCCGACGAAGCAGAGTAACTTGGTACTGCCGCTCAACCGGTTTAAAAAAGTCTGGCGATCCGCATAGCCAATTAATAGTTGGTGTTGCATTAGCGGGCCTCCCGTTCTGCTTGGACAAATTTAGCGACAAAGGCGGTTGGATTGAGTTGGTTTTGTTCAGCCAACGTGTAAAGACTCGTTTTCGCCAATGAGGCTTCTTCAATGATGGCATCGTTGGTCAACACATCAGCTGGGGCAGCGTCCATCAAGACGTGACCATTTCCGAGAACAATGGTGCGATCTGTATATTCGAGCATCAGATGCATATCATGGGTAATCAACATGATGGTCATCCCTTGTTCATGGTTGATTTTGGTTAAAAAGGCCATCATTTCCGTATAGTGTTGCAAGTCTTGTCCGGCAGTCGGTTCATCGAGAATTAGCATTGCTGGTTCGAGGACTAAGATGGCTGCAATGGTGACCCGTTTCTTTTGCCCAAAACTTAGCGCTGAGATTGGCCAGTGCCGAAATTCATAGAGACCGCAGACTTTCAAGGTTGCGAGTACGCGTTGTTCGATGGTTTTGGCATCAAGGCCGCGTAAAACTAAGCCGGCAGCAACTTCATCGAAAATCAAAGTCTTCGAAAGCATTTGGTTAGGATCTTGTAAAATATAACCAATGTGATCGGCGCGTTCTTTGACGGACAAGTCAGCGAGATTCTGGCCGTCAAAGGTCATTTTTCCAGCTTGTGGCGTTAGGAAACCGGTCATCAGATTACTCAGCGTTGATTTACCGGTCCCATTTTGCCCGACTAGGCTAATCATTTCACCACGATGGAGCGTTAGTGAAAGGTTGTCGATAATTGGCCGCTTAGGCTCATAACCGAAGGATAACTGGTCAATGGTTAGTAGTGGCTCAGTATGCACGACCGGTGCCTTGAGTGTGACACCGGCTGCCCAAGTTTGTAAGCGCTGGGCTAAATTAGGCACCGTTAATTCGGCTAGACTGTCCAAGTGGTCGCAATCCTCTAAATCAATACCCGCATGTAATAAAGCTGACAGGTAGAGCGGCTCATGCAACCCGAGTTGAGCCATCAGTGATTGGCGCAAAATGGGTTCTGGATGGTCGTTGGCAACAATTTTGCCTTCTTGCATGACGACTAGTCGGTCGATCGGCTGTTGTAGGACGTCTTCAATGCGGTGTTCAATGATAATGACCGTTAAGTCTTCGGTATGTGCTAGTTTATCAATTAAGGCCATTGATGCCTTGCCAGATGCAGGGTCCAAACTTGCTAAAGGTTCATCGAATAGTAAAATTTTACTGTTATCGATGAGGACGCCGGCCATGGCAACGCGTTGTTTTTGACCACCAGATAACTCTTGTGGTCGGTGTGTCAACAAGTTTTGTAGGTCTAGTGTTTCGGCCCACTTAGCGGTGGCCGCACGCATAGTAGTCTGGTCCTGCTGGTCATTTTCTAATGAGAAGGCCATGTCTTCGACCACGGTCAGACCAACGAATTGACTGTCGGGATCTTGTAAAACCGTGCCAACTTGCATGGACAGATCAAAAATAGAGCTGGTTTGGATTTCTTGGCCGTTGATCAACACTTGACCACTAATCTTACCGGGGTAAGATTGTGGAATCAGCCCATTTAAACAGCGGCCGAGTGTGGATTTTCCAGAACCAGAAGGGCCCGCGATTAGGACTTTTTCACCGGGATAAATATCCAAATTGATGTGTCGTAAGGTGGGCTCAGTTTGACTATCATATTGAAATGAAAAATCTTTAAAACTGATGATCGGTGCAGTCATAATTAACGTTCCTTTGTTAAGCTCCCGCGTTGAGTTCGAGTTTTAGCGTATAAGACGAGTAAAATCGTCCCAATCACGGCAACTGAGATTGAATCCACAATCCAAGTTGTAATCCCTTGAATGTAAACTTTGTTAGCTGGTTCATGATAAATAATGATATCACCGGTTGGCGCCAAAAGCACCCAACCAATGAAGTTGACGATAATTTGGTATATGTTGAACCAAATTAACTTGGCTTTACCAAGGACGCCAGAGTCAATTTTGAGTCGGTTTTTGGCGAAACCAAAGGCAACCCCAATTAAACCATCGACAATGACCCAGGTCCACCAGGGTGAACCGTAAGTTACGAAGTCATTGAGGGCGTGGCCGATGAAGACGGCAAGTCCGGCGGCAACTGGGCCAAAAATGGCGCCTAATAACGCCAGAAAACCGATGGCAACGTTGACTTGGGTGTTTGGAATCCCAGTTGGAATCGCGACAAACTTCATCAGGACAAAAATAACGGCGGCGCCGATACCGGTCGCAACGACGGTACGGATGGAATTAGATTGTTTGTTTTGCATAATCAAGACACTCCTTAAGATAGATGATAGTAGTAACAAAAAATAATGGCAGGTTAATTCAGCAAACTAAAGCCAACAAAAAACGCGTCCGAAAGCGAATGCTTTCAAGGACGCGTTAGCGCGGTACCACCTAGTTTTTCCGATGACTCGGACTTCTCTTGATGGTAACGGATCGCTCCGGCTAGGCTGAGCCTAGCAGCTTCTTCAAGACCATCTTCAACGTATGTTGCCATCGCTCACACCAAACGCGACTCTCTGGGGACAATCACACGGTTACTCATCTTGTCACAGCTTTTTCTCATCTGAATTTAACTTATCATAGCATACGCCAATCTGTGGTCACACGCAAGCAAATCCGAACGAATGAAGCCGGTTACATACTGATTGACCGGATAATTTATTTTTTATGAACTTTATGAGCCATATAGTAAGCGCCCCATTCGGCTAATTGACCTTTTGAGATGGCCTTGGCGTAACCTTGTTCTAATAATTCTTCAAAAACTGGCAGAAATTGAGCTGTCGTCTCCTTAGCGAGAATGCTAGCTTCTTCTTGATTGGTTGTTTTAGAAAAATCAACATCGATTTCTGGTTTAAAACCAGCAAGTGCTTTAATGGCAGCGGAGTAGATGACTGCCTCTTGATCGAGTTTAAAAGTATGGACTTCCATGTGGGTCACCTCAGTTTGATTTTTTTGTATTTAAGTGCAAATTGTGGTTAATTGCCGCCTGCCGGTTGGCAGCGATGAGGCTGGAACGTGGTGGGCACGTTTACGAGCCAAAGGGCGGTCTCGTAAGCCGGCCTTTTACTAAGCCACCGGCTGATCCCGTCGCTGACTAAGTAAAATTTCACCACTGGGCCTCATCACTGCCAACCTCTCAGCTAAAGGTTGAAAGACCCAAAAGCCATCGTAAATGTCGTAGTACCAGTAACTATCGCATCTAAAGTAGCTTCACCCAAACTCAGCACTCCGTCAGTCAAAATTTGTGAGATTGAATATAGGTAAAGACTGTTTCATCCTCATCTGACTTGACCGGCAGGGGGGACACGTTGTTATCTAAGTATTATAGCGATTTAGCAGTTGTGGTGGGTACTTAAAGCTCTGGTCAAACAAAAATGAGTTTTTGAATAAAAAGTATATACAAATGTTTCCTTTTGGGTATGAAATGGGGTAAACTATTTGACAAGAAGTTAACAAAGAAAGAATGTGACTAATTTGGCTTACAAGTATGAAGCAATCGCTGACAGCTTGCGTCAGGACATTAAAACTGGTAAATATGCGCCTGGGGAGCTCATGCCTGATCAGAACAAACTGGCAGCGACGTTTGATACAACCCGGATTACGATTCACAAAGCCATTCAATTGTTAATTATTGAAGGGATGGTTTATTCGAAGCGTGGTGCGGGGACTTTTGTGCGTAAAGATTTCGGTCTGACGAATGCTCGGCAAGAATCACAAGTTGATCGCCCATTGGGGACCACGCGAACCAACCAAGGTAAAAAAGTGACGAGTAAAGTTTTGGAATTGGAAGCGCGACTCCCAACTGAACTTGAAGCTGAACAATTAATGATCGATGCCATGGACCCCGTCTATGTGATTCGGAGGACGCGGTATGTTGAGGGCAAGGTTTGGGCATATGAACATACAATCATGCCGACCAGCATTGTTACTTTGACCAAACAAGTTTTGGAAGGTTCAATCTATGGTTATCTTGAAAAAGAACGCGGCCTGTCAATCGCTGGCACGCACCGTTTGATTTCAGCGGCCAAAGCGACGGCAGAGGATGTTGAAGCCATGGATGCTAAGCTTGGTGATCCAGTCTTAGTGATTAATCAGGTGAGCTATACTGATGATGGGCAACCGTTCGAAGTTTCAGAATCACACTTTCCATATGCTAGTAGTACAGTGGTGGCAGATATTCAAGTCCACTAGGGCACGAAAAGACTCGTTAAGGGGTCTTTTTTTATGGCTCATTTTAAGCTATAAACTGCGTCGTATCGGTAATTTGGCATTAGTTGAGCTGGTTTGCAATCACAAAATAAGAGGTGCATAATTTAGTTAATTAAGTAAGCGCTTTCTATAATGAAAAGGAGTTGTTATTATGGCTGGGAATTTTTATCAACGGTTAATCGATAAGTACGAACCAATGACTGAGGCGGCATTTTTGACACTGGTCAGTGTTCGCAAGCCCATTAAAAGTGATGATATTCCACAAAAAATTGCAACGCTGACCCAAAATAAATTGCAATTGGGTTTAGGAACCTTATTCACAAATTTACATGCAATGACGAAAGACTATTTGATGACCGAACGTGTTGATACAGATGATGTGCATATTTATGAAATTACTGGGAGCGGTGAAGCCCTGCTGATTGCTGAGCGTGACCGGCTGAAGCTACTAACTGAAATAATCGAAAATGAAGATCTAAAAGTAGAATAGTGATTGGACTAGGGGGAGACTAGTTCAATTGAACGGGGAGTGGTTGACATGCGACGTTATCGAACGTTGATAAAGGGATCATCAACAGAATTAAGCTGGTTAAATAAACAGGCCGCTAAAGGGTGGTTATTAACGCGGGTTCATGGTAATTGGTATGACTTTGAAAAAACGACAGCTCACTATCGCATTTTTAGTGAGTACGTGCCCAATGAGTTAGCGCCAACTTTAGCCAATCATGAGCAAGTCTTCAAAATTTTGGCAACGACACCATTAACTGTTGAAGACGTGCAGGTGATGTATACCGGTAGCTCAGAACCAAAAATGCAGCAGCCGCGGGTTGATCGACAGGATGCGCCCCTACAATTGAAGATTGCGCTCGCAATGCGGACACATGATTTAAATGTGATGAACGTCTTTTTCTTCGTTGGTCTAGTCTTTATCATTACGGCAATTTTTGTGACGAAGGATAGTATTCCGGATAATATCGGTGAATTGATGCTTAGTATTTGGTTACTAATTGTCGCCGTTTTAGCCATTCGAGCCATAAAAGTACACGCGATTGTTGCGCGGTTGCGTCGCCAGACCCAAAATTATGATGGTGCTTGGATGCCAACCAAGCATGTTTTTATTAAACATTTGGCAACGGAACTAGAAACCGAAAAAGTGGCCAGCTTGGGAAGTTGGCAGCTAGTTGGTCATGATAAAAAGGGATTCTATTGGTACGATATTCGCACATTAGCCAGTGACACTGAAGTTCGAGATGCGGTTAAAGCAATTGTGCCAACTGAAGCCACGGTAACTGTGGTTGGTATGTTGGGACTAGCACCAATCGGTTACTTTTAAAGGAGCGTATTACTAAAAGGGGAAGCGATAAAATGTGGCGATATCGGTTTTTAATCAAGGGATCTGAACAAGAATTAAAATGGTTGAATAAGCTAGCACAGCACGGCTGGTGTTTAGCCGGTTTACGTGGTAATTGGTATCATTTTAAACACGTCAAGACGACCTTTCGAATTTTTAGTGAGTATGTCCCAAGTGAATTGGTGGCAGAAATGACAAAATCAAGCCACTTATTCCAAGTCCTAGCAACGGTTCAAGTTCAAAAGCCAGATATTCAGGTTGTGTATACGGGTAGTGATCGTCCAGAAGTAGTGGCGGCTCAAGTCTCGCCAGGCGATCCCAAAATGCGGTTGGAAGTCGCACTGGGGATGCGTGATAAGGCGATGAACACCATTAATTTGCTGATCTACTTAGGCGTCGGTTTCTTTGGGGTCTTAATCTTTACGATGCAAACTGGTAATCAGTTGCTGATTTCACAAATATATATGTTGATTGGTGTTTGTGTTTTGTTCCGGTTTTGGTGGAGTGCTAAAAATTTACAAAATCAAATTGTCATTCTGCGCCGTGATACGCGGGAGTATGATGGCGCGTGGCTGCCGACCATGCATGTGTACATTGAGCCACTAAAAGATGGTATTGATACGGATACTTTAAAATCATTGGGACGCTGGCACTTGGTTGGGCATAGTCGTAAAGGCGGATATTGGTATGACCTGCAAACACTGGCGACCGAAAGCGAAATCAAGCAAGTTTTACGACCAATGGTCCCAACTGAAACAACGGTGAACGTGATTAGCTGGTTGGGATTGGCGCCAATTGGCTGGATTATTTAATGCTATATCGTTTGCATAGCGCTATACAGATGATTAAAAGTCTAATGACTGGCGTGACCAATAAAAGTTGGAAACGCCTTTTTTTGTTGTGTGCTCAATTAGTGTAAGTTTGAAATAATTATTATATAAATAATATTAAGTGACATTAAATAAAAATAGTAGTATTCTATTGAATGACTAAAGCCGGTATGGGTTGAGTGTTTCAGAAATTCATGGCTAAAATTTAGATTTAAATAAATAATGCTATGAATATTTTTGTATTCGTCATACTATTTTCATAAAATCAGTATAGATTGTACTTAAGGCCAATGAGTAATAGGTACAAGAAATAGATAAAAACGAGGTGAGTTTGATGCGACTAAAAGATTTAACTGGTGAGACGTTTACCCGATTAACGGTCATTAAGCGTGCAGAAAGTGCGCCAAATGGGAATGCCCGGTGGTTGTGTCAATGTTCATGTGGTAACCAAGTTGTTGTCGACAGTTATCGGCTTCGTAAGGGAATTACTAAGAGTTGTGGTTGCTTACGTGCTGATGTCAGTCGTAAGAATATTTTTGATAACCCTAAGACGCGCCAAAATATGGGGCGGAGCGATAATTTACCACTCTATCAAGGAACTTCAGTGGATCGGTTGAAGCCGAATAGCCGTAACCGTAGTGGTGTCATTGGCGTTTCCTTTGATCGTTGTTCCCAAAAATGGGTGGCACGATTGATGTATCGTGGTCATTTAGTGTTAAATCAACAATTTGCCGATATGGATGATGCCATTGTGGCACGGAAACAAGCCGAAGAACGTTATGTTAAACCAATTCTAGAAGCTTATGCTAAAACGAGCGCGGAATAAAACGCGTACATATAAAGACGAGTCGCAGCAATCATTGCTGGGCCCGTCTTTTTTGTCACTTAAAGGTAGTTTAGTTGTGTTTCAAGCAAGGAACCGCTAAGCTTAGTCAGAAAATTAAGTTGAACGGAGGATTTCACGAATGGAAATGGGTTTGGAACATAAACGAGTGTTGGTCACCGGATCGACCAAAGGTATTGGTCGCGCAATCGCTGAAGCATTTGCCAAAGAAGGTGCGGACGTCGTGATCAATGGGCGGCGGGCAGAAACTGTTCAAGCGGTTGTGACGACGTTAGCGGCAGATTATCCTGAAACACAGCCAATTGCGGCCCCGTATGACATTAGTGATCCAGCGGAAGCGGCTCAGTTATTTGAACAGGTGCCGACCGTGGATGTGCTGGTTAATAATATGGGAATCTTTGCCCCGATGGCTTACGATGCCATTGATGATGCGACTTGGGAACGGTTCTTTAAAGTGAATGTCCTATCCGGAAACCGCCTCGCACGTCATTATTTACCGGCGATGTTAGCAAATGATTTCGGTCGCGTGATTTTTATTGCGAGCGAAGAAGCAGTCATGCCTTCTGGTGAGATGCCACAATATTCGATGACGAAGTCAATGAACTTATCCTTAGCAAAAAGTTTATCAAAACTGACGGTTGGCACACACGTTACTGTGAATACGGTCATGCCGGGTTCGACGTTGACGGAAGGCGTCCAACATATGCTGAATGAAATGTATGCTGATTCGAACTTGCCGGCGGATCAATGGGAACATGATTTTATGATCAATCATCGCCCCTTATCTCAAATTCAACGCTTAATTCGGCCTAACGAAATTGGTCGGTTAGCTGTCTTCGTTGCAAGTCCATTCGCTAGCAGCTTTTCAGGTGAGGCCTTGCGAGCTGACGGTGGGTTAGTGCCAACGATTTTTTAAATTAATGAATGAGCAGCGGCTAAAAAGAGTCGCTGTTTTTGTTAGTCGTTATTTAAGTGAATTTCAGATTATAAGTGCCCGATTTATCAGTGTTTTAGTCGGTATAAAAAATTTTAGATGATTATTGACTCACAAGTCATTGACTTGTGAGTCAACGTGGATTATTATTGCTTCTGCATTAGAAAATCTTAGTGTGACTGCACGCATCAGACTGACAGCTTGCGTGGTCACATCCGAGGGGGAAACGACGATGACAACGCCATTATTAAAGATTTCGCATTTACAGAAACGTTTTGGCAAGTTTCAAGCGTTAAAAGATATTGATTTTGAAATTTATCCGGGGGAAGTTTTTGGGTTTATCGGCCCTAACGGCGCTGGTAAATCGACGACAATCCGAGTGTTACTAGGTATTTTAAAGGCGAACGGTGGATCCGCAACTATTTTTGGTGAAGATGTGTGGGAAAAGAGTGTCGCCATCCATCAGCGGATTGCCTATGTGCCGGGGGATGTCTATTTATGGCCTAACTTGAGTGGCGGTGAAATCATTGATCTTTTCTTGAAGATGAATGGTGAACACCATTCGGAAAAGACGGATGCCTTGATCAAAGAATTCGGCTTAGACCCACGTAAAAAGGCCCGGACTTATTCAAAAGGAAATCGTCAAAAGGTCGCTTTGATTGCAGCGTTCTCAACGGATGCGGATTTTTATATTTTTGATGAGCCGACTTCCGGCTTAGATCCACTTAATGAACAGACCTTCCAAGAACACGTGCTCCAGCTTAAATCTGCGGGAAAGAGTATTTTACTCTCAAGTCATATTTTGTCAGAAGTTGAAAAAATGTGTGATCGGATTGGCATTATTCGGGAAGGCGCCATTGTTGAGACTGGCACATTGGCCGAGATGCGGCATTTGACGCGCACCACGATCGATGTGCAGACGGTACAGCCATTAACGGGCCTAGCAACGTTACCAGGGGTCCATGGTCTAACGACCAAACATGGTGAGAATCATGTCAGCTTGGCTGTTGAAGCGGATCAGCTCACTGCAGTCATGCAGTATTTAACCGCGAAACAACTAGTCACTTTGACGAGTACCCCGCCAACTTTGGAAGATTTATTTATGCGGTATTATGAATCACCAAATGATGCGCGGACTGCTGATGGGGAGTGAGTCGGATGATGTCAGGACAATTATTTAAACGGACCGGATTACTAATTCGGCTTAATTTAAAGCGTGATTGGACGAAAATCTTGATTTGGACGGTCACTTTGGCGGGACTATTAACAGCGATTGCCGCTAAGTTCGATGGCATTTATAGCACATCCAAGGCCATTGACTCGATTGTGAAAACGTTGAAGTCACCAGCGATGGTCTCTTTGTTTGGGGCCTTCATGGCGAAACCACCCTATACGACCGCAAAGATTTTTGCGACGGAAATGGTGGTGTTCATGGCCATCGTTATGGTGATTATGAATATTATGTTAGCCGTCGCAACGACCCGGGGTGAAGAAGACGATGGCTTGTTAGAACTTGTTCGCGCACATGCCGTTGGCCGTCTAGCACCACTAACAGCGGGCGTTGTGGAATTAACTGGACTGAATTTTGTCCTCGGCTTACTGTATGGGGCGGGGCTACAAGTTTCAGGTATGCCAGGTGCTGATACGGCTGGTAACTGGCTGATTGGTTTTGGTCTGGCTGCGATGGGTTGGTTATTTGGGATGCTGACACTACTCATTGCGCAATTAGCCGATAATGCTGGTGAGACGACCATGCTCAGTTATGCCATTTTTGGTGTTATGTATATCGCACGGATGAGCACGGATGTCAGTGACCCGCAGACCACTTGGTGGATTCCATTCGGTTGGATCGAAAAGTTGAGTATTTATCAAAATAATGATTGGTTACCGATTCTTTGGATGCTACTGTTTGGTTTGGTCTGTGCAGGTTTGGCGGCGACGTTGAATTGGCGACGCGACATGGGTGCCGGTTTCATCGCGACACGTCAAGGTCGACGGACGGCATCACCATTTTTGGCTGGACCGATGACGTTACTGTGGCGTGAATCACGAACCGCCTTGCTAGCCTGGACCGTTGGTAATTTAGTCTTGGGTGCTGCTTATGGCTCCATTTTCAATACGATTGGTGATTTAGCCAAAAGCAATCCAATGATTAAGCAACTATTAGGGACCTCGGCATTAGCGGCCGCAAATCGGGTGATTGTGAAAAACTTTATCGCTATTCTTGCAATCGTAATTGTGGTCGTGGCATTGATTCCAGCAGTTCAGACGATGTTGAAATTAGTGAGTGACGAGAATAAGGGTTATTTGCACCAATTATATGCGACCGCCACATCACGTTGGCATGTGTGGGCCAGTTACACTGGCTTTGCGTTGGCTGAAGCTCTGCTGGTTTATTTGGCAGGACTAGTTGGCATGTATGTGACTGGGCTGACTGTCATGACTGACCCGATTAAATGGGGGACGTATTGGCAAGTTTGGTTAGCCTATGTGCCGGCCATGCTAGTAATGGTAGCGGCGGCGAGTTTACTAGCTGGATGGTTACCAAAATGGCGCTATTTAGCCTGGTTCTGGGTATTGTACGGGTTCTTTTCGCTGTATTTAGGCAGTCTAATCAAGTTGCCAACTTGGGCGAAAAAGGTGACACCACTCGGATTTGTTAATAAAGTGCCACTCAAGGCGATTGACTGGTCAACCAGCTGGTGGCTGCTGGGACTAACTGTGCTAATATTAGTGATAGCAAGTATTGGCTATCGGCGCCGGGATTTGGCGCAATAGCAGAAAGGGAGTCACGCAAATGGGACGAGAAGCTACTCCCAAAGACCCTAAAAAGGTTGCCCGGATTATGGCAGCGGCCACACATGAATTTGCGGTTCAAGGCTATACGGCTGCCAAAACGGATCAGATTGCGCAGGTTGCCAAAGTCTCAAAGGGGTTAATTTTTCACTACTACGGTAGCAAACAGCAGCTGTATTTTCAGACGGTCGTTGCCGCCACGGAGCGAATTAAAGCCGAAGTGACGCCGGCAGCTTTTGAAACACCGGTTGATTTGGTCGCGTTAGTCGTGCGCAGTACCAAATACAAGGCTGACTTTGGCCGTAAACATCCAGATGAAATGCGGCTGATGATCAGTGCTTATGGCAATGCGGATAAATTACCGGCGAAAATCCAGAGCGAGTTGCAGGAATTGTATACGCAAAGTTTGCAACTTTCACAGCTGATGATTGGTGAGATCATTGATCGCCTTCCATTACGACCAGAAGTTGATCGCGAAACGGTGATTGAGTTGATTATGGGGATTTATAATCAAATTTTTGCTGAGTTTCAAGCCCAAGCAAAAAAACGTCCTGAAATGAAAACAATGGCAGATGCACAATGGGTCGCTGAACGAGCAAAAAAGTATATGGCGATTTTGGAAAATGGGTTTATTGATCCGAAATAACGGACAAGGTGGTGACGATTGTCACTGCCTTTTTTGTGAGTTGTGGTAAATTAGAGCTAAACACTTAAAGAAGCGAGGTCGCGGGATGGATGAGAATTTAACTGCCGAACAACGAGAGCTATGGCAACATTTAACGAAGTTTAGTCAGGAAAAATTAGCGCCATTTGACGCGCAACTGGCTCAAGGACAGCAAACAAGTGCTGAGGCTTATCAATTATTGGTCAATGAAGGGTTACCGGAACTGGGATTGGCAAAACCATTTGGGATGGCCGCCAGTCTTTCAGAACAGATTTTAGCATTAGCGGCGATCGCTCAAGGCTCAGTGAGTGCAGCGGTAATGTTAGCTAGTACTTGGGTGGCCACTACTGCCTTAACGCTATATGGCAAACCAGCTCAATTCGCTGAAACGCTACAAGCAGCACAGACAACGCCGCTTGCCATTGCGGTTACTGAACCAGATGGCGGTGGTCGTTCGGCAATTCAGTGCAGTGCTTCTAAACAAGCGGGCGCAGGCTGGTCACTGACGGGGGACAAAACTTTGGTCGTTAACGCCGGTCAAGCTGCTGCTTATGTTGTGCTGGCAAAGACTATCCAGGATAATCAGCTGCAATTTGTGATTCCGGCAGATCGAACTGGGCTGCGGATTCAACAACCAATTCGGTTAGCAGGCTTACCAGCCGTCCCAATGGCTGCCGTACGTTTAAATGAGGTAGAAGTGACCGACGAGCAACGGTTAGGCTATCAAAATCAAGGTGCAACGATTGCGCGCCATATGACCGCTTTGGGCAATATTATGATAGCTGCTATTAGTGTTGGCATTGGTCAGCGCACCTTAGCAACAGTCAAACGCTATACGAGTCAGCGTGTCATCGGCGACGCCTTGTTGAATGCTGATGCGACAGCTCAATTGCAGGTGGGCAAACTAGCCACTAAATTACAGCTAAGTGAATTAATGACGTGGCATGCGGCGCAACAGGTTGATCAAAAACGTGATTTTGAAACTGTCGCGGCAATGGCAGCCGTGACAAGTAGTCAGAATAGCTTGTTGATGACACAACAAGCCACCCAGTTGTTAGGTGGTGCCGCGGTCACGACGGTGCTGCCGCTGACGCAGTTAATGGCGGAAGCCCAGGCACTAACGTTAGCGACTGGCACGCCGGTGCAGTTGCAGCAGCAAATTGGTCGGCATGCCTTGGGACTTGATCATTGGGATCCACTGAAGGCTGACCAACCAGTGGCAGTGGCTAAGCGGATTCAGGTGACTGATTTACATCAAGTTGTTAAAACACTTGGTTTAACTGAGGCAGTACCTGTAAATGTCGGGTCAATCAAGAATGCGAAGCGGATCATTGCGTTAGGCCAAGGCGCCTTGGAACCGGCGACATTGTTGCAGGCTCAGCAATTGGCAAAATGGATTGGGGCAGCGATTGGGGTGACCCAGCCGTTAACTAAATTGGAAACGTTTAATGCTGAACAATTGATTGGGATTGATGGTATGACGGTCACACCAGAGGTTATTATTAATATTGGGATTTCTGGCGCTGAACAGTATGTGCTTGGCATGGCTGGTGCGCAACATATTATCGCGGTAAATCCTGATGAAAAAGCGCCGATTTTTAAAGTTTCGCAACAAGCTTTTGTTGGTACTGCGACCGATTTCTTAACGGGTATGATTGCAGCCTTGAATTAAAAATTAATTTTGTGAAAGATGATCTAACTCAAATTGAGAAAGCTCTTTTTTTGACGCGGATGTGTCAGCTAAGCCTATGAAAGGGGTTCCATTAGTTAGTTAACTTATGTTACAATTAATTCAGCACTTCACAATATCGAAAAAATAACGCTTTGGAGGGAAATATTATGAAGACACGTGGCTTGGCCTTAGTTGCCAGCTTAACGCTGGTGGTCGCCAGTTTAGCCGGTTGTGGGAATACCAGCTCGACTAGTACAAAATCAAGTAGCAGTAAAAGTAGTTCATCGAAGAAGACGGAGGTCACTTCGGGGGCTTCGAAGACGCAGTATTCATCAATGAAAAGTCTGAAGTCTAACTATGACGTGGTCATTATTGGTGCTGGTGGTGCCGGGATGTCGGCGGCATTGGCAGCCAAAGAAAAAGGGTTAAAACCAGTTATTTTGGAAAAGATGCCCGTTGCTGGTGGGAACACGTTGAAAGCCTCTTCGGGAATGAATGCCTCGGAAACGAAGGTTCAGAAAAAGGCTGGGATTAAAGATTCGAACGATAAGTTTTATCAGGAAACCTTAGCTGGCGGGCATGGGACCAACGATAAAGCGATGCTACGTTTCTTCGTTGACCACTCCGCGAGTGCGGTTGATTGGCTAGATGGTATGGGAATTAAATTAACCAATTTAACCATTACCGGGGGTATGAGTGTTAAACGGACTCATCGTCCCGCCGATGGTTCCGCGGTCGGCGGCTACTTGGTGAGTGGCTTACTCAAAAATGTGAAGAAACAAGCGATTCCAATTTATGTGAATGCGGATGTCACGAAGATTAATGAAAAAGCCGGCAAGGTTGACGGCGTTAAAGTGAAGTTTGATCAAGATAAGACGAAAACGATTAGTTCCAAAGCAGTCATTGTGACGACCGGTGGTTTTGGTGCCAGCAAGGCGATGATTAAGCAGTATCGCCCAGATTTGTCGAAATATGTGACGACGAATCAAGCCGGCAGTACTGGTGATGGGGTTAAGATGATTACTGATTTGGGTGGCTACACAGTTGATATGGATAAGATCCAAATTCACCCAACGGTTTATCAAAAGCCACCATATTTAGTTGGTGAAGCGGTGCGTGGTGAAGGTGGTATTCTGATAAATACAGCCGGGGATCGTTTCACGAACGAAATGGGCACTCGGGATGTCGTTTCCGCAGCGATCAATAAACAACCAGATCAATATGCTTACGTCTTATTCGATGGCGGTGTCAAGAAACGGGTCACTGCGATTAATCAGTATGAAAAGAAGGGCATGGTTGAATCAGCCGCAACACTGAGCGAATTGGCAAAGAAGTTGACCGTTCCTAGTAGCGAACTTGAAAAGACGGTTCAGACGTGGAATGACGACGTTAAGGCTAAAAAAGATGGTCAGTTTGAGCGGACGACCGGGATGGATAATCAGTTAAATACGCCGAAATACTATGCAATTAAGATTGCCCCTGGGATTCATTACACCATGGGTGGCGTGAAGATCAATCCGCAAACTGAAGTCTTGAAGAAGTCAGGACAAGCGATTCCGGGCCTTTATGCCGCTGGTGAAGTTACCGGTGGCTTGCACGGTGACAACCGGATTGGTGGGAATTCCGTGGCAGAAATCGTGATCTTTGGTCGCCAAGCTGGGACTCAAGTCGCTAAATACGTTAAATAGGTATGACAAAAATGATCGATTAACCAAACACTGGCTAATCGATCATTTTTATTTGGCGTTAAACTGAGCTGTCAATTGGTTAATAATGGGTACTTTGAACAGTAGCACGAGAACGGTCGTATAGACTAAGTAAGAGACGATTTCTTGAATGAACCGAGTCGTCAGTAAGGCTGACCAAGGTGTCAGGTACATGATATGTAACCAGAGACTGTTGAGAAATAGATTCAGAATAAAGAGAACGATGAAGTTTGCTAGCAGAATACGGGTTAGTGAGGTGCGCTGTTGAAAGGCAATCCCGAACACAAGACCAGTTACGAACGCAGTTAGGATAAAACCAGGGAAAAACGTAAACTTTGGAAAGAGGACCATGCCGAGAAAGTAAGCTAAAGCCGTGCTTCCGGCCGTTACGAGTGGTGAAAAAAGCCGCGCCGTAATCGCGACAACAACGAATGCAAAGGCAATCTTAGTGGTTAGAAATTGAATGGATAATAGGCTGTTCAACATAATCTGCATGGCGGTTAAGACGCCGAGTAACGTGATTGATTTGACGGATGCGTGGGTGGACATGGTAGGGCCTCCTGTTTTGGGTTGTTTGATTAGTATTGTACTGGAAACGAGTGGTTAAAGCTAGTGGAAAAAGTCCTTTTTTTATTTTAAGGACATAAAGCTATTCCGTGTGTTGAAAGCGGTTATCTTTGTGGTACTGTATAGATATTCAAAAAGAAAGTGCGGTGAAATTTGTGAAAACGAATGTCATTACAGTTGGATTAGCTCGCTTCTCAGTGCTGGATGCGGGATTATTACGGATGGAATATTCAGAGACGGGGCAATTTGAAGATCAGACAACGTCATTGGTTCAAAATCGGCAGTTAAAGTCGACTGACTATGAAATTATGACGGTCGCTGGTTATGAATTAGTTTTAAGAACGGCTAATTTCACCTTATATTATGTTGGCGGCAAGTTTGATGCTGGCAGCTTATTTATTGATGCGCGTAGCAACTATGGAACCCATTACAGTCGGTGGCATTATGGTGAAAAAGTTAAGTACAATCTCAAAGGGACGGCTCGGACGCTGGATAAGGCTGATGGGGCAATTCCGTTAGAAGAAGGGTTAATCTCCAAAGATGGCTTTGGTGTGATCGATGATTCGGAGTCATTTCTATTGGTTGGTGATCAAGTTAGTCGGCGCGAACACGCAGAACAAGATATGTACTACTTCACGTATGGTCGTGATTTTCGTCAAACGCTCAAGATGTATTACGAATTAACTGGTTTTCCGCCAATGGTACCGCGCTTTGCGCTAGGAAACTGGTGGAGTCGTTACTATCCTTATCACCAAGATGAGTATTTAAAATTAATGGCTAAGTTTACTGAACAGCGGATTCCAATTGCCGTTTCAGTTTTGGATATGAATTGGCATACAACTGATATTCCAGCGAGGTACGGTAGTGGCTGGACTGGCTATACTTGGGACAAAGCTTATTTTCCAAATCCGAAAAAAATGATGGCAAAGTTGCACGCTACTGGCCATAAAATCACCTTGAATGTTCATCCAGCAGCAGGGATTCGACCAAACGAAGAAACTTACCCGCAAGTTGCGAAGGCATTACAGCTTGATACGGCTAAAGAAGAACCAGCAATTTTTGATTTGCAAAATGCTGCTTTCCGGAAGGCTTACTTTGAGATGGTGCACACAGCTCTCGAAAAGCAAGGGGTCGATTTCTGGTGGATTGATTGGCAACAAGGTGGGCAGCGTGGTGCCAAACAGGTGGATCCACTCTGGTTATTGAATATTGCCCACTATCAAGATCTTAAGCGCAAGCGGAACAATGATGCGCTAATTTTGTCACGTTACGCTGGACCAGGTAGTCATCGTTATCCAATTGGTTTTTCCGGTGATACGGTAGCTTCGTGGCAATCGTTGCAATTTCAACCATACTTCACTGCCACTGCTTCTAATATTGGCTACACTTGGTGGAGTCATGATATTGGTGGTCACATGTTTGGTAGCTATGATGGGGAGTTAGCCTTGCGTTGGTTGCAATTTGGGGTCTTCAGCCCGATTTTGAGAATGCATAGCTCAAATAATATTTTTATGGGAAAAGAGCCCTGGAATTATCGGTCTGATATCAAGCAGATCATGATCAAATTCTTACAACTACGGAGTCAGTTAATTCCTTATTTGGACAGTGAAAATTATCGAACCCATACGGATGGGACACCTTTAATTCAGCCGCTCTACTATGGTCATCCAGAAGATGAAACGGCTTATCATTTCAAAAATGAATATCAATTCGGGTCAGCGATGCTGGTTGCGCCAATTACGACACCCATGGCAGATGCGGCTCAGTTGGGAAAGGCGAAGACCTGGTTACCCGCCGGAACTTGGTATGATTGGTTTACGGGCATTCGCTATCAAGGTAATCGCGTGGTAACCGCGTTTCGGCCATTGGCTCAATATCCGGTATTCGTTAAAGCCGGCAGTATTGTCCCATTAAGTGTCGATTACATGGCACCTGCCGATAAATTGCCAAGTCAGCTCGCCTTGAAAGTCTTTGGTGGTAGCGACGGCCAATATGAGATGGTCGAACATACAGCGACCGCTATTGCTAAAACGCACTTTGATTGGCAAGATGCGACGGGTAAATTGACCATTACGGTTGACGATCCACAACATATTATTCCAACTGATCGGCAATATACTTTGCAGTCAGTGGGGATGAGCTATGATCGAATTGAATCGTTAGTTTCAGGTGACGGTTATCAAATGATTCAGCCACAACTTGCTGATCAGAAAGCAATCGTTGAACAGGAACTACAAAAGAAATTACAATTTGCAAAAATTGATTTTAGTTTAAAGCAGACGATTTGGCAGCAATACCAGACCCAAGATCGGGCTGGATTTATCAGTTATTTAACGAGTATTGATGTTCCTAATATTACTGAAATGATTCTTGAATTAATGTCTGTGGAGTAGGATTGGTATAGTTACGCAACCGATTGCGTAAAATCCAAAAATAAATATATTTAATTGCGAATATTAATTCTATTGACAAACGAATACGCTTACGTATAATAGACATGTAAGCGATTCCTTTTAACTATGCAACAACGTGCAAACGGTTGCGTAAACGTTTAAAAAGAATTGTATAGACATTTTAAATGGTTGTGTATTTATCACTTTTGGAGGCGAAATAATGGGTGAACGGGATTCAAAGGCACAATGGTGGCAAAAGTCCGTTGTGTATCAAGTATATCCACGTAGTTTTCAAGATAGTAACCATGATGGTATGGGAGATTTAAATGGGATTACCAGTCGCTTGGATTATATTAAAGATCTTGGCGTTGATGTCATTTGGTTAAACCCGGTTTATGCTTCACCAGGTGTTGATAATGGCTATGATATTAGTGATTATCAAGCAATTAATCCTGAATTAGGGTCGATGGCTGATTTTGAAAGACTGTTGGCCAAAGCACACCAACTCGGGCTGAAGATTATGATGGACTTGGTTGTTAATCATACTTCGGATCAACATAATTGGTTTGTTGAAAGTCGAAAGTCGACCGAAAATGCGCATCGTGATTATTATATCTGGCGCGATCCAGTCGATGGTCATGCACCTAACAACTGGGGCGCAGCATTTTCCGGCCCAGCTTGGACATACGATGAGGCCACGAAACAATATTACTTGCATTTGTTTGCACCCGAACAGCCAGATTTAAACTGGGAAAATTCGGAGATGCGCCAGTCAGTCTATGACATGATGAACTGGTGGTCTGACCGTGGTGTTGATGGCTTTAGAATGGATGTTATTAGTTTAATTTCCAAACCAGCTGGCTTACCAGATGGTCCTAAGTCTGAAGGCGCCATGTATGGAAATTCGGGATTAGTTTCTAACGGTCCGCATGTCCATGAATACCTCAAGGAAATGAATCAACAGGTCATGAAAAAACATGATTTGATTACTGTTGGTGAAACGCCTGGGGTGGATATTGAAAATGCCTTGAAATATTCTAATCTGAATAATGATGAGTTGAATATGGTCTTTCAATTTGAACATATGGGACTGGATTCAAACACCAATCCAGCACTAGGTAAGTGGGATTCACGTAAAACAAATTTGGTTGACTTAAAGAATAACTTAACTAAATGGCAAGTGGGTCTCTACGGTAAGGCTTGGAACTCATTATATTGGAATAATCATGATCAACCACGAGCCGTTTCCAGATTTGGGGACGACAGTGAAGCTTACCGAGTTCGTTCTGCCAAGATGTTGGCGTTAGTCTTGCATATGTTGCAAGGGACCCCATACATTTACGAAGGTGAAGAACTTGGGATGACCAACGCCAATTTCAACTCATTAAGTGATTATCGTGATTTGGAATCTATCAATGCCTATCATGAATTGGTCGATGACGAGCAGCTAGTTGACGGGGACACGATGCTAGCATACTTGCGATTCCATTCACGGGATAATGCCCGGACACCAATGCAGTGGTCGACTGAAGCCAATGGTGGGTTCAGCGATCATGAACCATGGCTGGCCGCTAATCCTAATTATAAGGAAATTAATGCTGCAGCCGAATTGAATGATGATCATTCAGTACTCGCTTTCTATAAAGAATTAATTCGTTTACGTCATACGCTAGATGTCATCACGGATGGCCGCTATGAACAAGTTCCGGGGACTGAACAAAATGAAAGCGTTTATGCTTACACACGAACAAATGCGCAACAGTCATTATTAGTCGTCGCTAATTACACTGATCAAATCATTCAAACAGAAGTTACACCAGATAGTAATAGCAATTTATTAATCAGTAATTACGATGACGACCGTGGCAGTGAGCTACGTCCGTTTGAAGCCAAAGTTTATAGCTCGATTATCGGGTAAAAAAAAGGGGAAATAAACATGAAAAAAGGAACTAAGTTACTCGCAGTTTCAGCTAGTTTAATTGCTTTATCACTAGTAACAACCGCCTGTGGAAACAGCAGCTCTTCAAAGAAAACAACTTTACAATTTTTCTCAACGAAGACTGAAAATGCACCAACTTACAAAAAGATGATTGCATCATTTGAAAAGAAAAATCCAGATATCAAAGTTCAATTATCATCACCAAGTAATGCCGGGACAGTTTTGAAGTCAGATTTGGCTAAAAACTCAATTCCTGATGTGATGGCTGTTGGTGGGGATGTTAACTATCAACAAATCCAAAAAGCTGGTGTCTTAGTTGACATGAGCAAGGAATCATTCACGAAGAACACCATGCCACAATACCAAAAGATGATTACTTCAATCTCTAAAGGCGGCAAATTGGATGCGGTTCCATATGCAACCAATGCTTCTGGTATTGTTTATAACAAGGCCTTATTCAAAAAGGCTGGCATTACTAAGACACCAACGACTTGGGATGAATTAATTGCCGATGCCAAGACCTTGAAGGCTAAAGGCATTACGCCATTTGAATTGCCATTCCAAGACAGTTGGACCACCATGGGCGTCTTTAACCAACTTTCATCGAACATGGTTGGTAGTTCATGGATCAAAGAACGTAAGAATAACAAGACCACCTTTGCCTCAACTTATAAACCAGTTATGACGAAGTATCTTGAAATTTCTAAGTATGCTCAAAAAGATTACATGGGGACCACTTATAACGATGGGACCAAGGCTTTAGCTGAAGGTAAAGCAGCCATGATGATCAATGGTAACTTTGTCATTCCACAAGCTAAGACCAGCAAAAAAGATGTTGATTTAGATATGTTCAAGTTGCCAGTTAACAACGATGCCAGCAAGAACAAAGTTACTTCAGGGATTGACGTTGCTTTAGCTGTTTCTAAGAATTCTAAGAATAAAGCAGCTGCCATGAAGTTTGTTAAATTCATGATGACTGACAAGAATGCCAAACTTTACAATAAAGAACAATTCTCATTCTCAGCAATTAAGGGTATCGACCAGAATGCTGCTTCCCTTAAAGGCATTTCAGCAGATTTAGCTAAGGGTGATGTTGTCAACTACCCAGACCACTACTATCCAGATGGTTTCGATATGACTCAAGTCTTAACTCAAACTGGTGTTAACCAAACTAAGGGTATGAGTGATGCCACTAATATCACTAAGAGTTTGAAGAAAGCTGATTCTGCCTTTAAGTCTGCCAATGTAAAGTAAAGGATCGATAACTAATGCAAGAGACGATTAAGAGAAAACCCAAACGTAAGGGGAAAAAGATACCATTTGCATATTATATGATGGTGGTTCCAATTGGGATCCTATTCTTCATTTTTCATACCATTCCGTTTTTACGCGGGGTATTTTACAGCTTCACTGACTGGAGCGGGTATGGCACTTGGAAGTTTGTCGGTCTAAAGAACTATCTGTATATGTTCGGTAACAGTAATATTACGCATGCTTATTGGTTTACGTTTAAATTTGCCTTGTTTGCCACAATTTTAGTTAATGCAATTGCTTTGGCGATTGCCGTTGGCTTGAATGGTAAAATCAAGTATCAAAATTTCTTGAAGGCAATTTATTTCTTACCATACATGCTAGGGTCATTGATTGTTGGGTTCGTGTTTAAGTTTATCTTTGGTAACATGTTACCAAGCTTAGGCCGGGCGCTACACTGGGGCTTTATGTCCAGTAACATCTTAGGGACAACGCATGCTTGGGTTGGAATTTTAATCATGACCATTTGGCAAGGATTAGCGTTTAATACCTTGATTTACCTGGCTGGACTTCAGTCAGTTGATCCAGAAATTTATGAAGCTGCGGCCTTAGATGGTGTCAACCCATGGCAAAAATTCATGCGTTTGACATTCCCATTGATTGCACCGTTCTTCACGATTAATTTAGTCTTATCAGTTAAAGGTTACCTCATGGTCTTCGACCAAATCATGGCGATGACTAATGGTGGCCCAGGTAATAGTACAACGTCAATTTCAGTTGAAATTTATACGCAAGGTTTCCAAGGCTCACAATTCGCAGTTCAATCTGCGAACGCCGTGGTACTGTTCATTGTTGTACTTACAATCTCACTCATTCAGTTGAGAGTTTTGAATAAACGAGAGGAGCGGTTGGGATAATGCAAGCTAATGCAGATTTGAATAATAATACGCCGGCTCCACGTAAGTCCAAGAAGCGTAAGAAAAAAGTAAACTGGACACTGACTAGTGTCATGATGGTGCTTGCAATTTTTGCAATCTTAGGACCGCTTTATATCACGATTGTGATTGCGTTAAAAGATCCGAGTCAAATGAGCAACGTCTTATCATTGCCTAAGCAAATCCATTGGGAAAACTTTAAGAACGCTTGGCAAATGACAAACTTTCCCAAGATGTTCTTGAACACATTGTTTATTACGGTTGTTAATGTCATCTTTACGATCTTCACAAACTCAATGGCGGCTTATGTCATTACGCGGTATCGCTTAAAGAACAAATTCTTTAATATGATGTATTACTACTTCATCAGTGCGATGTTTATTCCGTTCAATGTCATCATGTTACCGTTAGTTAAAGAAGTCAGTGCTTTCCATATGGATAATATTATTGGGATTACATTCCTATATATTGTCTTTGGGTTACCACAAAACATCTTCCTCTATTCAGGATTTGTTAAGGAAATTCCAACAGCGCTTGAAGAAGCCGCTGAAATGGACGGCGCTAAGCCAATGCAGATATTCTTTAAGGTGATCTTCCCACTAATGAAGCCAATGCATGCCACAGTTGCTATCTTGTCATTTATGTGGACTTGGAATGACTTCTTAATGCCATTGGTTCTGTTGAGCAATCCAGATCAACAAACGTTACAGTTGGCACAATATGTGTTCCAAGGTCAATTCTCAACGCAATACAACTTAGCCTTTGCTTCATACGTCTTAGTTTTACTGCCGGTCTTAATTATGTATGTCTTCTTCCAGAAATACATTATTGCTGGGGTAACAAGTGGGTCAGTTAAATAGTTAGTGTAACTGTATTCATATTAAGCATTGATGCGATTGGTGAAATCGGAGTAAGGGGAGACAGTTAAGATGGTTGAAATTAATTTAAAGCATATTTATAAGGAATACGATGGTAATGATAGCTATTCCGTAAGTGACTTTAATCTAGATATTAAAGATAAAGAATTTATTGTTTTTGTCGGTCCTTCTGGTTGTGGTAAATCAACCACGTTACGGATGATTGCCGGCTTGGAAGATATTTCCAAGGGTGATTTAGTGATGGATGGCAAGGTCATTAATGACTTGGCACCTAAGGATCGGGATATTGCGATGGTTTTCCAAAACTACGCACTATATCCAAACATGACCGTTTTTGACAACATGGGTTTTGGACTTTCAATTAAGAAAATGCCAAAAGACGAAATCAAAAAACGGGTTGATAATGCCGCTGAAATTTTAGGGTTGACTGATTTTCTACAACGGAAACCAGCTGCATTATCTGGTGGGCAACGGCAACGTGTCGCTTTAGGACGAGCAATCGTTCGAGATGCGAAGTTGTTCTTACTTGATGAACCCCTCTCAAACTTGGATGCTAAGTTGCGGGTTGATATGCGGACACAGATTGCCCAATTACATCAACGGTTACAAACAAACATGATTTATGTGACCCATGATCAAGTTGAAGCGATGACGATGGCCGATCGAATTGTTATCATGAACGATGGTAAGATTCAACAAGTCGGAACACCAGATGAACTTTACAATAAGCCAACCAACAAATTCGTGGCTGGGTTCATGGGATCACCTTCAATGAACTTCTTTGATGCTGAATTGAAGAATGGTCGTGTTTCTAATGGTCGTGGCTTGGATGTTGCGGTTCCTGAAGGTCGGTTAAAGGTCTTACGTGAAAAAGGTTACGATGGTAAGAAATTGACAGTCGGGATTCGTCCTGAAGATATTCATACCGAACAAGTAGCCTTAGAAGCGATGCCTGATGCGGTTGTTAGTGCTAAAGTTGAAGTTTCAGAATTCTTAGGTACTGATTCAATGCTCTATTCACGTACCGGTGAAACTGAATTCGTAGCCCAAGTTAATGCACGTGATTATCATAAACCAGGCGAAGAAGTCGAAATGGCGTTTGAAATGAGTAAAGCCCATTTCTTCGATGACGAAACTGAATTAACGATTGAATAATGAGTCGTTAACACGGTCGCGTTAGATGGATTTAGAAGGGAGTCTGGAGACATTATTGTCACAGACTCCCTTTCTATCGCAATTATTTAGGAGGACGTATCAAGATGAAACGTATTTTTGAGGTCGATCCGTGGCACGTGATTAGTCATGAATTAGTGCCAACGGATAAACGGTTACAAGAAAGTATGACCAGTATCGGGAATGGCTATATGGGGATGCGTGGGATGTTTGAGGAACATTATTCCAATGACACCTTGAAAGGCATCTACATCGGCGGAGTCTGGTATCCAGATAAGACTCGGGTCGGCTGGTGGAAGAATGGCTACCCAGACTATTTCGGTAAAGTGATCAATGCGGTCAATTTTGTCAAAGTCAATTTAACGATTGATGGCGATCAAGTTGACTTGGCAAAAGACGAAATCAGCGACTTTATGATTGATTTGGATATGCACACAGGTGTCTTACGCCGGTCATTTATCGTGACCAAAGGTGAAAAACGAGTGCAATTCCAAATTGATCGCTTCGTGAGTGTTGCTCAGAAGGAATTGTTCGATGTCCATTATAGTGTGCATAATTTGAGTGATGAGCCCGTCCAAATCGGCTTCATTTCACAGATTGATGCGGATGTCTTCAATGAAGATGCCAACTACGACGAACAATTCTGGCAAGTGCTTGACAAGAGTCATGCGGTCACTGGTGGCAGCATGGTTGCACAAACCAAGCCGAATGATTTTGGAACACCACGGTTCACCTTAGGCATGCAAATGATGCACTTGACTGATTTTAGAGGTTCAGCTGCACCTGATACGGAAAAAGCCGTCACAAACATTTTCCGTGGAACTTTGGCGCCTGATGAAACTAAGAATTTTGAAAAACGGGTGGTCGTCGTGACTTCCCGGGACTACTCAGACATGTCGGCATTACGTACTGGCATGGCCAAATTGGCTGAAGCGGTTCATGCGCAGACTTACGAAGAATTGCTGAAAGCGCATGTAGCAGTTTGGGCAAAACGTTGGGAACTAGCGGATGTTGCTATTGAAGGTGACGATGCGGCACAACAAGGGATTCGTTTTAACCTATTCCAATTATTCTCCACTTACTACGGTGAAGACAAGCGCTTGAATCTTGGACCAAAAGGGTTCACGGGTGAAAAGTACGGTGGCGCCACTTATTGGGATACCGAAGCCTTCGGAGTACCGTTCTATCTGTCGTTAGCTAAGCCAAAAGTGACTGAAAACTTGTTGGAATACCGTTACAATCAATTAGACGGTGCGTTCCACAATGCGAAGATGCAAGGCCTCGATGGGGCACTCTTCCCGATGGTCACCTTTAACGGGATTGAATGTCATAACGAATGGGAAATTACCTTTGAAGAAATTCATCGGAATGGTTCAATCGCTTATGCCATCTATAACTACACCCGTTACACCGGTGATGAAACTTACTTGAAGGAAAAAGGAATCGATGTCTTGACTGCCATTTCACGGTTCTGGGCTGATCGAGTACACTTCTCCGAACGTAAACAGCAGTACATGATCCACGGCGTTACTGGACCTAATGAATACGAAAACAACGTTAACAATAATTGGTACACCAACTTCTTGGCACGCTGGACGTTGCAATACACGTTAGCCAGCTTGAAAAAGGTTGCTGATGCCAAACGCGACGCATTAAACGTGAGTGCCGACGAATTAGCAAAATGGCAAGATATTGTTGACCGGATGTACTTCCCACATGATGATGACTTAGGCATTTTTGTTCAAAATGATACGTTCTTGGATAAAGATTTGAAACCAGCTTCATCAATTCCAGCTGATCAACGGCCCATCAATCAACACTGGTCATGGGATCACATCTTACGGTCACCATACATCAAACAAGCGGATGTTTTACAAGGCATTTACTATTTTATGGATCACTTTACGACAGCGCAAAAGAAGGCTAACTTTGATTTCTACGAACCATTAACGGTTCATGAATCAAGTTTGTCTCCCGCTGTTCACGCAATTTTGGCTGCTGATCTCCATTATGAGGAAAAAGCAGTTGAAATGTATCAACGGACCGCCCGGTTAGATTTGGATAACTACAACAATGACACGGTTGACGGGTTGCATATTACCTCAATGACTGGGTCGTGGTTGGCAATTGTTCAAGGCTTTGCTGGCATGCGGGTGCGAGATGGTAAATTATCCTTTGCACCATTTGCGCCAAAGGAATGGTCACACTACCAATTCCATATTAACTTCCGAGGTCGGTTGTTGAAGGTCGATGTGGATCAAACTCAGACGACTGTTGAATTAGTCAGTGGCGATGCCTTAACGATTGAATTGAACGGGGAAGACGTGATTTTAAAAGATCAAGTCACGGCTGCTACTAAAGCTTAATGGTTGTTGAGATTAATCCTTGATTCGGTATGACATTGATGTTAATAGGCTGATGATTAGGCTGTGCATTGTGCACGGCCTAATTTTATAGGTATAATAGATTTTCAGTATAAAAGATTTAATGTTTGAAAAGTCAGACAAATCTGTCTGACGTGTTTCAAAATTGGCAGTGAGAACATGCAGGAGATGAGATTATGGCAACAATTAAAGATGTTGCAGAATTAGCGGGTGTTTCGCCGTCAACTGCTTCCAGAGCAATGCATAATAATCCAACAATTAGTCCAAAAACGCAAAAAAGAGTCCATGAAGCGATGGCCAAATTAAATTATGCGCCAGATTTCAATGCTCAAAGTTTAGCTAATAAGCAGAGTAACGCGATTGGCGTTGTATTACCCGTTGATCACCAAGATGTTTTTGGAAACCCGGTCTTTATGGAAATTATTCGTGGCGTGAGTGAAGTCTGTTATGATGCGAAATTAATGGTTAACTTGGCTACGGGGACGTCACAAGAAGAATTATTGAATAGTATTAATACAATGGTCACTCAAGGTATGATTCGGCGATTTATTCTATTATATTCTGAAAAAAATGATCCGATCGTTGAGAGATTGACCGCCCTGAAAGTACACTTTGTTATCGTTGGGAAGCCATACCGGCACGTCAATGAAACGCCCTATGTTGATAATGATAATATCTTGGCTGGCGCGGATGCTACCCGTTTCTTAGTAGATCATGGGCATCAAGAAATTTGTTTTGTTTATAGCGATTTAATAAAGATGGCTCAAAATGATCGGCTAATGGGTTATCGACAAATTGTTGAATCACACGGGTTTGCGACCCGTAAACTTAAGATCGTTTTCGCCAAATATGACGATGATTTTGAAATTGTGAAACAATATAGGCACGACAATCCAAATGTAACCGCTTTTGTAGTTGTTGATGACATGCTGGGATTGCGATTACAGCATGTCTTGGGTGCTGTTTGTTCGGAAGATGAGCGACCATCTGTCATTGCGTTTAATAATTCAATTTTTGCGGAAACCGCTCGTCCGATGTTAACGTCGATTGAAATTTTTCCACGGCGGTTGGGCATGGAAGCCGCTCGAATTGTGATTGATCTGAAACACGCTGACAGTCTGGCCACAAAGATTATTGTGCCACATCGAATTATTGAACGGAATTCGGTTCAGACGTTAGCTTAGGAGGAACAACTGAAATGGCAAAATGGCATGAAAAACAAGTTATTTATCAGATTTATCCTAAAAGCTTCAATGACACGAATAATGACGGCATTGGTGACTTGCAAGGCGTTATTCAAAAAATTCCATACCTGAAGGCTTTAGGAATTACGACAGTTTGGCTGAACCCAATTTATGTGTCTCCCCAGGTTGATAATGGTTATGATGTTGCCGATTACTATCAAATTGACCAATCTGTCGGGTCGATGGCGGACGTTGAGGATTTGATTCAAGCATTGCATCAGAATGGGATGCATTTGTTATTGGATTTTGTTATGAACCATACATCTGATCAGCATCCTTGGTTTAAAGCAGCTTTGAAGGATCCGCAAAGTGCCTATCATGATTATTATTTATGGGCCCAAGCGCAACCAGGACAGTTACCTAATAATTGGGGCTCATTCTTTGGTGGTAGCGTCTGGGAGCCAACGCCAAAAGAGCCGAATAACTATTACTTTCATTTATTTGATCGGCATATGCCAGATCTGAATTGGCAGAATCCGGCTGTGAGACAGGCGATGATTGAGATCGCCAAGTTTTGGCTCAATAAAGGAATCGATGGGTTAAGACTGGATGCCTTTATTCATATTGATAAAGCCAATTTCAAACAATTTGCAGTCGGTGATCCGCAAAAACCAATCATCGATGATACTTTTTACGCGCATCTTAGTCGAGTACAGCCTTATTTACGTGAATTCTGCCACGCTTTACGCGCCATCAAGCCAGATGTCTTTATTTTAGGGGAAGCAGCTTCGGCTAGCCCTGAGCTATTGATTGATTACAGTCGCCCACAAAATGATGAATGTGATGCGGTGATTACGTTCCGTTCGATTGTCGATCGTATGGATCAGCTTGATTCGCGATTGCCAGCAGAGTTCCAGCCTAAAGCGCTGGATGTTGATGGGATGCGCCAACGGTTAACGACGATTGAAACGAAGCTTGCGGATGTCAGTCTGCCAGTTCTGTATTGGAGTAATCATGATATGGCGCGGGTTGCCTCACGCTATGCTAGCCCGGCTTATTATTGGCAAAGCTTAAAGTGTCTGGCAACAATGTTGTATTTACAACGGGGCCTGCCCATTATTTATTACGGTGAAGAGCTTGGCTTAGAAAATAGTTCTCTGAACCAATTGTCAGATTTTCATGATCAGACCGTGTTGCCATTTTACCAGCAGGCACTCGCAGCTGGTTATTCAGCGGATGCGGCCATGAAAATGCTAAATTCCACTCACAAGATGGCTGCTCGGGGTGTCATGCCGTGGGACACTGATCAACCATACCAAGGTTTTTCAGAACATGAGCCTTGGCTGAATGGGCAACCAACAAAGTCCGTCTCAGTTGCGGCTGAAATGTTGGATTCGACAAGTTTATTAAGCTTTTATCGGGAGTTATTGCGGCTGAAACAAACTTCATTATTTACAGCAGGGGATGAAGTCATTCAGCCGACGGTTAGTGGGGTCTTTCAATATACCCGCCAATTAGCGGATAA
This sequence comes from Lactiplantibacillus daoliensis, assembly GCF_005405005.1. GTDB lineage: Bacteria > Bacillota > Bacilli > Lactobacillales > Lactobacillaceae > Lactiplantibacillus > Lactiplantibacillus daoliensis. The sequence continues at coordinate 102,271 of NZ_BJDH01000010.1, read as the reverse complement.
AGTTGCTACGGTAACTTGTAATTTAACCGATACAGCCAAAGTGGTGAGTGTTAGCAGTGATGCTAAACCGACTTTAACGGTCGGAATGGTTGAACAACAAGCTGATCAGAATAAATACCAGCCGTGGTCGATGACAGTGACAATTGATGACGTAAAGGAGCGGTGAAAATGGCAATTGGAACAGATATCAAATTGCGCCAACAACTAATTTATTCAGTTTTTACTCGTAATTATTCAAAACAAGGATCTTTTAAAGCTGTACAGGCAGATTTGCCACGGATTAAAGCCTTAGGAACCGACATTATCTGGTTAATGCCAATCCAGCCAATTGGCCAGAAAAATCGCAAAGGAACATTAGGGTCGCCATATGCGATTTCGGATTATCGCGGGATTAATCCAGAACTCGGCACGATGGCAGATTTTATCGCCTTAACAAAAGCCATTCATGACCAAGGTATGCGAGTCATGATAGATGTTGTTTATAATCATACTTCCCCAGATTCAAAACTGCTGCAGCAGCATCCAGATTGGTTTTATCATAAGCCAGACGGTAGTTTTGGAAATCGAGTGGCTGACTGGTCAGACATTATTGATTTAGATTATGGTCATCATGAATTATGGGATTATCAAATTCAGACTTTGAAACAATGGGCCGATTATGTTGATGGCTTTCGTTGTGATGTTGCGCCGCTAGTCCCATTGGCCTTTTGGCTAGAGGCGCGGCACGAATTGGCTGAATATAAGCCTGGTCTAATTTGGTTAGCTGAAACGAATGGCCCTGATTTTATCAAACAAGTGCGTGAAGCTGGTTTTGATGATTTATCTGACAGTGAAATCTATCAGGCCTTTGACTTGACCTATGATTATGATGTTTTGGAAGATTTTCGGGCAACGGTTAAGGGCGAACGGTCCTTGTCAGAACTGGCACGGATTCTAATGAAGCAAGATGTCACCTATCCGAAGAACTACGTTAAAATGCGGTTTTTGGAAAATCACGATGTGCCACGAGCGGCGCAATATTTGCCAGATCCTCAAATGAGACGTAACATGCTGTCCTTCAGTCTTTTCCAAAAGGGTGCTGGGCTCATCTATAATGGGGAAGAATTTGGTGCGGCCCATTTGCCAAGTTTATTCGATGCCGATCCCATTGCCTTGGACGGGACAGCTAATCTTTCAGAGCTGATTAGTCGATTAGCGACGTTAAAACATCAGCCTATTTTTAGCACAGGTGCGTATACGATTAAGGCAGAAAACAAGTCCGTCATGTCAGTAACGTATACTAGTGGGTCACAAAAAGTCATTGGTTACTTTGCTTTCAGTCACTTCATTGAAGCGGTGGCCTGTCAATTGCCAACGGGTGATTATCAGAACAAAATTGATCGAACGACGATTTCAGTGGTCAACGAGAAATTCACTTTCACCGGGGAACCAGTCATTGTCGGCAATATTTGACTTAATAAAAAGGCGCCCGCACGACCGTTAAAAGTCGTGCGGGCGCTTTTCGTTACGAAAGCTCGCAAATTGCGCTCAAAAAATACCTCAGGGGGTGTTGCGTTGATTCATGATTAAATATACCTAATCAATACATAGTTTTCATGTAGCTTGTGTATGGAAAATGTAAAGATTTAAACATTTGGACGGCAAGCACGTCAATTTTAGTCGGTAGCTTGTAACCAAATGAGCTGACTTTCAAAATCTTGTTTAGCGGGTAAAATCGTTAGACCAACTTGGTTTAAGCCATGTCCTGCATATGAGTGACCATTCACGAGATAGTGACGTTGATCTGCAAGGTAGTGCAGTGGAAGCTGGGTAGAAACCTTGACTGCCGAGCTTAAGCTCCTTGTATAAAAACAGAGCGCTTGTTGTTGATCACGAGTGACTAGCAACCAAGCCTGATAATCTGGCTGGTCTCGCCAGTCTGTGAGCCGATAAAAGCGGGCGTCATTGAAAGCTGACCGCCAGCGCTTTGACTGGTTAACTTGAGCTATTACGCGTTGCTGTTCGGCAGGGGTTAAGTTTTCTAAAGCTAGTTCAAAGCCTAGATTCCCAATTGAGGCTAAGTTCAGTCGCGTCTGTAAAGGTGTTACGCGGCCATTCTGACCATTAGGCGATGCCGAGACATGCGTGCTAAAGCAAGATGGTGGAAATAGATAGCTGAAACCATTTTCGATTTTAGCACGATCAACTGGGTCGGTCAGGTCACTTAACCACGTTTGATTGGTGTAGGCCAGCATCCCAAAATCTAGTCGACCGCCGCCAGCAGAGCAATTTTCGATGATCAGTGCCGGAAAGTGAGCACGTAATTTGGTCAAAAGCCTATAGAGACCAGTCACGTAGCGATAATATAATTCACCTTGTTGGTTTCCAGGCAAAAGGTCATTGCCAACTTGGGTTAAATGACGGTTCATGTCCCATTTCAAATAATCTAGTTGGTTGGTTTCAATCAGCTCGATGATTGTGGTTAATAAATGTTCTTGAACAGCTGGTTGTGACAAATCTAGGACTAACTGATGCCGCGCCGTGATTGGGGCGCGCTGTTGATAATGTAACGCCCAATCGGGGTGGTCACGGTACAGCTGACTGTTGGTCGTAACCATTTCCGGCTCAAGCCATAAGCCGAATTTAAGGCCCTGTTGATGAGCCTGATCAGCTAGTGGCCGCAAGCCCTGCGGAAATTTAACCGAATCAACTTGCCAGTCTCCAAGCTGACCATTTTCACCATGACGATTTACGAACCAACCATCATCAACGACGACCATCTCTAGTCCCAAATCAGTTGCTTGGTCAATCAGTTGGCGAACCTTGGTAGCGTCAACGTCAAAGAAGTCACTTTCCCAGGTGTTTATCGCAATTGGATCCGGAGTTAGGCTTGGTTGCAGCTGATTACCGAAGTCATGAAAGACTTGTGATAAGCCGTTGAACCCATCCATCGACCAAGTTAAAATGGCTTCCGGTGATTGAAAGGACGTGCCTGGTGTCAGTTGCCACTGAAAGGTGGTTGGTTCAAGCCCTAGTGTTAGCCGTGAATGTGCGTACTGATCGACTTCGACTGCGGCCTGAAAATTACCGCTCCAAACGAGGGCCGTTCCCAAGACCTCACCACTAAATTCGGTCGCTTGCGGTCGTGCTAATCCCATAAAAGGTTGTTGTTGCGGCCCACTAGTCCCACGCAAACTACGTTGACATTGTATGCCGGGACGCAATGGGGCAAGTGTTGGATTGGCTTCGTGCGCATGCGTGCCGTTAAAAGTTAGTGCATCGTATTGGTCATCGGCCAAGTCTAATTGCAGGCTATTGATAGCGTTTAGCGTAAGGGATGCGGTTCCGTGATTTATCACCGTGGTACTACGTAAAATTAAAGCTGTATGTTCAAAAATTGTATAATTTAAGTCGAGATTGAGCCCCGTCACTGGATCAGCTAAATGAATGATTAGGGTTGTCACAGCCGTGCCTTTAGCGACTGTCGGCGGTAATTGCGTCAAGTTGAGTGGCTTTTCAGTTACTGTGATGCCAGTGGCGGTCAAAATTGGTAATAATTGACCGGCAGGGGACGTAATCAGGTACCCCGGTTGACGATAATCGCCGCTACCAATCGTCGAGTATTCTAAAGGCAGCGAAGTCACTGAATATGGAAAGTCCGGTTGTGTATCAACAGCAAAAGCATGATTACCAGTTGGTAATGGTGGCAATGTCGTCATATCAGTTAAGACGGTCCCAAAGTAACGGTGTACTGGGTAACGATGGTCCAAGATTTGAATAACATAGCTGATTTGATCGTTATAAAGGTTGATTAAACCAGTTTTTTTATCGACTTCAACGGGCAAACTCAACCCTCCTTAGCAAGTTAGATCGCAGCAGCAACACCAGTTTGTGCTGGTTCAGTCAAAGCAACAATCTGATCACCGGCGGTAACTTGTTGTGCTTTTAGACGTTCAACGTTTGCATAGTCAGCGGTATTCGTGATGACGAGCATAACCGTTGGATCATAGTTAGCAGCTTTTAGCGCTTTTACATCGAAAGTTCCTAGTAAATCACCTTGATGAACGGTATCACCCTTTTTAACGTTAGTGGTGAAGTGTTCACCGTTTAAATTGACCGTGTCGAGACCTAAATGAATGAGGACTTCGGCACCATCGGTAGTTTTAATCCCATAAGCATGTTTACTATCATAAGTGACGGTAATGGTCCCGTCAGCCGGAGCTAAGACTTGGTCATCGGTTGGGATGAATGCCGCACCTTTACCCATAATTTCAGCAGAGAAAACTTGATCCTTAACATCGCGGAGACTTTCAGCAGTCCCACTAACTGGTGCAGCTAAGACTTCGTCACTAACTAAGCTAGCGACTGGCGTGGTTGAAGTACTTGGTGTTTCAACTTGGTCAGTGTCATCACCTAAGGTCCGTTTTGCATAAACGAAGGTTGGGATGAAGGCAACGATAAATGAGATTACAGCACTTAACATGAATGCTGTAATTGATTTTGACGCAATTGAGATAAAGCCGATGACGGATGCAGGTCCCATCGCAACAGCCAAAACGTGGAATAACCCTAAGAAGACACAGGCAATCCCAGAAGCAATTGCTCCAAAGACGAATGGAAACTTCATCTTCAAGTTGACCCCGAAGATAGCCGGTTCAGTAATCCCAAGTAACGCTGATAGGCCGGCTGATGACGTCAAAGCCTTTTGTTTTTGACTCTTAGTAGCGAAGAAGATGGCTAAAGTTGCGGCCCCTTGACCAATGTTAGCCATGGAAGCAACTGGGAAGATGAATGAACCACCAGTTTTAGCAACGTTAGCGAGCAACTGTGTTTCGATGGCTGGGAAAGTTTGGTGTAACCCAGTAATGACAATCGCGGAATATAAGAGCCCGAAGATCCCCATTCCAATCCAGCCAGTCGTGTTATAGAGGCCAACTAAACCATTTGTTAAGGCGTCACTGACCGTTCGTAAGACTGGGCCGACAATCGTGAAAGTTAAGAAACCGGTAATAACAATTGAGAACATTGGGGTAAACGTAAAGTCGAAGGCCCCTTTGATATGTTTGTGGAAGAATTTTTCCAAGGTTGCCAAGATGAAGGCAACTGCTAAAACGGGTAAAACTTGGCCTTGGTAGCCGGCTTGTGAAATGTGTAAACCGAAGACGTTCCAATAAGGCATTTTACCAGCAGCCATGGTTGCAGCAACGCTGTAGCCGTTGACTAAGTCTGGTAAGACCATAATCATCCCCATGGCGGCCCCTAAGTAGGGGTTCCCACCAAATCGTTTCGTGGCTGAGAAGCCTAACAGGATTGGCAAGAATGTGAACGGTGCACTGGCCATGGCGTTGATCATTTCAGCAATCCCTTTGACGCCGGGATAAACTTCAACGACTGATTTTGCCATGAATAAGTGTTCAGCCGTTAAAACGTTGTTTAAAGCCATTAATAGCCCACCAGCGACCAACGCTGGAATAATAGGAATAAAAATATCTGATAGCACTTTAAGAAAGTCCATTAATGGATTACGTTTTTGACCAGCACTGGCAACGGCTTTAATGTCGTCGGGAGTAGCTTCTTTGAGACCGGTTTCAGCAATGAGCGCATCGTAGACGTGATCGACATCACCAGGGCCGATGATAATTTGATATTGACCGTTGGTTTCAAAGGTTCCTTTAACATCTGGGTCATCATCTAAAGCTTTTTGGTTAATTTTAGATTCATCCTTGATGACTAACCGTAAACGAGTCGCACAGTGGGCGGCAGCTTGGATATTGTTTTTACCAATCGCAGCTAAGACGCGATTCGCAACTTCTTGATGGTTCATTTAAGACCACTCCTTTTGAGTTTTGCTAATTTAAAAGTTTTCGTTTTGCAAGCGCTTTACAAAACCAATCATAACAAGTTTTGAATTTATGTCAAGCGTTTGCCACAAAAACATTTTAGCTAAAAAAGATACTGATAACGGCGATTTAGCAGAAAGCAGCATAAAATTAGTATAAAAATGATAAACGTTTGACATACAGTTGTAAGCGGTTTTATAATGGGGTCAACTTAAATTAACAATCGGAGGAGTTTTAAATAATGATTTGGAATCGTGAAACGAGATATACCTCATATAAGGCGTGGCCCAAGGAAACTTTACCAACTTTACGTAAACAAGTCGCTAAGTCTAAATGGCGACTACAACATCACATTCAACCGGCTTCCGGCTTACTAAATGATCCCAATGGCTTTTCTTATTTTAATAATCAATGGCATTTATCCTATCAAGTTTTTCCATATGGTCCCGTTCACGGTTTGAAAGCTTGGCAACATCTGATTTCAACGGACTTGAACCATTGGCATGATGAGGGTTTAGTGATTCAGCCAGATTCTAAATATGATTCTCATGGTGCCTATACTGGGACGGCGTTACCAGTGGGAGAGCGCTTGTTTATGATGTACACCGGCAATGTTCGTGACGCCGATTGGCAACGCCATTCATACCAGATTGGTGCTTGGATGGATAAAAATAATCAGGTTCAGAAAGTCACGCCACCAATGATTAGTTCAGCCCCCACTGGCTATACTTCGTCGTTTCGTGATCCATATTTATTTGAACGCGATGGTGAGTATTACGCGTTGATTGGGGCCCAAACAACGGCTGAGGTTGGTGCGGCGTTACTTTACCATAGTTCAGATTTAAAGCAGTGGGCGTTACAGGGTGAACTTAACTTGCCAGCGAATCTACGTGGCTATATGGTTGAATGTCCTAACTTAGTCGAAATTAATGGACAACCAGTCTTAATCTTCTGTCCCCAAGGATTACCCAAAACAACCCTCGATTATCAAAATATTTATCCGAATATTTCCTTAATTGGTCAGCGGCTTGATTTAGACCAAGTTAACTTTACGGCTGCGGCTGCGCCGACCCAATTAGACGCAGGCTTTGATGTTTATGCAACGGAAGCATTCAATGCCCCAGATGGCCGGGCGTTAGCAGTGAGCTGGATTGGCTTACCAGAAATTTCGTATCCGACTGACGCTGAAAACTGGGCCCATTGTCTCAGTTTAGTGAAAGAACTGACTTTAAAAGATAATCATTTATATCAAAATCCAGTTGCTGAGACGAAAAAATTACGCGCAACCGCGCAACCAATTCAGGCTAAAGTCATTGACCTCCCAGCGACATTTGAAACAGAATTTACCCTTGAAGCAGATGAACAAGTCCGGCTAAAGGTCGCGACGACCGACGCCGATCACTATTTATTAATTGATTTAGATTCACAAGCCGGCACAGTCGCGATTGACCGTAGTCATACTGGTCATCCCTTTGGTGAGAAGTATGGTCAAACGCGGACAACACAAGTTAAGCCGCATAGTGCCCTTAAACTGCGACTCATCATAGATGTCTCAGTTTTTGAATGCTATATTAATAATGGCTATACAACCATGACCGGCCGGTTCTTCTTGGATGATGCTGCGACGCAACTACAACTAGCTGGTAATGTTGCAGCAGTGAGTGGAACGGTCTGGGATTGGCGCAAATAAGAATTATTGGAGCGGTTGAGATGAAACCAAAATTGAACGATGTGGCCCAGCTTGCGGGTGTGTCGGTGACGACTGTCTCGCGGGTGATTAACGATCACGGCTATCTCAGTGAAAAAACTAAACAAAAAGTATTCGCAGCGATGCGAGAGTTACATTATCAACCAAATAATATGGCTCGGTCATTACAAGGAAAAAATACGCAATTAGTCGGCCTGATTTTTTCAGATATCAGTAACCCATTCTTTGCGGAACTCGTTTCTCGGATAGAAAAATTACTATTTGCGAAAAACTATAAGGTGATTCTTTGTAATAGTGCGGATGATCCGCAAAAGGAACGAGATTACTTGCAGATGTTGATGGCTAACCAAGTTGATGGCATTATTGCGGGGGCGCATAATCTCGGGATTGAAGAATACCAACAATATGGTCTGCCGATTATTTCATTTGACCGCTATTTGTCAGATAATGTCCCTATTGTGAGTTCGGACAACTTTAACGGTGGCTGGTTAGCCGCGCAAACCTTGCAACAAGCTGGCGCCGATAAGATTGCAATTTTTACGGGTAAAAGTCATGCGGGTTCGCCAACGAACGGCCGGCGAGAAGGCTATGAAGCCTATTTGAAGCAGCAAGGACTAACCCCACATGTCCATGAGTTGCCATTTGAATTGTCACCGGCGCTAAAAACGATGGAAATTCGGACGATTTTAGAGAATCATGCTTATAATGGTGTTTTTTGTAGTGATGACTTAACGGCTTTGCTGACGGCGAATGTCGCCCAACAATTAAAATTAACGATTCCAACGGATTTACGGTTAGTGGGTTACGATGGGACCGCATTGATTCGTAACTATCATCCTAATCTGACGACGATTGAGCAACCGTTAGCTGATATTAGTACGTTGCTAGTATCGCTATTATTACAACGGATTGCCGATGCAAACTGCACCTTAGAAGAAAAGTATGTTTTGCCAGTGAAATTAATTAAAGGTATCACTGCATAGATTGTTAATGATTAGTAACTGTGCCGAAGATGCTGGCAATCAATTGCGCCCTTATGTCAATAATCAGGCAGTGGAAACTAGTTGATTACTGCCGCTTCCGGTTGTTGCCGATAGTATGCGGACGAGGGGACCGGTTCAAGCCTCAGAAACGTCTTGAACCTTGCCCCCCACACACACCGATTTTGACTGACGGAGCGCTGAATTTAGACAAGTCTACTTTAGACATAAGGGTCACTGGTACTGCGACATTTGTGATGTTTTTGAGTCTTTCAACCCTTAGAATGAAATAAAAATCGCACCTAGCATGGTCTGAAAAGACTGGCTAGGTGCGATTTTTTTATTTTTCAATCACGATCCGACCGTTATGTGGCTGATCCAATAGTTCATGACCTTGGATGAAGCCAGCCAGATTGAACGGTAATTGGTAACCGATATTGGTCTGCAGTTGACCAGTACTTAATAGTTTAAAGAGCATTTGCAACGCGGCTTGGTCAGAAATTGCGTCAGTTGCGTGAATGGATCGGAAACGAATGGACTTACTAGTCGCTGGTAAGCGGGTCGCGATGGACGCAATGGTTGCGTCAAACTTGGCCATGGCCAAGTCCGCTTTGCCATCGACGCCATTCAACGCTACGTTGATGACGACATCGCCACAATCAGCTAGAACATGGGCGGGATCTTGTCGATCATAGGCCACAAACTGGTCAACGCCTAATGCGGTTAAAGTGTCGGCGTGTCGTTGACTGGCGACGGCAATCACTTTGGCACCGAGCCGTTTGGCTAACTGGACGACTAGTGAACCTACCCCACCGGCGGCACCTTTAACAATCACCGTCTGATCTGGTTGCACATCTGCAAAATAACGGACCGTTTTATAGGCTGTAATTCCGGGTGTAATCAGGCTGACAGCCTGGGCAGGTGTTAAATTGTCAGGCACGGTGACGGTACTGTCAGCGTCCAAACAAACTTGTTCCGCGTAAGCATGATCTGTGTGTGCGGCCACTAAAGTACCAATCGACAGATCAGTCACCGCCGCGCCAACTTGAGTTACGCGGCCAACGACATCGTGACCAGGAATCATTGGTAATGGGGTAGTCGCATTGGCGCCTAAGCGTTCAATGCGATCCTCATCATTTAAATTGAGTGCTAGTGTTGTAATAATAACTTGATTGGCTGCTGGTTTTAACGCCGGCTGATCAAGTGTTTCAAAGACAGCGGGTCCCCCAAATTTTCGATAACCATATGCAAGCATCGTATGCCCCCTCCTTGATAAAAAGTCCTTTTATCTAATTGTAGGGGGAGCATGGGTATCTACACAAGCCGCGACCATCGGATTCGAGCTTGTGTTTGCTGACTAACTTAGTGGGGGCTTTTGCTTGCTTTTAAGGGTTAACACTCTTTTGACGCTTGAGTCCCCAACCGGTAAAGCCACTAATAATGGAAAAGACTGGCGATAACAAGCTGAAGAAACAGAATGGCAGGTAAGCCAAGGTTGAAACGCCCAGCGTGTTTGCCGCAAATGCCCCAGCAACACCCCAAGGAATCAAGTAGTTGATGACGGTCCCGCCATCTTCTAGGACCCGGCTTAGTGCTAAATTAGCCAGTCCTTGTTCATTAAAGGTCTTCTTGAAAGCTTTACCGGGAAGAATGACAGATAAGTATTGTTCACCAACGAATACGTTGACGCCAATCCCGGCTAAAATCGTTGCGGTAACAGTCATTCCGGCGCTTCGCAGACGCTTGGCGAGCGGCACCATGGCGGTTTGAATCAAGTTGAAACGCATAAGCAGACCACCCAAAGATAAGGTTAATAAAATTAATGAAACAGTACCCATCATTGCACTGATTCCACCACGTGATAGGAGTTGATCCACCCCGGCGTTGCCCGTTTTTGAAACGAAACCAGTTTCAATCATCGTCGCGATTTTGACCAAGGGCGTTCGCGGATTCTGGCTAAAAATCATGACGATGGCTAAAGCAATGTTTATTAGAAGTGTCGCAATTGCTGGGACTTTTCGAATGGCACATACGAGCATCACGATTAAAGGTAATGCTGCCCACCAGCTGATGGTGAAGTTTTGATTGAGAACGGCTAAGGTTGTATTAATTTTCCCAAGATGAGTTTCAGTCGCTGCGCCTGCGCCTAACACGGTGTACAAGATTAGTGAAACAACGAAGGCGGGAATCGTGGACCACATGAGATTTCGGATGTGATCAAATAGGTCACTTTCGGCGATAGCGGCTGCCAAATTAGTAGAGTCAGAAAGAGGGGACGTTTTATCCCCAAAAATGGCACCGGAGATAATTGCCCCAGCAATCAACGCTGGATTAATCCCCATGGTAGTCCCAATACCAAATAACGCGATGCCGATGGTCGAAATAATCGTAAAGGCACTCCCGATTGAAGTCCCGATAATCGCACAAACTAAGAAGACGGATGGGACAAACCATTGGGCCGAAATCAGGTGGAAACCGAAGACCATCATGGATGGAATGATGCCAGCCGCGATCCAAACGCTGATTAACGCCCCGATTAGTAAGAAGATGAAGATGGGGATAATGCCAGTTTTAATTCCGTCGATGATGCCGCCGTGGATATCATCCCAGGCGGCCCCGCGTACTCGAGCCCATAAGATAACCAATGCGATGACCAAGATAACAGGCGTTTGTGGCGAAAGGCCGAATTTGATGACACCTAAGCCCATGATGGCCAACATAATCAGTAGTACTGCTAAGGCTTCCGGCAGATGTACCGGCCGCCAAGTCGCTGCTTTTTTCATAAATTAAGTCACTCCTCTAAAATTTTTCAACAAAAAAATCGTCCTCGCTGCAACAAATTGCAACAGGGACGATTGATTAGACCGTGGTACCACCCAGCTTGAAAAGACAAGTTCTTTTCCACTCACTAGCTGATAACGGTGCTAATTACAATCCGCCGGGCACACCCGGACAACGGCTAACTGTATTTCATGATGTCACACCTGATCGATTCGCAGCAACCACCGACTTCCTGACGCACAGTGTTCATCCTACTTGAAAGTAGCCTAAATGTTCCTTATGAAGTTAACTGCGATAATAGCATGAACTTTTGAGGGCGTCAAGGATTGGAACAAGCTAGATTACTGTAAATTGCCGCTACAGGTTAGTGTTACTTAGGGCTGGAACGTGGTGGGCCGTTTTCGAGCCAAAGTGCGGTCTCGAATGCCGACTTGAGAGATAAAATGTTTAACCATCTAATCGAGTTTAAGGTTGTTTCAACTTGACGATGATCGGCGGTGACCACGTTCCAGTGGCAGTCTAGTCAAATCAGAGCGGCCATGTAACGGTATTTCAAATGGATTCACAATTTTGAAACGTATTCCAGAATTAGAAATCGTTTCGCCGTTAATCGCCGGAGTTCAATGTTAAAATAGAACTGTTGGAAACGCTAACATAAATAAACTTAGAGGAGTGATTCTTTTGACAACACAATGGTGGCAAAAAGCTGTCGTTTATCAAGTTTACCCGCGTTCATTTCAGGACTCGAATGGTGATGGGATCGGGGATTTACCTGGTGTCACTAGTCGACTCGACTATATTAAAAAACTCGGGGCTGATGTGATTTGGTTGAATCCGATTTATCGTTCGCCTGGTGTGGATAATGGTTACGATATTAGTGATTATTATGATATTAATCCAGAATTTGGGACGATGGCCGACTTTGATAAATTGTTGGCTGGTGCTCATAAGCGTGGGTTAAAGATAATGATGGATATTGTCGTCAATCACTCTTCGATTGAAAATAAGTGGTTTAAGGAAAGTGCCAAGAGTAAAGACAACCCTTATTCAGATTACTATATTTGGCGTGATCCGGTCGATGGGCATGCACCCAACAACTGGGGCGGCTTTTTCGGTGGTTCTGTTTGGGAATACGTTGAAAGTCGTCAGCAGTATTATTTGCACTCCTTTGCGGTGGAACAAGCTGATTTAAATTGGGAAAATCCAAAATTACGTCAAGCTGTCTATGACATGATGAATTTCTGGGTTGAAAAAGGCGTTGATGGGTTCCGCTTAGATGTGATTAACTTAATTTCGAAACCTGCCAGCTTTGCGGATGGTCAGCCTAATCCTGGGGAACCTTATGCCGACATCGGCCCAATCATTGCGAATGGTCCACGGCTGAGTGAATTCTTACAAGAAATGCACGCCAAGGTTCTAGCCGGTCATGACCTGATCACGGTTGGCGAATCACCAGCTGCCACGGTAGCCGATGCCCAGCAATCTGCGGGACTAAAGACGAATGAGTTAAATATGGTCTTTGAATTTGAACACATGGGACTAGATGGTAATCCAGCGCCAGAACTCGGTAAGTGGAATGATCAGCCAGTAAAATTGGTTGATTTGAAACAAAGTTTAACTAAGTGGCAAACTGGGTTACATGGCACCGCTTGGAATAGTTTATATTGGGATAACCATGACCAGCCGCGGATCGTTTCACGGTTTGGGAATGATCATCCAGCTTATCGAGAACGCTCAGCTAAGATGTTAGCGACGTTATTACATTTTCTTCAAGGGACGCCGTACATTTATGAAGGTGAAGAGCTGGCCATGACCAGTGCCCACTTCACCAAACTCAGTGACTATCAAGATTTGGAATCGTTAAATGCGTATCACCACTTCGTTGATGAAGAACAACGTGTGCCAGCCGCCACGATGTTGGCTTATTTGGCTCATATTTCACGGGATAACGCCCGGACGCCAATGCAATGGGATGCGAGTTTAAATGCTGGCTTTTCAACTGGGACGCCTTGGTTAGCGGTTAATAAAAATTATCCGGAAATCAATGCCAAGCAAACGTTAGCTCAATCAGACTCGGTGTTCAACTACTATCAACGGTTAATTGAATTACGGCATACCTTACCGGTTATTACGGATGGGGACTATCAATTATTGGCCGCCGATGACGCGGAAGTTTATGCCTACTTGCGTCAAGATAAAGCGGAAACGTTGTTGGTTATTTGCAACTTTACTGAAAAATCGCAAACACGGCATTTTGACCAATTACCGACGGACGCAAAATTGTTGATTAGTAACTATGCGGATGATGCTGGCGATGAATTGCGGCCATACGAAGCTAAAGTTTACCAATTCTAGTTTTCGTCGGCATTTGGATCTTTAATGCCAGTTAAAGGTTGAAAGTCTCAAAAACATTACAACTGTAGCAGTAACCGTCACATTTAAAGTAGACTTGCGCAAACTCAGCGCTCCGTCGGTCAAAACCGGTGTGCTGTGGGGGACGGCGCCAGCCACAGTACGGTCTGACGCCTCAATTCAAAGCCGATAAAACACGTCTTTGAATTGCCCAGCAAGAATAGTCAGCTAAGAACGCTAACTATTCTTGCCGATACTGCACACCGATTTTGGCTGACTCCACTAAACATAAATAACTGATTTATCCTCTCAAAGCTGCTGATTAGCTGGAGGCTGTTGCTGGTAGCATCGGACGTGCAGGTGGCGTTTGACCGGCGTTTCTTGCCGGCCTTACAACCACGGACGGTCTGGTAGATTTGCGATTTTGGCAAAGCTTCCAGGCGAGGGTCAAGACGTTTCTCAGGCTTGACCCAGTCCCTCGTCCGCATGTTATCAGCAACAATTGGAAACGGCAGGACTAGTTTTCATCACCTGACTATTGACATAGTGGCGCAGACTGGCAATTTTTAACTGGCAACCTTTAGATGACACTAAAAAAACAGATCAAGCAATCCAATGATTGCGTGATCTGTTTTTAATTTAGGCCTAAAGCGCCTGCGTTATTCTTTCGCAGCGGCATCTTCCGTTTTGAAAGTTTCTTCGACAATATCCATAATCTGCTTGAACAAGCCAATTGGAAATTGATGGGCTCGACGAATCAGATTGATATGCACGCTAGGAACTTGGACGTCTTCGACTGGAATTTCAACGAGACCATCTGCTGGCGGCGTTGCGATATCAGAAATAAAGCCAAGCGCTAAGTTTTCGCGGACTAAGCCGCTAATTAAAGTGCTGTTATCAGATTCGAACAGCACTTGTGGTTCAATTGAAAGTTGTTCTGCCAATTGATGAAAGACCAATTTATTTAAGTAAGTGGCATTTAAAATAACAAATGGTGATTTAAGTGCTTCTTTAAAGGTTGGATGCGCCATTTTAGCCAGTGGATGATTTGGATTAGCGAGAATTTTAAATTGGAACGAACGTAAAGGCGTGACAGCCAAGCGTTCATCCAGTGTTTGATCTAAATTACCACTAATTGCAAGATCTAATTGACCACCGAGAACTTGTTTAACTAATTGGTTAGCGCCCATTTCAACCGTGTGCACGCTGTGTAATAAGTCTTGTTCGATAATTGGTTTCGTGATTGCAGGCAAATAGTGTTCGCCGACAGCAGGTTCGATACCCAAACGAAGTGTGTGCTGACGTAAATGGCCAATTGATTCGTTGACGTGTTGCCAGTTAGAAATAATATCGTTAGCGGCTAACAAGAGTTGTTGACCACTAGGCGTTAAAACGAGTGCTTTTGTTTTGGCCTGACGGAAAAAGAGCGTCGTTTGAAAATGACGTTCCAGTCGTTTAATGGCCTGCGAAATGGTGGGCTGACTGACATGGAAATCAGCAGCTGTTTGCGTGTAACTTTGAGTACTGATTAGACGCTGGAAGTAATACAGATCCTTAATGTTCATGAAAAATGCAGCCTCCATAAAAAATATTAATGTTAATGGGTATTTAACCAAGTGAACTTGGATTTTGATTGGGCGTTTATCAATCTTCGGATTAGTTACCGATTAATCATACCACTGCCAAAATAAATAAGTGTGTTGTTGTAACCGTTGTCGAATAATCTGTAAAATGGTTGACGCCTTAAATTGATAAGCAACGCTAATGTTCATTTAAATCGAATTATGTTAAACGTTGTTATAACAGGATTTATATAAATACTGTTATCCATTTTAGTTATCGGTTAAAGGGGTATTACAATTTAAATAACTTTTTTTGTCCCAATAAGCCTAGTATCTGTCACTTTAACAAATATTCTTAACCTAAATAGTAATTAATTGTGAATAATATTTGACGATTGACATAAAGGTTAATGGGTTAAAGTGATAATTAAAATTTATCGACTGTTAAAAATTTATAAGCTGTCCATAGATGAAAATGTTAATCGATAAAAAAACGGTATAACTATTTTTAATCGATTAACGCCCTGTCATATATCAGGTGATAATTGAAAGGATATGTTGAGACCCTATCTAGGAGTATGCTTACACCTATTTTAGCGTACTTTATAACGGATAGCTCGGATTAAAGTTGACCCCTTGAAACTATAAATGAGTCTAATGAGTGTTTCTAATCGCTTGGCTCTAGTATAACAGAGATTAGAAGGTTTATTAGCATAAACATAACGCCAGCTTATCGGTTAAAGGGGTGTGACAATTCGTCAAGAGAAAATAATCGGTAACCTTCCTTTGAGACAAGTTGTGAGCAAGAGTCCGTTGAAATTGTAACGATTATTTAATTGAACATAACTTATTATAATACCTAAACAATAAAAATGCCTACAAATTGCAAAATAACGGCATGTTTGTTAAGTGAACATAAATTTTTATAATAGTTAATGATGATAATAAAAAAGTGCGAGTCATTGGCTCACACTTTGGATCCGGTTATTAGTCTTGATCATCGTCATCATCAGTCGCTAGTGATTGTAATTTGAGTCGTCCGAAAATATCGAGTCCAATTCCTAAAATGACCATCCCTGTTAAATACAAGCGGAGTGTCGAATAAACGGTGGCCGGATTATCGTGCAACGTGATCAAGGCGGCACCGATGACACTGATTAAAGCGAACACGAGCCGGCCGTTGACTAGAATAAGTTTTTGATCCAAATCAATTTTCCTCTCAGTTATGGGAACTAACTTACATACCAATTGGGCAAAATTATAAAGGCGACAGCGTTTGCAAGTCAATCCATTTGACTGAAATTTAGGAAAATGCCATTTTCAGCAACTCGTTACTGTTTTGTTTCGCATTTAGCGTGCGCGACGACCCGGTTGAGAACGATAACGGTGATTAAGGCTAAGCTAGAAAATACGGCGGCGCCGTAGCCTAAATGTGACAAGCCACCGTGGGCCATTACAGTCGCGGCCGTCGCTGAACCAATTGAGATACCAATATTGAAAAAGATGGCGTTGAGTGATGATGCCAACAACGTTGCTTGCGGATAATCGGCTTCAGCCACGCCTAGAAAATGAATTTGAATTGGGGCATTTAAGACGGTGATAATTAATCCTAAGACTAACAAAATATTCAAAGCAACCAAGGGCGTTGTCATTGCTAATGGGAGGCTCAATAAGAGCACGATATCAATGAGATAGAAACGTGGTAAGGTCCTTAAACCATGACGTTCAGCGACAAAACCTGAAAGACGATTGCCTAGAATGTTCATAATCCCTAGTGCCAAAAGTAACCAATTTAGCATCGTGGTACTGAAGCCCAGGCCTGTCGTTAATAACGGCCGAATATAGGTGTAATAGGCGTATAAGGCGGCTGCCGAGAAGAGAATGAGCAATGTACCCAAGATGATTCGTTGATCAGTAAGCAACACGAGCTGACCTTTTAGACTGCTTTTACCGGTCGCTTTAGCAAGATGACGTGGTAGCATGATTATTAGCGCTAAGCAGGTCAACAGGCTGAGAACTGAAATCAGATGAAAGGCCATATGCCAGCTAGTCGCAGTACTAATTGCCGTGCCAATAGGCAAACCAATGACTGAAGCAATACTAAATCCAGCAGCTATCCAAGAAATCAAACTAGCGCGTTTGTGACGGGGAGCCAGATCGTAGGCAAATAGCGTAATCAACGATTCAATCGTGCCTGCAACGGCAGCAGTCACTAACCGTGAAGCCAGGAACCAACCATAGCTGGTGGCAAAACCACTCGCTGTATTACCAATTAGAAAGATGACCATCAGAACCATCAAGGCGTGGAAGCGGTCAAAACGATTCGCAAACAGGGTCACAATTGGTGTGCTGATGGCGTAAACAATGGCAAAAATGGTTACTAAATAGCCTGCGGTAGCGACCGTTACTTGCAGTGATTTAGCAATGTCTGAGATAACCCCAACGACCATAAATTCATTACATCCCAACATAAATGAAACAAGCACTAAGACACTGGCTTGCCAGCGGTATTTAGACACAACGGTCATCTCCTGACTAGTTATAGTAGTTTTGAGACACTTGATCTAATTCTGCCGTGATCAAGTGTCAAGTTATCAGTCAATTATACTAGTTTCAGTGGTTTGACTAAAGAACGGAAAAGATTCCTAAATTAAACGGCTGTTTTGCGGCGTTTAGCAGCCATTTAAAAATGTCTAATTAAAGATTGCAAGTTGAAGATTCTTGTCCTGTTCCACCATAGCAATATTCAGGCTATGGGAAATAGTTAAATACTGCCGCTTCCGGTTGTTACTGATAACATGCGGACGAGGGACCGGTTCAAGCCTTAGAAGCGTCTTGAACCTCGCCCGGAAGCTTTGCTAAAATCACAAATCTACCGGACCGTCCGTGGTGTAAGGCCGGCAAGAAACGCCGGTCAAACGCCACCTGCACGTCCGATGCTATCAGCAACAACCTCCAGCTAAGTCAGTAGTTATTTTTTGATAATCCGTTAATTACGCTTAGCGGAGTCAGTCAGAATCGGTGTTCAGTGTCGGCAAGATTAGTCGGCGTTTTTAGCTGACTAATCTTGCGGGGCACTTCAAAGACGTGGTTTTCCGGCTTTGAAGTGAGGCGACAGACCGTACTCTGGCTGGTGCCGTCCCCCACAGCACACCGGTTTTGGCTGACGGAGCGCTAAATTTGGGTGAGTCCTACTTTAGACGTAATGGTTACTGGTACTGCGACGTTTGTGACGCTTTTTGAGCCCTTCAACCTTTAGATGTTTAATCATTAGTGATGCCAAGAAACTAATCTAGGGACGTTGCAGTGAAGTGGGGGCTAGTTGCCCTATGGCCCTTAAAATTACAGTTATCTAGCAACAGTTAATCGGATTGATAATATTCTGTTCCAATCATTGTTATGTTCGTACAAATGGGCTTATAATTAATTGGTTAGGTTAATCTCTGATTGACCTTAACCTTCAATCTCATTATAGAAGGGAGGGAAAATGATGAAATTAAATAAGACAAATAAACGCTTTAAAGCCTTTTTAGCGGGGACGGCAACGTTACTGACTTTGTTGGCAACCACCGCCACTGCCGCTAAAGCAGATTCAACAGCTAACACTGTTGCTGAATCAACTGTTGATGCAGCCGCAGCTTCAAGCGAGAAATCAGTGAAGCCGGCCAAGGAAGTTGTTTTAGATAATCATACTTCGACCAGTGTTAACTCAGAAAGTAGTGCTAATTCTAATAGTTTCTCAACAGCATCTTCGGCTAGTCAGAGTAGCAGTACTGCCAGCTCAAACTCAACTTCATCCGATACGACGGATCAAGAGAGTTCTGCCAGCAGCAGTTCTGAATCTCAGGCTAGTAAAAGTGATCCAGTCAACGTGAAAGCTGCTGCTAAATCTGATAATGCTGAAACGAGCAAGCAACAGACTGTGACGCAGCAATATACCCCTAAGACGACTAGTCAAAATGGGTCGGATCGTCACATCTTGCCCAAAGCCAGTTTAATGAAACTGAGTCTCAGTGAATTTACAGCTTTGGCTGCCCAAGCTAAGTTAGCCGCTGATGACGTTTCAGTAAGTGATGCTGTGGTGACAGATAGTACTGGTAAAGTCTATAGTGCCGACGATGTGCTCAGCCTTTATGCGGGCTACATTGCGACCATTCAGTGGTCAATCAAGGATGGTGTACCAGTCAAAGCTGGTGATACTATGACGATAAACTTACCAAAGAATGTTCTGTTCACTGCTAATACCACCGCAGTCAATATAGCTAATGCTGCGAATCAGTCGATTGGAACCTTCTCAGCCAAGGCGGGTACCCAAACCGGGACGTTGACTTTTAATAATTATTTCGAGTTAAACAATGTGTCTAGTCGACAAGGAACTTTGATGTTCCATGTCACTGGGACGGATACCAATATTGGTGATGACAAGGCCAAAATCAACAAAGTTGGTTGGTGGTTGTCAGATGGTAAGTCGATCGAATGGCAAATCGTTGTCAATCTAGGTAGCGAGGATTGGAATAGTGTCGAGGTTGTTGATCAATTAGGTCAATATCAAAAGCATAATAGTGAGATCACTTTTGAAAGCGGCGCTTATATTAATGGCAGCTTTGTAAGTGGCTCTTATGTTGATGGCAGTTTTGTACGTTCTGATCCTGGTGTCTCTGGTAATCTTGGCAAATACGATCTTGAAACGGGTGTTTTCACACCTGCTAAAGGCGTGTCGCCTAAGGCCGTATCGATATCAGTGGTTGGTAATCAGATGACCATTGAGTTAGGTGATATCTCGACTGCCATTAACATCTATTACTCAGTTGCAACTGAAGCACCTGATCAAATCTACACGAATAGTGCGACTGCGAATTACAAGTTACCTAGTACAACTGATCCTGGTGATGGTGGAACCACGACTCCGGGTGGCGGTGATAGCGGCAACAGCGGGAATACGCCTGATGACACGAATAAAGCTAGTTCCAGTCCATTCTTAGCTTCTGGTGCCGTTGCGTCGGCCGATTGGCACACCTATACGCTCTTTGTCACTAAAACTGATAAAGATACGGGGGTTGCAGTGCCGGATGCTGTTTATGAATTACAAACAACAGATGGCTTAGTACTGCAGTCTGGTTTAAAAACCGATAAGAATGGTCAATTGACGATTTCAAATTTGGCGGCCGGAACGTATCAGCTTGTTGAAACAGCCGCTCCTAACGGCTATTTGTTGGACAAAACGGCTCATGTAATTGTGATTGATCCTCACGCTGCGACGACTGTGGATGGGGTTAATACCTATCGTGTTTCAGAACCGGTTACCGACACAGCAATTCCAACGACTAGTTTGGCGGTTAAAAAGGTTTGGGTCAATATGCCAGTAGGCACAAAGCCTAGTGTCACAGTGACCTTGTTTCTGAATGATAACTCAACTAGCCAAACGTTGAAGTTGACAGCTGAAAATGGTTACCAAGGGTCATTCGATAATTTGCCAACTAGTGATGCTAACGGTAAGCTTTATGCTTACACTGTGCAGGAATCTGCAGTGGATGATCAGAAAGCTGCTTTGGCTGATTATGCAATCAGTCAAGTTAAAGACGGCAATATGGTTACGCTGACGAATACTTATCGGACGATTACAGTCACTAAGACTGATGAGAGTGGTAATAAGTTATTAGCTGGTGCAACCTTTACGTTGACGGCTACTGATGGTAGCGGGTTTACACAAACACAAACAACCGACGAAAATGGTCAAGCTGTGTTTGCCGGTTTAGCACAAGGCACATATCAGATCCAAGAAACGAACGCACCTGCAGGTTATACTTTGAATTCTGTACCTACTAAAGTTACCTTAGATAGTCAAACTAACTATCTAACAGTAGCAGTTAAGGATGCTGAAATTAAAGGTAGCCTCACGGTGACTAAAGTTGATGGCACGACAAATGCTAAGTTAGCTGGTGCGACGTTTGAATTGCGTGATGCAACGACTAAGCAAGTCGTTCAAACGGCGGTAACGGATGCCAATGGTCAACTCATTTTTAATGATTTAGCCTTGGGTACGTACGACTTAGTAGAAGTAACTGCTCCTACTGGTTATCGACTTAACACGAAGTCACTACAAGTTGTGATTTCTGCGGATAATACTGACCAAGTACAGACAGTTGCGGATGACGCAATTAAAGGTCAATTAACGATTACCAAGGTAGACAGTGCGACTGGCGCAACGTTAGCCGGTGCGACTTTCGATTTGAAGGATGCAACGGGTAACGTGGTGGCAACTGGGACGACGGATGCCAATGGTCAACTCATTTTTAATGATTTAGCCATGGGTACGTATTCCTTAGTTGAAACAGTTGCGCCAACTGGTTATCAATTGGCGACAAAAGCTCAACCGGTTACTTTATTGCTCGGGGACACGACTGCTACCGTTACAGTAGCGGACACGGTATCCCGACGACGCCGGAAGAACCTGAGAATCCGACTGAACCAGAAGTACCAACGAAACCAACAACACCAAGTCAACCGGCACAACCGGATCAAGTGATGCCGTCACCAACGACACCAGTTCTTCCAGTGAAGCCAGTTGATGAACCGACGGCAGTGACTGTTCCAGTCACGCCAACGGTGGCGAAGACAGTTGTGGCGTCTAAAGCGACGACTCACAAAACTGCTCAAACCTTGCCACAAACTGATGAATCTGAATCAGTTTGGTTAATGGCAATTGGTTGGTTAATGTTCATGTTAGCTGGCTGGTTTGAAACTCGGCGCAAACGCGCTTAGTTCAGGTTTAAAGTCAGACTAAAAATAGCTCGTTAGGATTGTTTATTGCAATCCTAACGAGCTATTTGTGTTTAATGGCTGATTTAAAGTTATCGACGATTTTGGCCTGAGCGTTCATCGTGTCGTATTCTGACTGGTTGTGCTGCTGGAACGCGATTGCCAGCGACGACGCCAGCAACTGCAGCTAACCCAGCTGCCGCTAATAAACCTGCTAATAACATGGGCAGGACCTCCTTACCGTCTAAACCACTTCCACTTGATACCTATAGCTTAGGCGATATCTGGTTAGGATGCAATTAATAAGCAAGCCCTTAACGAGATTTTGAAAAATTTGAAATTTTCTTAATTAATTGACGATTATTGTTGATGCGGGCAAAGGCGGTAGCGTCATTCAATAATTCCGTCGTCTTAGCTGGGTCAATACTCAACTGTGCCTGTAGGAATTTAATCTTGGCGACGTAAAAGGTTACGTGGAACCGCGCACAGATTTCAATCGCATAGGCCAACAACTTTTCACTTTGGGCAATTTCATCAATACTGGCGTAAAAACTCCCGGTATAGTAGGCCAAGTTAATCACGCGCCAAACACTAGCGGTGGTTTCTAATGAGAGATTTGGGAGTGCATGCCGAACCTTTTCAAAGTAATACTGAGCCTTATCAGGTTCATGATTATTTTGATAAGCAATCCCCGTACCGCAGTAAGCCAACTGGGTATAAATTGAGGCGTGTTGTTCATCTAAATCTGTAATGATTTGGTCAAAGTTGAATAAAACATCGCTGATTGGCTGCTGATTCAGCGCCGCCACGTAACCCTTTAGAAAACAATATTGCAGCTTTGTTTCTTGATCGTGGCGTGGTTCGTCAGCAATCTTGTCTAACCGCTTTTCGGCATCCGCGTATTCACTCGTAATTAAGTCGAATTCGATTTTTTCCATTTCGGTCAAAACGGCGGCATCTGCCACGCGTTCTGTTGGAAAAACGTCCTCCAGTTGTAAATGCAATCGTTGGCAGAGTTGGGCAACGATGCGAATTGCAGGTGCTTTCCCGTTATTCTCGAATTTGCTCAATGTTGCTTGTGTACAGATCCCCGCTGATAACGCCTTCTGCGATAAGCCTAAAGCCTTTCGGCGGGCGATGAATAGTTCAATGTTCAAGTGACTGACCCCCCTTAAAGGTTATCGCATTAACTTTAGCAGACTTAGCGGCGCACGACAAGCTAAAAACTGGTTCAAACCCAGTGCCGAAACAGGCGGATTAAGGGGTCATCGGACAGAAAAAGCGTTTGGCAAGTGCCGAACGCTTTTTGTGAAACTATTTGGCCATGTAGGCTTCCTTAAAGTTGTAGTTGATACCGGCAGTGTTGTAAACCAGCCCTTTCAGCTTGGGATTGACCATTTGGGCAACGACATTTTGGGATAATGGTGCAACCCCTTGATCTGTGCCGATTTCTTTTTCTGCCTTAGCTAAAGCTGCCCAACGCGCTTTGGTACTAGTCGTACTGTTAGCGGTATTGATGGCTTCGTCGTAAGACTTGTTGGTCCATTTACCGAAGTTGTAATCGTTGGTAGACGTCATGATACCAAGGTCGGAGATTGGATCCGCAAAGTCGGCTTGCCATGCTGAGATGACAAGTTCAAAGTTACCGGCGACTTCCCGTGCGATCCGAGTCTTATAAGGAACCGTGACACTCTTGACGGTCAAACCAGGAAGCTCTTTTTCCAATTGCCCTTGGAGGTATTCGGAGAGAGCTTTCATTTGGTCAGTGTCATCATGCGTTAATGTCAAAGTTAATTTCTTCTTACCAACTTCTGCTAAACCTTCCTTCCAAAGCTTTTTCGCTTGGGTTGGATTGTAGTCAACTGAACTGGCAACTTTATTTTCAGTTGCAAAGTCTTTCCCAGTGGTTGGATCTTTAGCGAGACCAGCCGTCACAAAGCCTTGTGGTGTGACTGAACCATCGCCTAAAACATTGTTAACTAGTTGCTTCCGATTCAAGGTTAAGGACATCGCTTGACGAAGTTTCTTATTGCTTAGTTCCTTAACTTTCTTTTGGTTGAATTCCAAGTAGTTCAAGCGTGAAGATTTACGGATGACGAGCTTCTTGTTATTCTTTTCATTCTTAACTTGTTGGCCAGATAACGTGGCCATATCAAGTTTGCCACTCTGGAATAGGTTAAAGCCGGTTGTCGTTGATTTGACGACTTGATCTTTGATCTTGGTTAAATGCACGCTCTTCTTGTCCCAATATTGATCATTTTTAACCAAGGTCCAAGTTGAGTTAGTGCCTTGCCAGCCGGTCATCTTGAATGGGCCGTTGTAGACCATCTTGCTGGAACTAGTCCCATAATCCTTACCGTATTTGTCAACTGCATGTTGGTTTTGTGGGAAGAAGACGACGAAGCCCATTAATAGTTTGAAATATTGGATTGGCTTTTCCAAAGTAACGGTCAGCTTATAATTACCATCTGCTTTAATCCCTAATGTAGAAGCTTTAGCTTTACCGTTAGTGATTTTATCGGCGTTCTTGATGCCAGAGTAGAGGTAGGCGTATTGCGAAGCTGTCTTTGGATTAACGGTACGCCGCCAGCCGTATACGAAGTCTTTAGCGGTAACTTTGTCACCATTACTCCATTTAGCATTCTTACGTAGCGTGAAGGTGTAGGTCTTTTTGTCTTTTGAAACCTTAGTGGCGGTCGCAATCCCTGGGGTGACTTTACTGTTGTTGCCCAGGCGATAAAGGCCTTCCTGTGAGTTATTGATCATCGTCCCACTGATGACATCAACGGCCAGCGATGGATCCAAGGTTGAAAGATCTTGGCCATTTTCAGACCAGTTTAAAACCTGTGTTTTGGCTAAATTACCGCTGTTAGCGCCGGAAGAAGATTTTGATTGGTTCCCGCAACCAGTGAGCAAAAAGCCAGCCGCGGCGGTGACCACTACGGCAGTAGAAAGTGTTTTCCATTTCATATATGTATGCCCCTTTTTATGTGTGCTGTCGTTGTAACGAAAAATAAGTGCGATAGCAAGTTGTTTATGATATAACAATGAGAATACATTAAAAATAGATTAAAATCAGGGCTAAATATTCACATTTTTATCAACTAAACAACAAAAAACGCTCGGAAAGACTAGTTTCCGGGCGTTAAAAAATTTATGAATTAATTTTTTGGTATTGAAGAACTGTGCTTGTCACTTACGTTGTCCCCTGATCCTACGATTGGATGTTATCAGTGACAATTGAATGCGGCAATTACAAAGCTATTTAGCCATATAAGCACTCTTGAAGTTGTAATCCAAGCCGGCGGTATTGTAAACCAAGCCCTTCAACTTAGGATTGAGCATTTGAGCAATCACGTTTTGTGATAATGGTGCAACGCCTTCGTCAGTACCAATGATCCGTTCAGCCTTAGACATTTCTGACCAACGTTCAGTTGAGCTGGTCGTCGCGTTCGCGGCTTTGATCGCATTGTCGTAGTCAGTATTTGCCCAGTGGCCGAAGTTGTAGCTGTTGTTAGAAGTCATGATCCCGAGGTCGGAAATGGGATCAGAGAAGTCGGCTTGCCATGCGGAAATGACTAACTGGAAGTTCCCAGCAGTTTCACGGGCTAACCGTGTCTTGTAAGGCAAGGCGATACTGGTAATCTTCAATCCTGGTAAGTCCTTTTCCAATTGACCTTGGACGTATTCGGAGAGGGCCTTCATTTGGTCAGTATCATCATGCGTTAAGGTTAAAGTGAGACTCTTCTTACCAGTTTCCTTCAAGCCTTCCTCCCAAAGCTGTTTAGCCTTAGTTGGATTGTAATCAGTCGAGCTGGCGGTCGCATTTTCAGCGGCGAAGTCTTTGCCAGTGGTTGGGTCCTTGGCTAAGTCATTAGTGACGAAGCCTTTTGGTTGAACAGAGCCGTCGCCTAAGACATCAGTGACCAATTGTTTACGATCAAGTGTCAAAGACATCGCTTGACGTAATTTGGTATTAGACAATTCTTTGACTTTCTTTTCGTTGAATTCCAAGTAGTTCAACCGAGAAGATTTGCGGATGACCAATTTCTTGTTGCTCTTTTCGTTTTTAACTTGTTGGCCAGATAAGGTTGCCATATCAAGTTTGCCACTCTGGAATAAGTTGAAGCCGGTCGTTGTCGATTTAACATCTTGATCATTGATTTTATCTAGGTAGACGTGTTTCTTATCCCAGTAATTGTTGTTACGGACTAAGGCCCAAGTCGAGTTAGTGCCTTTCCAACCAGTCATCTTAAATGGCCCATCGTAAACCATCTTGGCTGAACTGGTCCCGTAGTCTTTGCCGTATTCTTGAACCACTTTTTGATCTTGTGGGAAGAAGACGTCAAAGCCCATTAATAATTTGAAGTATTCCAAAGGTTTTTCCAAAGTGACGGTTAATTTATACTTGCCATCAGCTTTGATCCCTAAAGTATTGACGTTCGCTTTACCCGCGGAAATCTTATCGGCATTTTTGATGCCTGAATATAAATAAGCGTATTGCGAAGCGGTCTTTGGATTAACGGTACGCCGCCAAGCATAGACGAAATCTTGGGCGGTGACTGGATCACCGTTACTCCATTTGGCATTTTTACGTAGCGTGAAAGTATAAACTAACTTGTTCTTAGATTCGGTGGTGCCCGTTGCAATCCCAGGTGTGACCTTACTATTATTGCCTAAACGATACAACCCTTCTTCGGAGTTGCTGATCATTGTACTACTGATGACGTCGGTTGCGAGTGACGAGTCTAGGGTCGTAATATCCTGACCATTTTCTGACCAATTTAAGACTTGTGTTTTAGCCATATTCCCATTTAAATTACCCGCGTTTTCACCACCAGAACTAGCTTTTGTGCTGCCGCAACCAGCTAGTAATAATCCTACCGAGGCGGTGACTGTTGCCGCCGTCCCAATCATTTTCCACTTCATAATGATTCCCCCTCGGATCCTTTTATATGATACGAGTCTGAGAATACATTAGAGAATGGTTAAAATCAATCCGAAATACAACAAAATTTTTATAACTGAAAATCAAAAACACGCAACCCCCGTCTAGCTTGAGCTGAAGGGGGTTGCGTGTTTGATTAGCAAGCCTGATTAACGATGCCAACGCATATTGTATTCAGGTTGGTTAGTCGCCTTATCGATGGTCTGCGCGTGAACTTGAAAATCACTGTGATGATAAAAAGCGACCGCTGAACGATTGGCGATATAGACGTCTAATTGCAACTTAGGCTGCTGGGCTTTGGCAGCGTTTAGTAGGGCTGTGCCAACACCGTGTTTTCGAGCGGTGTTGGCCACAAAAATACCGGCAATGTAGTTGCCTTGCAGTCCTAAGAAGCCAATGATTGTGTCAGCCTCAGTGGCAACAAGCAAGCGTGTAGTTGGTAAGGCTGCTCGGACGGCTGGTACCTGCTTGCGCCAGTAGTCGGCTTTGACAAACGGATGTCCAGCTAAATTTCCAGCCAGCCAAATTGCCATGAGTTGGTCTAGTTGTAAGTCAGTCGGTTGTTTCAATGTTTCGATTTGCATACGAAGTCCTTAGTGATGAATTAACAGTCGGACGCGATAGACTGCTGGAATTTTATTTAGCGCGTCAATTAAGTGTTGGCTGCTTTCATGGTCGAGGTCATCCACATCAATAATCGTGTAAGCAGTGTGCTGCTTAGCAGCATTTGCCATGGTTGCGATGTTTAAGCCGGCATCTGCAAGTTTCGACGTGATCTGACTAACCATATTTGGGACGTTTTGATGGATGACAGTAAAGCGATAAGCGGCATTGAAGGGTACCGTTAAATCCGGCAAATTGATCGCGTACTGGACGTTACCAGTTTCCAAATAAGTCATAATGGTTCGCGCAGCTTGTGTGGCACCATTAACTTCGGCTTCGATGGTTGATCCGCCAATGTGGGGAGTGACGGTCACGGCAGCTTGATTTGCCAATTGGGGTTCACCAAAGTCAGTGTAGTAATGAGCAACTTTTCCGGTTTGGATCGCGGCAAGGACAGCAGTGTTGTCCACGATACCACCGCGAGAGTAGTTAAATAGTTGGACGCCCGCCGGCATGGCTGCTAAATCAGTTGCACCGATCAGATTTAAGGTGTCTTCACTCTTAGGTACGTGAACGGTGACATAATCCGCGTGGCTCACTGCCATTTGTAAAGTTGCGGCCCGTTGAACTTGCTTGGAAATATTCCAAGCCGCGTCCGCTGAGAGATAGGGGTCATAACCAATCACATTCATCCCAAGGTTTAAAGCAGCATTAGCGACTAAAGAACCGACGTGACCTAGGCCGATGACGGCTAAAGTTTTGCCGAGCAGTTCCGTGCCGTTAAACTTTGTTTTATCATGTTCTGTACGTTGAGAAACGTCGGCCTCAGTATGTTCAGCAGAATAATCTGCAGCTGCCATCAAGTTGCGTGAGGCAATCACGAGCAAGGCAATCACGAGTTCTTTGACGGCATTAGCGTTACTTCCAGGTGTGTTGAAAACGGCGGTGCCGTTATTAGTCGCAGCGGCTAATGGAATATTATTGACCCCCGCGCCAGCACGGGCAATCACTTTGAGTGACTTGGGGAATGTTTGCTGGTGCAAATCGACGGAACGAATGAGATAGGCATCAGGTTGGTCTGATTGATTTAAAGTATAGTCGCTGGTAAAGGTTTCTAAGCCTGCTCGGGCAATTGCATTATAAGTTTTAATTTGATACATGAGTAAGTTCTCCTTTGGCATGGTTGGCTTCAAAAGCAGCAAGGTAATCTACAAGGGCTTGAACACCGGCGAGTGGCATGGCGTTATATAAACTGGCACGCATACCGCCCACCAACCGATGGCCTTTCAAGTTTAGTAAACCGTGTTGCGTTGCTCCAGCAATGACTTGGGCATCTAAAGCCGGGGTGCCGGTGACGAAAGGCACGTTCATGAGTGAGCGGTCAGTTGGCTTAACTTGGCAAGTGAATAACTTAGATTGATCCAAGAAATCATAAAGTAGATTGGCCTTGGTACGATTATGTTGTTCAACGACTTTGAGCCCACCTTGTTGTTTGAGCCATTTTAAAACCAATCCGGCGGCGTAGATGGCAAACACAGGTGGCGTATTGAACATTGAGCGCTTGTCGGCAAATAGTTGGTAATCCAGCATACTTGGTAAGTTTTGCGCTTGACCGATGAGATCATCGCGGACGATGACAATGGTTAAACCGGCAGGGCCGAGATTTTTTTGAGCCCCGGCAAAAATCATGCCGAAATCGGACACGTTGTAGACTTGGCCTAAAAAGTTTGACGACATATCGGCGACCAATGGCACGTTGCCGGTGACAGGCAACGTTGTATAGGCCGTGCCTTCAATGGTGTTATTAGTAGTGATATGGACGTAATCCAAGTTTTGGTCGACCGGTGCCGTCAGTGTCGGTAGTGCGGTAAAATGAGTCGCAGCGGCAGTTCCCAGAATATCGACTTGTGTGTTGACCCGTCGTGCTTCGTCAGCGGCTCGACTGGCCCAGTGACCGCTATCCAATAAACCGATGTGATGATGTTTGGTCGCTAGATTTAGTGGTGCCGCGGTAAACTGTAAGGTACCACCACCTTGGAAGAAGAGCACGTGATAATTATCGGGAATCGCCATTAAATCACGTAAATCGGCCTCGGCGTCATTGATGACTTGATCAAATAATTGAGAGCGATGGGAAATCTCCATAATACTCATTTCGGAACCTTGAAACGATGGTAGCTCGGCTTGAATTTGCTCAATTACTGGTTTTGGCATCACTGCTGGACCGGCAGAAAAGTTGTACGTTGACATAAAAAAATCCCCACTTTCAAATTTAATCTTTTAAGGCTTAAGCAAAAAGGTTGCAAGTTAAAAATCCTGTACCTGTGCCACGAAGTCAATAATTAGGTGGTTCCGGTTGTTGCTGATAACATGCGGACGAGGGACCGGCTCAAGCCTTAGGAACGTCTTGATCCTCGCCCGGAAGCTTTGCTAAAACCGCAAATCTCCCGGACCGTCCGTGGTGTAAGACCGGCAAAAAGCGTCGGTCTTACACCACCTGCACGTCCGATGCTATCGGCAGCGACCTCCAGCTAATTCTGTAAATCAGTTAATTACGCTAGCGGAGTCAGTCGAAATCGGTGTGCAGTGTCGGCAAGATTAGTCGGCGTTCTCGGCTGACTAATCTCGCGGGGTAATTCAAAGACGTGTTTTGTCGGCTTTGAATTGAGGTGTCAAACCGTACCTTGGCTGGCGCCGTCCACCACAGCACACCGGTTTTGACTGACGGAGCGCTAAATTTAGGTGAGTCTACTTTAGACGTAATGGTTACTGGTACTGCGACATTTGTGATATTTTTGAGTCTTTCAACCTGTAGTTTAAGCACAAAAAAAGTCCTGATGGTTATGATAACCACGAGGACTGTTGATTTCAGTAGTAGTAAGCCCTCGTCATCGAATGTTGATAGACATCCATGAGGGCTTGAATTCACACGAAATTAGGCCGACACAGATGTTTGTGTTGACCAGGAGGAGACGATTAAGTTAGCATAACGATTAATAAACATACTGACCACTCCTAAAATTTCATTGCCTTAAATTTACCAAGTTGGTAAACTTTTGTCAAGA
Source organism: Lactiplantibacillus daoliensis (assembly GCF_005405005.1). GTDB lineage: Bacteria > Bacillota > Bacilli > Lactobacillales > Lactobacillaceae > Lactiplantibacillus > Lactiplantibacillus daoliensis. The sequence goes on along the minus strand of NZ_BJDH01000010.1, from coordinate 71,694 downwards.
TGAAAAATTAGAGATAACCGTTCTAGTATTAGAAAACAAACAATTATTTTCATGAAAAACTAATTTTATGTAAAGGCGTGATTTAAATGACAACTTTTTACATTGTCCGACACGGACAGACGACTGCAAATGCGCAAAATTTGAAACAGGGGACTATTAACACGGCCATTACGCATTTGAATGCGGTCGGTGAACAGCAAGCGCAGACATTGCATGCGGCGTTTGACATCAGTTTCGCAGACCGTTTGTTTTGTAGCCCGTTAGCCCGGACCCAAGAAACGGCCGCAATTTTGAACCATGGCCGTGATCTACCCATCAAAACGGATGCGCGGTTACTGGAAATTTCATATGGCCAGTGGGATGGGCAAAAAAATGATCAATTAAAGGCCACTTATCCGCAATATTTTGATCAGGCGTTGCAGGATGTTTTGCCAACGTATGTGAAAGTCGCGACTCAAGGAGAAACCTTTGAAGAGGTTATTGACCGTGCAAATGACTTTTTGAAGACGACTGCTGATCAGTTCCCCACTGAGAAAATCATTGTGGTGACGCATGGCTTTACAGTTAAGGCAATGGCGTTAGCGGTATTACAACCAAAAGATCCAATGAGCTTTCCAGAACCAGAAAATACGAGTGTCACGAAAATCGCGGTTGAGCCAAAGTTAAACCGGTCTTATTTAACTTATTACAATCGACAAGTTGGCTACTAGGAGGTTTGATAATGACTAAATATGAATGGCGTAAGGCCGATAAAGCATTGTATCTGCCAAAAGCGGTACCGACACCAATTCAGATTCCCGCGATGAATTACTACACGATTACTGGGCATGGCGACCCTAATGAGGCGGATTTTGGGGCGCGAACAGGTGCCTTGTATCAGGCTGCTTATGGGATTCGCATGAGTCCTAAAAGTGACGTGATACCAGCCGGCTATTATGAATATACTGTTTTCCCCTTGGAAGGACTGTGGACGTTGGATCCAGCTGACGTCCGAGCAGACGGGCATTTTGACAAGGCGGACCTCAACTACAAAATTATGTTGCGACAACCAGATTTTGTCACACCGACCATAGCCGCAGAAAATTTGGCTCGGGTGCAGGCCAAAAAGCCCAATCCGTTATTGGCAGAGGTTCAATTTGAAAAGTTAACGGATGGCAATTGTTTGCAAATCTTACACATTGGGTCGTATGACGATGAACCGGCGACGTTTCAGCAATTAGCGGACTATGCTGCCGAACATCAATGGGAGCGCCGAACGTTAGCTCACAAAGAAATTTACCTGTCTGATCCGCGGCGGACAGTGGCTACTAAGCGCAAGACCGTCTTGCGCTGGTTAATGATGCCACTAAAGGCTTAACGAATCAGTTATTTGGTCCTACAATGGACTAGGTTGACTTGGGTCACCCTAGTCTGTTGCTCTCGGACCCGAGTTCTAAGTACAAGTAGCAGCAACAGCAGACATCACATATCTGTAAACTCCTAAGTGAAGGCAATCCTGACAAATGCGAGGACTGCCTTTTTTATTTTTCGGTTAATTATCAAATATCAGTCATTGATGGTTCAGTTTTTAAGGATGCTGGCTGACGATTTTAGTGGTTTGATCAGTAATCAAAATGTAATCTAAAACATCGAACACACGTTCTAAAAGTGTGCTATGATTAAGCTACTATTTTCGATGAGGTGATCTGAATGGAACAGCTGAAGACGTTAGAAGCGTCATTATTACAAGCTTATGAATTAAATTGCGTGGTACGGTTGACCTTGGAAGATGGGCAACGACCCAGTGGCTTGATTGCAGCCGTGACTGCTGGGAAACTCTTATTAAATCAACGGGCTGGCGTGGTGACGCAACTTAACATCAGTGATGTGACTGAAATTACCTTTTTGAAAGAACCATGGTGGCAGCGTTAAAAAAACAGGTTATTTGCCAATAAGTGACAAATAATCTGTTTTTGGTTACAACTGATATTTAGTGATAATTTCTTGTTTGCGAAATTCAGTGATGCGCCGAACGAGGTCAAGTGGTAATGGGGCAGTGAGGGGCAACTGAATCGCTCCCTTACTTGTCTTGTAGTCGGTCAATTCGGCAGCAAAGGCGGTGACGCCACTTGGTGTTGGGTACAAACCAATGTGCTGCTTAAACAATGCAAAATGCATCACATTTTCGTGCCAGTAAAATGTCGGCATCTGGTATTTTAACTGTTCCTCAGCGTCAGGTAGAACCGTTAGAATCGTGGTTCTGAGGGCGTTTAGTTTGGCGTGCATTTCAGCTGGTGTCGTCGCAATATAACTTTCAACAGGGGTCATTTTGATCATTCCTCAACACGTAATTGTTTGACTAAATCGGCATCTGGCCGAACGGTAATCGTCGACGCTTTTCCAGAAAAAGTTACTAGGCCGGATTTAGCGCCCTTGGGTTTGCGTAATTGGCTCACTTTTAAGACGTCCACGGGAACTCGTGGGTATTTGCGACCTTTGCTGTAATAGGCGGTCAAAACCGCGGCTTCCTCGAGTGTTTGTTGACTGGGATGATTACTGTGGATTACGACGTGTGATCCAGCAAGTTCACTGACATGCATCCAGTAGTAATCTTTCCGCGCGGTCAGGGTTAAATGGTCATTTTGATCACTATTTTTGCCCACTTCGACTAAAACGTGGTCAGTGGTATAGAAACGCCGTGGATGAGCGGGCTCGGGTGCCTTAGATGAATGTAGAACTTTGGTCTTTAAGGCCCCTTCGGCAATCAGCTGTTGCTTAATCGCTGCTACTTGATCAGGTGATTCAGGGTCGAAGCCGGCTTGACGAGCTAATTGTTGTTTTAAGTCGGCTTCGGCTTGGTTGCGATTGCTAGTCACTGTTTGCAGCCCACGTTTGTCCTTGCGGTATTGATGAAAATAAGCCTCTGCATTGGCCATAATTGATTTAGTAATATCGAGTTGAATCGTTAAGGTTTGATCGGGGTCACGATAATCGGGGAGTTCAACAAAGTGATGATGTCCCTCAATCTGACTCGCATAAGTTTTTAATAACGTGCCCTTAACTTGTAAGTCCGTGGCATCGTCGACACGATCAATAGCGCGTGTGAGTGCCTCAATTTGTTTATTGGTACGAAAGATTTGACGAGCCATCGCATCTTGAACGACGGCGGCGTCGGTTAATTCGGCTTGGGTTGACATAGTTGGCCGTCCTTTTTTAAAATTAAGTTTGGTTTTAGTATACCGCAGACAAAATAATTCAGCAGTTTTCATGAAAATTCGGTATTCTAGTAGAGGGAGCGTGATAACGATGCAAAAAACATTAATTATTAATGCTGGTAGTTCGTCATTAAAGTGGCAATTATTTGAAATGCCAGCGGAAACAGTCTTAGCCAGTGGACTCGTTGAACGAATTAGTATGCCAGGTTCCATTTTTACAATCAAATATGGTGATCATCAAAAATTTGAAACAACAGTGGATAACTTAGACCAAGGTCGGGCGGCTAAGATGATGCTCACTGAGCTGCAACGCTTGGAAGTGATTCAGTCGTTAAGTGAAATTACCGCCGTTGCCCATCGTGTGGTAGCTGGTGGTGAAACGTTTAAACATGCAGTTGAAGTCACGCCAACGGTTTTAGACGAGATCAAAGGGCTCAGCAACTTTGCGCCGTTGCACAATCCAATGGAAGCTAAAGGGATTGAAACAATGGCACAGACGTTACCAGGCGTGAAACAATATGCCGTTTTCGACAGTCAATTTTTCACTGACTTACCAGAAATGAATGCCATTTATAGCTTGCCTTATGAGCTGACTCAAAAGTATCATATTCGGCGCTATGGTGAACATGGGATTTCCCACGGGTATTTGACTGGTCGGGCGGCAGAATTACTGCACAAATCTAAAAATGAGCTTGATTTAGTTACGCTCCATTTAGGAAGCGGGGCGTCCTTGGCTGCAGTTAAAAACGGTAAGGCTTTTGATACCTCGATGGGCTTCACGCCGTTAACCGGCGTCACGATGGGCACACGTTCTGGTGATTTAGACCCATCAATTTTGCCATTCTTGATGAAAGAGCTTAAAATCAGTGATCCGAATGAAATCATGATGATGCTTAACAATGAGTCTGGACTATTAGGTGTTTCTGGTATTTCACCAGATATGCGCGAAATCAAAGCACAAGAGCACACGAACCCCCGGGCAAAATTAGCGATTGATATTTTTGTTAATCGCATTGCCAAGTATGCCGGGAGCTATTTGACCGAATTACACGGCGCGGATGCGGTTATTTTTGCCGGCGGTATTGGTGAACATAATGTTGAGTTGCGACAACAAATTATTGATGAACTACAAGTCTTCAATATTAAATTAGACACTGACTTGAATGCAGCTGGTAATGAAGGGATTATTAGCAGTTCAGATTCAGCCGTCAAAGTTTTGTTGATTCCAACTAACGAGGAACTCGCAATGGTGCGCCAAGTGGCCGCCTTACAGGAGTAATTAAACTTTTTTAAAACTCAGTCGAGTTGCTAGTGTTGACTTGATTGCCATGCTAAACTAATGGACAAGAACAGTGATGTTCAACCAGCGGTCGCGACGACCGTAAGGAGGGAAGCGCCAAATTAGGCGCGGATAAATGATCGGTTTATTGATTGCTTTGGTGATTGGATTCTGGTTGCTAAAAGTTGTCTTTAAAGTTGGTTTTTGGCTACTGGGTGTGATTGCCGTGGTCGTAATTGGGCTATTTTTAATTCGAGTTGTTTTATGGCTGGGGTTAGCGGTTGCCGCAATCGGTGGTCTGGCACTCTTAGCAATACCATTTCACAGTTAATTATAAAAATAAAGGATTGAGCAATCTTGCTCAGTCCTTTTTCATTACAATAAGGTTCCTAACCAAACCATGGTTAGACCGCCAATTAAGCTTAGTCCAAAATACCAGCTGGCGGTGGTAAAATGACGACTTTGAATGAGTAAGACAATTTCATTAATCATCGTTGAAAAAGTGGTGAGACCACCCATGATGCCGGTCCCCAGAAATAGTTGCCACAAGGTCGGAATTGGACTCGTCATGACCCAACCGAGTAGCCCCGCACCGATGAGGTTAATGCCGAGGGTTGCCAAGGGTAATTTGAGTCGTGGATTCAGTGGCTTCGTCAGCTGCATAATTGCATAGCGGGAAACCGCGCCCAATGCTGATCCTAAGCTAACGACGGTTATCGTGATTAGCATGGTTCATCCCTCACTAGTAAGCAGTGATTACTTAGTAAATTACCGGCAATCCCGGCAATTAAACCGAGGCCCAAGCTGGCACCAACATAAGCTAAGACTAAAACGCTATGCCCTTGCTGCATGAGTTGTAGCGTTTCAAATGTAAAAGTTGAAAAGGTTGTGAAACTACCAATCAAGCCCACACTCATACCGGTGACAAGTGCCTCAGAAATGGGAAGCTTGGCCGGCAGCAGCGTGGTCACGAGGCTTAATAAAAAGGCCCCACTCACATTGATGATGACGGTAATCCAAAAATGTTGTGGCCAGCTGATCAAGAGGTTAAGCCATTCACGAAAGCCACCACCAATCATGGCAAAAATAATAATCGCAAAAACTTTTTTCAACATCTGTCATCCTTTCAGTAAGTAAGGCTAGTTTACAGAAAAAGATCGGTGAGGACAACTAGCCGTGAGTTGCAAAAACAATTAAACCATGATAACCTATGAATCAACTTATGAAAACACGGAGGATTTCAGCCAATGCGCAACTAATTAATTCTAGCAATTAAACAGTCAAACTAAATTATCAGGGGTGGACTGTCTTTTTCGGGATTAATTAGTTGTGCTGGCTGGAATTCGAATGCCAGCGGTCTCTACGTAAAAAGGGAACGCTTTTTTTGTGCGACGATTTAATCCTTGAACCTAAGGAGGAATTTTGAATGTCTGAAATAAAATTATCAAAAATTGAAAAATTAATTAATGGTCGCCCACTATTTACGATTGAGCAACTGATGGCGACTAGTGGCGATCACATCGGGATTGTCGGTCGTAATGGGGCTGGTAAGTCAACATTAGCGCACCTCTTAACTGGTGTTGATAAAGATTATACTGGTCAGCTGCTAGTAGATGCGCCAGTGACGCATGTTGCCCAAATTGCGCCCACCCAAGATCGTAGTGGGGGACAAGCAATGATGGCGCGTGTTCGGCAAGCGTTGAGTGAACGGCCTGAAATTCTAATATTAGATGAGCCGTCATCAAACTTGGATGAGCCACATCAAGCTTGGTTGGTTAAAAAATTACGTCAGTATCATGGCCTATTATTGTTGATCTCCCATGATCGCCAATTATTAAATGCGGTCACGACGCAAACTTGGGCCGTCAGTCACCAAGAATTTAAGGCTTATCCAGGAAACTACGCGGCCTATTTGGCACAAAAAAATCAAGCCATTGCCACCCAGCAAGCGGCCTATGTACGCCAGAATCGGCATGAACGTGATTTAAAACAAGCGATGCAAGCACGCAAGGAAAAAGCGCAACGAATTCGTAAGGGTAATCGACGAATGACTGCTGGTGAACGGGCTAATTCGAGATCATTACGAGAAGCGACGGCCGCGAAGATGGATCGTAGTGCGAAGAACTTGATGACACGGGCTTCACGTGAAGCAACGGTGACTAAGCCGTTTACACAAGTTGGCTTCAAATTAGTTGCCACGGACTTTCCAGCTTTTACTGGTAAAACAGTAGTTTACGCCAGTGATTTAACGCTGCGTGAACATAATGAAACGTTATTGAGACAAACGAGTTTTCAAATTAAACCCGGTGAACGAGTTGCGTTAGTTGGCCCCAATGGTTGTGGAAAAACCACGTTGTTAAAAGCTATTTTAAATGGGTGTCAGGGGTTATCGGTATCGGCAGCAGCTAAAATTGGTGTTTTCCAGCAGGACATGACTGCGTTAGATGGTCATTTGACAGTTTGGCAAACCGTGCGTGCGGCGAGTCAGCTACCAGATCAAACAATTCGGAATATCATGGGTGCGTTGGGGTTACCAGCACGCTTTTACGATCAGACGGTGGTCGGCTTGAGCGGTGGTGAATTAGTTAAACTGCAACTAGTCAGTATTCTAGTTGGAGCGTATAACGTGTTGATGCTTGATGAACCAACCAATTATTTAGATGTGGATGCCTTAGACGCCCTAGCAGACTATTTACAAAATTATCCTGGTACTGTCATTTTCGTTTCTCATGATGAAGTCTTTCGCCAGCAAGTTACGACGCGAACATTGGCTTTTAAAGCGCAGCGGTTAGTCGATCCTGATCAAGTGGCAATCAAGGCCAGTGCACCCTCAGACTTACCCTTATTACAATTTAAATATGATCAGTTAATGGCGGATCCAATGTCATCTACGGCTGAAATTCAAGATTTACGAGCACAAATTGAAGCGGCTAAACGGTAGATGGCTGGTGGCTAAAAAAAGACGCGGCCCAACTTCAAATGGGCGACGTCTTTTTTAATGCCATGGTAGGAGAAAAGCGCCAACTTGCATCAAAATAATGCTAACTGTGAAAATTGCCCAGTCTTGCCAAACTAATGGGCAGTGACGAAAGTGAGTCCGGGGCGCATCTTCAACAAACCCATGTGAAACCATGGCCTGAGCTAAATTTTGGGACCAATTGATGGATACGAGCACGGCCTTAAAATAGAGCTTGGGCGACCAGAATGAAAGTTGCTGACCCCGCATTAGGCCCGCAGCCCGAATAATCTTAACTTCGTGCTGAATTTTTGGCACCAAGTTATAGGCGGCGAGCACGCCATAAGCAAACTTGGCCGGTAAATGCCAATTCTGTTCCAGTGAGTCGGCGAGCTGCAAAATATTGGTAGTCAAGGTAAACGTGGCACCGGTAAAAACGAAAGTATAGATACGGCTAAATAGGACCCACGCCATCAATGTTTTGTTGCCACTTCCATTAATATACTGGGTACTCCAAAGACCAATCGCTGGTAGTAAAGGGACAATCAATAGCCAACCGATGGTCCGTAGTTTGGTGTGGTGAATGAGTAAGTAAGCAATCGCCAGCACAATTAAGGCCACGTTCAAACTAATAATAGTCGTGAACGAGATTTCTAACGCAATGATAAAAAGCAATAAGAGCTTAATACTGGGATTCATTCGATCGCCTCCCGGTAAGTGAGCTGTTGATGATCAAAACGTAAGTGGTAGTCGATCAGCGGTGTCAAGCCAGTTAGTTGATGACTAATGATAATCAAAGTTTGTTTTGTGACAGCAATGGTCGACTTTAATAATGACACGAGGGCGCGTACTGATTTTAAATCCAGTCCCTTAAGCGGTTCATCCATCAGTAAGACCGGAGACTGCATAATTAGCATGAGTAAAATTTGGAGCTTTTTCTTTTGGCCTTCGCTCAAGGTGTAAATGACTTGGTCCTCATGCCCGGTCAAGTTTAATTGTGTCATGGCTAAGGCGATGCGGGTACTAGTGAAGTAGTTACCATAGGCGTATTTTTTGCTTTGAGCTAATTCTTCCGCAACGGTAATGTTTAAGAATTGCGTCTCGGCATCTTGAAATAATAAAGCAACTTGGCGGGCATAGCGCTTTCGACGTAGTGTTTTAATGTCGTTATTTAAATAGGTAATCTGCCCGTCGTAAGTTGTTAAGCGGACGAGGCTCTCAAATAAGGTCGATTTACCACTGCCATTAGGGCCAGTAATCAAGGTGTTGTGGTGTTGTAATAGCATTAAGTCAGTCGTTCTTAAGAGCTCGTGCTGACCTTGTTTGAGACCAAGCTGGTTGAACCGAAACAAGGGTGTTTGTGGTTCGGTTGGTAATGGCCAAAGCTGATCAGAGTGATTAGTCTTGGCAAAGGCAGCAAACAGGTTCGGCCAATCGGCAGTTGGCATGGTGGTCAACTGCCGGTCTGCGGTGATACGGACAACTTGGTCGACAATTGTCGCGTAATCGGTTAGGTCGTGATCGGCTAAAATAATTGTCTTGCCAGCGTCATCACGCAACTGAACAAGTCGTTTTAACAAACTAGTGCGTGCAGCTGGGTCAACGCTCGCGAAGGGCTCATCTAATAAGATGACATCACTGTCCATGGCAACGATGACGGCTAAAGCCACCTTTTGCTTTTCACCACCGGATAGTTGATTGAGCTCACGTGAACGCAAGTTACTAATCTCAACAAAAGCTAAAGCAGTCGTGATTTTTTCGGCTATTTTATCAGGTTGAACGCGTCGGTTTTCTAAAGCGAAAATAAGCTCATTTTCCACCGTATCCATCGCGAATTGTTGATTGGGATTTTGAAACATTAAAGCCACTTGACCTGCACGCATCGTCGGGTCAATTTGGGACAGGGGCTGACCATCGTAACTAATTGTGCCTTGATCACTAGGTAAGTTTAAGAGCCCAGTCATCAATTTTAACAATGTAGATTTACCTGTGCCAGAAGGCCCGGTTAGTAGCGTAAATTGATGCGCTTTGAATGTGAGCTGAACGTGATTCAGGGTTGGCGCTTGCGCCTCAGGATAGGTATAGGTTAAATTTTTCAGCGCAATGTTCGCCATGTTGCTCCCTCGTTTCTAATTGTTAGTGTGCGTTGATTTTAAAACGTGACTGCGGTCCAACATATCCGTGATTAAGCGGGTTAAAACGCCACCGAATAGGAACATTGAACAGAATCGGACGACGAAATATAAGATCAGTAGCCATAACTGCAATTTGAAGTAACCATTCCGAGCTAAGTCCCAGCCAAAGGTGACGAGCGTTGTTGTTAGCACTGAAGCCGTTAAACCAAGCCAGTCATAGTGTTTATAACGCGTAACGATATAGCCTAATTCAGCCCCAAAACCTTGAGTCACACCAGAGATCAAGGTTGAAATTCCCCATTGACCGCCGAAAAACATTTCAACCGTCGCGGCTAGTAATTCGCCCAAAGTGGCTGAACCTTTGAGGCGTAACACATAACCGGCCAGCATTCCGGGCATACACCACAAGCCTAACAAGAGCTCGTTAGCGAGTCCGGATAATCCAACTGGTGCCAATGCTGCGGTTAAAACGTCGTAAACATAGTTCGTTCCCATAAAGATGGCACCGAAAAAGATACCAATTAATGCGATTAAGATAATGTCACTTAGTCGCCATGCTTTTGCCCATTTCATTCGATAAAACCTCCCAAAATTGTTATCATTCATGCCACCGTGAAAAAAAAAACGGTCATCACTAGTTTTGACAACTAAGTGATGACCGGCTAAAGTCCGTATTGATGGTTCCCCAGATAAGCATTGCTCCCTTGCGCTGGCATTATCCAGATCAGGTTCAATGGGTATTATCTCAGCCGAATGGCACCCCAGTTGCTATGAATGATTGTCCTTAGTGTAACCGAATTCAAGCAGCAACGCAATTAATATTTTTGTCACTGAGCAAAGTTCATTAGAAAGTCACGATTTTGTGCTTTACTATAAGTTAGTAAGACTCGCAGATTAATTGACCAACGAGTTGGAGGCTAATTAGATGACAACAATTTATGATTTTAAAGAAACTGAAATGAGCGGTGAAGAAATTGCCCTTGAAACCTATCGTGGACAAGTCTTATTGATTGTGAATACCGCCAGTAATTGTGGCCTAGCCCCTCAGTTTAAGGGCCTAGAAGCCCTATATCAAAAATATCAATCGGAAGGGCTAGTCGTTTTAGGGCTACCGTCCAATCAATTTCATCAAGAAAAAGCGGATGATGAAACGACTCACGATTATTGTCAGCGTCATTATGGGGTTACTTTTCCAATGACAAAGCGGGTGATGGTCAATGGTGATGAAGCCGATCCGTTATTTAGTTATTTAAAGCAGGAGGCTGGCCATGGTCGGATCAAGTGGAACTTCACTAAGTTCTTGATTGGTCGGGATGGACAAGTTTTGGAACGCTTTGCGCCAACGACACGACCGCTCACATTTGAAACGGCGATTCGTGATGCCCTTGCTGATCGGTGATCACGCTATGAAATTAGTATTATCATTTGAGGAGGCTGCTTGGTTTGGAAACCTATACATTACGTGATGGTTTGACTTTACCTAAGGTTGGATTTGGAACTTATAACTTAAATGGTGCTCATGGTGTCAACGTCATTGATTCTGCGATTGACCGCGGTTATCGATTGTTAGATACGGCTTTTAACTATGAAAATGAAGGTGCGGTTGGTGAAGCAGTTCGGCGGTCATCCGTGCCGCGGTCGGAGTTACTGATTTCATCGAAGTTACCCGGACGTCATCATGACTATCACGCGGCCATCAACACGATTCAAGAGTCACTATATCGGGCTGGATTGGACTATTATGATCTTTATTTGATTCATTGGCCGAATCCGAAAGAAGATCACTATGTCGAAGCCTGGCAGGCGTTGATTGATGCGCAAAAATTTGGTCTGGTACGTTCGATCGGTGTTTCAAATTTTCTACCGGCGCATTTAGATCGTTTGGCAAAAGAGACCGGCGTGCAGCCAGTGATTAACCAGATTGAACTACATCCTTATTTCAATCAACAAGCGCAGCGCGAGTATGACGCAGCCCATGGTATTTTGACCCAAGATTGGAGTCCGCTTGGCCGGGCCGTTGAATTATTGCAAAATCCAACGTTGAAGCAAATTGCAGCCGAATATGGTAAAAATGTTGGTCAATTGATTTTACGTTGGGAGTTACAGCTAGGCACGCTGCCGATTCCAAAGTCTTCAACACCAAAGCGGCAGGCCGGTAATCTCGACTTGTTTGATTTTGAGATTTCAGCTGCGGATATGGCAACCATTAATGGGCTGAGCTCGGCGGATGGACGCTTGAATAATCAAGATCCAGCGGTTTATCAAGAATTTTAGTGAAAAGTTAATCGGTTTTTAGAAATAGAAAAGCCCTAAGGTTAGGCAAAAATTGCCAAATCTTAGGGCTTTGTTGTCGTTTGATTTGTTTGAAAAATAAGGGTTAGTTCATGCCCAAAAAGACCGGATCAAGGCTTGTCACAAGGCAAAAAAACTGGGTAGCGAGTTTCCAATCGTGTAACGGAAACTGACTATCCAGTGATTAATGACCATTCTGTAGTCAACTGTTGGCTCACTTCGATTCCTTGTAATGACTAAACAAGTGATTTAAAGAAAGTCGATTTGGTGGAGGTTTGCTGGCATTTTACCATATTGGTGTTCTGCCGACTTCATGTGCATTGTGTGTGCGCCATTCACAAAATGTGCACCCGTTGCTGCAATCAAACCCATACCTAAAATAGTAATAATACTCAATACCATCATTATTCACCCTTTTCTGTTTACTTTACGATTCTATTGTAGCGTTTACATTGCTCGTGTCATTTGAGAACCATTAAAGAAAGATTAGGGTTTTCTTTTTTTTTGTATTTTACGTTAAAAACGTTAGATTCTTAAGTTTAAAGCGGTACCAACTGAAGATTTCGTGCTTTTAGGCTTTATAATATAAAGTCCTTTTTGACGATATTTTTCGTCAAAAAGGACTAAGTAATACAGTGCTGAAAAAATTGCAACATACTTTTAAGTATTTTGCTGATCTAACGGCTAAATTAACTTTTTAGCTGCGATGAATTTCGATGATTTTAACTTGGTAATTTCCATTTGGTGCAGTGACTGTAACAACATCGTTGACGGTGTGATGATCAAGTGCGGCTCCGATTGGCGAAGTGAAGGAAATCTTATTTTGTTCTAGATTTGCTTCTTGTTTACCAACTAGTTGATAGGTGACTTGATCGTGATCGTCCATGAATTCGAGTGTCACGGTTTTGCCGATGTCGAGCTGGTCATTATCAGCTGGTTCAACGACTTTAGCGTATTGTAATTGTTTATTCAGGAAACGGACCCGACTTTCCAGGCGGCCTAAGTCCCGTTTGGCATTAGTATATTCGGCGTTTTCGGACCGATCCCCCAATGCAGCCGCAGCGGCTAATACTTTGATTCGGTGTGGTCGCTGCGCAATTAAATCGGCAATTTCTTGCTCAATGGCATGATAGCCCGCTGGGGTCATTTTATTAAAAGTTGGTTCCATGTGATAAAACCTCGCATTTGTTGGATTTTACTGGGAATAGTTTAACGCACTTTGTTGAAAATTTGAATTTTTGTTTTAGAAAAAAATTTTGTGATGATTGTGTATGCTTGTGTGTAATTTTTAGTGGTTGGTTCTTGGACAAAACGTGGCGGGGTGTTGGGTTTATCTTGATAGTCGTAACGTGCAATTCAGGGCAGCAACCTGTGCTTGCTACGCTAATCAACAACTCGGAGAAATCACCGAGTCATTGGTTAGCTAGGTAATGCTCGGTGGCTGTACGCCCTGAGTTGCACTCATAAAAAATAGCCAACGACTTTGCAGCCTTGGCTAGTCGTAGAGTTTTTCACGCTCTACGGAGTTACGAACTCCTTAAGTATAGGCAAATTGATAGGATAATACAATTAATATGTTATTTTGTGAGCCGATAGTTGGCTGTAAGTGGTAACGGTTACACATAAAAATTAACTATTTCGAACAAACCTCTTGAATTTTAGTCTAGACCAATATACAATTGGACTATACCAAATAAAGAGGGAGTCAGTTAATTATGAAAGTTATCGTAGTAAAGGATCAAGCTGCCGGCGGTGTAGAAGGATACAAAGTATTTAAGAATGCCTTAGACAATGGGGCTAAAGTATTTGGGTTGGCAACTGGTTCGACACCCGTTACAACTTATCAAGAAATCGTAAAGAGTGACTTAGATTTCAGTAACTGCACATCCGTTAACTTGGATGAATATGTTGGTATTGCACCAGATAACGACCAAAGTTACAAGTACTTCATGCAATCACATTTATTTGACCAAAAACCATTTAAAGAATCATTCTTGCCAAACGGTTTAGCTGCTAACCCAGCTGAAGAAGTTAAGCGTTATGACAAAGTGATCGACGAACATCCAATCGACTTACAAATCTTAGGTATTGGCCGTAATGGTCACATTGGCTTTAACGAACCAGGGACTGCCCGCGACGTGACAACTCATGTTGTTGACTTAACGGAATCAACTATCGAAGCTAACGCACGTTTCTTTGCTAGCGAAAATGATGTTCCTAAGCAAGCCTTCTCAATGGGCTTAGCTTCAATCATGAAGAGCAAGCATTTGATTCTCGAAGCTTTTGGCGACAACAAGGCTGACGCAGTTAAGGGTATGATCGAAGGGCCTGACACAGTTGATTGCCCAGCTTCAATTTTGCAAAATCATCCTGATGTTACGGTTATCATTGATGAAGCCGCAGCCAGCAAGTTAAGCAAAAAATACTAGAATTTAAACTTAAGCAAATTAATGACTCTAAAAAGCCAATTTGAAATCCGACGATTTCAAATTGGCTTTTTTTCGTTTCCTGAGGGTATTTCCATGCTAGCTACGAATTTATGTGGTACTTATAGGATATGAAACGGAATTAATTAATATATTTTGCTGAAATAACCGCGTTTAATTTTTTTCATTGAAATTCAGTTGACTGTAACGTTAGGACATAGTTTAAACTGGAGGGATACTGAAACAAAGCGATATAAAAAAGTGTAGAAGAAGGAATTTGAAATGTCACATCTTAATAAGAAGTTTAATAATGTGCAAGAATGGCTCGGAGTCCCTTATGGTACTGCTGATCGGTTTCAAAAAGCTCAAATTGTTCCGTTTGACCCTAACCACGACTATAGTCAAAGTGGACCAGCATCAATGCAATTCACGGATCCTGCTTTTTTAAGTTCCGACAAAGGTGAAAGTGAAGATTGCTTAAATCTTAATATTTGGGCGCCAGATAATGTTCAAGAAAAACTGCCTGTGGTTGTGTATATCCATGGGGGTGGTTGGACTTATGGGGCTAATTCTCAAGATACTTCTGATCTATCTGGGTTGGTTGCTAGCGGTAAGGTAGTCGGTGTTTCCATTAATTATCGTCTAGGAGCGCTGGGGTGGCTTGAACTATCTCAATATGGCGGGAAATTTAAGGATGCCAGTAATTTAGGACTGCAAGATATGGTCCTAGCTTTAAAGTGGATTCACCAATATATTGGGTCATTTGGTGGCGACGCCAATCAAGTGACACTTACGGGTCATAGTGCCGGTTCATTTTCACTTTTAACACTTTTAGCGGTACCAGAAGCTGATGGATTATATCGCAAACTAGCAGCGTTCTCTGGCTATGCTGCCCGTTATATTCCAGCATGGTGGGCTGAAGAATTAGCGGATAAAGTTTTAAAAACACTAGAACTAACGTCACCAGAGCAGTTGTTAACGGTTGATGCTAAATCACTAACGGCTGCGGTTAATCAAGTTTTACCAACTGACGTTTTGAAACGTGGCAATCTAAATACCATTTCAATTGGCATTGTCGAAGATGAATTTTTACCAAATGGCGTTTTGAAGGCCAATCCTGCTGATGTGATTAAAAGTGGGGAACATAAAGATGTTGATTTAATCATCACTTCAACAACGGCCGAAGCAAGCTGGTATGCAGCTAATGTTCCAGATAATGTTGATCCCAAAACCATTGAAGCTGTGGTTGATGAAATGGTTTATGATTGCCATATTCCACGCAAACAAGCCGAGGCAATTGCATTACATTGTGGTGCTGGCAAAGCGTCACCGCTTGATGTTAGAACCCGCTTCTTTACAGATTATAATTTTACCTTACCAGCGATTCGGGAAGCCCACGATCATGCTCAAGCAGGTGGCCACGTTTATCAACTAAGTGTCGGTCCAGTCGAAGGTTCTCCCGCTTATCATGGGACTGATATGTACGGTATTGTCGGCCAAGTTGCACCTGATGCGAGTCAAGAACAACTCGAACGTGATGGGTTTATTAGTCGAACATTACTCGATTTTGCGACTGATCAACATGAAAAGTTATGGTCACCAGTGAAACCAGATCAAATAATCATCAAAGATATTGGTCAGAGACCTTATAACGGAGTTGAACATGCCAAAACTGTGCTACAGTTATTCAAAGGCATTGCTCGGCCATAGTAAATATAAGAAAGGTGGTTATAGCCGCCTTTTTTATTTGGTTTAAACAAATTTTAAAGGAGCAGAATTTGACAAAGAAATTTTCATTTTTTTCAAAAGATATTGTTTGCGTGATGTTAGCAACCTTTTTTTACCAGTTTAGTATTCAAGCGGTCAACCCTCTAATGAACGGCTATGCTCGTAATTTAGGGATTAGTAGCACTTTTGCCGGTATTATTGTGGGCATTATGAGTCTGACGTCAATGGTATTAAGACCTTTTGCCGGCAATTTAACTGATCGAATTTCTAAATATCGATTAGCACTAATCGGTGGTAGCTTATGCGCGATTAGTGATTTTGGTTACCTTTTTTCCTTAGGTGCACCCTGGTTATTATTTTTCAGAATCATCAATGGGTTAGGCTTCGTCCTATGTACCGTTTGTTTAGCGACTTGGATGGCTTATTTAGTGCCACGACAACATCTTGGCGCCGCGATGGGATATTATGGCTTATTAAACGCGCTGGCAATGGCGATTGCGCCAGCGCTAGCAATTAGTATCTATCAACTTTTAGGCTATAAATTCATTATCGGCTTGGCAGCCTTGAGCGCTGTAGCAATGGTAGTTGTCATACAATTGATCGATAATCGTGCCAAACCGTCAGTCGACTTAAAAGACCAACATTTTAAGATTATTCAACGCGATGCCTTGCCGGTAGCCATGATTTTTTCACTATTGTCTATTCCTTATTTTGTGACTCAAGCTGATATCGTCATGTATGTTCAAGAACGTCATTTAACTATTACTGTCAGTCTATTCTTCCTATGTTACTCACTTGTTTTAATCGTTATTCGGATGCTGTTAAAAAATTATTTTGATACAATTTCATTTGGCATTTGGTTTGCTATCTGCATAATGGCAACGATTGGTTATATCATCCTATTAACGATCATGCAAAATAACTTCGAGATGATCTTGGCAGCCGGGTTAATGGCGGTTGGTTTTGGGGTGATGGTTTCTGTTTCTCAATCAACAGAGCTCTTGTTAGCTCCCATGAAAGAACAGGGACTCGCTAATGCGACTTATTATTTGGGAAGCGATATTGGGATGTCGATTGGACCGATCATTGGTGGTATTCTATCGACTATTTTGCCACTAAAGTTCTTTTACCCAGTGATGTTACTCGTCGTTCCTTTAACAGCAATTATCTATTTATTTAATCGTCGTAAACTCAACGCCGCAGTGCAATACAATTAAAGTGGCATTGTGATGAAATTGCTTGGCAGTGCTTAAAGTAAACACAAAAAATAGGTCACTGTCATCGTTAAACTCACGATGACGGTGGCCTATTTGCTAAATAAACATTTTGACACCAAAGTAAATAATCAGTAGACCAAGAAATGGCGTTAATACCCGATTGACTTTGTCTAAGTCCAATCGACGGATGACTAGCGGCGTGATGACTGCGCCAATAATGGCACCAATCATCAATAGCCAACCCGCTTGCCAAGCAAAGGTACTGGTGAATAGGTGACTGACCAGACTAATTGCCGACATAGTTGTCAGCACGTAGGTGGCAGTACCAGCTGCTTCGACTGCGGTTAATCCTAAAATAGTCAGCCCGGCCGCCGTTGTGGCCCCACCACTTAGGCCACCGATACCGACCATTAGGCCACTGAGTAGGCCAAAGCCGCGGGCAATCCAGATTTGCTGAGTCGTTTCACGAGATTTCTTTTGACGCCGGATGGCTTTAAGCAACACCATGCCACCCATCACGATAAAGATTGTGCCAACGATCCAGTTATACAATTTTTGTGGAATAAATTGGGCACTGATTGTTCCCACCAAGATGCCAGGAATAGCAGCGAGTATCATTTGATTACCAACGTGAAAATTAACATTCTTAATCCGAGTTTGCGTTAAAAAGCCGAAAAACAACGCGGGTAGTGCAACTAGTAGCGAAGTCGGAACAGCCACTGCGGTTGCTAAACCAATCTGACTAGTGAGGACACCGAGATAAAGGGCAGCACCGCCCCCGCCGATTAGGCTGACAAAAATACCGATAATTAAACCATAGCTGAAAATGAGCATATCCTTGACCTTCTTCACAGAGTAAAAGCATGTTAACTATAAACGGAGCATGCTCCACTTGTCAAGAAGGCATGGTTAGCGTAAGCTGATAGCAAAGCTGGAAGCGGGTGTAAGAAATGCGTAAAGATGCAGAACAAAATCGTGCCAAAATCTTGGCTGCGGCCGGGCAGTTGTTTGAACAACGATCAGTTCAGGTGGTTAGCATGAAGGACATTGCCAGTGCGGCCCAGATTGGTACCGGCACCCTGTATCGCAACTACCCTAATAAGAGCGAGTTGTGCCTAGCTCTAGCAGTAGACTTTATTCAGCAGTTCATCACGACAAGTCAACAGTATTTAGCTCAAACGACGGCAACGCCAGTGGAACAATTTCAGCAGATCTTAGCGCAGTATTTGACTTTTCGGGAACGACGCCTGCAGTTGCTAACGGCATTTGAAAATGGGCCAACGGTCATGGCGACTTATTATCAAAGTGCCTTGTATCAGCAATTAGTCGACCTATTCAAACAAGTTTTGACACCGGTTAATGAGAAAATTGATGAAACAGAACTTACTTTTCGGGCGGATATGCTGATTGCCATGTTAAAAAGTGATAGTTATGCCCATCAGCGACAACAGCAGGGATTGTCGTCGCAACAAATTGCGCAGTTGATTAGTCATTTAATGATTCGTGGTTGAGTCAAGCTAGTCAGACAAAAAGCGTGTGTTTACTCGAGATTAATGAGTAAGCACACGCTTTTATTGATGAAATGGTATCATAATTTAATTATAGATTTTGGCCTTTTTCCCAACTTGTTTTTGATAGTAACAAGCCGTGTTTAACGAGTTCGTCAAATAATGCATAGGTCCGCTTGGAAATTTCACCGGCAGTTTCAGCGTTGGCTTTCGTTAAATAGTCGGTCACATCACCAGTCACATTGACATCAGTTGCCGCGACACGACCGCGAGCATAAGATTGACAGCCGTTGCGATAAGCGTTGACGGCTTCGGCAAATTCATGCCAATGTGGTTCGATCAACGTTGATAACGTTTTGTTGAGCCAGTAAACATTATGCACATCGACGGTTGCCGTCGTATTGCGGTAATCAAGTGGGGTGTCGTTGATGTTGGTAAAGAATGGCACTGATGGCGCATAGGCAAAGAAACCCATCGCAACCCATTGGATGGCAGCTTGTTCAGCAGGCACATCGTTACGTATCTGCAAAATCGATTGACATTGGTTACGATCCATGGCGATCGACCGGTATTTCTTTTGGTCATTGGCAGTGCCGGAAGCATAGGTGTCAAATGGATCATAGGGTGTGCCATTATAATGGGAAGCTAAGAAGAATTGCACGTCTTCGATGGCTAATAACTTGCTAGGCTTGCGGCACATCGGCATCGTTTGATCGGTCGGCTGTTGGTCTCCAATTTCGGGATTGAACAATTTCTGACCGTACCAAGTCCGCGGCGTGTTGTAATAAGCATCGTCTTCGCCGTGCGTGCCAAAGATTTCACGGAAATTAAATTGGCCTGGTGTGGGATTTAAATGATACTTTTCGACAAATTCTGCTAGGTCAGTTGCACCAAGATAGTTGTCAGCGTCGCTCAAATCTAGGTCTTCGACAACAGTCTGGTTAGGTACAATTGCATAAGTGTCGTCAGGTAAGCGCATAGCGCCCCAATGATGACCACCAGCAGTTTCTAGAATCCAGATGTCGTTATGGTCGTTAAAGGCGATACTGTTACTTTCACCAGTCCCATATTTTTCAATCAAAGCACCAAGTCGTTGGACGCCTTCTTTGGCAGTCTTAATATAGGGAAGAACGAGTGTTAGCATTGCTTCTTCATTAACGCCGTCATCGACTAATGGATCGTAGCCAAGAACACGTGCATTTGTCGCGGTGGTTTCGGTTGCGCTCATGCCGACGTTTAACTCATTAATGCCGGCTTCCTCATATTGGCCATCGCTCTGGTCAGCCTGTGGTGTCGCCGTGTAGCGGTAAGCGTGATCTGGTAATGGGACAGTCACGCCAGTGGTTACAGATTTAAATTCAGCTTTGGTTTGATCCTTGGCTGGATGAACCACGAATTTAATTGGATTAATTGGGCCGTAACCATCTTCGTTACGAGCCACGATCGTCGAGCCATCAATGGTAGCAGCTTTGCCGACGAGAATTTCGGTACAATCAGAACTTTTTTTCAACATTAGTTCTGCCCCCTTTGTACTTCCAGTATAAGAGTCCACTGAGGGAATACAATGTCGAATCACCACAATCGGTCTAAACCGCTTGTGAAATTACCGACAGATTCAGTATAAAATTAGTTATTGAGATGTTTTAAATCTTAATATAACAATATTTATGCGCGTTGTGCCAAAAGATTGATTTGTGAATCGGTGAGTTTAATTTTGGCACAACTTCCTGTGCCACGGGTCTGCCTAGAACTTCTTGAAACCGTTTTCTTTAGCCGATATGATAGAGACGTTAAGAAAACGGAAGGAGCTTTGATCATGAGTGAAGCAAATGTAAATAAAAATACGACGTCACCCGCACCAAAGAAGAAAGTGGGACTGAAAGCCCGCGTTCAAAAATTTGGTAGCGCTTTAAGTAATATGGTGATGCCAAATATCGGCGCCTTCATCGCTTGGGGGTTAATTACCGCGATCTTTATGGCCGGTGGTTGGTTCCCAAATGCTGATTTAGCCAAAATGATTCAACCAATGGTGCACTACTTACTACCATTATTAATCGCGTTTACCGGTGGGAATATGATTGCCGGTCATCGTGGTGGGGTTGTTGGGGCCATTGCCACGATGGGTGTCATCGTGGGGTCATCCATTCCAATGTTTATCGGTGCCATGATTATGGGACCTTTAGGCGGCTGGGCAATCAAGAAATGGGATGACGCCATTTCTGATAAAGTCCACAGTGGTTTTGAAATGTTAGTTAATAACTTCTCCGCTGGGATTATGGGGATGTTATTAGCAATTATTGGTTACTTTGGAATCGGCCCATTAGTTGCCGGTGCCAGTGCTGCTATGGCTGTAGGTGTTAACTGGATTATCAAAGTTAACTTATTACCATTAGCCAATGTCTTCATTGAACCAGCTAAGATTTTGTTCTTGAACAATGCGATTAACCAAGGTATTTTGACGCCACTTGGGATTCAAGCGGCGGCTAGTGCCGGCAAGTCAATTCTGTTCTTGCTTGAACCAGATCCAGGTCCAGGTCTTGGGTTACTATTAGCCTTTGCCTTGTTTGGTAAAGGAACTGCCAAGGCTTCTGCACCAAGTGCGATGATTATCCATTTCTTCGGTGGGATTCATGAAATTTACTTCCCATACGTTTTAATGAAACCAGCTTTGTTCTTAGCTGTTATCGCCGGTGGTGTTACTGGGACAGCAACGTTTAGTTTGTTAGATGTCGGTTTGAAATCAACCCCATCACCTGGTTCAATCATCATGTTATTTGTTATGTCACCACGTAGCGTTTCTAACTACTTGGGCTTGCTCTTAGGGGTTACCTTAGCGACCTTGGTTTCATTCTTGGTTGCCGCGGTTATCTTGAAGCGTGACAAGACCATGGTTGACGACTCATTAGCCGCTGCCCAAGGTCAAATGAGTAATATGAAGAATGGCGGTGCCACCGTTGAAACGAGTGACGCTGAACCAGCTGATGTGATTGCTTCTTATAAAGATGTTGACCATATTATCTTCGCTTGTGACGCTGGGATGGGATCATCCGCAATGGGTGCTTCCTTACTTCGTGACAAGGTCAAGAAGGCTGGCATCGATATGTCTGTTACCAATACCGCGATTAGCAACTTGAAAGATGAACCAGGGTTGTTGGTCATTACGCAAAATGAACTCGCTGACCGAGCAGAACAAAAAGCACCACATGCCTTACGTTTAGCAGTTGATAACTTCTTGAGCAGTCCAAAATATGATCAAGTTGTTGTGAACTTGAAGGCTCGTGACCAAGTTAGTTCTGAACCGGCACCAGCTTCTGCCGCACCACAAGCACCAGCAGCCGATGCCACTGATTTGCCAGCCGGCTTGAATTTATCAGTTGTTAACCAAATTGTCTTTGTTCATCACGATGGTCATTTAGGAACTGCCACAATGGCAACTTCTCTGATGAAAGATCGGATCAAGAAAGCCAATAAGCAAGTCACCGTTAAGAATGTTGGTATCGATGAACTTCAAGACGAAAATAGCTTGTTAGTTGTTTCTAGTCCAGAAGCTGCCAAGAATCTCCGTACTCGTTATACCCAGGTCCAAGTGCTAGTCACCGACGACCTTCTGAACTCACCTAAATATGATAAGATGGTATTAGCGCTAAAATAAACCGTTATCATACGAGGTGGCCCCATGGTTAAGTTCACACAACGTCAAGACGACCTATTACAACTATTACTGGCAACGCCAGCTGGCTTGAGCATGAGTCAGATTGAAACCGCCATCAATAGCAGTCGTCGGACGATTTACCGCGAATTTAGTAACTTGGAATTAGTCTTAGCTAATGCCAAATTACAGATT
Source organism: Lactiplantibacillus daoliensis (assembly GCF_005405005.1). GTDB lineage: Bacteria > Bacillota > Bacilli > Lactobacillales > Lactobacillaceae > Lactiplantibacillus > Lactiplantibacillus daoliensis. Next base: position 49,115 of record NZ_BJDH01000010.1, on the reverse strand, counting down.
GTCAATCAAGATCATCGTTTTCAATTAAGCGGAACAGCCACCGATTTGGTTGACTTTCAAGCTCAATTGTCAGACAGTCATGGCATTGCGCCGGCGTTTGATTCGCAAACGCGACAGAATGCCCTGGCTTGTCGGATCTTGATGGCGAATCGATCCATGAAGCTCAAAGAATTGGCATTGGATTTCGATGTCAGTATTGCCACCATCTCTAACGACTTGACTACCTTAGCGGCGCCGTTTGCCGATTACGATTTATCGATTGAACGGCTCAAGTCGCGGGGAATTCAAGTTGCCGGCACCGAAAGCAATGTTCGCAGTCTCTTCGCTACTATTTTGAATAACGCAATCAATGATTACGAATTCTTCAAAACGATTGGTAAGCTACAGCGGGGACTCGCGATTGCGGCGACGGATGAACAATCCTACTTCTTACAACAGTTAGATCCGACGGTGTTATTACATTGTTATCTGGCTGTGCGCAGTTTAAAAAAGAAGTATTTTTCATCGGTACCGGATGGGCAACTACAACAGTTGATCATTACGTTAACTACCGCAGTCATGCGCATCCAGCATGGTCAGCAAGTGACATACTTGCGCGGGATTAACCGCGATGATTTCTTGAAGTATCAACGCTTGGCCTTAGCCATCTTGACACAGTTGCCTGATACGATTAAAAGTCAGATTACTGGTGCCGAAATTGATTTTCTTGCCCAACAAATTAAAGGATTGACGTTTCGAATTGAGCAAGAGTCAGCGTTATCTAATTATGATTTACAACTCACATACCGCGTGAAAAAGTTGATTGACGCGGTTGCGACGAACTTTGATTGGTCATTTGGAACGGATGATCAGTTGTTGAATAATTTAACGGCCCACATGCAAGTTGCGCTACAACGTAATGGCATGCCAGGACCAGTGCCACCAAGTCCAGAGTTACAAGCGGTCCGCTCACAATATCCAAAGTTATATGCGGCCGTAGTACGAGGCTTTGCGGCAACGTTCCCCGATCAGAACTTTCAAATTGATGAGTTAACGTATCTGTTGATTCATTTTGCCAGTACCTATGAGCAACAGTTGAGTCATCAAACGTTGAAAGTTTTGGTCCTTTGTCCCAACGGGATGACGACCGCTCGTATTTTAAAAATGCGACTAGCACGGTTGTTACCAGAAATTACCACGATTGAAGTTGCTCGAATTGGTAGTCTTGGGCAGATTGACTTACAACAATTTGACATGATTCTTTCGACGACTCAGTTGCCAGGTTTCAAATTGAACTATCGGGTGGTTAGCCCGTTGTTACTTGAAAATGAAGTCAGTTCGTTACGTGAGTACATTCATCAGTATTTTCCAAGTACGCAAATGAATGACCCACAACCGGCCCCCCAGCCGGTTACGACACTGGATTTCGACACGGTGTATCAACGGATGACGATTGCCAAGCAGATTTTAAATCGTTTCACGATTTCTGCAATCAATAATGAACATGAAACGATGGCGGAAACGCTAGTCAAAATCACGCGGCATATTGATCCAAACTTGATTCGCGATCCCCTAGAAGTTGCGGGTAAGTTATTACACCGGATTGGCCTAGCCCCGGTTGGAATTCCGAATACCAACTTGGCGTTAGTCCATACCTTGAGTCAACAGGTGACCGCACCGTATTGCGCAATCTTTGAACTGGCAGTGCCAATCGAGTTTAAAAGTATGGATGCTAAGACGATCCGTTTACAACGAATTGTTTTGATGCTTGGTCCTGCAGACATTAGCGATTATGAAAATCGACTAATGGGTAAGTTGAGTGCGTTAGTCATCGAGAGTCAAGAAAATACTGAGACTTTCATGGCCGGCAGTCACCAACAGCTTTATCAGTTAATTAGCAGTGCGTTTTTGAACGAACTAACGAAATAGCGTAGGTGAATAAAATGGAAGCTTTAGATAAGAAAATGATTGCGTTAAACCAACAAGTGGCAACGCAGGCAGAAGGCATCCGCTTAGCCGGTCAGTTATTGGTCGACGGCGGTTGTGTTGAACCGGAATACATTGATGCGATGCAAGCACGGAACAAAGATGTTTCTGTTTATATGGGTAATTTCATTGCCATCCCCCATGGTACTGAAGATGGCATGAAGTATATTAAGAAGACTGGTATCTCAGTCGTCCAAGTACCAATGGGTGTGAGCTGGGGTGACCCAGAAAATGATGATGACGATAAGACCGTTACCGTGATTTTCGGGATTGCCGGCTTGAATGGTGAGCACTTGAACCTTTTGTCTCAGATTGCAATATACTGCAGTGACGTGGCAAACGTTGCTAAGTTGGCGGACGCTCAATCTGAAGATGAAATTATTAATCTATTAAAGGAAGTTGATTAGCATGTTAGACGTACATTTTGGTGCAGGTAATATTGGTCGGGGTTTCATTGGCGAAACTTTGGCTGACAATGGCTTTAAGATTACTTTCGTTGATGTTAACGAAACGTTGATCGATGAATTGAACAAACGCAATGGTTATACCATTGAATTGGCTGCAGAAGGTCAAAAGCATATCGAAGTTCATGATGTCAAAGGGATTAACAATGGTAAGGATCCAAAAGCAGTCGCAGCAGAAATTGCTAACGCTGATATGGTGACAACCGCTATTGGTCCTAAGATCTTAAAGTTCATTGCACCCTTAATTGCTGACGGGATTAAGTTACGCCAAGCTAACAACAATACTACGCCGATTGACGTGATTGCTTGTGAAAATATGATTGGCGGGAGTCAATCATTGAAGAAGTCTGTTTATGAAGCTTTGAATGACGATGAAAAAACTTGGGCTGACCAATATATTGGTTTCCCTAACGCCGCAGTTGACCGCATCGTGCCTTTACAAAAGCATGACGATCCATTGTTCGTTTCCGTAGAACCATTTAAAGAATGGGTTATCGACAAGTCACAAATGAAAAATCCTAAGATTGAACTCAAGGGTGTCGACTATGCGGAAGACTTGGAACCTTATATCGAACGGAAGTTATTCTCCGTTAACACTGGGCATGCGACCGTTGCCTACACTGGTAATATGAAGGGTTACAAGACTATCGGTGAAGCGGTCAAAGATGACAGCGTCGTTGAACAAGCTAAGCATGTCTTGGCTGAAACGGGTGACTTACTCATTCAAAAGTGGGGCTTTGATCCCGAAGTTCACCACGCTTACCAAAAGAAGATTTTGAGCCGGTTTGAAAACCCTTATATCTCAGATGATATTGAACGGGTTGGCCGGACCCCAATTCGGAAGTTGGGATTTGACGAACGTTTCATTCGCCCAATTCGCGAATTGAAGGAACGTGGTCGTGACTACAGTGCCTTGGTTGACACTGCTGGTATGATGTTCTTCTTCAACTATCCAAACGATAGCGAAAGCGTTAAGTTACAACAAATGCTTAAGGATGAACCAATTGACCAAGTGATTCGTGAAACCACTGGGTTGAAAGATGAAGATTTGATCAAAGAAATTAAAGCCGCTTACGAAAAGCACTTAGCTGAAAAGTAAGGCTGGTTAACAAAAGGACTGATTAGCGATTTGCGCTAATCAGTCCTTTTGTGTCTATCTGCTGGTTTTGTCGATCCCAAATGGTTCTTAGTAGCGCCAGAATTGCCACCATGGATGCTGTGGCTTAGGAGCCGCCTGTTGGTCTAGTTTGATTAGAACTTGATTTAGACGCTGGCTCAGGGAGTCTAGACGCCGAATTATAATCTGTTGTTGCTTGTAAAGTTCTTCGTTAGACGGTTCAGTTGATTGCGGCACTTTGACCGTTGTCTGTGGTTTTGATGAAGCCGCCGGTTTACTTGGCATGGTATGTTCAACGAGGACTTTAGGCTGTGGCTGATCAAAACTTTGTTGTAGCGCCTCAGCCAAGGTTGTGCCTTGTTCAGTTAAGACAATTGCAGCTTTAAAAGCCGCTAAATCTGCGGCAGTATAGAGTCGGTGACTGGTCCCGTTCGTTCTAAATAAATCCTCATTGTTGAGCTGCTTTTCAATCATCGTGCTATATTTTCGCAATGTCACGGCCTTGATACCAAGTTGTTCCGCGGCCACGGAAGCGACTAGTTTAGTGTGTTGTTCTGGTTGCATGGTTGTGGTTGGCAATTTAAATTCCTCCTTGCAAATATCGTTTCTATAACGTTATTATAGCGAACTTTTGTCTGCTTGCGTAGGGAATTGATTGCTACAGGTCATTATCCGTCGTTGATGAAAACTTTAAGTATGCGGTGGTTGGGAAAAACGTGCTATCATAAAACCTAAATAGCGTTGAAATGAGGAATTACAATGATTGAACCAGTCAATGGGGCTGAATTTGATAAGGTGGCTGAAGGCACCGACTTAACTGTCGTTGATTTTTGGGCGGATTGGTGTGGCCCTTGTAAGATGCAGACGCCTGCGTTGGAAGCTTTAGACGAAGAATACGACGGTAAGATTAAATTTGCGTCACTGGACGTAGATGCTAATAAAGCCATTGCCGAGCATTTCGAAATTATGAGTATTCCGGCGTTAGTCGTTTTCAAACATGGCAAACCGGCTGAAAAAGTAGTTGGGTTCCACCCCCAAAGTGCGTTAAAAAAATATTTAGATCAAAAATTAGTCGAAGTGACGGCTGATTAAGTGGAAGAGACTGCCAGGCTGGCGGTCTCTTTTATTATTAATTCCGTAATAAGATAGATAAATGCGAGTTACTGTCAAATTAAATTCCAGTGAAATGGTGAAACATTATGGCTTGATTGAATGGCCTTTAACCTGGAGCTGTTATTAATAATTAAACCCGTTCCCAATGACTAAATATAAATCAAAATTCGATGGTATCCTTAATTAACTTGTGGACGATTGGGTTTGAATAGAGGGGGACACATGAAGCGATTGATGTTAGCGGTTGGTGTTGGGATTGTCGGCTTGAGTGCGATTTTAATGTATCAGCAGCGGCAAGCTTCTATTGTGCTAGTTGAACAGGCACAAGTTGCGCATGACGTGCCAGGCACAAAAAACGGTGAACAGGCTCGTTTGACTGAGGGATTACCGGTGGTGGCGCCATTACCAGAGAATAAACTTGTCCAACTAGCTGGATAGTAATCATTAAAAATCGCTCCTAGTCAAGGGTTGCTTACATTGACTAGGAGCGATTTAGTTTTGTCAGATAATGTTTTAAAACTAACGGTAACTGGTTTAAATTATAGATGGGTATACAAGGCTTCAATTAAATCATCGCTATTAGTAATTAACTGTCGATTTAAGGAAATCAAGTAGCTCGGTTGGAGCGGATTCAAGATGTTGTGGAAGCTGTCTTGAATAATCGTGCCAGTTATCATAAAAGTGGTTTCGTGGGATTGAACGATAATTGTAAAAGTTTGGTGATCATTGGTGACGACAACATCCGCACCGATTAAATAGGTCAAATTGAGACCTAACGTTGCAGCCGAGTCGGTTAGTCCTAGAACACCAGTCTTAGTGATCAGGCGTAAGCACTCATCAACGCGTTCTGAGGCGGCGTACATTGAATAGTGATTAGCTGATTGTTCGTGTGGTTTGCGTAAAAACGGTCCGACAACTAAGTTCATCATGATCCCCCCAAATCTTTATTTGATAACTTAATCATACGGACTTAGCGTGTTGGACACGAACATTGCGACTTTTCTAGCAAGTTAGTTACGTCACTTTACGGGAGGGCTTTGTAAGACTGATTAACAAGAGCGTGTTGATTAAAGGTTACTGTGAACACCGTCTATGTCAGTTACCGCGGTTGTTTCTGAAAGTACTCCATCAGTCAAAATCGGTGTGCTGTGGGGGACGGTGCCAGCCAAAGTACGGTCTGGCGCCTCACTTCAAAGCCGAAAAACCACGTCTTTGAATTGCCCCGCGAGAATAGTCAGCCAAGAATGCCGACTATTCTCGCCGACACTGCACACCGATTTTGACTGACTCCGCTAAGTGTAATTAAATGATTTATCCCCTCAAAACCACTGATTAGTTGGAGCTTGTTGCTGGTAGCATCGGACGTGCAGGTGGCGTTTGCCCGGCGTTTCTTTGCCGGACTTACACCACGGACGGTTCGGGAGATTTGCGGTTTTTGCAAAGCTTTCGGGCGAGGCGCAAGACGTCCCTAAGGCTTGCGCCGGTCCCTCGTCCGCATGTTATCGGCAACAACAGGAAACGGCAGTAAGCGACTAGTTTTCATTACCTGATTGTTGCCGTCCTCGTGCAGACCAGTATTTTTTAACTTTCAACCTTTAGTGTTAACTAAAAAAACACATTGGCCAGTAAAGCACCAATGTGTCTGATAGGTTATTTTTTAGCAGCCTTAGTGGCTTCATCTTTGCGCGCTTTTACCGCTAGTTCGGGGAACCAAATTGCGATTTCGTGGTGCGCATTTTCACGACTGTCGGAAGTATGAATAATGTTACGCAAGATACCATCTGGATATTCATGAGCAAAGTCGCCTCGAATCGTTCCAGGTTGCGCATCATTTGGTCTGGTTTTGCCGGCCAAGTTATGGACAGACTTAACAACGCCAGTGCCACTCACAATAATGGCAACAAGTGGGCCTTCCGTCATGTAAGTTTCAATTTCGGCAAAGTAAGGTTTTTCAACCTTTTCACGATAATGTTGCCGTAGTTGCTCAGGGGTTGCGGTGATAACTTTCAAAGCGGTAATCTGATAACTTTTACGTTCTAAACGGGAAATGATATCCCCAATATGTCCTTCAGCGACACCATCGGGTTTAACTAGTACTAAAGTTTTTTCTGAATTTGCCATAGTATGAAATTCCTCCTTAGTTTTAGAAAACGCTTCCATTCCTTGATAACTTAAATTGTAGCTGAATCCGCGACGGGCGTCAATGGAAGACCGGTTTAATTGATGACTGCTGACAATTAATTTAATGAAATTGTCGGCGTAATCCTTTCGTTTTGACAACATAAATCGTTATAATGGAAACAGTTTAAAACAAAGGATTGATGTTCATGCCACCACTTGATTTATCACATATTCGCCAACATCATACCGTGGCCGAACTGATTGCGTTAGGCAAAGCACGCCGGTTAGTCACGTCGTTTGAACAGCTCGGGACTTTCAAGCCAGTAGAACGAGACGCGGCGGGCTATTTAAAACGGGTCCGTGAGATGTTAGTGCCAGAATTATTACCACTACGCCAAGAACGGATGTCCACGTCTGCGTTTGCCTTTTTTCGTGGCTCCGTTGAATTAATGGATTATGATTTAGATTATCAAAACTCAACTGAAATTCCCGCCGTTGTGTGCGGCGACGCGCACATTGGGAACTTTGGCTTCTATGCCTCACCAGAACGTCGCTTAGTTTTCGATTTGAATGATTTTGATGAAGCAGGTGTACATCCATGGGAATGGGATCTACGGCGGCTACTAGTCAGTGTTATTCTAGCGGCTCGAAATTCTGATTTTAAGCCGAAAAAAGTCGATGCCCTGGTCCACGAAGCCAGCGCAAGCTACCGTGAAGCCATCAAGCGGATGTTTAATCAGACGACGCTTGAACGTTTTTATCGGGATAATGAAGTTCAAGCAGTCTTGAACTTTGGTGGTGAACCGGCAGATACAGCTGATTTCATTGCTGATTTAGTTAAAAAAGCGACGAAGCGAAACTCGGAACAAGTGGTCCGGAAGTTTACTTGGACGAATAGCCAAGGCGAGCGTCAATTTAAGGATAACGCGCCACGATCGGTGCATATTGATGAAAAGACTTATCAAGCCTTGAAGCAAGGAATTACCCAGTATCTTCAGACGGTACGGACGGATGTCGCCTTACTTTTGTCACAATATGAAGTCACAGATATTATCCGCCATAGTGTGGGGGTAGGAAGTTTTGGATCGCTGTGCTATTTAGTCCTACTTACCAGTACAGATGGTAGTCACATGGTGCTTCAAATCAAGGAAGCTTTGCCCACTCGTAAAGTCGGGAGTCAAGCACGGCAAGCCTTAACTGCGGCAATGGAACTCACCGAAGGCCAACGAATTGTCAGTTCACAGCGAATTTTACAATCGACCTCAGATGTCTTTTTAGGCTATTTCCAGATGGCCGACAAGAGTTTTTATGTTCGGCAGTTCCGTGATATGAAAGAATCAATTGATATTCCAACGTTGTCATGGGGACGGTTCCAAGCTTATGCTAATACTTGTGCAATGATTTTGGCACAGGCGCATGCACAAAGTCCAACTGCTGCAATGATTCGCGGCTATATTGGTAGTTCTGCTAAGTTTGACGATGCCATGGCTAACTGGGCCGAGGCTTACGTGACCCAGGTGGAGAAGGATTATCAGACTTTTTTGGAATTAATTTAAATACAGTGTTTGTCTCACAATTGCCAGGCGTTTAACACAAAAAAGTTCCGTTGACATCAATTGTCAGCGGAACTTTTTGGTTTTATTTCAATAAATATTTAGCATCAAAATCATGATCGTAAGAGGATAAAATCTTAGGACCATCATCTGTGACGACTAAAGTATGTTCATATTGGCAGCTTAAACTACCGTCCATCGTGCGAACCGTCCAACCATCATCGGCGGTTTCGCCAGAACGCCAGTCACCAACGTTAACCATTGGTTCAATGGTGATGGTCATGCCGGCCTTTAAGCGTGTCCCATGACCAGCTTCGCCGTAATGAGGAACGTCAGGCTTTTCGTGCATCGTCGGTCCGATACCATGACCGATGTATTCGCGAACCACGCCATAACCCATTTGGTTTTCAGCGTAGTTTTGAATGGCCCAGCCAATGTCACCGATCCGGTTGCCAACAACGGCTTGGTCGATGCCAAGGTATAAGGCTTTCAAGGTCACGTCCATTAATTTTTGAACTTCTGGTGAGGTCTTACCAGCAACAAAGGCGTGGCAAGAGTCGCTTAAGTAGCCGTGATAGTTAATGACGGTATCGACTTTCAACAAGTCACCGTCTTTAATTAAGATGTCTTTACTTGGGCAACCGTGACAAATCATGTCATTAACGCTGACACAAGTTGAGTATTTGTAGCCTTCAAAGTTGAGTTCACCAGGAGTGGCATCGTGTGCAATGATGTATTCATAGGCAAAGTGATCAACATCCCAGGTCGTCAACCCAGGCTTAATGTAATCTTCGAGTGCATGGAACAAACCGACCATGATGTCGCCGGCTGCTTGCATGCCCTTAATCTCTCGATCTGATTTAAGAGTTATCATATTTCCTCCAAAAAAATTTGAATATTGTAAGTAAAAAAGTTTCCATATCTAGTATACTCCAGGCGACTAGTTCCGACAAAAGGCAATGTTTGCGAGCGGCGATTAGTCAGAATAAGTCCCAATTTGAGTCTTGGTGGTAACGGCGGTTAATTTGAAAAAAATTCAAAAAAATTCGTCCGCACAAAACCACCGTGCTGACGGGAAGTAACCGGATTCGTTGCTTACAACTGAATTAATATTTGAAAATTAGTCCTTTCCATCCAAAAAGATAATGATACAATATATAGTGTTGTTTCAAACAGAAAACACTATATATTGTGGTGTGAAACGTGATAGTTGGCCAACTATGATGACGCAACGTTATCTTGATAGACGGAAAGAGGAAGTTGATTTTGAGTAATTATTTTAAATTTTTATCGCACCAATTAAAAGGTTGGCCACAACAAAACTACTATTTGTTCTACTTTAGCTTAGGTTGCCAAGTGATGACTTTGGTCAGTGCACCAATCACGGCGTTATCTATTCTAACATTTATTGGGACCACTTTGGGGGTTCTATGTGTTTTAGCAATCAATGCTGCAAAATCAGTTAACGGTTTATTAGGGGTTATCTCGGCAGCTTGCTTTATTGTGGTGGGCTTTTCAGCTAAAAACTATTTAAGCATTGGTGAACAATTGGCCTATGTGGTTACTTTGGATATTCCAGTGTTACTGAGTGCTAGCTGGAATGTCAACATGGTTTCAAAAATCCGGAAATTCACTGGTAAAACTTGGATTGTTGCCATTGTCTCAACGCTAGTTGTTTATGGTATTTCTGGTTACTTAATCGGGGCGCTAACTGATGATCCACGGCCATGGGTCGATGCGATTAGTTTTGCGATCTGTTTAACGGCGGGGGTTATTTGCTTCTTACGCTACAACAATCAGTACTTCTGGTGGATTGCTTCAGGATTAGCACAAATGGTGCTCTGGTTCATTTCATTCCGTCAGGGTTCCGCAACGTTAGCAATGTTCATCAACAGTTCAGTTTATTTGATGAATGATGTGTTAGCTTTCACCGTTTCACCTTGGTATAACAAGCACGAACGGGCCCGGTTAATTGCAGAAGAAAAGGCTAGTGCGGCAGCTGAGAAATCAACTGAAGCTAATGTTTATGGCCTAAATCACCAAGCCTAAAAATAAATCACTCGGAATCAACTTTCCGGCAGTTGGACCAAGTCAAGCAGACTTGGTCTTTTTTGTCGCGTTTTTATGTCAACCTGTATAGACTTGTTATACAAGTCAAAAGATTTGACGAATCGTTGTGATAGCGCAGTTTTAAGCGGTTAAAATTCAAATATTGACAACTTGTCTAAACAAGTTTAAAATGAATCCTGTAAGCGATTACTGAATGCTAAGGAGGCTAGTTTGAATGGTGAATAAATCAGCACTAGTTTATGATGACTTGCGACAAAAAATTGATCGAGATGTTTATCAGCCTGGCACGTATTTGCCAAGTGAAAATCAGCTCTGTCAGCTCTATGGCATCTCGCGTGAAACTGGCCGTAAAGCCTTGGCGGAATTAGCTGAGGATGGCTATATTCAAAAAATTCGTGGCAAAGGGTCGATCGTTATTGAACATCGACAATACGAATTTCCCGTCTCAGGCATTGTGAGTTACAAGGAATTAGCAGAAAAGATGAATGTAACCACTGAAAATGTGGTGTATGGATTTGAAGAACACGTCAGTTTGCCCGTTCAGATGTTTACTTCGTTGAGGGTGGAGATGACGGCAGAACCAGTCACGGCAGTTAAACGGCTACGGGTCATTGATGGTGAACCAGATATTATTGATAAAGATTATATTTTAACAGCAATCGTCCCGAAATTACCTAAGGCGGCAGCGCAAGATTCTTTATATGCTTATTTTGAAAATGATTTAGGCTTAGAAATTGCGTATGCGACGAAGGAAATTACGATGGAACCGGCGAATGACGAAGACCGTGAGCAGCTCCACCTCGATCCTGGCGCCTATGTTGCGGTGGTTCGTAGTGTTACGAGCTTGGCAGATGCCACGCCGTTTCAATTTACCGAATCACGGCATCGCGCCGATAAATTCCGCTTTCGTGATTTTGCACGCCGGACTAAAAAGTAACGAGCAGAGAGGGAAAGAGACATGAAATTATCGCAACAAGTGATTTATCAGATTTATCCAAAATCTTTTTACGATAGTGATGGTGATGGTATTGGTGATCTGCGCGGGATCATTGATAAGATTCCGTATATTCAAAAGCTCAATGTCGATATGATCTGGTTTAATCCATTCTTCGTTTCGCCACAAAATGATAGCGGTTACGACATTGCCGATTATTACCGGATTGATCCAACTTTTGGCACCATGAGTGATTTTGAAGAATTAGTCGCCAAGTTGAAGGCGGTTGGTATCGGGGTCATGCTAGACATGGTATTTAATCATACTTCGACCGAACACGCTTGGTTCCAAAAAGCATTGGCCGGTGACCAGAAATATCAACAATTTTATTACTTGCGACACGCCAAGCCAGATGGCAGTCTCCCGACTAATTGGGAATCTAAATTTGGCGGGCCAGCCTGGAGTCCGTTTGGCGAGACGGATCTGTACTATTTACATTTATATGATCCGACGCAAGCCGATTTGGATTGGCATAATCCAGCGGTACGAGCAGCCTGCGCTGAAGTGGTGAATTATTGGCGGGGGAAAGGTGTCAAAGGCTTCCGTTTTGACGTCATAAATGTCACTGGGAAAGCTGATCAGTTGGTCGATGCGCCTAAAGGTGTTGCTAGCAAGACACTTTATACTGATACGCCGATCGTTCAAGATTATTTAAAAGAATTGAATGCTAACAGTTTTGGTCAGGATGCAGCTAGTGTCACGGTCGGTGAAATGTCATCGACGACGATTAAAAATAGTATTGGCTACACGAATCCAGCCAATCACGAATTGTCGATGGTCTTCAATTTCCATCATCTGAAGACGGATTATGTTGATGGGCGTAAATGGTCGCGAACCGCCTTTGATTTTCCACGCTTGAAACATTTGCTGGATGGTTGGGCGACTGGAATGGCGGCTGGCGATGGGTGGCAAGCCTTGTTCTGGAATAATCATGACCAACCACGAGCGCTCAATCGCTTTGGTGATGTTGGTCATTATCGGGTTAAATCCGCAGAGATGTTGGCTACAGTGATTCATTTATTACGTGGCACGCCGTTCATCTATATGGGTGAAGAAATTGGGATGACTGATCCTGATTATGACTCAATGGCAGATTACGTAGATGTTGAGGCACTGAATGCCTACCGTGCCCTGGTTAGAAGCGGTTACAGTCATGCCGACGCGTTTACGATCGTTAAAACGAAGGCCCGCGATAATTCCCGGACGCCGATGCAATGGGATGCGAGTGCGACCGCTGGCTTTACGACTGGGCGACCATGGTTACGGCCAACGAATCAGGCCAAGATTAATGTGGCGGCTGAATTAGCACATGGCGAAATTTTTAAGTATTATCAGCAATTAATTAAATTACGTCAGACGATGCCAATTGTGGCGGATGGCAGTTACCAGACTTGGCGTTTAGATGATGATCAAGTCTTCGGTTATTGGCGTGAGCTCGGAACCCAACGACTACTCGTTTTAAATAATTTTTACGCCACGACAACCACCGTTGAGTTGCCGGCAGAGATGCTAGATGCAACCGTCTTATTATCAAATTATGATGACGTTAAGGTTCAACCGAAGTTGGTACTTAAACCCTACCAATCGGTGGCCTTGCTACTTGAGCAAAAGTAAGAGGAGGAAATCAGGACAAGCATTTTCAACTTGCAGCCTTTAGGCAATGATTAAAAGGAGGTCGAGACTTGATGGTCTCAACCTCCTTTTTTGTGTGCCTGCATTAGGCTTGATTTTGAATAGATGCCGATTTAACGTTTCGCGGCTGTGTCAGACTAGCTGAGCTAAAAAGCTGGTCAATTAAGGCAGCGGGCAATAAATTTTCTTTTAATAAAAGGGCTTTGACGGATTGGTGCTGTGCCACGGCCTGTTTGATTAATTTGGTCGTTGCCATGTAGCCTAAATAAGGTGTCAATACGGTAGCAGTGATGGCTGACTGCTCAACTGCAGTGGCACAAGCAGTCTCGTTAACCGTCAAATCACGAAGACAGTTCTTAACGAGGGTGTGCATGGCTTGCTGCAAATAGCGTTCATTGGCAAGTAAGTCACGAAGCATGATTGGCTCGAAGGCATTCAATTCTAGTTGACCAGCTTCAGCGGCCATGGTCACGGTAACATCATTGCCGATGACTTCGAAGCAAACTTGATTGACGACTTCGGGAATAACCGGATTGACTTTGCCTGGCATGATTGAAGAGCCGGCTTGTTTGGCTGGCAGATTGAGTTCACCTAAACCAGCTTGAGGGCCACTCGACAATAAACGTAAGTCATTACTGAACTTCGATAAGTTGACAGCGAGCGTCTTCATGGCGCCTGAAAATTCAACGAAATTGTCACAGTTTTGTGTGGCATCGATCAGATCGGGGGCTGTTTGCAAATTAAGCTTGGTATTTTGATTAAGCACAGTTAAGATATGCGTTTGATAGTAGCGGGTGGCATTAACACCAGTGCCAATTGCTGTTCCGCCTAAATTAACAATCTGTAGGTGTTCGCCGGCCGTTTGAAGCCGAGTTAAATCTCGTTTGAATAAATGGTAATAAGCCAGGAAGGTGCGGCCATAGGTTGTTGGCACAGCGTCTTGAAGTTGTGTTCGGCCCACCTTAATTGTTTCACGATAACGGTTGGATTGGACGAGTAAGGTTTGAACCAGCTGACCAACAGCGCCTAATAAACCGGGTAATTGCTGAAGCAAGGCCATCTTACCAGCGGTTGGAAAGGTGTCATTAGTCGATTGTGATTGATTAACGTCGTCATTGGGTTGCAACTTGACTGCTGGATTTAACCGATGTCCCAAGTTAGCAACGACTTCATTGACATTCATGTTTGCTGAAGTTCCGGCGCCACCTTGAATCGCGGGAACGATAAAGCTATCGGCATGGCGGCCAATTAATAATTGGTTGCAGGCTGCAACGATGGCAACCTGCTTTTCAGCTGACAACGTTCCGGCGGCTTGATTCGTCATCGCCGCAGCTTTCTTGATCTGAATTAAGCTTTGAATGATCAATGGATCCAGTGGCTCGTGACTAATTGGAAAATTTCGTACCGCCCGCACCGTGTGAATACCGTATAACGCCTGTTCATCAATTGGTAATTTGCCAATGCAATCCTCTTCAATCCGCATGTCATAACCTTCTTATTTAGATTTCATGTTAGAACTTCTTACATGAATGACTAGAGTTTAGACCATTACGGTTTTAATACAATACTTGATCACTAACTCTGAATAATATTAAGTTATCGAGATAAATGACTGAATTATTGATTGTCAAAGCCAATCCAAACTAACTTTTATATTGTAAAAAGCAAATGAGTTAACATAGACCAATTGACGATTGTGATGGCAGTTTATCAACTGGGTGCATATTTAGGCCATAAAAAAGACGCTTGAGTTTAATTGACCAACTCAGGTGTCTTCTAAGTCTTAAATCGCCTGTAACTGTGCCTGTTGCTGAATGGCCTCTACATAAATACGGACAAAATCGGTGCCATACGTGGCTGCGAGTTGCTGTTCCAAATGTGGCGTTGGTGGTAACTGGCGCAACAACGGTCGAATCCATTGATTTGTCGGTAATAAACGTAACAACTGGTGACTCGTGAACTGTGAAAATAGCAAGTTGCGGCCAAAATATTGACCCAACCTGGCTTGAAATGCTGATTGCTTAACTGGCACCAGCTGTAAACTGCTATTATTCATATTTCCTAACAATAATTTAGCGCTGGGAAAGTCATCATGCAAATCCAATCGCTGATTTTTGTAAGCTTTAGCAATGTTTGGCGAGAGCTGAACTAACCAAATCAATTGATGTTGTTCCAAATGTAAAATAAGACGCAAGGTGACAATATCAAGATTGCCTAACTCGTAGCTGTATTGACGTAACGTGGCTGGTGTCAAGCGCTGGCGTAACGTCTGTTGAATCGTCGTGAAGTTGCCGGCTTCCCAAGTAACCGCTAACTGGTCATGATTGCTCAGCCATAAGCTATGGTCGGCGATACGTAAGGTTAGAAACCGTGGCATTGTTCCTTTGATTGGGTCAAGCATTAAGAGCCAATAGGAACTGGCGCTAGAGCGGGCAAAGTTACGGGCCAAGACATGCACGTTTGTCGGCAACGCCGTTTGGACTGCAAGTTGCAGCTGTCGGCGATGGTCGTCAGTATTTACGAATTGATTTGGATCATGATTAATTCGTCGTTTTGCCATTGGCCGTCCCTCCTTCAATGATAAACTGCCTTAATTATAGGTCAAAATCGTGTTGGCAACACAGATTAGTTCCAAATCGACTATGATTTTAGGGAATCGGTGGTGAAAGGCGATATTGAGCCGGTTTTCGGGGTATAATTAAAAGTAACTGTTAGCGCTTTTAAAGCTAATTGTAAACGGAAACAAAAATCAATGAGGGGGTCCAGCATGGATTTATGGAAAATTACCGCCACGCAACCAACGCATGAGTTAGCGTCTAAGCTAACGGTCAGCAATGGTTTGGTAGGCGTCAAGGATTTGACCGAAGTCCCACAATTACAAGAGGGGCCACAAACGGCATCGGTGGTTTATGTCAACGGCTTCTATGATTATGAACCAATTCAGTACGGCGAGGCACAATTTGGTTTTCCGCAACGCAACCAAACGATGATTCCATTGCCTGCACCAACGCGTTTTGATTTGTGGCTGGATGATGTCCCAGTTGACTTGGAACAAGGCAAGCTAGTTTCACAAGACTATGCGTTGTCGATGCAGACAGGTCAGTACACCCATAATTTAGTCTGGGAAGAAACGGCTACTGGTCGACAGTTAGCCATTACGATTACGCGGTTGACCAGTTTGAAAACGGCAGCGTTATTGATGCAACAAGTTGCCGTCACGGCGCTTAACTTTAAAACGGGGAAACTTCGGGTGATTTCTGGAATGCAGACACCGGTGACCCACAAGTCCGCTGACTTTGACCCCCGATTAACACATTATGATGCTGCAGAAATTTTAGACAATCAGCAAGTGACACAATTATCACCAACCGTTCGCAGCCTGACTTTTAAAGCACCACAAAGCGAGCAGCAATTAAGTCTATTGACGAGTTATGATCAGGCCGGTGATTGGGTCGCTGATGGCAACTGGATGGGTGAATTCGACTTAAGTTCAACGCCGGTGGCAGTGACGAAGAAGATTTGGGCCGAATTAGGTGCTGCTGAGCTGAACGTGGATGCGCAAACTAATTTGACGGCAACTTTCGATACGATTACGACAGCTCAATCGGCAGCCTTAGCTGACTTTTGGGCGACAAGTGATATTGAAATTACCGGTGATGCTGAATCACAACTTGGCATTCGATTCTCCCAATTTGGTTTGTTACAAGCAGTTGGTCTGCACGCCGGTGGTCGCGGTATCGCCGCCAAAGGGCTGACTGGTAGTGGCTATAATGGTCATTACTTCTGGGATACCGAGATTTATGAAGCACCATTCTTCTATTGGAATCATCCAGAATTAGCCAAACGGCTTTTAATGGTCCGGTATCAACAATTGTCTCATGCCAAGGCTTATGCCCAATCACTTGGATTAGATGGGGCATTGTTCCCTTGGCGGACGATTAACGGGGAAGAAGCTTCGGCCTATTTCCCAGCTAGCACCGCGGCCATCCATATTGACGCTGATATTGCTTATTTGGTCATTCGCTACTATCAGATCACGCATGATGCGACCTTTATGCGAGACTATGGACAGGAGTTACTAGTTGAAACGAGCCGTTTTTATCTGAGTTACGGGAACTTTGATGATGATAAAGGGTTCGTTTTAAATACGGTTACTGGTCCTGACGAATATACGGCTTTGGTTAATAATAATGCCTATACGAATTATTTGGTTCAATTTGAATTACGTTATTTGACGGATCATTTCACGCAAAAAGATATTGGTCGTTTCAAGGTCTCACAACGGGAATGGACGAGTTTCAAAGCCGCTGCGGATCAGATGTACTTTGAAACGCACGGTGAGTTGATTGCGCAAGACGATAGTTTCTTATCCAAAAAACGGCTTGACTTGAGTCGGATTCCCAAAGACCAGTTTCCATTACTGACTCATTTTCATCCATTAGTGCTTTATCGTTTACAAGTTTTGAAGCAGGCGGACTTGCTCTTAGCCATGGTCTTATTGTCAGAACAATTTAGTGATGCGCAAGTCCAGACGAACTACGATTACTATGAACCACTGACAACGCATGACTCTTCGTTGTCGCCAGCGATCTATGCGATTGCGGCAGCACGTTTGGGCAAACATGACGGCGCCATTGATTTCTTCAAGCGGACAATTAATACTGACTTGAAGAACAAACAAGGCAATACCGCTGATGGGCTTCATTTGGCCGCGATGGGTGGCAGTTGGATTACGTTTGCTTGGGGAATGATGGGATTAATGGTGAATGATGATGCCGCTGAACTCAAGCCTTATCTGCCAACTGGTTGGACGCAATGTCGCTTTAAGCTTTGCTATCGCGGCACGATTTATACCATCAATGTGACTGCAACCGAGTTAACAGTTACCGGTGCGATTGATGATGAAGTGACGATTGATCAGGAACAACGAACAATTATCATTAAAGCAGCGAAATAACTGAAACCCAGTAAGTGACTTGCCAGGGATTAACTGGTGATGACTTGCTGGGTTTTAAATTAGATTGAAAAGTTATTGTCAAAATTTATTAGTCCTAAAAGGAATAATACTCAGTCTGAATATGAGTTGTTCGGCCTAATGGTTGTCGCTAGAATGGGATTAAACATGCTGATGACTGTTAAAAAGTGAGGGTGACAAAATGAAGCGACTTATTGTTGGAATTACAGGAGCGTCCGGAACTGTTTATGCAGTTGATTTGTTGAAAAAATTGCACGAAATACCAACAGTCGAGGTCCATTTAGTAATGAGTACTTGGGCTAAGAAAAATTTAGAATTGGAAACGACCATGACACTCAAACAGTTACAGGCGTTGGCTGATTATACTTATCATATCAATGATCAAGGGGCGACCATTGCGAGTGGGTCCTTTTTAAATGATGGTATGGTGATTGTTCCCGCCAGTATGAAGACTGTGGCTGGGATTGCCTATGGTTTTGGAGATAATTTAATTTCCCGAGCTGCGGATGTGACCATTAAAGAACAGCGTAAGCTAGTGATTGTGCCACGTGAAACTCCGTTAAGCGTCATTCATCTGGAAAATCTGACGAAGTTAGCTAAATTAGGCGCACAAATTATTCCGCCAATCCCGGCTTTTTATAATCACCCACAGACGATTCAGGATTTGGTTGATCATCAAACAATGAAGGTTTTGGATGCTTTCCACATGCCAACTAAAAATGACCGACGTTGGGAAGGGGATTAGCCGATGCCGACTTTTAAAACTGAACAGGCTGGGTATGCGATGACTGCCGTGTTACAAGTGATCGGACGTGATTTATTGATCGTCGTGACCGGCGGAACGAATCCACACATTGGCGATGTGACAATGGTAACAGCTAAGACCAGTGCCCAGACGGTAAGATTTCCTAGTCATGATGGACGGCTGCATAAAGATAATTTTATTTCCGAGCGTATGGCGGCGGCCTTGAAGCCATACTTACTTGGTAGTTGTACGATTACGGCGGGTATTCATGTTAATCAAATTACTAAGGCTCAAATTGCGGCCGCTGCGCCGATGACCATGACATTGAGTCAACAAATTATTGAGTGGTTGACTGCAAACCCAATTATTGTCCCTAAGCCAGAATATTATGGCAATGATGAAAGCCCAAAATAAAATAAGCGTTGTAATTGACCTTAAAAAATCAATTACGACGCTTATTTAGTTAACTAAAGATTGAAAGGCTCAAAGAAACGGTACGAACCAAATACCCTTTACGTCTAAACCGAGCACTCCGTCAGTCAAAATCGGTGTGCTGTGGGGGACGGCGCCAGCCGAAGAACGGTCTGGGAGATTTGTGGTTTTGGCAAAACTTCCAGGCTTGAACCGGTCCCTCGTCCGCATGTTATCGGCAACAACCGGAAGCGACACAAATATACCAGTAACCGAAATAGACTGGTTCAAATTTAGCACGCTGTCGGTGGATAATTCCTGTAATTCAACTTTAGTCAGTAGCGCACTGATATTAGTGAATGGCGTCTTTTTTCGCTTGTTCGACGAGCAGATTATCCACGATATCTTGCAAACTGGTTTTGGCTAATCGTGCCTCTGCGGCAGTCTGGGCGTCTTGATAGTATTGTTGTAAGACGGTTTGGATGTTGCCACCTACAATGCAGTCCGGATTGGTTTTTGGATCAACCGCGAATAATGATTTGTCACCTTCGACGGCGTAGAAAACGGTCAAGAGTGAGATTTCATTCAACGGTTTGGCTAGAATCGGTTGGGCTGTCCCTGGTGTTGTCGTAATAAGTCCGGCATGACGGAGCTTACCCATTAACCGCCGGACAACGACTGGACTGGTTTCGATGCTGCTAGCAATTAAGTCACTAGTCAGATGCGCGCCAGCATAAATTTTTATGAAGGCGAGTAAATGAATTGAATCACTGAACCGAGTAGAAACACGCATGTCAATCACTTCCTGTAACTAGATTAATTACCGTGATTATATCTGATTCTTTTAATTAAAGCAATTATCCCCTTTTACCCGAAATATCATGTAACTTTTCATCAATAATAATTGCTTATTATCATAAAATCGGTTATCTTAGTGATGATGAATTGAGCAGTTACTTCAAAAAGGAGCTAGTGACATGAGTGAAATTGAAACCATCCAGGCGTATTATGCCGCCTCATTGGGGAAGGATGGCCAAATAACTAAAACGCAACAAAAGATTTTAGCGGCTGCTTTGGCACTGTTTGCTGAGAAGAGCTACGAAGAAGTTGGAACACGTGAAATTGCGGATCGGGCCGGGGTAGCCGAGGGGACGCTCTTCCATAATTTTGTTAATAAGAATGGAATTTTGGATGCGATTATGCAACCAATCATGCAGAATATTTTACCCACGATGCTGAATACTTTAGATCAAGCAGTCTTAGATGGTGACAGTCAAACGTTAGATGCGTTCATTGTTGCGCTAGTCACGGACCGAGTGGCTTTCGCGGCGCGTAACCAAGAATCGCTGGCCGTGATTTTGTCACAATTTTTTAATAATGAAAAAGATCGCGCAGCCGTCATGGGAATGGTCTCCCCAGAAATTTTGACCCAAGCCAATGTGGTGATGGATCGCTTGAAAACTGCTGGTGAGCTAGTAGATTGGCCCAATCGAATGATTTTGCAATTATTATTTTCAACACTTGGGGGCTATTTAGTTGAAAAAGTGCTGTATCCGGATTTAAATCAACTTGATACCAAACAAACTGTCCGTTATCTCAGTGATTTCTTAGTAAATGGATTGAGCCCACGTCGAATGCCCTTACATGTGGATTAAATCAGCGGTGACACAGGTTTAGGACTGCCAAACAATAAAATAAAAATAGTTGACTATTATCTCATGGATGATATACTACCAATTGGAATTGAAGCAAGCGCTCAATCAGCAAGAACGAGTGTTGGCTGTTGAGGATCACACAGTAGTCCACAACCTGAATTCTAAACCAATAGAAGAGAGGGTTTCATTATGAAACTAGCAAAAACGAAGGACCGTTCAGCGATGTTAGCCACCAAAGGGAGTACCGGTAGTGGGATACATTCGACTGGGACCGATAGTAAAAGCTTGGACGAAGTGAATGGGAGTGTTCGGGTTCCGAAAAATGCGAGTTTCTGGCGTACGCTAATCGCATATACGGGACCGGGTGCTTTAGTCGCAGTCGGGTACATGGATCCGGGTAACTGGATTACATCGATTGCTGGGGGTTCACAGTATAAGTACGCGTTGCTATCTGTAATCTTACTTTCAAGTTTGATTGCGATGCTGTTACAAGCCATGGCGGCGCGGTTGGGAATTGTCACTGGGAAAGATTTAGCCCAATTGACCCGGGAACGGACGTCAAAGAGAATGGGTATCTTCCTCTGGATTATTACTGAATTAGCCATTATGGCGACTGATGTGGCTGAAATTATTGGTTCTGGGATTGCGTTGAAACTGTTATTCGGTTTCCCGCTGATTGTCGGTATCTTGATTACGACCGCTGATGTATTGATTTTATTGTTATTAATGAAGCTAGGTTTCCGTAAAATTGAAGCCATTGTTGCAACGTTGGTGGCTGTGATCTTATTCGTCTTCTTATACGAAGTGATTATTTCACAACCGAACGTCCCTGAAATGTTAAAGGGGTATGTGCCAACAACTCAAATCGTCAGCAATCAGTCCATGCTCTACTTAGCATTGGGGATTGTTGGAGCGACGGTTATGCCACATAATTTGTACTTAGGTTCTTCCATTTCACAAACTCGGGCCGTTGACCGGAGTGATGAAAAAGAAGTTGCCAAAGCCGTTAAATTTACCACGATTGATTCTAATATTCAATTGTCCGTGGCCTTCGTCGTTAACAGCTTGCTTTTGATCTTGGGGGCAGCGTTATTCTTCGGGACGAAAGGTGACTTGGGTCGATTCGTTGACTTGTATAATGCCTTAGGGGATAGCAAGATTGTTGGCTCGATTGCGAGTCCAGTCTTGAGTATGTTATTCGCTGTTGCCTTGTTATCTTCCGGTCAAAGTTCAACGATTACTGGGACGTTATCTGGTCAAATT
The DNA here is from genome assembly GCF_005405005.1 of Lactiplantibacillus daoliensis. Taxonomy (GTDB): domain Bacteria; phylum Bacillota; class Bacilli; order Lactobacillales; family Lactobacillaceae; genus Lactiplantibacillus; species Lactiplantibacillus daoliensis. The sequence goes on along the minus strand of NZ_BJDH01000010.1, from coordinate 27,037 downwards.
ATCATGGAAGGTTTCATTCGGTTGAAGATGCCATTGTGGGCACAACGGTTATTGACCCGTTTGATCTCGGTCGCGCCAGTGCTAGCTTTTGCGATCTATTACCATGGTAATGAAGCGAAGATTGAAAGTCTCTTAACCTTCTCGCAAGTCTTCTTGAGTATCGCGTTACCATTTGCAATGATTCCACTGGTTAAGTTTACCAGTGATTCAAAACTGATGGGGAACTTCAAGAACCGACGCTGGGTTGAATGGACAGCTTGGATTATTACGGCTGTCTTGATCATCTTGAACATTTATCTTATTTTACAAACGGTCGGCTTAGTTTAAATTGAATTGAAATAGTAAAAAAGTGCTGAATTAATTTTCAGCACTTTTTTTGTTGTTTAGATGGCTGTTGCTAGTGAAAAAGGGGTGGGGTTAAGTAGATTTGCGAGTAGCGGCAGAATGCCGTTTTTTAAATCATATAAATTGCTAATCGTGGCTGGCCAAGTTTGAGCAGTGACTGCCGTGAGTAAGTCGTCTTGTGAAAGTCTGGCCTGATGGTGTGGCAGGATTAGGGCTGTTGGCGATGTCATCATAGCGGTTGGCGCTAGATCATGGACGAAATAAGCAAAGTCTGGTGCTGTGTTTAGTAGTAACGTGAGGTGGCTCACTTGTTGTGGATCAATCTGCTGCATGAGTCGCAGCGTTTGTGGTACGGAATACACCATCGCGGCATAGCGTTTCAATGGCAGCTTGGGCTCTTCAGTTGTTGGTGGTGTCAGGGTTATGGTTAGTCCTAGTTGCCAACTAGCGAGTAAGAGGAGGGGAATGGGCGCCAGATTAGTCGTACTGATTAAGATGGACTGCCCAGGTTTAAGGGCTTGTTGCTGTAAGCTTGTCCGACATAGCGGCAGGTCTTCCAGAAGGTCGGCACCCGTGTACCAGATGCCCTGACTTTGGTTTTGCAGCAGGGGTTGTTGGTAGCTTCGGCGTAGTTGGGCTTCAATTTTTTCGGTCAGTGTCGACATCTGGTCACACTCCTTTCGATCACATCAGTATTGGCTATTTAGTTGGTTGGTAGCGCAACTTGTCTAAATTTTGACTACTGGTGTCAATCGTGTCGATCACCTGATTTTGCATCGTTTTGGTAACTAATTTAGTTGCGTGGGGGGTTAGGTCATTGGCAGGATTCGGTTGTGTTGGCCGCGTCGCCAAGCTCGTACCTTTGTTTACATGGCTAACTAAGGCGGTTGAAGTGGGGGTGGGTTTAGCGGCGGTCGTGTCTGCGAGGGCCGTTCCAGTAGTTGCGAATAAGGTTCCGGCGGCCATCAGGGTAATCGTTAATTTTTTTAAAGTGTTTTTCATAATAATCGGACTCCTTTTAGTTGTGTGTTAGTTAGGCGACCGGGACAAGCCAGTCGTTTGAAAGTAGTTGGTGGAATTTACGACCAAGGGGCACCCATAATTCGGATTGGCAAATGTTACGAGCCGTGTCCCAAAACAACGGATCGTTGAGTTGGTCATTACTTAATTTAACCTTGACGTACTCGCCTTGTTCCGTTTTCGCAATGATCAGTGGATAAAAGACTTTCACCAAATGGACTGCGGTAATATTTTTAATTTTAGGATCGGTATCTAATAACATATTTCCAGCTCCTTAGTAACTTGCTTGACTTGAATGACTTTAGTTTACCGGCAAATTGACCGCGTAACTATCGACTTTTTGTAAATCTAATCTAAGAATTTCTTAGAAAGTTACTTATAGTTTTGATAATCGTTGTTTGGAACCCGGGGTTGCTTAAAAATACGTTAAGTCAAAAAAATTTTGAGCGTTAGAATCGTCATAAAGGTTTAAAAATGCTTACAATAGAAAGTAAAGCAAACTGAGGGGGCTTACCAAGATGACCGAACGGGACTTATCACCGTTAAAACAAGGCTTAACGACTGCCGAGGTTCAACAACGGATGGCGGCGGGTCAACACAATGAACCACTACCGCCACTGACGAGAAGTGTGCAGCAAATTTTTCGAGATAACTTATTGACCTTATTTAACTTAATTAATGTCTTGTTAGGTTGCTTGGTCTTCCTGACAGGAAGTTACAAAAATTTACTATTTTTATTTGTTGTGATTATGAATACGGCGATTGGTATTTTTCAGGAAATTCGAGCGAAACGCCAAGTGGATAAATTGACGATTTTGTCAGCGGCCAAGATGAATGTTTGGCGTGATGGGCAGTTGGTTGCTGTCGATCAAGCTGACTTGGTGCAAGATGACTTGATTAGCGTGACTCGTGGGGATCAACTGCCGGTGGATGTTGTCGTTCGCGAAACTACTGGGTTAGAAGTAGACGAATCGCAAATTACCGGTGAGTCTGAACCGATTATCAAAGGCAACGGAGATAATCTGATTTCTGGGAGTGTGCTATTAGGTGGTCATGGAACCGTACAAGCTACGGTGGTGGGCCACGGGAGCTATATTAAGCAATTAGCGCGTTCGGCCAAGTCGGATCATCGGACGCCCAGTCAATTGCTGACGATTATTAATCGGATTATCAAAATATTAACGTTCACCATTATTCCGTTAGGGACCGCCTTATTTATCTCCACCCTAATGCGTGGGGCTGGTCAAAATCGAGCCATTCTTGGAACGGTAGCTGCGATGGTCGGCATGATTCCAGAAGGCTTGGTGTTGTTGACGTCGGTTGCCTTGGCTGCGGGGGCCTTTACGTTGGGGCGTCATCAAGTTTTAGTGCGAGAATTACCTGCAATTGAAGCTTTAGCGCGGGTTGATATTTTATGTCTCGATAAAACGGGGACCATCACGAGTGGTAATTTAAAATTTGAACGGATTGAACCTTGGGCCGATATTGCAGCGGCAACGGTTCAGGACACCCTTGCTAAATTGGTGAGTGCGATTAATGACGATAACGAAACGGCTCAGGCGATTCAGTCGGGATTAGGCAAACCAGTCGTGTCACCGGATGAAGTCATGCCGTTTTCGTCTGGTCGTAAATGGAGCGGTGCGAGTTTTGATGGTCAAGCGTATGTCATGGGCGCTCCTGAATTCATTTTCAGGGAAGTCTCACCAGCTTTAAAACAGCGAATTCACCAACTCGCACAACAGGGGTTTCGTGTCTTAGTACTAGCTAAAGTAGCACAATTGACGACACCCAAGCCGACTGAACCAGAAGCGTTAGGGTTGATCTTAATTACGGATGAGTTGCGGCCAAATGCGCAAGCAACTTTTGGCTTTTTTGCCAAACAAGACGTTGCGTTGAAGGTCATTTCGGGTGATAATCCCGTCACGGTTGCAAGTATCGCTAAGCGTGCGGGCATTGCTGGCGCGGATCAGTTAATTGATATGAGTCAGGTCGGGACAACACCAGACTATGATCAGTTGGTCGCAACCTATAATGTTTTTGGCCGAGTGACACCCCAGCAAAAGGCTGGCTTGATCAAAGCCTACCAAACTGCGGGCCATACGGTAGCGATGACTGGCGATGGGGTGAATGATTTGTTGGCCATGCGTCAATCTGATTGTAGTATCGCGATGGCCAGTGGGAGTGAAGCGACAAAGAGCTTGGCTGATTTCGTGCTATTGGATTCTAATTTTGATGCGATGATTCAGGTTTTGAACGAAGGTCGCCGAGTAATTAATAATATCGAACGGGTTGCCGCGTTATATTTGATTAAAACCATGTATTCCGTCGCATTGACGGTCATCTTTATTTTTATGCCCCACAGTTATCCATTTGAGCCCATTCAGCTGACACCAATCTCGTCACTAATGGTTGGGATTCCAACGTTCTTCTTAGCACTGCAACCGGACTATACGCGAATTACCAGTCGTTTTATGAAGCAAGTGATGGAAATTGCGGTACCGGCCGCGATTGCTGTTGTTGGTTATATCGTCGTAATTGATTTGCTTGGCGCAGAATTCCAGTTGGATTTTGCAACGACCTCAACGCTGAACGTTTTACTGACCGGAATTATTAGCTTAAATGCACTTTTGATTGCGGCGCGGCCATTAAATCGATTTAAGATTGGTCTCGTTTCGTTGATGGCAACGTTGTTCGTTCTCGCTTTTCTGTTTGGTGGGCGAATCTTCTCATTAGTCAATTTGCTGGATTGGCATTTGGCGATGATTTATCTCCCGTTAATGTTAAGTGCTTATCCGGTCTTCATTCTGTTACAAAATGGTCTTGGTCACCGCGTGCTGAGTCGGATTCGATGGAAATGATCACTAAACGTTGAAAATAGGAAAAACATCACAAATGTCCCAGTACCAGTGACCGTCACATCTAAAGTAGACTTACCAACTTTAGCGCGCCGTCAGTCAAAATCGGTGTGCTGTGGGGGATGGCGCCAGCCAAGGTACGGTCTGGTGCCTCAATTCAAAGCCGGAAAAACACGTCTTTGAATTGCCCCGCAAGCTTAGTCAGCTAAAAACGCCGACTAATCTTACCGACACTGCACACCGATTCCGACTGACTCCGCTAAACGTAAATAACGAATTTAGCCAAAAAAACCACTGACTTAGCTGGAGGTTGTTACTGATAGCATCGGACGTGCAGGTGGCGTTTGACCGACGTTCTTTGCCGGCCTTACACCACGGACGGTTCGGGAGATTTGCGATCTTAGCAAAGCTTTCGGGCGAGGTTCAAGACGTTCCTAAGGCTTGAACCGGTCCCTCATCTGCATGTTATCAGTAACAACTGGAAGCGGCGGTATTCGACTAGTTTTCATTACCTGATTATTGACGTAGTGTTGTAGGTCGCAATTTTCTACTTGCAACTTTTAGATGATAACTTAATAAATGACAAAACAACCGTGTTCAAGTTTAGCCCGAATTGGGTGAACTTGAACACGGTTGTTTTACTTTTTCCAAATCAAAGTAAAGACGCTCCCTTGGGGGTTGTTATCAGTCACTTCAATTTTGGCATGATTCAAAGTGACCAGTTGTTGCACAATGGCTAATCCTAAACCACTGCCTTCAACTTCTTGCGAGCGTGATTGATCGACTCGATAGAACCGTTGGAAAATGGCAGCTTTTTGGTCGTCGGGAATGCCTTCGCCAAGATCGGCTACTGCTAAACGTACTTCCTGTTCGGTTGCATGGAGACTCAACGTGATTAGTTGATCAGCTGGCGAGTATTTGTGAGCGTTATCCAGCAGGGCAACTACGATTTGCTGCAACATTTCGGCATTACCCGCGACGTGAATGTCTGGGTCAATGGCTAATTTGAGTGGCTGTGATAGTGATGGCTGGTAATGTTCACCAAGTTGCAACATTAGGAATGATAAATCCTGATCGGTGAGGGTTAATTTGGCACGATCTGCGCGCGATAAATGGAGCAAATTTTCAATTAAATGCTGCATACGTAAGGATTCTTCGTCGATAAAGTTTAGTGATTCTGGAATGACTTCTGGATGAGCCGTCCCACGACGGCGGATTAAACTCAAATTGCCACGAATTGCGGCAATCGGCGTACGGAGTTCATGGGAAGCATCAGAAATAAATTGCCGTTCATGTTGTAATCGTTGATTTTGTGCGACCAGTAATTCATTGAAGGCTTGGCCGAGATCGTTAATTTCTCGTGGACTTGTGGGCACTGTCAGCGTTGGTTGATCCGTATCGGGATTATTGGACGTGTATTTCGTTTCGTGAAGCAGACTAATGGTTGGGGCACTAAGACTTGCAGCCAAGCGGTGCGCCCACCAAGTACCGGCAGCTAATGTCAGCAGGGTCACGAAAATAATGAGACAAATCAAGATGACTAGGCTATTTATCAGGCGCCGGAGACTAACCCATAATTGATAAGTGTTTTGCCCATCGGTTTGTGTATAGGATAGAAAGAAACCAAAGCCCCGTACGTGGACTAGGGCGCCTAAAACGTGGGTTTGTGGACGTGCGAAGAAGGCTTTCGACGATGGCGATGTCAAAATCGTCTGTTTAGTTTTGGTGGCCGTCGTCAGGGTCGCCTTTTTAGTGGTTACCCGGATAAAAGCCGGTTGCTTGCTGTTGCGAGTCGTGGTGTTGTTCCATTGAATAAAGCTAGGGACATCTTTAATGTTTGCTTGATGCAGACTACTCATCAAGGAACGAGCCTCATGCGACGTGTTCACCGTTTGCTGCGTGCCAACGACAATCAAAATAACAGCACTGATGGTCAGCGTGATAGTCAGTACTAACCGTTTGATAGCTTGGTTGATGAGCTGTTCATACGTTGGAATCGCCTTATTTTTCGCCATTCGCAATCGACTCCCTTAATTTGTAACCGACGCCGCGGACGGTTTGAATCAGTGGTCCCGCGTTCGGAGTGGCTAATTTATTGCGCAAATAACCGACATAAACGTCAACGACATTTTGTTGTCCGAGAAAATCGGCGCCCCAAACTTGGTCAAGGAGATCGTCGCGCGTGAAGACTTCGTCAGGATGAGCTAAGAAAAATTGTAACAAGTCATATTCACGGTGGGTCAGTTGGACTTCAGCATCAGCGTTCGTGACGCGATGGGCTTTGGTATCCAGCGTGATGTCATCTAGTTGATAGATCTGATTCGGGTCAAGTTGGTTTTCAGCACGTCGTTGAATAACACGAATTCGTGCCAGCAGTTCCTCAATTTCAAATGGTTTAGTGATGTAGTCGTCGGCGCCGTTATCTAATCCGGCGACCTTGTCACCAATATAGTCGCGGGCGGTCATGATAATTACGGGAACCTGATCGTGTTTGCGGATGCGTCGCAAGACTTCCATCCCGTCTAATTTAGGTAACATCCAGTCGAGTAAGATTAGAAGTAGTTCGTTTTGATGTTCAGCGTACATGTCCATTGCGGCGAGACCGTCATTGGCCACGAGCACATTGAAATCTTCAAATTGGAGTTCTTTCGTGAGATAGCCAGAGAGGCTTAGTTCGTCTTCAACAATCAGAATCGTCTTTTTCATAATGAAAATAATCCCTTCTATATAATCTAAGTTATGACTATTATAGCCAATAGTTGTGAAAGGTTGACGATAAAAGGTGTTATTTTTACAAATTCATCTCGTAAATGTAAGCGCCTTAGCGAAATATGGTAAACTTGGGTTAACAAATTTGAGGAAGTAGGGATAAGCATGGGAATCTTTAATGACGCGATGCAAGCGATGTATCACAGTGGGCACTATGGTTACTCAATTAACGTGAAAAAAACGGCGGCAAAGGTTGATCCCAAAGATGTACCTGCGATTGTGGCTTTGGGAACGGTGAGTCGGACCCCGAGTTTTCGAACTTGGCATATTGATTCACCATACAAAACTAAAGAATTTATGGCGAAGTTTACGACCGCTTTGGCTGATTGTTCACTCGAAATGACTGATTTAGACGTTAAACCAGAAATGGATGGTCGTTGGGGCGATCGTTAATTGGAATTTGTTCCTACAAATTATGGTTGTAGTCATCAATTTATGATTAGACCAATTTAAAAGTTTGGGAGGTGTGCCGCGATGTTTTCATATGATCAAGTTCAGCAACTGAATCGCCTAGAAATTGAGATTTATAAGTATATCATGGGGCATCCGGCCGAAGTCAGTACGATGACGATTCGGCAACTGGCAAGTCAAAGTCATGTTTCCGCCACGACAATTTTGAGATTTCTGAAACGGATGGGGTATGACGGTTACGCGGAATTCAAGTTCACACTAAAGGAACAATTGCGTAAGGATGCGGCCCAACCGGTTTCACAAACCGTCGTTTCAATGCGAACCTTTTTTGATCGGATGGATGTGCCGACTGTCACAAGTGATATTCGGGCCGCTACGGCGTTGATTCGCCAAGCGAAAACGGTCGTCTTGATTGGGGCTGGGACAAGCAAAGGTCTCGCCAGTTATGGCACCCATTTATTAGCCAACTTTGGTGTTTATGCCTTGCAGATCAATGAAACGGCGCAGCCCTTGCCAGTAACTGCAGTTGATTTATCAGATACTGCGTTGCTATTATTATCTGCTTCGGGAGAATCTGAAGATGTGATGCAACAGGGCATTTTCTATCAACAGAATGGGGCGAAATTAGTTGTGATTACGGCTAGCAGTCATTCAACGGCCGCCGGAATTGGCGATGTGGTGCTGACATATGATACCCCAGAAGTCCAGGCAATTACTGGTGGTAGCACACTTTCACAGTTACCGGTCATTTATTTTTTGGAGCAAATGGCTATGGGCGTTCAGAAATTGGGTTAGACCTTTTTACTAAAATAACCAGGAATATGTTCCTTAAATGGAACATGTTTCTTTATAGGAAACACTACACAATATGTTTTGAAAGGGTATACATTACCACAATGATGGGTATAATAGAATTTATAGAAAGCGCATTCAGTTGTTGCGTGAGCTAGAACAGCCACTGACAAGAAACATGCTATTATTCAATCAATTGCATTAGCGTCAAATAATTGGCCATTATTGAAGTGGGCGTTGATGCAGTTGGTCTTGCGATATCCAAGACGTTGATTTTAGAGCAATGCGTTTTTAAATTATTCTAGGGGGTCAACGACATGAGCGAAGACAATAAATCTAGTTTCGTTAATGACCGACTCGTCCCATTATTTGGTAAGATTGCTGGTTCTCGTCACTTAATCGCGTTACGTGATGGGATGACATTAGCCGTACCAATGATCATCATCGGGTCAGTCTTCATGATCATTGCTCAATTCCCAATCCAAGGTTATCAAAACTTTATGTTAAATACCTTTGGTAAGAACTGGGCAACCATTGTTCAATATCCAACCAACGCATCATTCCATGTCATGGGGTTAATTGCCGTTATTGGGATTTCTTATAACATGGCTAAGAGTTACAAAGTCGATCCAATCTCAGCGTCCATTGTTGCTATGAGTGCTTGGTTATTAACAATTCCGCTAAACACTGATAAGGCAGGGGCCTTATGGGTACCATTAACACAACTTGATTCGGCTGGTTTGTTTACTGCTCTTCTTATTGGTTTATTTATTACCGACCTGTATGTGTTCATGGTTCATCGCAATTGGACGATTAAGATGCCTGAAAGTGTGCCACCGGCAGTCAGCAACTCATTTGCTGCCTTAGTCCCTGGTGCCATTATCTTAGTTTTGATCTGGGTATTACGTTTACTGGTTGAAGCTACCCCAATGGGCAGTATTCCTAACGTGATCTCATTTGTCTTAGCTAAACCATTAGGCTTATTGAGTAACACCTTACCAGGTGCCTTAGTTGCTGAATTCTTGATCTGTTTACTTTGGATCTTCGGGATTCATGGTGCCAACGTCGTTTCCGGCGTTATGTCACCAATCTGGTTATCAGCAATGTCACAAAACGCGCACGCTGTTAGTGCTGGTAAAGCTATTCCTAACATCGTTACGTCACAATTCTTCGATAACTTCATCCACATGGGTGGTTCTGGTGCGACCCTTGGGTTAGCATTTATGATTGCCTTTGTTTCACGGAGTGCTGAATTTAAGACTTTAGGTAAATTGATTATTGGACCTGCAATCTTTAACATTAACGAACCAATCGTCTTTGGTTTGCCAATTGTTATGAACTACCGGATGGCGATTCCATTTATCTTGGCCCCATTAACCAACGTTGTTACAACTTATGTTGCGATGTCGACTGGCTTGGTTGCTAAGACAATGGGTGTCATGGTTCCTTGGACCACGCCGCCAATTATCTCTGGTTACTTGGCAACTGGTCACGTTTCCGGTGCCGTAATGCAAATCGTTAACATCGTTCTTGATGGCGCGATTTACTACTTCTTCTTCAAGGCTTTGGATCGTGATAAAGTTAAAGAAGAAAAGACTTTCGCTGCAAAAGAAGCTGCTGCTGCAGCCCAAACTGCTAAAGCTTAAGTTGAACTTTGAAAGGACTCACTTCGGTGGGTTCTTTTTTTGCCGATTTTAGATTGGCAAAACCAAGATAATATAATAGAATGGCTAAAAGATTAAAATAAAATTAGAACGAGGCATGTCAATGGAAAAACCAGTAGCGTTAAAACGTGGGGATCGAGTTGCAATTGTGAGTTTGTCTAGTGGAGTATTAGGAGAGTCGAGCAGTGAACATCAATTGAACCGCGGGTTGGCACGCTTACAACAGTTGGGCTTAAAACCAGTAATCATGCCGAATGCGTTGCAAGGTTTGGCGGCGTTAAAGACGCATCCCGAGGATAGAGCTGCCGATTTGAAACGTGCTTTTTTAGATGATCGCATTAAAGGAATTATTTGTGCAATCGGTGGCGATGATACTTATCGGCTTGTACCAACGTTGATGGCTGATCCCGAGTTCGTTCAAGCGGTACGGCAGCATCCCAAGCTGTTTACTGGTTTTTCAGATACAACCGTTGACCATTTGATGTTTTACCAACTAGGCTTGCAGACCTTTTATGGCCCAAACTTTTTAAATGACTTCGCTGAATTAGGACCCATGTTGTTACCTTACACAGCGACCACGATTTCCCATTATTTTGAGAATCCGGCAACTACGGCTATCAAAAGTAGTCCAACTTGGTATGATGAACGTACTGACTTTAGCTCAGCCGCGCTAGATCAGGAACGTGTCAGTCATGTAGAAAGGCGGCATTACGAGGTGTTACGTGGTAGTGGTCAGGTGACTGGTCGTTTACTTGGTGGTTGCTTAGATAGCATTTACGATTTACTCACGACGACGCGTTATCCAGATGAAGCTCGGGTGGCGCAACAATATGGGCTGGTACCGGCGGCAAAAGACTGGCGTGGACACCTCTTATTCATCGAAACTAGTGATGAACAGCCTAGTCCGGAACTTTTCTCAACCATGTTGACCAAGCTAAAAGCAGTTGGTATTTTGGATGCGGTTGCTGGAATCATTGTCGGAAAGCCACAAAATGAGCGCTTTTATGAAGAATACCGGTTGTTATTATTGCAGGCGACGGCGGATGCACAGATCCCAATTTTAATGAATGTTAATTTTGGTCATGCCTATCCAAGAACTGCACCGCCTTATGGAGCAGCCACAACGATAAATTTTGACGTGGGAACGATTACGATTAATGAACCGTATTTTAGCGGACCAGTGACCCCATAATCAGTTGGCGAAGTTTCCTTACAAATCGGCGATTAAAAAAGGAACTCTAAAATCGAGTTCCGTTGCTATCTTCATTATTAAATTGATGATCAACTTAGCGTGTGTGGAAACGTGGGTGTAACATCGTTGGATGTTGGTGATCCGTGCCAATGTATTGAATTAACCAATAATCATTCTGCGGCAGTGAGTACCGGGCAATCACGTGTGAGACTACATAGCGAATGGTGTCGGCATTTTCGTCAGACCAGAGACGCCAAGTTGGCAGTTTGGCGGAATAAACGCGTTCCCAATCGCCCAGTTTTTGCTCATCAGCCGAGAGTGAGGCGAGTAAATCAGTATGGATATCACCGGTTAATTCAATTAGGTAGCAAAATTTCTGCTGATGAACTGGTTCAGTCTTAATCATGGTGGGCAACTCCTTTAACTTGAGATAACTTGCACGATTAGCAAGCCAGTGAATTAACATTTAAGTATATAGTACAACCATTTGACTAATAAGCCTAGTACTTTAAGTAAGTGTTATTAAAGTGTAACAATTAAAATTTCAGTTTAAATTTTTTAATCGTTTTTGCTTGACCTGAAATGCGTTTCATCCCTTATCCTAATAATAGGAATTAAAGGAAATGGGGCGTGCGTGATGGAAACGGGTATTTTAAAACAGACTGATCTAAAAACGGCACTGACACAGTACTTTTACGTTGTCGCTGACCATCGTGCGAATTGGATCAAGGTTAGGTCAACTCAAACTTTCAAACCGTTTGAGCTGACGCTACGGATGAGCGATTTACGAATTAAACATGATTCGGCTATTGCCGCCACGAAAAATAAAAAATATGAGTTTAATGATAACACGGGCGGTTTAATTACATTATTCAAAAATTGGCAAGGATCGTTAATTGCTTGAGCGTGGCTTCGATCGGCTGCCTTGAACTTCAAAAATAACTATGTCTGTTTTGAAACAGATACGGTCAGCGGGCCACTTTAACTTAATTGAGAATACAAAAACACACGTTCCAACATTGTGACTGCTAAACAATGTTGGAACGTGTATTTTGATTAATAATTGCCGGTCTGTGCCACTATGTCAATAATCAGGCGTTGAAAACTAGTCGATTACTGCCGCTTCTGGTTGTTGTTGATAATATGTGAACGAAGGACCGGTTCAACCCTTAGTTAATAAGTGCCGTCTGTATAGGTAATCGTGTCTAAACCATTGGTATTGTAATTCTGATTGTTGATGCCGTCGTAAGTTGGATTGAGTTTATTGAGCTTTGTTTCCATGTTACTCAAGGATTCTGTTGATAGTCCTAATTGTGTGCGCATGTCATCGGATGCCGTTTGAAGCTTTTTCGTGCTTAGAATCTGATAGGAACTCGTATTGATCCAGGCACCAGTTCCGACGACTTGGGTCGATTTGATATTTTTCATATTTGCACGATCATGAGTAGCCAATGTGACTAAATCGTCAAAGCTAAGGTCGGTTTTAAGGTTTCCTTTGAGTGAACTTAACAGCTCACTGTAATGCGAAACGGTGCTCGTTTTAGCCAATTTAGTTAAAACGGCACGCATGACTTGTTGCTGCCGAAGCTGGCGACCATAATCGCCACGGGGATCTTGATACCGCATTCGTGTATAGCTCAATGCTTGTGTCCCGTTTAAATGATGAGTTCCTTTGGTCGTGGTGATGTGGTCAAAGGTAACGTCCATGTCACTCGTAATAGTGACACCACCCACGGCATCCACGATTTGTTTTAAACCGCCCATGTTAATGGTGGCGTAATAGTTGATCGGAACGTTGAATAACTTGCTTACGCTAGCCTTCGCCATCTTAGAGCCACCAATATTATAAGCTGCGTTTAGTTTTTGGACGTTGGTTTCTTTCGTGCCCACCATTTCGGCCAACGTGTCACGCGGAATACTGGTAATCACGGTCTTTTCAGTCTTAGGATTGATGGTGACAATCATGATAGTATCTGAATTGCCTTTGTCAATACGACCATCAGCCCCAGTGTCGACACCTAGCAATAAGAGACTGATTGGTTGGTTGGCCTTAATCGTCTGGCTGGCATCTGACCCCGTATAGACAGACTGGTAGCGTGCCTGGGCTTGACGAATAATGACTCCCACGGTAATGAGTGCAATGAGCGCGATTAAGCCCCCTGCGATCACCCACGGTCGTACTCTTGAATGTCCCATATGTCGCATAGTGTCCTCCTTTTGAATCTACAGCTGTAAGCATACCTTTTTAGCGGCCGACTTAAAAATACCTATTTTGAGTGTACTTAATTCAAAAAATAGATACCATCACGAACACTTTGAAAGGAAAGTGTGCAAATGGATTTGAAGACATATATGCAGCTAATTATAAAAAGTTAGCTTATACTAATCACGTAGAATAATTTGATGAATTGGAGATGTTAGTTTGACAACATTTAAAGCGTTTTCGGACGCGGATATTTTGGCGGATTTAACCGCAGCAGTGCCAGTTGAGCATGTTTTTACTGATCAAGACACGTTAAATAAATTTTCTTTTAGCAAACGGCTTACGGATGATGATAGTGGTTTGGCGTTAGCGTATATTGAAGCACATTCCACCGCAGACATTCAGGGAACTTTGAAGATTGCTCGTAAATATCATTTGCCAGTGATTCCGCAATCACAAACGACCAGCACTGTCATTGGATCAGATGGTATTACGGGTGGGTTGATTCTATCGACCGCTAAAATGAACCACATCTTGGAAATCAGTAAAGCTGATTCTTTGGCTGTCGTGGAGCCCGGTGTTATTAATGGTGACTTGGATCAAGCTGCGCGTAAAGAAGGCATGTTCTATGCGCCAGATCCTGGCTCGAAGCCAATTTCTGGTATTGGCGGCAATGTCATGACTAATGCCGGTGGTATGAGTACGGTGAAGTATGGTGCCACTAAAGATAACGTCCTCGGTTTGAAGGCTGTGCTGGCAGATGGCCGTGAAATCAAACTCGGTGGTCGAACGTTGAAGCAAGCATTTGGCTATGATTTGACACAGTTGATGGTTGGTTCTGAAGGAACGCTGGGCATTATCACGGAAGTTATCGTCAAATTAATGCCAATTCCACTTGGAACACCAGTCATGGGCATGGCGTTCTTTGATAACATGACTAAGCTAGCTAAAGCTGTTGCGGCAATTCGGATTTCTGGCGTTTATCCAACCATGCTGGAAGCATTGGACGGTCAAACCGTGGCTGCATTGGATCGCTATGAAGACACCCACTATGCGTCAGATAGTGCCGCCATGTTAATCTTCAAGCTCGACAATGGCGGTGAAGCTAGCATGCAACTTGTGCGTAAATTGTTGGCGGAAAATGATGCCAGCAACGTCACGATAACGACTAAGCCGGAAGAGCAAGCTCAATTAGAAAAATTGCGGCGCGATATGCTACCAGCTGTCTTTGCCGGCCAAAATCATATTATGGAAGACATGGCCGTGCCGTTGTCACAGTTGGCGCCATTAATGGATTACATTTCAGATTTGGCAAAACGGTTAGACGTTAAGATTTACACGGCGGGGCATGCCGGTGACGGAAATGTGCATCCAACGTTGGTTTGGCCAAAGGAGGCCACCAAAGTGCCAGATAACGTGATCGTTGCCTTGCAAGAAATGTTCCACAAGACTTTAGCACTCGGTGGGACGATTACCGGTGAACACGCCGTTGGAATGTTAAAAAATCAATGGAACAACGCTGAGTTAGGTGAAGACGTCGATCAATTACAACATCAGATCAAAGCGTTATTTGATCCAATGGGTATTTTAAATCCTAAACGGAAAATTAATTAAGTGAAAAAGGAAAGTTCGAGACTAGATGCTCGAACTTTTTTTAATTTCCGGTTAAGGCCGACCTGATTCACGAGTTAATGATTGCACCATGACATGATTATGCTTATGATTGAAGTATTAAGAATAATTGGAGGAAACGCAATTGACACCAAAAAGTTCGAATGTTCGGCTTGAATTTGATGCCGAAGTTTTGCGCAATGAGGTTTTTGACGTCGTTGATTTTGCAAGCTTTCAACGTTTCTGGCACCGATTTGAGCATTTTTCAAAAGATCGGATGGTCGTGGGGCATTTGAAGGTACTCGAAAGTCACGGCTTAATTCCGAGTGAGTTTAAAGACGTTAGTGGTCGTCTAGGTTACAGTGCTGGCGAAGCACAATACCAAATCGATTATGATCAGATTGTCCGTGAATGGGTCGTCACCACTCAATAGTGTGGGTCTAAACAGGCCTGCAAAAGTCATTGGAGCGATACGCAAAGTGAGTAAGACAGAGTCTCAAGCAGATGAACCAGATGTACTATTACCAGCACAGCCGGAGTTATTACAAGCGGTCGATCAATTGAGAGCGTATTCATTACGTTATGAAGTTGCGATGAAACTTGTTCTAGACAAGCTGGATTATATTAGTCGGGAATATGAATTACGTTATGGCTACGCCTTGATCGACAGCAAGCAGTCACGAATTAAGTCACCGGAGAGCATTATTGGCAAGATGCAACGTAAGCAATTGCCATTGACTTTGGAAGCTGTTTTTAATAATTTACATGATATTGCGGGCATTCGCCTAATTGTCCGGTTTTTAAGTGATGTTAAAACGGTGGAAGACTTATTAGCGACGCAAGCGGATTTAAAAGTGTTGAAGGTAAAGGATTATATTAACCACCCTAAAGCGAATGGGTATCAAAGCTTACATTTGATTCTTGGTGTGCCAATTTATACGGTGGATGGTCCAAACATCATTGAAGTTGAATTACAGATTCGAACGATTGCCATGAATTTCTGGGCGTCGTTGGAACATGAATTGAATTATAAGAAGAATGTTCCTAATCAGGCGGCGCTGCGCCATTCCTTAACCGAAAAGGCTCACTTGATTACGCAATTAGATCAAGAAATGGACGACATTAAGGAACGGATGTATGATCAGCAACCACCAAAACGTGCCCGTTAGAAAAGTCCTACAAACCGATGATGGTTTTGTAGGACTTTTTTGGTGACCTTGATGTGAGTCAAGGTCGCAGCAAGTTTAGTTTGTTAGATTTAGGATGGTTATCAATTAGTTGAGCAATCTGACATCGGGTTGAGGTAAAAGTCAATCATCTGCCAACAATTGATGAAAATGACGGCCGATTGGCACCCAGAGCTGGGCCCGCCAAATATCTTGGACTGTTTCCCAGAAAAGTGAGTCACTCAATTCAGATCCGCTGACATTAACTGGAAAGTATTGGCCTGATTCAGTTTTCACAATGATTTGAGGATAGAATACTTTCACTATTTTAGCCGCCATGATATTTTTAATGCGTGGGTTATTATCCAGTAACATATGGAACACTTCACTTTCAGTATGACCTTATCAATAATACAAGGATTATCATACTGATAAAATGTGAATGCTTTGCGGACCGAACCATGATGATTTTGTTAGTTATTGTTTTAGGTTGTTTAAGAAAGGTTGTGATTGACTAACAATCGTTAAGATTTGTTTGGAATATCTTTGAACGGTTTGCCACGATACCACCAATCATTAATGTAATTGGCCAACTGTTCAGGTGATTCTTCTAGACCAGTCTTGAGCCAGTAGCGAACAACCCCGACGATGCCATTTAAGTAATATTCAAACATGTACTCGCCTTCACGAGGGTCAATATTGGCAATCTTGATGCGGTCATCTTCGAGAATTTCTCGTTTGGTAATGGCGATGAATCGCATTAAGAAGTCTTGATCAGTGGTGAGGATAAATGAGGTGACCGCATGGCGTTTCTTCACGATTTCGAAGATTCCCGTTAAAATGGCGTGCAATGAATTGGGATCAGTGTGTTCATTAATGACGGCAAGTAACTCTGCCGTGGCGTCTTCTTCGATCGTGTGGACGCAATCTTTCACATCTTCATAATGGGCATAGAAGGTCCCACGATTAATGTCTGCTAATTTGCAGACGGCAGTCACTGTAATTTCATTAATTGGTTGGTTTTGTAACAATTCAATCAGGCTGTTTTGGATGAGCCGTTCCGTCATTTTGGCGCGGCGATTATTTTTTGTTCCTACCATTAATTATTTCACCTCATTAAGTAAACAATTTCGCCACTGTTGTTTATTTAATGACGAAATTATGAAAATTGTTGCTTGAATTTTCTGTAATTTTCAACTAACATGTTGTTATTATTTAAACACATTGTTGATTAAATGTCACGATGTCGTTTTAGAATCTGAATTAGGGAAGGGATATAACATTGAAAGGGAGCCGTAGACAATTTACCATTCAGGCTGTTGTTTGGTTAGTAGTGATGGTGGCGGCCATCATCTTCTTGCCAAATGTCAGCGGTTTGGTCCGTGATAAGGGCCAGACACAGTTGCCAAGTAGCGCGAAGAGTCAGGTCGCGTCTGTTATTCAAAACCATTGGGGGCGTCATCAAAATAATACGCGCCAAGTGGTCGTTGTGTTTAGTAACGGTGATAAACCGCTAACTGCGACTCAGAAGCAAGAAATCGATGGGACGATTCAACGTTTCAAGGTCCAGAAGTCAAAATATCATGTGAAATCAATGACCGCAGCGAGCGATAATGCCGCTGCGAAAAAGCAATTGATCTCTAAGGATAAATCGACGCAATTATTACAACTAATGGTCGGTGAAAATCAGACTGTTACTAATATGACGAAAAATATTACCGACGGTGCCAAGACTAGTGGCGTTAAAACGTACGTCACTGGGAGTGACATCTTAAATGATGATTTCACGCAAGAAACGGAAACTGGGTTACAGAAGACTGAAATTATTACCGTCATTTTCATTTTCATTGTGTTGACATTAGTCTTCAAATCACCAATTACGCCAATTGTGTCGTTATTGTCAGTTGGTCTATCGTTCATTATTTCGTTAAGTATTGTGATGAATTTAGTTGAGAAATTCAATTTCCCACTATCTAACTTTACGCAAGTCTTTATGGTCGTGGTCCTCTTTGGGATTGGGACGGACTACAACATTTTGATGTTTGATCAGTTCAAAGAAGAACTCAGTCATGGCGATAGTCCAGTCGCTGCGACTGGGCGGGCGTTGAGAATAGCTGGCCGGACAATTCTGTATAGTGGTTCCTCACTGTTAATTGGGTTTAGTGCCCTGGGATTAGCTAACTTCTCGATTTATCGTTCCGCTGTTGGGGTCGCCGTAGCGGTAGCCATTCTGTTGTTAGTTTTGTTAACTTTAAATCCATTTTTCATGGCATTACTCGGACCGAAGTTATTCTGGCCATCTAAGAATTTCGCGGGTGGTAGTACTAGCAAGATGTGGCATGGCATTTCGAAGAATGCCGTTCGCTATCCTTTGATTGCGCTAGTCGTTGTCTTAGGTGTCGCGGCACCATTCGTCTTTACCTATAGTAATCAATTAAATTATGATACTTTGGCAGAACTGAATGATTCAATTCCTGCTAAACAAGGGTTCAAAGTGGTTCAAGCGCATTTCTCGAAAGGGACGGCGGAACCATCAACGCTCTATATCAAATCAGATCATGCGTTAAATAATGAAAAAGATATCAAAACTATTGACAACTTAACCCGTCAATTGAAGAAGGTTAAGGGTGTCAAGACGGTTGCTTCTGTGAGTCAACCGGGTGGTGCAGAAATCGGTGACCTATATGTTAAGAAGCAATTAGGGACAGTTACCACTGGGATGGACTCAGCAAGCAAGGGCTTAACGAAGATTAGTAGTGGCTTGGATAGTGCTAGCAGTCAACTGAAGGGCTCAAATATGTCATCCGGTGTCAGTGGTGCTAAAACTTTAGCTGATGGCGCCAAGACCCTTTCAACTGGATTGGTCACTTACACAAATGGTGTTTATACCGTGAATAATGGCTTGAATCAGTTGAATGGCTCGACTGGCACATTGGCTAGTGGGGTAAATAAATTAACTGCGGGTTCACAGCAAGTTACAACTGGTTTGAATACTTTGAATAGTAAAACCGGTGCCTTATCGAGTGCCACGGGCCAATTGGCGAGTGGTTCGAACACGTTAGCTAAAGGCGTCGTCACTTACACAAATGGTGTTTATACTGTAAATAATGGCTTGAATGAGTTAAATGGTCAGACGGGAACGCTGAGTTCTAAAGTTGGCGAATTATTCGATGGGACTTCTAATCTCTCTTCAAGTTTAGACAGTTTAGCAAGTCAAAATGGCACAGTTGCTGACAAGCAAAATGAATTGATTGGCAGTATTGGTCAACTTCAAAGTGGTTCAGCGGAGATTGCCAACCAATTAACTACCATGCAGACGGAAATTAATGACGGTAACACTACTCAGTCTAAAACGGATCTAGCTAAGTTGACCGCAGGACTTAGTGAGTTAAATTCAAGTATGGATGAATTGCAGCAACTCTCTAGTTCGATGGGTTCTGCTAAAGATGATGCCGATAATTTTAAGACTGTTTTTTCAACAGCTCAAACACCGATTAAATCGGATATGGGAACCATCCAAAGTGCATTAGAAAGTGCATCTAGTGCAGATAATGTCAAAACTGGTGCAACCAATGCTAGTGTCGATGCAAATGCGGTTGCTTCTGCAGCAATTGCTGCAGCTGGTTCAGCAGCGACTTCAGAACAAAAAGCTGCGATTAGTTCGGCGGTAACCTCACAAGTGAACGCACAAAATAGTGCCAATAACAGTTCAAGTACTGCGACGACTAAAGCTGGCAGTTCAACCGATGCCAGTGCTGGTTTAAAGGCGCTGTCGGATTTACAAACGCAATTGAATAACATCAGTACGGCTGCAGCTAAATTGCAAGACTTGAGTACTAATATGGATAAGTTATCCAAATTAACAACGCTTGCAACCGATTCAAAGACTGCTAATACAAAAGCAATTGAAGCAATTACCAAGCTAGAAGGTTCAATTACTGACGTACAAAATGCGCTTAATGGTAATGGAACGGCTGCAAATCCAGGCTTTGTTCCTAGCATGAACAGTTTGAGCTCTAACTTGAGTAAATTGCAGACTGGTGCTGCGACACTTGCTTCAAGCATTAATGGATATACTGGTTATGTTTCACAGGCAGCTACGGGTGCTAATAAGATTAATAATGGTGTAGGTACATTGAATGCATCAATTCCAACGTTGACTAATGCAATCGGTGCATTGACGGCTGGAACCAATCAATTGGCAGCTAATTCCTCTTCATTAAATAGCGGTGCTGCACAGCTTGCTTCTGGGAATAGCCAATTAAATGCACAAGTACCAGCATTAGCTAGTGGCGTGAGTCAATTGGCTTCGGGCTCTAGTCAAGTTACATCTGGCTTAACAACCTTACAAGGTCAATTACCAACGCTAGTGAGTGCTATCGGTGCCCTAGATGCTGGGACTAACAAGTTAGTTGCCAACTCTGCGGCCTTAACCTCAGGCGCTTCACAAATTGCCGCTGGGAACCAAACGATGTATACGACATTACAAAGTTTAGTTGGCCAGATGGATACGTTACAAAAAGGGTTAGTCACGGCTAGCGACGGGACCAAGACTATCAACAAAGGTGTTGGTTCAGCGAATAGCTACTTGGTTGGTTTGAAGAAGTCTGATGCGGCGAATACCTACTATGTACCAAAGAGTACGTTGAAAGGTAAGACGTATAAGACAGCTTTGAACACTTACATGTCTGATAATTACCATGCGACGAAGTTGACGATTGTCTTAAAGGATAATCCTAGCTCAAAGGCTGCGATGAACAAGATTTCAGCCATCCAGACGCAAGCACAAAACACCTTGAAAGGGACTTCGTTAGGCGGTTCCACGATTGCTATTGGTGGTCAAACGTCTGAAACGAACGATACTCAAGCTATCGCGTCGAGTGACTTCATTCGGACCGCAGCAATCATGTTAGTCGGAATCTTGTTGGCCTTGATGGTCATCACGCGTTCTGTCTTACAACCGTTTTACATCTTAGGGACCTTGTTATTGGCTTACATTATGTCCTTGAGTATCACGCGGATGTTGAGTAGTTGGTTAATGGGCCAAGATATGTTGACTTGGAACACGCCATTCTTCGGTTTCATCATGTTAATTGCCCTCGGGGTCGATTACAGTATCTTCTTGATGATGAAATACCGTGAGTTTGATAATACGGCGGCCACGCCAAGTACTCGAATTGTGCGGGCTTCTTCCGTAATTGGGGCTGTGGTCTTATCCGCCGCCTTGATTCTAAGTGGGACGTTCGCGGCCTTGATGCCATCTGGTGTCTTGACTTTGATTCAAGTGGCGATGGTTGTGATTATCGGGTTAATTATCCTGGTATTTGCCATTCCAACAGTTATTCCAGCACTGATTCGTTTAACCTATCCTTTGACGGATAATATGGAAGACGACTCAACTACGGATGACTCTACGAAACGGTCACACAAGTAAGTTTTTGAATTAAAGTGTTTATTTAAATGATGTCCGTTAGCTTGGTCAGTAGACTAAGCTACGGACATTATTTTTTAGTTAAACAAGAACATACGTTTGTGCTCTTGTGGTATGCTGTAATCAATCAAAGATGAAACGTTGGAGGTAGGACAGATGAAAAGATGCGATTGGGCAAATTCGACACCATTAATGCAGGAATATCATGATAACGAGTGGGGACGACCACAACACGATCAACAAAAGTTATTTGAACTGTTGTCACTAGAGACTTATCAGGCTGGGTTAAGTTGGCAGACGGTTTTAAATAAGCGGGCGGCTTTCAAGGAAGACTTTTATAATTATGATATTGCGCGTGTTGCCGCGATGACTGATGCGGATCTTGACCGTTTACTGCAAGATGAGCGTATTATTCGCCATCGTCAAAAGTTAGCGGCGACAATTAATAATGCTAAAGTGATTCAGAAGTGGTCAGCGAGTTCGTCTTATGCTGACTGGCTTTGGTCATTTGTCGATGACCAGCCGATTCGTCAGGCTTGGCAAACTTCGGCTGAAATACCAGCGACTAATGACTTAGCTAAACGGCTTTCCAAGGCATTGAAAAAGCGCGGTTTCAAGTTTGTCGGGCCAACGACCATTTATTCGTATTTGCAAGGTGCTGGTCTGATTAATGATCATTTGGCTGACTGTGATTGGGCACCTGAGAATGAGGGGCGCTGATTTGAGAGATTCAGAATCTGACGAGTTAGTGGCGATAAAAAGTGCCCGTTTAGACTTGGGGGTCAAGGTTCGTGATCTTCGTGAGAAACTTGGAATGAGTCAACGCGAATTGGCTGCACTGATTGTGCAACCACCGGCGACAGTTGTTGAAATCGAAAACGGTTCAATAAATGTGTCACTGAATCGCTTGTCTGATATCGCCACTGCAATGAATCGGCGATTGACGATTCAGTTTATCTAAATAGCATTCTAAAGCCAGCGACGTTCTTTCGTTGGTTTTTTTGACCACAACCCCGCTCATCACTGCATTAGCAATGCCTTATCAAAAATATTCGGTAACTAACCACCGAAAGACCCCAAGAAGTTCATAGTTTAATCCTTTTTGCCCTGTAAATTGAGGACTGTTCAGTTCAAAGCAATACTAATACTTAATTTTGAGGAGGGCCAAACGTGAATTTTTTCAAACGGGCATGGCTTAATTTAACGGCGAAGAAAGGTCGTTCAATCTTATTAATTCTGGTCACGTCAGCAATTATGTTGTTTGTCTTAGCTGGCCTATTGATTCGAAATGCCGCGGATACGGCAACGAGTAATGCGAAGCAGCGTGTTGGTGCAACACTGACGCTCTCAGCCAATCGAGAAGCAGCATTCAAGAAGATGCGAAGTGGGTCATCGACGAGCAAGACTAGTCGGCCCAAACTGACGACATCACCGGTTAAATTAAGTGATGCTAAGAAGATCGCAAAACTCAGTAATATCGCCAGTTACACGGCGACAGTTTCTACGTCAGCTAATGCGAAAGGGTTTAGTGCAATTTCAACCTCTGGCAGTAGTTCAGCTGGTGGCATGAAAGGCATGGGTGGCAGTACCACGAGTTCTGGCGACATTGCAATTTCCGGCGTCACTTCGACGAGCACCACTTCTGCTTTTGAAAATAGTTCTAGCAAAATCACCAAAGGCCGCGGGATTACCATAGCTGATGAAGGGACTAATAATGTCGTCATCGAAAGTGAGTTAGCCAAGGAAGATGGCTTAAAAGTTGGTGACTCGATAAAGTTGAAAGCCACAACTGGGACGAAGCAAACATATACGTTGAAGGTCGTTGGGATTTATAAAGCTAGTGCTAGTGCAAGTACGCAACAAGGTCCTGGCGCAACTGATCCGTCAAACAGTGTTTATACTTCATATACTTTTGCCAACACGGTCAAGGGTACTAAGTATAAAAATACTGCTGATTCAGTTACTTTCAATGTTTCTGATCCGGCCAAAGTCAGCGCAGCCAAAAAGGCTGGGAAGGCTTTGATTAATACGTCGAGATATTCTTTGACGACGGATGATAGTAGTTATCAAACCGTCAAAGCTTCAATGGCGAACGTGAAGTCATTTGCGGATAAGATCGTTTGGTTAGTCGCCATTGCTGGAACGATTATCTTAGCATTGATTGTGATTTTAATGATTCGTGAACGTCGTTATGAAATTGGTGTGCTCCTGTCATTGGGTGAAGCTCGCTGGAAAATCGTTGCGCAATTCTTTGTCGAAATGGTAATGGTCTTAGTTGTTTCCATTGCGATTGCGGGTGCTGGCGGTAAATTTGTCGGGAATCAACTTGGCAAACAGCTCGTTTCACAACAAACGACCACCGGTACCATGAGTACGCAACAGGGCCCTGGCGGCGGGGCTCCTGGTGGTAACACTTCTGACACAAAACCGGCTGGCAATATGCAAGGTGGCGGTGCGCCAGGCAGCAACAGTTCAATGTCATCACAAAAACAAGCAGAATTAGCAATCAATGTAACGGCGCTGGATTTAGTTGAACTCGGCGGTTTCGGGTTAGCGATTATGTTCTTGTCCATTATGTTAGCCTCGGGCGGAATTCTGCGACTGCAGCCGAAGAAAGTCTTGATTGAATAGGAGGAATTTGAACATGTTAAAAGCAAATGATATTGGTTATTGGTATGATCGCCAAGAAAACAGCCTGTTTGAGCATGTGAACCTTGAATTTAAATCGGGACACTCATACGCAATTGTAGGGCAAAGTGGTTCTGGTAAAACGACATTTTTGTCGCTGCTAGCTGGCTTAGATAAGCCACGGGCCGGTCAAATCGAGTTGAACGGTGAGCCGATTAATCAACTTGGATTAACAAATTATCGCCGCTCACATGTCGCGATTGTGTTCCAATCGTATAATTTATTGACCTATATGTCGCCATTAAATAACCTGTTAACGGCAATGGCGGTGACGAATTCAAGTCATCGCGGTGATAAAGCTTTTGCGATGGACATGTTACGCAAGCTGGGAATTACAGATGAGCAGATGACGAAAAATGTTCAGAAGTTATCCGGTGGTCAGCAGCAGCGCGTGGCGATTGCTCGGACGATGGTGTGTGACGCTAAAATCGTGGTTGCAGATGAACCAACTGGGAATTTAGATGAGGAAAATACGCAATATGTCATTGAACAATTTCAAAAAATTGCTCACGAACAACATAAATGTGTGATTATCGTCACTCATGAACCAGATGTTGCGGCAGCCTGCGATCAATCGTATCGCTTAGCAAAACACGAATTTACTGTCGAAGCTTAGACTTAATAGGACGCTCAACATAGCCAAAATGGCCGTGTTGAGCGTTTTTTTGACCATTGAACTGGTAAAGACTGGCTGAGATAACCGATTAATATTACAAAGTATTACGAAATCGGCCGTTTATTACAATGAACCCTCAAAAATGTAACGTCCCATTGATACCAGTGCAACATCCACCCGGTATACTAGATTTTGTTGATTAGTTATGACTGATCAAGAGAATCATAGGAATTTAACCGATAGAAACTAAGCCAAACTAATAGGAGTGTTGTATTTTAATGAAAGCAAAAAATCTTGTTTTATCAACTGTTGCCGCTTTAGGTTTGTTCGCCGTCGCTTCAACGACTGCTAACGCCGATACTGTTACTGTTAAATCTGGTGACACGGTCGCTAAGATTGCTAGCGAACATCAAACCACTGTTAACGCCATCGAAAAGGCTAATAACTTGAAAAACGTTAACTTGATTTTCGTCGGTGACCAACTTGAAGTTAACGGTTCAACGACCGCAACAACAACTTCAACTAACACAGCTGCTGCAAGTACAACTGCAACGACTACTGATACGACAAGCGAAAATGTTGCTTCATCAACAAGTCAAGATACGACAACGACTGCAACGACTACCAATGATAGTGACAGTGCTGCTAAAGCATGGATCGCTAACAAAGAATCTGGTGGCTCATATACAGCCACTAACGGCCAATTTATTGGTAAGTATCAATTAAGTGCCTCATATCTTAATGGTGATTACTCAGCTGCCAACCAAGAAAAGGTTGCTGACAGCTATGTTGCCTCCCGTTATGGTTCATGGAGTGCTGCTAAGGCACATTGGTTAGCTAATAACTGGTACTAAAATTTAAAATAGCAAATCGATCCGACTTACTGACATGGTGAGTCGGATTTTTTTATCATCCGAAACTAACATGATAATCCGTTATATAGTGTTATACTTGGAAACAATCATTTGTAAACTGTGGTAATCAGTTATCTGGACGTTGACGCTGGTTATAAACCAGAAAGGATTAATAAGTGCAATTTATTATTTTAAGCTTGATGATGTGGGGGCTACTTTTGTGGCTTTCAGTGGAGATTCGGTCAATTAGTTTATGACGCTTACCGTGGCTGCATTTAAAAGCGACTAACGATGGCTTTTTTAAAAGGAGTCGAACCCGACGTTATTTTTTATTTGAACCGGTCCATCATAACGGCACATATGCGCGTCAATTTCTGGTTGTGTTTTGGATGATAATCGTTTTAGGACTGGGGTATAGTATTGTTGGTTTGTTCATCACAGGCCATTTTTTTGATCTTTTAGTCGGCCTGGTTATTTTCTTGCTTGGGTATATGTGTGGATTATGGCAGTATGAGCGACTATTGTTCGCTGCTACAAAATATTGGCAATCGGAAGGGACGGCAGAAGCGCCATTTACGCTGTCACTAACTGACACGAGCTTGCCAGAATTAAAGCATTATTTTAACAAGGTATTGATGATTACAATTTTATTGAGCGTTGTCATGCTGTTATTGATTTTAGGGTCATAGTTCCTGATAAAGTGACTATTGTATTTGATAATGATAAAAGAATACGCTAGAACTGATCATCGTTAAATGATTAGTTCTGGCGTATTTAAGTTATTGACTAAAGTTAAAAATTGACGGTCTGCACCACTACGTCAACAATCAGGTCATGAAAACTAGTCGATTACTACCGTTTCCGGTTGTTGCCGATAACATGCGGGCGAGGTTCAAGCCTTAGAAACGTCTTGAACCTCGCCCAGCAGCTTTGCTAAAACCACAAATCTCCCAGACTGTCCGTGGTGTAAGGTCGGCAAAGAACGCCGGTCAAACGCCACCTGTACGTCCGATGCTATCAGTAACAGCCTCCAACTAAATTAGTAGTTATTTTTTGGATAAATTCGTTATTTACGCTTAGTGGAGTCAGTCAGAATCGGTGTGCGGTGTGTTGGCAAGATTAGTCAGCGTTCTTGGCTGACTAATCTCGTGGGGCAATTCAAAGACGTGTTTTATCTGCTTTGAATTGAGGCACCAGACCGTACTGTGGCTGGTACCGTCCCCCACAGCACACCGGTTTTGATTGACGGAGCGCTGAATTTAGATAAGTCTACTTTAGACGTAAAGCTCACTGGTACTTCGACATTTGTGATGTTTTTGAGTCTTTCAACCTGTAGTGGTTCCAATAAAAAAATACTAAGCTTAGAGGCATAGAAGTTACCCGACGGGGTGCTCCTATGCCTCTATTACTTTATAGTGGT
>NZ_BJDH01000009.1 GCF_005405005.1 Lactiplantibacillus daoliensis | reverse complement strand
CACCGAACCAATGCCCTATATTTTTATCATGAATCGTTTATTCAACAACATTCCTATTGACAAGACGTAGAAAAAAGCACCGCCTAAGCGATGCTTTCAAGGGATAACTATTTATTTTAGTACCAGCCAGTAGCTTGTGAATGTGCTTTAGCTGCAGACCATGAACCATAACGAGAAGTAACGTAGTTGTCAGCAACACGTTCTTGGTTAGCGGCTGAGTAATCACCGTTAAGGTATGAAGAACTTAATTGATATTTACCAATGTATTGACCGTTGGTAACAGTGTATGAACCACCAGATTCGCGGCCGGCAATCCAAGCTTTAGCATCATTTTCGCTTGAGCTGTTATTGCTAGTGTAAGTTACAGTAGTTGTAGCTGGTTTAGCAGCAACAGTAGTTGTTTGAGTTTGTTTTGGTGCAACGTATGATGAGCTAGCAGCGGCAGCATTATTGTTGCTTGAGCTGGTAACTGTTGCTTTAGGTGCAGCGGAAACTGAGCTAGTGTTAGCTGATTGTGTCGTAGCAGCAGGAGTCGTTGTCTTAGGAGCAACGTTAGTCGTCGTAGTCGTTGTTGCTTGAGTTGTGGTTGCAACTGGGGCACTAACAACTGGTGTTGAAGCAACAGCAGTGTTACCACCAATTTCAAGTTGGTCACCAACGAAAATCAAGTTAACGTTTGATAAGTTGTTCGCATCGCGAATCGCGTTAACAGATGTGTTATAAGTGTTAGCAATTTCAGCAACGGTGTCGCCAGCTTTAACAGTAACGGTAGCAGCGTCAGCAGCAGTTGTAGTAGCAGCGAATAAAGCTAAGGCTGCAGCAGATGATAAGACAAGATTTTTGATTTTCATATTGTGTATGCACTCTCCTATAATTGGGTGTTCAGTTTAATTACATTAAATTTTTACGATTCTTAAGTTAGCAGCAACTAATGTCGCCGTAACTAATTGACAATGACTAGTATACCGAGCCAGTGTTGCAACACAATAAACAGGAGGTTACGGTTTTACCCCAATATTGTAATATAAGGCGATTTTTGTAATGATTTGTAATATTTGGTGACTATTTTTAGGGTAAAACGTGATAAAGCCGTGAATTTGAGTGAATGACTACAGCTAGGCATCGAAAGTAAGTGGTTAAAAGTTAATCAAAATAATGATATTTTGATCTAAAATAATGGTTGAACAGGTAAACAAAAAGTCGTTAAACACATTAACTTTAAGTTATAGTCCGTCATTTTTAATAATTAGGTAATAAAAAAGCAACTTGCGATTTTGCAAGTTGCTTGAAATAAGTCGTATTTAAAGTTTAGTACCAGTTATTTGCTAACCAATGTGCTTTAGCATTTGACCATGAACCGTAACGTGAAGCAACGTAGCTGTCAGCAACTCGTTCTTGGTTAGCAGCTGAGTAGTCGCCGCCAAGGTATGAAGCACTTAATTGATACTTACCAATGTATTGACCATTGGTTGCGCTGTATGAGCCACCAGATTCTTTGTTGGCGATCCAAGCTTTGGCGTCACTATCTGAACCATTGTTACTATAGTTAGAAGTAGACGTTGAAGCTTGTGATTGCGTTTGTGCAACTGGTGCGCTTTGCGTGGTTTGGCTTGATTGAGTAGTGTTGGTTTGAGTTGTGGTCGTGGCTGAGTTAGCCGTCCCATTAACTTCAAGTTGTTGACCAACAAAGATCAAGTTAACATTGTTTAATTGGTTAGCCTTTTCGATGGCTGAAACCGTGGTGTTGTTTTGTTTAGCAATCGCTGAAACTGTGTCCCCAGCTTTAACAGTCACCGTAGCGGCATGAGCAGTAGCACCGATAGCAAAAAGACTAGAAGCGGCTGCAGCAGTAGATAATAAAACGTTCTTCATTTTCATAAGTAATGTACACTCCCTATTTTTAGTCCGAATCGCTTGGTCCCAAAGTTCATTTCCAAGCACCTTAACTAAGCAATAGTATAGCCGTTGATTGTAACAAACGAATAGCAGTTGTTTTACGAAATGATCGTTAGTTTGTAATATAAGCGGATTTTTGTAATCTTTTGTAATATTTTCAAATAAATAAACAGAAACGTTTTTGCGGTAGAAAACGTTACCAATTACGTTATGCGGGCAATTATAGCGTGCTTTAATGTTCATCAAAATAAAACTAACCCCGAGTTACCGGCATTAGTTTTCCGGAACACGAGGTTAGTTGTGATGACAGAATTTAAGTGGAACACCTAGGCCGATTGAAAAAAGGCCCTGAAATCAGGTTCTAATAAATAAACTTAGCTTACTTTTAGTAATTAATAAAAGATCAACTAGTCAGCTTTCACTTTGATGAGCCAGTTATCTTTGGCGGCATTGTCAGTCATTCGGCCTGGTTGGTCAGTGAAGTCTGAATTGATCTGCTGAACAGTAATGTTGAATGGTGTCGTTAATGATTTGGTGACCTTCGAGCCAGTAATCGTCAGTAGCGTTTCACCAGCATTAAAATGGGCCTTAACTGCTGGATAGTCGATTTTGGTGATGGCCCCGAGTGCAGCTTGTGTTTCGGCAGTTAAACCGAAGATAAAGCGTTGTCGCGACTTAGTTTGTACCCAGAGGTCGCCGTAGACCATGGGCGCATGAATAGCTTGATGTTCATCTCTATAATAGTGAATCATGGTTTTCCAGGCAGATTCTTTTTTGGGCATAATCAGTCGCCTCCTGTAATGGCTTTAAGTATAGCACTAGTCGTTCAAGGTCAGTAGTCGGTGTATGAGTTGTAAGTGATGCATCAATGACAGCTTTTTGACGGTACCAAGTCCTGGAAATTTATCGCCAGTTTCATAAGCGAGTAATTCTAACAAGGCCGGTGTGCGATTCAAACCACGCAGATGAGTTGGCGCCCAAGTGGTTAATTTGTGGAGGGCTTCGAAAAACTTTTGCTTTTGTCCACGCATACTTTCGTTACTATCGGAAACAAAGTGATGAATGCGCAGTTGTCCAGTGGTCGTGGCATAAATCACGTGTAGCGCAATGGCGCGTGAGGGCATGCCTTTGTCAAAATAAATACTGCCGACCATCGAATAATCGCCGTAGCCTTGGGTGCCAAAAGGTGGTGTGGCCCAATTCGCTGCTGTGAAAAACTCATCAGTTAGTTCAGCATAATCGACGACGTGGGAGCGAAAAGTCAGTGGATCTGTTAGTAAAATAGCTCGGTCACCGGCTAGTTGTTGGAGTCGGGCATCGTTAGGAACCAAAATCCCACCAACATGCTGCAGGAGTCGTGTGTGTCGGTAAGCTTTAAGCAACGGAACGTTGTCAGCAATTAACAGGCTGGTTTGATTAGGACTGCTTAGAAACGCCGAGCTAAAGTCGGCTGCTAATATTGCGCTCGGGTGGTAAAAGGGCAAATTATCAGTTGGTGGTAATGGGTACAACTTAGTGTTATTTAAGCCATAGACACTGACTTGGGGATTCGCAATCACACTAAAAGGTTGTTGCTTGTCAATCAGGGTTTGGACTGTTTGTTGCAATTCTTTTGAATCACGAACTGGTTCAATAATTGGAATGATTTTTGACCCTAATTGTTCTTGCTCAGCTAAAGCCTTTAAGGCTAATAAATCGTACATGCGGCCACGGAAATAAGGGTAATAAGTCATAGCTGTTCCCTCAGATCTGGTTGTGTCAATGCTTGGTATTTTAATTGCAAGGCCTGATAGGCGGCATTACGCGCGTCTAACTCTTCTTGGAGTGCGGTAATCGCATCGTTTTGACCGTCGGCAAGAAAGCGGTCGTATAAATTTTTATCCGGATCGTAAACGTTGTAGCCACCGCGTGCGCGTTTTCGTAACTCTTTATATAATTGATCTTCTGAATACAGCTGTAGTCCCTTTTTAACGCGTTTGGCTTTGTCGACTTCACGGAAAAGGGAAGCAATAAAGTGGCTGATGAGAGGGCCTTCTTCAACTTGTAAGTCTTGGTGTTGGGCCTTCTTGGCGACGGTCAAGAATCCTGGGGCACGCAACGGTTGATTGGCTAAGTCGAGTGCGCGTTGGTCAAAGGCTCGATAAATTAAGACCCCGATATGGCTGGGAATTTCATCGGCAACTTCTTCATATAAAGCCTGTGGTAAAACGAAATAATTATAGTTTCCAATGAAGGAAAGTTTAGCTTTAGAATGAAAGTCTGATTTTGTTACTTTTAACTCGTAACAACGCCACTCCAGTGAACCATCCGGCAATTGTTGGTAACTCAAGGTGTCCACGATACCTTTGTCCGCTGGCATCGAAACTTCTTCGACGACGTACGCCCCTTGTTCCAAACAATATTGGTAAAGAGTGCTTTCAAGTTGTCGTGTGAGTTTAGTCTTCATGGTCTGTTGCCTCCATTTGTTGCCAGAAATTGGCAATTGTTGCTTGTAATTGTGGTACCGAGTAAATTGATTGGAAATACCGCCAGTGTGGTGGAAATAAGTCAGTGTAACGCTGACTAGCGAAGCGCTGATCCAGTAATAAAATAATCCCAGTATCATGACTACTGCGAATTAAACGTCCAGCGGCTTGTAAAACGTTATTCATGCCAGGCAGTTGATAAGCATAGGCAAAACCTTGACCATTATCATGATCGTAATAATCACGAATCAAGTTGGTTTCAGGATTAATTCCAGGCAAGCCCACGCTCACGATGGCGACGCCGATTAAGCGGTCACCACGTAAGTCGATTCCTTCTGAAAAGATCCCACCTAAGACACAAAAGCCGACCAAGGTCTTTTCGGGATTGGCTTGAAACTGGTCTAAGAAGGCTTGGCGTTCGCTACCAGTCATGGCGTTAACCTGCGTTGTGGTCTGGATGTCCGGATTTGCGAGTTCAAAGGCGGCCTTAATCTGGGTCAAATAGCCATATGATGGAAAGAAAAATAAATAATTGCCGGTTTTAGCAGTCACTAACGTTTTGAGACTGGCGACAATGGCCGCCTCACTATGTGGCCGCTCGTGATAAGTCGTTTGGATGTATTGCGTGACTAAAATCGCCTGATGTTTTGGCGGAAATGGTGACGGCAACTGATAGGCCAAGCTGTTGGCTTCACCGCCTAAAACGCGTTGGTAATACCCCATTGGTGACAGTGTGGCTGAAAAAAGCACTGCGCCGGCGCCAAGCTTTAAGGAACGGTTTAAAAAGTCACTGGGATCGAGACAGAGTTCTTTGACGGTAACGTGGTGACCTTCCTGTACGGTCCGCGTTTGATAGCTACCATCATACATGTCACTGATCTTGACGAAAGTCAGACAGTCAAAAAAGTAGTCGCGGACAGCATCAAGTAGTTCGGACGGTTGTTGTTTTTG
Organism: Lactiplantibacillus daoliensis; assembly: GCF_005405005.1. GTDB lineage: Bacteria > Bacillota > Bacilli > Lactobacillales > Lactobacillaceae > Lactiplantibacillus > Lactiplantibacillus daoliensis. Next base: position 26,958 of record NZ_BJDH01000009.1, on the reverse strand, counting down.
TAACCAATCACTGATGAAATCGTTAAAGTTGCGCAAAGTGCGACTTAATTTGTCAGGCGGATCAATTGAGAGCTGTTCGGTTACATCATCGTCAATTAAAGCTTGACTGATACGACCAAAACTACGGCGAACTTTCCTGAGTTCCCGTTGTAGGTCGTCGCTAGGTTGTGATTTATCCGGCTTCGCCAGTTTTAACAAATGCGCAATTGGCGCGTCACTAATCTCAGCGGAATACATCGATCGGGCACGGCTGACTAAATTATGAACTTCGTCGACTAGAAAAAAGTTATCCAAGTCTTCTTCACTAAAGAAGCGTTGTAAATAAACGAGCGGGTCGAATAAATAATTGTAGTCGCAAATAATGACATCACAAAAGAGCGAGATATCTAGTGAGAACTCGAATGGATCAAGCGTATGTTCACGAGCGTACTTTTCAATGATCGGTCGCGTCAACTGAGTTTCATGAGTTAGAATGTCTTTCAGTCCGGGTTTTAATCGATCGTAGTAGCCAACCATGAATGGATTTTCTTCAGGTGGCACGTCCTGTTCTTCAGGAAAACGAATCTGGTCCTTGGCTGTCAAAGTAATACTTTTTAACTGTAAGCCATCGTGACTCATCAGGGTGAGGGCTTCTTCGGCGACATGTCGTGTACTCTGTTTGGCAGTTAAATAAAAAATACGTTCAATTTCATCTTCACCCATGGCTTTGATTGCTGGAAATAAAGTCGAGATTGTTTTACCGGTCCCGGTTGGGGCTTCAACGAAGAGGCGTTTTTGAAAATGAATCGTCTTATAAACAGCGGCGGCTAGTTCATGTTGTCCGGTCCGATAACTCGGAAATGGAAATGGTAAGTCCGCGATTGAAGCATTTCGCTGTTGTCTCAGATCAGCACGTAGCGTTAGCCAGTACTCATACTCGGTAATTAAGTTCTTGAAGAAGGTCTCAAGTTCAGGGCGTGAGAGCACGCGTTGCGTTTTGGTGATTTTTTTATTAATTACTTGGAAGTAAGTCAGTTGTAGCGTGACCTCATCAAGCTCTGGATGATCTTGCAAGATTAAATAGCCGTACACTTGAACTTGTCCCCAATAAAGGTCGCGGGTATTATCAGTGAGGTCATCGAAAGCTTGATCCGAGGTTTTGATTTCTTCAATGAGAATGCCATCAGTGGTTGTTTGAACGCCATCTGCTCGACCAGAAATGAGATAGTCAGTCCCGTTCATCGTGACCGTGGTTTTTAAGTAGACCTCGCTCTGATATGCTTCCGAGCGGGTACTTTGGAGCTGACGATGGATTTTGGTGCCCGCTAAAGCCGTATTTTGACTGTTTTTGACTTCGTTGAGATCGCCCTTGCGCAGGACGAATTCAACGAGCTGTCGGATTCCGATTTTAGTTGGCATACCAAATTCCTTTCTGAACATAATTAGGTTTTATTATAAAACAGACGTTCGGCTTTGTCTGCCGAAAGTCTGAATTAACTCATTTTGGCGTAATTATCCCAAGATTGATCACAGTAAAAAAGTCATTCGCATTCACGAATGACTTCAAGTGAGTGTTAGTACCATTGACTGTGTCGCCGTTTCAACGTGCGTCGTAAGCTAAAACCGTAACTGACGATGCCAGCAGTAATGAGAATAGCCAAAATACTGGCTAACCAAGAATGCTGTGAGCTAAAGTAGGTGGCATAACCAGCACTCAAGCTAATGATGCCAATCATGGGTGCTAAAACTTTGAGGGGCACCGGATGCATAAAGATTAGGCCAACCAACAGCAATACTAGTGCGGTAACGGCGCCTTCAATACCGATGCGGGTGCCAAAACTCATCAGGAGGGCTACCAATAGTAAGCCAACCCCTAAGACGAGTAATAATGTGGCAAATAAATTACTAAGCGTCCAAGTAAATGATTTTTTCATGATGAGCACCTCGCTTTCATTATTTTAATTATAGCTTAATCAGGGACAATTAAACGCATGATATGCCTTAATGTTTCGTTGAAAGTGATCTAAATTAAGTTGATTTTCACACAATTTGCGGTCTTTTTCACAGCAGTCTTGAAAGCGCATTCAATATTAGTTACACTGAGAGTATGCACACTTGATGATGGATGGAGGAAATGAACATAATGTCAAAAGTATTAGCAATTAACGCTGGTAGCTCAACTTTAAAATGGAAGCTATTCAGTTTACCAGAAGAAACGGTGATCGCCTCAGGGATGGTTGACCGTTTAGGCTTATCAAACTCTGTGTTTGTTTTAAAGAAGGCCAATGGCGAGAAGTATTCAGAAACTCATGACGAAATTAACGCGCAAGAAGCGGCCGCGATGGTTCTGACCCGGTTGAAGAGTGACGGTATCGTCGCTCATTTGACTGAAATTACTGGCATCGGTCATCGAATCGTGGCTGGTGGGGAAGACTTTCAAGATTCAGTGGTTATTACCCCAACGACGCTGAAGCAAATTAAAGACTTATCTGAATATGCGCCGTTACATAACCCAACGCAAGCTTATTATATTGAAGTGTTCCAGCAATTATTACCAAAAGCAATTCAGGTTGCCGTTTTCGATACGTCACTGTATGCGAAAATGCCTGAAGTAAACTATCTTTACAGTATTCCTTACGACTACTACAAGCAATTTGGCGCCCGTAAATACGGCGCTCATGGGACCAGTCATCGTTATGTGGCCCAACGTACGGCTGAACTATTAGGCAAACCATTGGCTGACTTAAAGCTAATTACGTTGCATTTAGGCTCGGGTGCGTCAATTACCGCCTTTGATCACGGGAAAGCCATTGATACGTCAATGGGCTTCACACCATTAGCGGGGATTACCATGAGTACGCGCTCCGGGGACATGGATGCGTCGATGATTCCATTCTTGATGCGTCACTTGGGAATTTCAGATGTCCAAGACTTTATTGATATTTTGAACAATAAGTCTGGGTTGTTAGGTATCTCTGGCGTATCACCCGATATGCGGGACTTAGACAAAGCGGCCAACGAGGATCACAACCACCGTGCAGAATTGGCACTACAGATTTTTGCAAACCGAGTTGTGAAATATGTCGGAAGTTACATTGCTGAAATGAACGGGCTGGACGCCTTAGTCTTTACCGCGGGTGTTGGTGAAAATTCCGTCGCCATGCGGTCACGAATTCTCAATCAATTAAGTTACTTTGGCATCACGATTGATGAAGAAAAGAATAACTGCCATGGCGTTGAACAAGTCATCAGCCAACCGAATGAACCGGTAACGGTCATGGTTGTGCCAACGAACGAAGAATTAATGATTGTGCGTGACGTGCAACGCTTGACGCGGCGGGCGCCAATTAATAACTAAACTTTCAAAAAGACACCTGTGAGGGTGTTTTTTTATTTAGTAATGCGGTCATTTTAATTTAGAAAGCCAATTGACGGAATTAACATACCACAATAGCTGATTTTTTCAGGCTGGCAGTGTACCATGGTGATAACTGAGAAGTTATCTATTGTACAGTTCAGGCTAGTATGAGACGAACTGATTTGATAAAATGGGTGATAGCTTCGATTTTTAATTAGACTTAGGTTTAACAAAGGGGATTAACTAATATGGCAACAACAGTAGTATTGGGTGGTGGCTATGCAGGAATGCGAGCCATTAAATTTTTACAGAAATCGTTACCAAGTGGCGACGAGTTAATTTTGGTTGATAAAACAGCGCAACATACTGAGAAAACGAACTTGCATGAAGTAGCGGCCGGGACAATTGACCCCGAGCGAATTACTTATGATATTCGCACGGTGATCGGTAAAGACGTGCAGTTCGTGCAAGCGGCGGTCACACATGTCGACGTTGATCAAAAAGTGATCAACTTGGCTGACCACGCCGACTTAAATTACGACTATTTAGTCTTGGCGCTTGGGTTTCAATCGGAAACCTTTGGCGTCCCTGGTGCGGATACTAATGCACTGGCGATGGATGACTTGGCGAGTTCGCAGGCGGTCTATGCGCATATCGAGGAAACCATTAAAGGTTACGCTGAAACCAAAGACCATAATGATTTAAAGATTGCGGTCTGTGGCGCGGGCTTTACTGGGATCGAACTTTTAGGTGAATTAACCCAATCGTTACCAAAACTCCAAGCAAAATATGGTACCCCGGCGATTAAATTAGTCTGTTTAGAACGGATGCCATCAATTCTGCCAATGTTTACACAAGATTTGCGTGACTATGCCTTGAATTTTATGGCAAAACATCAAGTAGAGATGATGCTTGGGTCGATTATTGCTGAAATTAAACCAGGGGCTGTCGTTTACAAAGATGGTGATGATCAAACTCATGAGTTTGCAGCGAATACAATTATTTGGACGGTCGGGGTCAGTGGTTCACAAGTTATTGCGGATTCGGGCTTTGATCAGCGCCGAAACCGGGTCGTGGTTGAACCAGACTTGTCCTTAAAAGATCATCCAGAAGTCTTTATTATTGGAGATGTGGCTGCCGTGATGGATCCTGCCAGCAAGCGACCTTATCCAACGACTGCCCAAATTGCCCTGGCTTGTGGCGAGCAAGCGGCTAAAAACATCAGCGCACTGCGGCATGAACAGCTGACGGAGTCCTTTGTTTATCATTCTAGTGGGACGGTGGCGTCATTAAGTGACCGTGATGGGATTGGTGAAATTTTCAGTAGTAATAAGCCGGTCCATGGTTACCCAGCGTCTGTATTGAAAAAGGTGATTACGGATCGGTCGCTAGTGGAAAGCGCGCATTTAAGCACGATGTTTAGCAAGGGACGTTTTGATTTATATCATTAAGTTGTACCAGTTTTGAGGCTTTTGGGGAGGCTTTAAAATGAAAAGTTCTGAGATTCGTTATCCGGTGACACGGTTGAAAATCGGTTTTGTGACGCTAAATGTGGTGTTACTGATTGTGAGCTTACTTTTTAGTCAGCTCTGGTTACTTGCGAGTTTAGCCTTTGTGTCGCTGCTGATTTTAAATGGTCAGTTTCTGATATTTGAAGATACCCGTGACCATCAGCCACTAAGTCGTTGGAGTTTAGTACTAACCCTGGCATTGATTGTTGTGTCAGTGCTTAAGTTTGTGATTATCACATCGTTATAACTGAAATGCCCTGCAATTACTTATGGTTTAAGTAATCGCAGGGCATTTTTAGAATATGATTAAGTGACATTTTTCGCTTTGGTTGGCTGTTCTATGCTAACACTAATTAGTTCGTTCATGATTTTGGTTTAAATTTCAGTTTTAATGGTTTCGTTTTTGGTTTGTCGGGCAACCCAGATAATTGCTAGGATTAGCAAAACACCGTAGAATCCGGCGACCATCAGTGACGTTTGCGCCGGCATATCTAAATTGCTGGAACTAGTCGGATGTTGCACCAATTGGACGATGACAGAGAGGTCTGTCAGGCTATGCAGGACGATTGGTAGTATCAAGTTATGCGTCCGCACGTAAATTCCAGCAAATAGTGTCCCCATTAACATCGCAAACAGAATCTGTGGTAGCACATAGGTCAACGAAATATGAGAACTGTTGATGAGATGCAAGCCACCGAAAAAAGCACTACTAATCAGAATACTGACAAGTGGTTTACCGTGAAATGACCGGGCAACGATGGGCAAAAGAACACCGCGAAAAACGACTTCTTCGGTAATCCCAATTAATAAGACGTAAGCGGCATACAGGAGCACGAGACCGCTAAAAGGTAGTTTGAGTAACTTTCCTAGGTTAACGGAGACGAGTAGCCCAACTAAAAGTAATGCCGGAAAAGTGGTACGGAGCTGACTCCCGAATCGTTTGCCTGACCACCATTGAATGGGGACGTGGGCGAATAAACGATTAAAGCCTAAAACACCCAACAAGACGACCGCGTCTTGCAAAATGCCAGCCCATTTGACTGGTACTAACTTGAGATGTACCAACCAGGCTGCTACAAAAAATAAGATGATGACCCAAATAAATAAGACAATTGCTAATCCTAAGCCGCGCCGAAAAGATTTCATTTTAAACCCTCCAAAGTGATGCTTACGTTTAGTTTACCATGTGAAGCTTGGATTGAACCATGAATTGTCGGGTGTAACGGTCAATACTGTGTCTTTCAACGGATCAGTGAGTTAAAGGTTGAAAGCATCGAGATGTAGCACCAGTGACCTTTACGTCTAAAGTAGGATTCACCTAAATTTAACGCTCCGTCAGTCAAAACCGGTGTGCTGTGGGGGACGGCGCCAGCCAAGGTACGGTCTGACGCCTAACTTTAAAGCCGGAAAACCACGTCTTTGAAGTGCCCCGCAGGATTAGTCAGCCAACAACGCCGACTAATCTTGCCGACACCGCCCACCGATTTCGACTGCCTCCGCTAAACATAATAATGGATTTATCCCCTGGAACCACTGATTGGCTGGAGGTTGTTGCTGATAGCATCGGACGTGTAGGTGACGTTTGACCGGCGTGTTTTTGCCGGTCTTACACCACGGACGGTCCGGGGAATTTGCGGTTTTGGCAAAGTCTCCGGACGAGGTTCAAGACGTCCCTAAGGCTTGAACCGTTCCCTCGTCCGCATGTTATCAGTAACAACCGGAAGTGACAGTGATCGACTATTTGTATTTTCTGGTTATTAACGTGATAGCGCAGGCCAACAATTTTAGCTGTTGAGTCAAAAAAGTGGTCGAGAATCAATTTCTCGGCCACTTTTTGTCGGACTAATGATGCATCTTAAATTCCAAATAACGGTCATTATAAAGACCGACTTTTTCTGGTGATAAGTTCTGATAGATTTGTAAATGTTTGATCGTCTGATTATCAGGATAGAACTGCCGATCATTGCGAATGGCTTTAGGTAACAATGCTTTCGCCTTTTTATTTGGTGTCGCGTAGCCGATATATTCGGCATTTTGGGCCGCGTTTTTAGGCTCACTCATGAAATTCAAGAATGCGTAGATGGCTTTGAAATGTTTGGCGGTCTTAGGAATGACTAAATTATCAAACCAGAGATTACTGCCTTCTGATGGCACCACGTAATGCAAGTGTGAGTTGCCATCGAGCATTTCGGAAGCTTCACCGGACCAATCAACCGCCACGGCCGCTTCGTTTTGAATCATATACATCTTGATTTCGTCAGCGACGACCGCTTTAACGTTAGGTGCCAGCCGATTAAGCTTATTCTCGGCCGCTAACAGGGTTGCTGGATCGGTGGTGTTCATTGATTTCCCCATCGAAGCGAGCGAAAATCCCATCACATCACGCGCGCTGTCAATCAACATGATCTTATTCTGGTACTTTTGTTCCCAGAGGTCATTCCAGTGTTGAATACTTCCTGGTTTGACATATTTATCATTATAAATGATGCCCAACGTTCCCCAGAAATAGGGCACGGAGTATTTATTGTCACGGTCAAAAGCCAGGTTCATGAAACGGGAATCGTAATTTTGCATACCAGTTAACTTGGATTTATCCAATGGTAACAATAACTTAGCTTCTTTCATCTTTTCAATCATGTAGTCACTTGGCACGGTCAGATCATAGCTGGTCCCACCTTGTTTGATTTTGGTGAACATCGCTTCGTTACTGTCGAAGGTTTCAACATTAACGTGATAACCCGTCTCCTTTTGGAATTTTTTCAGGAGATTTGGGTCAATGTAGTCTCCCCAAGTGTATAAATTGAGCACTTTTGAACCGGTACTACCCGTACTAGATTGCAGATGATGTGCACCAAATGCCAACAGACCGCAAACTGCGAAGAGAGCAATGATCACACTAAAGAGTTTCTTCATTTCCGCCGCCCCCTAACGTTGGAGCGATGCCGACTACTATATTGATTAATAAAGTAGTAGCCGATGACCAATACCATCGCCATTAAGAACATTAGGCCAGATAAGGCGTTAATTTCCAAATTGATGCCTTGCCGAGCTCGCGAATAGATTTCAACGGATAAGGTCGTAAAACCATTACCAGTGACGAAAAAGGTGACAGCGAAATCATCCAGTGAGTACGTCAGTGCCATGAAGAAGCCCGAGAAAATTCCGGGCATGATGTAGGGCACGATGACTTGGCTCAAAAGTTGCCAGTTATTCGCGCCTAAATCGGCAGCGGCATCGAGCAAACTGGTACTCATTTCCTGAATCTTCGGTAAAACCATCAAGACCACGATTGGAATCGAAAAAGCAATGTGGCTCAGTAAAACGGAACCGAATCCCAAAGGAATCTTTAAGGCGGTGAAGAAGATCAAGAAGCTCGCACCGATAATGACGTCTGGTGACACCATCAAGATATTGTTCAGTGCTAACAGGGTGTTTTTGGTGACTGGGCGAGTCGTATTATTAATTCCGAGTGCCCCCAGCGTCCCAACGGCTGTTGCTAATAGTGACGAAAGTAAAGCAATTAATAAAGTGTCTAAAAAGATGGCAATTAAACGGGTATCCGCAAACAAGTCTTGATAGTGTGACCAAGTAAAGCCATGAAAATTAGTCATGGTGTCACCCTTACTGAAAGAGTAGACCACTAAGAAAATGATGGGCGCGTATAACACGATAAATACTAACCAAAGGTACAGGTTGCGCCATTTAAATCGTCGTTGCGTCATTTTGTCAGCCCCTTTCGTGCGTGGCGTTTGCCACTACCACCAGTGAGCCACATGATAATGACCATCGCGACAATTAGGACGACCCCAATCGTGGAGCCCATGCCCCAATTCATCGTGGTCAAGAAGTGTTCTTCAATGGCCGTCCCTAACGTGATCACTTTGTTACCGCCGATTAGACGGGTCAACATGAAGAGTGATAACGAAGGAATGAAGACGGCCTGAATCCCAGCCTTAACGCCAGGTAACGTTAGTGGAAAAATTACCCGACTGAACGTTTGCCAATTAGTCGCGCCTAAATCGCGACTCGCGTTGACGTAAGACGGTTTCAGCTCGCTGATGGAATTGTAGATTGGCAAGACCATGAATGGGATTTGAATATAGGCCGCGACGAAGATAAAACTGAAATTAGTAAATAGCAATTGCTTTGGCCCAATCCCAATAAAGCTTAAAAATTGATTGGCGATGCCGGCTTGACTAAAGATTCCGATAAATGCATAGGCTTTCAACAGCAAGTTGATCCAAGTTGGCATAATGATTAGCAAAAGCCAAAGTTGCGGATGCTTGGTCTCATTTAAAAGATACGCCGTTGGATAACTAATCAAAAGGGTCGCCAATGTAATTAGAAACGCATACCAGACGGAATTGACCGTCATCATCAAGTAGGTGCTCGATGAGAAGTAAGTTTGATAATTAGCGAAGGTAAACTGGCCATCGATATTAAAAAATGACTGGTAAATTAATAGCAGTACCGGCGCGATGACGAACAGTAGAATCCAAAGCGTATAGGGGACAAAGTAAGCCGTGTTGCGGCTCAAGCGTTGTTTTCGTTGCATAGCGATTCCCCCCTAATCGTCTTCGTATTGTTCGAGGCGCGCATCGAAGGCGGCTTCGGTTTCGTGCAACCGCATGACGTGGATGTCTTGCGGATCAAAGGTCAAGCCAATCGGTGTGCCTTCATCAGCTGGATTGGTTGAATGGACGAGCCACTCGTTGTGGTCATTGTCATAAGCCACGATTTCGAAATAATTGCCCCGGAAAAGCTGTGAATCAACAGTAACCACTAGTTTTCCTTGGGCGGCTGGCACAATGTCCAAATCTTCTGGGCGTAACACGATTTCGACAGCTTCATCTGGGCGCATCCCAGCGTCAGCACATTCAAATTGTTTGCCGACAAATTCGACTGTATAGTCTTTCAACATTTTACCGGGAATGATATTACTTTCACCGATAAAGTTAGCGACAAAATGGTTGATAGGTTCATCGTAAATATCGACGGGCGTGCCACCTTGTAGGATTTGACCATTATTCATCACAAAGATTTCGTCACTCATCGCGAGGGCTTCTTCTTGGTCATGGGTCACAAACAAGAAGGTGATTCCTAATCGTTGTTGCAAGTCACGCAGTTCATACTGCATGTCTTTACGCAACTTGGCGTCTAGTGCTGATAAAGGTTCGTCGAGTAACAAAACCTTGGGCTGCATAACTAACGCGCGGGCAATCGCGACACGTTGTTGTTGACCACCAGAAATCTCACCGATTTCACGGTTGCCAAAGTCACCTAGTTGAACGAGTGATAGGGCTTCTTGAACCCGTTTATCGATTTCTGCCTTAGCAATTTTATGTAGTTTTAAGCCAAAGCCGACATTTTCAGCCACATTTAAATGAGGAAATAAGGCGTAATCTTGAAAAACGGTGTTAACTTGCCGCTGGTTTGCTGGTAGGTTGTTGATGACTTGACCATCAAAATAAACTTGCCCGGATGTAGCATCGGTAAAGCCAGCAATCGTCCGTAGAATGGTCGTTTTACCACAGCCAGAAGGCCCCAGTAACGTGTAGAATTTTCCTGCTTCGAGTTCTAAATTAATATCTTTAAGAATCTGCTGGTCACCATAACTTTTGCAGACATTGGTTAGGTGAATGATTGGTTGTGTATTAACCGCCAATTTGAAAGCCTCCTTTTAAGTTACAAGTAGGACGCGGTGGTCACGAGGGTGAACGTACATGGTTCGAGTCCGATATTCGTGAGTTGGTGCGCCTGCGTTGCGTGGAAATACAAGCTATCGCCATCAGTAGCACGATAGTCTTGTGATCCTAGGTGTAAATTGAGCGTGCCAGCTTGGACGATAATTAACGTCTCCGCTGGCGAAGGCTCGAAAGGTTTGAAGCGACCATTGGGAGCTAAAGTAATCTTAACTGGCTCGAGTTCGTTTTCATTCGATGCCGGTATTAACCATTTTAGCTGATAACCTAGGGCTTCATCGTCAAATACGATTTGTTCATTGGGATGATAAACAATCTTGTCGGTAGGCTTCTCTGGCGTGAAAAAGGCAGCCGGAGTTTCGCCTAGTACTTCTAAGATGGCAAAGAAAGTTTCCATCGAGGGTGAGGACTGATTATGTTCAAGCTGAGAAATATAGCCTTTGCTTAAATCTGTGCGTTCACCGAGTTCTTCTTGGGTCAGTTGTTTTTGCATACGCAGGTTGCGGATGCGTTGACCGATATCCATGACAATCACCGCTTTGTTTTGTAATAGTAAACAACAAGTTTAGTTTAAGCTTTAATTATTATAGCGAAAGTTTCGTTGAAGAAAAGTTACATTTTGATGAAAGTTGAGTTTCGGTTCTATGACGTTTAGTTTTAGTTACTTTGTCAGTTCAAACTGAATGCAGTTAGGGTTTAAAGCTGACTAAGTCAAGGTTGAAAAACTCAAAAACATCACACATGTCCCAGTACCAAAAACCGTCACATCTAAAGTAGACTTGCAACACTCAGCGCTCCGTCAGTCAAAATCGGTGTGCTGTGGGGGACGGTGCCAGCCAAAGTGCGGTCTGCCGCCTCAATTCAAAGCCGATAAAACACGTCTTTGAATTGCCCTGCGAGATTAGTCAGCCAAGAACGCCGACTAATCTCGCAGACACTGCACACCGATTTTGACTGACTCCGCTAAGCATAAATAACGAATTTATCCAAAGAATAACTACTAACAACCGGAAGCAGCAATCGACTAGTTTTCACCGTCTGATTATTGACGTGGTGGCGCAGACCGGCAATTTTTAACTTTCAACCTCTTAGTTGATCAAGTCAAAAAAAGACCTAAGACACACCGGTCTCAGGCCGTGATTAGTATTGAGTTAATCTGCACGGAAGACGATTTCGAAGACTTCACTAACCATTGGGGTATCTGGTGTTAAGGAAGCACCATGTTCTTCCAGGGCTGGTGTAAATTCTTCAGTCTTACGTTTCCGCCAATCACCGATTGTGCCATCGCCGTCACCTTCGTGATAGGCGTGTTCACCGGAAATTCGATAAAATGGCACTAATTCTGAGACGACTGTTTTAAGAATCGCAACAGGTTTCATGTCACCGTTTAAGAGGACGTTGTAGTCACCAACTTGTGGGATAGCAACTTGTTCCGCGGTGTATGAATCAAGTGGTGTGGTTGTTGCCGTTTTGGTTCCTGATAAAATGGCATCGGTTAATGCTTGAACTTCGGCGGGCTTGTTCTGATCTCCAAACCAACGTGTTTGATAAGAAGCACCGTTAGTATCTGTAGTTTCATTGAAGTCTTTCCATAATTGTTCTGCTGATTGTGCTGGCATGATAGTCACCTAATTTCAATAAGAATATTGAATTCACATTGATGTAACCGAATTCACAACCTTAGTATAGCATGTCAGTAGGTGATACGACACGTCATTTACTTTTTTACGACGTTAAAAGTTTCCTGAATGGAAAAATCCGCCGAATGGCCTTGATTTTGCTATACTGGATGTACTTGCAAAAGGAGTAATCAGATGAAAATAACACCAGTAAAGATGACAGATTTACCACAATTGATGGCGATTGAAAAAGCGGGCTTCTCAGCAGCCGAAGCTGGAAGTGAAGCGGTGTATCGTGATCGGATTGAAAGGTTACCGGAGACGTTTTTAGTTGCCCGCGAAGCAGCAGTTGTCCTAGGATTCATCGTTGGCCCAGCCGTGCCGGCACGTTTCATTGAGGATGAGATGTTTACCAAGACGCCGACCAATCTAGACCACGGCGGACATCAACTCGTGTTCACGCTGGCGGTTTCACCATTGGCGCGGCATCAAAAGATTGGGAGTCAATTGTTGACGGCATTGGAGCAAGTAGCGCGTAAAGCCCAACGAAAAAGTGTTTCATTAACTTGTTTAGAACGTTTAATCCCATTTTATGAAAGTAATGGCTACCAAAACCAAGGTGTGGCGGCATCTAGTCATGCTGGCGAAACTTGGTACAACTTAGAAAAAACATTGGAGTAAAAAATATGAAATTAGCAACGTTACAAGCAGAATTACCCAATTTTAAGATTCGTTTTTTGACTGACGCCGATCAAGCCGAATTATTGGCGTTGGAACAAAGTAACCCTGAGTACCATCGCCAATTTTCGCCAAATGACTTAACATTAGCTGAAATCCACGATGATTTAACGGCTCATCCTGATGAAATTGAAGCAGCCCAAAAACAGGTTTTTGGTTTTTATCTGGCCAATCATCTAGTGGCAGTGTTAGATATTTTGAATCAATATCCGGAAAGAGATTTCTTGTTTATTGGCTTGTTGATGGTTGGTAACGACTATCAGCGTCGGTCAGTTGGGAGTGTGATTGCAACTGGCTTAATGAAGGCTGCACTCAAGAGCGATATTCACTGCTTACAATTGACGCGTGTTTCAGCGGATACGGCTGCCGAGGCTTTCTGGAAAAAGTTAGGTTTTGATGACGGTGATCAGTTGTTCTTACCGTTGGCGGAAAACGGCCGCTTGGCGGTGACGACCATGACTCGAGTCTTGGTTTAGTAAAATAAATATAGGTGTCTATCCAATCCAAATGTGACTAGTGATAGTTAAGACAAAAAAGTATGGGAATGACCTAATGATTGCAATTCCAGCAGCGTTTAAATTTCCGGTTAACGCAGAATATCAACCGGTGAGGGATGAGAGCGGGATAATTTCTTTTGTACCAGTCAGTCCAAGGGGATTTTCGGCGGATTCAGGATATGATCTTAAGACTGCATTGCGTGGCATGCTGATCAAGGATAATGGCACAATAATCGGTAAGGAGAACGTTTGGTAGTTGGGGTCAAATGTAGGCCATCTAATCAGGATGGTCTTTTAATTTACCAAAAATTAACAACTCAGCACTTGCCCCTGACTGTATGACACCGTACAATACACTTAGTACAGTATAATACAGTTACGGAGGTGACGGCATGGTTGTGATTAACCATGATAGTGGACAACCGTACTACGCGCAACTAGTGGCAGGCCTGAAACGTGAGATTGTGCAGGGTATCTTACAAGCTGATGATCAATTACCATCGGTACGTGAGATGGCCAAGCAGCACCTACTCAATCCTAATACAGTCAGTAAGGCCTATAAGCAGCTAGAAACGCAACAAGTGATTCGGACGGTTCCGGGTAAAGGCACCTATGTGAATGCCATGGACGCAACCGTAGCGCAGGCAGACCTTCAGTTGAAATTACAACAATTGGTGGCTGAAGCGAGTCAGGCGGGGATAACCATCGCCGACTTAATCACTTGGTTAACGAAAATGGAGGGGCAGTCATTATGAGTTTGAAAGTTAGTGGCTTATGTAAGCAAATTAACCATGAGGCAACATTGGACCAAATCAGTTTTGAAATTCAGCCTGGACAGATTGTGGGCGTGATCGGGCGTAATGGTGTTGGGAAAACAACGCTATTTCGGAGTATCAATGGTCAGTATTTAGCCGATCAGGGGACGATTACTGTCGATGGCGAAGACTTGCTGGCGAATCCTGCTTTGCGTACTCGTTTAAGTTTTGTTGATCCACAAGCAAACTTTTTCAAGGGAGCGACGGCACAACAGGTCGCCTGGTACTATCTGTCTGCTTATCCCGATTTTGATGAAGAAAAGTTTACGCAGCTATTAACGAGATATCATTTAGCAGCTAATCAAAAATTACGGCATTTCTCCAAAGGGATGTTCGGATTATTCACCATTATTCTCAGCGTAGCAACTAACGCGCCATATATCTTCCTTGATGAACCGCTAGATGGGCTGGATGTGATTGTACGTAAGAACGTCCTAAGTATCCTAATTGATGAAGCAGCCTCGCAAAAACGGGCGATTATGATTGCGTCACATAATTTGAGTGAATTAGAAGGCATTATTGATCGTGCGTTGATGTTGAAAGCCGGACGCCTGATTCACGACTATCAATTAGAAACGATGCGGTCACAAGCGCGTAAGTTGCAACTCGTTTACCGTGATAAGAAGATTCCCACATTATTGCGAGAACAGGGACACATCGTCAATGTTTCTGGTCGAGTCATCGTCGTTGTTTTTGAAGACTTTACACCAACGTTACAAACGGCGTTAGCGGCGACTGAGCCAGCTTTTCAAGAGACACTACCATTATCGTTAACTGACCTATTTATGGCCAATTTGACGGATGCTGGTGATTATGAATTATTGTCATAGGGGGAAATCAAACAATGAGTAATCATGAAGTTAGATGCCTATTATGGCATCGCTATCGAGGAATTTTAGGCACTGCCATCGCAGTTTTGTTAATTACTGGGTTTAAGGCGGCCAATGAAGTCATGACAGCGAACGGCGTGGCAATCAAAGCTACGACACGGGCATTTACTAGCGGTGGTTATACGGCGTCAGTTGGTGGCACGACAATGTTATTTGTTAATTTTATCGTTGTGCTGATTCTCGGATGGGTGACGTTTATGTGGGATAACTACACGAATTTTAATCATTATCTATTTAGTTTACGGGCGACTCGCCAGCAATTATTTAACCAGAAATTAGTGATCTTTGGTAGTACGGTTGTCAGCAGTTTTGTTGCGATGCATCTCGTGTTCTTAGGAACGCTGCGTTTAATGATTCGTCGTGCTGCCAGCTTTAATTTAAGCTGGGGGCCAGAATTACGGTATACCTTCAGCCAATTAATGTTCTTGTTAGCGTTATATGCCATTGTAGCAACGATTGGTTTGTGGCTCGGACAAGCAGTGGCAAGCGCCTTGTTTACCATTATCTCGATTCCAAGCCTGATTTTTGCCTTGGAAGGGGCATTTAACCTCTTTAGTTATGCCATTGGGGTGAATCCCTATAAAACCAGTTATTTGGCTGACCTTGATCAATCGACCTGGTCAGGACTCAGCTTGTTTACTGGCATAAGTCTCGTGATCATTGGATTTTTATGGCTAATGGATCACTGGGCCTTCAAGCATTTGTCACTGGAAAATGCGGGTAACTTTATGCTATTTCCACGTTTCCGAACGGTCTTCTTGTGGTTAACCGTTGTTTATTTGGCGGTTGCGGTTGGCTTTTCCTCATTTGGCCGAACGGTATATGCCATCGTCGTTAATAACTATGCCGGTGAAATGCCATTTGGTGTCAGCTTAGTTTTAGCAATTGTCATTGGTTATCTGACGTGGAGTGTTGGTCGTTTGATCCTTTATCGTCCAGACCATGCGTTTGATGCTTTTAAAATTAAGAAATTAGCTTAAATAACTGAAGGGTGAAAGTTAAAAATTGCTGATTTGGCCCAATAATCAGACAATGAAAACTAGTCGATTACTGCCGCTTCCGGTTGTTGCTGATAACATGCGGACGAGGGACTGGCTCAAGCCTTAAAAACGTCTTGAGCCTCGTACGGGAACTTTGCCAAAACCGCAAATTTCCCGTACCGTCCGTGGTGTAAGATCGGCAAAAAGCGCCGGTCAAACGCCACCTGCACGTCCGATGCTATCAGCAACAACCTCCAGCTAAGTCAGTAGTTATTTACGCTTAGCGGAGTCAGTCAAAATCAGTGTGCAGTGTCGGCGAGATTAGTCGGCGTGCTTGGCTGACTAATCTCGCGGGGCAATTCCGAGACGTGTTTTATCGGCTTGGAATTGAGGCGTCAGACCGTACCTTGGCTGGCGCCGTTCGCCACAGCACACCGATTTTGACTGATGGAGCGTTACATTTAGATGAGTCTACTTTAGACGTAATGGTTACTGATACTGCTCCATTTGTAATGCTTTTGAGTCTTTCAACCTTTATTTAAATAACGAAAAAGTGCCGTTACTCGCAAATAGACTTGCTGAGTAGCGGCACTTTTGGGCGGCAAAACGATTACATCTTTTAAAAATTGAAGGTTTAACGAATTTTGTTTAAACGCTTGGCGACGGTCTTAATATTTAATAAGTCCCAGTCTTCCAAGTTATGGGAAATCGAGTTATGACCCCAAGTGCCACAACCCAAGGTTAATGATGGCGCAACGTTGTCATATTTGAAACCAATTGCACCTTGAGAAGAAGGTACATTGATTAAAGCCCGGCAAGCCGTCATTTCGATAGCAAAGTCAGTCATAACAGCTTCATCTGTCGTATGCAAGACGGCCGTGTGACCTAAGCCACCGAGTGATAGGCTCCGCTTCATTAAGTTGAAGCCGGCCTTAGTATTCTTGGCATGAACCACCGCGAGGACGGGAGATAACTTTTCGCGTGAAAGTACTTGGTCGCCACCAATGTCTGGCAATTCAACAGCAAGTACCTTGGTGTCGGCTGGGACGTCAAAGCCAGCCCATTGCGCGATTTGCCATGGCGTTTGACCAGCGACTTTTGGATCAACGGCTTGTTTATCCAAATTCATGACGGTGCTTTCGAGCGCTTTGAAATGATCGTCGCCAACGAAGTAAACACCGTTATGACTTAATTCAGCTTTAACCTGATCATAGATGCTGTCGTCCACGATTAAGTTGGATTCGGAAGCACAGATCATACCGTTATCAAATGATTTGGATGTGATGACATCGTTAACAGCCTGTTTGATATCGGCGGTTTTTTCGATGAAACAAGGGACATTGCCAGGACCAACGCCTAGGGCTGGTTTACCGGTCGAGTAGGCGGTCTTGACCATGCCGGCACCACCGGTTGCAATGATTGTCGCAACTCCTTTTTGAGTCATCAGGGCATTTGTCGCAGCCATGCTAGGCACTTTGATCCATTGAATCCAATCTTTGGGTGCGCCTGCGGCTTCGGCAGCATCACGGATGATCTTGCCGGTCTCTACACAACACTTTTGTGCAAAGGGATGGAAACCGAAGATAATCGGATTTCGCGTCTTTAAAGCAAGCATCGCATTGAAGATAACTGTTGAAGTTGGGTTGGTGACCGGCGTAACGCCAGCAATAATCCCAACGGGTTCGGCGACTTTCATAATACCGCTAACCGGATCGTCATTAATGATCCCGACCGTCTTATCATCTTTAATAAAGTTGTAGACGTTTTTAGCAGCAAAATCGTTCTTGGCAACTTTGTCACGGTAGTTCCCACGGCCAGTTTCGTCAACGGCCATGGCTGCTAACATCCCGCGTGCCGCATGGGCTGCATGAGCCATCGCAGCAACAGCTTCATCAATTTGGTCTTGATCCATGACTTCCAAGCGACTGGCAGCCAGAGAGGCGTTTAACACTAGGCGATCAATTGATTGTTTAACATCAGTTTTTGCATCAATTTCTTTCAACATGAGTGGTTCCTCCTAAGCGATACGATACTTGTTGTTTATTTCACAAGTCTTATTATAAACACTTCTTCACAAATGTAAATGATAACTTTTTTAATGCAAGTAAGTTTAATAACCTTTTGGGAATGCCGGATTAAGTAGACTATAATGTGAAATTATGTGAAACGTTTTCATTGCTGATATAGTAATCAATAGTTATTGTTTTCACAATCGAAAATAAATGAAATTTGGTGTTAGTTTCTACGTGTAATTGAACCGCGCATAAATAAAATAATAAAAGTGGAAAGGCCTACAATTTGAACTGCTTGGTAAGCCCCGGTATTTGGCGGATCCTCTTGGGTAAGAAATATCGCAAATCGGTTATCACTCTAGGGTAAAGTATGCTAAAATGAATGTGATTCAAAAATCGTATCTCTTAATTAACCTAGGAGGGTTATTTTTATGTCATTTGTAAATGCTGTTGATATGACACAAGACGCATACAAGAACCATTACGCTATTGGTGCGTTTAACACTAACAACCTTGAATGGACTCGTTGCATCTTAAAGGGTGCTCAAGAAACAAACACCCCAGTTATTCTTCAAGTTTCAATGGGCGCTGCTAAGTACATGGGCGGTTACAAGCTCGTTATGGACTTAGTTGCTGATACTATGGAAAGCATGAACATTACTGTTCCAGTTGTAATGTATTTGGACCATGGTAACTACGAAGCTGCTAAAGAATGTATCGAAGTTGGTTTCTCATCAGTTATGTTTGATGGTCATGACTTACCATTTGCCGAAAACTTAGAAAAGACTAAGGAAATCGTCAAATTAGCTCATGCCAAAGGCATCTCTGTTGAAGCCGAAGTCGGTTCAATTGGCGGTGAAGAAGACGGTATCATCGGTGAAGGTGAATTAGCTTCTGTTGAAGAAGCTAAGACTTTAGCTGCTACTGGTATTGATATCTTAGCTGCTGGGATTGGTAACATCCATGGTAAGTACCCAGAAAACTGGACTGGCTTACACTTCGATCGTTTACAAGAAATCTCAGACGCTGTTAAGATGCCATTGGTATTGCACGGTGGTTCTGGTATTCCTAAGGAACAAATCGTTAAGGCTGTTAAGATGGGTATCAGCAAGGTTAACGTTAACACCGAAAACCAAGTTGCTTTCGCTAACGCTACCCGTGCTTACATCGAATCTGGCGCAGACCAAATCGGTAAGGGCTACGACCCTCGTAAGTTATTGGCACCTGGTAAGAAAGCCATCGTTGATGTTATTACATCACGTATTGGCTGGTTCGATACTCCAGCTGTTAAATAATCAGATTTTTGATTCGGAAAAGCTGACTTCGGTCGGCTTTTCTTATGAAATTTAACTTAAATAAATGAGCCGGTTGTCATTGATTTTAATAATCAATAGACAGCCGGCTTTTTGTGTTAGGCTATTAATCTTAGTACTAACAAGACCCATGGGAAATCCTCGGATTCTCCATGGGCCTTGTTTTAATTATGAAGCAGTGACCTTATGATCGTACTAAAAAAGTACGGCCTTAAATTAAGGTCGCATTTTAGTCATAAGTTTAATCTTCAAGAAAACCAGTCTTCAAGTTGGGACCAGTAATTTGTGAAGGTAGATAAACAGAGTTTAAATAGCCCAGTTCAAGATTATTGTTCGTGTGTTGAATCAGTGACTGAGCCGTCTGATAATCGGCCACGATGAACCGATGCTGATTTTGCTGTTGCAAGTAGTAATTGAGTTGTTCACTGTTCAGAGAACTTTCAGCGACATAAGGTACGGCCGCAAGCTGGTTGTGTTGGACAAAGTGGTTGTAAGCCTCACTGTCAATGTGACCAACTAAGGCACAGCTTGGCCGGAAATGATTTTGCATCCACCAAGTGATCATGGTCTCAGTATTGATAAAGGTATTGGTTTGAATACCAGCGCCATCAAACAACGCTACACCTGCCTGTTGTCCAGCTTGATAATCAACTGTCAATCCAACTAAGCCATCTTTACGATAGTACTGTTCCTGTTCCAAGGAACCATCGGCTGCGAACAACGCATTGGCAGATAATAAACCGTGACTATTGAAAAAGCTACGCTTAGTAACATGGTTTCCAGTGATATAACTGATTTCACCAATTAATTCTGGATTTTCAGGCCGATATTTAACTTGTAGGCTGCCACTGTTGTCAGTTAACACCACATTTGACACCTGCAGTTTCGGGTCCCAATCTTTATGAGCAATATTTTGCGGTAACTTAACGGGTTCACCAGATAGATTGCCCTGATTCTGAATTTGATAGAGTGGATTAATAAGCTCTAACTTGCTACGATCAAGCCCATTTTCGCTTGCCCAAAGATCAATTTCGGCAGGAAGGTTAATATCAAATAGCTCTGAATAGAGTCCAACCTGGCTAGCACCTAGGTCAAGCAGCCGTTGGACTGTTTGGACTAAGGCAACCGGATGATCTGGCAAAAAGGCGTCTAATGCGACGGCATATTGATGCTGATCATCCATGGGTAATGGTAAAACTTGATGAGTGGTCCCAAACCAGTTAGCTAATTGACGTTTATTATGTTCAATTTGTTTAGTCAAATGTGTTAATTGGGCCGTGGCACGTTCTTTTGTTTGTGTCAGTGTTTGCAATTGTTGTTCGCCGTGACTGAGCTGCTGCTTTTGTTGCGTTTGCTTTGTTGATAATTTCTTCTCAATTGCTTTTTGTTCATTGTTGGCAACCTTGAGTGAGTCGTTCAGTTGTGTGAGTTCTTCATTGGTCTGTTGAACCTGAATGTTGAGCTTCGCGGCTTCAGCGTCAGCTTGTGATTGTTGTTCTGCTAACTGTTTGGTTTGTTTTTCAATTGTCTCTAAACGTTCGCGATAAGCTTCGGCTAAGGATAGAATTTTAAGTGGATCCTGTTCAGCGTGGAGCTTAGTGACGATTTCTTCACGATTGTGTGTCAGTTTATCTTGTTTGGCTTGTAAGCTTGATTGTTGTTTGGCAATCACTTTTAACTTATCGGCTAATGCAGTTAAGTTTTTATCAAAAAGTGGTTGCGAACGGGTAAGGTTGGCAATCTCTTTTTGTTTTTCGGCTAACTGAGATTCTAAATCAGCGCTATCCAGTGCTTTTAACTCGTCAACATTTTTAGTCGTAGCTTCAATCTGTTGGTTAGTTTTCGCGATGGTTTTTTGAACGCTCAGCTTGGTTTGTTGCTGTTCATCTAATTCAGTAAAAAGTTGATTTTGTAACTGAGTCCGAACTTGATTGTAATCAGAGCTGATGCTGGTAATTCTTTTAATTAAGGTGTCGAGATCATAACTCCGTTTGACAGTAACTTCTTCTGTAGTTGGTTGTTTCGAAATCACCTTTTTAGTCGGCTCAGCGGTTGGATATGTAGTTTTGGACGTTGAAGTCGGTTGGGTTTGTGACGGTGCAACCCGTGTTTTCAACGCATTCGTACTATTAGTGACTTCCTTTTCTCTTGATTTAAAAAATTTCAATAGAGACCCCTCCAAAAATAGTTCAACGGCCATTATGACCATGCACAAATATTAGTTTTGACTGTGAATATTGACCAACAGTCTTCATTGACATCAAAAGGACAATCAGCAACTTTCCCTCTAAGCTGATGATTCGGCTAGCGTGATTATAATAGGAATTAATCTTGATTTCTTAGAAATGAAAAGTAGAACATCACACGTTTTCCTGTTATTAACATTAGTTAATCCTTTAAAATAGAATGATTCGTTGATAACCATATCATAGTTAATTAATAAATACACGTAAATTATTAATGACCGTAATTTTATTTTTCGACCCTTAAAATCCGTTATACCGTGAACCAATACTTTTTTTTGAAAACGCTTATTACAGCTGAATTAATATCAATATTCGCGGATTAACAGTTCCAAAAGGCCGTCATATCAGGCCGTTAAAAAAGAACGTACAATATTTTGTGTTGGTTTAAGTTATTAATTTATAAAAAAATAGCCTTTTTTTAACAACCTTTTTAAACGCAATGATTACGCCATCTTCACGAATTACCGGTGGTAAGTATTAACATTGTTTATATTGTAACACCTAATTAATTAATTGCATTTAACTATAAAGTTGGTTATAGTATATGCGTTGAAGCAATGACCTAGTTAAAATAGTATGGGGTATGCTAAAAATTCTGGCTTTGACGTAATTAATTAAGGGGGTTTGTTTTAGAATGCAAATCAGGGGAATCCATTCATTTGAACGCATCGATACGGACACTAAACAGCGATACAAGATGTATAAATCAGGTCGACAGTGGGTATACGCTGGGCTGATTACGACATTCTTCGTGACATTACCGATTTTAAACAATCAGGTTTTAAACGCAAATGCCGATACAACTGACGCAACAACGAAAGCAACTGCCGTTACCGAAAGTAGCAGTGGGGTTGCCGCAGCTGCAGCTACGACAGACGCTACTGCTCAAAAGGCTAGTGCACAAGTTGCTAGTGCCAATGTACAAAGTGCAACCGCAACTAGTCAAAGTGCTACTACTAATTCGGCTAGCCAAAAAACAGTTGAAAGTGCACCAACGATTGCACAACCAACTGTCACTGTAAATGGTGATACTGCAACTTTAACCGGGACAGCTACTGCCGGTGCAACGATCAATGTGAGCGTTAATGGTGCCAGCCAATCGACTGTCACTGCTAGTGGGACTGGTACATACACGGTTAGTGTAAAAGCCGGTCAAACGGTCACGTTAACCGCCACTCGTAATGGTCAAACCAGTTCGAGTGTAACCGTATCTATTCCAAACCAAGCCGCAACAAGCACTGCTGCTAAATCAGCAACGAGTGCTGCAAGTACTAAAGCTAGTGCGGCAAGTGATGCAACTAGTACCAGCACTAAGGCTGATAGCACCGTCGCAACTGACACAAGTGCTGCCAAGAGTGTTTCGACTGACAATAACGTGGTTGCTGGGGCAGCCACTGATAGCCAATCAACTAGTACATCATCTGTTCAAAACAACTTAGTCAATTCTGCAACGACTCAGGAAAATTCAGCAAGTAACGGGAATGCAGCTCAACCAGCTGCAACGAATACTGCTAATGATGTTGCAACAGGTCAGACTTTCTTATCAGACCTTGCTTCTCAAAAGATGCAATCTGCACTTGGGGTTTCTAATACAGCTAGCTTATTACGTAGTGCTGTTTTAGCAATGCCAACTGTTGAAGATGCCACGGTTATGACAAGTTCGACTGATCCAACTACTACCGGTTCTAATGGTGGGACTGGGGTCGGCTTAACGTCTACACCAACGCAAACTTACAATGCTGACGGGACATTTACTGTCACTGGTCAAGCAACTGCAGGTTCACGTGTTACCTTTAAGAGTGCTGCTGGTGCAACCATTGTTTCTGCCAACACTGCTTCTAATGGGACTTATGTTGCAACTTTAAATAATGTCAACTCTGGCGACCAAGTTTCAATCGTGGTTACTAAAGATGGCGTTAATTCGACTGCGCAATTATTAACTTTAACCAATAATACGACCGACACGAGTTCAATCGGTAAAACCGGTTTACTAGAAGGCCAAGTCTTCGGTAAGTCTGGTTATACGGTTGATAACACGGCTACGGCTCAATTGGGTCAAACCGATGCTGTTGCTAAAATGATCAAGCAAGCTAATGCAGCTAACTTGAATCAAAAGAACTCCGGTAAAATTTATGATGAATCTGGGACTGCCGTAAATCCAACTATTGATAATAGTGCCGATAATAACGATAGTTACGATGATGATGTTTTATATGGTGGTAAGACTTATGTGTCAGGTGCCAATAAGGTAGCTTCTGTTGGTACTGATTTCATGAGTGATCAAGGGGCCATCAGTTCTGACGACAATAATTTAAAGACTCGTTACACTGATATTATTGCCGCTATTGAAAACCCTGGATTGTCTGTCAAATTGTTAGGTTCAACAACTAACGGTGCTACATTCGGTTTTGATAACCGGATCAGTAATTCAGTCAAGGTTGGGACTTGGACTGTTCAAAGTGCTAACCGTGCTGGTGCCATTGTGAAGAACGATAATACTGGTGAAACATTCCAGATTACCGATGCTACTTCAATGTCAAACAACTTATTTGGTCAAGCAGGGGTTAAGGCCGGTGACAAGCTATCTAATACCGCTGTCATCGAAACAACTTTCTCTGGTGGGCCAATTGAAAACTTATTCAAGATCTTTACTTCTGGGATCACTGGTATCTTAAGTGCCTTTGGGGTGGTTGCTTTAGTTCCAGATACGATTGCACAAGTTGTCGCAATTGTACCTTCATTGAAACAATCCGCTTATTATGCTGGTTTGGAATCTTCAGTTCAAAAAGTTAAAGATGACCAAGCTGCTTTAGCTTCATTAGGTGGTAGTTCACTTGCCATTACTAAATTAGCTAATGTCACTAAACAAGCTGATGGAACTTATAAAGTTCTCAATGATTCAACGTTAACTGAATCATTAACCAACTACTTACAATCATGGGTCAACACTTGGATTGTCGATTTATACGACATGATTGCATCATTGATTGCGATGTCTAACACCAGTGTCAATGGTGGTGGGACTGCCCTTGGTAAATTACCAGTTGTTGGTGGATTGTTACAAGACTTAACAGATACCTTAAACAACAAAGTTCAAGGTGCATTCACGACCGTTACACAGTTTATTGCTGATACTGTTGGTCAAGCTTTAGGTCAAGTTGCTGACTTATCTATTAGTGGGGTTCAAAAGGTTGTCTTACCAGTTAGCTACACTGATCCAGATTTCTCATCACAAACAAGCACTGGTAACCAAACACTTGCAACCTTGGGTGTTGGAGACTTTGCACAATTAGTTGTTAGTTCAACACCAACTTTCTATGGTGTTAGTCCTAAGACACCTGTTCAAACGTCAATTGTTTATCAACGTGTGAACACTTCTAACTTGCAAAAACAATATGATGCCTTAACGACTGAACAAAAATTAAGTGCGTCAGGTGTTGCTGCTCGTTTAGTACTTCAAAACTTAAGTGCAACTAAGTACAACGATAGCGATCCATTGAATGCAACGAGTCCAGATGCCATTGCCACTGATACTGATCAAGATGGTGTTTCAGACTTTAACGAAATGTACATTGACCATACTAACGAACATAGTGCTGATACTGATCAGGACGGTTTAACCGACCTTCAAGAAAAGCAATATGGTACTAAAGCTGGTATGCCAGATGATATCTTAGCCGGCAATGAAAATGCTTTGAAGGCTGACAAAGATAGTGATGGCGATGGTCTTAGTGATTATGATGAAGTTACTAAATACCATACCAATCCAATGTTAGCTGATACCGATGGTGATGGTATGAGTGACGGTGCCGAAATCAAGGCCGGAACTAACCCATTGATGGTTGATACTGACGGTGATGGGATTGTTGATGGGAAGGATACTGATCCATTAGGCGGCGATCCTAAGTTTAGTGAAGGCGTCGATACTGATGGTGACGGGATTCCAGATGCAGTTGAATTGCAAATGGGTACTGACCCTAACAATCCTGATACTGATGGTGACGGTTTAAACGACTTCCAAGAACTTCAATATGGGACTAACCCACTTAAAGCTGATACCGATGAAGATGGTGTGAGTGATGGTCAAGAAATCCTTGATCACACTAATCCATTGAAGGCTGATACTGATGGTGATGGTTTAACTGATGGCGAAGAAAAGACTCGTGGCACTAATCCATTAATGATCGATACTGATGGTGATGGCTACAACGATGGTCGCGCTGCTCAAACTGCTTCTGAATTGGATATTGAAACTGCCTTTGAAAATATTGGTGGGGTTGAATTATCAACTAACGCCATTGTTAAAGGTAACTCAACTGATGGTTATACCGTAACTGGCCAAGGAACTGCCGGATCAACTGTTAAGGTTACCGACGCTTCAGGTGCCACGGTCGGTACTGGTACGATTGGTACTGATGGTAACTACTCAATTACAATTCCAGCTTCAGTTGGTGCTAAGTCAGCTTTGACATTAACACCTTCTAAAGGTAGCAGTACTGGTGATTCAATTACAGTTATGACACCAGCCGACGCTGCTGGTAGTGGTTCAACGTCTGGTAGCAACTCAGGCAATAACTCAGGTTCGACGTCTGGTAATAACTCAGGTTCAACGTCTGGCAACAACTCGGGTTCGACCTCAGGCGACAACTCAGGTTCAACGTCTGGTAATAACTCGGGCTCAACTTCTGGCAATAACTCAGGTTCAACCTCAGGCGACAACTCAGGTTCAACGTCTGGCAACAACTCAGGTTCAACCTCAGGTGACAACTCAGGTTCGACGTCTGGCAACAACTCAGGCAATAACTCAGGCAATAACTCAGGTTCAACCTCAGGTGACAACTCAGGTTCAACCTCAGGTGACAACTCAGGTTCAACGTCTGGCAATAACTCGGGTTCAACCTCAGGTAACAACTCAGGTTCAACGTCAGGCAATAATTCCGGTTCAACCTCAGGCAATAACTCAGGTTCAACGTCAGGCAACAACTCAGGTTCAACCTCAGGCGACAACTCAGGTTCGACCTCAGGCAATAACTCAGGTTCAACGTCTGGTAACAACTCAGGCAATAACTCGGGCTCAACCTCAGGTGATAACTCAGGTTCAACGTCTGGCAATAACTCGGGCTCAACCTCAGGTGATAACTCAGGTTCAACGTCTGGCAACAACTCGGGCTCAACCTCAGGTGATAACTCAGGTTCAACGTCTGGCAACAACTCAGGTTCAACCTCAGGCAATAACTCAGGTTCAACGTCTGGTAACAACTCAGGCAATAACTCGGGCTCAACCTCAGGTGATAACTC
>NZ_BJDH01000008.1 GCF_005405005.1 Lactiplantibacillus daoliensis | reverse complement strand
TCAGGCAATAACTCGGGCTCAACCTCAGGTGATAACTCAGGTTCAACCTCAGGCAACAACTCGGGCTCAACCTCAGGTGATAACTCAGGTTCAACCTCAGGCAACAACTCAGGTTCAACCTCAGGCAATAACTCAGGTTCGACCTCAGGTGACAACTCAGGTTCAACGTCTGGCAACAACTCAGGTTCAACCTCAGGCAATAACTCAGGTTCAACGTCTGGCAATAACTCGGGCTCAACCTCAGGTGATAACTCAGGTTCAACCTCAGGCAACAACTCAGGTTCAACGTCTGGCAACAACTCAGGTTCAACCTCAGGTAACAACTCAGGTAACAACTCAGGTTCAACGTCTGGTAACAACTCAGGTTCGACCTCAGGCGACAACTCAGGCAATAACTCGGGCTCAACCTCAGGTGATAACTCAGGTTCAACCTCAGGCAACAACTCGGGCTCAACCTCAGGCAATAACTCAGGTTCGACCTCAGGCAATAACTCAGGTTCGACCTCAGGCAATAACTCAGGTTCGACCTCAGGCGACAACTCAGGTTCAACGTCTGGTAATAACTCGGGCTCAACCTCAGGTGATAACTCAGGTTCAACGTCTGGCAACAACTCAGGTTCAACCTCAGGCGACAACTCAGGTTCGACCTCAGGCAATAACTCAGGTTCGACCTCAGGCAATAACTCAGGTTCAACGTCTGGCAATAACTCAGGTTCAACGTCTGGTAATAACTCGGGCTCAACCTCAGGTGATAACTCAGGTTCAACGTCTGGTAACAACTCAGGCAACAACTCAGGTTCAACCTCAGGTGACAACTCAGGTTCAGGCGCAACAATGACCTCACCAACTGGTGTTTCAGTTAACAAACAAGCTGATGGCTCTGTTGTGATCACTGGTAAGGGTGAAGCTGGCGCAACTATTACCGCTCGCGATGCTGATGGTAAGTCAATTGCCACAACTACGGTTGGTACTGATGGTACCTTTACGTTAACCTTACCTAAGAGTGCGGTAACTTCAGGTGATAAGATCACGGTTGTTCAACAAAAAGATGGTAAGACTAGTGATGTTCTTAATATCACTGTACCTGCTGATCAACCAACTGGCATGACAGTTAACATTGATGCAAATGGGAACGTTCATGTTGTTGGTAAAGGGACTCCTGGTTCAACTGTTTACATCTTTACTGCTGATGGTGATTCATTAGCTTCTGGCAAGGTTGGCGCTGATGGGAACTTTGATATCTTAGTTCCAACTGACAGCAGCAAACCAGGAACTATCTTAGCAATCGTTCAAGCAACCAATGGTGGTTTGAGTAATGCGATTGGCATTAAGGTACCTGCAAAGCAACCTACCAAAGTTGTTGTTGATAACGAAGCTGGAAACATCACCGTTACGGGCGAAGGTACTCCTGGTGCAACAATTACGGTCACTGATAGTGAAGGTAATAAAGTTGCTCAAGGTACTGTTGGTTCAGATGGTAAGTTTACGATCACGGTTCCAAAGGGTTCAGTTAAGCCTGGTGATTCAATCTCAGTTACAACAACTGATGGCGGTAACGATAGCAATCCTATCAAAGTTACTGTTCCAAGTGAGAAACCAGGTAGCATGACAGTTACTAACGGTGATAAAGATGTTACCGTTACAGGGACTGGCAAACCAGGTGCAACGATTACTATTACTGATAGTAATGGTAAGGAAATTGGTAAGACGACTGTTGGTTCAGATGGTAAGTTTACGTTAACAGTTTCTAAAGACGGCTTAGCTGCTGGAGATAAACTGTACGTGACATCTACTGATGGTGGTGTTGCAAGTAACCCTGTTGGCATCACGATTCCTGCACAAGGAACGACTACTGATGCAAACGGCGATACGATCAACGCTGGTAATGGTTCAAGCACTGGAAACGGTACTGGAACAACTACTGGTAATGGTTCAAACACTGGTAATGGTACTGGGACTACAACTGGCAATGGTTCAAACACTGGAAACGGTACTGGAACAACTACTGGTAACGGTTCAACCAATGGTAATGGTACGACGGCTGGTAACGGCTCAACTACTGGCACTAACGGTAATGGTACGGTCGCAGGCGATGCAGTTAACGGTGGTTCAAACCTCGGTAAGTTAGCTAACGACAGTAGCAAGCAAGCAACTTCAAACAATGGTTCATTGCCACAAACTAATGATTCAGTTGAAGGATCATTAGCTGTTGCAGGAACAATCATGCTTGGATTAGTTGGTTTGTTAGGTGCTCGTCGTCGTCGCGAAGACATGATTTAAGTTATTTTAGAAAAAGCTGAGTATTAAAAAACTTTAACTGAAATAATCTGATTTGGAGAAGGTGTAATTCAGTGATGAATTGCACCTTCTTTTTTGAAAGATAACTTATTCGAAAGAAAAGAGGAGTACGATGTATTATTTTTTGGATGATAATATTGCCCAATTAGCTTCTGGTCTTGAACATGCTGAATTTAAGCGAATTAAATTGTTTAATCGATACCAGGTGCCTGCAAAAATTGCTACGACTCAATATTCTACGACAACCCGTAGTAGCAATGCGCACTGGCAACTGGCAGAAGAAAATTTTGTGAACCTGTTTGATTTTTATGCTGGTACGGAACACTTTAACGCGCAAAAATTAACATTAGCAGAATTGCCCATTGCTCGCCAAAAATATCGAATTGAGCGTCACTCGAGTAGTGCCAGATTTTGGGATGGTGAGCGTCAAGTTGCTGAAGTCCATTATTTTTCTGATGAGACTTCCCCGATTAGTACGGTTGACTATTTTGACGGCGATGCACAGAAGATTCGGACAGATGTGTATGATGAACGTGGATTTATGGCGTATACCAAATTTTATGCAACCAAAGATAATGTTGAAGAAGCCTATTTATCATTAGAACAATTTGTAACACTATCTGGACGTCCATACCTCGAAATTACTTATCGAAAACGAGGTAATGGGGTGACAGCGACAAATTATCGACTATTAACTAATGATGGCGAGACATATTCTTTTATGAATACTGATCAATTGAATTCTAAGTTTTATGATGATCTCAATTTGCGTGATGGTGAACATTCAACGTTTATTTCGGACCGCTCAATGGTTGCTAATCGTCCAATGACAATGATGCAAACGGCTGCTCGTAAAATTGAATGGGTTCATAGTATTCACTTTAGTCCTTATCGCGAACCGCTTAATTCTGAACTAGTTTATCCAGCACTTAATACTACTGACCAGTTAAGTAAGCTGAATATGGTTATTGCTGCCACGCCTCAACAAGCCGATAATATTCGTTTGCGATTACGGACGCAGGTTCCTATCATGAATATACCAGTGGGAATGGTTAGTGATGAGCGTTTGCAAGCTGAGAAGCGACCGATGACGACCGATTTTCGTGAACGAGGCAAGATTATTATTGTTGCACGGCTGTTTCCAGAAAAGAATTTAAGTGCGGCTATTCGAGCTTTTAAATTAGCACACGATCAGTTGGATTGGCTGACACTTGATATTTATGGCTATAATGATGGCGGCCCAGAAGAGCAAAACTTACGGGCGTTAGTCCAGGAATTGCAATTGCAAGCTTGTGTTCAGTTCAAAGGGTATACGAATAACCTTGAAGAGGCATACCAACACGCGGAATTAATGCTGTTGACAAGCCGGTTTGAAGCATTTGTTTTGGCAATCTTGGAGGCAAACTCATATGGTGTTCCAGCAATTTCATATGACACTTATTATGGTCCGGCTTATCTGATTAATAACGATCAGAATGGTTATGTAGTGCCTTATGGTGACCGAGATGCAATGGTGCAGAAGATTGTTGATGTGATGAGTAATCCAGATAAGCTTCAGCAACTTAGTACCGGTGCATATGAACGGGCAGCGGACTTTTCCGAGGAAAACGTTTGGAAATTGTGGCAAGCAGCAGTGATTGATACTGATCCTGCTAATGAAAACCTAGAATAAGATTAGTAAAAAAGGATCCAGTCACGGCTTTTATAGTCGGACTGGATTCCTTTTTTAATTTAGTGGTTTATCGCAGCGAGTAACCGTTTTTCATTGTAGAACAATAAAATAATAAACATACTCAGGTACAAGCCTAATGGTAGCCAGGCATAATTTAATGTAATCATGTGTTGGGTGGCAACGTTTTGTGCGTGGTTAGCGGTATAGCCGGATAAGTGGAATAAGCCAGCGGTGATCAATCCGCCTAAGCCTAGACCAACATTGACGCCGAAATCATCAGTGGAGGCCAGAATGCCTTCTGCTTGGATTCCCATGCTCATGCCGAAGCGGATCGTATCGGCAATCATGATGGAAACCAACCCGATAATCAAGCCGTTACCAATCGAATTAATTAAGGTCCCACTGAAAATTAACGCCAAGCTTTGACTTTCAGCGCCAATCGCGAGCACTAATTGACCTAGTGCTGCGATTAAAATACCAGCGAGCATCGTTCGCTTCTTACCAATTTTGCGAGAAGTTCGGACAATCAAGACAACACCAATCAACGCGGCAAACGTAAATCCATTGACAACGGGGACTAAGCCTTCGTTTTGTAGGAGATATTTGAAGTAGTAAATCGTCGTCTGATTTTTAATCGCCGTCGTTAACCAATAGAGTAGAATCACGATGGAAATGACAAGCCATGGTTGATTCTTTTTGAGCATGCCCCAGACTTCACTTAAAGGTTGATGAGCACGTTCCGGTTGACTGAAGCGTTCATGAACTTGGAAAAAGGTATTCCAAATTAATGCGAGCGAAATGAGGCCAAATAAAATGATTGTTAATAAGAAGCCATGCTGCTGGTTACCTTTGCCAAAGAAAGCCACTAACGGCAAGGTGAAAACCGCCACAATGATTTGGACTGAACTACCGAAAAATTGTCGAATCACCCCAAGTAAGGTCAGTTCATGTTCATTTTGTGAGAGGGTCGGCAAAATCGAGGTAATGGGTAAATTGACCGCAGTATAGAAGAAACCTAACCCGAGATAAGTCACATACGCCCAGACCAGTTTACCGGTGTCGCCAAAGTTTGGGGTGACAAAAGTTAGAATTGCGAAAATAACATAGGGCAGCGCATACCACAGAAAGAAGGGCCGACTCTTGCCGAAACGGGAATGAGTATGATCAATCATGACGCCAATAATGAGGCTTTCGACAACATCTGCCAAGCGTGCCACGACAAAAAGAATCGCGGCTGCACTAGCAGATAGGCCATAGACATCAGTATAGAAAAAGAGCAGGTAAGTGGTCATCATCTGAAAGACTAGATTATCTGCGGCGTCGCTTAAGCCATAACTAATGCGTTCAGGCCAAGCTGTTTGCCAAGGTTGTTTCAAGTCATCATCCCCGATTTAATAAGTTTTGCATGTTTCAATTGTACACCACATTATTACTAATCCATATTAAGTAAACTTCATGTTATTGGGATCTGTTTGTGACTGGCTTAAAAATCATATTTTATCCGACATAAAAACGACTTGAACTAATTGTTCAAGTCGTTGAAGTATTAATTGTATATTGGTATCTACAAGTGATATTTTTTAATGAGATAGACTGGCGTACAAGACCAGGCATGACAATAACTGTTGACCAATGGACTACCATAAGGGGAGTACGTGAGATCCTCTGGTTTATAAGCTTCCCAGAATGTATCGGCATGTTGGGTTAACATGCCGCCCCAATAAGTCTTAATTAGCTGCCGTCCTTCTGCTTTTAGTCCGGATTCCAAAAGAGCCGTGACAATGAAGTGGTACATATAAGGGGTTGCAATACCAGTGACTGGGAAGAAATCTTGATAGGTGGTTGTCATTAATTTGGTAGTTTCGTTAGATGGCAACGTTTTAGAAAGTGCCATCCAGACTTGACTATAAAGATTAAATTCATGATTGGGGCCACTGAAAAACAATCCTTTTTTTATGTCGAATAAATTGGATTGAGCATAGGTCACTGCTTGTTCTAATGCCGCCGGATATCGCCGATTGATAGATAAACCTAAGTTAGTTGTTAGTTTTAGAAAGTCGCGTAATACCTTGATTAAGACACCTTGTCCTGCAGTAGTCTTGTCAGCATTATTACCCCAATCGATAAATGCCGGCCACGTTGATGGTAGTTGTAGTTTTCCTATGCCATTTAAGTGCTTGAGAGCTAAGTCAAGCTGCTTTTTTGCAACAGGGTAGAGGTTTAAGCCAGTTGACACATCATGGGTTTGTAAGACGTAATCTTTTAAGCAACTAATAAAGAATAAACTATAATCAAACAGGAAAGTATCATCCGGTGCGAGTTGACCGTGTGTAAAAATATTGGCACTGACTAAACCGCTAGTTGTAGGCATACCAGCAAATAAATACAAACAATGTGTAACAAGTTTGTTTTGCTTAAAGGTGGCATAGTTAGCAAGTGCTTGCAGGTATAAGTCGCCTAGCCAAAGGCGCTGGTCACGTTTTGGACCATCCTCAAATACAGTTTGCATGCACTCGGCTAGCGTTTTAGTGCTAACACGTTCAATTGCACGTAATTCCGGGTCTTGGCTGGTTGGATTCGGAAACTGTGATTCGTCGACTGCGCTTGTTGCGGTGATAGTTGGATTGGCAAAGGTAATTTTCCATTTGGGTGAAGTGTCAATCACGGTAATTTTGACATAGCGAAAACTGTAGCGTCGTGGCAGCTGCAAGTGAATTGGTAAATGATCGATATGCAAAGTTTCTTCCGCAATCCAAGACCGTGACAACCAGCCATTGTAATTTGACGAAGCTAGCCCTAACTCTGCTGGAATTTCTGCAAATTGAAATTTGAGAGTCAGTGGTGCGTCCATCTTTGCACCATGAATATTTATGTCTAGGGATAGATGACCAACATAATGAGTACCAAAGTCTAAAATCCGGTAATCGTCGCGCTGTAAAGGCACTTTGATGAGCTCCTTTGGTAATGAAGTCAGCTGCTGTTGGGGGTTCAATGTTAACCAGTTTTTAATTACATGTTGATGTGTAATCAGTTTGGATTCATTCTCTGCGGCTCGTGCTAGAAATTCAGGATTATATTCAAATTTTATATCAGGATTAAGTTGAAATTTAAAGGCCATGCTGATTACTCCTGTGAAATAGTTGATTGGGCTTGATGTTGGTTACGGGTAAGAAAGTGACCAAGAATCATGGCGATTACTAAAACAATCAGAATAGCTGCGCAGACAGCCAGCATCATGTCGGGATTATTATTGCCAAGGGTATTACCAACCAGACTCATGAAGTAAGGTGCAACGAAGATACCGACATTAACAACGATGAGTTCAATTGATGAAGCAGCGTTATTCAGTGCTTTCGGTGTAATTTCTGAAACACGGAGAAAGACTGAGGTTGAACAACAAGTGAAAAAGGCTGCCGCAAAAACAACGCCAAATGTAGAAACGATTAAACTGTTTGAAGCCGCTGTTACGAGCAATAATAAGGCCATCATAAACATTGCTAAGGGAAGTAAAATGTTTTTTAGCCATTTGTGAAGTAAGCCGAAAAAGATACCAATAATCATACCAACCGGTGCAGTTAAGCTAAGAATATAAGTAGCTTGAGAGGCATTACCATAGCCTTTGCCAGTAACGAGTAGTCCAAACTTTTGGTTAAAAGTCATCCAAACCATAAATAAGAAGAACATTACGACGGCCAGGTAGTAAACTCGATGATCCATGGCAAGAAAATTGTTTTTGTGTGATTTTTCCTTTTTGACTTCGGTTTTTATGTCCATTTCGGGTAAAACGAAATAAACTAAAATTAAAATGGCGAGCAAAACAAAATAAGTTAAAAAGCTATAGTGCCAACTAAATTGTAATAATACGCCGACGAGTCCGGTTAAAATCCAAGAAGCAAAATTAGAGACGGTTCCGATTAAGCCATACATTTGTGAGCGCTCATCGTTATCGTAAAAGTAAGCAACAATACTGTAAGAAAGTGGGTTTAACAGCCCAATTCCCAAACCAAATATAAAGCGAAAGGCTAAAATAAGATAAATATTTGGTGAAAATGTGGGTGCAATCCCAGCCAGAAATGAAATTGCAAGTCCAATTAGGACTGTCTTTCTATAGCCAATTTTATTTGTTACAAACGGACTAATGATAACTGCTAGCATGATTGCAAGACTAGGTAATGATGAAATAGATTCAACGATTGATTGAGGAGCGTTTGGAAATGATTTAACCATCAATGGAATGGCACCAGAAACGACTCCTGACACGGTTGAGTCAATTGAAATTGATAAAATTGAAGCTTTGAACCAAAAGCTATGTTTATTTTGAGTGATTGGCATGGATAAGGTCTCCTTTTTGATTAATTGTCTGTACCATTGTGTTAATTACGTGATCGTTTAATGTTGGATCAACACGTTTTAAAGTATTAAAAGTCATAAGCCCTCCCATTGAACGAGCTTTTAAGGGGTCTTTGTCTTGGGTTAGCGCTAAGAATTCAGCCGACTTTGGATGCTTTTTGAATAGTAGTTGTAGTGTAGCTTTCATCGTAGGCTGTTGTAGCATATCACTAAGATTACTATTTGCAGTGACCGGGGTTGTGACTCCATAAATACTGATTTCGGCGGCCAATTGTGAGTCATCACTGGCGTTACCAACGTAGATGTGGTAAGTCCCGGCATTGGTAATCCATTGGTGTGTTGTGGTATCGAAGGTTTGGAAAACACGTTGATCCAAATCGATGACGATAGCTTTAGTTTGTTGCGGTTTTAAATAGACTTTTTGAAATCCTGCTAATTGTAGTGGTTCTTGACCAACGGTTGTATCGAGAAAGTGAGTATAGACTTGAGCAACTGCTTGACCACCTAATGAGCCTGTATTAGTCAATTGAAAGGTTACTTGAGTATGTGTTGGATTAACCAGTGGTTTAGTTGTTTGATAGGAAAAGGTCGTATACGATAACCCAAAACCAAATGGAAAAGCAACATTCTTGTTGGTAGCGGCATAGTATTTATACCCGATAAAACGGCCTTCACCATAAAGGACCGTGTGTTGATTTCCAGGGAAATTTAAATAACTGGGGTTGTCACTAAGCTGTTTAGGAAAAGTCTCAGCTAACTTACCGGAAGGGTTAACTTTACCAAATAAAATATTTGCAATAGCACTTGCTCCGGCTTCACCACCAAGATAACTTTCTAAAATTCCATTCACGCTATGTTGCCAAGGCATGGTGACAACTGAACCGGTGGCTAAGACAACGATAACCGGTTTCTTAGTTGCAACCATTGCTTGAATAAGTTGATTTTGATTGATTGGCAGGTCGAGATTGTCACGATCGTACCCCTCTGATTCAATTAAATCAGGTAAACCAGCGAAGACAACGATTGCATCTTGATTGGCACTTGCATCAATGGCCTGTTGAACTAATTCTGTCTGATGCAGATTATCAATTTGGTAGCCTTTGGCAAATGTGATATGCTGATTTATTTTTTTAAGCTCCGCTAATGGTTGTTCTAGATGATAAGGGTTGACATGGGAGCTGCCACCACCTTGAAATCTAGGATGAGTGGCTAATTCACCAACGACTAGCAAGTGTTGATTAGTAGTGAACGGTAAGACTTGGTCTTCATTCTTTAATAAAACCATACTATTTTCTGCTACTTTACGAGCGAAGTCATGGTGAGCATCACGGTTATAATTTTTTCGATGCTTGCGTTCACCAGCAGCATCGAGGGCAAAAACGATGTTGCGTTTGACTGCATGGTCTAAATCCGTTATTTTTAGTCGTTGAGTAGTGATAAGTTGTTGAATCTGATTGGTGATATTTTCTTTACTTTCACCAGGCATTTGTAAGGTTAGTCCATGCTTAATACCTTGGCCTAAGTCATGTGCCGCAAAACAGTCTGTGACAACGACGCCATTAAATCCCCAAGTACGCCGTAAAATGTCTAATAGTTCTGGATTGCTAGCGCAATAATCACCGTTGACTTGGTTGTAAGCTGTCATGACCATTTTGGGCTTTCCCGCCTTAACAGGTTTTTCAAAGGCTCGTAAATAGAGTTCGTGCAAAGTCTGTTCATCCACTTCGACATTCAGATTCATACGACGTGTTTCTTGGTTATTAAGGGCAAAATGTTTTAAACAAGCCCCAACGCCAGTGGATTGTAGCCCCTGAATAAAGTGCGTTGCAAGCGTGCTAGTTAAATAGGGATCTTCCGAATAATACTCAAAATTACGACCACCAAGAGGACTTCGCTTTAGATTGATTGCTGGTGCGAGCATTGTATCAACAGCTTCTTGGAGTGCTTCTTCGCCGATGTGTTTTCCAATTTGAGTCAATAGGTTAGGATCCCAGGAACTCGCGTAGGTACTTGGTGAAGGGTAAGCGGTGCTTGGCTTAGTATTGTAAATATCATCATCAAAGTATTCTTTTAATCGTCGGATTCCAGCCGGTCCATCAGCTAACAAAAATTTACTCAAATGGGGATTGAGATGACTGATAGTAGTTGTTTCCCAAATCACTTGTGATAATAGTTGAGCTTTTTCATCAATGGTTAGTTGCTTGATAATTTCATCAGCTAATTGTGCATTTGTTGTCATTTTTCACACTCCTCGATAAAGCGAATTGACTTTAAATTACCTAGGCGACCAACTGCATGCTGTTCAGCACAGAATTTTAGCCAAACTTGATGGATTCCTTTAGTGAGTTCTAATGAACCTTGATAGGATTGATAAGTTTGCCAGTCATGAGTAAGCGTTGTGGCATAAATACTGCCAAGGCAATGGTTGCCTTCAGTCCAAACTTCAATTCGCATCGGCTTAGGGGTAGCTAAGTTGACTTCAACTTGTCGGCACCCCGTTCCAAAACTGACTTGATCAAATTGAACCCAATCGCCATCTTTGATATAGGCTAAGGTGTCAGTATTTCCTGATGGATGTAGCGCCATTGGCTCAATTAGTGCGTTAAATGGTAATTTAAGGCGCATTCTTGATAGACGACTAACGCTAATCGTTTGATTAATGGATAGAGCAGATTCAACACCAGTTGAGCTCATTTTGACTTCGTCAATATGTCCATCGGCATGGAGGGTCAAAGGCTCAATACATAGTCGTCGATTATAGATACTATTTTGGCTGGAACGATGATAGAAAACGTATAATTGCTGGTTGATCCATTCAATTGAGCCATGATTATTCCAGCTTTCAGGGTCACTGCCAGTATTATCGATAATAATACCGCGTTTGGTGTACGGCCCTAACGGATGTTTTGCCGTCGCATAGGCGAGGGAAGTCGCGCGGCCACGCGATATGTCAGTATAAATTAGGTAATAAAGGTTGTTCAATTTTCGAATCGAAGCGCCTTCATGAAAGCCGTGCTCATGTTCGCTAAGAATGTTATCGTTAATACTGGAAGGAATGACAGTTTTCATATCATTTGCAAGCTTGCCACCATGGAGGTTAAATTGACCCCAAAAGTAATAAGCTTGATTGTCTGTATCGATAAAGACAGCTGGATCGATACTTTGTCCGTCGGCTGGTGTAACTGGACCAATGTTTTTGAAGGGGCCGGTAGGACTATTGGCAACGGCAACCCCCATTCGGTTGCCATACATGCAGTAGTAGAGGTAGTAGTGCCCGTGGTTAAAGATGCAGTCGGGTGCGCCTAGGGTTAGGCCATTGTTAACGGCGTATTTTGGATTGGTACTGTCAAATATTGTGCCGTGCGCTTGCCAATGAATTAAATCTGTTGAAGAATAGCTGACATAATTGGTGCTACAGAATTCAGTGTCACCAGGATTATCATGTGAGCCATAAAGGTATACGCGATGATCAGGCATCACCCGCGCTTCAGCATCTGGCAGACATACGGTTGGATCTAAAATTGGATTCATATGATGTTAATACTTCCTTTTTGTAAACGTTTTCTTACTTGCGGAAGTAATTGTAACTGACAACTGTCAGACTAAGTCAGTACTTCTGATGACCGATAAATATCGATATTTTGACTTTTGGATAGGAAGGAAGATTGATTGTGGAATTAGACCACTATTCAGAATTACATGAACAAGTTCATTTCGATCATAATGTTCCGATGCGTATCTTTCGTGGCTACGACCGTGGGCATGCTTTAATTGTTCCGCATATGCATGAGGCCCTTGAAATAATTTATCTAACCAAGGGTGAGCTGAAAGTGATGGATGCAACGCGACACTTTATATTAGAGACAGGTCAATTTCATATTTTTAATTCAAATTCGGTGCATTCGACTTTGTTTGATGGGCCTTTGCTGAAGGGGATTGTACTGCAGATCTCATTTCGTTTTATTCGTGAGTTAGTACCTGATGCAGATTTAGTCCATTTTTCTGCCAAGATGGGGACACCAGATGCTAAACGGACCGTGATTAGGCTGTTAAATCAATTGCTACAGTTGGCAACGAGTCACGAAGAATATAGTTATTTAAGTGTTTATTCTAGGTTAATGACATTGTTACGTTCCCTTTTTACAGATTTTAAAGTTCCAAGTTCAGTGCGTGAGCGCCGTCTCAGTGAAAAGTACTTTAAACGGATTCAAAAGATTACCACATATATTGAGCAGCATTATACTGAAACAGTGACATTAACTGATTTGGCAACACAGGTAAATTTAAATCCGGCCTATTTGTCGCGATTCATAAAGAAACACTTTGGATTGACCTTTTATGCTTATTTGACGAATATTCGCTTGGATCATGCCTATTCACAGTTAGTAACCACTGACAATTCAATTATGTTGATTGCAGAACAAGTTGGTTTTGCTAATTATGCCCAGTTCAATAAGGAGTTCAAGCTAAGGTATCAGCAGTTACCAAAAATTATTCGGCGACATGCGACCCAGATAGTGAAATAAAACGGTATATAAAAGCGGCCTGAACTGCAAGTTCAGGCCGCTAGTGTTAATAGACTATGGTAAATTACTTATTTAGTTAGTTTGCCAACTTTAGTCAGTGCAGGAATCAAGCCTAAACTGTCTAACGTTCCGTTGGGTAGAACGACAGTGTTTGAGCTACCATCTGCTAAAGCTTTAACGGCTTCAGTGTTTTGGAAAATAAAGTAATTTTCAGAAGATTGACTTAAGGCTTCATTCAAAATCTTAGTCCGATAAGCATCGGCGTCCGCTTCGGTTTGAATCGCAGTCGCTTTGGCGGTGGCGCTGTTAACTAAGGCTTCATTTTGTGCCTTGTTCGTTGCCAGCAAAGCCTTGTTGTTGGCCTCATTTTCTAGGGTAATTGACCGACTTTTACCTTCAGCAGTAGCAATGGTCGCATCCCGTTCCCGGGTTGCTTGTAACAGCTTGTTCATTGAAGCTTGGATATCAGCTGATGGATTAACGGAATCAATATTGACTCGGTCAACGTTTAGCCCATAGCCCGCGGTCACTGAGGAGATTTCCTTGAACAACGCCGCGTTGATTTCTTGCGTGCCGTTCAAGACTTCGTTTAATTCTTTATTCCCAATGATGCCCCGCAAAGCTGCCCGAGTATCTTGAATCATACTCCGAACGGAATCTTCGTTTTTAAAGACGAAATCTTCAATATTGGTGACGTGATATTTCAGTGAAATCTTCACAGAAATTTCAGCGTTATCCTTGGTGATGACAACTTGTTGATTCAGGTCAACCGGCGTTTGAGCGGTGTTGACTGTAATGACCCGTGAGATAAAGGGTTTGATGAAGTGGAAACCTGAACTCAAGACGCGTTCGAATTTCCCGAAAGTCAACACGACACCCTGGTTAGGCTGAGTGATGATTCGAATAGAGGCAACGAGCACCGCAATAATTAATAAAATGACAATGATACTAACGATTAATGTGATCATGATGCAATTCCCCCTGTTGATGAGGCGCAACTACCGTGACCGTTAAGCCGTGCGCATCGGCTTGCACGATTTCGACTAAGTCCCCAACGTGTAACGGTGTCGCTGCATGGATATGGTAAAAGATGCCAAAAAACGTGACGCCGTCAGTTAGGTCTGCCCGTTTGAGCGTGAAGCGCTGGCCGATTAAGCGTTGTTCCAAGTATCCTTCTTGCATAACCCTTCCCACCTTTTAATTGTGATGCATTAATTATAAGCTGTTTGGCTGAGGAATGGTAGTTTCAGGGGGGAAATGACGTCCGTAAGAAAAAAATGTTGAATTTTAATCAAATATTTACTTATAAGAATTAGTTTAGTTAGGTTAATTAACATACAGATATAAATAGTACACAGTATGACACTGATTGTTCAATTATCGATTGATAAAGTTTTTTTGAAATGTGCAAATAAATATATCTAGTCCAAATTAACCGCGCTAATCGTTAAAGGGATAACGTATGCGAATGATGTTAAACACATTGGTCTATATTTAGTAATCATTAATCAACTAACCATAGTCGCAAAAATAACTGATAATTAATCGTTCATAGTATTAACGTTATTTAAACCGGTATTACTGTATCTTATATTCATTCGTGAAATGTCCTTAAAAAACGCGTAGCGCCGCCGTTAGGCCTATTTACATTTTTATTTATTCAGTTAAAATGTGAGGTGTAGATAAGTAATTGAGGTCACTGTTACTATCATTATTCGTTTGATAGTAACCAGTGTAATCGAAAATGGCCATTTTCAAGCCTGATTATGATTTAGTCTACGCTGCGGGCACATAGGGAAAATTACGATCGTCGGTCAAGTACTAACCTCGCTTGTGAGAGTTTTAGTTAGTGCTCGATGCAATAGCCGATATTTAGGGGTTAATTGTTAGACGAAAAGGATTCTTATGACGGGGATGACTAAGAATCCTTTGACTTTTAGCGGGGAGAATCGGAGATACTTGACCATAAGGGTGAAGTGACCACCGATTAGTATTTAAATAAAGCTTGTTATCATTATAATTCACAATCATTGATTGGACGATCGGTGATAAGGATTGAAGGAGGTGGTGATAAGAGCAAAGTGGCTATTAATGAAGAAGCCAGTAACTCAAACTTCGACTATAAGGATAAAGACACTATCCGTAAATCTGGTGGGGCTGATCGGCCTGTAGACACAAAAAAACACCAACCAAAGATGAGCGCTATGGAAACACCTGATTCTTACACTGGGCGTGTTAATTCTAATCAGGATAGTGACCATAATAATCGTTCATCATTGACTGATGTAATTCCGACTGCTGCAACCGATTTATCAGATGACGGGGCAACGTTACTTGCTTTCAGTGGCTTAATCACCTTAATGGAAGAAACGTTACTGGCACATCACGATTGAGCGTTATCAATCTTTTCACATAAGTTACGCTGTATCTCGGAGTTCGGAGCTCTCGAGTTACGCAAGAGACGAGGTAGCAAGGCTCAACTGAGACTTGTTAATCTCGTTTTTTTACTTAGGACTATTATATGACATTGACGTTATAAATAAAACATTATTTATAATAAATAATTTCTGACAGTGTCATTTTTAATGCAATTGTTATTTGAATCATTAGCTGAGTTTAAACGAAGTGAGTTGTTGACATCATTGAATTGAGGGGAGCGTGGTCAGAATGGATTTTTTAGATGCGGTTCGGTTAACACCTGCACAATCTATTCATGCAGTACAACCAGACGTGCTTTTTGATGAGTTGATCCATGATGCTGGATATGAGTATTTGAGAGGAAGCCAACGAGCCAGTTTACGGCAGTGGTCTCAACGCCGTGATGAACGAGATTTGGTAACGGTGATGGGTTCAGGAGTTGGCAAGGCTTTGGTTGGTTTGTTAGCTTTGCAATCTGAATTGAACCGAGGCGCAACGCCAGTTGTATATGTCTGTGCGGATGCGCGGCAGGCGCAGAATGTGGTGGAGACTGCTAAGCATCATAATTTACCGGTGACAGAGTACATCGAAGTTGCTGTGAAAGACGATGTACAGCCAGCGGCCAATCGGATTATTGTCACGACGATTGATCAAATTGTGGCACCAAAATCAATTTTTACCATGCCGGTATTAGAAAAAGTTGCCATGTTGGTCGTCGATGATGCCCCAGCCTGTTTACGCCAATTGCAGACTGCTATGACTTGGCGGATCGATCGGGAGAAATATCCGGAATGGTATGAACACTTGTTAACTTGGTTTGAAAATGAACCTCAGACGCAATCACCGATTATGTGGCAGGCGTTGCGGAAAGCGGTCTCGGCAGCGGTAGCGTTATCCGTGCCTTATTGGACACTGGCTAAGTATCAGGCACGTATTTTGGCAGGACCAGTGGCACCGCCAGCATGGATTCAAAATCTCGCTAATGTGGAGTGCTACATTGATCAAGCAGGCATTGAATTTCAACCACGACAATTACCGATTGAGCAGTTGCCGGTATTAAACGAAGCGGTACGGCGCTTGTTTTTGGTGACCAGTTTGACTACTGGGACGGATTTAGTTCAACAATGGGGATTGTCTCCCAGTAGTCTCTTGGCACCAATCGAAGTCAGATCAACGGGCGACGC
The DNA here is from genome assembly GCF_005405005.1 of Lactiplantibacillus daoliensis. GTDB lineage: Bacteria > Bacillota > Bacilli > Lactobacillales > Lactobacillaceae > Lactiplantibacillus > Lactiplantibacillus daoliensis. The sequence goes on along the minus strand of NZ_BJDH01000008.1, from coordinate 125,710 downwards.
TGGTGAAAAGTTGATTATTACGCCGCAACAATTTGATATCCAACTTAATGATTCACGAATGCGTAGTTATTTAAAATACTTATTTGAAAGTGGCTTGCTGACAACCAACTTGGTGATTATTGTGCCAACTGATGAGGCTGCAATTATTTGGCAAAAAATGGGAGCGAAGGTTTATCAATCGACTGATCAGAAGGAACTGATGGCCGATTTAACTGGGACTAAATTGATGATGGCAGTCGTCATTGATGGCTATCGTCACTTAGATTTGCGTGGTGCTGCCAGTCACTGCCTTGTCTTGGATGGGTTACCAAATCCTAATCGGTTAGCGGACCGCATTGCGTTACAACGAGATCCAGGGGCACGGGCCAAGATTAGGACTATTGTGGAGTTAATTGAAGCTGGGCTTGGGCGTACTGTCCGTTCTGGCGCGGATAGTTCATTAGTGTTCCTGTTAGGTGATCAGTTACAAGCGTTGACAGTGATGCCAGAGATTCAGGAACTATTTAGTCCTCAGACACGCGCGCAATTGCAGTTTTCACAGAAATTAGGAACTGCTATCAAAAAGACGAGTCGGACGGCTTCCGACATCACGATTAAGTTGAATCAGTTGATTAAGGCAGTTCTGACGAGAGATCCACGTTGGCGCGCAATTTATCATGAAAACATCAATTATAATTACCGCCAGATCAAATCGGTTGCCTATTGTTCGATAAAAGCCGCTCAAGCTGCACAGATTCGCCAAGCAAATCAACTGGCTTTGGCCGGTAAGTTTCAAGAGGCGGCTACTTTAATTAGTGAGGTGGCCCAGCCAACCGCCGCAACGCTTGAACAGCAGGCAACTTATCAGTATCAGATTGATCCGGCAAAGGCGTTAGTTATCCAAAAACAAGCCTACCGTGAAAATCCAGCTTATTTACGTCCAGCTGGAGTTGCGTATTTGCCAGTGCCTCGGCCTGAGTTAACGACGGGCAAGCGGCTCAAAGCCTATTTAGAAGCATTGAATTTTGATAACGGCAATGATTTAGCCATTTATTTCGAAGCACGGGTGATGCCATTAGATGTTAAGGCGGACTTTTTGACTGAAGATTTTCAGCGTGCGCTGGCTTGGGTTGGGATGTTGGTTGGTTTTGAAACGACTCGGCCAACTGTGGAAATGATTGCTGAGCCTTCAGAATTGTGGCGTGGCCTGAAACAGGATATTGTCTTTCAGATTAATTTACCGGATGATCCAGTAGGTGGTGCAGTGATGACGCAAGCTGCGATTGAGTGGTATCAAGCCGAATATGGTGACGCTTCGGCGCAACTCGTCCTGGTACAGACCAAGCGAACGCTGACGTTGCCAACCAATCTGATTAGAGCGACGCGAGTTCTGACTGCGACCAAGGTTGAAGAGTTAGTTAGAAAAATTGATTGCTTGGCTGAAAAGCTCAGTGCCCGAATGCCAAGCGAATGGACTGCGGATGCGTTAGAAAGTTTGATGCGTGCTGAAAAATTAACAATGGCCGATTTTGTAGAGAACTTTACGGTTCCCGCGCGAAAGGCTAAAAAGGTTAATCACGGCTAAGTTAAGCCATTCTCTTTAAATGTGGAATAGGCCATTACCATTATTCGAGAACGTTTCGATGGTAATGGCCTATTTTTTGGCAATAAAAAACCTTCGTACGGGAATACGAAGGTCAAAAGGAGTAGGTCAGCATGCAATTGGGGAATCACATGCTGAGAACCCAGTAAGCGTTTATTCATATAAGCGGGGGGACGTTCACATGCCGCTCACTGGGCTTGTCAGAGTTATTCGCTCTGACGGATTTCATTACTTTGGAGGAGTAAATGAAAAGAATGTTAATTGTTATAGTAGCAACCTTGGAGGGGAATCCTTAATTGCTATGAATATAATATAACAACGAAATATGAAGAAAGTGTGGCGATGGTTTTTCAAAATTGAGAAGACTTTCTTAAACTGGGCCAATTCGTTAAAAATAAAGTTATTTATAGATGGTTTTGGTCGAGAATAACGTCCGTCATTAAAATGTGACGTTATTAGGGCATAGAACGGCTGGCTGGATGCTTATTTAAACTATGATAAGTGAATAAAACAATTACATCCTTAATTGATATGCCAAATCGTGGTTATTGAAATGTAATTTCGTGAAGGCTTGATGGATAACAGTTTGCACCAAATTGCGTTTTTTCAAATAGTTGAGGTGTTGTATTAATTGACGATAATATTTCACATTAATTACTAGTCTAATTATATTGGCTAATCTTAATTAATTGAGTATCGATTCAATTATATTTATTGCGATAATTATAGACAAAAATAAAGTTAACGTTTAAAGGTAATAGTCGTCTGAGTCGACTATTGCCAGCGTAATCTAGTCCGCTTATACTCTAGTTGTACACAGCTGGAATAAACAACTAGCTGTTAGTTATTCGGCCTAACTTGGCACTAAAAATAGAATAAGGAGTGTACTGATCAATGAAAAAACTAATGACAGGTCTCGTATTATTTAGCATGACACTACTAGTGGCCCCGGTGAGCGTTAAGGCGGCGGATACGGGCACCGGAGAACCAGAATTGGCAACTGGGAGTACCAATGCAACAATCGAGTTCAAAGCCAGAGAAACGACCAACTTGATACCTGTGAATCCCAATAATCCTAATGAGATTGCGAAAGATCCAGAGTTGGGAAATGGGGACATAACCAATGTGCCTGCCGGCGCTTCGTTCGTGTATGTGACGAAAAATATGACATTTGGAACGACCGCACAAACCATTGATATGATTAAGCCCGTTTCGGTTGCGGCCAATGTTATGCTGAATGAACCGAAGGATAAACAGGCAAAAGCAGTATCGGATGATTGGAAAAATAATTTTATTGTGGAAATTGCGGATGGGCGTGGCATCGATGCAAAGTGGCATTTAAATCTGAGTGCAAGTCCTTTAACCTCTGGAAAAGACAATGTCACGGGTGCACAAATTAGTTGGCCAGGAAGTACGATCCATCAGAGTGGGGAACAAGCGACAACATCACGGGTTGATGGAGAAACTAAAGCGATTGATTTGAATGATCAACAGCAAGAAATATTAAAGGCAGAAGGTAGCAAAGCTGCTGGCTATACGACTGCACAGTTTGATCCTAGTCAAATTACTTTGAAGGTTCCCGCAAATAGTACTAAACCGGGCACGTACACGACAACGCTAAAGTGGACTTTGTCAGACGTTGCAACTAGTTAAAGCATTAAATGGAGTGTCGTAAGTAAGCGGCACTCTTTTACATAATGTGGGTAAATAATAAGGAGTAGGTTGAATGTTAATGAAGACGCGGTTTTGGGGAATCGTAAGTTTTGTTCTGAGCTTGCTATTTGGCCTGGCCTTTGCGCAAGTGAGTCGTGCAGCGACTGGTCCGAGCAATAATATTGGATTTAGTGTATCCGCCCAGTTGCCGTCTAATCAACTTAATAAGGACCATTCGTTCTTTGATTTAAAAATGACGGCTGGGCAGACGCAAACTTTGAAAACGACTATTTATAATGTAACGAAGCGTGACATGAAAATAAAAACTGGTATTCATACAGCTTATACCAACGATAACGGTGTGATTGATTATGTTAAGCAGGCCAAGACTTTTGACCCTTCACTAAAGTATCAGCTTGGACGCTTAACGAAGCTGACGGGAGAGAAGGTTGTCACCGTCCCAGCAGAAAGCTCAAAGGTCGTTGAAGCTCAGGTTAAAATTCCTAAAACAGATTTTCAGGGTGTGATGTTGGGTGGTTGGTATTTTGAAAAATTGGATGAGAAAGTGACAAGTGAAGTTCAAGATTCAATGAATGTTCATAGTCAATATTCTTATGTGATTGGGATGAAATATTCATTTGGAAAGGCACCAAATCCAGAGTTGCAGCTAGCTAAAGTTGGCCTAGGATTGAAAAATGCACATCAAGCCGTACTTTCGTCATTACGAAATGTTTCGGCCGTAATCGTGCCAAATTTAAACTTAGAAACAACTATTACTGATAAAGCCACAGGCAAAGTTGCTAAAAAAGAGAAAAAGTCGAACGTGCAGTTGGCACCCAATACAGTGTATTCTTATCCACTTTTGGTAGGTTCCTCGGGATTAAAGCCCGGTGATTATCATTTACAAATGACTGTTAAAAATAAGGCGCACCATTGGAAATTTGAGAAGGACTTTACGATTACGCCAGCAGCTGTAAAAAAATATAAACATCAATCAGTTGAAAATAGCGGTATCAGTCCGATTTGGTTAGTTCTTTGGGGTGCAATCGGCATGCTCATAGTTGTAGGACTAGTACTATGGTTTTTCTACTTTTTAAAAAGGCGGACGCATACTAAATAACCTTTACTGATTGAGGAGGGAAAAGAATGCGGGTCAAAATAGTGAAACAAATCCTTGTTTTGGTGATTTTTAGTTTTACATTTGCTTTCAATGGATTGGCAGGGCAGGCTGCGACTGATGAGATGAAAGATGTCATGAAAAATGGTACGTTCTTCGTTCAAAATAATGTGGAGCATGTGCAAGTATCGGATGGTTTAAAAGATAACCAAGCTTATCTGCTACAGGGAAAAGATTTTAAGTTGCTGCCTCAATGGATTTTAAAGGGAGTTAAGGCGAATTATGTTGATAAAAATGGCCGACTGACCGTGAATACAAAAAAAATAGAAATCACAGTTCGGGGCCGAATGACTTCGCATGATAATAACGGTAAGCTACAATTTAATTTTGCGCCGTTCAACTTTGCTTTATTGTCTAAAAAAAGTGGCAAATGGAGTCCTATACCTGCGACAAATAACCCGCGCGTGGAATTTAAAAATACTGATCTCGTAGCACTTGATGGTGTTTCAAGTGGAAAAGTCATCACCTTTGAAGTTGAGAATCTATCTAATTTAAGGGATCTGTTGCCTTTAAAAGTTGGCTTTAGTTTTGATGCCGTCAGTATCTCAAAGACAAATCCGAGTTATCTTGGCACGGTCGTATATTCACTTGGAACATTTAAAGCAGGTCAGCTAAATGCACCGACAATTAAGGATCCTGTTACCCCTCAGACACAAATAATAGAAGGAACAGGAACTGCAGGCAATCGAATTACTAGTAATATTAATTCTGAGGAGACAATAGTTGACGCAAATGGTAACTATAAGCTCGATTTGAAAGAAAATTTAGAAAAATCGTTGATCAAGGATAATGGTTTGACGATTACTGAAAGCAATCTCGAGGGAGACGCTGGATCAAAGACAATTAATCAAGTTAGTTTGTTGCATGCAGAACAAGATCAAGCATTTGATCTTGAAGATTCAGTTGACTTAACCTCTGATAATATTGCAGACGTGGTGGCCAAGAAGGCGCACATTAATGCCGAGAATACTAGCAATGTGGTATTCAAAAGTAGTTATAGCGAAGAAAAACTGAATGCTTTAATCGGACAATTAAAGCAAGGGGGAACGATTGAAATTCCAATCTATGCCCAGAAGAATGGCTATATTCAATCGAAGGTAATTAACGTGAAAGTCACTAAAAGTGTCGGCGCATTAGCGTTTAATCAAAGTGAAACTACTCTTGAGTTTGGTCAACAGCAGATTCCAATGGTGCCAACACGTATTTACCCAGACCGAGATTTCAAGATAACTGTAGACGATCATCGTAGTAAAAAGATTCCGTGGCAAATTTCAGCGGTAGCTAAAGGTTCAAATTCCAGCCTTGAAAATGATTTGACCCCGTTCTTATACTACGTGGACGAGCATTCCCAAAGTCAGTCGCTGGGTTCGAGCACGATTGTCTATCAAAAAGGGAAAGACACAACCGATCAAGAAACAGAAATCCTTTTTAGTGGTACGAATAAGAATAAGGACAGTGTCACACGAAGTCTATTTGTCAAGGCCATGCCGAACATGAAAATTGCCAAATATAGTACAACCATCGTGTGGACATTGGCAGATGTACCTTATTAATAACTAAGTACTGATGGAGATACTTATCGCATTCTATCAGTACTTTTTTAAGCTAATTGTAGTGTCAAATTCTTAAAATTGATTGGCTTCTCTAAGCGTTCAACCATTTTACCCATTAAAATCGCGTAAGAATTTTTGTTAACGTTTCCATCAACCTAGCATTTTTACCTAGAGCGTGTAAAATTAAAGGTGGTAAAACGTATTCATAAAGATAAATAGAGGAGTGTTTGCATGAACGAACAAGCTTGTACAACCATTTTAGTAGGTAAAAAGGCCAGCGTTGATGGCTCTACCATGATTGCCCGGAACGATGATACTTTTATGCCCATCACACCACAAAAGTTTATTGTCCATCCAGCGGTCCATGGCCGTCACGAAACGTTAACTTCTGGTAAGAACGGCTTTACAGCGCCACTACCCGAAGATGGCTACCGCTATCAAGGGGTACCTAACATCGAAGTTGCCGAAAAAGGTGTCTTTGAAGAAAATGGCTTTAACGAAAAGAACGTCGGCATTTCCTCAACTGAAAGTGTCTACGGGAACGAACATACTTTAACCTTTGATCCATTTGTTAAAAATGGTTTGGCTGAAGATTCACTCCCAACGATGGTCATTCCATTCATCAATTCCGCTAAAGAAGGGGTTCAATATCTAGGCAAGTTGATTGCTAAATATGGTTCACCCGAAGGTAATGGTGTCTTGTTCAATGACAAGAACGACGTCTGGTACATGGAAATCGTTACTGGTCATCACTGGGTCGCTCAACGGATTCCTGACGACGCATACGCCGTTGCTGCCAACCAAGTTGCGATCCAATGGGTCGACTTTGACGATCCTGACAACTTCATGTGGTCAGAAAATATTCGTGAATTCGTTGAAGAACACCATTTGAACCCTGACAAGGAAGGCTTTAACTTCCGTCACATTTTTGGGACTGATAATGAAAAAGACCGTCATTACAACACGCCACGTGTTTGGTATGGTCAACATTATTTCAACCCAGAGATCGAACAGGATCCACAATCAAGTGAACTCCCATTCATCTGTCATGCCACTAAATTGATTTCGGTTGCTGACGTAGAATATGTTTTAGGGTCACACTACAACGAAACGAAGTACGATCCATTTACTGATTCGCCGGAGGGTAAAAAGTTCCGGCCAATCTCAATGAACCGGACCCAAAATTCACATGTCATGCAGATTCGTAATGACGTCCCTGAAGAACAAAGTGCCATTATGTGGATGACTTTCGGGATGCCGTCATTTGCACCATATTTGCCATTCCATGCGAATGTTTCCGAAACAGATCCTAGCTTCGCCAACACGCCATTAACTTATGACCGGAAGAGTGCTTACTGGTTATACCGGACTGTGTCAATGATCGTGGAATCACATTACGCTGATTTTGTTCAAGAAGACATTGATTACTTGAAAGAATGCCGGATGGAATTAGGGCAATTTGTCGCTGACACGGATGCCAAAGCAGCCAAGTTGTCAGGTGAAGAATTGACAAAATTCTTGACTGAACAAGATAAGCAGATGGTTGCTGACATGCGTGACAAGGCAGAAGACTTAATCAGTCGTCTGATCACTAAAGGGTTAACGCTATCGAAGTTAACTTATAACGTTGATATCAACCTTTAAGATTTTCGTTTCATCAGTAAGTGTGTATAATTAAGGTACCAATCCAAAGGGGTGATCTGAAATGGATGAAAATGTCTTATTTAATCCGGGTGACGCAATTTCCGAATCCCATGATTATAACGAAGCATTACGTAGTGCGGATATTTACAATGCGCAACAAGGTCGCAAACGCGGGCTCTTGATTGCGAAACCGCTAGAAGAAGATCATGGCTTCTCAGTCTTTTATGCGGATGATCTCATTTCGGCGGATGGTCCTAAACCAGACGCACGAAAGTACCACATCGAAAAACGTTTATAAACGGTCACTAAAATGGCTCGCCAATGATAATAATTGGCGGGCCATTTTTTAAATCTCATTTGTTTCCGGATGTACTGGAAAAAGCAGATATTGTTGAGAAATGGTTCCTGCAACATAATTGATTCATAAATTAACCAGGAGATGTTCACATGGAATTGAAAACGCTATCAGAATTTCCATCTGATTTTTTATGGGGAGCCGCAATTTCTTCGTTTCAGGCAGAAGGAAATTGGAAAAAGGATGGTCAAGGCCCATCTGTGATTGATCAAACGCGTAAGGAAGACCGTACAACTAATTTTGATGATGGCGTCGATTTCTATCACCGTTATCATGAAGATATCCAGCTGATGAAGGAATTGGGACTAAAAGCTTTTCGATTATCGATTTCTTGGACGAGAATTTTTCCCACGGGTAATGGCAAGCCGAATCTGGCGGGAATTGAATTTTATAAGAACGTTGTTCATGAATTGAAACAAAATGGTATTGAGCCAATCGTGACCATCTATCATTTTGACTATCCAACTCAATTGGTTGAACAGTATGGTGGCTGGTTGTCCAGAAAGAGTATCCAAGATTATGAGAATTATGCGACTTATCTTTTTGGAGCTTTAGGTGACGAAGTTAAGTATTGGATTACGATTAATGAACAAGATCATGTGATTAAAATGCCAGAAAGACTTGGTATTGGCGATGGGGAGGCTGATTTTAGCAATTACAAGCAGGAAGCCTATGTTGCTAATCATAATATGTGCGTGGCGTCTGCGCGGGTTATTGCAAGGTGCCACCAGCTATTACCGAATGCCAAAATTGGTCCAGCACTTTCTTATCAAGCCTATTATCCGGCGACAGATCAACCGGAAGATGTATTAGCAGCTGACGATTTAGCCACCTTGACACAAAACTATATATTGGATTTGCAGTGCCGAGGACACTATAACCCGATATTCAAAAAATATTTAGTGGATCGGGGTATTTTTCCAGATTTTCCAACAACTGATTTGGCGCTCTTAAAGCATAACCGACCAGATTTTATTGGGATTAATTATTACTCAACTGATGATGTGTCATCTTTGAGCGCGCAAGAAAAGTTTGGCAAAACCGAAGGGCTACCAGTGCCAAACAAAGAATACGGCATTTACACCAAGACTAAGAATCGAACCTTGCCGACAACTAAGTGGGGATGGACGATTGATAGTGTCGGCTTAAGGATTGCGTTACAACGGCTATATCATGACTATGAATTGCCTATTCTGATTACTGAAAATGGGTTTAGCAATGAAGAAAGTTTGGAAAAGCGTGCTGGCGTCACAACAGTATCAGATTTAAAGCGAATCTCATATTTACATGATCATATTAAAGCAGTCCACGAAGTCATTAGTAGTGGTATTCCGGTGTTAGGGTATTGCGTTTGGACACTCATGGATGTGATTAGTGGTCACAGTGGTATGAATAAACGATATGGTTTGATCTATGTCGATCGTGATAATGACAATTTGAAGACCCTACAACGGATCAAAAAAGCTAGTTTTTATTGGTATCAAAGTGTCATTAAAGCAAATACTGAGGAGGTTGGAGAAGATGGAATCGAATAGTTGGTTGTCCAAGTTCCAAGCGGCAATGCAAAAATGGGTCGAACCAATTGCGGGTAAAATGAGTCAGAGTGTCATTCTGACCGCAATCAAAGAAGGGATGATTTCTTCATTACCATTCTTAATTTTGGGCTCATTATTTAGTATTATTGTTAATTTTCCCTATGCGCCATTTGTCAATTGGTTAGCAGCAAATCATTTAACGAGTTACTTAAATTTGCCGTACCAATTTACCATGAATAGTTTAGCAATTATCGTTGCCTATTTCACAACGCGTAGTTATTGTAAGAGCAAACACGTTGATAATGTTATTCCTGCGATTTTATCAGTGATGAGTATTTTTATTTTAGCCCCACTCAAGATGATTAAGATTAAAGGTGTGGCGACACCGTTTATTCCATTCGACAACATTGGTGTTAAAGGGTTGTTTTTGGCACTGATTGTTTCAATTATTGTGGGTGAGCTTTATAGCCGTATTATTAAAGCCAATTGGACGATTAAAATGCCAGACAGTGTACCGTCGACAATTGGTGAGTCGTTCAAGTCATTAATCCCAGTTGTTTTGATTGCGACATTGATGACCTTGGTGCGGTTTGCGTTTAGTTTTACAACTTATGGTGATTTGAACAGTGCCATCTATACCTTACTTCAAGTGCCTTTGGTAAAAATTGGAACCTCGCCATGGGCAATATTATTAGTCGTGTTATTAAATAGTTTATTCTTCTTCTTTGGTATTCATTCAATGGCCATTAATTCGATCGTGATGCCAATTTTATATACCCTAGATTTTCAAAATTTAGCTGCCTACCATGCAGGAAATGCGATTCCTAATATTATTACGTGGCGGTTCTTCTATATGACGAGTAAGATTGGTGGGACGGGCTGTGCGCTTGGGTTATGTTTGTTCTTGGCTTTCTTTGCTAAATCTAAACAATTCAAGACACTCGGTCGGATTTCTTTACCAGCTGTCATTTTTAATACCGATGAACCAGTTATTTTTGGGATGCCCATTGTTTTAAACCCAATTATGTTTATCCCATTTGTCGTTGCACCTTTGGTTAGTTTTGGCGTTTCATACTTAGCGACGTTAATTGGCTGGGTGAAACCAATTATTGGGTTGGCATTACCAGAACAAACACCAGTACTGATTAATGGCTTTTTACAATCAGGTCCCGCGTTTGTTATACTTCAAATTGTGATGATAATTGTGACCTCAATTATTTATTTGCCATTTGCTAGAATTGCAGATAATCAGGCCTTAGCACAAGAACAAGGTAATCAAGAATAGGGTGACACGGTGGTTTGACTGATGACGTGTTGCTGTAAGGGATGATAGCGATGCTGAATCGTCAGCGACAAATTTTAACGGCTTTCAATCAAGAAGCTAACTATCTATCGAGTCAGCAATTGGCCGAAAAGTTTAATGTGTCATCAAGAACAATTACGAACGATATTCGAAGCATCAATGCTAATTTTTCAAGTCAATTAGTCATTTATGATAAGGAAAAGCGAGCTTACTTTATTGAAGACGCCGCAAGATTGGTGAAGGTAGTTGCTTCTGAAGAATTCGGTGATGATCATTTAGCCTTAGCCAAGGATTGGCCATTCTTAATATATTGGTATTTATATACCAAGGATGAACAATGTACGATTCAAAATTTAGAAGATACGCTACACATTTCAGTTTCATTGATCAATCGGACGCTTAAAAAATTGAAAATAGTTTGCCGTCCATGGCACGTCAGGGTCCAAGGAAATAAACAAGGGGTTATTTTGATTGGTAATAAGCTTTGGTTGGACTTTGCTTTAGCACAATTGACATTGCCGCGGATTAATCGGCGCATTGATAATTTATATTTGAAAATGATCTTTAAAAGTCAGGTGAGCAAGCCACAGTTAAAACGGTTATTAAGCCAATTAGTTGAGGATTATCAGCGATTGACTGGAATTCGGTTGCCAGATACGGAGTCATATGTTGCCTTGGTCTTTTACTTGTTGTCGACTAATTCAAGTGACGTGGAAAATTTCAGCTTGCAGGCTATGTCAGTCGAAAGACAGCAATTTATCACCGAATATTTACGATTATCACCTGTGAATAATGTGATGCAACTGCATGGTGACTATCAAGACTTTTTTGAAAAATATAAAAATAGTGAAAATGACACCGTGTATCGGCTCGCTTTGACTAATTTTCAATACCATGAACAAGCAATACTAAATATTTATTTTCCAGTTCATGAAATAACAGATTCCTTGAAACAGCCGTGTCCGTTTACAATTTATGATATTGACCGACCCTTTGTAAAATTTCTTAATGAAGGAACCTTTACGCGCAATCAAGGTAAAGCTAAAGTTATTATTTATACGAACGATTTAGTGGCAGGATATCAGTTGCAGACACAACTGGCAGCTGTTTTACAGCCGCACATTCCAATTGTGATCTGTAATAATATGTTTAAATTAGACGAGTTGATCCAACCGCATGAACATATATTCTTTATTTCTGATCAGTTACGGATTCGTTCTAATGAACTTTTAAATGATATTAGTTTCTTTGAAATTCATACTCTCGCTGATCCTAGTAATTTAGCAGATTTTATTAAGGTAATCAGTCAAACAATTTATCAGGCAAAATAAAAGGAAGCTCGAATTTCGTGTTATGAATTCAGGCTTCCTTTTATTTTAGTAAAGTACTGTTTATAAATCGCCGGCGTCTTTCAAACGTTTCTCTAACAAGTAGGCGTCCATATAGCCAAATGACAATTCGACCACTGAGTCCAGTTCGATTAAGGTACCAACGCGATTAATTTGGTTATCGTCTTCCACGTTATAAAAAATAAAGTGGCCGTTGGTAACCGTACCTGGATAACCAGTCATGTCCGGTAACATCGGATTTTCAGTTGTGAGGTGTAAGAGGTTATTGAAGTTACTTGCCTGTCGCAATTGTGCTTCAAATAAATCGGTCGTGCCATCAAATAAACGTTCATCGTTCAAAACGGGTTGAACATTCAATTCATATTGTTGATTCAATTCGATAAAGCCACGCATCGTTTGCAAGTAGTCTGATTGGATCGTGACCGATTCAATTAGAGAACGTCGGCAGAGCGTGTAGCCACCAAATTGGCCGGTCATATCGACCAAATTGATGACGACACTGTCAGCGTTCAACGTGTTGACGAAACCAACGAAGAACATGTCGGAGCCATCGGCGGAACGAATGGCAATGAGATCGTGTTTAGCTTGGGCATTCACCAAGCTATCATTGATCGCATGAGCGCCGGTAGCCTTAATGGCATCAACGTGATGGTAAGCTGTTTTCACATAGGCACTTTCAAGCAATAACTCATTTCCGCGGAATTCAATAATATTGACCGCATCGTAATTGAGCGCGCGGGACTTTTGTTGACTATAGTTAAATTTATCAAATGGCATGAAATCGAAGGTATCTTCCGCTAGTCCCTGTACCTGACCCTCTAAGTAGTTGTCGTTATTAGCAACGACTAACAGGATGATCTGTTGCTGGGTCAAAGCGTCCGCTAAAATCTGGGACAGTTCGGCGTGTTCGGCGTTGAAATGAACCGGGGATTGTGGCACGGTACTTAAGCCTTCCGTATCAGCATTTTCGATGCGAAAAGCCATGTTATCTAAATCTTCACTCATCGTTTCCACTTCGTCAATGACGCGGTAGCGCATGAAAACTGCGCCGTCTTGAAGCCCAGCGTCGTCGTAAGTGTTCAGGACGACGCCATCGGGTGCCAGACTGTCAATATAGCCGGTGTAAACCACATCGCTATTGGCTTGGTAGAGATTGATAAGGTGGGCCTGTTGTTCGGCCAATTGTAAATCTTCCATAATTGAACTCATCTGGTAACCCCCTTCATTGTTATCGTTTAATCATAGCACGTTTTACTAGGGAACCGTTGCTTTTAGTCTGTTTTCTATTGGTTAAAAAAGTGAATTTTATCGGTAAAATAGCCAATTGCTTGATATATATCTAAAAGATATATATACTGGTGAAGTTCTAGAAGTAAGGTGATTAAAAATGTATGAATTATTTATTTTAGGTCAATTAATGGATCGACCAATGACCGGTTATCAATTGCGTAAGGCACTGATCAGTGTGGTCGGGCAAGAGTTGACGATTAGTTTTGGTGCCCTTTATCCATTATTAGACAAATTAGCCGCAGCGGATGAGTTAACCTTGGATTTCAAGGCGACCACGAGCAAACGCCCCCAGAAAGTGGCGACACTGACGGAAACAGGTCAGCAACATTTCTGGCAGTTGATGATGGCGGCAGTGGGGTTGAATAAACAAACCCAATTGACGTTTCAGATCAAACTGAACTTTTTACATTTGTTGACGTTGCCGCAGCAGTTAACCGTCTTAGCTGACTTTCAAGCCTTTGCCCAAGGTCAGTTAACTAGATTGGCCGAACATCAGTTACAGTTACAACATAATGTCCATATGGTCGCGGCTGATATCACCGATGCTTTATTGGTGAATGAGCTACAAACTGTCCGAGCACAGACACAGTTTGACTGGGTCACTCGGCTAATTCAAACAAAGAAGGAAGCAGAAATATGAAAACACCCTCATTTGCGGCTGATCCCCAAATCCAAAAACGGCGTTGGTGGATCTTAGTTGCCGTCTGTTTATTTACATTTATGTCGACCCTGGATGGTAGTATCGTCAATATTGCTTTGCCAGTGATGAGTAAGTCGCTGGCGATTCCAATGAATCAAGCCGAATGGGTCGTCTCAATCTATTTGATTATTATTTGTGCGTTATTGTTATTATTTGGGAAATTAGGCGATTCTCACGGCAAGATTCGGATCTTTAAAATTGGGTCTGTCTTATTCACGGTTGGGTCACTGTTGTGTGGATTTAACTCTGGTCTGGTGATGTTGTTGGTTGCCCGAAGTCTACAAGCGGTTGGTGCCGCAATGACGATGAGTGCGAATAACGGGATTATTACCGAAGTCTTTCCCTTTCAAGAACGTGGTCGCGCATTGGGCATGATTGGTTCTTTTGTCGCGTTGGGGAGTATTGCCGGACCTGGGATTGGTGGCCTGATTTTAGCTCATTTAAGCTGGGGATATATTTTCTGGATAAACGTGCCTGTGGGAATTTTAGCAATTATCTTGGGCCAGATCATTTTGCCAAAAGACATTACGATGAGTAAGCAGCCGATTGATAAGCCTGGCGCTGTCTTATTTGCGGTCATGATGGTCAGCTTGTTTGCCGGCGTCTTTATCGGCCAAGAAATTGGATTTACGAAGCCGATTATTCTGGGTGCGTTTGTCATTGCAATTATTGCCACAGTGATTTTTGTCCGGGTTGAGTTACATCATGATAATCCAATTTTAGCGCTGCAACTATTTAAAAATTCGCGTTTTTCAATTAGTATTCTCTGTGCGTTTCTGATCTTCGTGGCAAATTTCTTCTTTAATGTTATTTCACCATTTTACTTGGAAAATGCCCGTGGCTTAGCTGCCAATTATGCTGGTTATGCTTTAATGACATTCCCAATTGTTCAAGTAATCGTGGCGCCAATCGCTGGTGCAATCTCTGACAAAATTGGGCCAGAACTATTAACATTTATCGGGTTGGTCTTGATTACGTTGAGTCAGATTGGCTATATGTTTGCTAGTTTGACGACGCCGCTATGGTTCTTCATGTTCTTCATTGGACTGGTCGGTTTCGGAAACGGGATCTTCCAAGCGCCAAATAATTCGATTGTCATGAGCTCAGTTGAGGTGAAAGACTTAGGTGTCGCTGGTGGGATTAACGCCTTAGCGCGCGAACTCGGGATGATTATCGGGATTTCACTAGCAACGACAGTTTTATTCTCAGCGATGAGTCAGTCGGCTGGGTATAAAGTGACGTCATATTTACCGGCTCACCCAGAAGTTTTTATTGACGGGATGCGGGTTGCGTTCATGGTTGCACTCGTAATTTGTTTGATTGCAACCGTGATTACGGGCATACGTTTGTTAAAACGGCAACGTGCTTAGCTGTGAAAAAAAGCTGTTTTTGCCACTCTGGGTGAATCAGAATTGGCTGGAACGTGGTAGCCGCGTTTCCGAGCCAAAGTGCGGTCTCGTAAGCCGGGCTTTATCTAAGTCGCAAAACCAGCAACTAAGATAAATAACACCACTGAGCCAATTCTGACTCACCCGACGTTGAATAGCCGTTTATTTGGAATTTGCGTCATAACTATTTAGTCGAGAGGTTGGCACCTAAAAGGCTCAGCCGTGAAGTTGTCCTTAGTACGGTGGTTTTCCGGACTTAGGACAAGGCCAGTTTTAAAGACCGCCTTTTGGCTTTAAAATGGTCCACGGCGTTCCAGCCTTTTAGATGCCGACCGGCAGGCGGAAATCAATAATGTAACCACTGAAAAAAATGACCTGTGACGACTCAAGCGAGTCATCGCAGGTCATTTTAGTTGTCTAAAATAACTGATCATTAGCCACGGAAATAGCCATAGCTACCTAGAATAACGAGCACGTAACCCGCGGCAATCACGAGTGAAAATAACATGCTACTGCCTTGTTGGAGTCCACGGGCCTTGCAGAACCGTAGACAACCGCTAGTTAAGCTTGCAAGTGCGAATCCAATCAGGATGACACTTGCGGTGCGGCCCCATTTACCTAAGAGGGCCGTCCCGACACTGATAATGGTTAAAATAACGATTAAAGCGAATCGTCCTCGACTTGTCAGCTTTTGTTGCATAAAAATCATCCCACCATAATTAGTTGACGCATTAAACGTTCTGTTTAGTAAAATTCTACCATGGTTATACTAATTTTGCCAAGAAAATTCGAGAAATCCCTTTGTTTTAGTGGAATCTTAAGTCAGAGACAGTTACCGCAATATTGCGTAATTTATTTTTTTCGATAATTATTTGTTGATTGCTATATGTGATAAAACGTAACATTTAATTAGTGAAAGTCACTAAATTAACATATGGGCAGGCTTTAAAAACATATAAAAAGGCAAAAAATTAAAAAATAATGAGCAAACCTCATAATTAATGTTATAATTTCTTACATCAAATGGTACGGATGGGAGTTGTTATTATGAGTGCTGCAAATTCAACGTTCTTAGTTTTATCAAGTATATTGGTCTTGTTCATGACTCCCGGTTTAGCTTTTTTCTATGGGGGGTTAGTTTCTAAACGCAACGTTGTCAATACAATGTTATCAGTTTTTATGATTTGTGGCTTAGCCATTCTACTCTGGATTTTAGTTGGTTATTCGCTATCGTTTTCGGGTAACTTAGGTGGTGTCGTGGGAGATTTGAAGTCGGTTTGGTTACATGGGGTCAACTTGGCCGCACTGACGCCAACGAAAATTCCAACCGGACTCTACATGATTTTTCAGATGATGTTTGCAATTATTACACCGGCCTTGTTTGTTGGGGCAGTCGTTGGGCGAATTCGTTTTAAGTTTTTATTATCGTTTATTATTTTCTGGTCAATTTTGATTTATTATCCAATGGTGCATATGGTTTGGGACAACGGCTTCCTAGCCCATTTAGGCGTGATCGACTTTGCTGGTGGAACGGTCGTGCATATCAATGCCGGCATCACAGCGTTAGTCCTTTCAGCCTTTTTAGGACCACGATACAACTATGGAAAAGGTGAAACGCAACATTACAACATTCTCTGGGTTTTACTTGGAACGGCCATTCTGTGGATCGGCTGGTATGGGTTCAACGCCGGTTCTGCTTTAGCAATGAATGGTGTGGCGATTCAGGCCTTTTTGACCACAACGGTGGCGACGGCGACTTCGATGATGACTTGGATGGTCATTGATATGATTACCAAAGGAAAACCAACCTTAGTTGGCGTTTGTACTGGGACCTTGTGTGGCTTAGTTGCGATTACCCCAGCTTGTGGTTATGTGACCACGACCGGGGCCTTCTGGATTGGCATGATTGCGACGATGACTAGTTACGCCTTTATTACATTACTCAAGCCACGATTAGGAATTGATGATGCCTTAGATGCCTTTGGTTGTCATGGGGTTTCCGGTATCATGGGGAGTATCATGACCGGATTATTTGCGACCAAAGCGGTTAATTCAACGGTTACAATCAACGGTCTATTTTATGGCGGTGGGTTCAAGTTATTTGGGTTACAACTGCTGGCGACAGCATTTACAATCGCTTTTACGACTGTGATGTGCATTGCGATTATTGTTCTGTTGAAACGCGTGGTTAAAATGCGAGTTGATGTTGACGAAGAAAAACTCGGCTTGGATCAAGGTGAGCATGGTGAAGTGGCGGATTATACCGTGTCGATGAGTTCTGAATTGAGCGATATTCAAACGCACAGTAACGAATTTCAAGGTCAACTGGCAAAGTTAATGGCTAATCACGAAAGGTTCCGCTGATGATGTTTAAGAAGACTGGTACGAGGTCACAGTTTAGTGACGTTGTGCTAGTCTTTTTTTTGCTGGTCCAATGTTAGTTATGACTATTAATACCGTGATAATTGAACCATGAATGCTTTTATTAATGACGATGATTGAATACTAGCTCACAGTGCTTAGATTGAATTTAAATAATTACTAATTTTATGAAATCCTTAGTTTTCCGGGGTTACAGCCGGTTAGTAAGCTTAACGAATGAGACCTTGTCTTAATCTTATAAAGTACAGGCGTGGTAACTTTTGGGTATCAAGTGAGTAGTGCTTGCTTGGTAATAAACTGAATGGAGGAGAATGAAGATGCGCAAGTTTTGGCGATTTATATTATTCGCGGTGACTGGCTTAGCGCTGATGGTATTTAGTCCACCTGTGATTGGGCAAGCACGCGAAATTACCGAAGCCATTGGCTTAGATGTCAATAGTGCAGTGATTAAAGATAGTACTGGTAAAGTTTACACGCACGATGAAGTCTTACCGCCTGGCGAATACGAGGTCGACTATAGTTGGAGCATTCCCGATAGTGCCAGTGTTAAAAAGGGCGATACCATGACGTTTGAGCTACCACCCAATATTAATGTGCCGGAACCGGATGATTTCACCTTGTATGCAGCCAGTGGTTCTGGTTCGATTGGGACTGCTCATATTAATCAAGGTGCGTCGTATGGTGTGATTACACTAAATAGCAGCCTGCAATATCGGACGAACCGACATGGTTGGATCAAGGTTGGTGTGGAGAGCAAAGTTGCGGGTTCTGTCAGCATGACGAAATCGGCAAGTTGGTCTAATCCAGAAACGCCAACAGTGATTGATTGGCGGGTTGTCGCGCAACCCAATGATGGGACGACGATGAAGAATCCTGTGATCAAGGATACTTTTAGCAGCAACCAAAAGTATATTGCTGGGAGTGCCGAAGCCACGGATGCGGCCGGTCAAACGATCCCAGTTGCGGTGACAACGAGCTACTTTGGCAATAGTGTCACATTCAAGTTGACTGGATCATACACTGGTAACATTGTATTGTCGTATCAGACACAGACCAAACTACCGACGGGTGCGGACACGTTTACTAACAACGCCGTTTATTCGGATGATGGTGGCTATAAGGATTCGGCGACCGCTTCGATTGATCGTGAGGCTGAGCCGGAAAATCCAGAGCCAGAAACGCCTAATGAAACTGAACCGATAACGATGTCTAAGTCAGTTAGCTGGGCTGATCCGAACGACCAGACGAAATTGAATTGGTCGATTAAGGTTAATGATAATGGGAATACTTTGGTTAACCCCCAAATTGTGGATCATCTCAGTCCTAACCAAACTTATGTCACTGCCAGCGCCAAACTGGTTAATTCTTTAGGGGAATATCAGTTAGTGACTGTTAGTACCAGTGGTAATTCGATTGTTTTCATGGCGGTTGGTTCCTTCACCACTAGTTTACATTTGACGTATCAAACGACGCCTAATGCGGCCAGTGGCCTAGAAACATTTACCAATAACGCTGACTACACGGATGACAGTGGCAACAAGGCGAGTGCTAACGCCGATATTGACCGGACCGTTGAGCCGACCCCTAATCCGATTGGGTTAACGAAGTCGGTTGCTTGGACTGATCCGAATGATAAAACCAAGTTGAACTGGTCGTTGGCGGTGGCTGCCAATGGGAACAAATTAGTTAATCCGTCGATTGTCGATAAGATGAGTGGTAACCAGACTTACGTTGGTGGCAGTGTCAAAGCGATGACGGCGTCTGGTGCAACAATTCCGGTGACGGCGACGCCAAATGGGACGGAGTTATCGTTCCAACTTAGCGGAACTTATACTGAGGATTTAAAGCTGACCTATCAGACGACGACTGATGAAGCTGGTACGGCAGCGACATACACTAATATTGCTTTTTATGTCGATGAAGCTGGTAATCGTGCTTCCGCCAATGCGGCAATCGAGCGTGAAGCGACACCAGTGCCTAAAGTACCAATCAGTATGACCAAGACAGCTGCTTGGGCTGATCCAACTGATCCAACGAAGATCAAGTGGATGCTTGACGTCGATGCTAATGAGAATACGTTAGTCAACCCAGTTGTTACCGATGTGTTAAGTCCAAATCACACTTATATTGATGGGACGGCGGAAGTTCGTGATCTTACCGGACCGTTACCATTTACCGTGACAGTTGATGGATCGAAGCTAGTCTTTAAGATTAGTGGCGATTATGAAACTGATCTGGAAATCAAGTATCAGACTCAAACGACCACGCCAACTGGGGCAGCAACCTTTGATAATGTCGCTGTGCTTGACGATGAGAATAATAACCATGCGGAAGCTAATGCGTCGATTGACCGTGAAGCGCCGCCAGTTAAGGATCCCATCGAAATGACGAAAACCGCTACTTGGGTTGATCCAGCCGATCAGACGAAGATTAACTGGCAATTACAAGTTACGGCCAATGGCAATCAGATGATTAATCCGGTGATTACGGATCAGTTGAGTACTAATCAAACCTATGTTGCTGATAGCGCCAAAGTTATTGATGCGACTGGGCAAAACGTTCCCGTAACGGTCAGTGTTGCTGGTAGTCAGCTGACGTTTGCGTTTAAAGGAACTTTGACGAGTGACCTGACGTTAACGTATCAGACCACGACTAATGCGCCAACCGGTGAAGAAACCTTTGATAATGCGGCAGTCTTCACTGATGATAATGATAATCATGCGGAGACTGACACATCGATTGACCGTGAAGCCCCACCTGAGGAACCTGAAAAAGTTCCGATTGAGATGGCGAAGACTGCAACTTGGGTTGATCCAAATGACCAGACGAAGATTAACTGGCAATTGCAAGTAACCACGAACAAGAACCTATTGAAGAATCCGGTGATTACGGATTTGCTGGCTGGTGAGCAGACCTATGTCGCTGACAGTGCGAAAGCTGTTGCGGCGGATGGTACGGTGATGCCAGTAACGGTTACGGTAACTGGTAATGAGTTGAAATTTAGCTTTTCTGGTGAGTATGGCAGTGATTTCACACTGACGTATCAGACCACAACGAATTCACCGACTGGTGCGGCAAATTATGCGAATGTGGCGGTGCTGGATGATGACGACAATAATCATGCGGAGGCAAATAGTTCGATTGATCGTGAAGCGCCACCGGTTGAACCAGCCAAAGAGCCAATCACAATGGCTAAAACCGCGGTCTGGAGCGATCCAAACGATAAAACGAAGATTAATTGGCAACTCAAGGTTACGGCCAATGGCAACCAATTAGTTAATCCAGTGATTACTGACGTATTGAGTGATAACCAGACTTATGTTGCCGATAGTGTGAAAGTTGAGACTGCCGATGGGACTACGGTGCCCGTCGTTGCAACAGTCACCGGCAATATTTTGACGATGAAACTCAGCGGTAGCTTGACCAGTGATCTGACGGTAACCTATCAGACGACAACTAATGAGCCAACGGGTGCGGCAGTCTTTGCAAACGCGGCCGAATTCGAAGACGATAATGGTAATCACGCTGAAGGTGGTAGTTCGATTGATCGTGAGAATCCACCGGTTGAACCGATTAGCGATCCAGTCACCATGACTAAAGTGGCTGCTTGGGCCGATATGAATGATCGGACGAAGATTAATTGGACTTTAGCGATTGCGGCGAATGGCAATGAGCTCGCTAACCCAGTGATTACGGATGAACTTAGTGATAATCAAACTTATGTGGCAGAATAGTGCCAAGGCCGTTGATGAAGCTGGCCAGACGGTAGCTGTGACTGTCAGTGTGACTGGTCAGATGGTGACCTTTAAGTTTGCCGGAACATTTACTACGAACTTGAAGCTGACGTATCAGACGAAGACGAATACGCCAACTGGCGCTGCAGTCTTTGACAATGCCGCGCTTTACAGCGATGACAACGGCAATAACGCGAGTGCGAGTGCGTCAATTGATCGTCCAGCGGTAGTGCCTCAGCCAACACCAACGCCTAAACCAAATCCAGGGAAACCTGAACCTGGCACACCGGGGACAACGCAACCTGCAACACCAGGTCCTGCGCAGCCAGGAACGACTAATCCCAACACGACTAAGCCAACCAATCCGGGTACAACCGGCAAACCTGGTGCAGGTCCGACTACGCCAGTTCAACCAGCGCAGCCAGGAGCTAAACCGGGTGTGACACCAGCAACGCCAAATGTGACGACGCCGAAAGTACCAACACCATATAATCCGACACCTGGTCGTTTGCCACAGACTAGTGAACGTCGTAATACGGTTATTGATACGATTCTTGGTGTCTTAGCACTGTTGTTAGGCTTAACACTAGGGTATTTTGATTATCGACGGCGACTATTGTAATTTAGAAAGGTGGATTGCCCTATCGCAACCTCAACCCAATACCAACAAGCTTGTTTAGCAAGTTGGCATCACGCCCGACGATTTTGACATTGCTTAGCAATGCTAGAATCGCCGGGTTGTTTTTGTCTTGGTAACAAAAGGGCAAAAGGCTCACAAACGTAGCAATTACGTCTAAAGTAGGACTCATTCAAATATAGCGCTCCGTCAGTCAAAATCGGTGTGCTGTGGGGGACAACGCCAGCCAAAGTGCGGTCTGGCGCCTCACTTCAAAGCCGGAAAATCACGTCTTTGAAGTGCCCCGCAAAATTAGTCAGCCAAGAACGCCGCCTAATCTTGCCGACACTGCACACCGATTTCGACTGACTCCGCTAAGCGTAAATAACAGATTTATCCAAAAAAGAACTACTGACTTAGTTGGAGGTTGTTGCCGATAGTATCGGATGTGCAGGTGGCGTTTGACCGGCATTTTTGCCGGCCTTACACCACGGACGGTTCGGGAGATTTGCGGTTTTTGCAAAGCTTCCGGGCGAGGTTCAAGACGTTCCTAAGGCTTGAACCGGTCCCTCGTCCGCATGTTATCAGCAACAACCGGAAGCGGCAGTAATCGATTATTTCTCATCGTCCGATTGTTGACGTAGTAGCGCAGATACAAAATTTTCAACTTACAACCTTTAGTTGGAAACAAAAAACGCCACGATGATAGTGACGTTGTGGGAAGGATGAAACGTACCAGTGAATTAACGATTGTTGTTCTCAGGTATTATTCTTCAAATAACTGACTAACCGTGCCAGTCGCTTCGTCGCCGAGGATAGCGTTAGTCACTAAGTGGTCAAAATAGGACGTTTCGACCACCCCGGCGAGAGTTGCAAACTCAGTGTTCAAAGCTGTTAAATGGCTATAACTTGGGAAATGACAATCAATCAAAAAATTGCCGTTATCGGTCAATGTCATGCCATCACGATTAGCCGCAGTACGGATGCTGGCTTGACCGCCGTGTTCAGTAATGGCGCGCATCACGAGCGCAAGCGCTTTAGGTAAGACTTCGAGCACGAGGGGCGTCTTGGGGTCAAATTGCTCTTGAACGAGTCTTGATTTGACGGTTAATAGCCAGTAGTTATCTGCCAAAGTGGCAATGATTTTTTCGTTGGTATGGATGCCGCCGCCACTTTTTAAGGCTGAGCCATGCGTATCAAGCTGGTCGCAACCGTCAAAAGCAATATCGACTCGATCACAATATTGTGGATCAATGACGGTATAACCTAAAACGGTTGCCAGCTGGCGTGTGGTTGGTGATGGTGTGACAACTTGAATGTCATTCACATGATTAGCAGCTTCTTTGACGAGTTCGGCAACAGTCGACCCACCACCAAAGCCGACGATCATGCCGGGTTTGATTAAAGGTAAAGCCTGCTGTACGATGGCTTGTTTGATAGACATTAATGATCACTCCTGAAATATAGTGAGTCGCCATGGGTTGTTTCGGACGACTGAGATGAACTGATTCCATGATAGCACTAGCCTTCAGAAAGCGCGATTAACTTACAAGTAGTTAGTAATTAATAGACTTATTTTATGATAAATTGAAACGCGAAAATTTATTTGATTAAAGCCACGTCTTAAAATGAATGTACATTGATAGCTACCCTAATTGTGGTGAAAGAGGGTAACGGCAATGAAGAGAAAGCGAATTCGATTAGGTGTGTTAATACTGACGACCACATTAGTTTTGAATCTCGGGGTCGTGGCGGATGCTTCTACAGCGACACCGTTTGGAACCAGTCGTTGGCGAGCGCCACGAGTAACTTATGTGGTCAGTGGGTCATCGTATTATCGCTATATTTATGCGACGGCCATTCGGGCTTGGAATGCAACGGGGCAATTTCATTTTGTGCCAGGATCATACGCCCATCATCAAGTCACGTTGACGACAAGCGGTGCGACCACTGGTCAATATCATATGTTGGCTGGGATTACTTTTACGTCTGGTCCGAGAAATGGGTACTTTACCCAAGCAAGAGTGCTGTTATTGACTAGAAATTTGGCAACCTATCATTATACGACCTACGATCAGATTCACGTCGCTGAACATGAGTTAGGTCATGTGATGGGGCTGCAACATAGCACTGCGAGAAACAGTGTCATGCTAGCCAATAATCGGTATAACGGGATTAGTCGTAATGACATTTACGCTGTTGAGAGACGGTACCATACGCCAGTAGGGAGACATTCGTAGGCTTAGAGTTTTAGCCATAGTTGGCGGTTAGCTGTCGATTTGAAGGCACAGCGTTGGACCCCACAACCAGTATCATGCAAGCGATGCGCCTTTAGTGGGCCTGGTGAAAACCAGGCTCATTTTTGTGGTTGTTTGTCACTTTTAGTTGGGTCAGAATTAGCTGGAACGTGGTGGCCGCGCTTCTGAGCCAAAGTGCGGTCTCAGAAGCCGGGCTTTATCTAAGGTGGGACCACCGCCTAAGATAAATGTCACCACTGAGCCAATTCTAACCCGTCCGTCGTTAAATAATTGTTAAATTTAAAGTGCTAATTCTGATTATTAACTAGCAATGCAAATAGCTAATTTAGACCCCGACCGGTAGGCGAAAAAGCACAGTCCAGGCGTTGACACCTCTTTAAAATAATTCTAAACTAAAGTCACGTGTTAGTAAGCGCTGACACCAATCAAAGACTCAACTGATAAATACGGTTTAAAATTTTAAGGGGATGTCGAGATGGCAAAGAAAGTCTATACAGATTATTTTTTTGATGAACCAGCTTACAATACTCATGATGGGGGCTATATTCCACTGGTCACGCCGAAAGTAGCGCCACAACCATTAGTGATTCCACCACTGTTGAAGCCAGATAAGCAAACAGCGACGGATGATTATTACACGGTGACTGCTGAAGCGAGTGAAACACAATTTTTGCCTGGTAAGAAGACCAAGACTTGGGGCTATAATGCTGGTTTCTTGGGTCAAACAATTGTTTTTCGTAACGGTAAGCATACGCATATCGATTTGAAGAACGAGTTGCCAGAGTTAACCACGTTCCACTGGCATGGTTTAAATGTGCCCGGACCAATTACCGATGGTGGTTGTCATGCGCCAGTTTATCCTGGAAAAACGAATCACATTGATTTTGATGTGGATCAACCAGCGGCAACGATTTGGTTACATGCCCATCCATGTCCATCAACGGCCACCCAAGTTTGGAAAGGGTTAGCCGCGATGGTGCTCGTCAAAGATGATGTGGAAGACCAATTGCCATTACCACGTAATTATGGTGTCGATGATATTCCGATGGTTTTGCAAGATCGTGAATTTCATGAAGACAACCAATTTGATTATCGTGCCGACTACGATCCCGATGGTGTCCAAGGGCATACCGCACTCGTGAATGGGACCGTCAATCCGTACTTTGACGTGACGACGCAACGTGTTCGTTTACGGATTTTAAATGGATCGAACCGCCGTGAATGGCGCTTACACTTTGACGATGATTTGGAATTTGCACAGGTCGCTTCGGATGGCGGAATTATGCCAGCACCCGTTGATCTCACCAAATTAATGATTACCTGTGCCGAACGTGATGAGATCGTGATCGACTTTGGTAAATATCAACCTGGCGATGAAGTCACGTTGATGACAGACGATACCCCATTGTGCCACTTCCGCATCAAGGCATTTACCCCTGATGAGACTAAGTTGCCGGCACATCTCGTGGATATTCCTGATGAAACGCCAACACCTGGGTTACCTGTTCGGAAGATTACAATGGACGGGATGGATGAAGAAGTCGCAATGGACGGTAAAAAGTTCGATATGCAACGCATCGACGCTCGTCAAAAAGTGAACGACGTTGCCATTTGGGATATTACGAACACTAATAGTACTGAAAACGGGATGGTGCATCCATTCCATGTACATGGGACGCAATTTACCGTGTTGTCACGGAATGGCGGCCCTGTCTATCCAAATGAACATGGTTGGAAGGATACGGTCGGTGTCAATCCTGGTGAAACGGTCCGGATTAAAGTTCGGTTCAAATTGACTGGGGTTTACATGTATCATTGTCACATCATTGAACATGAAGATGGTGGGATGATGGCGCAAATTGAATCTTATGATCCAGACCATCCAAAGACGTATCATTTGATGGATATGACAACCTTGCGGAATGCGTTTGCCGAAGAACAAGGCGTTAAACCAGAAGATGTTTGGATGCCAGGAATGTAAATTAGCGCTTGCTTTTCAGTAAATAGATACGCTAAAATTAAGCTAAATAAATAACACTATCGGAAGACATTAAAGTTAGATAAGGTACGCCGCGGCGTATCGGAGGGTTACGGCCAGATAAGATGAGCAACAACAATCTTATCTGGTCGTTTTTTGTCTTCTCAGGGAGGAAAAATTGTGAAAGAAACATCCTATTGGAGTCGGAATTTTATTTTAATTTTGATTGGTAACGCGTTGCTATTTATGGTCTATAACATGCAAGTTCCGGTGTTACCTTTGTTTGGGAAAAAGCTGGGGTTAACACCAGCTCAAATTGGGATTTTTGTTGGTGCGATTATGTTTGCGGCTTTATTGACGCGCTTATTTGTCCCGTGGTTTTCAGGAAAATTTAGTAAGAAAGTATTGCTAGTAGTTGGGATTCTACTCTATTTATTGGCTTCGGTTGGCTACCCCTTGTTAGGTAGCTTTGGCCTGTTGGTATTATTACGATTATTCAATGGCCTAGGACACGGCATTACAACAACTTATTTCGCCACTTCGGCCGCGGCTGAGTTGCCAGCTAATAAAATCGGTGAGGGCATGGGGTACTTTGGTATTGGGACGATGGTCACGGCGTCATTAGCGCCATTATTGGCATTAGCCATTGTACAACAGTTTTCGTTTACGGCCTTCTTTTTAAGTTGTATTGGCATTTTGTTTGCGGCAATGTTAGCCATTTTGGGGACGTCACAGCCGAAGCAACCGGTTATACATACAGCGAAAAAGGCCGCCATCTTTGATCGTCAATTTATCCCTCAGTGTAGTTTGGTATTTATTTTAGGCGTTTTAATGAGCGGTGTGATGACCTTTACGCCAATATATGCGCAGCTTAAGCATCTTACGGCTATCTCGTGGTTTTTCTTTGTCGCTGCGGTGGCCGGTGTCGTGATTCGACCAATTGTTGGGCGTTCATTTGATCAACGAGGGCCGCGGTTAGTTTTGCTCATCAGTACGGTATTGTTGACGGTCGGCATGGTCATGATTGCGTTCATTGATCGTAATTGGTTGCTAGTGGTGGCGGGTATCTTTTATGGGGTTGCTGATGGGGCAATTTATCCAACCTTACAAGCCTGGGTCTTTAAAGTGACTTCCGTTGAAAATCGCGATACTGCCACTGGCATGTTTTTGAATTCTTATGACTTAGGCATGGGATTGGGTGCAGTTGTCCTTGGTGCGCTGGTCGAAGATATTCAGTATCAAGGGATGTTCTTAGTGTTGGCCGTGGTTGGTTTGATTTATATTGGGTTATCGCTGGGACTAAGTCGACGCTGGCTTGCTTAATTGCGATTCAGAAATACTGTTAACTACCTGTTGAGTCTGTTAGACTGGGAAATGAAATTGTTCTAACAGGGGGAAATGAAAATGGCACTTGCAGCAACAATTATGGCGTGTTTAGTCGCGCTGGAACACTTTTTTATCTTATGGTTAGAGATGTTTAATGCGGACAGCGAAATGGCCGCCTCAGCATTCGGTGTTTCACGAGAGTTATTGAAAAAGCCAGAAGTCCAGACTTTGTTTAAAAATCAAGGGTTATACAATGGTTTCTTAGCTGTTGGGATTCTTTTTAGTTTATTCGTAGTGCCGGCAGCGGCCAGCATGGGCGTGACGTTGTTTTTCTTAGCCTGCGTAATGGTCGCAGCAGCTTATGGTAGTGTCACTGCCAGCAAGTCCATCATCGTCGTACAAGGATTGCCCGCGTTGATCGCGTTTGTTTTGATTTATTTAGCCTAAACAATGACTAATTAACTGGAAAATTTTCGCTTGCGGTTGTCAGTGACTTCACCAGCTATGGCGACCGGTTCCAGCCATAGGACGTCTGAAACCTCGCTTTTAAGCTTTACCCAAACCGCAAATTTTAAAAGTCGTCGGTGGCCTAAGAATAGAAAATCGCTGTTCTAAAGCCACTTACATAGCAGGTTTCGTCACTGACAACTTGCGGCTGGAATTGTTTTTGGAACTCAAATAATAATCATTTCAATTTGAGTGTAGCAAGTTATTCGGACTTTCCCGTGACGGTGATGTTAGTCAGCGCTTTATGCTGACTTAGATCACAGGGCGACCTTAAAGACGTGTATTTTCGGCTTTGAGGCGAGGCCACAGACCGTACTATGGCTGTGACCGTTCCCCCCACAGGAAAGTCCGGATGACTGGCGAAACGGTATCATAGATAGTTGAGCTGCACCCCATCGCTAGATGATGTGGGTGTTTTTTTGTTTGCCGTTCAGCTCTGTTAATTAGTCAATGAAAGCGTTACAATTTAGAAGTCATTAACACTGGTTAATCAACTGGTGAGAGGGGGATGTTCAAAATGACATCACGAATTGGAAAAGGAATTAGTTGGCTCTTAATCGTTGCATTAGCGGTGACTGAAATCATGGCAACTTGGTTGATGTGGCTGGGGAAAAGCCCATTTGGGGTCGTTATTCATGGTCTATTAGGTCTAACAATTGTCTTGGTTGGTTGGAGAAGCTTGCACACCGTTCGGCAGAATCGAATTTTTTCTGGTCATGAGCCGACGCTGAGCCAAGTTTACAGTTTGATGATCACCAATTTAGCAATGCTAGAAGTAATTGCAATTCATGATTGTGACCATATGCGTCAAGCGATGGGCTGGAATTATCATTTTACGTTGGCATTATTATTAGTGAATATTATCGTTTATCTGCCAAATCTGATTTCACTGGTTTTAGCAAGTCAAGGACAGCTGAATGGGGTAGTGGCAACTTTGATTAGCGGTCCATTAATTGCGATTGCCTTTTTAAAGTTACATCTACTGGGCGCCTGGTTACCCGTTTGGGGACCTTGGAATCGATCCTTCTTTGCGCTGGGCGTGGACGCGATTAGTTGGTGGATTTTGGTCATTACAGCTGTTGCGGGAATTTTGGTGGGAATGATTGCTACCTATATTTTAGGAGAACTGACGACGAGTTAAGTCGTGGTGCTTAATTGGGGGTGTCCTGATGGAGCGCTTTTTTCATAAGCTGAATTGCTAGTGTCTGGTTGGTTAGTTGTGAAATAATTAAGGGTAAATAGTTGAGTCGGCGAGTCAAGATGAAAGTGGGCGCAAAATGGATGGGTTAAAAAGTAGCACGATGATTGAGTTAGTTGGGGACCAAGTCTTTCATTTACATAATCAAAAAATCAGTTACGTACTGGACGTCATGCCAAATGGTCAATTGGGACACTTGTACTATGGTCAGACGTTGGGAAAGCTGACTGACGCGGATGTCGCCTATTTACAACGGCACAGCAGCCGCTCAGCTGGAGTTGTGGCCTATTCAATTGAAACGGGTGATTTCAGTTTGGCGGACCGCGCGCAAGAATGTCCGGTGTACGGTTCGTCTGATTTTCGGCGTGGGGCGTTGGCGGTTAGTGTGAAACAAGAGCCTTGGTACCTAGACTTTATTTACAAAAGTTATACGGTGACGGCGACGAAGCCCCGTTCATTGGCTCAACCGACAACATATGCGGTTGGTGACCAAGACGCGCAACAGCTTGCGGTGACTTTGATTGACGAAGTGCACCAGTTGAAACTGATTCAGTATTACACGATTTTTAAGGACCATGGTGCGATTGTACGTAGTAGTACGCTGACGAATCTTGGTAGCCAACCAGTCATGATTCAAAATATGATGAGTGCCACTTTGGAATTACCGGATGATCAATTTGAAATGGTCAACTTAGCGGGCGCGTGGCTGAAAGAACGTGGCATTAAACGACATAATCTGGCTCAGGGGACGGTTTCGGTGGAGTCCTTGCGCGGGGCGTCGGGACATCAACATAATCCATTTGTCGCGTTAATGCGCAGTCGTGAGTTAAATCACGGGGACGTTTACGCCAGTAATTTAATCTATTCGGGAAACTTTTTGACTCAAGTAGAAGTGAATGAATGGCAACAGACCCGCTTGATGACTGGGATTAGTCCGGCTTATTTTGGCTGGCGGTTGGCGGCTGGAGAGTCCTTCAGCACGCCGGAAGCGGTGCTCTATTACAGCCATGCCGGAATCAATGGTTTGATCAGTGAAACGCAAGCGCTCGCCCAACAACACATTGTGGCGCATCAATGGCAACAGCGGCCTCGACCGATTGTTTTCAATAATTGGGAAGCGACGTATTTTAAGTTTGACGAGACGAAATTGCTAACTTTGGCTAAACAAGCCCAGCAATTGGGAATGGAATGTTTTGTTGTTGATGATGGCTGGTTTGGTCATCGGGATGATGATTGGACCTCGTTAGGAGACTGGCGGGTTGACCACCACAAATTTCCAAATGGTATCGGTCATTTTGCAACGCAAATTCACGCAATGGGCCTGCAAATGGGCTTATGGTTTGAACCAGAAATGGTGTCACCAGATACACCACTTTATCGTGATCATCCGGATTGGGTCGTGCGACATCCATATCCTCGAACGGCGATTGGTCGGCATCAGTATGTGTTAGACTTTGCGAATCCAGCGGTGGTGCAAGCTATTTATGACCAAATGAAACCAGTGATTAAAGCGGCTCAGCTCGATTTTATGAAATGGGACATGAATCGCAATATTACTGAAGCGTACTCGCCTTATCTAGCGGCACAAGGCTTGCCGCAGACAGAATTTTATCATCGCTATATTTTGGGTGTTTATCAGTTGTATCAAAAAATCTTAACGGATTTTCCAGACTTATTAATTGAAGGCTGTGCGGGCGGTGGTGGACGCTTTGATCTAGGCCTGCTCTTTTACAGCCCACAAATGTGGCCGAGCGACGATAGTGATGCGGTGGAACGGCTGGGTATCTTAACTGGCACAACTTTAGCTTACCCCTTAGCGGCGTTCAGCAATCACGTTTCGGCAGTTCCGAATGCGCAAGTCGGCCGGCAAACGTCGTTAGCACTACGGCAAAATGTAGCTGATTTTGGGCCACTAGGGTATGAGCTGGATATTACGAAGCTGTCAGCGGATGAACTAGCGGCGATTAAAGCCAATATCACATTCTATCAACAACATCGTCAGCTCTTCGTCAACGGTCAGTTCCAGCAGTTACGACCAATAGAACCGACTGCCAATACGGTTGCTTGGAGCGTGACAAATCCGGACCAGACCGAATTGTTTGTGGGGTTTTATCGTAAGTTAGCCCGTCCCAATCCAACGGTGTTAGCGACGATTAGTTTGCCAATGGTCAGTGCCGAGCGCCATTATCAAATTGACGATGGTCCCATTGTTAGTGGGCGGTTATTACAAAAGTTCGGACTCCGTGAACCGGATCAATTTAATGGTGCGAATGCAGATACCGCCGAATTACGCGGTGATTTTCAATCACATCTATATCATTTGATTGCGGTAGATTAAAGAAAAAATAGCACGTCTGCGTCCCAATTAATGGTCGCAGGCGTGCTGTTTTTAGTCATTTTCAGTGGCTACCCGAACACGGTTAATGACTTGCTTATAGGTAAAGACGATTCCTAAGAAGAAACTGGATGCAAGTAAGGCAGCGAGTGGCAAATGGTTAAACATGTTCGTCGGTAAAACCAGGGCTAATAATGGAAATGCATAGGCGGCCGGTAGTTTTAAGTTTAATAGTGCCAATAAAATAAAAACCAGTGGCAAACTAATGAGTGTGGTTAATAGCCAAGAGGCGAAGACGAGGTGAATAAGGACTCCAAGCGTGGCAGCGCCAGTTAAGGCAGTGATTTGCTTGAGGGCCATTTTGCCATGATAAGTTGGTTGCTGTAGTGCTTCAAAAAACACCACTAATACTGGTGGGATGGCCGCCATTTGTGGATTGCCACTTAACCAAACTAAACCGGCCCACACGATTCCAGCGACTAGAAAAATACTCATGTGGCGAATAGACAACGGTTCACCTGCAGGAATGCCGTGATACAAGCCGCGGAATAACACACCAGCCATGAGAATCAGTGTGAACCCAAAAATTGCGATGATAAAGGACCAGTGTGTCGCGTTCACGATAATCGGCAATAGCCCAGTCGCAAATGAAGGCGCTAGGGTCGATCGTAAACTTCTTAATAAGACGAGTATTAGTAGCAGGGTGGTCACGACTTTAGTCGGATAGTTGAGTGGCAATAGATTGATGATGAAGCCAATCACCGCCGTGCCGGATGGCGCTAGAAAAATCTTAATTGGTTGGCGAATCCAGTCACGCTTGTGATAGATCCACATACCTGCCGTTAAGGCGCCAATTTCTGGTAAAATAATTTCGTAATCGTGTAACCAAGTAGCAATGCCAACCATGCTAAGGACTAAGGCAAAACCAACGAGGTAGTCACGCAATTCAGTCTTCTCTAAATGCATTTGAAACTAAGATCCTCCTTAAATCATTTGATATAGAATAGTTATTTAATTGATGACAACGTTTTTGATTATATCACAGAGTTAAATTGAATTCTGGTGCTAATGCTGCCGTTTTGTGATCCTTTTAGATAAATTCGATAATCGAAATATTGCAAAAATAATTCTATAAATATATAAAACCGTTACCAAAATGAATTGGTAACGGTTTTTGTAAATAACTATTTTTTTCCGACAACGACGGTTGTGGCAGTCGCTAGCACGTGTCCAGCGCTAGCTTTATAAAAGTGATTTAACCAGTAACCAGGTTGTAGGGGTAATTCGGTGTCTAAGGCGTAAAGTTTAAAGGTATAATCGTGATCTTCATTTGGCGGATAGGGGCCAACGTAGTGTTGTGTAATGGTCAGATCAGTTTCGCCAGTATAGCCACCGGCGGTCGAGTTATTACCTTGAACCATAGCTACGGCACCAGTTTGACTAGCATTTTCTGGAATATCCGTTGTCTCGGCGGGAATATTGGCAGCAATCCAATGAATCCAAGTGAAGCCACTAACTGGAATGGCATCGTCATCGTAAAAAACGAAGGCTAAGCTTTTAGCGTCAGCGGGAACATCTTCGATATGGATTGGAAATGAGACGATTGGGTGCCCCTTGAGTTGTAATTCTGGTGCGGCTTGCTTGGAATACTTGGCAGCCAGGACACCATTTTCGGTTGGAATTGAAACTTTCATCAAAAATTCCTCCTTACAGTTGATGGCACTGGGTACTGGTGTGACGTTTCGCCTGCCGGTTCGCCCCTAAAATGCTGGAACGCCATGGGCCATTTTAAAGCCAAAAGGCGGTCTTTAAAACTGGCCTTGGTCTAAGTCCGGGAAAAACCACCCGTACTAAGACCAATTTCATGGCTGAGCATTTTAGGGGCGAACCTCTCGGCTGGATTTAGTTTCTAAAACAGGAAACTTATCTAACGTCGGGCGGGCCAAAATTGGCTCAGTGGTGTCGTTTATCTTTGGCGCTGTTTTTGCGCCTTAGATAAAGCCCGGCTTGTGAGACCGTCCTTTGGCTCACAAACGTGGCCACCACGTTCCAGCCAACTTTGGACCAACCAGAGTGGCAAACTAAAGTAATATCCAGTGTTGTTGATTGTATTATAACGCTAATAAGCGTTGCCGTAATGCCGGATCAACGGCGTATAAATATAGACCATAGCGGCCGCGCTTCATTAACACATTAATCGAATTAAAAATGATTTGAGCTTTTAATGGCGCTAAGTTACCAAGGTCATCGCGGTTCTTGAACGCTTCTTGATCTTCGTACCGCTCGGGATGGACGACAACGGTATCCGTGGCCGCGTCATAACCTACAGATGGTCCTAAAACCACGCCAGCATAGTTGAGGTCGAAACCTTGGATAGTGTAAATTGAGCCGACTTCGTTGAGCGTCTCTGATCGCAATGCCCAAGGATCATCTGTTAAATTGACTTTATCCCAAGGAATCTTGAGACTACCTGCAGTCACGTACCAAGTCCCGTGGTTAACGACGTATGGAAAGTCCGCAGTCGCCACCAATCGCGATAAGCTGACTTCGTGGTCACGTTGGCGAATTAGGTCATACATGGGTTGACCGTCTGAAAAAACTTTGAAGTCAAACTGTTTATCGACAGGCTTGGGTGACAGGTTTCCTTGTGTAAACTGGTCAATCCAGTTCACAACATCGGCGTTACCATTCATTCTGAATTGTTCATCCAGATTAAAAGTTTCATGTGGATATAGCGCCAAAAATGGCGCTAGATCACTCGTTTGCCAGTAACTTTTTAGCTTTAAAACTTGCCGCGTATCGAAGACGAGAACAACGACACGACTGTGTTTTATCAGTTCAGTTAGCTGGTTGTGTCCAGTGAATTTATTGTAGCGATCCGGTTGCGTGAGCAAGAGATGCGCTTCATCAATAAAGACGACATCCGCCATAGTGTCGGTTTTAGTGAGTCGGTTAATTAACGGTGTTGGCTTTTGAAAGTCCTTTTTTCGTAAATCGGGATCATCACCGGCGAGTCGCTTATAAATCTTGAGCATCTCGTTATGGTTAACGACCAGATAATTAGTCGTATTTTGTAAGTCATTCGGTTTTTCGCTGCGGCTTAAAGCTTGTAACCGACTGAAGGCCGCGGCTAGTACGGCGCTCTTGCCGGTACCGGCGTCACCGTGAATGACGAACAGGCCAGTATCTGGTTGTTGCCGATGTTTCCGGATAAAAGTTAGTAAGGTTTGTTCCAATTGCTGTTGCGCTGGCGATAAAGCGGCTTGATCCGCTAGTTTAAAGGTCGCCGCGCTAAGTTCTGATGTCATAGAAAGCCTCCTGTGCGCATTATAACGTAATGCGTGGGCTAATTGAAATGGTAATCCTTACAGATGGTGGTAAAATAAAACTAACCAATTTAGTCGTAGGAGGGATTTTATGAAACTTGATTTTTCCGTGGCGGTGCATAGTTTGCTCTATTTAGACGCCCATCGCCCTAACAAGGTGTCCAGTCGGGAGCTGGCCCAATCATTACATTTAAATCCCGTCATGATTCGTAATATTCTATCCGTTTTACATAAGCAGGGTTATTTAATCGGTACGGTCGGTAAAAATGGGGGCTATCAGCTAGAAAAAGCGCTCACTGAAATGAACTTGGGGGATCTGTATGACTTAACAATTCCACCGACGCTTAGTTATGCGCGCTTTATTACCGGCCATTCTGGGACAGATGATGAAGCCACGGAATCACCAATTGCGGCCAATATTAGTGAGACGTTAACCGATTTGTTTACGGTTGCGGACCGGCAATATCGGGCGTATTATCATCAATTCACTATGGCAGATTTACAGCGAGACATTGAACACCATGGTACTTTTTTAGCCAAGGAACGCGGTTTAGATTCTTAAGTAAAACAACTGAGCTAATTGCAAATTAAGGTGCTCCAGGTTAAGAACCTTAATTTCAAACGAGTTTGTTGTTTGGAATTGTCAGTCGGCTCGGTTGATGCTATCTTTAATGACATTAAAGGCAAGGCATCTTTTAGAGGGGGACTGGCAATGGAACCACGTTTAGTGTTAATTCATGAAGAAGGTCGTTACCGCGAATTGTCGGAGCAACGTTTCTGGTTGGAATCAGCCGAGTTTTGGGGCGTTGATGGCCGTGGTGATACCGCTAATGAAGCGATTGGCAACTTTCTGACGAACTTAGTTCAATATTGTCGTGATTATTATCAACGTGATTTATGGCAGTTGGATAATCGGCTCATGCAGCTCGATCACGTTGATGCGGTTTTAGCTTATGCGGACGCCGGTAAATCACCAGCCCCACTCTTTTTATTTAAAGTTGTGACTGCCGCGCACGGACTGGCTTCCGCTTAAAGTTGAGAAATTCTTAATCAAGGATTCACACTTCCACAACAATCCTGTGAGACACTTGGTGGTATGATAAGTGTAAATTACTGGAGGGTTGTCTGATGGATTTAAATAAGATTTATCAACTGATGGATAAGTTTGAACAAAGCAGTTTATCTAATTTTGAATATCGTGATCAAGAATTTGAAATTCAAATGGGTAAAAAAGGACATGGCAAACCGGTGGTCAATACCCAACCGACACCACTACCAAATGCGCCGGTAGCGCCTGAGGAACCAGTTCAGTCGGCACCAGAACCAATTGTGGATACGCCAGTTGCGCCAACCGCTGAACCGACACCAATCAGTACGCCGGCACCAGCCCCAGTCGAGGACGAAATTGACCCAGCCGAGTGCATTACCGCACCAGTGGTCGGTATCTTCTACCAGGCTCATTCAGCCGAAGAAACGCCATATGTCAGTGTTGGCGATCAAGTCAGTGTCGGTCAACAAGTCGGCTTGATTCAAGCGATGCAAATGATGCGGCCAGTGGTTGCCAAGCAAGCTGGTCAAGTTAAAGCCTTGCTAGTTGAAAATGGTGATGAAGTTAACTTTGGTCAGCCATTAATTCAATTAATTCCTGATAATCCAAGTGATATTTAAGCAAAAGTGTTAGTTGTCTGCAATCTGGCAACTAACACTTTTTTTGACCAATGTAAAACACCCGCCACAATCCGTGACGGGTGTTTTAGTAAACGATTGAGTTAGTTTTGACGCCGCTTGATTAAGGCTTTGCCTAAGCCAAGGGCGAGACCACTAAGTGCTAAGAGTACGGCTCCAGCAGCGGCGATGTGCCGTGTGGAACTTTCATCAGTTTGTGGTAATTTGTCCAATGAGTTTTGATCTTGAGCAGCAACTTTTTTAGCGGCGTCCTTGAGGCTAACTTGTTCATTGGCGTTAGCTTGTGGTGCAGTACTAGTTGGTGTAGTGACAATCGTATCGGCTTGGCCGTTACTGTTATTGTTACCATTGTTGGTATTGCCAGTGTTGATGCTGTCACCGTTACCATCGGTGTTACCACTACCATTGTTGTCCCCGGTATTAGTATCGCCGTCACCGTTATTGTTGTCAGTGTCCGTGCCACCGTTACCGTTGTTATCACCGGTATCCGTGTCGCCATCACCATCGCCAGTATCTTTGGCAGTAACCGTGACAGTGATTACTTTACTGATACTGTCGCCATTGGCATCGGTATAAGTGTAAGTGACTTTGTAGGTGCCAGGGGTATTGGTATCGACATCACCGTCAACGGTAATTTGGCTAAAGTCTAGCGCATCGCCGTTTTCATCCGTCGCACTAACGAAGTTGTCCGCTGGATTCCAAGTGTCACCGGCCGTAATTGTCGAATCATTAGCATCGAGGCTTGATTTGTTGGAAACGACAATCGTTGCGGTTGTGGCGTACGTTTCACCGGCGCGCGTCATGAAGGTATAGGTTACGGTATAAGTTCCGGTCTTGGTGAGGTCAGTGACCACGTTACCGTTACTGTCCTTAATCGTAATTGCTAAATCACTACCTGCAAGGTCGTTACCCGCGCCATCAGTAGCTTTCTTAACGTTGTCTGCTGGGTCCCAGTTGCTAGTCGTTGAGATTTCTTTGTTGGTTTCATTTAGCGTAATCCCGTAGACAATCACTTTAACTGTCTTGGTCACGACATTACCGGCAGCATCGGTGAAGGTGTAAGTGACGTTATAAGTGCCTGGCGTGTTAGCGTCAACCGTATCGCCACTGACCGTGACATCTTTGAAATCAACGCTGGAACCGTCCGTATCACTACCTGCAAAGTTATCTTCGGCAGTCCAACCATCACCTAATGAAACAGTTTGATCATTGCTGTCGACGGATGCAGTACTTGCAGTCACCGTAATCGTTGCAGTCTTTGTAATGGTTTTCCCAGTTGCGTCCGTGTAAGTGTAGGTGACTTTGTAAACACCAGGAGCATTGGTATCAACCGTATCACCGCCAACTGTGACATCGTCAATTGTGAGCTGATTGCCGTTGTAGTCGGTACCGCTAAAGCCATCACTGACGTTCCAGTTGGTGTTTGGTCCAGCCACTAGGTTGCCATCGTTTGTGTCCAAGCTGGTTTGACTGTCCACCAATTCCCGGATATAAGAACCAGTTGCGTTATTAGCCAACAAATCGCTAGAAGTTAGCTTGTCACCGTTACTATCAATCCAGTTACCAGTGTAGGTATCGTCGGCTGTAATTTCTGGAAGACCAGTATCGGTACTCCAGTTATTCTTACTGCCTAGGATGATCTTTTGTAAATTAGTATTGGTGAGCATGTCGGTCATTGTGGTGACTTTCGACATATCCCAGTTAGAGAAGTCTAAGACGGTCAGACCTTTGTTACCCCAGAACATGAAGCGCATATCGGTCACTTTGCTAGTGTCCCATTTTGAAACATCTAGGGCAGTTAAGGCTGAGTCGCCATCAAACATATCATACATGGTTTCGACATTTGAAGTGTTCCAATTTGAGACATCTAATGTTGTTAACATGAAATCACCGACGAACATACCACTCATATTAGTGACTTTACTAGTGTCCCATTTGCTCGTATCTAAACTTTGCAATTTTTCCATGTAGGCAAACATGTTCTGCATGTTGGTGACATTGCTAGTGTTCCAGTTAGCCACATCTAGTCCATCAAGTATCCAAGTGCTATTGAACATGAAGCTCATGTCAGTGACGTTACCGGTATCCCAGTTAGCCACGTCCAGATTATTGAGGACATTTGCGCCCCAGAACATGTGGTTCATATCAGTAACACTGCTGGTATCCCAGTTAGCCACATTGACGTTGGTGAGTCCAATAGCGCCATTGAACATGTAACTCATGTTGGTGACTTTACTCGTATCCCAGTTACCGGTGTCCAAATTGGTTAATTTTTCAGCGTAAGCAAACATGTATTGCATGTCGGTGACTTTACTGGTGTCCCAGTTAGAAACATCTAAGCCGCTGAGAACCCAAGCACTTTGGAACATGAAACTCATGTTGGTGACGTTGCTAGTGTTCCATTTCGAAACGTCCAAATACTGCAGGGCGTTAGTCGTATAGAACATATAGCTCATGTCGGTAACTTGACCAGTGTCCCAATTAGAAACGTCTAGATTGGTTAAGGAGTTATTTCCAAAGAACATATAATTCATGATCGTCACATTACTTGTATCCCAATGGCTAACATCCAATGAGGTTAACATGGTATTACCGGTAAACATGCTGGCCATAATCGTGACTTGAGACGTATCCCAATTAGAAACATCTAACGTTTTTAGCTTGGTATTGTAGAACATGAAGCCCATATTAGTCACGCTACTGGTGTTCCATTTACCAACATCTAATGAAGTGATGAGGCGATCATAAGCGAACATGTTATTCATATTCTGAACTTGACCAGTGTCCCAGTTACCAACATTCACTGTTACTAGGCTGGTGTTGTTAGCAAACATGAAGCCCATATCAGTCACCTTACCGGTATCCCATTGGCTGACATCAATCGTGGTCAAGGCAGTGTCACCAGAGAACATACTGCGCATGCTTGTCACGTTACTAGTGTTCCAATTAGCGAAACTGACAGATACTAGGGCAGTATCACCCATAAACATTCCCGCCATATTGGTTACTTTACTGGTATCCCATTTACTAAGATCCAAACTAGTTAGTGAACTGGTTCCATTGAACATTGCACCAGTATCAGTGACCTTGCTAGTGTTCCAATTACTGACGTCCAATGTTTTAAGTGAACTAACGTGATAAAACATTGATGCCATATTTTTGACTTGACTCGTGTTCCATTGTGAGATGTCC
The DNA here is from genome assembly GCF_005405005.1 of Lactiplantibacillus daoliensis. Lineage (GTDB taxonomy): Bacteria > Bacillota > Bacilli > Lactobacillales > Lactobacillaceae > Lactiplantibacillus > Lactiplantibacillus daoliensis. The sequence goes on along the minus strand of NZ_BJDH01000008.1, from coordinate 85,643 downwards.
AACGATGTTAGGGCACTGTCGTTTGCAAACATTGATTGCATAGTAGTGACATTACTAGTATTAAAGTTTTTTGCATTAGTAATTGTCGTCAAATTAGTTAAATCTCTAAAGAGACCAGAAGAATCTGATGCGCCATTAACAGTGTCTTCAAAGTTGATTTCCTTAATTTTGTTGGCGTAGGCTGCCCAAGGATTTTTGCCATTAGTATTGACGAAAGTTCCACCACTGATATGCAAGACGCCGTTACTGTCGATACGCCAAGCACTGTCACCATAAGTCCCGCTAGCAATATCATCCGTTGCCGCTGCCCGAACGGTAACGGATTCTGGTGTAGCGACTTTGAGGGTGTCTTCACTGGTGTTTGGAACAGTTTCAAGTGAGTCATCTTTAGCCACATTGGTGTCAGTATCGGACTGGTCAGAAACGGTTGTGTTGTCATCATTTAATATGGTCTGATCATCACCGTTAGTGGTTTCATCTGGATTAGTGGTGTTGGTTTCGTCAGGTGCCGGTGTTTGTTCGCCGTTACTATTGTCAACATCAGTGTCGCTATTATTGACCTGACCGTCATTAGTTTCAACTTGATCAGTGGTCGTGGTGCTCTTGTCAGTCTGATTGTCACTAGTTGTATTTGTGTCCTGGTTACTATCATTGGTTATAGTTGTCGAACTATCTTCAGTCACTTCGGTTGTTTTCTTGTCGTCTGAGCCATTATCAGTAGTAGGCGTCATATCCGAAGTGACTTCGGTATCGCTAGTGACAGCTTTCGTATCATTGTTAGCGGTGTCATTTTCGGTCGCTTCAGTTGTTACACTTGTATTCGTGGCTAATGGTGTGGTTTCAGAGCTTTGGGTGCTAACCTGACTAGTCGTTACGATTGGTGTTTCGGTAGTAGTATCAGCGTGAGCGTTTAACGTGTTAATTTGCCAAGTAAAAGCAGCCAATCCGGCAAAAACCCAGAAACGGCCTTTTTTGTACATCTTGTAATGAACCTTGGTGTTAGTTGGTTGTGTCATGATTAAATCCCCTTATAAATTATTTCACCTATTAAAGTGTTACAGGTAGCTTCTTAGTAAACTGTTTTAATCAGTTTGTTTTGACAAACACCTATCAAATAGGTGTGATCAATAAGTAAATGAAGTTACTGGTAAACTTTGATGGTGTTGCTTATTGTGGTGCTTAACTATCTATAATTTGTATTTTATATCAATATATTTATTTGTAAACCGTCCAAAAATGCCGAATAAACGCCTTTATACAAGTCATTAGGGAACAACATAAAATTATGTTATTGAAGAAATTTAAGCACCAAAATGGGAGATTTTAGAATTAGAAAACGGTTTCAAATGGTGTCTTAATTAATTAAAAAACCTAATTATTGTCAAAATCGATAAACTGATGTGATTCGTATAGGCTGAGACTGATTCTTTAAAGTCAACCAAATACACCTCCGATTCAAGCTATTTCCTACATACTATGTTCATGGTATAAAATAATTAAAATATAAAATGAAATTGTAATTGTTTTTAAAAAAATCAACTAACGATTTGGTTATGTCGATGTATATAGACGGTTTCGGAAAACATTTATTATTTTTTGAAACTTATTGTTAATAAATTGGACTAACTCATTTAGCGATGTAAGGTGGCCATTTTGGCTTGGATCGCTTTAGGGTTAGTTATTTTGAAAGTGATTCCTAAATTGGAAATTTTTGGTGGTTTGAGAAAAAAAGTATCGACTGAAATGCTACACCGTTTTTTTTGCGATTCAATCTTGAAGAAATTGTGAATGTGATGAAGAAACTGTGAAGCGCAGTTTGATTAAAAAATAAATATCTGTAATAAACTGTTCAGATAAGCTTATCAAGAAATTAAGTTTAACCAATGTGAGAAATCCTTGAAACTGATTTAATCAGTTTCATTTTGACGAACTGTTAGACTGTTAAATACGGGTTAATGAATGAAACAGACATTTCAAAAAAGCGGCATGGATTGCTGTGGTTAAGGCTTTTCTGATGGCATGAAAATTAGGCGATTACCAATTAAGTTAATCGTGATTACTGCCTTATCAGGATATTATTTATTCGTTATATTGACAGATGAATTCAAAGATTGTTAATAAATTCAACTAAAATTCATTTGTTGGAATATATCGGAAAATTATGTATTATGAAGCCGTCGGGAATGATTAACAACGTTAACTTAGAACGTCAGACACTGTGTACGCGCATTAATAGTTTGATTAGTGCTGATAAAAAGCTAGGGTTGCATCTCGGTATCAATCAACTTAGATCAACTGTTTTATTAAATTCTGAAAGAAGGCATCATCGTGAAATCTTTACAAAACAAGGCGTTTAAGGGCGACCCTAAACTGCGTTACAAAATGTTTAAAGTGGGTCGAACCTGGGTCTTTATGACTATGGCATCCTTTGCCTTGACTGGTGGCATGCTCGTTTCGCATGCTGACACCACCGCACAAGCCGATACCGCAAGTACAGTGACAACTTCAAGTACCGAGGGGAGTAGTACGGATAGTGCTGCTAGCACCGAGGTGAGTGATTACGAAAATGCTGCAATGTTAGCGGCTGACACTGCCGGTAGTTCATCTGTTGAAAGTTATGCTTCAAGCAGTGCGGCAAGTAGCTCCGCTGCAAGTAGTACGGCGTCGAGTACTGCAACTAATAGTAGTTCTGCTGCAAGCAGCACCGCATCAAGTGTCGCTACAGATAGTAGCTCTGCCGCAAGTAGTACGGTATCAAGTACTGCGGCTGACAGTAGTTCAGCTGCAAGTAGCACAGTTTCAAGCAGTGTAACTGATAGTAGTTCCGCTGCAAATAGTTCGGTTGCAGACGATACCGCAACTTCAGACACAAAAACTGCCCAAAACAGTTTAAAGGGGCTTGCTGACGTTGTGACATCAACAGATGCCACGACCGCTGCCACCAACTCAGCGATTGATGCATATGCCGCGACTTCAAATGCCAACACTGACAGTACTGCTGCTAATGCCGCAGCCTCGTCAGCAACTTTGGCATCATCATATGCCTCTGAAGCTAGCTCATATGCGAACTTAGTAAATACCTTAGAGACACAAAATGCGTTAAGCGCTGCTTCGAGTGCCTATCAAGCTGCTTTGAATAGTGCCGCATTAGCAAATCATTACAATAGTTTAGCTAATATGTATCTGAACGCTAATGATGCCGGGGTTGGTTCAGTTGCTGGTAATGCAATTGACTATGCAACGGCTTCATCAGCTGCGGTTTCTGCTGCAGCGGCTGCTAGTTCATATGCAACGGTTGCTTCATCTGCAACAGACGTCGCAAAAACGGCGGCAACTTCTGGCGTGGTAAGTTTGGCAAGCAGTACTTATGCCGCTGCCAGTTCAGCTGCTAATGCTGCAACGAGTGCTGCTAATGCCGCAACTGAGGCAGCTAACAGTGCTTATCTTGCGATGCAATATGATAAAAACAATGGCAATGTTTCTTCAGCTTATGCCGTTGCAAGTGGCGCAGCAGTTACTGCATCAACAGCAGCTTCAACGGCCGTAGCCGCTGCCACGGCGGCTTCATCAGCCTACGCAGCCGCAATTGCTGCTGCTACTGCTAATGATTACACTGCCGGTAGCACCGCTTATTCAGTAGCAACTGATAATATGAATACCGCGATTAATAATAATTCTGCGGTTGCTGCTGCTAATGAAACTGCGCAGTCTTCCGCGACTTATGCAAATTCTGTTGCGGTTTCAGATGCTGCTTCATCAGCTGCCAATGATACTAACGCAGCCAGCTCATCTGTTACTGATGCGACGACTGCTGCCAGTGATGCTGCTACTTATAATGGGACACAGGCGTCAACCTATGCGTCATTAGCTAATGCTGCTGCGGATGCCGCTTCATCAGCTTATGCCGTTGCCAGCTCAGCAACCGAAGCTGCTGCAATTGCTGCTTCACCAAAAGAAGCCAACTCGTTAGCTCGGGTGGCTGCCAATGCCGCAGCAGATGCCGCAAGCTATGCTGCCACAGCACAAACCAACGCTGCGTTAGCTAAAGAATTTAGTAACGACGTTTCTGGCGAACAAGACGCTAATTCTGGCGCAAGTTCAACTTTAACCACCAGTACTGAAACGGTTAAAGTCGGTAGTAATGCCAAATTAGCTGCAACGGTTACCGCAGTCAATGGTAGTGGTATTTTAGCACCAAACTATTCGATTAGTACTTCAACGTATGTTTGGTATATGTCAACTGATGGTAAAACTTGGACCAAAGTTGAAAGTGATGGCAGTGCTTATCTTTCTTATATGATGACTGAAGCCGGGACTTATTATTTCCAAGCCTATGTTTCAGGTAAAAAGTCGACTTTAGTACAATCTACTAATTATACGGCTTCTTCTAATGTTATTACGATCGTAGTCACTGATCCAAAAGGTTCTTACGATGAACAAGCTAGCAGCTCAGCAGACTTGGCAGGAAGTTATGCTTCAGGCGCTAGTTCGAATGCCGACATGGCTAGCAGTGCTATTTCAGCAGCTAGTTCAAGTGCCAATCTGAGTGGTTCGCTGGCTAGTTACTATGCAAGCCAAGCAAACTCAGCTTATAGCAATGCCAGTTCATATGCACAACTAGCTTCTGGCGCCGCAAGTGCAGCCCAAGCTGCGCATGACCAAGTTTCTGGTTATGAAACTACTGGTGATTACGTTACTGCTAGTTCATACGCCGCTAATGCCGCGAGTTATGCCGCCGCAGCCAGTTCATATGCTGCTTTAGGCAGTACCGCCGCTTCAGCTGCATTAAGTGCGATTACTGAATCATTAAATCAAGCCGTTAACGAAGGTGGTGGGACTGAAGCTGGGGATTATTTAGCCTCCAGTTATGCCAATGCCGCTTCAGCCGCTGCTGAGAATGCCAAAAACCAGGCTTCACTGGCATCTTCACATGCTAATGATGCCGCGAACGCCTATATTTCTGGCGCGAACTTCAATGCTGGTACTGATGGTTATTCATCAGCTGCTAGCTCAGCAGCCTACGCTGCCAGCTCATACGCTGCTTATGCTGCTAACGCCTCTAGTTTAGCGGCTTCATATGCGGCAACTGGCGATTATGCCAATGCCGCTCGTCAACAAAGTTATGCGTCACTTGGGCTGACCTTGGCCACTGAACAATTAAACGCTGCTTCAAATGCAGCTGCAGCGTTAACTTCAACAATCGTGAATACTGAGACTGATTATTATAATTCGGTCGCTCAAGATGCGTTGAACGCTGCGTCGGATGCGTCGTCAGCCGCTGCGATTGCAGGATCAACAGCTGATTCAATCGCAAATACAACGGGCACTAATACCGCACTTGGGTCATCATATGTGTCCGCAACGCAAGACTACGCTAAGGATGCATCCAGTGCCGCTGCCGAAGCAAATGCTTCAGCTTCACAAGCTGCTAGTTATATGACACAAGCGTCAAGTGCGGTTGCCGCTGGTAACTTTGCAGATGCGAGTTCATATGTCAATCTTGCAAGTACGGCAACGGATGCGGCTACTTCATACGCTGCAGTAGCCAATTCAGCCGCAGCGGTTGGTAAAGATCTTGCTACCAGCGCAGTTGCTTATTCTAATGACCTATCCAATCCAAAATATGATGAACAAGGCGATGCAAGCAGTATTTTTGGGATTGTTGTTTCCGGTGGCTTTACAACTCAGCCGGCTGCAGTCACCTCAACTACTTCTGGCAATACAATTACCTTATCTGTTGCTTCTGCAACTGGTTTGGGTGCTATTAATACTGGTAGTAAAACGAGTTGGTATGTACAAGTCAACGGAACGTGGATGTCAGTTGCCGATGCAGTAACTGCTGGCTATTTAACTAGTCAATCAGCTACTGGGAGCAATCGTGCCGCATCAAACACTAGTACTTTGACTGCACAAATTGCGAGTGACTTTACAGGAACGATGGTCTTCCAAGCTTACACACAATATGGCAATCTTGGCGCTTATCTTTTCTATAACTGGGGTAGTAATTTAGCCGAAGTTGATGTTTATGATAGTGATATTCCTGCAACTGATATTTCGGTTAATGGGAATGATTACCTTGTGTTACCAACTGATAACTCAAATGATAGTGACGTTACCGGTCAATATACGGCAACCACTAACCCAGGTAATGCGACTGGTGAAATAACTTGGACTAGCAGCAATCCTAACGTTGCGACTGTTGATGATACTGGTCTAGTTACTGCTGTAGGTGCTGGGACAACAACTATCACAGTTACGATTACTAATGCGGATGGTTCAACTTATTCTTCATCAAAGACGATCACTGTTGGTAATGGTTTAAGCGATAAAGAAGTTTCTACTGGTGATGACTTAACTTGGGTCCCAGAAGGTAATACAACCAGTTCTGATAGTGATGCAACTTATCAATGGTATTACTCAGCTACTGCTGATGGTGAAGGCACCGCACTTGATGGTCAAACTGGTGCTAATTTAAACCTTAACAATATTACAGCAGGACAAGCTGGTTATTATTACTTGGTTGTAAATACCAGTGTTACGACAGATGGCAAGACTAGCACACAGACTGTTACCTTAGGACGTGCTTACCTAACTGTTGATTCAATTCAAACATCTACAGCTAGTTCTGCAGCAAGTGAGGCTGTAGATCATGCCAACGCAGCTGACTCTTATGATAAAATTGCGAGCTCATATGCAGATGTCGCTGGTCAATACACGAATCAAAACTCTAGCTCAGCATCGTATGCTGCTGAAGCAGCCAATGCTGCGAGTGATGCCGCCGAAGCTGCGAGTGAAGCTAACTCTGCCGAAGCTGCTGCAAGCACAGCCGCTGCAAATGCAGATTCTGCTGAAGCAGCCAATGATAATTCGGCCGCTTCGAGTCACGCGCAAGCAGCCAAAGAAGCTGCCTCAGCTGCTTCATCAGCTAAGAAGAAAGCTTCAAGTGCTGCCGATAAAGCCGGTTATTATGCTTCCTTAGCAGCCGGTGATCAATCAGATACTGATACGGATGCGGATGCTGATACCGATACGGATACGGATACCGATACCGATACCAATACCGACACAGATACCGATACGGATACGGATACTGATACTGATACGGACACGGATACGGATACGGATACTGATACCGATACCGACTCAGATACTGATACCGATACCGACACGGATACCGATACCGATACCGATACGGATACGGACTCAGATACTGATACGGATACTGATACCGATACTGATACCGACACAGATACTGATACGGATACCGATACGGATACCGACACAGATACTGATACCGATACTGATACTGATACCGACACGGATACCGATACCGATACCGATACCGATACAGATACCGACACGGATACCGATACTGACACTGATACTGACACCGATACTGACACGGATACCGATACGGATACGGATACGGATACGGATACCGATACCGATACCGACACAGATACGGATACCGATACGGATACCGATACCGACACCGATGGTGATGGTGACAATATCAATACTGGTGACCAAAATAACGGGTCAAACGGTAGCAATTCCGGTGACCAAAATAACGGGTCAAACGGTAGCAATTCCGGTGACCAAAACAACGGGTCAAACGGTAGCAATTCCGGTGATCAGAACAACGGGTCAAACGGTAGTAATACTGTGAACTCCGGTAATCAAAACAATGGTTCAACTGGGAATGGTAGCGCCGACTCTGCTAATGGCATGGCCGACCACATCACCAATACGGATCATGTCTCTGGCAATGATAAAAACCAATTAGGTTCAACCTACAACTTGCCACAGACTAATGAAGCAAGCACTAACCCAGCTACGGTTGGTGGTGCAGTCTTATTAGCCCTTAGCAGTTTGGCTGCATTGCTTGGTCGCGGGTTCAAGAAACAGGACCATACAAAATAGTGCCAAAGATACTGTCTAGTTTGAGATTAATAATGTTGGTTCGTTAAGCTTCATAAAAAATTCCCAAAATATTACTAAATTTATAAACGTTCTAACACATGCGTTAATCATTTAGGCAGTACAATTGATTTGAGCGTCAGAACGGGTTATTAACCCGTTTTGGCATACATATGGGAAAAGTTAACTCTGGAAAGGTGTGGGTGTTAAATTGCAACGGACAGAAATTAATCAGTTGAAGCAATCTATCAGAAAGTTAGGAAACTTATACGATCCAAGTACTCAGACGGTTACGTTGGTCTTATCAGTGTCTGAGCGGCGACATCGAGCCAAGGTTGAATTTATTCATGAGGCTACTTTTAGCACGGCATGGCGCGCCGTTGCGGACATACTGACTAAAACTGCTCAGAACGCATGGGTTCGTATTGAAAGTGTACAGTCTGTTCAGAAGTTATCGCGTGCACAATTCGAAGCCCGGTTGGCAAAAGTCGAACGAATGAACTATTGGCGAGATGGCGTTAGTTTTGATCCATCGTTCAAAACGGCCTTGTTAGAGATGGAAATTAATGGTCAGGCCATGTTTAGACCAAGCAAGGAGCATAAGATCGGTCGTAATTCTGCTAAAGCGTGGGTGGATTATGAGCGGTTAGTGCCATATTTAAAGCGCCGAGATGGTGACTTGGCAGTAGATGTCACGAAGACGGCGTCAGTTTGGACCTTTACCACAGCAGGAATTTTTACCACCGGTGGTCAGATCTGGTCGTTAGAAACTACGGAAACTTGTGCGAAAGGAATTCGTATTTTGACCGATCCCGAAGCGGAGATTAAGCAAGTCATCGACGATGGTGAGCGCTTCTTAATCAATCAGTTGAAACCCACCGGCGAGTTTATTTACGGCTACTACCCTAGTCGGCAACGTGTATTGACGAGTTATAACTGTGTTCGTCACTTTTCTTCATTATATGCTTTGCTAGAGGCCATTGAATTCACTGGCCGGACGGAAGATTACAGCAAGATTAAGCAGGCAATCCAATGGGGATTAGACAATGCCACAGTTGAAGTGGATGGTGCTATTTTTATTGATGATAATGGCGAGCTTAAATTAGGTGGTCAAGCGTTACTCATGCTGACCCTGAGCAAATACCAGGACGTGACTGGTGATGAGACCTTTATGCCAGTGCTAATGCAGGCTTTCAAAGGTGTGCCACATTTTATTCAGGACAACGGAAAAATGGTGCATGTTTTAAATCCTGATTTAACGCTAAAAGCTGCGTATCGGATTATTTATTATGAAGGTGAAGTGGTCTTTGGCTTAGCCCGACTTTACGAGCTGACTAAAGATGAAGCGGTGTTGGCACTAGTTAAGCAGATTTTGGACTTCATGGTTGCCAATGATTACGGCCGTTATCATGATCACTGGATTTCATATGCCATTAATGAAGCGTTGTTAGTTTTCCCTGACAACCGCCAATACATGGCCTTGGGATTGAAAAATGTGTTCATTCATCTCAAGTTTATTGAAGAACGAGAAACGACGTATCCGACCTTGTTAGAGCTGTTGGATGCCGCCGTTAAAATGACGGATATGGTTAAAGCTAGTGGTAATGATGATTTACTAGCACCCTATGATTTACGGCGGTTACGTCAAGCCTTGAAATATCGGGCAGAGTATGAAGTGACTACGGGAAGTTTCTTACCTGAAATTGCGATGTATTTATATGCACCTTCAAAATTTATCGGTGGTTTTTATGCGCGGCATGATAGTTTTAGAACGCGGATTGATGACTGTGAGCATTTCTTATCAGGGTTGATTAATTACTATAACTATACTTATCGGCGATGATTAAACTAACTTAGAGAGGAATTTAACATGATTTATTTTATTAATGAATACATTCTACCTAAAAATTCTAGCGTTGAGCATCGGGCCATCAAACGGGTCAAGTTGTTTAATCATTACCATAAGCCTGCTCAAATTGTGACCAAGGTTTATGATCGGCTACAACATCGCACACAGGCCAGCTTTGACTTAGCTGATGATCAGATCTTGAATATGTTTGACTATTTTCAGGATGCGACGGCTGTGGAAACTAAGGTAATGCACACCGAAGATTTAAATCTTCCGGTGGAATATGCCGTCGAAGTGGGATCAAACTTCAGTCGGGTTTTTGATGGTGACGACTTAGTTGAAAATGTTGGCTTTATTCCGGGTACGATTGGCCGCGTTTTCTACCAAGAATTTTTGGATAATCAAGGCAATCGTGCTTCCACTGATCTCTGGGATTGGCGGGGTTTTAAATCGGCTACCCAATATTTTGGGCAAGACGGTAAATTGACTATGGAGCGTTATTACACGCCCGCCGGAAAAATTGTTTTAGAACAATTTTTCGTGGCAGACACAGCAGGGAAACCCTTAGCATCGCGGATTATTTTAAAAGACTATGCTGGACAAGCAGAACGTTTCTTCCAAAATCCAACAGCTTTGTTTAATTTCTTCATTAAAGAATTGAGCCACCGGGATTCTGAAAAAACGACCTTTATTAGTGATCGTCCTGGGACCGGGGTAGAACCACTGTTAGCCTTGAATGATGATTCGCAAAAGTTTGTGATGGTTCCGGTTTATCATACTAAAGACATTAACGATCCGTTACATGCGCCATTAGATGGTTTCTTACAACCAGCATTTGACAATCTGCAACATTTCACCGGCTTTATTACGGATACAGAGAGTCAGAAACGACACTTGGAACAACGTTTTAATGCGATATCTGTCACCACAATGCCAACAGTCGCAACGACTGCGCTTAAACAGTCTCATTTGGTCCCAATTACTGACCGGCATCAACAGTTACTATACGTCGGTCGTCTAGCACCAGACCGTCAATTGGACCAGTTAATTCGGGTGGTCGCATTAGTACGTGATCAAGTCCCAGATGTTCAGTGTGACTTATACGGCTTTGGTGATCCAGATTATATTAAGACGTTGACTGAGTTGATTGACTCATTGAAATTAACGCAACAAGTTCATTTGAAGGATTACGATCCTCATTTGGCAGATCACTATGATGACTATCAACTATTATTAAATACTGAACTTGTGAATGGTGGGCCGTTAGCCATGACTGAGGCGATGGCACATGGGATTCCAGTGATTAGTTATCGCTTTAACTATGGTCCGCGTGATTTTATTAATGATGGTGTTGATGGTTATGTGGTACCTGCGGGTGATCAATTGGCGATGAGTCAACGGATTATCACGTTTTTACAACATCCAGATCAACTGGCAAACTTTAGTGAAGCGGCATTTAAACACATTCATGAAAACCAGACGCACTTAAAAGTTTGGCATCGTTGGCAACGATTATTGGGACGCTAGGAGGTAGCAGATGTATTATTTTTTAAATGATAATTTACAATTCTCGAAATCAGGTATTGAAGAGGCTGAGATCAATCGGTTACGACTCTTCAAAGCGCATCATAACGCAGCCGCAATTGTGACACGCATTTTTGCGATGGATCTGCATGCCGTGATTCAAGGTGCTGGGCTTGTGGACGCCGATGTGATTAATCTGTTTGATTTCTTTTGTGGCAGTCAAACCGTTCCAACACAACCGTTAATGCTAGCGGACTTTCAAGTGCCAGCGGACGCCATTAAAACGCGTAAAGGTCGCCAAGTACAAGTTTTCCAGCAAGGTAAGCTGTTAATGGTGATCTATTTACGTGGTCAAGGTGATGAGATTAGTAATGTTCAATACTTTGACGTGAATGGTAAGACCCTCAAGATGACTTGGTGGGATACACGTGGAATGAAATGCTTGGAACAGTTCTTCGACTGGACTGGAAAAATTGCTCAAGAGGCTTACTTTGGTCCCGATGGCCAGATTCATCTAGAAAAATTACATTTATTGAATCATGTGGGGAAAGAGCGTTTAACTTGGCGGGTGCTGAATTACCGTGAAAGCAGTTGGACGTTTAATGGTCTGAATGAGCTAACGCGTTTCTTTTATGATGAATTAAATACCATGAATCAGGATGAAAATGTCTTTATCTGTGATCGAACGGTTGAGTGTGCTTGGGGATTATTCAATATGACGACACCTGCGCGTAAGGTGCTCCATTTGCATAACAACCACGTGGGAGATGCCAGTGACGTTTTACATTCTACCTTGAATAATAACTATGCGAATGCGTTAAATAATTGGGATGAATGGGATGCGGTGATTGCCGCAACACCACAACAATCAGCTGATGTCGTGGCACGCTTTGGAAAGTCAATCCCATGCTTCACGATTCCAGTGGGATATGTGACAGATGAAACACTCGCAATGTCGCCAACTTCCTTTGATCAACGGCAATCCAATCTGATTGTGCAAGTTGCCCGACTAGCTCCAGAAAAACAACAAAATCATTCGATCGAAGCCTTTCAACAAGTTAAACGCCAATTTCCAGATGCAAAGCTTGAATTGTGGGGCTATGCGAATGGTGATACTGAGAAGGCACTGCGTCAACAAGTTAAGGCAGCGCATTTAGAAGACGATGTGCTATTCAAGGGTTACACCACGGATGTGAATGCCGTTTATAATCGGGCCCAAATTGGTCTCTTACCGAGTCGTGCCGAAGGCTTCTCACTGATGTTGCTGGAAGCACAGGCACATGGTTTACCGATGATCGCTAATGACGTCAAGTATGGTCCAAGTGACATTATTCAAGATGGTGTTAGTGGTATCTTAACGACCGATGGTAATATTCAGCAGTTGGCGGATGCAATGCTAGATCTGCTTAGCCACCAGGATAAATTGGCTGAATTTAGTGCCAATGCTTATCAAAATGCCAAACGGTATTCTGAAGATGAAGTTTATGACCAATGGCAGCGATTATTAACGTATTTTAACAGCAACGCAGAGGTGATGGTATGATACTAGACCAAAATGATTTTAGATATTTTGAGGGTAAGTTTTATCCGCAGGTTCCTACCGGGTTAGTTATCAACCGAATCGGCCATAAGCGAGCTCATTTTAGTGGTTCAGATCAGTCTGTCAATGGTGCTTTTGTGTTCATGAATACTGAACGGCGTGCTTTTTTGCATGCTCAGCAATATCCAGAAACCTTTGACCTGACGACTTGGATTACCACACACCCTAAAGTGAAGCTGTTAATTACAGAGGAACCCGTCCCAGAATTAAAAGATAAATTACCCCAATTTATTGTCCCAAATACATGGGATTTTTATAAGTCAGTCGCGGCGTATATTCGTCAACGATATTTTGGTGAGATTATCACTGTGACTGGATCGGTTGGTAAATCGACGACTCGCTTGATGACCGTTAAAATACTGACAATGTTGCACCAAAAAGTGTTAACCAATATTGGTAATGAAAACGTTCGGCAAGTTGCGGTGCCTTTGCTCACGACGACCTTACAAAATCCAGATGCGTTGGTTGCTGAATTGTCAATCAATGCTTTGAACAATCGTGATAGGAAGGGTGGTCCCGTTTCTCGTCTTTATCGTGCGACTGCCGCCGTTATTACTCAAATCGGTGGTGCTCATTTGGCGGAGTTAGATCAGGTTGAAGATCCACTGATGTTTTTAGCGGAACGGAAGACCCGTATCTTTGAAGGGCTACCCAAAGATAGTCGAGCCATCATTAACTACGATATGACACCACGTGTCTATAAGTATGTCGTACAAAAGGCAGCCGAACACACGACAAACATTTACAATTATAGTTTACATGACCAACATGCTGACGCTTATGTTTTGGAACAAAAAAACTTTCGAGATTATACTGAGCTGACGATTCAAGTGTTAGATGAGACAAAACAGGTTCAGTTATCGATGCCCGGAAGCGGCGTTATATCTGATCTGTTGGCGGCATGTGTGACGGTCAAGAGCTTAGGATACAAGTTACCAGATTTAACAAAGCTATTTATGGGCTTCGAAGCACTAAATAGTGAGCTTCGGTTTCAGAAGGTTAATACTGCCCATGGGCAAGTGACCGTAGTTGATGATACGCACGGATCGACGTTACATTCAGTTAATAATGTGCTATCAGTTTTCAAGGAACGCGGTAAATTTTATCAAGGTAAGAAAGTCCTAATCATGGAAACTGGTGAAGATTTAGGAAATAAAGCGGCTAAATATAATTTAGCGTTTGAGGAGCGTATTCTTTCGAGTCAAATCGACAAATTGATAGGGTATCGAGATGCAGATATCAAGGTCTTGGTGGATGCTTTGTCAGCAAAAATTCAAACTGATTTCTATACTGATTTGACTGCTGTAAATCAGGTTATTCAAGACTTACCAAATGATTCGTTAGTAATCATAAAATCATCTGATGGCCGAAAGTATGGTTCTGACTTATGGCAATTGCCAGAAAAAGTTAGTCAGCAAATAGGAGAATAAGTAATGTTGATTATAATGACTATTTACGCGAGCCTAAAAACTGCGATGCGCTTGGTTATTTATTTGGTTCTGGGCGGGCTGGTTATGCTAGTTCGACACCGCAATCGAAAAAAATCTCGACGTGAAATGGATGAGCAAACAAAAAAATTTGTTGCGAAAACAAAAACGGATGAGAATGGCAAATATCCTTGGGAATAAGGAAGTTTATGCAAGTTATGAGCCTAGCATAGCCCAAAAAGCCGGATGATTGGGGCTCTCAATCGTTCGGCTTTTTAGCTTGCCATTAACTGTTGTTGCACGGGTTAATAACAAATATTTGGCAAAAAAAGAGTCTGGTCTTTTCCCCAGACTCGTGATTATTCTAAGTTCTAGCCGATTGCGGCGACAGTTTCTAAGAACCACTGATTAAACGCATGAGCGTCAATGTCGACACAAACCGTGGCATTGGTTTTACCATCGTGGTATGCACCGCGGGTATCGCCAACAGTTTCGCCATTGGCAGGACCTTCAGTTTGAACGTCAATCCACATTTTTTCAGTGGTGAAGGCTTCTGGATGTAATAGGTAGAAGAGTGTGTTGACGTCATGCATCGGTAGGCCAGTTTTATCGCCATCACCATAGTGCGTGAATAAAGCGTGAAGCATGGTACCGGTGCGTCCGAGTGTTGGTAACTTTTGCATGGTTGCCGGTGTTAGCAAGGCTTTCATGGTCACATCCAAGCCAACCATGGTAATGGGCACACCAGATTGATACATGATCTCGGCCGCATGTGGGTCGGTAAAGACGTTGAATTCGGCGGCGCTTGTCATGTTGCCTCTGCCAAGGGTGCCACCCATAGCGACAATCTCTTTGATCTGCTTTTTAACTTCAGGATAAGTCTTAAATAGTAAAGCGATATTAGTATAAGCACCGGTGGGAACTAGCGTGATTGGTTTTGAGGCGGCCATAATGTGATCACGCAAAGCCTCGACCGCCGTTTCTGGCAATGGATCGGCTAAGTCAGTTGGAAAATCGTAACCCGGCATACCTGAGACACCATGGATACGAACAGCATCTTCAAACGGCTTGATCAAGGGTTGTGGCGCACCACCTGCGACTGGAACTTAACTATTGAAGAAACGTGTTAATTTTAAAGTCGTTTTATCGACGGTAACATTTCCAGCAACCGTGGTAATTAATTCTAAATCAAAGTCAGGATGATTGAGTGCAATGGTTAACGCAGCTGCATCGTCAATTCCTGGGTCAGTATCCATAATAATCTTAGTTGGCATGTGAATCCCTCCAAATGATAATCTAGGCCATCACGATGGTTGCTTTTATTTTAGCATAGTGTTGGCTATGAATCCGATTGCAATTCGAACGGGATTGCCGTAGCATGACATTAAACGTTCCATATGATGGAGGAAAAAACAATGGCAAAACCACGGGTAATCTTAATTACAGGCGCGTCTTCCGGAATTGGGAAGGCAACCGCCCTTAAGCTTCAAGCACAAGGTAACATTGTTTACGGCGCCGCTCGTCGGATTGAAAAAATGACTGACTTAGCTGCGGCCGGCGTGCACGTTTTAAAAATTGATGTGACCGATGAAAAAACGCTGATTGCAGCGGTTAAAACAATTCAAGTTGAACAACAACGGCTAGATGTCTTGATTAATAACGCCGGTTACGGTTCTTATGGCGCGTTGGAAGACGTGCCATTATCAGAAGGCGAATATCAATTTAAAGTCAATGTTTTCGGTGTAATGCGTCTGACCCAACTGGTATTGCCAATCATGCGAGCACAACACCGCGGTCGCATTATCAACGTATCGTCAATTGGCGGCAAAATTTATCAACCGTTAAGTGCTTGGTACATGGGCACCAAACATGCGATTGAAGGGATGAGTGACGCTATCCGGATGGAAGTTGCCCCGTTTGGTATCGATGTGTCGATCATTGAACCCGGTGGTATTAAGACCGAATGGGCCGGCATCGCGGAGAAAAAATTATTAGAAGTTTCTGGTGAGACGGCTTATCATGAGCAAGCAATCAAAGTTGGTGCAATCTTATCACTGTTTGATCAGTTTGCATCGAATCCCGGTGTCATTGCGAAATTGATGGTTCGCGCGGTCAATGATGTGAAACCGAAGTCGCGCTACCATGCTGGGATGGGTTCTGGTCTATCACTGACTGCTAGAAAATGGTTGTCAGACCGTCAATTCGACAAGATGATGACGACCGCAATTAATGGTGCCGCCAAGTTAGCAAAGCTCGAACATCATGGTCAGCGTACGGGCAAACGGCATTATCAACATAACTAAAAGTTGACCATTTAGATCGCTAGTAAATGAGACAAACGATCAATTTTATGTCGTTTGACCGTGTGGTATGACAATTTTAGGATATTGTTAATATGAACAGCATTTATGGACGCATGCAAGTCTGTAAATGCTGTTTTTAGTTAAAATCTAAAGGTTGAAAGACTCAAAAACATCACAAATGTCGTAGTATCAGTAACCGTTACGTCTGCAGTAGGACTCACCCAAATTTAGCGCTCCGTCAGTCAAAATCGGTGTTCTGTGGGGGAAGGCGCTTGCCAAAGTACGGTCTAGTGCCTCAATTCCAAGCCGATAAAACACGTCTTTGAATTGCTCCGCGAGATTAGTCAGCCAAGAACGCCGACTAATCTTGCCGACACCGCACGCAAATTTTAACTGACTCGTAAATAACGAATCTATCCAAAAAAACAACTACTGACTTAGCTGGAGGCTGTTGCCGATAGCATCGGACGTGCAGGTGGCGTTTGACCGGCGTTCCTTTTGCCGGCCTTACACCACGGACAGTCCGGGAGATTTGCGTTTTTGGCAAAGCTTCCGGGCGAGGTTCAAGACGTTCCTAAGTCTTGGACCGGTCCCTCGTCCGCATGTTGTCGGCCACAACCGGAAGCGGCAGTAATCAACTAGTTTTCATTACCTAATTGTTGACGTAGTGGCGCAGACTGGCAATTTTTAACTTTCTTTAGTTAAAATTGTTTTCCCAGGACATCAATGACGCGATAGCTCGCAAATTGCGTCAAGTTGTCGAGAAAATCTTTTAAGTTGTCACGGGACATGAAGGCCGCTTCGATGAGATAGTTCATTTCACCAGTGGTTTGGTAATGGTGGCGAATGTCATTACGGTGTTGGTGAATAAACGCGAGATAAGCGGTTTGCTTAGTGGCTAACAATTTAACTTGAATGAACACTTGGAGATTGAAACCGATCTTGTTCAAATCAGTTTCAATGGTGTAATTTTTAATGACACCGGTGGCTTCCAAGTTGGCAATGCGAGCGGCCACGGCTGGCGCGGTTAGATGCACTTGTTGTGCTAAGTGGCTAACTTTAAGTCGACAATTTCGATTCAAGGCTTTTAAAATGGCCATATCAGTCGAATCAATCAAACGGAACACCTTACTTTCTAAAGTTTTAGGACGGAAAGACTTTCCTTTTAATGTTAACAGACTTTTGATAAAACGTTAGACTGTTTACATGAAACTTTTTCAGTTACATCATTGTGGAAAATGGGTGCGTTTTACTGCGGTTTTGGGATTGGTTATGCTACGATTAAAAACATTAAGGATAAGGACGTGGGAGGTAACTTATGCAGACCTTGATTCAAACATTTATGGAACGACGCGGGGACTTACTAACGGCGTTATGGCAACACTTGGGAATTTCAATCGCGGCGTTAGTGATTGCCATGATCATTGCGATTCCACTCGCTATTTGGGCTGTTCGGCGTCCTAAGATGGCGGAAGGACTTTTGCAACTGACGAGTGTCCTGCAGACGATTCCGTCACTGGCGCTGTTAGGATTATTGATTCCACTCGTTGGGATTGGGACAGTACCAGCGGTGATTGCGTTAATTATCTATGCGTTATTACCCATCTTTCAAAATACGTACTTAGGTATTTCAGAAATCGACGATTCGATTGAAGAAGCGGCGGATGCTTTTGGGATGTCACGGATGCGGAAGTTATTTAAAGTAGAATTTCCAATCGCGCTCCCACAAATTATTTCTGGGATTAGAACAGCCCTAGTCCTGATCATTGGGACAGCCACGTTGGCAGCTTTAATCGGTGCTGGTGGCCTTGGAACTTTTATTATGCTCGGGATTGATCGCAATAACACGTCATTGTTGTTAATTGGGGCAATTTCGTCGGCGTTACTTGCGATTGTGTTATCCGCGCTAGTGCGTTGGTTTCAGACAGCCAAGCCCAAGCAAGCTTTGACCGTTTTTGCGGTGATCGTGGCGTTGCTCGGTAGTGGGGGTGCTTACAGTGCTTACGCCAATCGGACAGAAACCATCACGATTGCCGGTAAGTTAGGATCAGAGCCTGAGATCTTAATTAATATGTATAAAGATTTGATTGAAGCGAGCGATGCGCACGTCAAAGTGGCGTTAAAACCTAACTTTGGGAAAACGACGTTCTTATTTAGTGCGCTCAAACATAATCAAATTGATATTTATCCTGAATTTACGGGATCGGTATTGGAGACGCTAGTTAAGGGGAATAATCCCAAGTCAATGACAGCAGTGGAAACGTATCATTTAGCGAAGCAACGGCTTGCCAAGCAAGATGAAATGTCGCTACTCAAACCGATGGCTTATAACAATACTTATGCGCTAGCCGTGACGAAGAAGTTTAAGCAGGAACATCAGTTGGAAACGATTAGTGATTTGACTCAAGTTGATTCGCTGTTGAAACCCGGGATGACCCTTGAATTTATTGACCGTGACGATGGTCTAAAGGGACTGAAAAAGGCCTATGGCTTAGATGTAACGGCTAAATCAATGGAACCAGCTCTGCGCTATGAAGCCATTAGCAAAGGTCGGATTAATTTAGTTGATGCTTATTCAACAGATAGCGAACTACGACAGTATCATTTGGCGATTTTAAAAGACAATAAGCACTTCTTCCCAACTTATCAAGGTGCACCATTGATGACGACGGCATTTGCAAATAAACATCCAAAAGTGGTGCAGTCGCTGAACAAATTGGCTGGGAAAATTTCAGAAACTGATATGCAAGAAATGAATTATGAAGTCAACGTAAAAAACAAATCGGCGGCCACAGTGGCACATAACTACTTGATTAAACATGGTTTATTGGAGGGGAGCAATTAGGATGACAACAGCAATTGAATTTAAACACGTCAAAAAAGACTTTCATGGCACTAACGTCATTCCTGACTTGAACCTCAGTGTAAAAAAGGGTGAACTCTTCGTGTTGGTCGGAACTTCAGGGAGTGGTAAGACAACTTCGTTGAAGATGATTAACCGCTTGGAACCGCTGACCGCTGGTGAAATTTTGGTGAATGATCGCGATACCACGACGGTGCCGGTACGGGATTTACGCTGGGACATGGGGTATGTGTTACAACAGATTGCCCTATTTCCAACCATGACCGTCGCACAAAACATTGCGGTGATTCCAGAAATGAAAGGCACCCCGAAAAAAGAGATTGCGAAAACAATTGATGAATTATTAACTGAAGTTGGCTTAGATCCCGAAGTTTATCGTAATCGGATGCCAGATGAACTTTCAGGTGGCGAGCAGCAGCGAATTGGCATTTTGAGAGCCATCGCTTCGAAGCCGTCAATCGTACTGATGGATGAACCGTTTAGTGCGTTGGACCCGTTGTCGCGGCAACAGTTGCAGGATTTGGTTTTAACGCTACATCAGCGCTATGGCAATACGATTGTCTTCGTGACGCATGATATGAGCGAAGCGTTAAAGCTGGGCGATCGGATTGGTATCATGCGGCATGGTGACTTATTGCAGGTGGATACGCCTAGCGCGATTGCCCAACATCCGGTCAATGACTTTGTCCGTGACTTTTTCGGTGCCAGTCGTGCGAAGAATGTCTATGATATTTATGTGGGACGGGTAGGGCTAGTACAAGGTTATCTCAAAGAGAAGCCAGCAGTGGCAGACAATCGGATTCAAACGTTAGACACTGAAGACACGCTACGAACTGGTTTTGAAGCGCTCGCCAATCATGATTATTTAGCGATTACGGATGATAAGGTTGTACAAGGCTATTTGGACCGGCAAACAGTGATGGCGTATTTGAGCATGCATGAAAATGGTTAGAGTGTGAGTTGAGCCGGGTGCTTCCGAGCATTGCCTAGCCAGGTAATTACGGCGTTTTTGGCAGTAGTTACCTGGCGTAGCAAGCGGAAGAAGCAGGTTCGACGAACACGTTTCGACCATCAACAAAACAGGGCCCTCCAGACACAAGCACTCAAAAAATTAGGAGGTAATTTCAATCATGGCAAAACAATATGATGTAATCGTAATTGGTGGTGGTCCAGCTGGGACTGCGCTGGCAAGTGGGTTAAAGGCCCAAGGCAAATCGGTTTTGATTGTTGAATCAGATTTATGGGGTGGAACTTGTCCTAACCGTGGTTGTGATCCTAAAAAGATTTTACTGAGTGCAGTGGAAGCCAAACAAGCTGCAACAAACTTTCAAGGGCATGGATTGTCCGGTGTTCCAACGATTGATTGGCCCAATTTGATGACGACGAAGCGGGGCTATACGGATGGAATTAATGATGGCACGTTAAGCGGCTTAAAGTCACAAGCCATTGACACTTTACACGGCCAAGCTTATTTCCGTGCGGATGGCGAATTAACCGTTGATGGCAACTTGGTTACTGGCACTGATATTGTGATTGCAACGGGACAACGCCCAGCAATTTTACCGATTCCTGGACATGAGTATTTCAAGACGAGTACAGACTTCTTAGACTTAGATCAGATGCCAAAACGCGTCACGTTTGTCGGTGGCGGCTACGTTGGGTTCGAATTGGCGACCATTGCACGAGCAGCAGGGGCGGAAGTTCATTTAATTCACCACAACGATCGACCACTGAAAAACTTTGATCCAGAACTGGTCAAAGCATTGATGGCCAATTTGACGGATCAGGGGGTCACTTTTGATCTGAACGTGGACCTCAAGCAGATTACCCAAGCAGCGGATGGCCTACATCTAACTGCTCATGATGACTTCGAGTTAACGACTGATTTGGTCGTTTGTTCAGCTGGTCGGATCCCTAATGCGGATCATTTAGGCTTGGAAAATGTTGGCGTGACTTATGATCGCCATGGGATTCAGGTTAACGATCATTTACAAACGGCCGCTGACCACATTTATGCTATTGGTGACGTCAGTGATACGCCGGTGCCTAAGTTGACGCCACTAGCCGGTTATGAGGCGCGCTACTTAGTTGGCGAATTGGTGGAAACTGGCGCACCGATTAGTTATCCAGTGACGCCAACCCAAGTTTATGCGTCACCAAAATTAGCCGAAGTTGGCGTTACGGCGGCTCAGGTTGCGACGGACACCACTAAATATCGCGTGACGACCTTAGATATGACCAAATGGTTCACGTATTATCGACTACAAATACCGCAAGCATTGGCGAAAGTGGTTGTTGATCAACAAACTGGTTTGATTGTGGGAGCCAGTTGTTTAAGTGAAATTGCCGATGAAATGATTAACTATTTAACAATTCTGATTGAAAAGAAACTCAGTTTGGCAGCGATTCAAAAGCTGATTGTTGCTTATCCGACTCCAGCGAGTGACTTACAGTATTTATATTAATAAGTAGTCAAAAATGACACGCCCAATCAACAGTGATTGTTGATCAGGCGTGTCATTTTTATCTGGAATAATTTTAGTGACGCTGACGTTTATAGTAGCGACCGAGTCCGAACAACAAGCCAGTGCAGGCGAATAAGACTAGTCCCAGGAAACGGTTGGCAGTCGTATGAGCTTCATTTGTCTGTGGTAAGGTCTTTGTTACTGGTGCTTTTTTGGTAGCTTGGTCAGTCGGGAACGGTGTCGCTTGCCCCGAGTGTGTCAATGAGACTACTGAATCAGCACGTGTCGCAACTATTTTAGCTGGTGACTGAATCGGATCACTTTTAAGTCTTGTCGTTGGTTGAACTGCTAAATGTGCCACTTCTTCAGCAGGACGTTGTGATGCCGGATTAGGCCGCGGCTGATTATTAACTGTCGCAGGTTTTGCGGTTACGGTGACTAAAACGGTTTTTGTTGTGACTTGATTTTCACCATCAGTATAGCTATAAGTAACAGGATAAGTGCCAATCGTGTTGGCATCAACCGAACCAGTGAGGGTTAATTGCGCCAACGATAATGGTTGACCATCAAAGGCGGTAGCGTTCGTTAACCCCATTGCTGCGTTCCAACTATCACCAACAGTTAGAGTGACATTGTGTGCATTGATTGCCGCCAAACTAATAACGGTGACCGGCATTGTGACTGTAGCATCTGCTAAATGGTAAGTCACCAAATATTTTCCAGGCTGAGCCAAATCAGTTACAGGTTGGCCATTGCTGTCAGTCAGTGTTACTTGAATGTCCGCTGTTGAAGCGGTATCCCCAGTGGGGGTGACTGCACGGGTAACGTTGCTCAATGGTTGCCAATCATCGGTGGGCGTTAAGGTTTTACTGGTTTCTGCTAAGCTAATGCCATAAACAACGACATTGACCGGGGCAGCGCTAGTATCATTGCCAGCAGCATCCACGTAGTGATAGACCACTGAATAGATGCCGGGGTTGCTAGTATCGAGATTGCCAGTTACTTTTAGCTGATGCAGGTCAGTGATTGGGACACCATTTTCGTCTAGCGCAGTCTTGATACCGCTAGTAGGGTCCCAACTTGTGCCGAGTTTAATACTAGTTGCCTGACCGACCAGTTTGGCGGCACTAGTGATGGTAACCGTCGCAGGGGCGGTGTAGTCATCAAGAGTGTAGGCGATTGGTGCAATGCCCAGTCTGCCCAATTGCGGATTGTCAGCCGGTGCAGTAACCGTAACATCTGAACCGCTCCGGAGGATACCAGCGCGATCAAGTGCTTGCCTAACATTATCAGCGAGATCGAGTTTACCAGTTGTGGACTTGGTCAAGTCAGTCTGTTTCAAAATAATGCCGTAAACAATGACTTGGACGGTTGGTGCGGTAGTTTGGTTGCCAGCAGCGTCAATATACGTATAGGTCACATGATAGACACCAAGCTGATTTGAATTAACATTGTCGGTCTCGGTGACTCGACTAAAGTCGTTTAGAGTTTGACCATTTTCGTCGATGGCAGCTTTGATGCCAGTTTCCGGTTGCCAAGTATTCCCGAGTTTGATAGCGGTGGTTTGACCGGCTAGCTGAGCTTGATTAGTAACGGTCATCTTAGCTGTCACCGTATCTGTATTACCTAGGGAATAGGTTAAATCATAAGTGCCGGGTAACGTCAGATTTTGACTATCAGCAGGAATTGTAACCACAATATCTTGTGCCGGGATAGTTTTGCCAGTTTCATCAACTGCCGCAATAATATGATCAGCTGGATTCCAACTTGCGGTTGTTGATTTGGTGAAACTGTCTTGGTCGAGACGTAGCCCATAGACGATTACTTGAGCTGGTGCCGAAGTGGCAATATTACCGGCGGCGTCTGTATAACTATAGGTAGCCGTGTAGACTCCGGGCGTTGTGGTATCGACTGTGTTAGATGATGTGAATTTATTGTTGTCATTAATAAAACGATTATGTTCATCAAGTGCTATTAAAACCCCTCGCATATCCCAAGGCGTTCCAACTTTAAATCGCACGTCACGACTAGTTATTTTGGCATTACTGTAGACGTGTACTGTCATACTGGTTAAATAATCAGTTCCAAGGGCATAATTAATGGTATAAGTACCAATTTTACTTAAGTCATCTACATTACCACCATCGGCACGAGTAATAGTCAAATCATTTCTCGGCAATTTATCTCCAGATAAGTTAACAGCAGTGTTGATATTACTTTCTGGGTCCCAGCTATCAGTCGTAATTTTATCAATGTTTTTATAGTTTAAGACGATACCATAGACTGCAACAGTAATTGGGCCCGAACTGACGGTGTTGCCCACAGGATCCGTGTAGTCATACGTAACCGTGTAACGCCCCAGAGTATTAACATTGACGGTCCCAGTAACCTTGATTTTGTTGAAATCAGTAATAGGCACACCGTTTTCATCGATTGCTGAAATCAGTCCATCGGCTGCGGTCCAAGAACCGTGCCATTTGATTGCGGCGGATTGACCAACGAGTTGAGCCTTGCTGGTGACGTTAACTGTTGCTGTCGTGGTGAAATCGTCCAAAATATAGGTGATTGTATAGGTGCCAGGCTGATCGAGGTTACGACTTGCAGTCGGAATCCTAACTATAATAGAGTATGAACTTGCCGGTGCTGACCAGTTTGTATTTTCGAGCCCTTGTGCAATATTATCGCGGGGATCCCAATTCGCAGCGACAGGAATGTTGATAATCTTATTCTTTAGAATTAGTCCGTAGACAAGGACTTTAGTTTGAAATTCGACGCTAGCTATTTTTCCATCAGCGCTCAGGTAATTATAGCTAAACGTGACTGTGCTGTATCCTAATGTCATCGGATCAATGGCAGTTGCACCATCGTTGGTAATCATAGGATTAGTTAAATCAACTGAATTGTTGTGATCATCCGTTGCTGTTAAAAAATTATCTGATGGTTGCCAAGCCTCAGTCGCCCCTAGCTTGAGAGTACTATTCTTCAATTTAATTGTGGGCATATATTGCCAAGTATAGGTCAATGTCGTATTTCTGGGGGTGGCATAGGCTGCAATTAGTTCACTATCGGTTAAAATATCTTTTGGGTTGGCCGTATTTACCCAATTACCAGTGTAACCTTTTGTAATACCAGACATAGCTGATAATTGGCAATTTGATGGTAAAGTGACTTGTGGCCCAAAAGTAATAGTAGGTATAGTCGAATTTTCAAACAGATAATTTGTGTCTTTGAAATTGGTTGTATTCCAGTGATCTAAATTTAACTCATTTAAATGGAATAAATTATAGAAGATACCATCGGCATTAGTAACATTGCTAGTATTCCAGTTGTTGATTGTCAATGATGTTAGTTGTTGGCAATCTTTAAAGGCATATGAAAAATCTGTAATGCTGCTGGTGTTCCAATCGTTTAAGTTTAGGATTTGCAAAACAAAATCGTTACGGAATAAGTCTGTAATATGTGTAACGTTTTTTATATCCCATTTATTGATAGTGATTTTTGTCAATTTTGTACAGCTACTGAACAAATCTGTCATATTAGTAACATTGCTAGTATTCCAGTCATTTAAATCCAAACTTGTGAAGGCGTTGCTACCTAACATAGCACGCATATTGGTAACTTTAGAGGTATCCCAGTTACTAATATCCCAAGTGGCTAAATTAGCTCCCCAAAACATACGGCTCATATCGGTTACATTTGAGGTGTTCCAGTCGCGAATATTGTCCAATAAGTTCGTGATATGAGTTGTTTGAAATAACCCACTCATGTCAGTGACATTTGTTGTATCCCAACCAGGTCCAATTAAATTCAAGCTAGTTAGTGCCTGATCATTCACAAACATTCCACTTAGATTAGTAACGTTTGAGGTCTTCCAGTTGCTGAGGTCAAGCGAGGTTAAGGCTGTTTGCTCAAAGGTACCGGCCATATTAGTTACCTTCGAAGTGTCCCAAGAATTGACATTTAAACTGGTTAGTTTCCAGTTACTAAAAAACATATTGCTTAAGTTAGTGACTTTAGAAGTATTCCAACTATCAATGCCGTTAATAGCTGTTAATTTAGAATCGTTTTCAAACATTTGATTCATATCAGTTGTGTTGCTGGTATCAAGCAGATTGGCATTATTAATAGTTTTTAGATTGCTTAAAAATGAAAAAATCTGTGATAAATCTTTCCCGGCAGTAACAGGGCCATCAAAGTCAATTTCAGTGATGGTGCTGCTATAATCGGCGCGCCAGGGTTGGTCGTAAGCTCTGCCGGCCGTACTTAAGGTAGTTCCGCCTGCAAAGTGGAGAACGACGTTACCAGCCCCGTCATCTGTCACTGACCAGCCGCCGTCTTCCACGGATGCCATCCGCATTAGGCTATTACGACTCAGTTGCATTCGTTTAGGCGTAGCTGGGTTAGAAACAGTGGTCGATTGATTGGCAGCGTTGGTTGTTTTTTGTTCGGTCATATCGGTTGGGTTCGACCGATTCTGGTTCGAAGCAGGTGTCGTAGAATCAGAAGTAGTCTTAACCGGTTCCTCAACTTGGTTTGAGTCTGGTTTTGAGACATTTGAATTAGTCTTATCCATGTCAGGAACAGTAGTCTGCTTAGTAGATTCTGAATTTGACGGTGTGGTTGATGACGGTTTTTGTGCCGTGTCTGCGTTCGAATCATCAGTGACGACAGTCGTATTGGTTGTGCTGCTATCAGTCGTGGTTTTATCAGCTGTGTCTAGGATAACCTGCTTAGTGTCCGCTGTTTTCGGTGTCGTGGTAGTTGCGGTCGTTGGTGAATTAGTCGTATTATCTTGGTCAGTATTCGCCGCTTGAGCAGTTGTGCCAACTAATTGCCAGCTCAGCAAAGTCATGCCAGCAAAAATCCAAAATCTTCCCTTTTTATACATCTTATAATGTGTTTTCGAGTTAATTGATTCAAACGTATTCAACACTCCCCCAAGGATCTAGTTGACTAATGGTTAATAAATAACCAGCTTTTTAATTGTTTATGTTAATTGTTTTATACATAACTAATTTTATATCTTTTAATAAGAAAGTAAACGCTAACGAGTCAGGATTAGGACAAATAAAATAGGCTTTGCAAAACTTCATCTGTTTTGCAAAGCCGATTGTTAATTAGCGTGTAATTTTGGATCAATTCGTCGTTGCTTAAAATAGAATTCCCGGTCGTGTTCGTTAACTTCGCGCAAAATGTGGCAAGGATTGCCGACGGCGACGACGTTGTCAGGTAGATCTTTGGTCACAATGCTACCAGCTCCGACGACCACGTTGTTTCCGATTGTAATGCCAGGTAAAACGATTGCGCCGGCACCGAACCAACAGTTTTCACCGATGTGGACGGGCGCGTTGTATTGATAACCCTGAGCACGTAGTTCTGGCAAGATCGGATGACCAGCCGTTGCCACCGTGACGTTAGGACCGAACATTGTGTGGTCACCCACATAGATATGGGTGTCATCGACTAAGGTTAGATTGAAATTAGCATAGATACCACGGTCAAAATGAACATGATGACCACCGAGAAGGTTGCGCCCTTTGCATGACTTAAGCCTCCAATGCCTCACTGATAAAGTTGAGCACGCCTTGGTCTTGATTACTGCCCGTTGTCCGATCCGCTACCGCGGTGACAGTCGGTTGCGCATTTGCCATGGCAACCCCTAAGCCGACTTCACGCAACATTTCGAGGTCGTTCCCACCGTCTCCAAAGGCACACATTTCGCCTAGTTTGACTTGAAGAATGTCGCCGAGTTCCTTTAAACCGGCCGCTTTGTTGAGGCCAGGCTGGATAATATCGATATCGCCATGGCCACTGCTCGTCGGTTCACCTAAGCCGGCTAATTTTTCACGCAAGTTAGCCACAATCGTCATCGTTTCTGCTGGTGGACAACTAATGGCAAATTTTAAAATGTCATCGTCAATGCTGGCAAAGTCAGTTACAACGGCCAAATGATGGTAATAGTGACGCATCTCGGCGACGTGGGCGGGGTCCTCGGTGCTGAGGGCATAAGCACTCTTTGCGCCACAAACTAAAATTTGTAATTCCGGCATAGCCGTAATAACGGCTAAGATTTGGTTAACGACGGCAGGCTTAAAAGTATGCATGGCATAGGTACGTCGCTCATCACGAATTAAAGCGCCATTTTCTGCGACATAGATCGTGTCAGGGTAGGCTTTAAAGAACGATTTTAGTTGGTAATATTGATTGCCACTGGCGACGACCCACTGAATGCCAACCCGTGCCATAGCGGCGTGTAGCGTTTTGAATTTGGCTTCATCATAAGTCATATCATCTCGTAAAAACGAACCATCCATATCGGTTGCGATTAATTTAATCATTATAAGTTGCTCCCTTGTTTTTTTAGTTGATGCCGATAGTTTAGCATGGGATTAATCGTGACAAGGGACATTTTTAGAGGCAACTGGTATCAATTTTGTGATATTTCGCAAAAGTTTGCCGATATTCCGTGGGTGTTAGACCTTTCCAAGCCTTGAAATTGCGATTTAGGGTTTTGCGATTGGTAAAGCCGCAACTAGTCGCAATATAGTCAATCTTACGATCAGTTTCTAGGAGTAAGCGACGCGCGTTTAATAACCGGACTTGGCGTAAATAGCGGTTTACGGATAGCTGCAAATTGGCATTAAACTGTTGATTCAGTGTCGTCAACGAGACGTGGAACCGCTCGGCCAAAGTTGTGCCACTTATCGGTTCGGTATACGCCTGATTGATATAGTCCATCACGGTGTCAGTTAGATTTTGGTTGGGACTAACGTCAGTCGTCGCTAATGGGACAGTGAAGGCTTGACCGAGCGTGGCGACCAGGGCATAAAAGTGACTCAAGATTTCAAGCCGGGCCAAATCGTTGGCACCATTAGCTAAGCTGTCATGAATCGCAATCAGGTGATTGCGAATCGCTGCGTACGCCGTCGGATTTTTCAGCTCAGCCCGTGGCTCAGTTAAGGTTAATTGCCAACTCGCGCTGGAAGGTACTTCTGTTTGTAAAAAGTCATCGTCAATAATGAGCCCGAATTCGGCCCAATTGGCTTGGGCGGGCCCCGTTGCACTGTGGACAACCCGCCGATTAACTGCCCAGACATCGCCGGGGTGAAATTCAGTCGTTTGCCCATCGGTGACAAATTTTAAAGTATCACCGGCTGCGAGGTAGTTCAACTCGATTCCTTGATGCCAATGAGGCGCCACGTCAATCGAAGCTAAAGGATTATGTTCGTAATATTTAAAGGGAAGATGGGGAATTGTTTGTACGGTTTCATGTAAAATTTTCACTGATTATCACCACGATTGTTTAAATTGTGCCATCTAGGTTTCAAAAATCGGCCTTATGATGACGAGCGTTATGCTATATTGAAATTATCAAAAAAAGACGAAATCGGAATTATTAGTTGTCGGTGTTAACCGACATACTTCAATTGTAACCGTATTCGTGGCTGAAAGGAACTCATGAAAATGTCAATCAAATTAATTGCTTTGGATATTGATGATACGTTACTAAATTCAAAGGGTGAATTGCTCGATAGCACGAAAGGCGCTGTTCAAAAGGCACTCGCGCAAGGGATTAAAGTCGTGTTATGTACCGGTCGACCATTGGCCGGTGTTCAGCCTTATTTGGACTCCTTAAAGATTACTGGTGACGAGCAATATGTCATCACTTATAACGGGGCAGTCACGGAATCCGTTAGTGGCAAAGTTGTGGCGAAACACTTAGTGGCTAACGCGATGTATCGCCAACTAACGGCTTTTGGTCAAGCCCATCACGTGCCATTTAATGTCCTAGACGATGAAAGTAATATTTATACCGCTGATCGTGATGTCAACTGGGTCACCGTGATCCAGGCTTGGGAAAATAAAGCGGGGTTATTTGTCCGAGATCCTGAAGAATTGCCGGCTGATTTTGAAATTACCAAAGGGTTATTCGTGGGCAATCCGGAACAGTTGGACACGGTTGAACCATTGGTGGAAACAACGTTTGGTGACCGATTATACGTCGTGCGCGCGAGCGGAAACTTCTTAGAGTTAATGCACCCCGAAGTGAACAAAGGCGCGGCATTACGTGAATTAGCAGGCATCCTAAAGCTTGATACGAGTGAAGTCATGGCGTGTGGTGATGAAAAAAATGATATTACGATGTTTGATTTTGCCGGCACGGCGGTCGCAATGGGAAATGGTAGCGATGAAGCCAAGGCCCATGCGAGTTATGTGACCGGAACTAATGATGCAGGCGGCCTCGCCGACGCGATTGAAAAATTAGCATTGGCTTAAATCAGACCTGTGGAAAAGTAAGCTGGCCCGAAAATGTTATGCACAGTGGATAACTTTTTTGAAAAGTCACGGTTGACAATTTTTAATAATGAGTTTATGATTGCAAATATTAAAAATAAATGAGAAAAACAATCGTGACGATCAGGAGAGTAGGCACTGTGCCAAGTTCAGCGAGTCGACGGATGGTGAAAGTCGATCTTGGGTCAGTGATGAAAGTAACCTGTGAACGGCTAATACGAACAAAAGTCAGTGTTAGCTGGGGGCACCCATTATCGTGCTAGCGTATCACTTGAATAGTGTCTGTGATTGTCACTGATGACAGTCACACGTTTCAATGAAGCCTATGCTATCAACGAGCCGTACGCGATAAGTGGATAACTGTTGTTGAAAAGTTATCACAAGAGGTGGTACCGCGCGTCAGCGTCCTCTGAAAACCAAATTTTGGTTTTCAGAGGACGCTTTTTTCGTTTATTGAAGGAGGTTATTAACATGTGTGTAAAAACTAGTCATGGTGGGTTGTATCGAGTGCTTGATGATTTTTGTTGATCGGCACTTAGGTTTG
Source organism: Lactiplantibacillus daoliensis (assembly GCF_005405005.1). Lineage (GTDB taxonomy): Bacteria > Bacillota > Bacilli > Lactobacillales > Lactobacillaceae > Lactiplantibacillus > Lactiplantibacillus daoliensis. The sequence continues at coordinate 54,853 of NZ_BJDH01000008.1, read as the reverse complement.
AAGGAGGAAACAGCCAATGCAAACGCAAAAATTATCACTTAAACATTATTTAATTATCGGTTCGATGTTATTCGGAATGTTCTTTGGCGCTGGTAATTTAATTTTTCCCATTCATTTGGGCCAATTGGCGGGCGCCCACTGGTTGACTGCCGGTCTTGGCTTTTTATTAACTGGGACGTTGTTGCCATTATTAGGAATTATTGCGATTAGTGTGACTCGCAGCAGTGGCATTTATGAGTTGGCGCGCCCAATCGGCAAACGTTATGCAACGTTGTTCATGATTCTGACTTGTGCGACGTTAGGACCGTTATTCGCAACGCCGCGGACGGCGACCACGCCTTTTCAGATTGGGATTGCGGGTCACGTCAGTGCAAGCCAAGCACCATTATATTTAGGCATTTATTCATTAATCTTTTTCGGAATTACTTATTGGGCTTCACGCAAGCCATCTGGCATTATGGACGCGATTGGTAAGCTGTTAAATCCAGCCTTCTTGATTTTGTTAGCCTTAATTTTTGGCTTTGCCTTTATCAAACCGCTTGGTACGGCGCATACGGCCAAAGTAACCGCAGCTTATCAAGGGGGCGCCTTTCTGAATGGCTTTTTGCAAGGCTATAATACGATGGATGCCCTAGCGGCGCTGCTATTTGGGATTGTGGTCGTTAATGCCATTCGGGGATTAGGCCAGCATAATCCAACGGCCATCGCGAAAACTGCGGCTAAATCCAGTTTGCTGAGTATTACCCTCGAAGCCTTGATCTATTTAGGCTTAATTTGGATTGGGGCGACTTCTTTAACCGTCTTTAAGCTATCGGCAGATGGCGGATTGGCTTTTTCACAAATTGCAAAGGCTTTTCTGGGAATTTCCGGTGAAATCATTCTAGCCGTAATGGCGACTTTGACTTGTTTGACGACGGCGGTAGGCTTGTCTTCATCCTTTTCGGAAGCGTTACATGCGAAGTTTCCACGAATTGCGTACCGAACTTGGAACCGACTCGCCTGTGGTGCCTCGTTCTTGATTGCTAACATTGGCCTAGATCAGATTATTGCTTGGTCGACTCCCATGTTAATGTTCCTCTATCCATTAGCAATCACATTGATTATGTTGTCAATTGCGTCACCGTTATTCCGACACGACCCCATCGTTTATCGATGGACCACGGCATTTACGTTGATTCCAGCGGGTCTCGATGCGTTAAATGCGGCTCCAGCCGTTATTTCGCGCCAAACTTGGGTGCAACAACTCTTGGCCTTAGATGATAAGTACTTACCATTTGCTAAATATGGAATGGACTGGATTGCGCCAGCACTCATTGGCTTGGCAATCGGTTTGAGTGTGACAGCGATTCGGTGGGCGATCACTGCTCATACAGTCAAAACGGATCAGGAATAAGGTGTATCATGGAAACTAAGTTTTAATGAAGGATGGCGACTATGAGTTTTTTAGGCACGTTATGTATTTTGTTGTTGGCAACGACTTTGGCTGGTCACTTTTCACATCGGATTGGGATTCCGGCCGTCATTGGTGAAATCTTAGTGGGGGTCATTTTAGGCCCGGCGATCTTTAATCTCGTTCACTTGACGAACCTGGTTCAGACTTTTTCAGACTTGGGAGTCATTGTGCTGATGTTTATTGGTGGACTAGAGAGTAATTTAGCATTATTGAAGAAATATTTACGGCCAGCGATTGTGGTGGCAGTGATTGGGGTCATTTTTCCAGTTTTGATTATGGGTGGTGCCAGTCACTTTTTCCACTTTACTTGGTTTGAGTCATTATTTATTGGCGTGATTTTTTCTGCGACCTCAGTGTCGATTTCGGTGGAAGTACTAAAAGAGTTTAAAGCCTTGGATACGAAGGAAGGCGCTACGATTCTTGGCGCGGCCGTGGCGGATGATATTATTGGCGTAATTCTACTCAGTATTATGATTTCAATGATGGGTGATCAAGGTGGTCATTCTCAGACTGCTTTGTGGTTAGTATTACTTGAACAAGTGGCGTTCTTTGTGGGTGTCTTCTTGTTGACTCGGTGGATTGCACCATTTTTAATGAGTTTAAGCAATCATTTGTTGATGGCCGTTAGTCCGACAATTATGTCAGTGATTATTTGTTTAGCCATGGCTTGGCTGGCAGAAACGGTGGGCTTGAGTGGGGCAATCGGCGCGTTTTTTGCCGGGACGGCAATTGCGCAGACCGACTATCAACATCAAGTCGACGTCAGCATTGAGCCAGTCGGTTACACGATTTTTATTCCAATCTTCTTTGTTAGTGTTGGTCTAAATATGACGTTTGATGGTTTTTGGCAGTCGCTACCATTTGTTGTAGTGATGACAGTTCTCGGCGTATTCACCAAGCTAATTGGTTGTGGCTTAGGCGCTAAATTGAATGGTTTCAGTGGTCACAGCAATTATTTGGTGGGTGCAGGGATGATTTCTCGCGGCGAGATGGCCCTAATTACGGCTCAGATTGGTTTTTCAGCTCATTTATTATCAAGTAACTACTACTCTGATATTATTTTAGTGATTATTCTAGTGACGATGATTGCACCATTCGTTTTGAAGGATGCGATTCATCGGGCACCGGCGGCAGCGGCTTCGTAAGTAGGTGTGTTTAGATGGTGACGTGCGTTACGGGTTATTGGCCGTGATGCTAATTTAGCAACGATCTTAATGTCATTTCCGTAAAGTTTGTTGAGTTTGTGTAAAGTCAACCTAATGGTGCTAAATAGCGCGTACAATTAAGTTAACAAAGTTAGTTGATTCCTCAAATTTAAGGAGTGACTGAAAGTGAACTTGTTGACGATGGTATTAATCCGGGTTGTCATGTTTGGCTTTGCAGCAGTCTTAATTGAACGTAATTTCGGTTTGTCTGAATTAATTCGCGGGTACGTTGGTCAAAGCCCCGCGGCACAGAATGCCTTTCAGGCACGACCGCCAATTCGACAGACTTTAATTGTCATCATGGGAATCGCCAGTATGATTTTGATGGTTGGGGCTTTGGGTGGAATTGTTGATCTAATCATGCGGCCAGAGATTGTGGGGACGAATCCATTCGGGCTCCGATTACTACAAATCGCGCTGGGATTAGGCCTTGCCGGTGAAATTATGCATCAATTTAAAAACAGTTTAAACTAAAAAAAAGATCTGAATGGCCGATTCTGTAGAATCAGTCATTCAGGTCTTTTTCAGTTAAACACGAACTTGATGTTCAATTGTAAATAGCGTGGGATCTAAATGAGCGATGAGAGGCGAAACGTCATCAACACTCAATAAAGTTAGATGGTGCATTGCGCGTGAGGCAATCGTGTAAAGTAGCCCGACTGATTTCTGATCTGGGTAATTTTTGGCCGAAACGTCATAAGCAATGACGGCGTCGAATTCCAGTCCCTTGGCTAAGTAAATTGGCATGACGATTACACCTTGTGGCATGGTGCGATCACTGTCAGCCATCAAGGTTGCAATCGTCTGATGTTTCAGGTATTGATAGACTTGCTTAGCTTCGGCGAGGTCTTTAGTGAGCACTGCGACCGTCTTAGTGTTTTCTAATTGTTGATTGACTTCGGTGAGTAGGCCTTTTAAGGCGTTATCTTCACCGTAACGAATCATGACTTTGGGAAGCTCACCTTCCCGAGTAAAGGCTTGAATCTGGTCGCCATCTGGTAATAATCCTTTGGCAAAGTTAGTGATCTGCAAGGTTGAACGATAACTTTTATTTAAAGTAATCAGATTAGCATGACGGACATTAAAGGCGTCACGTAGGCGTTCCAGTAATTGTTGTGGTAATTCGATATCATTAAATAAAGCTTGTTCACTGTCGCCAAGTAAAGTGAATTTGGCGAGAGGAAAGGCGTGTTTAATATACAGCAACTGGGCTAAGGAATAATCCTGCATCTCATCGACGAAGATGTATTGCATTCGTCGGTTTTGCCCACTGCCTGTTAAAATGTCGCGCAACAATAATAGTGGCGCACAGTCGAGTAAGGCGATTTTGTGGTACTCGATGCCGGTTTGGAACTGTTTCATCCGGGCTCGCCATTGGGCAGGTTCGATGGTGCTTGGTCGCTCAATTTGGCCAAGAAAATCGTTATATTGTTCATAAGTATCTAAAAAGTAGCCATTATAAATCGCATCATAGACTTGTCGCAAACGTTTGGTAACAATTTGTTTTCCAATATAGAAGACTTCATCGTCCAATGACTGAAAATCGCCGCGGCGTTTGTCGCCAAGCCAATCGTGGTAATCTTCGTCATTTAATTGGTCAATAATGTCGTTGACCCAGTCAGCTTGGGCTTCGTGGTCAATGCGGTGTTTAAGACGTTTGATCAGGGTATTCTTGATGCTTAAGAAACGATCAGCTGGTTGCATGGCGGTTGGTAGGGCGTTCGCAATTGCGGTAATTTCAGCACGTGAGAAGAAGACCTCGCCATTGAACACGATATTGGTAAAGCGCAATTGGTTAGCCGGCAAATGATGGCAGTAGGTGTCGACTTGTTGCATAAAGGCGGCACTTTCTTGGAATTGGCGAATGGCTGGGACTTGCGTGGTCGCTTGCCGGTCACTTTCGTAACGCTCAAAGAGGCTTTCAACGGTCAATCCCTGGAAACGGGCACTCAGAAATTCGGCTAAGGTGACTTGCCGCATATTGCGTTCACCTAAACTGGGTAGGACTTCAGAAATATAATGACTGAATAGTCGGTTTGGAGAAAACAGTACCATTTGATCTGCTTCCAGTGAGGCTCTTGAATGGTAAAGCAGAAAGGCGATTCGTTGCAGAATGGCGGACGTTTTGCCGGAACCAGCCACCCCTTGTACCACTAATAAATCGCTATAAGTATCGCGAATAATATCATTTTGTTCTTTTTGAATCGTTGCGACGATATTTTGCATGTAAGCGTCGTTCTGTTCGCCGAGGACACTCTGCAAAATTTCATCCCCAACGGTTTCGTTGGTATCAAACATATTTTTGATTTGACCGTGGTCAATTTGAAATTGACGTTTTTTTTGTAATTCGGTCGTTTGGTCGCCGGCAGGGGTCTGGTAATGAACTTTACCAAGGGTCCCATTATAGTAGACGGACGAAATTGGCGCGCGCCAATCATAAACGAGAAAGTTTTGTTGCTCGTCAACGAATGATGCCGTCCCGATATAAAGCTTTTCGGCAGCCTCGTCTGGGCTATCTTGAATATCAATTCGGCCAAAATACGGCGAATTGCTGAGATCCTGTAAAACACCGACTTGGCGATTGAGGATTGCTTCGGATTCAACGGCTCGTTCGACCATTTGCTTTTGTTGTTGTAATTCCGCGTTGGTTTCGATTCGGTCATCGACTTCAAACGTGTTGACGGAGTTATTATCACCGTAGTTTTTCTGAATCACATCGGTTTCACGGTGGGCCTTGGCAACTAAACGGTCGGTTTCCTTGGCGCGGGCTTTGACCTGCTTAATGACGGCGTCCACACGCTGTTGTTCTTGCTGCTGTTCTTGGTCTGATGTTGTCACTGTGATAACAGCCTCCAGTCTTAATCTCGGTAAATTGCTTGAACAATTCTAGGCGGAAATGCCCAGACTGTCAATCAAATCGCCTGCAGGGTGAAAATTAATTATCACAAGGCTTGCAACTGATTTTAGTTTATTCTAATATTATTTTAATAATTCTAATTGAAAGTTAGTGATGAGATGCGAGTAGCGTTAGCACAATTGGATGTTCAGTTTGGCAATCCTGATGAAAATTACCGACAAGTTGAAACGGCCGTGACCCGAGCAGCTGAGCAGGCTGTTGACGTGATCGTGTTACCAGAAATGTGGAATACCGGCTATGCGTTGACACGATTAGCCGCATTCGCTGATTTTGAAGGGGAACGGACGCAAAAATTATTGAGCCAACACGCGCGTCAATTTCACGTGAATTTGGTGGGTGGTTCCGTCGCGGTTGAACGCGATGGCCATTACTACAATGAAATGCTAGTTATTAATCGCCAAGGTGAATTACTGAGTCGCTATGATAAAGTCCATCGCTTTGGGTTGATGGCAGAAGATCGCTATATTACGGCTGGCGCAAGTGAAAATGTGTTCTCAATTGATGATGTTCCAGCCATGGCTGTGATTTGTTATGATATTCGGTTCCCAGAATGGTTGCGTAAACAGGCGGCACAAGGCCCACAAGTCATTTTTGTGGCTGCGGAATGGCCGACGGTGCGGTTACCACAGTGGCGGCTGTTGTTACAAGCCCGCGCAATTGAAAATCAGGCCTTTGTAGTGGCGGTTAACCGGGTTGGAAGTGATCCTGATAATGATTTCGGTGGGCAATCGTTGGTCGTTGATCCCTTAGGTCAAATTGTTACTGAAGCTGGTGCGCATCCAGAAATTCTAACTGCTAACTTGGATTTAGCCCAGGTTAAACAAGTTCGCGGGAGTATGCCAGTCTTTGCCGACCGTCGTCCCGAGTTGTATTCGTAGAAAGTCGAAGGTGTTTGAATGAAATTTCCAGAATCAAAAGTGATGGGGCAGTTGCCAAAGCAATTTTTCGCGAGTCTAGTTCAAAATGTCAACGCTAAAGTTGCCAGTGGGGCGGATGTCATCAACTTGGGTCAAGGTAATCCAGATCAGCCAACGCCGGACTTCATTGTGCAGGCTTTGGCAGAAGCAGCGAAAGATCCGGCGACGCATAAGTATGCCCAATTTCGTGGACAACCAGCGTTCAAACAAGCCTGTGCTGATTTTTATGAACGTGAATATGGCGTCAAGTTAGACCCAGAAACCGAGATTGCGGTATTGGGTGGCACTAAGATTGGGTTAGTTGAATTACCCTTTGCGTTGATGAACCCGGGTGAAACGATTTTAATGCCGGACCCTGGCTATCCCGATTATTTTTCAGGCGTCGCACTCGCTCAAGTGAAACTAGCAACCTATCCGTTACTAGAAAAGAATGGCTTTTTACCAGATTATGCTAGTTTTGATCCAGCGGTTGCTGCCGCTGCCAAATTAATGTATCTCAATTATCCGAATAATCCAACCGGTGCTGTCGCTAATCCTGAATTTTATGATCAGACGGTTGCGTACGCCAAAACCCATCAAATTGGGGTCGTTAGCGACTTTGCCTACGGGGCCATTGGCTTCGATGGTCAAAAGCCGGTCAGTTTTTTACAAAGTGCCGGTGCGAAGGACGTGGGCGTTGAGTTCTACTCGTTTTCAAAAACGTATAACATGGCTGGTTGGCGGTTAGGATTTGCGGCTGGTAATGCGGATATGATTGAAGCAATCAATTTGATTCAGGATCATTTATTCGTGAGTGTCTTTCCGGCTATTCAGCGTGCCGGAATCGCAGCGCTACAGAGTGATCAAAGTGCAGCACGGGAAATTAGTGATCGCTATGAGTCTCGCCGAAATGCCGTATTAAAGGCAGCTGCTAAGATTAATTGGTCGGCCTACAAGCCGGGTGGGGCATTTTATACCTTGATGAAAGTACCAGCCGGTCAGACGAGTGAACAATTTGCGGCGTTGTTACTGGATAAAGCGAGTGTGGCTGTTGCGCCATGTAATGGGTTTGGCCCACATGGCGAAGGTTATGTTCGAATTGGGTTATTGGTTTCTGAGGAACGGCTGGTGGAAGCAGTCGAGCGAGTTGGTGCACTGAATTTGTTTTGACAGTGGCGCGCGTAACGCTTACACTGAACATAATTAATCGTTGAAGAAAAGAAGAGTAAGGCGTCCAATAACAGAGACCTAGTCATCGCTGAAAGCTAGGAAGGACAATTGAATTGGCTTTTTGGAGATTTGGTGTCAACCGGGAACCCACCCTTATCGGTGTAATGAGTGGCAGAAAAATTTTCTGCAATTTAGGTGGTACCACGGTAATGCGTCCTAATTGACTAGGTTTAGTCAATGGGGCGCTTTTTTGTTAAGAGTGTGAGCCAAGTCGGGTTGCTTCCGAGCATAGCCTAGCCAGTCAATTACTCGGTGGTTGCCGAGTGGTTGACTGGCGTAGCTAAGCGGAGAACGCAGGCTTGGTGAGCACGTTTCGAATGAACATGTTTTGGCAATTAAGTCCAACCCATCAAAAACTAGTCTTAACGATAAATAACGCGTCAATAATGAAAGGATGTTCTAAAAGATGACAAAAAAAGTACTATTAACAGGTGACCGTCCAACCGGTCAATTGCATATCGGCCATTTTGTTGGCTCATTGCGTAACCGGGTCGCTTTGCAAAATACGGGTGATTACGATTCATACATCATGATTGCGGATAACCAGGCGTTGACTGACAACGCTCATGATCCAGAAAAAATTCGGAAGAGTTTATTACAAGTAGCGATGGATTATTTGGCTGTCGGAATTGATCCTGAAAAGTCAACGATTTTAGTTCAATCACAAATTCCAGCTTTAACGGATATGATGAATCAATTCTTGAACTTGGTGACAGTTGCGCGTTTGAATCGGAATCCAACTGTTAAAACGGAAATTAAGCAAAAGGCTTTTGGTGAAAGCGTCCCAGCGGGGTTCTTTGTTTATCCAGTTAGCCAAGCCGCTGATATTACAGCCTTCAAAGCCACTACGGTGCCAGTTGGTGATGATCAAGAACCAATGTTGGAACAAACGCGTGAAATCGTGCGGAGTTTCAATCGGACTTATCAACAAGACGTGTTGGTTGAACCAGAAGGGTACTTCCCACCAAAAGGCTTAGGCCGGATTCCTGGTTTGGATGGCAACGCTAAGATGAGTAAATCGCTTGGTAATGCGATTTACTTGGCAGATGACGCGGACACCGTCCAAAAGAAAGTCATGTCGATGTACACCGACCCTGACCACATTCACGTTGAGGATCCTGGTAAAATTGAAGGCAATACGGTTTTCACTTACTTGGATATCTTCGGCGAAGACACCGACAAGATTGCGGACTTAAAGGCGCAATATCAACATGGCGGTTTGGGTGATGTTAAAATCAAACGTTACTTAATTGAAGTGTTAGATGGTGTCTTGCGGCCAATCCGAGAACGGCGTGCTATTTATGAAGCAGATCCCGCTCAAGTGATGGCAATCTTGAAGGCTGGAACGGCCAAAGCTAACGTGGTAGCAGACCAGACTTGGCGTGAAATGCAAGCTGCGATTGGGATTAACTATTTTGATAAAAAATAATTTGTAAAATAAAATGCTCAGCATCTGATAAAAGAGATGTTGAGCATTTTTATTATGGTTACGGGTATTTAACGGTACTACCAAATTTGAGTGGCACGAAGCCGTAGTGGGTATACTTATCGACAGTTTGCGTGTCAACCGCTTTGAGTTCGGGTGCAATAAAGTCATAGATTGCACGATACTCAACCGGTAATCCAGCAATCCGATTTTTGAGTTTAAGTGATAAATCAGCTTGTAATAAAGCTTTTCGCAAAGCAATCATGACTTGAGTGGTCTCAGCGCCATGTGTTAAGTCCATAGAAAATTGTCCTAATTGCGCCCGAAACGTCTCAAATTGCGGCAGTTGGACTTGAACAAAAGCCGTATCTACTAGTTGGATGAGTTCTTGTCGTTGTGTCATGTTTTAGTCCCCCCATAAATCATGTTTGGTTAGGTCTAAATCGGCTTAGCCTACTTAAAGTATACACCGGATAAGGCCAATCACTGCAGCTTCACCTAAATCATGATAAAATTAATAACATTATTTCTATACAGAGGAGCGTTTCAGCGTGACAGAATCTACTTTTTGGTCGGAGATTGCGGCGAAAGCCCGCGCAGAACACCGACCGTTCTTTACGATGGCACCAATGGAAGCCGTCAGTAATACTGTTTTCCGGCAAGTTGTTGCCAAAGCGGCGGCACCGGATGCTTTCTTTACTGAATTCGTCTATGCCAAGGGGATTACGAATTCGAATACCAAGTTTCCAGTTCATGGTCGACTATACGTTGCACCAGCAGAAGCGCAGCGACCAGTTGTGCAGTTGTGGGGCAATGAGGCCGCTGATTTTGTGACGGCCGCGGCGGCTTTAAAAGAAAAAGGTTTTGAAGCCGTTGATATTAACATGGGTTGTCCAGATGGGACGGTCATCAAAAATCATGGTGGGAGTGACCTTATTCGAAATCCACAGTGGGCCATTGATGTAATCGCGGCGGCTAAAACGGCGGGCCTGGCTGTCAGTGTTAAAACCCGGCTCGGTTATAGTAAATTGGCTGAATTTCGTGATTGGATCCCAACGCTGTTACGTCAAAATGTTGATGTCTTAACGGTGCATTTGCGGACGAAACAAGAAATGAGCAAAGTTGGCGCTCACTTTGAAGTTATCGATGAGTTGATTCAGCTGCGTGATGAAATTGCGCCGGACACTTTGTTACAAATTAATGGCGACATTCCTGATTATCAGGCTGGGTTAGCCTTAGCCAAACAACATCCTGGACTGGATGGCATCATGATTGGTCGCGGGGTCTTTGCGAGTCCGTTTGCTTTTGAAACGACACCGCAATCACATTCATTGGCGGAGTTGTTGGACTTGCTCCGCTATCAACTTGAGCTGTTTGATGATTTTGCGACTCGGTATGATGTGCCACGCTTTCCCTCATTAAAACGGTTCTTCAAAATTTATGCGCGTCCAGAACTCGGGGCGACGGATTTACGGAATGCGATGATGGATGCAAAATCAACTGCTGAGGTCCGTCAAATCTTGAATGAGTCACCTGATACAAATTAAAAAGCTCACGGCAAACTTGTCGCGAGCTTTTTTATCGGTCGCGGCCTTCGTTGCCCAGTCTGGGGGCTTTAATGTTAAAATAAGAACAAATAACCTCAAGAAAAGTGAGCGTGGTGTTTATGAGAAATTTAGCGATTGTCGATCTCGGATCAAATTCGGCCCGGATGGCGGTCAGCCGGTTACATCCGAATGGGACGGCTACCGAAATTAAACGAGTCAAGGAAGATACGCGGTTGTCTGAAAGTATGGGGTCAGAACATGTCCTCCAACCAGCCGCGATTGATCGGACGATTCGAGCGTTGTTAGATTTCAAAAAAATATACACGCGGATGCCCAATACGGATGTGATTGGCATCACTACAGCCGCAGTACGAATGGCCCAGAACCAAAAAGCCTTTTTAGCTCGTGTGAAAAAAGAAGTTGGTTTAGAGCTCAAGGTGTTATCTGGTGACGATGAAGCCTATTACGACTATCTAGGGGTAGCCAATTCGCTAGTCGTCAATGATTGCTTGATCTTGGATACTGGCGGCGCAAGTTGTGAGTTGATTCTAGTTAAAGGTGGTCGGGAACAACAACTGATCAGTGTGCCATTTGGTGCGGTCACGCTCTCTGAACAGTTTGAACTTGATGACCTCGTTCCAGCCGCAAATCTATTTCGGGCACAGATGTTTTTGCGGAATCGTTTGGCAGATATTTGGTGGTTGACTGAAGCAATGCACTTTCCAATCATCTTGCTCGGTGGGGCAAATCGGACACTGGCACGAGTCAATCGGCGACGCCAACAGAAGTTAAAAGTCGAAGATATTCACGGTTACCGCTTGAAAACGGAGACCGTTTATCAGACGTTCTTGGACTTGCTAACCCGTTCTAAGGCTGGTCGGCAGGATATCTCGGGCATGGAATACGATCGGGCTGATATTATCGTAGGTGGCATGCTACCGTTAGTGACCTTGTTACAAATGCTTGATAGCGATCGCGTGATTTTTTCCGAAAGCGGTGTGCGTGAAGGCATTATCTCGGAACATCTAAATTCAGAAAACTGAACAGAAAGGCTGGATTGATTATATGACTGCTGATTTTCGCCATTTTTATCAAAAATCGTGGGCTGAACGGACGGCAATCGTTGCGGCGCAGACACAACTATCACCCGCTGAAACGGCGTTATTCAAAAAATACTACGCCCCTCAGCACAGTGAAATTATTGAAAATTACCTAACGGATTATCCATTACCTATGGGATTGGCAGTCAATTTCGTGATTGATGGGCAACCGGTGGTAATCCCAATGGTTACGGAAGAACCATCGGTCATTGCGGCAGCCAGCAATGGGGCTAAGATTGTCAAACGTGCGGGTGGGTTTAAAACAACCCTGACTAAGCGTGAGATGGTCGGTCAAATTGTTTTAGAACAACTGACGGATACCGCTAAAACAGCCGCAGTAATTATGGCCAATCGCGACGATTTATTAGCAGTTGCTGATGATGCCCACCCGAGTTTGAAAAAACGAGGCGGCGGGGCGCGCCAATTGCGGACACGTGATTTAGGCCAAGGCTATTTGTCGATTGATTTATTTGTTGATGTGCAAGCAGCCATGGGGGCAAATATGCTCAATAGTATGCTCGAAGCTGTTGCGAAATCAATCGGGGTCTTGACTAAAACCAATGCTTTAATGAGCATTCTGTCGAACTATGCGACGGCAAGTCTGGTCAAAGCCACTTGTGAGTTACCTGTAAGCCTATTACAGGCTGGCCGTTATTCCGGCAAGCTAGTCGCGCAGAAAATTGCCTCTGCCAGCACAGTCGCCCAACTTGATCCATATCGGGCAGCAACACACAATAAAGGCATTATGAACGGAATCGATGCGTTGGCGATTGCGACCGGTAATGATTGGCGTGCCCTTGAAAGTGGCAGTCACGCGTATGCGGCGAAGGACGGGCAATACCGTGGGATGAGCACGTGGACGACGGATGGTCAGACCTTAACTGGGACCATTGAGCTACCATTGCCAGTTGGCGTCGTTGGTGGCTCCATTAAAATCAATGAGCTTGCCCAATTAAACCAGCGAATTTTGGGAATTAGTACCGCTCCCGAACTCGCAAAGATTATGGCGGCCTTAGGGCTTGCCCAAAATTTGGCCGCTTTACGGGCGTTAGTAACAACTGGAATTCAACAAGGTCACATGCATTTGCAATTGAAATCTTTAGCTTTGGCTGCTGGGGCGACAGCGGTAGAATTACCAACGATTTTGCAGCAGTTAGAGCAGGCGCCGCAGCAAGATCTTGCGACGACGCAACACTTAATCACTAAACTACGACAATCAAAGGAAGAAAATGATGACTGAACCTAAATTAAATCAAACTTTAACGGACTTACTTAGCACGACTAATTCACTTTATCCAGGCAACGTGACCGTGATGTTTGGTCAAGACCAAGCGGGCTATGTCCGTCATGACCAAGCGCATCAACTCATGCACGCCGGTGATATTGAAATTCAGGTCGCTGATATAACGGCGCCAAACTATACTGCATCACATGAGATGTTGCACCTATTGTTGTTGCTACAGGGCTTTCCGCAGGTGACATTCAATTTGACAACGCGAAATGCGCAATTGGATGAACAGTTGATGGCAATTGCGATGGAACTGTACGACGCGGTGGCACATGTTCTGGTTGTGAAAAAACAACGTGAACATGACCTGATTGATGACAATATTGAAGAACTGTATTTTAAAGGCATTTACGCAACGATTGATCCCGAAAATCCGGTGAAAACTGACGCCATGATGACGTTACGGTTATTGACGTTGACCGATTTACTAGTCTTCTTTGGTGGTGAGTTGAGCGCTGAACGGCTAGCAAAAGTGACTGCTGATTTTCCAAAAGCTTGGGCCGCGGCACAGAAGCTGTATACGGTGATTGCGACCAAGCCGGTTGATACGCCATTTGCTATGCGTCGCGCTGTTGTTAAGTTGTTCAAAGCGTTTGATGAACAAATGGAATTGTGGGATTTACCGTTATTGCATGGTAGTGAATTTGTGACGATGCAATCGGTCTTTAGTGAACACCAATTACGGTTAGAAGTTCGCCAATTATTCGATGTTTATCATTCTGATATGTTGGATAAAAACAAGAATACCCGTGCTTATATTGGGTTAAACAAGGGTGACCGGCAAAATGCCTTTGTCATTCCAGCGCCAGCACAAAAGAAGAGCGACGAGTTTTTCAAGGAATTATATGGCAAAACGGTCAAGGAATTATTCACGGACTTAGACTTACCTTTTACATTGCGGTAAGTCGACTCAAGGGAGGCCTTGAAAATGACGACTGCACAAGAAATGGTACAAACAGCTCAGCACATTGTCTTTATGACTGGCGCGGGTGTTTCAACCCCCTCGGGAATTCCCGATTATCGTTCTAAAGGTGGCTTATATACTGGTCATCAACATGCGGAGTATTATTTGAGTCATGCTTATTTAGAAAGTGATCCGAAAGGCTTTTATCATTATTTAAAAGAAAATTTGTATTATCCCAATGCTAAACCGAATGTGATCCATCAAAAAATGGCCGCATTGACGCAACAAGGACGTGCCGGGATAATTACACAAAATATTGATAATTTATATCAGGTCGCAGGGGCGAAAAATTTGGTTGAATTCCACGGAAATCTCTATCAGATTTATTGCACCGAATGTGGTCAAGAGGTGTCGTTTCAAGACTATTTGCGCTCGCCATATCACAGCACGGACCAAGGCTATTTACGGCCCAAAGTGGTGCTTTATGATGAAGGTATTGCGCAGAAAAATGTTGACCGGTCGCTGGCGTTGCTACGTCAGGCTGATTTGGTCGTCATTTGTGGCACGTCATTTCGGGTCTATCCCTTTGCCGGACTGATTGATTATCGTCGTTCAGCGGCAAAAGTGCTCGCAATTAATGAAGAACCGTTACAACTGCCATTTGAGTTTGAGATGGTCCAGCAAAATGCGGTGGACTTTTTTGAAGGGGTGACAGTTTGAGATGATTACAATTGGCTTAACAACTTGGACCGAACATCCTAGTTTGTTGGGAGGTACAGATAAACTCACGTTGACTGAATATTCTGGTGTGTTGCCGGTCGTGGAAGTCGATACACCATTTTACGGTATTCCGAAACCAAGTACGGTTGCCAAATGGCAAAAAGCCGTCCCAGCAAAATTTCAATTTATTTTGAAGGCCAATCAAACGATGACCTTGCATGACACTTTGGAAGAGGGCATCTCGATGGATGCTTTGAAAACGGCTTATCGCGAATACCGTGCGATGCTCAAACCGCTAACTCAGCACCATCAATTGAAGGCTATTTTGTTTCAGTTCCCACCATTTTTTGAACGGTCGACCCGTAACTTCCATTATTTACAGCGAATGGTGCAGTGGCTACCGGGCTTACCAATTGCGGTTGAGTTTCGTAATCAAAGTTGGTATGAACCAGGCGTGAAGGATTCAATCTTTAATTTTTTAAAGGATCTGGGAATCGTGCACGTCACGGTAGACGAACCACACGCCATGAACGATGGGGTTTCTTTTGAACCAGTGGTAACGAATCCAAAATTAGCCATCATGCGCTTGCATGGTCGCAACCAGGCTGGTTGGTCGACGAAAGGGAAAGATTGGCGCAGTCAACGAACCTTGTATCGATACAGTGACGCCGAGTTAGCAGAGTTTAAGACAACTGTCGAACACTTGCAGACGCAAGCGGCCGAAGTCTGTGTAATTTTTAATAATAATTCTGGCGGTGATGCGGCCGATAATGCCTTGGCGTTAAAGGCGTTACTCGGCGTTTCCTTTGGTGATCTCGGGCCACAGCAATTGGATTTGTTCTAACCGTTTCCTAAGCAACGGTGGAAGTATGATACAATAAAAAAGAATTTAACTAAAAATGTTAATACTAATGTTTTGTGCGAGTTGAATGTTTGTAGCCACTCTGGTTGGCCCAGAATTGGCTGGAACGTGGTGGCCACGTTTGTGAGCCAAAAAGAGGTCTCACAAGCCGGGCTTTATCTAAGCCGCGGAGTAACCGCGACTAAGATAAATGACACCACTGAGCCAATTCTGAACCGCCCGACGTTAAATAACTGATCACTTATGAGAATAGATATTCATGAATTTGAACAGTTTAGCCGAGAGGTTGGGGTCTAAAATGCTCAGCCATGAAATTTGTCTTAGTACGGGTGGATTTTCCCGAACTTAGACAAAGGTCAGTTTTGAAGACCGCTTTTTGGCTTCAAAATGGCCCATGGCGTTCCAGCATTTTAGACCCCGACCGGTAGGCGGACAAATTTAACTAGCATGACACGTTATAATAGCGATTTAATAACATGTTTGAAGGGAATTAAAGTCATGGCAGACACAAAACCAACTTATTATATTACAACGCCGATTTATTACCCCTCCGGTAAATTACACATCGGTAACTCATATACCACGATTGCTTGTGATACTTTAGCGCGCTACAAACGGGCCATGGGTTATGATGTCTTTTTCTTAACCGGGACGGATGAACACGGCTTAAAGATAGAAGAAAAAGCAGAAAAATTAAATACTGATCCTAAGAGTTATGTCGATGGCATGGCCAAAGATATCAAGGAACTTTGGAAATTGTTGGAAATTTCCAATGACAAGTTCATTCGGACGACCGATGATTATCATGAACACGC
The DNA here is from genome assembly GCF_005405005.1 of Lactiplantibacillus daoliensis. Classification (GTDB taxonomy): domain Bacteria; phylum Bacillota; class Bacilli; order Lactobacillales; family Lactobacillaceae; genus Lactiplantibacillus; species Lactiplantibacillus daoliensis. The sequence goes on along the minus strand of NZ_BJDH01000008.1, from coordinate 38,490 downwards.
TGTGCAAGTGATTTTTGACCGGTTATTGAAGCAAGGCGACATTTACCTTGGCGACTACGAAGGCTGGTATTCCGTTGATGATGAAGAATACTTCACCGAAACGCAATTAGCCGAAGTTTATCGGGACAAAGACGGTAAAATGATCGGTGGGAAAGCACCAAGTGGTCATGAAGTTGAACTCGTTAAGGAACAATCTTACTTCTTTAAGATGAGCAAATATGCGGACTGGTTGTTAGATTATTACCAGACGCATCCAAACTTCATTCAACCAGCAAACCGGATGAATGAAATGGTCAATAATTTTATCAAGCCTGGTCTGGAAGACTTAGCGGTTACACGGACGAGTTTCACTTGGGGTGTACCAGTTAAGACCGATCCTAAGCATGTTGTTTACGTTTGGCTCGACGCCTTGATGAACTATATTACGGCTTTGGGTTATGCGACTGACGATAATGATCAATTGTTCAAGAAGTTTTGGCCTGCCAATGTGCAAATGGTTGGGAAAGAAATCGTGCGTTTCCATACGATTTACTGGCCAATCTTCTTACATGCCTTGGGCTTAGAACTGCCTGAAACAGTGTTCGGTCACGGTTGGTTACTCATGAGTGATGATAAAATGTCGAAATCCAAGGGGAATGTGATTTATCCCGAAACGATCGTCGAACACTATGGCCTCGATGCCTTACGTTATTACTTAATCAAGGCAATGCCTTATGGTAACGATGGTTCCTTTACACCGGAAGATTTTGTGGCTAAAGTGAACTATGATTTAGCGAACGATTTGGGGAACTTGTTGAACCGAACTGTTGCGATGATCAATAAATATGAAGCTGGCAAGTTGCCTGAATTCAAAGCTGGTGTCACCGAGTTTGACGCAGACTTAGAACAAACGGCAGCTGAAACGATTGCCAATTACAATGACTTAATGGACAAGTTGCACCTTTCTGATGCTTTGAGCGAAATCTGGAAGCTGGTCAGTCGGACGAACAAGTACATTGATGAAACGGCCCCATGGCAGTTAGCTAAGAGTGACGATGCTGCGGATACTGAAAAGTTAGCCAGCGTCATGGCACATTTAGCTGCTAGCCTCCGCGTTATTGGGAGCTTGATCAGCCCAGTGATGACACATGCACCAAAGGAAATCTTTACGCAATTAGGCTTAGATCCTGAAAGCTTATCATTGACTGATTTAAAGCTGAGCGATTTACCAGCTGGCAATCAAGTCGTGGCTAAAGGCACCCCAATTTTTCCACGTTTAGACATGGAAAAAGAAGTTGATTTCTTGAAGAGCCAGATGACACAATCAGATAAGAAAAAGGGCCGAGCCGCCATGGCCGCTGCCGCCAAGGCTGAAGTCGCCAAGCATGAAGCTGCGATTGAAGGCGATTGGAATCCGGCTGAAACTGAGCTAAATTTGACGAAACCAGAAATGGTTTTTGAAGATTTTGAAAAGGTTGAACTCAAGGTGGCAGAAGTTGTGACCGTTCAGAAGATGAAGGGGAGCAGCAAGTTGCTTCAGTTCCGGTTGGATGCTGGTGATGAAGATCATCGCCAAATTCTGTCCGGTATTGCGAAGTGGTATCCAGAACCGGAAGTTTTAATCGGTAAAAAAGTTGTCATTGTTGGTAACTTGAAACCACGTAAGATGATGGGACAATTAAGCCAAGGCATGTTGCTGTCAGCGGAGCATGGTGATGAAGTTCAATTGATCACTGTCCCTGACAATATTCCAAATGGTTCATTAATTTCATAAGCAATTCAACAAAGTCGTTGTCCAGTTGGATGACGACTTTTTGTCTGGCCAGTTGGGCTCAAAAGTTCCCTCACTTGTTTTACGTACTTGATGAGTAGCATGCAAAGTGAATGACATTGAAGCTGGCTTGATATCTAAAATGTATTCAGGGGTGTATACTTACGCTATAATGATTAGTTGGCGAGAAATTACAGACTAGGTTTTAGATGAGGTGAAAAAGATGGTATCCACAAAAATTGTTAAATTAGGAAACTCTCAGGGAGTTAGACTACAAAAATCTCTCTTAAAGGAGGTTGGTCTGGTTGATCCAATCAACTCACCAGTGCAGGTATCTGTTGAGGATGGAAAAATTATTATCGTGCCAGGGCAACCTAAATCAAAATTAATGCAACGATTTGATGACTTTGATTTGGATGCTTATTGGCAGCAGAATGCTCCTGAAGAATATGACTGGGGCGCATCTGTCGGTAAGGAAAAATTTTAAGCTTTTAGCAGGACTGAGCGTACCGAAATATCAAATAAGGAGTGCGTCAAATGCGATTAGTATCGATACCACAAGGGGCCATTATTAAGTTGAATTTTAGTCCGTCAATGGGGCATGAACAGGTTGGATTCCGGCCAGCAGTCGTCATCTCAAATCCTGATTTTTATCGAGTTTCTCGGTTGACGCGAGTTTTACCTATTTCTAATCGTGAGCAAACTTTCCCGCTCCATATCCCACTAGATGGTCGTACCAAAACCACTGGTAGTATTCTAACTGAGCACATTCGGACGGTTGATTTGAACGCACGTGAATTTACCTATATTGAAAAATGTCCACAGGATAAAGTTGACCTAGCACTAGAACTATTAGCGGAATCGCTTTAGTTGTGCAAGTAGTTATTAGATCTTAAGGTTGAAAGTTAAAAATTGCCGGTCTGCACCACTACGTCAATAAACAGGCGGTGAAGACTAGTCGATTACTGCCGCTTCCGGCTGATACGGACGAGGGACCAGTTCAAGCCTCAGAAACGTCTTGTAGCTTTGCCAAGACCGCAAATCTCTCGAACTGTCCGTGTAAGGCCGGCAAAAGGAACGCCGGTCAAACGCCACCTGCACGTCCGATGTTATCAGCAACAACCTCCAAGCTAATCAGTGGTTCTTTTTATAAATCTGTTAGTTACACTTAGCGGAGTCAGTCGAAATCGGTGTGCAGTGTCAGCAAGATTAGTCGGCGTTTTCAGCTGACTAATCTTGCGGGGCACTTCAAAGACGTGGTTTTTCGGCTTTGAAGTGAGGCGCCAGACCGTACTTTGGCTGGCTCCGTCCCCCCACAGCACACTGATTTTGATTGACGGAGCGCTGAGTTTTGCAAGTCTACTTTAAGATGTGCCGGTTACTGATACTGGGACATTTGTGATGTTTTTGAGTCTTTCTTTAGATTAGATCTTAAACCGATGAGCTTTTGGTCCAGCTTGCGCAACATGTTAAAATCAACTATGATTACAAATTGAATGTCAAAATTGAAAAGGGGTTACGGTCGTGCGAATTTTTGATTCCCATACCCATTTAAATGATGAAGCGTTTATTAATGACGTGCCAAAGTATTTAGCGCAGGCCAAGGCTTTGGACGTGGTGCGGATGGCAATTGTTGGTTCCAATACGCAATTGAACGCCGATGCCATCAAGCTGGCTGAAACTTATCCAGAATTGGTCGCGATTGTTGGCTGGCACCCAGAAGATTCTAAAAATTATGATGCGGCAGCAGAAAAACTACTGATTGCCCAACTCCAAAAGCCGAAAGTTGTTGCGCTAGGTGAGATTGGCTTAGATTACCATTGGGATACCTCGCCACGGGAGACCCAGCGCAAGATTTTTGCCCGTCAAGTGGCGATTGCTAAAGACATGCAGCTACCAATTTCTGTGCATAATCGAGATGCCTTTGAAGACACGTACAAGATTTTAAAGGCTGCCGATATTCGTGATACCGGTGGGGTCATGCACAGTTTTAATGGTGATCCTGAATGGCTGAAACGGTTCTTAGACCTAGGTATGCATATTTCATACAGCGGCGTAGCGTCGTTTAAGCATGCTGATGACGTTCATGAATCGGTCAAACAAACGCCAGCCGAGAGCTTGCTGGTTGAAACGGATGCGCCTTATCTCACGCCGGAACCATATCGTGGTAAGCAAAATGAACCTGGGTTTACCCGTTATGTCGTTGAAGCGGTCGCAAGATTGCGTGAGACAACACCCGACGAGATTGCGGCACAAACTACTCAAAATGCAGAGGACTTATTTAAGATTGAAGAAGATTAAAGAAGTAATTGTCGTCGAAGGTAAGGATGACACCAAACGGTTAGCCTTAGCTGTGAATGCTGATACGATTGAGACCAATGGCTCGGCTGTCTCAGACGAAACGGTGGCTCAAATTAAAGCCTTACAAGCTTCACGCGGTGTCATCGTGTTTACCGATCCGGACTTTTCCGGTGAACGGATTCGCCGAATTATTTCAGCGGCGGTACCTGGCGTCAAACATGCCTTTCTACCTCGAAAAGCCGGCGTGCCGACTAAAGCGGGTGGTAGTTTGGGGGTTGAACACGCTAGCCCAGAAGCAATTCGGACGGCGTTAGCCCATTTATACACTGAAAATTTGAGTGAACCACAGACCTTAATTAGTCAATCCGACTTAATTAAGGCTGGTCTATTAGCCGGTCCCGCCGCCCGTCAACGCCGTGAGCAACTCGGTGAGTTATTGAAAATCGGCTATGTTAATGGTAAGCAGTTACCGAAACGGCTCCAACTATTCCAAGTCCAGCCTGATGATTTTTGGCAGGCGGTCGACCAAATCAACCTTGAGGAGAACTAATGAGTAAAGAAATCGATATTGCAAATCCCGCCCGTACCCAGGCGATTATGAATGCCTATGGCTTAAGAGTGAAGAAGAGCCTTGGTCAGAACTTTTTGACGGATCCCAATGTCTTACACAACATCGTTTTTACGGCGGATATTAGCCAGAATGACAACGTGATTGAAATTGGCCCTGGGATTGGGGCACTAACTGAATATTTGGCTCGGGCTGCACATCAAGTTTTAGCCTTTGAAATTGATGATCGTCTATTACCAATCTTGGATGAAACGTTGGCGGATTATGACAACGTTGAAATCATCAATCAAGATATTCTGAAAACGGACTTGCCAGCGATGATTGCAGCCCACTTAGACGCGGATCATCCGTTAAAACTAGTGGCCAATTTGCCTTATTACATTACCACGCCGATCTTAATGGGCGTTTTGTCGGGGCCGATTAAGTTTGAAAACATTGTGGTTATGATGCAAAAAGAAGTGGCCGACCGATTAGCCGCTGAACCTGGGACCAAAGCTTATGGTGCGTTGACGATTGCTGTTCAATATCGGATGGCAGCTGAATTAGCAATGATCGTTCCCCGAACGGTCTTTGTCCCATCGCCAAATGTGGATTCGGCCATTGTTAAGTTGACAGCTTTACCACCACGGACCCATGTGCCATTTGCTGAGGCGGCCTTCTTTAAAGTCGTTAAAGCTGGTTTTGCGCATCGCCGAAAAAATTTATGGAATAATTTACAGAGTTTATTTGGTAAAGAACCGGAAACAAAAAATGCGATTCAGATGGGCTTGGATGCGGCTGGAATTGATCCACGAATTCGTGCTGAACGGCTGTCTGTCGATGAATTCATCACGTTAACAGATGCGTTACACGACTCAAAATTACTCTAATATCAGCGGACTTATAAAATTGTTGCACATTGGAAAACCTTGTGATATAATATTGACTTTTCTGTGAAAAGCTAGTATAGTTGTTTCACATGAGGAGGTTTCTGAATGCCAATTTCACTAGCTGCAATTAAAGATAAGCTTGACGCTCGCATCGGACAACGGATGAAAGTTGTTGCCCAAGCGGGCCGTAAAAAGACCACTGAACGTCATGGTATCTTAAAAGAAACGTACCGTTCTGTATTTGTCGTTGATTTAGACCAACAAGAAAACGCTTTTGAACGGGTCTCATACAGTTACACAGACGTGTTAACGAAAAACGTTCAAATCGCCTTTGAAGATGAAACAACCGAAGCTTAATTCGCCTTGTGCGAACTCTCGATATTAAGACCCCCAGCAAGGTCTTTTTATTTTGCCCTTTAATTAGTATAATTATAGTCAAAGTTAAAACGACCCAAGTTATTGCGGGGATATAAAGAGGGTGAGACGCGTGCAGATCGTGGAAAAAGCGCCAGCTAAAATTAATTTAGGGCTTGATACCTTGTTTGAACATCAAAACGGGGATAAAGAATGGAATATGGTTATGACTTCAGTCGATTTGGCCGACTACGTTCAGATAGAAACGTTGCGGACAAATCGAATCGAAGTCGCGACCGATAGTGGCTTTTTGCCAAATGACCGGCGCAATTTGGCTTTTCAGGCAGTCAGTTTGTTGAAACGCCAATACCATATTCAAAGCGGTGTCCGAATTAAGATTAAAAAATCAATTCCAGTCGCAGCCGGACTAGGTGGCGGTTCCTCCGATGCTGCCGCAGTCTTGCGCGGTTTGAATCGCCTTTGGGAGCTGAATTTGGATTTAGCCACTTTAGCGAAGCTCGGACTGAAAATTGATTCCGATGTGCCTTACTGTGTATACAGCCAAACGGCACACGTGACGGGTAAAGGGGAGTTAGTTCGGCCACTCCCCAAGTTACCACCAATGTGGATTATATTGGCCAAACCGAAGATTAGTGTTTCAACGCCGAATATTTTGCGTCAAGTAGATTATCGGCAGTTAACGGCCCATCCAAATATTGATGGGCTATTGACCGGTATTCAGGACCAAGAACCAAACGAGATTTTTCCAAATATGGGAAATGTGTTGGAAACCATCACTGCTAAACGTTATCCAGAAATCACGCAGATTAAGCAGCAATTATTGACCTTTGGCGCAGATGCGGCACAGATGAGTGGGACTGGTCCGACGGTGTTTGGCGTCTGTCGGAAGCAATCCCGCGCACAACGTGTTTATAATTCACTAAAAGGTTTTTGTAAGGAAGTCTATTTAGTGCGACCGGTGAATTTGATTGACCGGTAATCAGATTATTGCTGGCATTGTTATTCCTGAATGACGAAAATCAGGTTAATATTAACGCTTCCGGTTGTTACTGATAGCATGCGAACGAGGGACCGGTTCAACCTTTAGACACTAACTCAGAACTAAAATTAAGTCAGCTTGGAGCGAAAATCCAAGCTTTTTTTGTGTCTGTTTGTTTTTTGAGTTTCGTCTAAATTAATGGTAAATCATGCACAAGTAAGCGGATTTATGGTTAAATAAAGACAGAAATGAGGTGGTTACGATGAAAGCAACAACTAAACTGGGCCTGACGTTAGCAGGAGCCGTGGGGACCACAACCGCTGCTGGTTCGTTACTCGGCGGCGCAATTGCCTATAAAGTGGCCATGCATGTTAGTGATGCGCAAAAAAAGCAGGGGCAAGCGTTATCGCGGTCAGAAAATACGGAAATTGAAAACTTTTGGTATGAAAAACAACCTAAGGAACAGTGGTTTATGCAGACGTTTGATGGGCTGAACCTAGTTGCAACTTACATTCCTAACCCTCATACGGTGGGGCGTTTAGCAATTTTGGCACATGGCTTGGGCCATTCGCGCGAGCAAATGATTCCATATGCCCGTATCTTTATGAGTTTGGGCTACGATGTATTGTTACCGGATGCCCGAGCTTTTGGCGACAGTGAAGGCCATACGATTGGGTATGGCTGGCTAGATCGGTTAGATTACGAACGTTGGGTTGTCACGGCCATCAATGAGTTGGGGGCTGACCTGGAAATTGTGTTGATGGGGATTTCAATGGGGGCGGCGACGGTCATGGCAAATAGTGGTGAACCGCTTCCAAGTAATGTCAAAGCAATTATTGAAGATAGTGGTTATGCTGATTTATACGCGGAGGCTAAATTTCGACTGACACATAAGTTTCATTTGCCAGCCTACCCGATTATGCCCATGGCGAATCAAATTGCGCGCAACAGTGCCGGCTATGCGTTTACCGATGGTCACATTTTGAAACAGGTTGCGACTAGCGGCTTACCGATTTTATTGATTCATGGTTCACGGGATCAAACCGTACCAGTAAGCAATGCTCACCTGCTGTATGATCAATTGCCGCAACAAAAAGGACTCTACATTGATCCGGAAGCAGAACATGTTCAGGCGATTCGGACCCATCCAGACCGGTATCAGGCCGTAGTGAGTGAATTTTTGACCGAACAAGTGGGTTTAAAATAAGTTAACTGAGGTGTTAAAGATGGCTGATGAAATTAATGTGTTAGTGACGTTAAATGCAGGTTATTTACCACCGTTAAAGGTGATGCTATGGTCGCTGCATGCTAATAATCCCAAAGAGACATTCAGCATTTGGTTAGTACATGCCAGCATGACGGCGGCGCAAGTCGCAGAAGTTCAACAATTAACGGATCAGTTTGGCTGGCACTTGCATAATGAACACGTTACGGCGGAATTCGTGGCGCAGACACCACTGATTGAACGGTACCCACAAGAAATGTATTTCCGGTTATTGTGCGGTCAGATTTTGCCGGCAACTGTGAAACGGGTGATCTATTTAGATCCAGATATTTTAGTCATTAACGCAATTCGGCCACTATGGGAGTTAGACTTGCAGGGGAAGATGCTGGCTGCCGCAGCCCATCGTGGTATGACTAAGCTTGTGGATAACGTCAATCAGTTACGATTAGGGACAACAACGAGTTATTTTAATTCCGGTGTCTTGGTGATTGATGTTGACCAAGCCCGTGAAAAGATTAAGTTAGCCGACATCACCGAAGCAATCGAGAAATACAGCTCAACATTGATTTTACCGGATCAAGATATTTTAAACTTTTTGTATGGTCCTGATATTTTGGAGATTCCTGAAGAAGTTTGGAATTACGATACGCGCAAGTACTTGGTCTATCAGACGCGAACCCTGACAGAACATGATATTCATTGGGTAATGGCGCAAACGGTGATTTTGCATTACTGTGGGACGCCGAAGCCTTGGGACGTTAAGAGTGATGGTAAGTTTACTGGGCTATTTTTGAATTATCAACAACAATTAAAACGCTGGGAGACAACCCTTGCCTCCGTGGCGGAATAAAAGTGAGAACGTGTCTCGATTTTGGAGATGCGTTTTTTTGCGCCTATTGACAAATTGCCTATTTCCGGTAAACTAAAACAGTAATCATTACTATTTACTTTTATTTGAGAGAGATGGAGGCAAACATATGACGGAACCTTTACTTGCCGTCCAGCATCTGGGAATTGCCTTTCCCAATAATCAAGTCTTTAAGGACTTGAATTTTAAGATTGAGCAAGGGGATTTTTTGACAGTCATCGGTGAAAACGGCGTCGGCAAAACGACTTTGATTCGCGCGTTATTAGGCTTAGTCAAGCCATCGACCGGTCAAATTAAGTACTATCCAAATCGTAAAGCAATAAAAATCGGCTATGTGCCACAATTTCGAAATTTGGACCAAGAGTATCCTTTGACTGTCGAGGACTTTGTGGGCTTAAATATTCGGGGCTGGTTGCCTTGGCTTACTAAGGCCGAGCATCGCCAGGTTCAAACCGCGATGGCAGTCACGAACGTTAAAAAAATCAAGCAACGACCACTGGGAATGGCTTCTGGTGGGGAAAAACAACGGGCCTATTTAGCACAAGCGATTGTGCAAGAACCACAATTGTTGATTCTAGATGAATCGACGGCCAGTTTAGATAATGAAATGAAATATGAGTTGTTAGACTTGGTTCAGAATTTGAATCAAACGAGCAATATTACGGTCTTCTTTGTGACCCACGATTTACCTTTGGCCAAAAAATATGCGACCCATTACCTGGCATTACGTCCGGGACAGCAACAGTTTGGGAATATGGCTGATATGTCGGTTGAGCAGTTGAAGGAGGCCACCAATGTTTAGTTTAGCCTTTATGCAAAATGCGTATTTAGCGGGGACCTTCATTGCGATTATCTGTGGGACGATTGGGGTCTTCGTGATTGCCCGAAATTTATCTTTCTTGACCCACACATTGTCTGAAATTGGGTTTGCCGGAGCCGCCTTTGGAATTTTTATGGGCTGGACGGCGTTAACTGGAATGTTGATTTTCACCGTGGTCAGTTCGGTGATTGTCGGTCAGATGAGTGTCAAGCAATCCCGGCGCGAGGCTTCAATTTCGGCCATTTCAGCGTTGTTCATTGGGTTGGGAATTTTATTCTTATCCTTGTCAAATCAAACGTCGAGCTATGCGACCAGCATCTTATTTGGGAGTGTGATTGGGATTGCCCATGCAGATGTGATTCGCGTGGCGGTGCTCTCTGGCATCGTGATTCTAGTCATGTTAGGGCTATATCGGCCATTAAAGTTTGACTCGTTTGACGCGATTGGTGCCAGAGTCAGTGGTTTATGGACGACTGGTATTTCGGTGATTTTCTTGGTTTTAGTGGCGATGAGTGTCAGTGTTGCGGCGCAAATCGTCGGGTCGCTACTGATTTTTATTTTGTTGACACTACCGGCTGCCGCTGCCCGCTATTTTGTGCACACCGTTAGCAAAATGATTGGCTTATCGATTGGTTTTGCTTTGATTGGGGTCTGGTTGGGCTTGTATTTGAGTTATGTTACCAATTTGCCAGTCAGTTTTTTCATTGCTTCCATCGAATGTCTCTTCTATTTAGCCGCACTTGGGTTTCAACGGTTACGGGTCGGAAGCTAAATTTTCATTATGCTGATATATTAAGCACTAATCAAAATCGATTAGTGCTTTTATTGTTCTCAAATTCCGTTGTAAATGACTGATAATTTCATCATTTAAACAATATTATTAAGAAATTCCGATTGTTTCGTAAAAATATGCTAAAAGACTACCTAATTTCCGAACGTTTGTGTTATCATTTTGCATAGACTTTAAAAATGAAGATTTAGGTTGAGGTGGAAACATGAAAGTACGTAGAAGCGAACGTTTAATTGATATGACGCGCTATTTATTAGAAAGGCCACATACATTAGTTTCACTAACATTTTTTGCAAAGCGCTATGAATCGGCAAAGTCTTCAATCAGTGAAGATTTGACGATTTTGAAGCGGACCTTTCAAATGCGGGGAACTGGGATTTTGGAAACGATTCCAGGTGCAGCCGGTGGGGCCCGTTTTATCCCATATATCTTAAAAGAAGAAGCCCAAGAATTTATCGATGAAATGACGGATAAAGTCGCTGATAAGAGCCGGGTCTTGCCTGGTGGGTATATTTACCTTTCCGATATTTTAGGACAACCGGAAATTTTACGTCAAGTGGGTCGGGTGATTGCGACGCAATACTTGAACCAAAAGATTGACGCGGTGATGACGGTTGCGACTAAAGGAATTCCAATTGCACAAAGCGTTGCTGCCTATTTGAATGTGCCCTTTGTAATCGTCCGGAATGATTCAAAGATCACCGAAGGCTCAACGGTTAGTGTGAACTATGTCTCTGGTTCTTCCGAACGAATTAAAAAGATGGAGCTGTCTAAGCGGAGTTTGACTGAAGGCGCCAATGTCTTGATCGTGGATGATTTCATGAAGGGCGGCGGTACCATTAACGGGATGAAGACCTTGATTGAAGAATTCGATGCCAACTTGATTGGGATTACGGTCTTTGCGGAAGCGGCGTTTAGCGGTAACCGCCTGATTGACGATTATACCTCTCTCTTACGGGTCACGAATGTCAATGATAGCGAAAAAGCAATCAAGGTTGTTCCCGGTAACTATTTAGAAACGGTATTTGGCGCGGAAGTTTAAGTCGCCATGTTAACTATACCAATTTTTTGGTATGATTAACTCATCTGAAGACTAAGGAGAAATTTTGTAATGACAACCAAAAATGCAATCATCATGGCCGCTGGTAAAGGGACCCGGATGAAATCCAAGTTAGTCAAAGTTTTGCACCAAGTTTGCGGCAAGTCGATGGTCGACCACGTGTTGACTCAAGTCGAAGCCACGGATATGGACAATATTGTGACGGTCGTTGGTCACGGCGCCAAAGATGTCGAAGCCGCGTTAGGCGACCGGACGAAATATGCGGTCCAAACAGAACAATTAGGGACGGGGCATGCGATTTTACAAGCCGAACCACTTTTGAAAGATGAAGATGGGATGACTTTGATTGTCAGTGGCGACACGCCATTGTTCCGTGCTGAAACCTTCCAAGAATTATTTGAATATCATCACGCTAAAAAGGCCGCTGGGACGGTTTTAACGTCCGAAGCACCCAATCCTCAAGGCTATGGCCGCGTGGTTCGTAACCATTTAGGGATTGTTGAAAAAATTGTCGAACAAAAAGATGCCACTAAAGAAGAACAAGATATCCATGAAATCAACACGGGTGTTTACTGCTTCGACAACAAGAAGTTGTTCGCAGCCTTACATCAAGTGACGAATGATAACGCCCAAGGTGAATATTATCTGACGGATGTCATTCAGATTATGAAGGACCAAGGCGATATTGTTGCCGCTTATCGGATGTCTGATTTTGACGAGTCAATGGGTGTTAACACGCGCGTAGCTTTGGCACAAGCGACTAAGGTCATGCAAAAGCGGATCAATGAAGCCCATATGGCCGATGGCGTTTCAATTATTGATCCCGAAGCGACTTACATTGATGCCGGTGTTAAAATTGGTGCGGATACGATCATTGAACCTGGCGTATTAATTAAAGGGAACACGACGATCGGTGAGGATTGCTTCATTGGTGCGCATTCTGAAATTCGGGATATGACGATTGAAGATCGGGTCACGGTCACTTCGTCAGTCTTAGAAGACTCAATCATGCATGCGGATAGTAATATCGGCCCTTACAGTCATTTACGGCCACAAGCTGAAATTGGCGAACACGTGCACTTGGGTAACTTTGTTGAAGTCAAGAAGGCGCAAATTGGTGCCCGTACGAAGGTCGGTCATCTAACCTATGTGGGTGACGCAACCTTAGGCAAAGACATCAATGTTGGTTGTGGGGTCGTTTTCGTCAACTATGACGGCGTGAACAAGCACCATACCAACGTTGGCGATTCTGCCTTTGTTGGAAGCAACTCCAATATTATTGCACCAGTTGAAGTGTCGGATCATTCCTTCATTGCCGCTGGATCAACGATTACGGATGATATTAAGTTCCATGAAATGGGTATCGCCAGAGCTCGGCAAACCAACAAACCGGACTTTTGGAAACGGGTTCCACATGAACCAGAAAATATGTAATTGAATTTATTAAAATACCAATCAGATTCCTTAGCGGATTTGATTGGTATTTTTTTGCTATTCAGGTGACAAGGAGGCCAGGTCCGCCAAACTAGCTTCAAGATTGGTGAGAAAAATCGTCACGAGGTCTTGTTCGTTTTGGCTCAGGCTCTGGGTGCTTGCAAATGCAATGAAGTAATTTAAGGATAAAAGACTTGCTGGCAATGGATAGAGATTATAAGCCTCGCCATCCGGTTGACTGTAGACACTGTCCGGCAAGAATGTGATCCCAAGTCCCTTTTCGGCTAGCTTGGCAATTGTGAAAGTATTGGTACTCTCTACGGCAATTTCTGGTGTGACATGGTATTTTTGTAACAAATAATCCACTTGGCGACGAATTGAAGACCCACGTGGCGAGAGAACTAACTTTTCATGTAGTAAGGCTTCGATATCGATAGTGCCGGGATTGATGAAGTCCTGATGGGGCTGATAAAACTTTGAAGTTTTAGGAATCACCGCATAATAACCGTCTTTGCCGCGTTCGTGAGTCGTCAAACCAGGTGCCACCGTTTCAGGATTTTGGCCAATCAGAAAATCTAATTCACCGTGTAAGAGGCGCTGCTCATTTCGTTCCGAGATGTCTTCTGTTAGATTGACCTTAACCTCTGGGTGGACTTGCGCATAGGCGGGCAGGAATAAGGGCAATAAATAATAGCCCAAGCTAGATAAGATCCCGATACGAATCGTCTGATGCGCTGGGGCGGTAAATTGATGTAATTGTTGACGAAACTGATCTTTTTGGTTTTCTAAAGTCGTCAAGTACTGATAATAGAGTCGACCAGCTGGCGTGAGCTTTAATGGGGACGCTTCGCGATCAATAATTGTAACCCCAAGTTCTGCCTCGACACTTTTAATAGTCTGTGTGAGATAAGGTTGTGAGATGTATAGATCTTTGGCTGCCCGTGTAAAGTTTCCATGTTTCAGTAGGACGTCGATAAATTGTAACAAATTCGTTGAGTCTGTCTTGGGCATCAGTAGGCCTCCAATCATGATAGTTATTTTGTTATGAGACCATAGTTAAATAAATATTTCACAAACTTTCGAAAATCCCCTAGAATAAAGTTCATTAGGAGTGTTAGTGCTATTATGGCACAAGTTTAAGCCAATATAACGATTTAACAATAATGATTTTAGTAAATAATCACGATTTTGAGAGGATGTTCACTGATGAAATTAGTCGGAATTGTTGGGACGAACGCGACTAGCTCGACCAATCGACAACTATTGCAATATATGAAACGGCACTTTGCCAGTCAAGCTACCATTGAAATTGCTGAAATTAAAGATTTGCCGGCCTTTAATGAGCCGGAAGATCGGACGGCTCCCGCTGTGGTTCAGGCGTTATCTGATCAGATTGCGGCCGCTGATGGGGTCATTTTTGCCACGCCAGAGTATGATCACTCCATCCCAGCGGTGTTGAAAAGCGCAATTGAATGGCTGTCATACACGACGCGCCCATTAATTAGCAAACCGGTCATGATCGTGGGGGCATCCAATGGCTCCCTTGGAACTTCACGGGCTCAAGCACATTTGCGACAGATTTTGGAGGCACCGGAATTAAAAGCACTCGTCATGCCGAACGTAGAATACTTGTTAGGTCATTCTTTACAAGCATTTGACGAGGATGGGAACTTAAAAGACGCCACTAAAGCGGCCGAACTGGATGATGATTTCACGGCCTTTACGGCTTTTGTGGACTTAACAGCTAAAATCACGCCAGCGAATAAATTTGTCGAGAAGAACCAACAATTTTCTTGGAGTCAAGTTGCGAATGGGAGGGATCTCTAATGAAATTTATCGGAATTGTGGGAACAAATGCGAAAAAATCATATAATCGTGACTTGTTGACCTTCATGCAAAAGCATTTTGCGGACAAGGCCGATATTGAAATCTTGGAATTAGCGGCGGTGCCACTATTTGACGAATCTGATGATCAGTCAGAAAGTCCCGTCATTCAAGAATTTGTACAAAAAATTGAAGCTGCGGATGGTGTCATTATTGCGACGCCAGAACATAATCATTCTATTCCGTCAGCCCTCAAGAGCATTATCGAATGGTTATCATTTAAACTACATCCGCTCGACGGCAAACCCGTGATGATTGTCGGGGCATCGTACAGTGTTCAAGGTTCATCACGAGCACAATTGCATTTACGCCAAGTCCTAGATGCACCAGGGGTCAACGCGAGCGTGATGCCTGGTTCTGAATTTTTATTAGGGCGTGCTCAAACAGCTTTTGATGAGCAAGGCAACTTGAAGTCGGCCGGCACAATTGACTTTTTAGATAGTTGTTTTGCTAAGTTCATGAAGTTCACGACGATTGTGTCAGCCATGGCGGCACCAGCAGAAGTGAAATATCAACCTGGGACTTATGACGTTGTCGCCACTGGTCATAACGGTGACTTACCAATGTCAGTCACACTTTCGGATGATCGAATTGAAGCCATCAACATTGACACTTCTTCGGAAACGAAGGGGATCGCTGATGTGGCATTTAAGCGAATTCCTCAAGAAATTATTGACGGTCAGACGTTGGCGGTCGATGCAATTTCTGGTGCTTCAATGACGAGTAATGGTGTCATCAACGGGGTCGCGCAAGCGGTCAAACAAGCCGGTGCGAATCCCGATGAGTTGAAGAAACGGCGCCAAAACGCTGCGAAGCCACAAGCCAGTGTCACGGATATTACCACGGATATTGTGGTTGTCGGTGCGGGTGGTGCCGGGTTAACCGCCGCCGCTAAGGTTTTACAAGCCGGGCGAAACGTCCTGGTATTGGAAAAATTCCCCGCAGTTGGTGGGAATACCGTCCGGGCAGGTGGTCCCATGAATGCGGCTGATCCTGATTGGCAACACCAATTTGACGCAATTCCTGGTGAAAAACACACCTTAAAAGAGATTACTGAAATTGATGAAGCGACGATTGATGCGGACTATTTGCCAGATTTCCGAGCTTTGAAGACGCAGATCAAGGCTTATCTCACTGAAAATGAAGATCAACGCGGCTACTTATTCGATTCGACCTTATTACACCGGATTCAAACTTATTTGGGTGGTAAGCGGACGGATTTGAATGGACATAAGATTTATGGACAATATGACTTGGTCAAAGTTTTAACTGACCATGCGCTAGAATCCGTCAAGTGGCTTGAAAAAATTGGTGTCAATTTTGATAAATCACAAGTCACGATGCCGGTTGGGGCCATTTGGCGACGGGGTCACAAACCAATGGGTGACCTTGGCTTCGCGTATATTAAGGCCTTACAACCATTTGTGACGAAACACGGTGGTCGCATTATGACCGAAACAGCGGTTAAGTCGTTAACGACTACGGATGGCAAAGTTGATGGGTTAATTGCCGAAGGACCGAAACACGAAAAGGTTGTCGTTCACGCCAAAGCGGTTATCCTAGCCTCTGGTGGGTTTGCAGCCAACACGAAGATGTTACAAGAGTACAACACGTACTGGACCGCGATTGATGATGATATTCAAACGACTAACTCACCAGCGATGACTGGTGACGGCATTCGTCTGGGAACGAGTGTTGGTGCTGACTTAGTTGGGATGGGCTTCTCACAGATGATGCCGGTATCTGATCCAGATACGGGTGAACTGTTCAGTGGTCTCCAAGTCCCACCACAGAACTATGTGATGGTGAATCAAGCTGGAAAACGGTTTGTGAATGAATATGGGAGTCGTGATGAGTTGACGCAAGCCGCGATTGATAATGGGAGTCTGTTCTATTTGATTGCGGATGACGCGATTAAGGCGACCGCCTACAATACGTCACAAGCTAAAATTGATCAACAAGTTGCTGCGGGGACGTTATTCCGTGCAGATACGCTAGCCGACTTGGCTAAACAATTGGACATGGATCCAGCTGTTTTGACGAAGACGGTCAATGACTATAATTCATATGTGGATGCGGGTGAAGACCCAGAGTTCCACAAAAATGCGTTTGACTTGAAGGTGGCAGTCGCACCGTTTTATGCAACGCCACGGAAGCCGGCGACTCATCATACGATGGGTGGTTTGAAAATTGATACGGGTGCGCATGTACTCAATACTGATGGCACCCCAATTGATGGCCTGTATGCGGCTGGTGAAGTCGCCGGCGGGATTCACGCTGGGAACCGTTTAGGCGGGAACTCTTTGGCCGACATCTTTACCTTTGGTCGCATTGCGGCGGCTAATGCCTTGGAAGATGAGTTAACGGTAGCTGAGTTCTAATCAGTTTATTTTGATAATAGTTAAAAGCGCTGAACCGATTTGCAATTTGCAAACTGGTTCAGCGTTTTTTTGATTGTTTGAGCAAAAATTGAAAGGGTCAAAAATGTCGCGGTACCAGTAACGACTCACCTAAATTTAGCGCTCCGTCAGTCAAAATTGGTGTGCTGTGGGGGACGGCGCCAGCCACAGTACGGTCTAGCACCTCAATTCAAAGCCGATAAATCACGTCTTTGAATTGCCCCGTAAGACTAGTCAGCTAAGAACGCCGACTAATCTTACCGACACTGCACACCGATTTTGACTGCTCCGCTAAGTGTAACTAACAGATCTATAAGAAAGAATCACTGATTAGCTGGAGGTCGTTGCTGATAGTATCGGACGTGCAGGTGGCGTTTGACCGGCGCTTTTTTGCCGGCCTTACACCACGGACGGGTCGGGAGATTTGCGGTTTGGGCAAGGCTTCCGGGCGAGGTTCAAGACGTTCCTGAGGCTTGAACCGATCCCCTCGTCCGCATGTTATCAGCAACAACCGGAAGCGGCAGTGAGCGACTAGTTTTCATTATCTGGTTGTTGACGCAGTCGTGCAAAATGGCAATTTTTAACTGCCAACCTTTAGTTGATTAATAATTATCTGCAAGGTTGGCTAGAGTGACTCAACCAAAGTTAATGCTTTGGTGCCACGTGATGCCGCGACGTAACGGCGGTTTTGACCGAATCGACTGTCTTGGTAGAACGCACTTTCCCAGCCTGTCACGATTACTTGATCAAACTCTAATCCCTTCGCTACGGAGAGCGACAAAAGATTAATCCCAGTCTGAACGGTTTGTCGATCAGTAGCGGTGAGTAAGTGCGCGTTTGAAAAATGTTTAGCTAACTGAATTGCTTCGGCATCTGTTGGCGTAATGATTGCCAAGCTTTGACCAGCAGGTAGATTGGTAGCTGTTTGAAAGCTTGCCCAATCAATTGCTGGAACATGATTAGGCGTTATCCCTTGTGGCTGAACAGCTTGAATCGCGGTCGTCCAATCACCAGCAAATTGTGAAAAATAACTGGTAATCGCACCGGTTGCCCGGTAACTAGTCGTTAATTTTAAGTTGATGGTCTGATGCTGATCAAAGAAGGCGCTAAGTTGCGGTGCAGACCCCATTAAACGTTGCCGGTGATCACCGACGAGCGTGAGCTGTGATTTTTTAAAGACCGCGGCGAGTAATAACCAAACATCGGCATCGTAATCTTGAGCTTCATCAACGAATAGCGCGGCCGTAGTTGTCTGCGTGTAGGCAGTGATCTGTACGAGTAAATACAGTTGGTCATAAGGCGTTAAAGTGGCTAGTGACCAACTTTTTGCTAATGCCGACCAGTCTAGCCACTGGCTGGCATCACTTGGCGTTTGATCGGTCGCTTGTAGCCAGCGCCAGGCGTGTTGCATGCGTTTGATAAAAGAATCAGTGGGTTTTGTTTGGTTATATGCTTGGGGTGTTAAACCCTTTGGGACAGCTGGATGTGGTGCTTGAATTAAATCTGCCAAAACACTGAGGTGGTTGTCCGCCAGCGAGGAGATTGCTAAACCGAAACGGCGTCCTAAGGCTTGGATCAAATTCAGATAAGTGGTGCTCAGTGGTTCGGCTTCGCCTAATGCTGGCAACACACCACGGATATAGCGACTAAAGGCCACATTAGGCGTGATAATTAGCATATCTGCCGGGGTCCAATCATGACGATGCTGGTAAAGTTGATAGGCCACTCGTTGCAACAAGACGGACGTTTTGCCACTACCGGCGACACCATCCACGAGTACGACGGCATGGCCTTGTTCACGAATGATGGCATTTTGTTCGGTTTGAATCGTGGCGGTGATTTCCTGCAAGCCACCACTGCGATTAGCGGCTAAAACGGCAAGTAGTAACGGGTCGCCAATGGCCATCTGTGAGTCAACTGCTTGGATTAACCGGTCGTGGTCAATGACAAATTGTTGCCGTTGGTTCACTGTCACCGGAATTTTGCGCCCATTAGCTTGATAGCTGGTGGCACCAATCCGATTGGCATAATAAACATCCGCGACGGGTGCCCGCCAATCATAAACTAAGTCGTTACCAGCGGCATCCAAATAGCCGACTTTACCAAGATAAAAGTCCTCGGCCTCGTCACTGTCATAGGCCAGATTGACTTTGGCAAAATAGGCTTGTGGTAAGAGTAGCTTTGCATGTGCTAACCGGGTTGCGGCAGTTTGGGCACGCGCATTGAGGGTATCAATTTGACGATTGTTGGCTTCAATACTGGCAAAAGTATCCAGCGTTTCAGTATAAGTGCCTAAGTCTAAATGTCCATCAGAGCTCAAATCGCGTTTGACGTCGCGTGCTGTTTGCCCGAGTTCGGCTAATTGCTGAGTGAGTATCGGGATGTCCTGACTTAATTGTTGGTAGAGTTGCTGCAAGTGTTGCACTGCTGATTGATGCATCTAACCACCTCCGAGCCTCTAGTTTACACGCTTGTTAGCAAATGACTAGTCTGTTTTTAGCTTGGTGAACATGGTATAATAACTATGAGGAAAGGGTAATCAACCACTTCCAAACTTAAATGATGACTTAAAAAGCACACTGCCAAAATCGGCAATGTGCTTTATTTTTGGGGAAAGTTTGAATTCCTGAACAATCGCTTAAACGATTGTTTTGTGTGGCTCAAAGGTCATGTCCATTGGGCGAATGAACGACCAAGTCGAGTGGATCACTTTCCAAGCATCGTTTTCTCGTTGGTAAACTTCAATACAGTTGTAACGCATCTCATTTAAAGACGTGTCGGCAAAGAGTTGGTAGGTCAAAACGGCCATGTCTTCACTGGCTTGGACACGAGGGGCTTTAAAGTTATAGCTATCTGCGAATAGTTTTCCTTCAACATTGGCTAAAACGAATTGTTTGATCTGAGCATAGTCGTCGATCCGTTGGGCCTTAAAGCTGTCGAAATAAGAAAAATTATCCTTTGACCAAATATCCAAGTAACCAGAAGTATCTCCTTTGAACCACTTATCCAAGGCGCCTTTTTCTAAGCTAATAATTTTTTTAGTTAATGCCTCATTTTCTGTTTTCATTGGTAGTCTCCTTTGCTTGTCTACAACGTGATGGTTTTACTATAAAGGATACCGTAACGTTACAGTCAAGTGTGGAGAACTATGTTTGACTAAAGTGCCCAAGCGCCCATCCCTTGCTCACGGTAGAGTGCGACAGCAGCGTTCACCTGTGCATTAACGGAGCCGCTACTGATATGAATATTTTGAAATAAGCCATAGGCACCGCTACTGCTGTTTTTAATCTGCGGTTGCCAGCCGGATTCACGGGTAATAATGTGGTTCCAAGTGCCCGCGGAGACCCCAGTTCGAGTGGCCATCTGAGTTAAAACATAACTTTGCAAGTTGTTACCGGTGTAACTAACACTCGTTGACGACTCTGGGGCGGCCGCTACCGCTGAACGTGTTGGTGTATTGGATGCCGTTGGCGTTGTTGCTGGTGTGACCGCAACCGTTGACTCTTGAGTAGGCTGCTTAGCTTGATTCGTTGAAGTGCTTGCCGCAGGGGCATCAGTCCCGGCTGTCGAGCCGTCGACGCCAGGAATTGTTAAGACTTGACCAGGAAAAATCAGATTGTTTTGAATTTGGTTGGCAGTTTCAATTTCAGCAATGGTCGAACCGTATTTTTGTGAAATGGCCCAGACACAGTCACCGGCTTTGACGGTATAAGTCGTATCGGCGTTCGCAGTCACGGCGCCAGCCACTAGTAAACCAACCGCCGCTGTGGAAGCTGTTAAGATGGTACTAATGAATTTTTTCAAAAGACTCACTCCTATCATGCATGTCAAAACGAGTTACATTAACGACACCGAGTGTAGTGGCAGACTATTACAGGAAAGTGACAGGTTGTTTAAGAAAATCCGGTAAAATATTGCGGTTGTGATGATTTTGAAATAGCTGTCATACTGCGAGACTCAGATTAAATCGAAATTGTTTACGGTCAACCGCAGCCAGCATGAATAGCAGTAGGCTGCCATAAAATTATTGATATATTACAGACAGTGTCAAAGCAGGCGACGTAGGTGATCGGTGCCAGGCATGATTGTTAACATTGATTAGCCCCGATTAGTGCACTCAACCCACTGTTAATGAGAACGGCGTGTTTGTCAGCTGATTTTACGGACTGCGGTGAGTGGTGTCCTGGCATGGTTCAAGGTTTATTTAAGTTAGCGCTATCACGATAAAGCCCGTCAGACCGATATTTCTTAGAAATCGACCTCACGAAACTTTAATATTAAAGTAATATGGCTGCCGAAAACCCTAAATACCCGCCTCTAGCCTAATCTGACGCAATTTATACCCGTCGAGGGGGCTTGCTTTTCACCCTCAAAATGCATATTATTTATATGTAATAAATTTCGAATGGAGGAAATTATGTCAGAACAGTATTTTGATCCAAAGTTAAAGATTTTTGCTTTGAATTCAAATAAACCATTGGCAGAAAAGATTGCTGAGGCCGTTGGTGTTAAATTAGGTAAGACATCAGTTGATCGCTTTAGCGATGGCGAAATTCGCATTAACATTGAGGAAAGTATTCGTGGTGACCAAGTGTACATCATTCAATCAACTTCCGCTCCAGTTAATGATAACCTAATGGAATTGTTGATTATGATTGATGCGTTACGGCGAGCTAGTGCTAAGACGATCAACGTGGTCATCCCTTATTATGGGTATGCCCGGCAAGACCGGAAAGCTCGTTCACGGGAACCAATTACCGCTAAGTTAGTTGCTAACATGCTTGAAACAGCCGGTGCAACACGGATTTTGGCGCTTGATTTGCATGCCGCTCAAATTCAAGGTTTCTTCGACATCCCATTGGATCATTTAATGGGCGCGCCACTGTTAGCTGACTACTTCATCACACATCATTTGGCTGAAAATGCCGTGGTTGTTTCACCAGATCATGGTGGGGTCACACGGGCACGTAAATTAGCTGAATTCTTGAAAGCACCAATTGCCATCATCGACAAGCGTCGACCACGGGCTAATGTTGCGGAAGTCATGAATATTATCGGGGACGTGAAGGGCAAACGGGCCATCATGATCGATGATATGATTGATACTGCCGGGACGATTACTTTGGGCGCACAAGCCTTGATGGATGCTGGTGCAACGGATGTTTATGCAAGTTGTACGCATCCAGTTTTATCTGGTCCAGCCATTGAACGAATTGAAAAGTCACCAATCAAGCAATTGATCGTGACAGATTCTATCGAATTACCAGCTGAAAAGCAGATCGATAAAATCGTGCAAGTTTCTGTTGGTCAATTGATGGGTCAAGCCATTAAGTTTATCCATGAAAATAAACCAGTTAGTCCATTATTCAAGAATCGTTTCCATAACGAAGAAAACTAGACTAGCCTTAATAAGGACGTCGTGTTGGTGTTTTTGCCAATGCGACGTTTTTTTAATTAAATAGCTAAAGATTGAAAGTATTAAAAATATGACAACTTTAGTGATACCAGTAACCTTTACGTCTAAAGGAGACTTACCCAAATTCAGCGCTCTGTCAGTCAAGATCATTGTGCTGTGGGGGACGGCGATTTTGACTGACGGAGCTAAGCATAAATAACTGATTTATCCCCTCAAAACCACTGATTAGCTGGAGGTTGTTGCTGATAGCATCGGACGTGCAGGTGGCGTTTGACCGGCGTTCTTTGCCGGCCTTACACCACGGACGGTCTGGTAGATTTGCGGTTTTGGCAAAGCTCCCAGGCGAGGGTCAAGACGTTTCTCAGGCTTGAACCGGTCCCTCGTCCGCATGTTATCAGTAACAACCGGAAGTGGCAGTAATCGACTGGTTTTCATTGCTTGATTATTGATGTACTGGCGTGGACTAAGAATTTTCAGCTTCCAATCTTTAGTTAAACAGTCCTTCTGAAACTCGACTGAGTTTTAGGTACAATAGACTTAAGATAAAAAAGAAGGTGGGACACGTGGATTGGTTTTATTGGGGTAGCTTGGCACTGGCGATTGCACTCACATTGCAACTGACGGATCGGCGCCGTTGGTTAACCGGACATTTCTTGCTACTAGCAGCAATCGGCTTAGCGTTGGCGGTTTATCGTAGTTTTAGTGAGGACGCGAGCCCACTGTGGCAATTTGTGATCGTCGGACTAAAAGTTGTGGTCTATGGCTTGGCGCCACTAGTGGTGTTGATCGTTGCCATTAGTTTTGTGCGCTATAGCTATCGGCTGATTCGCAAGGAAGGCTGGCATTTACATTACAGCCTATTAGCGATTGTTGGTGTACTAATGGCCGGCATGCTGGTTTTATCACTCATCAACGGGTTATATTGGCAAAATAAACGGTTATGGCAACTGTTAGGTTTAGCGATTATCTTGACCGGCTATTTTGCCTTTAGCTTTTTAGCTTATTTAGTTGCCGGAGTGACGACGCGTCTTGGACGGCATCGACCGGTAACAGCTATTATTGTTTTAGGTGCTGGGTTAATGCCAGATGGCCGTCCAACGCGGACACTTAGCTATCGATTAAAAACGGCTGCCAAATTATATCGTAAACAGCGAGCGAAGGATCACCATGATTTGACGATTGTCGTTTCTGGTGGTCAGGGTTCAGACGAAGTAATGGCTGAAAGCACAGCGATGCGTCAATATTTAGTTGCACTCGGGATTCCACGAGATGTGATTCAAGAAGAGAATCAGTCGACTTCAACAGTTGAAAATTTGACGTTTTCGCACGCTTTGATTGTGAAACAACAGCCGTTTTATCACGCAGCCATGGTAACGAGTGATTATCACGTTTTACGTGCCAATATTTTGGCGCGACGCTTAGGGCTTGCTGTATATGGCGTGGGTGCGCCGACACCGTGGTATTACGTGCCTTTTGCGATGTTTCGAGAATATTTAGCGTTGATCTTAATGACTCGATGGCCGAATTTGGCGGTGGTATTTATTTTAACGCTGGCTTATCTTGCACAGTTAGTTAACATAATTTAAATAAACTGATGGGCTTCGGCAAAAAAAGTCGCTTAATGATTGTTAATGGTATAATGGATGCAGTTTTAAAAGGAGGGATTTGCCGTGAAGCAAGCACAACGTTCACCTTTAGGGCTGATAATAGTCATGCTATTAGGTTTGATTACCTTATCAGGTTGTGCGAAATTCACTGGCGGGTCAGTTGATAGCAGTTCTGTTTCGACGACCACCAGTAGTACTGCGGCGGTTTTGACTAAAGCCGATCAACAAATTTCGCATTCAAAAATTACGGCTGCACAGGGCACTTTAGCGGCGGTTAAACACCCAGATACTGACGTTAAAAGTTTAGCAACGGGGTTAGATTATTATCAAAAAGCCGCGGATGCCTTGGACAAAAATCAATTAAGTTTAGCAAAAGTTGCTTTTAATACGCTTGAAAATTATCACGGGACAACGGATGCTAGTTTTATTCAGGCCCGGGAAACTTTACACCATCAATATAGTGCCGTTAAGCTGGCGAATAGCTACTACAATACGGCTCGCGATGATCTGAGCGTCCATGAACTGACGGAAGCAAAGACAGCCATTGATAAATTGGATCAACTTGAGCCGATTCATCCAGTAATTAAGAAATTACAGAAGAAGACCTTGGCGATGAAGCAAGCCATCATGAATTATGAGGCTTCACAGTCGACCAGTTCTGGGAGTGAAAGTTCAACGGTCGTTAGCTCGACGAGTAGTAGTGACACGTCATCAAACGCAACCAGTTCTTCAACCAGTGAGAGCAGTTCAAGCGGTACGGCTACGAGTTCGGCGGACAGTGCCACGAGTAGCAGTGAACTCACGACTCAGGATGTTTTGAAGGACTTCCAGGCTGCTGCCGGGGTCACCTTTGCCAAGACGGATCAATTTAACATTATTAAACAGGCTAAGACTTATTATGAGATTGATGTTTTACATGATAATGGCCAGGCGGAGACCGATGCAACCCCAACGGATGTTTATCGTTACTACCCCGCCAGTGGTCAGGTGACGAAACAAAATTCGGTCACTGGTGACTTTAACTAGTTAACTCAGACGCAATCACTTTTAGTGGTCGCGTCTTTTTCATACCAAAATACAGTAAAGGCCTCTCTCAAGCAATTTTGAGAGGGGCCTTTTGGAAAAGTGACTTTAAACGAGTGCCCAAGTTCGGATGGCATGAGCCACGCCATCTTCAACATTGGTCTTAGTTTCGTATTTGGCGGCGGCTTTAACTGCATCGATGGCATTCCCCATCGCAACACCGTTCGTCGCGTATTCGATCATGCTTAAATCATTACCTTGATCGCCAATGGCCATCACTTCGTCGGCACTGAGTCCCAACTTTTCAGCAAGCGTCTTTAAGGTCTGGCCCTTGCTGGCTTGTTTGTTCATCAGTTCTAAGAAGTAAGGTTCAGATTGGACGATGTAATAACGGTCGTGGAATTCGGCTGGGATTTTTTCGATGGCTGGGCCGAGCACGTCCGGTGTATCAATGAACATACATTTGACAATCGGTAAATCGGCGCGCATGTCGTTAGTGGTGCGATAGCGAATCGGCATCCGAACTAAGTAGCTTTCACCGACCGTGTAAGGACTGAGATCAGCGTTAGCCGTGTAAATATGGTCTTCACTTTCGACGTGGCAATGAACGCCCAATTTACGACTCAAGGCTTCAATGTCGATGTAATCGTTATGAGTGAGCGTTAAGCTGGTGATGATCTGCCCTTCAACGGTTTGGGCCATTGCACCATTAAAGGTAATGACGTATTCATCGTCACCTTTAAATCCCAACTGTTTGATAAACGGGGTCACACCGCTGAGTGGTCGACCGGTACATAAAACAACTTTGATACCCTGCGCTTGCGCGGCGTGAACCGCGTCGATGGTGGCCGGGTTAAGTTCGCTGTGTTCATTAAGTAGGGTGCCATCCATATCAATGGCAATAAGCTTGACTGACATTAAAATTCCTCCAAATAAAATTAGCTAATTAAACGATCATTTTGAATGTGTTGTTGAAAGGCTTGATAGATTGGGTCAAAGAGATCAACTTCAGCGCTTCCACTGAGCATTTCCTTAGGGAAGAAGAAGCGTTGATCACCGGAAACTTTGCCGGTGATGGCTCGAACTAAATCGCTGACCGTTGATAGTTCCACTAGGGAGCCATCTTCTTGCATTAATTCGATTTGAGTCCGGGGTTTCTTCATTTTTGGATCATAAGCGTCGTATGGTAAATCGTAGCTATCATTAATATCGGTATAGTAATGACTATTAAATCCCGCTCGTTCAATCAACTTTTGTAGTTCAGGGACGAGTGCTTGGGTCTGGTCATCAATTCGTGCTGATTTTAATGGCCGCCGATCTAAGAAACGAGTTGATAAATCAGCCAGAATTTTATCCTGACTATCACGCCAATGATTAAAATACGTATTTAGAACGCCATCGTCCAGGCGTAAATAATCTTGTAACGTAAAGTCGTTGTTGAAAAATGGTAACAACATGTGGGGCGTGGCTTCGGCATCAACGTCGTGATTCTGATAAAGATCGTTGGCTCGTTCTAATAGGTGGTCCAAGATGACTTCCATTGAACGGGAAACGGGATGGAAATAAACTTGCATGTACATTTGAAAACGACTCACGATGTAGTCTTCGACTGCGTGCATGCCTTCCATGGCAAAGGTGATACCGCCCGCATAAGGTCGCATGACCCGTAAAATTCGCGTCAAGTCAAAATTGCCGTAGTTGGTGCCAGTAAAGTAGGAGTCTCGGAGCAGGTAGTCCATGCGATCAGCGTCGATTTGGCTGGAAATCATCTGGACGACTTGCGGATTCGGATAAGTTTTCTGAATGACAGCTGCTACTTGGCTTGGGAACTCTGGTGAAACGCGTCGTAAGACTTGATTGACTTCTGTTTCCGGTGACGTCAAGATTTGCACAGTCAGCGCTTCATGGTCGGTATGAAAAATGTGTTCAAAAGTATGTGAATAGGGACCGTGACCAATATCATGCAGTAGGGCCGCACATAAGGCGACGATCCGTTCATGATCGTCCCAGCCACCATCACCGGGTGTTTTAGTGGGATAGTTGCGTTCAAAGTTGTCACAGATTCGCCGCGTCACTTCATAGACACCTAAACAATGACCAAAGCGAGAATGCTCGGCACCGTGGAAGGTCAGCGAGGTCGTGCCTAACTGCTTGATGCGACGTAACCGCTGAAATTCAGAGGTATTGATTAAGTCTAAAATAATTTGATGTTGAATATAAACATAGTCATGGACTGGGTCACGAAAGACCTTCTCCATGGGTAAAAGTTGATTACGGTATGACAAATAAATTCCTCCGTTCAATCAGTTATTGAGTCAAGCGTGTTTGACGGCGCTGCATTTGATGATAGGCGTGCGCTAAGTGCGCTTGAAATTCAGGTTCTTCGATTAATTTGGGTAATTGTCGTTGGTCAACCGCGCCGTGTTGCGCTAAAACGGTGTTGAATTGGTCAATGGCATCGTCAACGGTGATCACTTTACCGAGTTTTTCAGCAACGGTCGTCATGACGGTTGGGTCAACTTGTGGGAAGCGGTCATCAGTTTTTCCAGCTAGACTGACGTCGTAGAATTGACGGATGAGTTGGCTGCGCTGATCCTGATTGCCGTTGATACTAATGTATAGCATGATGACCAAGGCCGATTCAGTTCGGCGTTGCGACATGCCGGCGATCTTTTGACCACCAATACTTAGATCATAATCACCTGGACAATAGGATTGGCTGATTTCGCCCGTTTCGATTGTTAAACTCGGCCAAGCGGCTCGGACGTAATCGGTCATTAGTTGGTAAGCTTCGGTAATGGAGTAGTCGCTGCGGCGGGCAGGTAAAAAGAGTGAAACATTTAAAACGCCTAGGTCAGCGACGACAGCCAAGCCACCGGAGTTCCGTAAAAGCGTCTGGTACCCAGCTTGCTTGAGCGTGGTTAGACCACGCCCAAGTTGTGGTAAACGTTGGTCGAGTAGGCCTAAAATGACCGTTTGTGGCAATTGCCAGTAGTGGACGATTGGTTGTTTGAGCTCACTAGTTAGCCATAATAAAGCATTCATATAGGCAAAACTGTCGAGCATTTCTTCTGGTTGATAATGTTGCGTTAAGGTAGCAATGGTTGCTTGCGTCAAATTTTGATCACCTCATAATATCGGTTTCAAACATTAATTATACCCGAAATCGCTTATCCTCACAGCTTAATTGCCGGTTTAGGTTGATTTTTAGGCATTTTAAGTGAGATGGCTTATAATTAATAACGAGATAACACAGGTTAAAGATGGGACTTGTTTTTATTGCCGCTTACCGGTCAGCGTATTTTAGGGCTGGAACGTGGTGGGCCGTTTTCGAGCCAAATTGCGGTCTCGAAAGCCAGCCTTTGACTAAGTCGCCGGGAAACCACCGTCAACTAAGTCAAATCTCACCACTGAGCCCTAAAAGACGCTGACCTCACGGCTATAGTAGGGTAGATTCCTGATGACGATACTCAGTTTGCGTTTCGGCGACTGTTTAGCCGAGAGGGTGGTTCGGATGATGCTCAGTGGTGAAATTTTTCTTAGCCGAGAGATTTTTTCGGCTTAGAAAAAGGCCGGCTTGTGAGACCGCACTTTGGCTCACAAACGTGCCCACCACGTTCCAGCATCATCCGAACCGCGCGACAGGCGGCAATGTTATGACTGACCTGTGTAACGATGGACTAATTAGGAGGACCAAAGATATGGATGATTTAACAACGGGCGTGCCAGTTGCCATTCATTTGGAAACGCAAGCAACCCAAGATGGCGACACCGCTAATTATGCGTTGGACGTTGATGGCCAACTCGTACAAATGGGCGATGCCTTTTATTTGCGATATAAAGAAGTCAGTGATGAGGAAGCGGAACCAATACCGGTCACCATTAAGCTAGCTTCGAATGGTGACGTCGTTTTGACACGTAGCGCCCAGAATCGTTTGCGCCTGCATTTCTCGAACGGTAAACGCGTCCAGGCACGTTACCAAACCCCAATGGGGATTTTACCAGTTGAGACCGTTACGCCACTGCTACAAGTGCGATTACGCGAACGACCATTCTCCGGTGCGGTCAACATTGATTACGAATTATATGCGGGTGAACAACTAATTGGTCAATACAAGTTACGATTGCAATTCACGGCTTAATTTGGTAAGATGTACTGTAAAATGTGGAAAGGACGTGCACCAGTTTGGAACTAAAACAATTTGATGGACAGAAAAAGTCCGAATTATCTTTAATCGAGGTTGCGCATGCAATCTTAGCGCAACACGGTGATGCCATGGGCTTTGCCGACATTACCAACGCTGTACAGACTTATTTAGGTAAAAGCGACGAAGAAATTCGGGAGCGTTTATCACAATTTTATACCGATTTAAATATCGATGGTAGTTTCATTTCGCTCGGTGACAATATGTGGGGCCTGCGTGCATGGTACCCATTCGAATCCATTGACGAAGCTGTTATTCATACCGACGATGACGAGGATGAAGATCGGCCTAAGCGTAAAAAGCGTAAGAAAGTTAATGCTTTCTTAGCTGACGCCGGCGATGACGATGATGTCATTGATTACGATGATGATGATCCTGAAGACGACGATAACTATGAAGATGACGACGACAGTGCCGCTGACGATGATGACGATTCAGAAAGCAGTAGCAAGTATGATGAATTATCAGGTGTTGACGACTCAGATGATGACGCCGCCGATGAAACTTTACCAGATGGCATCGAAGGTCAATTATCCGAATTAAATGATGACGATGATGACGACTACGATGATGACGACGAAGACGATAACAAGTAGGTTGCGTTTGTGATTTAACTTGACGAATGTTGAATCAACTTGTATTATCTTTATTGGGCTCTCTGGTAGTAATGCCAGAGACAAACGAACGAAATCAAGCTCCCTATTCACTGAATAGGGAGCTTTCTTTATTTATAAGCATCCCCACGAAATAAATCTTTAAGGAGTTATCACATGACCAAATATATTTTTGTAACTGGTGGCGTTGTGTCGTCGATTGGTAAAGGAATTGTCGCAGCATCATTAGGGAGATTACTGAAAAACCGTGGCTTGAAAGTCACTATTCAGAAGTTTGATCCATATATCAACGTTGATCCTGGTACGATGAGTCCTTACCAACATGGTGAAGTTTTTGTCACCGATGATGGGACCGAAACAGACTTGGACCTTGGACATTACGAACGGTTCATCGACATTAATTTGAATAAATATTCAAATGTTACAACCGGTAAGATTTATTCAGAAGTTCTGCAAAAGGAACGTCGGGGTGACTATTTAGGAGCAACTGTTCAAGTTATTCCGCATATTACAAATGCGATTAAGGAAAAAATCATGCGAGCCGGGACAACTACGGACTCTGACATTGTGATTACTGAAATCGGTGGGACCGTTGGGGATATTGAATCCTTACCATTCATCGAAGCGTTACGTCAGATGAAGAGTGATCTTGGTTCTGACAACGTCTTTTACATTCACACGACCTTAATTCCTTATTTGAAGGCCGCTGGTGAAATGAAGACGAAGCCAACCCAACATTCGGTTAAAGAATTGCGGAGTTATGGGATTCAACCAAACATGTTAGTTGTTCGGACTGAAAAACCAATTACCCGGGAAATGCGGAATAAGATTGCGTCATTCTGTGACGTTGAACCGGAAGCTGTTATTGAATCCTTAGATGTTAAGACGATTTATTCAATTCCATTAAATGTTAAAAAGCAAAATATGGATTCAATCGTCTTAAACCACTTTGGGATCAAGGCGCCAGAAGCTGATATGAGCGACTGGGAAGAGCTTGAACATCATGTTCAACATCTATCACGGACAATCAAGATTGCCTTGGTTGGGAAGTATGTGGCGTTACAAGACGCCTATATCTCTGTGACCGAGGCTTTGAAACATGCCGGTTATACGGATGATGCCGAAATCGAATTGAACAAGATTTCCGCTGAAGATGTCACCGCTGATAACGTGCAAGAACTTTTGGGCGATGCTGATGGGATCTTAGTTCCTGGTGGCTTCGGTGACCGTGGGATTGAAGGCAAGATCATGGCGATCAAGTATGCACGTGAAAATGACGTGCCATTCTTAGGAATTTGTTTAGGGATGCAGATGGCCAGTGTTGAATTTGCCCGGGACGTCTTGAACTTGAAGGATGCCAACTCAGCTGAAATTGATCCTAATACGCCAGATAACATCATTGATTTGATGGCCGATCAAGAAGACGTTGAAGACATGGGTGGCACGCAACGTTTGGGTGCTTATCCTTGCAAGTTGAAGCCAGGAACTGTTGCGGCTGCGGCCTATGGCAATGAAGAAGTTGTGATGGAACGTCATCGTCACCGTTATGAATTTAACAATAAATACCGTGAAGCCATGAAGGCCAAAGGGTTAGTGTTCTCTGGGACTTCGCCAGACAATCGCTTAGTTGAAATTATTGAATTACCAACAAAACGTTTCTTTGTTGGTTGCCAATATCATCCAGAGTTCTTGTCACGCCCAAACCGTCCGGAAGGGTTATTCAAAGCCTTCATCGACGCTGCCAATGTGACTGGCAAAGCAAAATAAGATCGTTTACTCTTTTGAAGCACTCAAGTGTAATTTACTTGGGTGCTTTTTTGCTTTGGTGGAAAGGTATGATCGCGTGAAATTAAAAATGGGTTCTAAGAATCGATTGACGGTTTTCAGAGCCTGTTTTTGTGAGTTGGAGTGATCATTTGTACAGCCGATTCAGTTGGTATCTAGCAGAGGAGTGGAAAATGTCTTGGTAAAAAAATGAAAAATCTATATGTTATAAGTCCATAATCAATTTTACACGAAAGATTAATATTAATTATTTAGACAGAATTTTCTGGCCAAGTGCCTTTCAAGGCCGTCATTTTCGACTAAATAATAGTCAAAGTTAGGTCCAAATATCGATGGCGTATGCAGATTATTGATGCCTTTGGTGCCCCTTGAATAATTAACGACTTGAATGTTACCCCAGTCACTCTTATAATGTGTTTATTAATTGACTTATATAAATAGGTCTGTCAGATAAATATTGAGTTGATGAAACTTTTTATTCTAGCAGATCTTTTGAAAGTGGGTTAAAGGTCAAAAGTAAACATTGCGAGGATACGGGGAGATCCGTTGAAAGCACAACTGATTTTTGAGGGTGTTGTACCAGTTGAGTGCAATATCGATAGGCAGACTAATCATTGAAAATTAATTGTCCTAACTGGCCTTTGTTGAACCAGATGGCATGACAATTGAATTGAACACAAAACGACGGTGCATGGTTCTGAGCACAGAGGTTCATCGTCGTTGAAAAAGGAGAGGGAAAGTTTGAGACAAAAAGTAGCAAATCAAAATATCAAGAAAAATTTCATTTTATACAAGGGACATACGGGTTGGAAAGTTAAGACCCGTATTTTTGGGACGCTATTAGTCGGTCTTTCTGCAATGACTATCGCAGAAAGTACTGGGGCAATTAATGCTCATGCGGACACGGGGACAGGAACACCATCTGCGGATACTGCTTCTCAGTCCTCCACACCGAAAATGGCAGGGACGACGACACTTAAAACTGGTACTAACGACGCAACAACGTCAGCGTCAGCAAGTGAAGACCAAGAGCAAGCCGGTCAAGAGCAAGTAAAGCAAGATACAGTAACGCAGACTTACGTGGCTAAGCAATCAGATACGCCAGCGCCTGTCAGTGCTGAACCAGAGAGTCTTTCTGTTAACGATCCGACGACAACTACAACTAATGATGCTACGACTGATGGGCAGTATCAAACGTTAACGCCAGATCAACCAGTTCAGGTTGGCAAGACGGATGGCTCCGGCGTGACGTTGTCTGGTAGCCAGGTTCAGGACCACTTTACGAATACGGTCCAAAACTTTAACAAAAATGGTGATGCTGGTTACCTTCCAAAAAATAAGACAACACAGCCGGCTGATGAGAATGGTGTTTGGCAGTTGACCGTTAATGGTGGGCATGATTACACGTCTGACACTATGACCGATTATACAATGCATAATATTGATGGTCCCCAAACTGCCCATGTTTCTTTTGAAAACGACATTGATTTTGGCCATGATTTTACCCTGACTGGCGCCTTGGGCATTGGGACCAAAACTTCAGGCGGGGCCGATGGTGTCGGTATCGTTTTTGCACCTGGTGATCCGGAATATGCCACGACAGGTTTGACTGGTGGTAATTTAGGAGTAGGTGGTTTGAAGAATGCCTTTGCCTTTGTTTACGATGATCACTATAACGGTGGTGATGATACAAGTGGCGTTGTTGATCCTGGTAACAGTGCCTACTTTGGCTGGCGGTCGACGGATGCCAACGGTGTTATTCAAAAGGTTACTGACGCAACGGCTTGGAAAGCTGCTAGTGCATTTGATTTAAGCAACCGGGGGACCGATCCACTTGTAGATTTCACGATGTCCTATAACTATTTGACGAAAATGTTAAGCGTGACTATCCAGAACCAAACCTTTACCCGATCACTTGCTGACATTGACACCTCAAAAGGCTATTCAATTTCAATTGCTGCTTCTACTGGGCAAGATACTAATAATTACTCTGCCAAAATTGACAGTTTTACGTACACACCAAAGACAGCATCAGTGAATGTCAAAGTGGCTACTGCGGCTGGAGATGTAAGTACGACTACGCCAGTCACTGCCAACATTGGGGATACAATTTATGTCTTCTCCACGAAAGCAGCGGCGGAACGAGCAGTCGCCGCAGATCCAACACTAGATCCTAGCTTGGTGACGGTAATCCCTGCAAGTACGACTAACAATGTCTATCTGGTCGATGGTGACAATACCGCTGCCAGCAATGGGACTGTTCACTATGCCGCCGGTGACTCAAGTATTGCTGATGCGGCGTACTACAGTTACAAAGTGACCGGGGATGCTAGTCAAACATTTAACGTTCCTGTTAGCCAAGCCTTTACAGCCGAAGTCACACCTGTTGATTCCGTGACGGGGGACGCAATTCCTGGCATGGATCCCATTCAAGTGACCACGGTTGCCGGTAAATCAGTCGTTATTCAAGTACCTGGTTATACCCCAGTGACCGTTGTTCTGGATGCTCCCGCAGCCGGCGAAACGGTTGCCCAGGATAAAGTGAAGATTAACACGGGTACGACACCATCAACAGAAACTGATGTTGCCAATCCAATTGAACATTATTACACGGCCGCCGGTGAGACAATTGATGGAACAAAAGTTACTGCTAATGCAACGGTAGGGACGAATCAATCTGTTACGGATGCCCTCAACGCAACGCCGATCGGTGA
Organism: Lactiplantibacillus daoliensis; assembly: GCF_005405005.1. Taxonomy (GTDB): domain Bacteria; phylum Bacillota; class Bacilli; order Lactobacillales; family Lactobacillaceae; genus Lactiplantibacillus; species Lactiplantibacillus daoliensis. The sequence goes on along the minus strand of NZ_BJDH01000008.1, from coordinate 3,804 downwards.
AGATGGCAAAGTTATCACTGACGGTAGCACGCCAGCCTACACTTGGTCGACGGTTCCTAATGCCAGTGCCACGGATTCTACAGATTCCACGACTCCTCAGGATAGTAAAAGTATTTTGGTTCCAACGAAGGCCACGCTTGATGAGTGGCTACAGAAGGCTACCGACAACCAAGCCCAAGCAGACACTTCTAAAAAGCAAGCGCAAGACATCTATGATAAATTTGTCGGCTTAACAGGTATTACACAGGAGCAAAAGGATGCGGCCAAGAAGCTGCTGGATTCTGTTAATGATATGTATGACCAAATTTCAACGAATAATGCCGCGGCTAAGGCTGACTTACAGGCCGCCGAGGATTCCACGGATCCAGAGACAATCTTTAAAGAGGGTCAAGCCGGGTATGGTGCTTTAGCCGACGTGGACAATACCATGACGACGTTCCAAAAAGAACTGGACAACCTGACTTCGACTAACAGTGCCGCGGTGGCAAGCTTAGCGACCTTTGTTTCCTGGTCAAGGGATTACGGCCAAGATATAGGCTTCCCTGTACCGGCCTTTGGTGATGGCTTCGGGGCAACACCGACCGCTGCACAAAAGGCGGGTTTTGACAACCCAGATTACTACTACTATGTTAATGCAGCAGATTCAGATACCCATGTCACGCCTAAAGATGCCGGAACCTACTATTTCAAGTTGACTGATGCTGGTCGTACTTACCTTAAGAGCTTGACCACTAATACTAACGCTGGTCTCTACACGTCAGCGGCACTGACGATTAATCCAGTCGATGCCAAGCCAACTATTACTAACACCAGTCTGCAATATGGTGGTGTTGACGGCAAGTTGGCCGGCGTAACATATGACTTGGGGACGGTCGCTGGTGACGACGATCCCCGGCTTAACCTGACGCAAGATGACTTTGAAATCGATGACGTTGATGGCAACCAAGTTGCCGTCAAGGATTTGCAAGCCGGTGGCACCTACACGATTCGTTATAGCGATGCTGCTCAGACTGCCTTGAAGACTGATGGAAATTACAACTTCACCGATTTTGGTACGGCCACATTGACCGTGACACCACGGGGAGTTACGCTTGTCGCCGCGGATGCTGGGAAGACTTATGGTGACAGTACCGATCCAGCCCTGAGCTTGAAGGGTGATCCTGATCAGGCTTTGGTTAACGGTGATACGGTTTCTAGTCTGGGTGTCAATTTGACACGGGCCACTGGCAAAGATGCTGGTACCTATGCAATTAAAGGTACCGCCACTGGAAACAAGAATTATAAAGTGACGATTACGGATGGAACCTTTACCATTGATCCAAAGGCGATCACTGTACAAGCCAATAACGTCAGTGTCGACTATGATGGCAAGGCTCACCAAGTTGATCAATCAGGTTTCACGATTGCTGATGGTGACCAGTTGGCTACTGGCGATACTGCGGCCAATCTGGCTGTGACACTGACGCCAACTGCCGAAACCGACGCTGATACGTATACCATTTCTGGTTCCTCAACGGCAAAGAACTATAAGGTTACTGTCCTGGATGGCACTTTGACCATCAACCAGAAAGCCGCTACTGTTACCGCCGATGCCGCTACCGTGGGCTATGGTGATGCCTTACCAACATTTACGGTAACCGACAGCGATACTGGTTTGAAGACCACACTGGACAATACCGATTTTGAAATTTTTGATAACAATGCAAAGCCGGTTGTTACTGGTCCGTTACAAGCCGGTGGCGACTACACGATTCAACTGACTCAGAAGGCGCAGGACAACCTGAAGACTGATAATCCTAACTACAAGCTTAGCTTTGATGCGAACAAGTTGACCGTTGCACAACGGGAAATTACGGTTCACATTGAAGATGGTGGCAAGGATTATGGCGTTACGAACGATCCAGCCTTGAAGTTTACCATTCCAGCAACCACTGCCACTGGTAAAGCTAATGGTACATTGGTTGACTCAGATACGCAGGATAACTTAGGCGTGACGTTAACTCGGGAAACTGGGGACAACGCTGGCACGTACAAGATTACTGGGACTGCCGCCAATGATGGCAATTACAACGTTTCCATTGAAAATGATGGGACCTTTACGATTGCTCAAGCCGCTGGGACGGCCACGGTTGCCGCTACCAGTGTGGTTTATGGTGACAACTTGTCATCTATCGAGGTAACGGTTAACGGAACCACCAGTGAACTCGACGCAAATAACTTTGAAATTGTGGACGCAGAAGGCGCTGTTGTAACTGCTGGTCAATTACAAGCTGGCGACAGTTACACATTACAATTGACCGATACTGCTAAAGATACTTTGAAAAAGGCTAACCCTAACTACACGCTTAACTTTGTTGCGGGTGGATTGACAGTCACGCAACGGCCAATTACGGTGCAAATTGATAACATCAGCAATGTATATGGCCAGTCGGATCCTGATTTAACGTTCAGCATTCCAGCTACTACGAAGGATGGACAAGCCAATGGGACATTGGTTGGTCAGGATACGCAGGATAAGTTAGGTGTTACTTTAACGCGTGAACCAGGAACTGATGCTAAGGCCTATGTCATCAGCGGTACTGCTGCCGATAACACCAATTACGCTGTGACCATTGAAGATGGAACTTTCACAATTACGCCGGCACATGGTGGTGTCACGATTGAAAATGCAAAAGCTACTTATGGTGACACATCTTCGCTTCAATTATCAGCAGTGCTTGGAATGCCAACCAAGAGTGAAATTAGTCAAAATGATTTTGAAATTGTGAACGCGAAGGGAGACGTGTTTACCCTGGATCAGCTTCCTGCCGGTAACTACACGATTCAGTTAAACCAAGCTGCAAAAACGCGGTTGGCGCAGGAAAACAGCAACTATGATTTTACCAACCCAGATCATACTAGCTCATTTGGTACTGGCACATTGACTGTGGACCCGCGGCCCGTCAAGATTCAAATTTCTAACCGAGAAACCTATGCAGGCGTGGCTAATCCGGAAAACGTTGCAGCGTTGACAAGTGATAGTGGCACGCTTAAGAATGGCGATACGTTAGATGATTTGAAATTAACTTATGAGGAACCAACTAATCCTGTCGTCGGAACTTACACAATTGATGCTGAGAGCGCCAATGTTAATTATGCCGTGAAGGTTCTCCCTGGTCAGTTGACGGTTTTGGGTCAGGATACTGATTCTCATGGCACTACGACGACTACTGAAAAGGATTCGAACGGTAACGTGGTCAAGATTGATAAGCAGTGGCCTGATAATAGCCATACGATTTACACCTATGATCCAGCTACTGGGGACCGGACAGTGACGGAACAAAAGGATGGTCAGACGCTTGATCAGCAGACACTCGGTACTGATCCTGTTACGCTAGCTGATGGTGATAATACGAGTACGACCGTTGTACTTGATCCTACGACTAAGCAACCAATCTTTGAACACGACACGACGGAGACAAATGCTAACGGCGATACTACCACGACGAAAGACGCTGAAGGCAATGTTGTCAAAGTAGTTAAGAAATGGCCTGATGATAGTCAAACGACCTACACGTATGATCCAATCGGTGGAACACAAACGGTAACGGAGCAAAAAGACGGTCAAACGGTTGATAATAAGACCATTACCGCTAAGGCTCCAGAAGCAACGTTGTCAAGTGGTGATGGTGTTAAAACCATCGTTGACGCTCCGGAACCGGGCGCAGAACCAACGTTTAAGCATGATACGACGAAGACTGATGGTGACACTACTACGACGACAGATGCCAACGGCAATGTTATTAAGGTAGTTAAGCAGTGGCC
>NZ_BJDH01000007.1 GCF_005405005.1 Lactiplantibacillus daoliensis | reverse complement strand
CATGATACGACGAAGACTGATGGTGACACTACTACGACGACAGATGCCAACGGCAATGTTATTAAGGTAGTTAAGCAGTGGCCTGATGATAGTCAGACGACTTATACCTACGATCCAGCTAGTGGGGACCGGACAGTGACGGAACAAAAAGACGGTAAGACAAACGAGCAGTCAATTAAAAAGGGAACCACCAAAGCAACCGTATCTGCTGTAGATGATGCTAAAACCACCGTTAACACTGGACAACCAGGGTCACAACCAACGTTTGAACACGACACGACGCAGACGACGACAGACAAGGCTGGTAACATTACCGCCACGACGAAAGATGATGCCGGCAATGTTATCAATGTCACCAAGAAGTGGACCGATGGGAGTACGACAGCTTACAAGTATGATCCAGCTACTAAGACGCAAACGGTAACGGAACAAAAGGATGGTAATACGGTCGATAAAAAGACTATTAACACTGACAATCCGACGACGGCAACGTTGAAGAGTGGTGATGGGGTTGAAACTATCGTTAATACTGGTCAACCAGGTGCAGAACCAACGTTTGAACACAAGACGACGCAGACCACTACTGATAAGTCTGGCAACGTGACTACTACGACGAAAGATGCCAATGGTAATGTTGTCAAAGTGGTTAAGCAGTGGACCGATGGCGATACGACAACTTATGCTTACGATCCAATCACTGGTAATCAGACTGTGACGGAACAAAAGGATGGTCAAACGGTTGACCAACAGACGATTGATCCCAATACAGCGAAAGCAACATTATCTGCTGGAAAAGGTGTTGAAACGATCGTTAATGCTGGGCAACCCGGTACTGAACCAACTTTTGAACATGACACGACGCAGACAGCAACTGATAAGTCTGGTAACGTCACTGCTACGACGACAGACGCCGATGGCAATGTTGTCAAAGTCGTTAAGCAGTGGACCGATGGTGATACGACGACGTACACTTACGATCCAGCCACTGGTCAACGGACGGTAACGGTACAACGAAATGGTAAGACGGTTGCTCAACAAACAATCGATCCTAATGCTTCGGAAGTCACGTTAGCAGACGGTATCGGTGGTAAAATAATCGTCAAGTTTGATAAAGCTGGGACGGAGCCTTCATTTACACGTCAACTTGCTGCTAAAGCAAGTAGTCAGCAGGTAACGTCACAGAATGATGGTGTAAACCAAGGCAATGGTGTACGTGAGCAGACTTTGGCTCAAGGTACAAACAGTGCACAGTCAGTGGCAAGTGATATTACTGCAACTGGACATGTACAGTCTCAACAGAAGGCGAAGCCAAATCAGCAGCAAACAGAGTTGCCACAAACTGGTCAAAAGAATGAGAGTTTATTGGCCGGAATCGGGGTAGCCTTGTTGGCACTGTTGGCAACACCATTTATTCGGCGTCGCTCACATTAATCTGGTTAATTAAAGATCTGAGAAACGCATAGATAGACTAAAAAGGTCGCCCTGAGTTTAGGGGCGGCCTTTTTGGGTGCTACAATTTTGGTGTTGATGGATTTTTCAGCAATGAAGTGGTCATTTAACGTGGGACACAGAATTTACGTGACTTGCTGGATGGCGAGCTCCCGGTATCTTTCGAGAACCTGTCATCCAGTTTTATTTGGGCGCTGGTTAATCCAGGACAGAACCTATTTCTAGCTACCCTTTCAGGACCGCTCTAAGCATTTTTAAGGCAAATGCTACACTGGCCTGTGGATTGATACTGGAAGCTAAGAGGTCACCTGAGAATGGGCTCATGATCGATTATGGACAAGTGTAATCACGCTGATTCATACCACCATAGCGAAAGTCATCGACGCCGATGACCTTAACCGCATTAACGTCTAAGGAAGCTAAAATTTCTGTCTAACTTTTGGGGCTCACCTCACAATGGTAAATCTTGTAGCCCCCATTTTTTCTTAGGAATAACACTAAAAAGTTGCAGTTTCTTAATGAAAGCGATTAAATTAGATGAGTTATCGATTTTCTGGTTCGAAAAGATTACAGTTTCCTGATATTGGTTGTTTTTTTGCATGACATTCTTTATTATGGTTAATGATTGTATTGTACAGTGTGACACTTATTTAGCGAGGAAAGTTATGTTATGAAAAAAATGATTATCCATGGCGGAAAAAGACTTTCTGGGGAATTAACGATCGGTGGCGCAAAAAATAGTACCGTCGCACTGATTCCTGCTGCGATTCTAGCAGACACTCCGGTCCGATTTGATACGGTTCCGCATATCTTAGACGTTCACAATTTAAAAATTATTTTGGAATCGATGAATGTTCATTCCACTTTTGAAAATGATGTTTTAACAATTGATCCAACCCAAATTATTGAATCTGAATTACCAAGTCGCGCAATTAAAAGCCTGCGTGCATCCTATTACTTTATGGGCGCGTTACTCGGCCGTTTTAACCGGGCAACGGTGACCTTTCCTGGCGGGGACAATATTGGTCCGCGTCCAATCGATCAACACATCAAGGGTTTCAAAGCCCTTGGTGCTAATGTTGTCGAAAAAAACGACTCTGTCTTTATCTCAACTGGTACGGAAGGCCTTCACGGCGCCCGCATCTTTTTAGATGTGGTGTCTGTTGGCGCAACTATTAACATTATCCTAGCTGCCGTCAAAGCACACGGGACGACGACTATCGAGAATGCAGCCAAGGAACCAGAAATTATTGATTTAGCAACTTTCTTGAACAATATGGGCGCTAAAATTCGTGGTGCTGGGACGGATGTTATTCGAATTGAAGGTGTCGAATCACTACGCTCACGGGCAACTCATACGATTATTCCTGATCGAATTGAAACGGGAACTTATTTGTCATTAGCTGCGGCTATTGGTGATGGCATTTTATTGAAAAATGTGATTCCTGAACATATGGAATCCTTCACAGCTAAAATGCTCGAAATGGGTGTCGATTTACAAATCAACGAGGACAGTATTTATGTGCCACGTGTCGGTGAATTGAGTCCAGTTCGGGTCAAAACAATGACTTATCCCGGTTTTGCAACCGACTTACAACAACCGATTACACCATTATTGTTACATGCAAATGGCAATAGTGTTGTCATTGATACGATTTATCCACAACGGACCCAACACGTTGCGCAATTACACAAGATGGGCGCCGATATTCATGTGCAAGATAACCTGATCGTGGTTGGTCATTCTGCACATCTACAAGGGGCTCACGTTGAAGCCGGTGAAATCCGTTCTGGTGCGGCCTTGATGATTGCTGGTTTAGCAGCAAGTGGGACGACTGAAATTTCACGTGCGGACAATATTTTACGCGGCTATGACCGGGTGATTGATAAATTACACACGTTAGGTGCCGATGTCGAAATTGCGACCGACGAACAAGAAAAAGTGTGAAGTCAAACGGGTTGAAGGTGCCTTAACCGCAGCCTTCAGTTTGGCTGAGTACGTTTCGACGAGCTGACAAAATTCCTGCTAATCAAAAAACGTTAGGAAGAACTTTGCAGTTAACCAAAAATTGAGCAGGATTAGACCGGTTTAGCGCTTGCCAATCACAAGCTGAGAAAGAGCAGTGATAATGGAAAAGATTTTAACGATGCACGATCTTGAGCAGAAAACACTCAAGGAAATTTATACCTATGCCCGTGACTACAAGATCCAATATTATTCACAGATGAATAAAAAGGAATTATCGCTGGCAGTTTTACGAGAACAAGACAAAAAACGTGGCTTTGTCCAAATGGAGGGTGTCCTCGAAATTATTGGACAGGAAGGCTACGGTTTTTTGCGGCCGATTAATTATGGCCCTTCACAAGAAGATATTTACATTTCCCAGTCCCAAATTCACCGTTTTGGGTTGCGAAATGGGGATTATGTTGCAGGGCAGGCCCGGCCACCTAAGCCTAATGAACGTTATTATGGCCTGATGCGTGTCGGAACTGTTAATGGCAAAGATCCTAATGAAGCCCGTCAACGGCCCCATTTTCCAGCTTTAACGCCGCTTTATCCGAATCGGCAAATTAAGCTCTCAACGACGCCCCAAACGCTATCGACGCGCTTGATCGATACGTTTGTGCCAATTGGTTTCGGTCAACGGGGCTTGATCGTGGCGCCGCCAAAAGCTGGTAAAACGACATTACTCAAAAATATTGCTAATGGCATTATGACGAACTATCCGGCTGCCAAATTGATCATGTTACTGATTGATGAACGACCCGAAGAAGTTACCGATTTGGAACGGTCGATCAAGGGTGAAGTGGTCAGCTCAACTTTTGATCAACAGCCCCAAAATCATGTTCGGGTGGCGGAATTAGTTTTAGAACGTGCTCGGCGCTTAGTTGAAGATAAGCAAGATGTCATTATTTTGTTGGATTCGATTACTCGGCTGACGCGGGCTTATAATTTAACGATGCCATCGAGTGGCCGGACGCTTTCCGGGGGACTAGATCCAACAGCCTTCTATAAGCCAAAGCGCTTCTTTGGTTCGGCTCGTAATATTGAAGAGGGCGGTAGCCTAACGATTTTAGGCACGGCCCTTGTCGAAACCGGCAGCCGGATGGACGACATGATCTATGAAGAATTTAAAGGAACCGGGAACTCTGAATTGCAGTTATCGCGTGAATTAGCGGAACGGCGGGTCTTTCCAGCTTTAGATTTGAAGCAATCCAGCACCCGAAAAGAAGAGTTATTACTCAGAAAAGCTGCGTTGGAGCCAGTTTGGCAAATTCGTCGCTCGATGGGTGGCAATTCGTTGGAGTATACGGAACAATTATTACAATTTTTGAAGCATTCCAAGACCAATACAGATTTTCTGCATGATTTAGGTAGTTTGAAAATTGGTGGTGGCTCAACCGTACGGCGGAAACCTCGTCGATAAGATTGGGCAGCCAGTTATTGCTAACTGGCAGACTCTTGACGGGCAATTAGCAGATATGATAGAATACAAAGGTTGATTTAAAACAAATGATAATCTCTGTTTCAGCAAATGATTCAGGGCAAAGGAGCGTAATATTATGCAAAAAGGAATCCATCCAGATTACCACCAAGTTGTTTTCCAAGATTCAACAACTGGTTTCAAGTTCATCTCTGGTTCAACAGCAACGTCTGACGAAACTGTTGAATGGGAAGACGGTAACACTTACCCATTAATCCGGGTCGAAGTTACTTCAGACTCACATCCATTCTACACTGGTAAACAAAAGTTCACCAAAGCCGATGGTGCGGTCGATCGTTTCAACAAAAAATACGGTCTCAAATAAGCATCGAATTAAAAAAGCCAGCCGACAATTTGTCGGCTGGCTTTTTTTGAGATAATTTTTCTAGAGTTTAGTAGCGTAGTAACGCTAATGCGGCAGTTTCGGTAGGCATCCGGTCGCTCGGAATAATCCGAATTTGACCTTGTTTGCTCATAACCACGTCGACTAAATCATCGATTAAGTTGTCAGGCAAGGCCATGCCAGTTGTTTGCAAGCCATCTGAGTTCATGGTCCCACTAACTTGAGCATCATCCGCAACAATCAACGTATCGATGCGACCGTGTAAAGCCGGTGTGATCATGTCGAATGGATCGTCGATTGCCAACTGACGTGATTTGGCGTCATCGTAACGTTCCAACAAGATATCCGCTAATTGCGTGTGCCATTTTGTCTGCACGGGTTCCGTTGCTGTCTGAATTTCAGCAGTGGTTAACCCACTCGGTGAGCGGTCGACCATTAGATGTTGTGACAGGTACGGATTTTTGCTGAGTTTGCGATACGTGGCTTGGTTAGTGGGTAAGCCCATTAAAATGAGTGGCCGCTGCGTCGCCTGCGAACATTCGCGAACATACTGGTCAACTTGTAAATAATAGTTCCGTTGATCAACAGCCCGTTCTTCGGCTTTAGCATTATGCCCGTGGTAGTTAACCCCATGCGTTGGACTACTGTTAAAGTTTAAATCACCGCCGCGTTTTTCTTCGCCTAGAGCTTGTTTCATTGTCGCGGGGGCGTCTGCTGGTAAAATGACTTCGACAAAGTCACCTTGACGTTGATGATAGAGAGCCATTGACGTTTCACTGATTGCCAGTAAGTCGAAGTCGAACTGATGCTGACGGTCGGCTAAGATTGGCCGAATTGGCGGCATACTATTAACGCTAACGTGATTTTTCGTTGGAATCTGTAAGTCAAAAATCCGTAGGGTGTCGGCATTTACGATTAGGCCAGTTTGTGGGCCAGTATGTTGCAACCAAAAAGCGTTATCGTTGGTTAAGGTATCTAGTTGCTTTTTAAAGGGAGTAAAATCGGTTTTGGGAAAGTGTTGGGCCAACTGGTTCTCGGCTTCAGTCACGAGTTGCTTGAGTTGCAAGCGGCGGTGCGTTAAGTCGTTTAAAACAGCTTCAGTATTTAGATAGATGGCGATGAATGGTCCAGCATCGCGCTGTTGCATTAATTGGTTAAGATCATTTTTTACCATGATATCCATAGGGTCCAACCTACTTTCTTTAGTTGATAATACTAGCATAACAGGTTCAATTGTATTAATCAATGATTATACTTTGCATAAGTTGTGAATAATTGATAAAAAAGTTGAGTTCGGTACTTTCTTATTCAGCCTAATTAAGGTATATTTACCGTAGACCGCAATTGTTAGAGTGGTTAAGAGTATGGGAGATGGGAAAATGCAGCCGAAACGGCATCCGGCGTTAAAGTGGTTAGGCCGCGTGGTATTTGTGCTTCTGATTGCGTTGTCTTTAGCGTTGATTTTCAATGAACAAATTAAGAGTTGGTTGGTCAGTTCGTATGCGCCAACGGTTACGACGAAGACAGTCGCTAAGAACACCAAGAAAAAAGGTAATTTTGACTTTACAAAGGTCAAGTCGTTAGACTTTCAAACAGTCGCCAAGGCTCGTTTGAATAAAAGCTCAATTAATGTGATTGGGTCCATTTCAATTCCGTCGGTTGATCTGTACTTACCGATTGGCAAAGGGGTTAGCAACGAAACGTTAGCCCTGGCTGCTGGAACGATGAAGGCAGACCAAACGATGGGGACGGGCAATTACACCTTGGCTGGTCATCATATGATTAAACATGGGGCGTTGTTCAGTCCGCTATACTATAAGAGTAAAGTTGGTCAGATGATTTACTTGTCAGATGCCAAAAAGATCTATGCTTACAAGACGAGTGAGCGGACCTTTATTAAAGCGACTGACGTCCAAGTCATTAATGATGTTCCTGGGCAGAAGTTGGTCACACTGATTACCTGTGATAAGACAGGCGCGGGCCGACTGATGATTCAGGGGAAGTACGTGCAACAATGGACTTTTGATCGTGCACCAGCTACTGTTCAAAAATCGTTTACGAGTCACTTTAATAACAAATATTAAATTTTGACGTCTGACAGCGGTTTGTATTATTTCACGTTACAATAGAAGGGTACAAGATTATTAGAGGGGGTCTCACTTGATGGTTGGATTAATTATTATCGCGGTCATCCTGATCTTGGTTGCTATTTATGTCGTTATTTATAACGGCCTGGTCAAGTCACGGATGTATACGCAAGAAGCCTGGAGCCAAATTGACGTCCAATTAAAACGTCGTAATGATTTGATTCCTAATTTGGTTAGCACGGTAAAAGGGTACGCGAAGCATGAAAAGAGTACCTTAGAACAAGTGGTTTCGTTACGTAACCAAATGACTCAGATTCCTAGTGGCGATCATGAACAAGCGATGGCCGTTTCTGATCAATTGACGAGTTCTTTAAAGAGTATCTTTGCTTTAGCTGAAAACTATCCAGATTTGAAGGCTAATCAAGAATTTAGCAAATTAATGGAAGAATTAAGTAACACCGAAAATAAGATTGCTTATTCACGGCAACTCTTCAACTCCAGTGCCGCAAGTTACAACATGAAGTTACAACAATTTCCATCTAACTTGGTTGCTGGTGTTCATCACTTTGAAAAAGTTGAATTCTTGGCCGTTCCAGAAGCAGAAAAAGAAGCACCGAAAGTGACATTCGATGATTAGAGGTTATGCCCATGTTATTTGAGCAAATTGCCCGCAACAAGCGGCACACGGTTTACGTGATGGCCGCTTTTGTCGTGTTAGTGGCTATTATTGGCGCGGCAGTGGGATATGTATTTTTTGATAGTGCGACGGCGGGGCTTGTGATGGCGGTCATTGTTGCACTCGTCTATACCGGTATCATGATTGGTCAGTCGACGGATGTGGTCATGGGGATGAATCATGCGCGTGAGTTGCATTCCGCGGATGATGATCCTGAACTTTGGCATATTGTGGAAGATATGGCTTTAGTTGCCAAAGTTCCAATGCCACGAGTTTTTATCATTGATGATGAGAGCCCGAATGCCTTTGCCACGGGAAATAATCCGGAACATGCCGCGGTTGCAGTCACAACGGGTATCCAGGCACGTTTGAATCGAGAAGAAATGGAAGGCGTCATCGGTCATGAAATGACCCACGTCCGTAATTACGACATTCGACTTCAAACGATTGCGCTGGCGTTGACGGCAGCGATTAGTTTACTGGTCAACTGGGGGCTTAACTCCTTCTGGTGGGGCGGTGGTCGTCGGCGAGATAACGATCGTGACAGTAATGGGAGTATCCAGATTCTCTTAATGCTCTTGTCCGTGATCGTGATTGTGTTGGCACCGTTAGCGGCTAGTTTGGTGCAGATGGCCTTGTCACGTAATCGTGAATATTTAGCCGATGCGGGTGGGGTTGAATTGACTCGGAACCCGAAAGGCTTAATTGATGCATTAACGAAAATTGATGATAGTCAACCCATGCAACAAGCTGATCCCAGCAGTGCAGCCTTATATATTTCGGATCCGTTTAAGGCTAAGAAAACGTGGACGCATCTGTTTGAAACACATCCACCAATGGCTGATCGCATCGCGCGTTTAGAAAAAATGTGATAAAAGCCAGCTATTTGTAAGTGGACGGCTTATAATATAAATAAATAGTTATTGAAAGAGTGAGTCCGGTGCAACGCAGATATATATACGCCAATTTAGAAAAACTTGATAATTTAGTCTTTGCTTATGGCATCGACCAGAGCGATTTTGTGCACGGCGTGAAACGCTTGCCAGAAAACCTAGTTTCACTGGTTGGTGTGGATGATGAGGATCATGCGGTTAACGCGCATACTGGTCTGAATGTCATTAATGACGAGAATGAAATTCGGCGTTATTTGTTACAGACGCATCCACTACCAGTCAAATGGCTAGACTACGATGAAGTCGGGGACCTAGACTTTTTGACTGCTTCGGAAATTGCTGAGTTACTCTACCTTGGGCATATGGATCGCCCGATTCGTTCACCTTTCAATTATAAGTTACGCAATCATTACGTCTTTTTGGAGCAACGTAATGGTGGGATTAAACTTTATTTCTATTATATTTCAGCGTTCAGTCATGTGTTGAGTGCCGCAATCGTACGACATACGTTGGCTGCGTACCGTGGTCGGCGGATGTTTACACGCTCACTGAGGGTGCCAAAAGTGCCGGAAGCCATTCTGAAACAGCTAGTTCGCTTAATGTCGGATGGGTTGTTCATCTATTTTGATCAATCGATGATTCGGCAACGGCAACTATTAGTGCCGGTACACACGGAAATGGCTAATGATGATATCGAAGTCTTCGATCCTGCCCGCACCGATGAGAATCGGCGAACCCACAATGTGGCAACGTTGCAATTCAACTTGGTTTCCGGCGAGTGGGGCTTGCAAGTTCATGATAAGCTGGCTTTTGAAGACCATCTCTAAGTTAAACGTGGGCTTTAATTAAGTTAACTAAAGATTGAAAGTTAAAAATTGCCGCTTCCGGTTGTTGCCGATAACATGCGGACGAGGGACCGGTTCAAGCCTTAGAAACGTCTTGAACCTCGCCCGAAAGCTTTGCCAAAACCGCAAATCTCCCGGGCCGTCCGTGGTGTAAGGCCGGCAAAAGAAACGCCGGTCTAACGCCACCAGCACGTCCGATGCTATCAGCAACAACCTCCAACTAATCAGTAGTTTTGAAGTTGTTTACGCTTAGCGGAGTCAGTCAAAATCAGTGTGCAGTGTCGGCAAGATTAGTCGGCGTTCTTGGCTGACCGATCTTGCGGGGCAATTCAAAGACGTGTTTTGTCGGCTTGGAATTGAGGCGGCAGACCGTACTTCGGCTGGCACCGTCCCCCACAGCACACTGGTTTTGACTGACGGAGCGCTAAATTTGTACCTTTCAAACTTAAACTAAAATACGGTTCGTCATCAGGTTATGTTCAATCAACTTGATGGCGATTTTTTGTGTCGATGAAAGTAAACTCAATTAGGCTCGTCCATAGAGTCTAATGCGCCAAAGTGGTATAATTTCAAATGCGAGTAGCTAAAATTAATCTAGCTATACGAGAAATCTACGACATATTAGTCAGTAATTTGGTAGCCAACAGATGGTTACCACGAATGGAGAGTTTAATTCATATGAAAATGCAAGTTACCGAAATTGCAAAGGCGGTTCAAGCTGATAATGCTGAACAGGCTTGGCCCGATGTTAATGTAACCGGGGTGGCTTTTGATAGTCGACAACTAACGGCCGGCGAATTGTTTATTCCATTAATTGGGGCCAATGATGGTCATCAATTTATTCAAAGTGCCATTGCAAATGGTGCCGTGGCAACACTGTGGGCAAGCGACCATGCTGACAGCGCACCAACTGACCTACCAGTGATTTTAGTGCCGGATACCCTCAAGGCATTACAACAATTGGGACAGTATTATTTGAAGAAAATCAATCCCAAGGTCGTTGCGGTGACTGGGAGTAACGGTAAAACAACGACTAAAGATATGATTGCTAGCGTTTTAAGTACACAATTTAACGTCACCAAAACGCACGCAAACTTCAACAATCAAATCGGTGTGCCGATTACCTTATTGAGTATGGAACCAAATACGGAAGTCGTTGTCGTTGAAATGGGTATGGATCATTTTGGTGAACTGGACTTTTTGAGCCGATTAGTCGAACCCGACGTCGCCGTTATTACGATGATTGGTGAAGCTCACATCGAGTTCTTTGGAACCCGGGACAAAATCGCGGATGCCAAAATGGAAATCATCCATGGCTTGAAAGAAGATGGGACCTTCATCTTTAATGGGGACGAACCATTATTACAAGATCGTAGCGCTACAGTCGAACAACGCAAACGGACTTTTGGGTTAGACGCGACGAACACATTGGCTGGTAGTGATGTTCAAACCAGTCGGGCAAAGACTAGTTTTAAGGCGAACCTTTGGCCAGATGAAACGATTACGATTCCAATGATGGGCGCTTATAATGTCAATAACGCCTTAGCAGCACTGCTAGTTGGTGATACGTTCCACATTCGTCCTGCTGCGGCACAAAAAGCGATTGCTAGCTTTGTGCCAACCGAAAACCGGACCGAATGGTTGACGGGTGCTGATGGTGAAGCGATTTTGAGTGACGTTTATAACTCAAATCCCACCGCAGCTAAGCGCGTTTTAGCAGCATTTTCCGCCGTACCAACGAACGGCAAACGCATTGCTGTCTTGGGTGATATGCTGGAATTAGGTGAACAGGCGGATGAACTACATGCCAGCTTGGCGACCGAATTAGATCCCAGCTTAATCCAAAGTGTTTATTTGAATGGCTCCCACATGGTGGCTTTAGCGAAAGTGTTAGCTGACAAGTATCCTGAAACGGCAATCCATTATTATCCCACCGCTGGGCAACCACAATTAATTGTGGATCTTAAACAAGCCATTGATTCGGATGATGAGGTATTATTAAAGGGAAGTCATGGGATTCATTTAGAGAATGTCTTGGCAGCATTAGAAGTTTAAATAAAAATTTTAATTAATTTTCACTGATTGGTTTGCAAGGCCACTGGTGATTAACTGGGAAGTGGTGACGCTAACAAAAATTAGTGACCCTATTTGTGCCGGTTAACCATCAGGGGTCTTTCTTGCTAATTTAGAATAACCGGTGTATGATAATTCAGTTGTACTATTTGAAAGTCAGGCCGTTGGCTTACATGACAGCGTGTTACGGGGAACGGATTTTTTCCTAGCTATCAGTAATCCCATGGCGTCATCCTTAGGAGGAAACATATTTGAAGTTTACAGAACTAGGCTTATCCGATAGCCTACTTAAAGCAGTTACCCGAGCAGGCTACGAAGAAGCCACCCCAATTCAAGCAGAAACCATTCCAATGGTGCTTGATGGGAAAGACGTGATTGGCCAAGCACAAACCGGTACTGGTAAAACCGCCGCGTTTGCATTGCCAATCCTACAACGTTTGGATTTTGATAATCCTAACATTCAAGCTCTAGTTATTTCACCAACGCGTGAATTAGCCATCCAAACACAGGAAGAAATCTTCCGTTTGGGTAAAGACGAACGGGCGAAAGTCCAAGTCGTCTACGGCGGTTCTGACATCCGTCGTCAAATCAGAAACCTGAAGCAACACCCACAAGTCATTGTTGGGACGCCAGGTCGTTTATTGGATCATATCCGTCGCGGCACGGTCAAATTAGATCATGTTAAGATGTTGGTCTTAGATGAAGCCGATGAAATGTTAGACATGGGATTCTTGGATGATATTGAATCAATTATCAAACAAGTCCCTTCAGAACGGCAAACAATGCTCTTCTCAGCAACGATGCCCCCTGAAATCAAACGTATCGGTGTTCAGTTCATGACTGAACCACATCATGTAAAAATTAAAGCAAAAGAATTGACCGCTGATACAGTTGATCAATACTACGTTAAAGCAAAAGAATTTGAAAAGTTCGATATTATGACACGTTTATTCGATGTTCAGGCACCTGAATTGACGATTGTCTTTGGTCGGACGAAGCGCCGTGTTGACGAATTGTCAAAAGGTCTTGAAGCTCGTGGCTATAATGCCGCTGGGATTCATGGTGACTTGAGTCAACAACGTCGGACGCAAATTATGCGTCAATTCAAGGCTGGCAAGTTAGATATCTTAGTTGCAACCGATGTGGCTGCCCGGGGACTTGATGTTTCTGGTGTGACTCATGTTTACAACTACGATATTCCACAGGATCCAGATAGTTATGTTCATCGTGTTGGCCGTACCGGTCGTGCCGGACATAAAGGGGTCTCATTAACTTTTGTCACACCTAACGAAATGGAATACTTGCGGGTCATCGAAAAGTTGACCAAGAAGCGCATGTTACCATTGAAGCCACCAACAGATGCAGAAGCTTTTGCCGGCCAAATCGCCGCTGCTGAAGCTGATGTTGACACGTTGGTTGCCAAGACTAAGACTGAAAAGTATGCCGAACAAGCTGCTGAATTATTAGCAAAATATGACGCTACTGACTTAGTCGCTGCTTTACTGAATGATTTGACGAAGGACGACGCAACTGCCGTTCCAGTTAAAATCACGCCAGAACGGCCATTACCTCGCCATAAAGGCGGCGGTGGCAATCGTCGTGGCGGTGGTTATCGTGGTGGTAACCGCAACCGTAATCGCAGCAATGGTGGCCGCGGTGGGAGTAGTGACCGTCGAGGCGGTGGCTATTCACACAATGGTCGTAGCCGTGATGATCATCGTAGTAGCGACCGTCGTAATGGCGGTAGCAGTGATCGTAAGAGTGGTGGGTATGGTAGCCGCAGTCGTGAAGACAACCGCAGCAACAACCGTAACCATGATGAAGGCCGCAAGCAAAGTAGCAAACGGAACTTCACCATCCGCACCAACGATTAAGCTAACAAATTGAAAGTACAAACTGGTCTGAGTCTTAGGGGTCAATCAGTTGAAAAGTCGAGCGTCTGCTCGGCTTTTTTTGTACCGTGAGATGCTAAAATTAATTGAGAATATGGTTAAGATGATTGCGTAGTTGGCCAGCTGAGTTGATGACGTTATCACTTTTCATGACGTGGTGAAAAGGTTGCATGTGACAGGCCTGTTATGTCGATGAAAACTGTGGTAAATTGGAAACATCAGTAGTGAAAGGTGGTCCAGTGGATGATTTATGGGACTGGAATTGACTTAACTGAATTATCACGCATTGCGGCCATGTTAAAGGCTGGGTTGAAGCTTCCTAAAAAGGTTTTAACCCCAGCTGAGTTAACTGTTTTTCAGAGCTATGGTCCCAAGCGTCAGGTGGAATTTCTGGCAGGGCGTTTTTCAGCTAAGGAATCATACAGTAAGGCTTTTGGAACTGGCATTGGGGCGCAAGTCGGATTTCAGGACATCGAAATCTTGGACAACGACCTCGGTCGACCGGAAATTACGCGGCAACCCTTTGATGGGAATGCGTGGATTTCTATTTCACATACAGATCAATTAGTAATGACACAAGTTATCTTGGAAAGAGGCAAATCGTGATGGTTGTAATTGGGGAACACCGCCACACACAAGTCAAAATTGACTTGCAGGCAATTAAACACAACATTAATGAAGAAATGACACGGAAAGATCCATTGACTGAACTCTGGGCGGTCGTGAAGGCCAACGGGTATGGTCATGGTATCATCCAAGTCGCCCAAGCAGCGAAACAGGCTGGCGCGACCGGCTTTTGTGTCGCTATTTTAGATGAGGCCTTGGCCTTACGAGCTGCTGGGATCACGGAACCGATTTTGGTTTTAGGAATTACTGAACCAGAATATGCGCCATTGATCGCTGAAAAAAACATCTCGGTGGCGGTCGGGTCACAGGCCTGGTTGGATCAAGCGGCACCAATCTTGGCAGCCAATCAAGTCAGGACACCACTGCACGTGCATTTAGCATTGGATACCGGTATGGGGCGGATTGGCTTTCAAACGCCAGCTGAGCTTGCAGTGGCAGTGAAAACGCTGAGCGTTGCCGGTTCACCATTTGACTTTGAAGGGATTTTCACTCATTTTGCCACTGCCGACCAAGCAGATGATACGTACTTTACGCATCAATTGACGAATTGGAAGGCCTTAATTGCTGTTGTGCCAGAATTACCAAAGTATGTGCATGTTTCTAACTCGGCAACGAGTTTGTGGCATCAAGCTTGCAACGGTAATATGATTCGATTCGGCGTCGCACTATATGGTCTGAACCCATCTGGGACCGAATTAAGTGCGCCCTATCATTTACAACCAGCCTTATCATTGACTGCTGAGCTGTCTTTCGTTAAGAAGTTGGCACGTGGTAAATCTATCAGTTATGGGGCGACCTATACTGCCACTGAAGATGAATGGATTGGCACGGTACCGATTGGTTACGCGGATGGCTATGAACGTCGTTTGCAAGGCTTTCATGTGCTGGTCGATGGCCAGTTTTGTGAAATTGTCGGCCGAGTTTGCATGGATCAGATGATGGTGCGGTTACCACACGAAGTTGCCGTCGGGTCAAAGGTGACCTTGGTCGGGTCAGATGGCGACAACAGTATTTCATTACAATCAGTCGCCGATTATTGCGGGACGATTCATTATGAAATTGCTTGTGGCTTAGCACCACGTTTACCAAGAGTTTATACTGAATAATAACTATTTTTATTGCCTGTTATAGAGATGTTAAAGTCCCGATTACAGGCTTTTTTGGTGGCTTTAACTAATACCGCGGTTGGTAACGGTTGCTAATAGTTGAGCGTTCATGCTATTATTATACTCAAGTATGGTTACAACTAGTGCGAGCAATGGGGAGACTAGTTGGCATAGTAAAAAGGGAGATGAGGCGATGGCCGCGGTTGACATTAAGCGTGGTGATATCTTTTATGCCGATCTTTCACCGGTCGTTGGGTCTGAACAAGGCGGCATGCGGCCAGTGTTAATCGTCCAAAATAATGTCGGCAATCACTACAGTCCGACAGTGATTGTTGCCGCCATTACGGCTAAGGTCCAGAAGGCCAAGATGCCCACGCATGTAAACATCAATGCTGCTCACACCGGGATTGAGAAGAATTCTGTCGTGCTTTTAGAACAAGTTCGCACTATCGATAAGCAACGGCTAAAAGATCGCGTCACGCACTTAGATGAACAAACCATGCAACGAGTTGATAATGCCTTGCAGGTCAGTATCGGACTGACTGATCGTGCGAAACGGCGACCGCGACGCACCATGCAACCTTAGTAATGGGGATAAGTCATTTACATAATTGATTCGTTTCGGTGTGTTTTGCCGAGCACAGCTAACAAACAGCGCCACAGGCCTAATTAGTCAGTTTGACTAGTTGGGGCTGTGGTGTTTTTTGTGGATAAGTTTCTTTTTTAAATGGGGAATTAATGCTTGTTCACAACTAATGGGTATAAATTAGCAGTTGGCGGTTAACAACTCGTCATAATTAGTCGTCGTCTGTGGATAAGATTATTCGCTGGATTAAATTAATCGGCTTATCCACAGGCAATAAGTAAACAGTGACAGATTTGCGACTGAACCGACTGCGTGCTATGATATAAGCCGCTTGTCATTTTCAAAACGTGGTTCGTAACCATCCCACGTTAAAAAAACTAGGAGGCGTTCAGTAGATGACGCAGTCAAAAATTCGGCCGTGGATTATTAATGCTTTAGTCGCGGCTATTTATATCGTGCTATCCGTCGGTCCCGCAGCGTTTAATTTAGCATCGGGAGCGATTCAATTCCGAGTTTCAGAAGGGTTGAATCATTTAGTCGTTTTTAATCGGAAATACATTTGGGGAATTGTTGCCGGGGTTGTTTTATTCGATGCCTTTGGTCCCGGTGCCAGTTTACTTAACGTGGTGTTTGGTGGGGGTCAATCCTTGCTAGCCTTGTTAGTCGTCAGCTGGCTAGGTCCCAAGCTGAAAAAAATTTGGCAACGGATGGTTTTAAACATTATTTTGTTCACGTTGTCGATGTGCATGATTGCTTGGATGCTCATGCTCGTCGGTGGTGCGACTGCCTTTTGGCCAACTTACCTTACGACCGCATTATCAGAATTGATCATTATGTCGATTACGGCACCAATCATGTATGGCTTGAACCGGGTTTTACGGTTTAGCGAACGGATTGGTAAATAGCACTTTAGTATCAGAGCACGTCTATTAAATTGGACGTGCTTTTTTGGCGGCATTAATATAATGATTATCACTGTGACATTTTAGCCGTATAATAGATTCGTAGTTTAACTAAATGGACGTAGCGTTTTAAAAGCGACGCTTGTTGTGAGGGGAAGCTTAACATTGTCAAAAAATGGGACATCAAAGTTGTATTATAAGATGTATAAAAAAGGTCGGTTCTGGGTATTCGCTGGGATATTAGCATTTGGCTGGCAAATCGCTGAGGGGACTGCCGTGCATGCGGATGAAACACCTGTCAACAATGGTAACAGTCAGGTAGCTGTGGCACCGACTGCAGTAGATTCAGATAAAAAGAGTGTGACACTGACTGCTGGAGATAGTACTAATACGAAAGCGCAACCAGATGAAACCGGTCAGTCTGACTCAAAAGTAACGCCGGAAGTTACTGGTAAATCACAAATTAGCACTGATCCTCAAAGTGATGCCGTGACTGGCAAAAGCCAACAACTTGAGAATTCGAAAAATGATAACTTAAATCAGAATGAAGAACAGGCCGATCCGATTGACGTTCAGAATCCATCATCTGAAACTGAAACAAAGGATGCTGGTACGTCTGACACACAAACAGTAAATTCAGATAATCAACAAGAAAAAACTGCGGCAACGTCTAATCAAATCTCTCAAAATCGACAAAAGATGCTGAAGGCGTCTGTTCCCACACCCGAAGTTACGACGATTAAAGGTGTCAATGGCACTGTGAACTGGTCATTCGATACTAGTACTGGTGCGATGACACTTGGTGGTGGAACGATTGGAAGTCCGATATTTTTCTATACTGATGCTAATAATGTGGTACAAATGCTGCAACGAAGTCAAATCAAATCGATGGCTGTTACAAATGAATTATATATTACGGGTAAAAACGGAACTTACAGTGGAAGTATATATATAGGCCTATTTTCATTCTTAACCAATGGCGTTACTGGACTTGATAAAGTTGATGTGAGTCAAGCTACGGATCTTAGCTATATGTTTATGGACAGCACAATGAGCAAGACAGTAGATTTAAATGGCTGGGATGTTCGTAAAGTGACTGAGATGAGGGACATGTTTTCTGGAGCGAAGGGCATTACTGATTTAGAATTGGATGACTGGCAACCAGATTCATTAATTGATCTTTTAGAGACCTTTTCCAGTATGGATGATTTAGTTACACTGAATATTGCAGATTGGAATATGAGTTCAGTATTACAAATCGTGTCACCATTTTCAAACGATAATAAATTGTCAAATTTGGATGTTAGCAAATGGAATGTTAGTAAAGTTACGTCATTCAATCAAGCTTTTTATGCCACACCACAATTGAAAAAGATCGATGTTAGTAAGTGGGATGTTAGCAATGCGACCAATATGGAGGAAATGTTCTTGGACTCAGGTGTCGAATTCCTAGATTTAAGCGGTTGGAATATGAGTAAAGTTCAGGCCACTGATCAAATTATGGGATATGCACCTGGTCAAGTTGACTTTAATATCAAAGAATTAAAAGTTAGTTCTACTTTTAAACTAATACAGATTAACCAAGACTGGTATAGTGATATTGGCCAGGTAACGGAATATCCGTATACAGGCAAGTGGATTAATGAAGACACTGGCGAAGTACTAACATATCTTGAATTAAATGCATTATACGAGAATGGTACTGGTGGCCCGGCAGCAACGTATATTGCCCAAGTTGATGAGAGTGATCGCAGTAAACTCACAGGTCAGGATATTACAATTTATCCAAATGGGGCTTTGAATCTAGCTGCAGGGGTTGCCAGTCTACAAGATTATCAGGGCAGAAATATTTCTCAACAAATAGATGCTAATCAATTGAGCTATGCTGGCAATATTGACTTTTCAACAATTGGTGTTTATCCAATTACATTAATTTATACGAGTAGTCTTGGCAATAAATTTTCAGTTTCAATCAATGTTAATATTGTCAAACATAATAGTACGGCCACTCTAGGTGGACAAGACGTTACAATTGTTTTAGGACCAAGTGCAGAGGATAACGCAGCGATGGTTCAACAAAAAATGAGCTTGTTGGTTGATGGCTTGTCGGATGATGGTCAAAAGTTAGACATGTCTAATTTGGGCTCTGGTAAATTCCAACCTATTTACGAAGGTTACGCTGACGGTCGTCCGGTTACTGGTCCAATTAGTTATATGGAGCCAGCAGTTTTGAAATTTGTTTTTGGTTATTTGAATAACGATGGTGTTTTGTTAACCCATACTAGTTTTCTTACGCTGGCTAAGACCAAGGCAGCCATCAATCTCAAAGAGCCTACGATTGTGGCAGGTCCAACGGCTAAATTGAACTTAGCAGATTACTTTGACAGCCTCGATGATGCTTTAGGTAATCAAATGACTGACGCAAGTGCGGTGACTTTTACTGGCGTTGACCAAGTTGATTTGACTAAAGCTGGTGACTACTCCATCGACGCGGCGTATACTGATTCAGCGAATAATCCAATTACCGCAACCACCACCGTGCATGTCATTAAAAATACGGCAACATTGGAACTCGTTACACCAACACCATTAATCGCAGGTCCAGCGACTAAGTTTGATCCAGCAAGTGTGATTAAAACGGCGGTAACCGCAACTGGGGACGAGATGAGCACGACTAACGGTCTGAAAATTAACAGTCAAGTTGATCCACAAAAAGTTGGGACTTACATGGTGACGGTTAGTTATCAGGATGGTTCTGGTAATAAACTCATAAAATCAGTCACTGTCAACGTTGTACCAACGAAATTAGCCTTAGCAGTTGAACCGACTGTTAATGTGAAATCTGGTCAAAGCTATGATCCGACAACGAGTGTACTCACAGCGCTTGATGCGTTTGGTCAAAACGTATCGGCTGATCAGTTGACTTATACAGGATCTGTTAATACGGCTATTCCAGGCGTTTATCAGTTAAAAATGACTAATCAAGATACCTTTGGCAATACGGTCACGAAGTCAATTACCGTGACGGTTGTTGCTGAAGAAGCTGGCGAGGGTAACTTGTCAACGCCAACACCAGATACGGATACTGGAACTAGTGCTGACACCGTGATGGCCAACCACGATGACCCAATCAGAAATTCAGGTGCTGCTAATGTGTCAACGACCACGTCACAACAGACAACCCGACAACAGTCAGCGATTAAACCAACTGCGATTGCATTGCAATCGCAGTCACAGTCGTCTGCGACCAAGCAGGCTAAAACCACAACTCTGCCACAAACGGATGACCAACGTTCGGCATTATCCTTGTTGGGACTAGGATTGCTCGCAGCCACGGCATTAGTGGGCTTGACGCACAAGCGGCGTCGCGATTAACGTTTGAGGTTTGATAAATTATCGAAATAATAAAAATGGTTGGCAACTCGAATTTGAGCTGCCAGCCATTTTAATTTTCAATCTGTTATTCGGTTTGTAAGTCTTCAACTTCGATGACTTTGAATTGTTTCCGGTTCAAGTTATCGGTAATACGCTTGAGCTTTTCGGTATCGACATCTTCAGGTAAAGTGAAGAGCGTCCGGTGACCCAGTGTACCGTTTTGAACATCTAAAGTCATACAACTTGCGATTGAAGTGTATTTCGTAATGATCTTAGCCATCGCAGCCAAGTCGCCACGTTCACCAATTGAAACGACCGTGAGCACATAACTACCAACATTGACGTTCCAAGATTGTGACAGCATGTCGAGCAAACGGGTATGTGTCAAAATACCATAGAAGTAGCCATGTTCGTCTAATACTGCGATATAAGGTAAATCCTTGATGGAGAAGAAAACGTTATAGAAGGCAGAGTCGACTTGAATCGTCTTGGTCGCATTTTTAAGCAATGAAGTAACGGGTAGTGACATGTCGCCGCCACGCGATTTATGACGATAGATATGCATTTTATAGATATTACCACGGAAGATATGCCCAGTTTCGTCTAAAATCGGTACACAACGGAAGCCAGAATCTTCAAGCACTTGTAAAGCTTCTTCTAAAGTGGCATCGGCGTTCACCGTAGTTAAACGTTCTTTAGGTTTAACGAGAGTTTTTAATAACATAACGAATGATCCCCCAGATTTATTAGTTTGTTTTAATAAATGATACCATAAAATGATAACTGATAGGGACGTTTTATGCGCGGAGTCATGCCTACTAACTAAAAAAGTCAGTGACCGTATTCGGCACACTGACTTTTTAAATTAAATTTAAATTAGAAAATAACCACGGGCGTTCCAACTGGAATCGCATCGTAAACTTTAGCGACTTCGGTTGGTGGGGTGTTCACGCAGCCGTGCGAACCATGGGTCTTATACCAGGTGCCACCGTACTGTTTTTGCCAAGGCGAATCGTGAATCCCTTGACCAGTATCACCGAAAGGCATCCAATAGGCGACCGGTTGCGCATAGTCGGAGCCATCATCATTGTCACCCTTTAAGGTACTGTTACGTTGTTTACTCCAAACGCTCCAAACACCGGTAGTTGTTTCGTGTTGACCAGGTTTCCCAGTGACAACATCCGTTGAAACCTTAACTTGGCCGTCAACGTAAACCCACATGTGTTGGGCCTGCTTATCGACTTCAATATAGGTGGATCCAATATCTTGCCGATTGTTATGGTAGCCAGAGCCAGTCGTCACTGGGGAACGATTGAAGTCTTTCCCAGCGAGGACGTCTTTAGACAACGCCTTGGTTTCATCGGCAGATTTGATGGTCCAACCGTAGAGACCGCCATCAATTTTGACGTCACCACGTTGCGTACTTTTAAAGGTACGAGTCGTATGATAGGTATGATACTTATCATTCAACTGGTCAACGTAAGTCTTGACGGCTACTTGGTCCAAACTGACTTTACCAGCCTTATCAACCTTGAGCCAACTCAAAATCGTATCGTGTGGAATTTGAAATTTATTCCCATTGATATTGTATGTGGCTTTTTCGCTCGCATATTTTTGCGTACGCTTTTTAGCCGTCTTTAGGTTTTGGCTAGTACTAGTAACAGTTGGTGTCACATAAGCCTTTTTCAGATCAATGTTTGTTTGACCGGTATCAATGGCTTGAGCAACCGTTTGCTTGAGCTTCGCCTGACTGATTTCAGTTCCTTGAATTTCTTTTTTGATTTCAACGTGATCGTTCAAATAAACTAATTTTGCATTCTCAGTCGACGTCCGCTTGGTTTGCGTCGTTGTTTTGGTAATGTTGGCTAACAACTTGGACATGTTAGCTTGACTGACATGTAGTTGACCGATGCTAGCTGTTTTTGAGCGACTGGCAGATTGCATTAAGGCTAATGGCCAGCGCCAGTAATTCTGTTGGTGAACTAACTGAGTCAGTTCTTTTTTGGTATTAACGGTGATTCCAGCCGACTTACTCGTAAATGAATAGCGCGTTTGGCCGTTTTCTGTGACGTGATAGGTCCGATGTTCGAGTACATGACTAACTTTAGGTGCGGCTTGCGTCGCAGTTTGACCGCTGACGTTGATGCCAGCAACTTGAGTATTGGAAAGAAAGGTTTGCTGATGCTGCCAAACTAAACTGGTGGCAATATAACCGATGGCGAGTAGTCCAACGATCCCCCCAGCAATGCTTAGGCCGCGTTTGTGTTCCATGTGAATTGCCCCCGAGAAATGTGTCGTAATAATCTCACCTTATTACACTTTCATGTTAAGTGCAAATGCTAGGCTGGCTATAGGGGTGGTTGCACAAAAAAGCACTTACCAGTAGTTACCAGTAAGTGCTCGCAATCATTTAAGCAAGTTTATTTGTTTTCTAGGGCAGCTAAGCCGTCGTTAAGCACCTTTTTCAAGGTTGCGGCAGAGTCTTGCATCTTTTGTAATTCATCAGCTGAAAGTGGTGATTCAATGATTTGCTTCAAACCACTAGCACCAATAACGGCTGGTGTTCCGATGTAGATATCGTTCAAGCCATATTGACCGTCCATATAAGCGCCAACTGGTAAGACAGCATTTTCATCCCGCAAGATTGCTTTGGAGATGCGCATTAACGCTGTCCCGATACCGTAGAAAGTTGCACCCTTTAAGTTGATGATGTCGTAAGCTTTGTTACGAACGCCATCTTCAAGTTTAGCTAAGTCTTCGTCAGAAACGCCTTGTTCCTTGGCGATGTCCTTAACTGGGCGTGTCCCGATCGTCGCAGTTGAGTAAGCGGCAAATTCAGAGTCACCATGTTCACCCATGATATAAGCATCAACGGAACGAGGGTCCACGTTAAATTGCTTACCAAGCGCCACACGTAACCGAGATGAATCGAGGGAAGTTCCGGAACCAATCACACGTTCCTTTGGAAAACCTGAGAACTTCCAAGTAGCATAAGTTAAAATGTCGACTGGGTTAGCGGCAACTAAGAAAATGCCGTTAAAGCCAGAGTCAACGACTGGTTTAACAATTGAAGATAAAATGTTTAAGTTCTTATTTACTAAGTCTAAACGTGATTCGCCTGGTTTTTGAGGTGCACCAGCAGTAATCACAACTAAGTCGGCGTCTTTGCAATCAGCATATTCGCCTGAGTAAATCTTTTTGGGAGCGGTGAAAGCTTGGGCGTCTTCAAGATCTAGGGCATCACCCTTAGTCCGATCTTTAACAACATCGACAATTACAAATTCTTCAGCAATTCCTTGTTGTGCCATGGCGAAAGCGTAACTAGAACCAACGGCGCCGTCTCCAACTAACACAACTTTTTGATGATTTGGCATGCTTGACAAAATAAGTCATCCTCTCATAACGAAAATTTGTTTTTCAACGATTTGAGTATACCATGACTATCCCTGTTAAGTCGCTAAAACGGCTGTGCTTTTAATGGAAGTATCATTAAGCTTACCAAGGCTTGAAACGTGCATTTTATTGGACGCAATTTGTGTTTGATGAGAACTGTTAGATAGTGAGTAGTTTGCCGCCTACCGGTCGCGTTCATTTAGGGCTAGAACGTGGTGGGCTGTTTTCGAGCCAAAAAGCGGTCTCGAAAGCCAGCCTTTTACTAACTAGCCAGAAGCCCACCGCCTGCTAAGTAAAATTTCACCACTGAGCCCTAAATGAGCGCGACCTCACGGCTATACTAGCTGTTCAATTGTTTGGAATGTTTAAACCATCAGTGTCATAACTTCTTGTTGTGTAACCACTCTGAAGCTAGTAAGAACAAAAGTAAATTTTTGTGTGCTTTATCAATTCTGAGCGCAGATAAAGTGATTTCTGCGGCTTAATCGTAATTTCAAAGTCGAAGTTTCACGGTTAGTAAATAAAGCCCTGTTCTATCTAAGCGTAAAAAATGACTCTTTTTCTTGCTAGGGAGTTAAGTGCAGGGTTTATGATGAATACATCAATTAATGAAGCAAGTAAGTGTCCATGAATCGAAAAGGTGTCTCAAATTTAATTGGCGTGATTCCACCAATCAAACGTGATAAAAATGGTTATCGGGAAATCGTCATCCAACGGGCAGCATAAATTTGTGTCCAACAAAGAGGGCTCACTTCAACCAGATGCTTTTTTATAAAGTCCATTTTCCGCAAATTGCAACTTTTAGTTGTGCTATCAATATTTAGTGTTTTATTCCAGCTTCAAAATAGTTCAGGTAACATAGCCGTGAGGTCCAGCCCTAAACGACCCGACCGGTAGGCGGCAATTAAGCGCAATCTGCTAGTCCACAAACCGCATACCAACAGGCGCTTCAAATAGGCATTGCAGGCCGGTTTGTGGTATACTGGTTGAACTAAAAATGTGATTTCCACGCTCCAGCGTCAGTCAGACCAATCGGAGCGGAAAGTTATTGTCACATCTAAAACTAAAAACGTTAATTAATCGTGCAAGTAATGCTGCCGAATCAGTTTGACTCTGGTTCGGCCTGTTTTGCATGTCAACGAGACTATGGGAGTTATCACTTAAAATGAAAATGATTGTTGGATTAGGAAATATTGGACAAAAGTATGCGCAGACACGACATAATGTTGGGTTCATGGTTGTTGATGAAATTGCCGCTAAGTTAAATGCGGACTTTAAAACAAGTAAATTTGAAGCCGAAGTGGCGACTGCCTTTGTAGATGGTGAAAAGCTTTTGATTGTAAAGCCATCGACTTATATGAATGAGTCCGGTCGTGCGGTTGGGCCTTTGATGGCGTATTACAATATTGAACCGGCCGATCTATTGGTGGTTCATGATGATCTGGATCTGCCATTGGGCAAAGTGCGTTTAAAACAGAAAGGGTCCGCTGGTGGTCATAATGGGATTAAGAGTATCATCGCCCACGTTGGTGATCAGCAGTTTAAGCGGGTCAAAGTGGGCATTGAACATCCTCAAAAGATGAGTGTTGTCGATTATGTCTTGGGCAAGTTCACACCGGCACAGTTGCCACTTTTTAATGATGCAAAAATAACCGCGGTGGCGGCCATCGAAGCTTGGATCGCGACTGACGATTTTGCTGCCTTGATGAATCAATATAACTGATAGGAGGAAAAAGTCGCTATGGATATTGAAGCGATTGTTGAACAAACGCCAGATTTTCAGACGATCTTAGCCGGCATTAGCCCGGCAAGTCGTCAGTTAATTACGGGGTTAAACGGCTCAGCCCGCACCGTTTATGTGAGTGCCTTATTCCGCCAACTCAAGCATTCCTTATTGATTGTGACGGATAATCTCTTTCATGCGAGCCAAATGGTCGATGATTTAAGCGGTTTGTTAGCTGAAGATCAAGTCTTTTTGTTTCCGGCCGAAGAAATGGTCGCGTCAGAAATTGCGACGAGTTCCCCAGAGTATCGCTCACAACGGGTGCAAGCGCTGAACGCATTACTCAGTGATCAACCAGCGATTGTGGTGACGTCGGTTTCTGGTGCCCGGCGCTTTTTGCCGCCAGTTGACCAGTTTAAAGCCGCCCGCTTGCCGTTAACCGTTGGCAATGATGTTGATTTAGAAAAATTACAAGTTCAGTTACACGATATGGGCTATATCAAAGAAAAATTAGTAGCTCGTCCGGGTGACTTTGCGGTTCGGGGGTCAATTGTCGATATTTATCCGTTAGATGCAGATTATCCAATTCGATTAGATCTGTTTGATACGGAAATCGATACCTTGAAGTATTTTGATCCGGAAACCCAACGGTCGGTCGATAATCTTGAGACGTTTACTGTTTTGCCAGCCACGGATTTCATTTTGACACAGGCGATGATGACTGCTGGGGCCGAACGATTGACGAAGGCGATGGCAGCTGAGTCTAAAAAGCTTAAGGCACCGGATCGACAAACGTTGGCCGATAATTTAGCTCAGCCATTAGCTGATATGCAAAAAGGGCTCATTGGGAACGATTTACTGTTATACGGTGAATATTTCTATAGTAGTAAAACGAGTATTTTTGATTACGTGCAAGCGGATGGCGTGGTGATTTTTGATGAATACTCACGCATCTTAGATAGTGAACAACAGTTACTTCAAGGAGAAGCTGATTGGATTACGGATCAGTTAGCGCATCATAAAGTTTTATCGACTGCCAACTACGGGAATGATATGCGGGACCTGTTGAAGGCCGACGACCATGCCCAGATCCTCGTTTCGCTTTTTCAAAAAGGAATTGGTAACGTGCGGCTCGCACAGATTACAGCGGTGCGAACACGACCAATGCAAGAATTTTTTGGCCAATTACCAGCTTTGAAAACGGAACTAGATCGCTGGCATAAACTGAAACAGACTGTTGTTTTGATGGTGTCGGAAGCTGAACGGTTAACCAAGGTTAGCAATACGCTGGATGACTTCGAGATCGAAGCCATCATGACGAAAGCGGAGAATC
The DNA here is from genome assembly GCF_005405005.1 of Lactiplantibacillus daoliensis. Lineage (GTDB taxonomy): Bacteria > Bacillota > Bacilli > Lactobacillales > Lactobacillaceae > Lactiplantibacillus > Lactiplantibacillus daoliensis. The sequence continues at coordinate 14,348 of NZ_BJDH01000007.1, read as the reverse complement.
TGCAACCGGGAGCCGTTCAAATTGTTCAAGGCACTTTGCAAAATGGGTTTGAATTTCCAGATGGACATTTAGTCATTGTGACCGAACAGGAAATGTTCAAGAAAGTTGCTAAAAAGCGACCGCGCCGGCAGACCTTAGCGAATGCGGAACGGCTGAAAAGTTATACTGACCTCAAACCAGGGGACTTTGTCGTCCATGTGAACCATGGGATTGGGAAATATGTGGGTATGCAGACGATGGAAGTCGACGGTGTCCATCAAGATTACATCACCATTGCTTACCAAAATAATGCGAAGATTTTCATTCCAGTGACCCAGTTAAATCTGGTTCAAAAGTACGTTTCTTCAGAGTCTAAGACGCCACACATTAACAAATTGGGCGGGACTGAATGGACGAAGGCTAAACGAAAAGTTGCCGCTAAGATTGAAGATATTGCGGATGAACTGGTTGAGCTATACGCGCAACGTGAAGCAGAGAAAGGCTTCCCATTTCCACCGGACGACAGCTATCAGCATGATTTTGACAATGAATTCCCATATCCTGAAACACCGGATCAGTTGCGGAGTATTGACGAAATTAAGCATGATATGGAACGGCCGAAACCAATGGATCGGTTGCTGGTTGGTGATGTCGGTTATGGGAAAACGGAAGTGGCTTTACGAGCTGCGTTTAAAGCCATTGAAGCTGGTAAGCAGGTCGCTTTTTTAGTGCCGACCACGATTTTGGCACAACAACATTACGAAACGATGCTCAATCGGTTTGAAGGTTATCCGGTGAATGTTGGGATGTTGTCGCGTTTCCGGACTGGCAAGGAAATGAAGGAGACTGTTAAACAGCTGGCGGATGGCGATATTGATATTGTCGTTGGGACCCACCGCTTGTTATCCAAAGATGTGAAATTTGCGGATCTCGGTCTGCTAATCATCGATGAAGAACAACGATTTGGTGTGAAGCATAAGGAACGGCTAAAGGAAATGAAAGCCAGCGTGGACGTCTTAACTTTGACCGCCACACCAATTCCAAGAACGTTACACATGTCGATGTTGGGTGTCCGGGATTTATCAGTCATCGAAACGCCACCAACTAACCGTTATCCGATTCAGACCTATGTCATGGAACAGAATTTCGGGGTCGTTAAAGAAGGTATTGAGCGTGAGATGCAACGGAATGGGCAGGTCTTCTATCTGCATAATCGCGTGCATGATATTGAAAAAGTTGTGGCGCAGATTAAGGACTTGGTTCCTGATGCCGCGGTTGCGCATATTGATGGGCAAATGCCAGAGTCACAATTAGAAGGTATTTTATACGACTTTATTCGTGGTGAGTATGATGTCTTGGTGACGACGACGATTATTGAAACCGGGGTCGATATTCCAAATGTGAACACGTTATTTGTTGAAAATGCGGATCATATGGGCCTATCGCAGCTGTATCAATTACGAGGTCGAATTGGTCGTAGTAGTCGTGTCGCTTATTCATACTTCACGTATCAACAAAATAAAGTGTTGACCGAAGTCGGTGAAAAACGGCTGCAAGCGATTAAGGACTTTACTGAATTGGGTTCTGGTTTCAAGATTGCGATGCGCGATCTATCCATTCGTGGTGCTGGGAACTTATTGGGTAAACAACAACACGGTTTTATTGATTCAGTTGGGTACGATTTATATACGCAAATGTTATCTGAAGCTGTGGCTAAGAAACGTGGTAAGCAAGCAAAAGTCAAAACAGATGCCACGATTGAGTTGGGTATTGAAGCTTATTTACCAACCACCTATATTGAAGATGAACGTCAAAAAATTGAAATCTACAAGCGGATTCGCCAGTTGGAAAATAATGATCAGTTCTTGGAAGTTCAAGCTGATTTAATTGACCGTTTCGGGGATTATCCGGCCGAAGTTGCTGGTTTATTGGCGGTTGGTAAGCTAAAACTCTTAGCGGATGAAGCCTTAATTGAGAAAATTCAACGTTTAGACAGTGATCTCCATTTGACCTTGTCGAAGCAGGGGACCGCCAAGCTAGATACTAAAGATATCTTTAAGGCATTGGCAAAAACGAAATTACGAGCGACAGTTGGTATTGATGATGATAAAATGAAGGTTAAATTAGTGATTCAGCCGAAAATGTCCGAGTCAGCTTGGTTAGAACAGCTGACGTTATTCGTACAACAGTTGGGCGCCGTCTTGGCACCAGCCGAAACGGCGACACCGAGTAAGTAATCGGTAGAAGGGAATTGTTATGCCAAAAGATCACCTGAACACCATGTTTCGGGGGGCTTTGATACTTTCAATTTCGTCGTTAGTGGCGAAGATTTTAAGTGCGGTCTACCGGATTCCATTTCAAAATATGGTGGGCAATACCGGCTTTTACGTTTATCAGCAGATTTATCCCATTTACGGGATTGGCATGACTTTTGCATTGAACGGTTTTCCAACGTTTATTTCTAAACTAGTTGCGGAACAGCCAGATGAGACCAGCAAGTCATTAGTCACGCGACGAGCATTTCACATTCTAAGTGTGTTGTCGTTAATCATCTTTTTGGTGCTTCAGTTGGGTGCCAACTGGATTGCCTTGCGGATGGGCGATATTAAATTAGCACCTATTATTGGCGCCGTTGCCTGGATGTTTGTGTTTATGCCATGGCTAGCGACCGGTCGGGGATATTATCAAGGTAATTTCTTGATGGGGCCAACCGCCGTTTCGCAGTTAATCGAACAAACGGTACGAGTCGGTGTGATTATCATGGCCGCTTATTTCAGTCTTAATCGCGGGTGGGACGATTACCACATGGGTGCTTGGGCCATGAGCTCAGCCCCAATTGCGGCCGTCTGCTCGTCGTTGATTTTTGTGAGCTTTGGGTTACATCATTTATTGGCGCCAGCACCGGTTGCGACCCATCCGTTACCGAGCTATCGCAAATTAGCGCATCGTTTCATTGTTGAAGGTGGCACGTTATGTCTCGTGGCAGCGGTGGTCATCTTGTTACAGTTAGTCGATTCATTTTCAGTTATGCGCGGGCTGGTACGGCAAGGCTTACCAATTGAAATCGCCAAATCGATCAAAGGGGTCTATGACCGTGGCCAACCGTTAGTCCAACTAGGACTAGTGGTCGCAACCTCATTTTCCGCAACGCTATTACCAGCTTTGACCAATGCGTTAGCCAAACGACAAGTGATTGAGTTTAAACGTCATACCCGGGCCATGGTGCATGTTAGTTTGGCCTTATCGATGGCGGCGACGGTTGGACTAGTCGCTTTAATGCCACAAATTAACCGGCTGCTATTTGGTTCGATGGAAGGCACAACCGCGTTACGAGTTTACGTTTTTAGTATTCTCTTTGCAGCATTGATCACAACGTATACTAGTGTCCTACAGAGTTTGGATCAGTATACGGCGATGATCGTTGGGATTATCGCGGGCTTAGTGACTAAGGTTGGTCTTAATTATTTAATGGTCGTCCACTTTGGCATCAACGGGGCTAGTTTAACGACGGTGGCCAGTTTAGGTGTGATGTTTGCAATCATGTGGGTTGGCTCACCAGAAGATTTACAACAAGTTTTATTAGAGAGTGGTTATTTAGTTAAATTGGTTTCTGTCAGTGGCATCATGGGGGTGGCCGTCTTATTGACGAGTCATGAAATCCAAGCACTAGTGGGTCCCGTTTTGGCCACAGATCGGCGGATGGCGGGTTTAATTACATTAGTCGGTGTGATTGTCGGCGTTTTAGTGTTTGTCGTGGGCGCCATCGCGGTTCGGTTGTTTACGATTCGGGAGTGGTTGGTTTTACCCTATGGTAAGCGAGTGATGAAGTCAGTTTTAAAAGGAAAGGAACACTAAATTATGAGTATGCGTTTAGATAAATTTTTGAAGGTTTCACGTATTATCAAACGGCGGACAGTTGCCAAGGAAATCGCCGACAAAGGTCGGATTCAAATCAATGGTAAAGTTGCCAAGTCTTCCAGTAGTGTGAGTGTCGGTGACGAATTAATTATTGGTTTTGGGAATAAGACCTTAACGATTAAAATCAATCAATTGTTGGAAACAACGAAGAAAAACGACGCTGAATTAATGTATGATATTGTCAGCGAAGATTACAAGACTGATTATCGTCAGCCATTCAGTGATTAATTAGTTCATTAGAATGACCATAAACATTGGTCTAATCATCATGATGTCGTTTACACCATCGGTTGAAGTTGTTATAATTTAGTCAACACAATTTGAAAGGACTGGCACAGAACATGACAAATGGGTCACGTAATAATGTTAAACACTTGAATAATGATTATTCGCGACAAAAAGCGTCTGACCTGCAAGGCTATGGTGAACGAATTAGCCAAGTTCGGCGGCGACGCTTCATCTTAATCGTGGCCATTTTTGGAGCGTTACTATTATTTTTTGGGTGTCAGTTGATCAATACGCGTGCAAACCTAAGTCAAGTCAATCATCAAGTTGCGACGAGTCAAGTTAATTTGAAACAGGAACAGCGAAAAAATGCCAAGCTCAATAGCCAAATCAAGCAGCTCAATAATGAGGACTATCTCCAGAAATTATTGCGGTCGAAGTATGATTATACGAAGCGTGGCGAAACGGTCTATAGCTTACCAAATGACAACGCGTCAGATGTAACTGCTAATTAATCAATCTTTAGCAAGGTTATTTGAAGGTAGACCATTTTCGATAGGACCCGTGAGAATTTAACTCAACATTTCACAAAGTATGCTATACTAAAACCATTATTTCATAGGAGGAACAACTTTTTTTATGGCAATTGAAGTAGGTACGAAAGTCACTGGTAAAGTTTCTGGGATCACTAATTTTGGTGCGTTCGTGAACCTGGGTAACAATCAAACGGGGCTGGTGCACATCAGTGAAGTTTCCGATGGATTTGTTAAAGACATCCATGATGTTTTGAGTGTTGGCGATGAAGTGACCGTCAAAGTGTTAACTGTTGGCAATGATGGTAAAATCGGTTTGTCCATTCGGAAAGCCGTTGATCATCCTCAAGGTGAACACGAACATGACCATCATAATAGTCATCAAGGTGGCAATGGTCGTCCAAGCAATAATCATGGTCGTTCTGATCATAATGAACACCAAAGCAATGGTGGTGGCAACCATCGTTCAAACAATTTCCATAGTCGTGGCGGTAACGGCGGTGGCCGTTTCCAATCACGGCAACATGAGCCTAAGAAGGATGACTTTGATTCATTGATGTCTGGCTTCTTAAAGGATAGTGAAGATCGCCTAGCAACCTTGAAGCGTAATACTGAAGGTAAGCGTGGCGGCCGTGGTGGTCGTCGGAGCTAAGTGTGAAGCTACTCGCCATTTAATTTAGTTAAATTCAAGCACCCGTGCGAGACTATTGTGGTCTGTGCGGGTGTTTTTTTAGTTTAAGAACTAAAGGTTGCAAGACTTAAAAACATCACAAATGTCACATTACCAGTAACCATGACGTCTAAAGTAGACTTGCCAAAGTTCAGCACTCCGTCTGTCAAAATCGGTGTGCTGTGGGGGACGGTGCCAGCCAAAGGACGGTCTGGCACCTCAATTCAAAGCCGACGAAACACGTCTTTGAATTGCCCCGCGAGATTAGTCAACTAAGAACGCTGACTAATCTCGCCGACACTGCACACCGATTTTGACTGACTCCGCCAAGATAAATAACTGATTTATCCAAAAAAGGGGCACTGATTAGTTGGAGACTGTTACTGATGGCATCGGACGTGCAGGTGGCGTTTGACCGGCGTTTTTTTCCGGTCTTACACCACGGACGGTTCGGGAAATTTACGGGTTTGGCAAAGCTTCCGGGCGAGGGTCAAGACGTTTCCAAGGCTTGAACCGGTCTCTCGTCCGCATGTTATCAGCAACAATCGGAAGCGGCAGTCATCGACTAGTTTTGACTAAGTAATTTGTGACCAGCGAATAGATTGAGTGACTGAATTCAGTGTCTTACGCCACACGGTCGTAGAATCATATTTAAAATGAAATTAATTTAATGAAGGGGGCTGCTACCAATGACGCTAATCCAACGATTTAATCGGGCTTTAGCACAACAGAATTTATTATCACCAGATCAGACAATTGTTGTTGCTGTTTCGACCGGTGTGGATTCAATGGTGCTACTGGACTTGTTACAACGAGTGCCCGTACAGCAACGGCCTCAAATTTTGGTGGCACATGTCAATCATCATTTACGCGCACAGTCGGCCGAAGAAGCGGCATTCTTAACAGACTATTGTGCGACCCGCTCAATCAGCCTAAAAATAGCCGAGTGGTCAGCTGATCAGCATCCCCAAAATGGTGTTGAAGCTGCCGGTCGTCAGTTTCGATATGATTTTTTTGCCAAGGTCATGGCAACGTCTGGGGCGACAGCGGTGTTAACTGGCCATCATGCGAATGATCAGGCAGAAACCTATTTAATGAAACTGGCCCGTGGCGGTGATCTGGCACAATTACGAGGAATCCAAGCGAGTCGCCCTTTCCAGACGGGGCAGTTAGTTCGACCGTTATTGACGTTTTCAAAACAACAGTTACGCGACTACGCGTCCGAACATCAATTAACGTTCTATGAAGACGTTACTAATCAGGATGTGACGCTAACGCGGAATCGGTTGCGACAACGGGTCGTCCCAGAATTAATGCAAGTTAATCCGGAATTCTTAAGTCATGTTGCGACCTATGAACAACAGTTGTCAACGCTGCTTAGCGCTAAAGCACAGATGGTTGCGACCTTGTTACCAACTGTTCAAGTGCAGCAACAATTGGATTTGCAACAGTTGTCAAAGCTGCCCAGTCAATGGCGGTTACCGGTGTTGCAAGCGTGGCTGCAAAAGCACACCCGGCAGTTAGTTAGTGAAACCAAGCTAGTGCCAACTTATCATTGGGCCATCAACTCACAATCAGCTTCAAGCCGTCTGCCACTGACGGCGACACTTGAATTGGTGAAAGCCGCCGGTATGCTTGCTGTTTTACCTGTTAAAAAAAGGGTCAAAAAGTTAAGGCCCAGTGAAAAAATTATGGTAGACTTAGACCAATGGCAGAAAATTACTGCGACCCAATCAGTGGGTGTTTTTAGGACATCGCCAACTGTTGCTAGTCAGCCGTTTCCATTACTGAATAGTGACATGCCGCTGGTTTTACGACCGTGGCAACCTGGTGATCAGTTAAAGTTGAAGCACGGTGGGCAACAATTAGTTCGCCGGGTTTTAATTGATCAAAAGGTTCCGCGGTCTGAACGTACGGCCGTGCAGGTCTTAGTGAATGCTCACGGAACGGTGTTGTGGTTAGTGGGTCATAAGTTTAGTTACCGCGATCCGAACATTGCTAGGGCACAAACAGTATTTTTAGCCTTAAAACATACGGAGTTGAAAGGAGTACATCTGAAACGATGAACAACGACATTGAACGAGTACTTTATAGTCGCGAGGATATCCATCAGGTTGCGCAGAAATTGGGTCAGGAATTAACAGCGGAATATGCTGATAAAAATCCATTAATTATTTGTGTACTCAAGGGTGCCGTCTTATTTACTACGGATATTATCCGGGAAATGGATGTTTACGCAGACTTAGACTTTATTAATTTATCCAGTTACGGGAACGAAACCATTTCAAGTGGGGAAGTCCAATTAACGAAGGATTTAGATGATGATGTTGAAGGTCGCGATGTCTTGGTGATTGAAGACATTATTGATACTGGTCGGACCTTGAAGTTTATGGTAGATCTGTTGAAGCGGCGCAACGTTAAGTCGGTCAAAGTCTGTACCTTGTTGGATAAACCAGCTGGTCGACTAGTTGATATTAAGGCTGATTATATCGGATTTGAAGTGCCAAATGAATTTGTGGTCGGTTACGGTTTGGATTATGCCGAACGCTATCGGAACCTGCCTTACGTTGGAATTTTGAAGCCAGCAATTTACGAGCATAAATAATTGGTCAATGATAGTCAAATGTGCTATTATTTAGACTATCGAAGAATAGTACCGTGCTTTTAATAGGTTATAAAAGTTTCGATGAAGGAGGCACATATGAACAACAACAACAATCGACGTAATGGACTCTTTCGTAATAGCTTATTTTATATTTTGATCTTTCTAAGCTTAATGGGGATTATTTACTTCTTCTTTGGAAATAATTCCGGCTCACAAACCCAAAATATCCGCTATAGCGAATTTGTCACGCAATTAGACAAGGATAACGTCAAAAACGTTAGTATCCAGCCTAGTGGCGGCGTCTACAAGGTGACTGGTCAATACCGGAAAGCACAAAAAGTTTCTTCAACAAATGCCTTGGGAATTAGCAGTTCGTCAAGTAAGACGACATCTTTCTCAACCACAATGTTGGAAAACAACTCAACGGTGGATCAGGTTTCCAAGTTGGCTGCCAAGAAAAACGTTAAATTAACGGCGAAAGCTGAAGAATCTAGCGGGATCTGGGTCACGTTATTGATGTATATCGCACCATTGATCTTATTTGTGTTCCTATTCTATATGATGATGGGACAATCAGGTCAAGGCGGCGGGAACAACCGTGTGATGAACTTTGGTAAAACTAAGGCAAAACCTGCCGATAGTAAGCAAAACAAAGTTCGTTTCTCAGATGTTGCCGGTGAAGAAGAAGAAAAACAAGAATTGGTCGAAGTTGTCGAATTCTTGAAAGATCCGCGTAAGTTTGTTTCCTTAGGCGCGCGGATTCCATCGGGTGTCTTGCTCGAGGGGCCTCCGGGTACTGGTAAAACGTTATTGGCCAAGGCGGTCGCTGGTGAAGCGGGCGTGCCATTCTTCTCAATCTCTGGTTCAGACTTCGTTGAAATGTTCGTCGGGGTCGGGGCTAGTCGTGTTCGGGACTTGTTTGAACAAGCCAAGAAGAATGCCCCATCAATCATCTTTATTGATGAAATTGATGCGGTTGGTCGGCAACGTGGTAACGGTATGGGCGGCGGTCATGATGAACGTGAACAAACCTTAAACCAATTATTGGTTGAAATGGATGGGTTTACGGGTAACGAAGGTGTTATCGTCATGGCAGCTACCAACCGTTCCGATGTTTTGGATCCTGCCTTGCTACGTCCAGGTCGTTTTGACCGGAAGATCTTAGTTGGTCGTCCAGACGTTAAGGGTCGGGAAGCCATTTTGAAAGTCCATGCTAAGAACAAGCCTTTAGCAGCGGATGTTGATTTGAAAGAAATTGCTAAGCAAACGCCTGGGTTCGTTGGGGCTGATTTGGAAAACTTATTGAACGAAGCGGCTTTACTCGCTGCTCGTCGTAATAAGAAACAAGTCGAAGCGTCGGACTTGGATGAAGCGGAAGACCGGGTTATCGCCGGGCCAGCTAAACACGATCGGGTTGTCAGCAAGCATGAACGGGAAACCGTGGCTTACCATGAAGCTGGACATACGATTGTTGGGTTAGTCTTGAACGATGCGCGGGTCGTGCATAAAGTTACGATCGTGCCACGGGGTCGTGCTGGCGGTTACGCCATCATGTTGCCACGTGAAGATCAAATGTTGATGTCAAAACGTGATGCCAAGGAACAGATGGCTGGTTTAATGGGTGGTCGTGCAGCTGAAGAAGTCATCTTCGACGCACAATCATCCGGTGCTTCTAATGACTTCGAACAAGCAACTCAAATTGCGCGTGCGATGGTTACTCAATATGGGATGAGTGAAAAACTTGGCCCAGTTGAATTAGAAAATGCCAACCAGCAAGCTGCTTATCAACAAGGCATGGGCGCTAGCGCCTTTTCACAACATACGGCTCAATTGATTGATGACGAAGTTCGTCGTTTGGCCGAGGAAGCTCACCAAACTGCAACCGACATTATTCAGTCACACCGTGAACAACATAAGTTAATCGCGGAAGCCTTGCTGAAGTATGAAACGTTGGATGAAAAGCAGATTCTCAGCTTATTTAACACTGGGAAGATGCCTGAGAAGACTGGCAGTGAATTTCCTAGCGAAAAAGCTGCCTCCTTCGAAGAATCTAAACGTGAATTGGAACGCCGTGAAGCTGAAAAGCAAGCAGACGCCCAAGCAACTAATACGGATGCAACTAGTGAAACCACTTTCCCAAGTGAATCTGCTGCTGGTTCTGAAGCAACTTCAATCGCAACGAGCGAAGCTGACTCAGCCACAAGTGCAACGAGCGCGGCAAGTGAAGCCGATAGTGCAGCGTCATCAGCTGATGATTCTGACAGTCAAGCTTAATAAGAAATCACGAAAAGAGCTGAGACTTTGTCTCGGCTCTTTTTATGCGTTATGATTAATCGAAAGTTTAAAACAGAGATAGGAGCATATTGATGGCAGATTATTTAGTTAAAAGTGTGGCCGGCAACGAAATGTTTCGGGCGTATGCGGTGAATGCGACGGATATTGTTGCTGAAGCTCAACGTCGACATGATACTTGGAGTGCCGCGTCAGCTGCGTTAGGTCGGAGCTTGGTTGGGACGTTATTGTTAGCTTCTTCCATTTTAAAGGGGGATGAACAGCTAACTGTCAAGATTAATGGTGATGGTCCCGTTGGTGGGATCGTGGTTGATGGTAATGCTAAGGGGACAGTTAAAGGGTATCTTCAAAATCCGCACGTCCATTTACCGTTGAATGAAAAGCATAAAATTGATGTTAAGGCCGCAGTTGGGTCCAATGGTTTCTTAGCAGTCACTAAGTCTCAAGGTGTCGGTGATCCATTTACCGGACAAGTGCCGTTGGTTTCAGGTGAACTAGGCGAAGACTTTACCTACTATCTTGCACAATCCGAACAGATTCCATCAGCGGTTGGCTTGTCGGTATTTGTTAATGAAGATAATACGATTGGTGTGGCTGGGGGATTCTTAGTCCAAGTGCTACCAAATGCGACGGATGAAGCGATTAGTTCATTAGAAGGTAAACTGAAAGACTTACCATTAGTGTCGCAATTGTTACGAGATGGTAAGACACCAGAAGACATTTTGAATTTGCTGTTTGATGGCGATGTGAAAGTGCTTGATAAGATGCCAGTGGCTTTCAAGTGTGACTGTTCGAAGGAACGGTTTGCTGAATCTTTGATGGCATTACCCAAGCATGAAGTGCAAGCAATGATCGATGAAGATCACGGGGCAGAAGCCGTTTGTCATTTTTGTGGTGATAAGTATCAATTCTCTGTAGCGGAATTACAAGCTGTTCTGAGCCGTTCACATGGCGATGCGTAAGCAACTCAGTAGCTCGTGGCAAATTGGTGATGTGACGATTCCTAATCGAGTCGTCGTCGCACCAATGGCTGGAGTAACTAATGCGGCCTTTCGACTCATTTGCAAAAACTTTGGGGCGGGACTAGTTGTTTGTGAGATGATTTCCGATAAGGGGATTATGTATCAGAACCAGAAGACCCTTCGGATGTTGTTTGTGGATCCTAAAGAGCACCCAATGAGCATCCAGATTTATGGCGGAACTAAGGAAACCCTAGTTCAGGCTGCCCAATTTGTCGATCAACAGACTGCCGCCGATATCATTGATATTAATATGGGGTGTCCGGTGAATAAGGTCACTAAGACGGATGCTGGGGCAAAATGGCTGTTGGATCCTGACAAAGTTTATGAGATGGTCGCAGCGGTTACGGCGGCTGTACGTAAGCCAGTTACTGTTAAGATGCGAACTGGCTGGGACCAAGACCATTTATATGCCGTTAAGAATGCTTTAGCTGCTGAACGTGCGGGAGCTGCGGCAATTGCGATGCATGGGCGGACACGACAACAGTTGTATCGTGGTACTGCCGATTGGGATACGTTGAAGCGCGTTGCGGATGCCTTGACCATCCCATTGATGGGTAATGGTGATGTGCGGACCCCCGAAGATGCGGCACGTATGCTGACGGAGGTTGGTGCAACGGCAGTCATGATGGGTCGTGCTGTGCAAGGTAATCCCTGGATTTTGACGCAAACGACACATTATTTAGCGACTGGTGACCTATTACCGGTACCCTCGCCAATGGACAAACTGGCAGTTGCCAAGTCACATTTACAACGGCTGGTGGTGTTAAAGGGTGAACATCAAGGTTGCCAAGAATTTCGGGAACAGGTGCCATACTATTTAAAAGGAATCCCACGTTCAACTCGAACGAAGGTTGCGTTGATGTCGGCGACGACGCTTTGCAAAATGGTGACGTTGATTGATGATTTCAGTGAGCAGTTGGCAACTTATTTTGCGAGTCGACCGGTAAAGTGAAGAATTCACTTGCTTTTTTACGCACTGATTGTCAAAATTAACATGTAGTAGTTGTTTAGCGATATTTCATTAAGAAATAGGCTAACTGGAAATGGAGGAACACTAGTGGCACGACAAGAACAAACGATGAACGACCAACTTAAGGTTCGTCGTGAAAAAATGGATGAATTACGTGAAGAAGGCATTGATCCCTTTGGTCATCGCTTTGAACGTACTGATTTGGCAGAAGACTTAGTTGCTAAGTACGGTGAGATGGACAAGGATGATTTGGATGCTAAAAAGGTCACTGCAACCATTGCTGGTCGGATGTTGGCTAAGCGTGGTAAAGGGAAAGTTGGTTTTGCTGACCTTTGGGACCGTTCTGGCAAGATGCAATTATACGTGCGTAAGGATGTTGTGGGCGAAGACGTCTATCACATTTTCAAACGCTCTGATATTGGGGACTTTCTAGGGATTACTGGTGAAGTCTTTAAAACCGATTCTGGTGAATTGACCATTAAGGCAACGGATGTCACTTTCCTATCGAAGGCACTCCGGCCATTACCAGATAAATTCCACGGCTTACAAAATGTTGAACAAATCTATCGTCAACGTTATTTGGATTTGATATCAAATCGGGATAGCTTTGATCGATTCTTGAAGCGGACTAAGATCATTTCAGCTATTCGTCATCATTTGGATAGTGATGATTTTATCGAAGTTGAAACGCCAATGCTTCATAATCAAGCGGGTGGTGCGTCAGCGCGACCATTTATTACACATCATAATGCCTTGAACATCGATCTTTACTTGCGAATTGCTTTGGAATTACATTTAAAGCGGCTAATCGTCGGTGGGATGGAAAAGGTCTACGAAATTGGACGTGTTTTCCGGAATGAAGGGATGGACCGTGAACACAACCCTGAGTTTACGATGCTAGAAAGCTATGTTGCCTATTTTGACTTCCATGATGTTATGGATGAAACTGAAGGAATCTTCAAGGCAGCTGCTAAAGCGGTGACTGATGATGGTATTATCACTTATCATGGTCAAACTGTTGATTTAAACAAGCCATTCAAACGCGTACACATGGTTGATGCCATCAAGGCCCAGACTGGGATTGATTTCTGGCAACCAATGTCACTTGAAGATGCTCGGAAGCTAGCGGATGAACATCATGTTAAGTATGAATCATACTGGAAGGTTGGCCACATCATTAATGCCTTCTTTGAAGAATTTGTAGAAGATACATTGAATGAACCGACTTTTATTTATGGTCATCCAGTCGAAATCTCACCATTAGCTAAGAAAAATGAAGAAGACCCTCGCTTTACTGACCGCTTTGAATTATTCATCCTTGGGAATGAATATGCGAATGCCTTCAGTGAATTGAACGATCCAATTGATCAACGGCAACGGTTTGAGGCCCAAGCGGCTGAACGGACTGCTGGTAATGATGAAGCGGAACATATTGATGAAGACTTCGTTGAAGCTTTGGAATATGGGATGCCGCCAACTGGTGGACTTGGTATCGGGATTGATCGCTTAGTTATGTTAATGACTGATGCTGATTCGATTCGTGACGTTTTGTTATTCCCAACGATGCGTCCAGAAGAAGATAAATAAACAATTTAAAAACCGATTTGAGATTAGGCAACTAATTTCAAATCGGTTTTTTACTGCAGTTTTAGGCGGCTCGCGAGTGTTTATAGTTGATTATTGTCGCTTAAAGCAACTTTTTTGAAAAAAGTTGATAAATTTTAAAACGAACATTGTTTTGATTGATGAATGGTATTATCCATGGTTGTGGCTTTAATAAAACTAAAACCCGATTATTATCGTCGGAATTATTAGCGAAAAAAGGTTATTTCCGTACATTAATAAAATGCCAATGTAGACATGACAATATTGACTGGTTCTTTTTGCAATTTAAGGCTTGCAATCTGCCTGGATAATTGGTAAATTAGTATACGTTGTTGAGGCGCACAAAGCGGTTAGCCGCAAGCCTTCAATCGAAAATCATTTATAAAAAGTTGTTGACAAGTTGTTATCAACTTGGTATGATGATTAAGTTGCGTTGAGGTAATCAACCAACGAATTAGACCTTTGAAAACTGAACAAAGTTTCGACAAATCAAATGTGTAGGGTCTAGCAATCTTCGAGATTGTTAGCA
>NZ_BJDH01000006.1 GCF_005405005.1 Lactiplantibacillus daoliensis | reverse complement strand
AACAGAGATTTGTCTTGGTGTTTTTTATTTTATCAATTAGCTAAAAGTATTTGGCTAACTTGATTATAAAACGCGCGCTTAGTTTCTTATACAACAGGTTTCTGAAAATCAGTTAACGATTTCACTTTGCTATTTCAATGATTTGAAGATTTGGTGCCATTTGAGTACTCACTCAAGTGGCTGATACTTGAGTTGCTTGGAAGGTTAACTCGTATAGATAATCGTTTGTACGGCTATCTGTGTATATTTTTACAGTAATTTTGAACTGTATGTTTTTTTCACTGGATTTTATCTTTGTTCATTGATAATTATGCGAAAAAGGATTCTTTATTATATTTTCAAAGTAATCATTATTATAACTTTTTCAAGCATTTTTTGACCAATAAATCGTCGCGTAATATTACGTTCCATTATAGGGACACACTCATTGGCAGCGATAAGTTTATCCAAAGTCCTTAAGGTGTTACTAATTTTAGCTTGTTCTTTCTTTGTCGGATATACCAATTTCAAAGAAGAAAACTCGTTAAAGCTAATTGATTTTCCATCACGAATACCAAATGTGACCGTCTTTAGAGATTCTATAAAGTTGTATCTTTTAAACATAAAGTACCAGTAACCCGCATTTTGATATTTAGGATCTTTAAAATTAAATATCGTATATGCAGGGCTTGAAATTCCAAGCTTGTCAGATAGTTCGAAACCACCTTGAAATGAACGTAAACTAATTACAAAGTCACCTGGACTTATAACCTTATAATTAGAAAGTGACTTTTTGTCATATTTTATATCTATATCTAAGTCGTCTCTAAAAACGACACCATTGTCTTGGGTAACAGAAAGAACCTGTAACTCGGGATATCCTTTCTGACTTATTGGAACAAATATCTCTTTTGCCTTACGCTGCTCCCAAACTAGCCCCAATTAATAACCTAAAATACATGATAATTTGCATTATTACTTGGGAGCAGCGTAAGTTAAAGGAGATTTCGAAAAGAGTTCAAGGAAACGATGGCAGGATGGATTTACCGGTTTTGACAATCTCCGCAATGCGCGGTTGGTTAAGTCAACAAATGCGCTTCTCCACCAATATTGCTGGAAAAGAGCAAAAAAATTATACGCTTCTATCAAAAGGTGATCTTTCTTATAATCATGGAAATTCCAAGTTTGCTAAGTACGGAGCTGTATTTGAATTGCGGACTTACGAAACTGCGCTAGTTCCGCGCGTATATCACAGTTTCAAGATGATTTACAGGAATGATCCAATGTTTATTGAATACATGTTTGCAACCGGGCTACCCAATCGTGAATTGAGAAAAGTGGTATCTTCTGGTGCAAGAATGGATGGATTACTGAATATTAATTATAACTCCTTTACCAACATTGATATTGATATCCCGTGCTTGGAAGAGCAAAGAAATATTGCTGACATATTGGACGTTCTGGACGTGCTTATCGCTGCCAATGAACGAACGAAAAAAATCGCACTATCAAATTCAATGCGATCTTCCAGTCATTTATTAACTTAAAACGTATGGATTAAATAAGACTGGCCAAATGTTTCATCACCTTATCATTGTCCTGATTCTCAAGTTCTTGAATGATATGGATATAAGTTTGTTGTGTTGTCGTCATATTAGAATGCCCTAATCTTCGCGCAACAGATGCAATACTGACACCGGCATACAATAAGAGTGAAGCATGCGTATGGCGAAGCCCGTGCACAGAAATAACAGGTACTTGTGCTCGCTGACACAGACGTTCTAAATAATGATTTACTGTGTCGTTATAGACTTTTCCTTGTACAAAAATTGGCTGATCATCTGGTAAATGCTTGGTTAACTGTGAAAATTGAATAACTGTCTGCCAATCTAACGGTACCTTACGAACTGATGAATTATTTTTAGTCGGTGCAAATCCACCGGTTGCTGATTTATAATCCCATGTTTTATTAACCGTCAATATTTGATGGGCAAAGTCAAAATCATCAGGAGTAACTCCCAGTGCCTCAGCAAAACGCAAACCGGTCTTAGCAATTAAGAGAATAAAATAATCCCAATTTACGCCTTCGTCCAACGTCAACTCATTTAGCAATGCTTGTAGCTCATACTGATGTAAAAATTTGGTTTTGTGCTGTCGATGTTTAGTACCTTTTATAATTGCCTTACGAGTCGGGTCACGGTCAATCAGGCCCTCTTCCAAAGCATCTAACAATGCACCCTTCAAATGACGATGAAAATCCATAGTCGTTTGCCGTTCATGAGTTTCCGCATAATCATTTAATAACTGTTGATAATTCAATCGCGTTAGCTCCGACATTTTCAGCTCTGGTGCCAACGTTACTAGTTGTTTGTATGACATTTGATATTTTTGATATGTGACTGGTCGAACTGCATCCAACTTGTATAACCTCATCCATTGATAAAAATACTGATAAAACTTAGTATCTTGGACCATATTTATGCACCTCCAAAAAATGAGTTAGCCAATCAGTTTGATTAGCTAACCCATTTATACATGCATTAATATTCAAAATGCCAAGAATTCAGAATGTTTCGTTATTAACCTTTCGCTTATTGGCAGTGATAAGTCAAAATTTTCGTATTGAAATTAAACAAACATATTTTGCATTAGGTATTGCTTCAATTGTTTCAATTGTTCACATTTCTCTTCATTGGCAGCGATATTCTCATCAATTTTTTTTAACACCCTAGAGATATGCTTCTGCTCATTCATGCTTGGAATTTTAACATTAATCCCTTTTAGTGATGGATACTTTAAATTCCAGGTATCAGAAGTCAATCCTTGTGAATTCTTTTGAAATACTTGTAGCATCTTCACTTGTTTAAAGTGATAGCCAAAGAAATCCGAAAAGACATTCTTGCGGGGGGTTATCACTGTATATGCTGGACTAACAATACCATCATAATTCGAGACACCATTAGCCCCTTGCCACATTCTCATAGAATTATACGCAATATCATTTTTTTTGACGATTTTGTAATTACTTTTATCCTCACTAGAATTATTTTTTCTGTCTAAGGAGTCAAATTTTACAATTCCGGAGTTGATTGTAACTGAAAGTAAAGTTCCATTTGAAGAGCGTTCGGTTCGTTCACTAAACAGCTCACCCAACTTACGCTGCTCCCAGGGGTCAGTGAATCCTTTAAAACGCCAGCTTTGATCAAATAGCCTTTGCATCAATAATTTTTTTACAGCTTTTAATTCATCAACCTTTTCCTCATTGGCAGCGATAAGTTTAGAAAGTCCTTGAAAAAACATACCAACTTTTAACTGTTCACTTAGATTAGGTAAACTAATCTTCATATCTCCAAGATTCTTACTAGTGATAGCTGGATAGCTGGTTCCAGTGCTCCTCGCTAGAACACGATTCACAAAATTATTTGTCTGTAATTGAGTCATCACAAAGCTTGAATCTTGTGAGGTTCTAATTTGTGTATATCCGGTAGAAAAAACAACAGGATCAGTATTGAAGGATTGCTCAAAAATTACATTGTTCTTTTGATAGGACCGCACATTCTGAAAGAAAATATCCCCCTCTTTTGCCAAGCGTTGGGCACGTGAAGGCGCATTATTTCTATTCTGGATTTGATATTTCTTGATTTTTTCTTCTTGAACTGATTCCAAATCTACGTACAGAAAATTTTGAGGTATCTCTTTCATTGGATTAATTTCCGAAATATTCTTTAGCTTACGCTGCTCCCAGGGGTCAGTAAATCCCTTAAAACGAATTTCAGGTGTTAATTTCTCATCCTTCATCGCAAGATCCTCTTAATTTCCTCTAACTGCTGTTGAGCGACAGCGTCTTGACCTACTAAATCATCCAACATACCACTTAAGTCTGATTGCAGGCCCTGAATCTTTTCATTAGTATTTTTTATATCGCTCACAAGTTTATCAACATCAACTGGTGGTTCTTCCTCAAAAGTATCCACATAACGTGGAATATTTAAGTTGAATTCGTTATCCTCAATTTCACTCAATGTCGCAACATGCGCATACTTTTCAACATCTTTACGTTCGACATAGACATTGATGATTTTATCAATATCCGCATCACGCAAAATATTCTGGTTCTTTCCTTTTTCAAAGTCTTGTGAAGCATCAATAAATAAGATGTCCTTTGTTTTACGGCTCTTAGAGAAGACTAAAATAGTAGTCGGGATTGATGTTGAATAGAATAACTTTGCTGGTAAACCAATCACTGCATCTAAATAGTTATTTTCAATCAATGTCTTTCGAATGGTTCCTTCTGCGGCACCACGGAATAACACCCCGTGTGGTAAGACAATTGCCATCCGACCAGTATCAGCTAAATGGTAAATACTATGCAAAACAAACGCAAAGTCAGCTTTGGACTTAGGCGCAAGTTTCCCGTAAGCTTTAAACCGTGGATCTTTCAGTTTGTTTTCATTGTTATCCCAATGAGCCGAATAAGGAGGATTTGCAACAACCGCATCAAAACTTCTTGCATGGTCCACACCATCACTATCAATACCGTCTGGCCAATCGGACTCTAATGTGTCAGCATTACGCAAATCCATATTTTGATATTCAACACCATGCATCATAAGATTCATCCGAGCCAAGTTAAAAGTGGTCGTATTTAGTTCCTGCCCGTGAAAGTGTACACGCCTTTTATAGCCATTTTCCTTCAAGGCTTCTTGAACTGTTAACAACAGTGAACCGGACCCCATTGCTGGATCATAGACGGTAAACTGCGACCCATCGTCTTTAACATCCAGTGCAACTAAACTTGCTAAAATTTTTGAAACTTGGTGTGGTGTATAAAATTCCCCAGCCTTTTTCCCAGAATTACCAGCAAACTTGGCAATTAGGTATTCATACACGTCACCCAAAATATCGTGACCGTCTTTGTCATTATAATCAAAATTATCAACTAATTTGACAATGCCGCTAAGAGCCTGTGCTCGCGAAACAGTTGAATTTCCCAACCGAGAATTGCCTAAGTTCATATCAGCAAAGATTCCTCTGAAATCTTGTTGTGCATGTGGATTTAATTGGGCGTTCTTTCGAAAATCATCAAACATATCTTGAAAATCAGATGGCTTGATTTCACTGTTTTTAACCTTATCTGTAATCGTTGCCCAAGTATAATCTGGTGCAATGGCATAACCTAATTCACCGGCAGTGTCTTCCAAATAGGCCGCTAAACCATCTTCTTCAACAGCTTTAGCATAGGCTTCATTGACTGTTTCACCAGAGACAACATCAAAAATCTGATTTTTCACCCAATAGGTTTCTTGATGCTCCGACAAGTATCGATAAAACATAAAGCCTAAAATGTAGTTTCGGAATTCACTCGCATCCATATTGCCACGAAGTTCATTGGCCATCGCCCATAATTTGGACGTAATATCTTGTGCCTTTTCTGTTGTATTCATAACTACTCCTTGTATTCCTGATTAATATAGTTTGCAAACTTCATAAATTCACTTCTAAGTTGATTTCGATACTTAATTTTTGGCAACGCCTTGACCTCAGCCTTGATGGCATCCGTCTTATAATACTGTTGTCCCGACTTGATGATTTCATTTAATTCATTATTCTCATTCAAATCATCATTATCAGTCACGTGTCGGTCTAGAATTTTAGTCATCAGAGTTTTAACTCCTTCAGCATCAACTAATCCCCATTCTTGACGAAAATCGAGCATTGCCTTACGTCGACTGCCTTCATTGTGTGCATCCAAGATCTGATCGACATCACCAGAGACAACTGGATACTGACCAACCAACTTCTCATCGAAATGATGTTCTTGTACATCCTTGGCAAATCGCTTGATTTGTCGACTAGCTCGTCGATCGGGTAACTGATCAGCAGCCTCATTAACCTTCTTGAAGGTCTTCGATACTTTTTCAATTTCACCATCATGCGATTGATTTAACAATTCAGCAATTAATTGTTCCAGATAAGCATAATCGACTTGAACCTCATTAACGTGTTCCATCTGTAAATCAAAATCACCATAATCAATATCAGGATGCCGAGCAACAATGAAATCTTTAACATTATTGGCGATCGTAGTCGTCAACCGTACTTCCTCATCCGAACTAATACCAATCCCTTTCAAAAGTTCATCAGGCTTTTCATAATCATAATTATCATCTTGTTTCAGTAAAGCAACTTTCTGGTTATATTGCTGAATAAGCTGATAAATCTTCTGGTTTTCATCCAATGTATTTGGAATTGTTTCAAAACCTTGAGTCATCTCGTCCAACTGCTCAACAATTTTTGCCGTCTGTTTTTCAACCTGTTCGAAATCTGGTGCGATCACATCACCATCGCCATCCAATCCTGGCAAATCAGTTTGAACCGCAGCGGAATTACGATCCGCATAGACTTTCAAGGCATCTTTCATCAGCTTTTCGGCTTGCGCTGGCCAGCGATAGTTGATCACACGTCCATATGGTTTTTGCTGCATATCTTGAATTCGGTTGGTACGAGAATAAGCTTGAATCAAATTAGCCCCTTGTAATGTGCGATCAACGTATAGTGTATTTAAATACGGTGCATCAAATCCGGTTAATAGCTGATCAATAACGATGACTAGGTCTAAATAATTGCCATCATCCACGGTTCGATTTAACCTTGAAATCACACTTTCAGTGTAAGACTTCACATCATCATCACCATACACACCACCAAATTCCGCGGCATAGGTTTGCATCGCATCATGCAAACCTTTGTTACTTTCAGTCATGTTGTCACCATTAGAAGTATCTTGGCTAAAAGTGACGGCAACCTTTAGTGGATGGCTGGCAGTCTGGTTCCGTCGTAAAATTTCATGATAATACTTTAAAGCCATTGGTGTTGAAGGCTTGCCACCACCAACATGGGTCGTTAAAAGTGCACTATATCGATAATTGGCGGAACGGTTACGCCATTTTGAAAAAATATCATCAACAACTAATTTAACATGGTCTTCATTCTCATCATAAACACTTGATTTGACCATATCATCCCGATCTTCATCCGATAAATGCTCAATTTTATACTGAATCTGATCAGCGGTCCAATCAGCATGCTGATACCGATAGAACTCGGGCAGATAAATATTGCGTAGCGTGTCATCAGTTAACGTTGTATTAAAATCAACCTTAAATCCAAGCACATTATGATCTGATATTGCTTCACGAATCGTATAGGCATGCAATAAGTCTCCGAAAATGCTTTGAGTTGTAATTCCTGTAAAGCTTGGCGTTCCAGTATAACCAACCCAAACTGATTGCGGGAATCCTTTTTTAGCGCGTTGTAGCATTTCTCCACTGGTCGACCGGTGTGCTTCATCAACAATGAAAACAATGTGTTTGTCTGGCTGCTTAAAGCTTTCGCGTTGTACTAACCGATCTAACTTCTGAATAGAAGTCACGATAATTCCGCCACCTTTTTGGCGAATTTTTCGTGATAACATATTTACATTAGCTGTGTCAGCCACAACGCCACCCTTATTTTCAGTATCGCTATCGGGGTCATAAGCAGCATAATTATCAGCTGTTTGTTGCGTCAACGCAATCCGATCTACAAGAAAGATCACCTTGTCCACATTTGGCAGTCTTGATGCCAGCCATGCCGCTTTGAAACTACTAATTGTTTTACCTGAACCAGTTGTATGCCAGACATATCCTAGTTTCTGAGTATCCATATTAAAGTTAGTCTGTTTAATTTTCTCAATGATTCGTTTAGTCGCATAAACCTGATAAGGACGCATCACTTTGATCATTTGTTTATTCTTAGTGCCATCAAGAATCACATAACTCGTTGCCATTTGATGGGCCATCGGAATTGATAACATGCGATTAGCAAAATCCCGCCATTCAAGCACTGGTCGATTATCATCTTCTCGTTGCCAATGAAAAGCAAAATCCGTATTGAACTTATCAATTGAAGTATTGGCCATATACAACGTATTATCTGGCGTCATGCCAATTAAAATTTGAAGTGTTGAAAAAATATCCGAATATTGTTCCTCGGCTATGTATTGCGACATTTGATTTAAAGCCTCTTTTGCATCGTGAGAGGCTTTTTTTTCTTCAATTTGAATAATTGGTAATCCGTTGATCAACAAAGTCGTATCAAAACGACGATTCTTGCGACCACTCTGCTTGGCCGGACGAACAATTTGATTGACAACTTGGTACACCGTATCCCCGGCACCAACATATTGTTGATCGAATACTGTTAGGAAAACATGCTTACCATCATCACGATCAATCTCAATCTGAGAAACCCCATTTAGGCCATACAAAAATTTTCCGGCTTGATACGGTGTCTCTAAGTTCTCAATTTGTTGTTTAACTTGCGCAAACTCAGTCGGACTCATCGGTTGATCTAATTTTCCTTGATTATGTTGTTCCAAAATTATTTTGAAATTTTGCCATAACTGATCTGTATTTTTAATATCAGGAACGTATTGCCATTGCTTACTGCCACCAATTTGCGTCAAATACTTAATCAAATCATTTTCAAAGTTAAGTTCTTGTTCTAGCATCAGCGCTACCACCTTTTTTCATTTAACCCCAACATGCCCCAAAATATATTATATCTTAAAAATAGCCATTAAAGCGTATTCAAATGGTAATTTGGTTTCAAAAGTAGCTAGCTAGCGTTTTACCTTTACAATGCTTGCATACCAAAATGTGCCAGCCGCATTCGCGACTGACACCCAACTGCTAATCTTCAAACGAATTACTCTCACTCAACTGCTTAAACCAAGCCGCCGACTTCTTCAGCGTTTTTTCCTGCGTATGAATATCATCACGAATCAAGCCGTAGCGATTATGATACGCATGATTCCATGACCAACAATCGATTGCCGTCCAAACAAAGTAACCGATACAGTTGGACCCAGCATCAATTCCCCGCTTCAACGCTTGCAAGTGGTCCTTCATAAAATCAATCCGATAGTCATCTTGGACAACCCCATCCGCGTCCATGAAACGTTCTTCACCGGCAACGCCCATTCCGTTTTCGGAAATGAACCACGGAATGTTGCCGTAATTTTCGCGCATGTTATTGGCAATATCCGTCATCGCTTCGGGATAAATTTCCCAACCACGATCAACATTCATAATCCGACCTGGCATTTGGTATTCCTTGAAATAAATATCCGGCATCCATGGTTGCAGACTCTTCGGCGAAATATCCGGCCGTTGCACTCGCAGTGGCTGATAATAGTTCACACCAAGGTAATCAACGGTATTTTCTGCAATCAGTGTCAATTCTTCTGAGGTCGCATCCCACAACACGCCATCCGCCGTTAAGGTCGCCACCAGCTTCGCCGGAAAATGGCCCAGAACTGCTGGTTGTAGATACATTTCATTTGACCACGCCTCGGCAAAGTCGGCCGCCGCGACATCGGCAGGATCAGCCGTTGCTGGATACGCTGGCGTAAGATTTAGAATAATCCCGATTCGTTTTTCTGACTGTGGACAACACTCACGAAATTTTGCAATAACTTTTGCCGAAGCCAAATTCATGTTATACGCGACTTGCACCGCTTTCGGCCCATCAACGATTTGTGGATAATGCCAGCCATACAAATATTGGCCGTCGACAACAACTTTAGGCTCATTAAAAGTGAACCAGTTATCCACCCGATCCCCAAACAACTTGAAACATTGTTCAGCGAATTTTACAAACAGCTCCACAACATGTTTCGACGTCCAACCGCCATAGCGATCATACAATTCAACTGGCAGATCAAAGTGATGTAAGTTGATATACGGCGTAATATGGTTGGCGATCATCGCATCAATCACATGGTTGTAATAAGCCACCCCATCCGCATTCAAGCTGGCCGTCTCAAAATCGTCAATCAAGCGTGTCCACTGAATCGACGTCCGCAAAGCTTTAATCCCCGCCTGCGACATCAATGCTAGGTCAGCTTCATAGTCGTGATAGAAATCCGAAGCTGTATCGGGGCCAACGCCATTATCAAAGGCAGTCGGCTCAGTTTCAAACCAGTAATCGAACACATTTTGATGTTGCTTATGGAAATTACCTTCAGTTTGGGGACCAGATGTCGCGGCACCCCAGATAAAATCTTTGGAAAAAGTTGTCATAGCTACCTCCATTTGGTTAAATCCGTCTAAACTAACTTAGGGTATGTCTGTGAAAAATCGACCGCCGCACCACGCAAATTGGCTTCATCCGTGTAGACACATGGGACGACTTCGGGCTTGATTGACGCAATTTTGACTTGCTGACGGATCTTTTCAATTTCGGCATCAATTCCTGGAATCAGTGCCGGATTATTGGAAACACCGCCACCAATCACGATCTTTTCTGGGTCAAAACTATATTGAATATCATAAATTGCAGTCGCTAAGGTGCGATAAATCGTTTGGACTTCTGCCGCAGCCGTAATCTCACCAGCAGCTGCTAGTTCGAATAATCGTTTACCATCAATCGGCGCTGCATCTGGATTAGCCGCCTGATACCGCCGCAGGGCATTTGGTACGGTACCCAACTCACTGACGGTTCTAGTTTCTGTCGCCATCGCAAACCCGAATTCGCC
This sequence comes from Lactiplantibacillus daoliensis, assembly GCF_005405005.1. Classification (GTDB taxonomy): domain Bacteria; phylum Bacillota; class Bacilli; order Lactobacillales; family Lactobacillaceae; genus Lactiplantibacillus; species Lactiplantibacillus daoliensis. The sequence goes on along the minus strand of NZ_BJDH01000006.1, from coordinate 213,549 downwards.
ACCAAATAAGTGCGCGCCATGCCAGATCCGGTGGTTAACGATCAACGCACCGCCGACACCCGTGCCAACCACGAAAAAGGCCAAGCTGTCAGCGCCGGTTCCGGCCCCACTGTCCAATTCCGCTAAAGCAGCACAATTGGCATCATTCTCCATGCTGACCGGCAAGCCAAATCTTTGCTCCAACGCCTGCTGAATTTCGAAATGATGAATATATGGGACGGCACTAGCGCCACCAACGATCCCCGTCTTTTTATCAACGGCACCTGGCGAACTAATTCCGACACCCACGATTGGTGCCTGGGTCTTCATTGTCTCAACTTCAACCGTTAATAAGTCAAAAAAGTCATCCCGCGTTTTCGGCGTGGCAACAGCGTGATGCTGTTGCAAGCCTTTCCCATCCCAAATGGCAAACTTGATGGTGGTTCCACCAATATCCACTAACCCTAATGGTTGCATTACTAATCCCTCCAAGATTTTCTCATGATACCGCAGCATCCAACTGACACCGCTTTCTTAATTGAAATTGTATCATTAATTCGGGCGAAAATTACGCCTTTCATCTCAAAAGAAATTGGCTAAACAACTTATTCGAATGGCTGTGATTAGTTTCAGTCAGTTTCCAGTGAAAAAATTATTTCTGGGTAGCCAAATTATTTTTACCTCAAATCAACGCAAAAACGGCTAGCCATAACTTGAACAAGTTTCTCAAGTTATCACTAGCCGTTTAATTATTAGTCTTCGTCTTCAACTGCTGAAGGTTGATCCTGTTTAGTAGTAGCTTGTTGCATTTTACCTAACACCCCGCGAGCGATTGGCCCAACGATGATGAGTTGTAATGGTAAAGCAACAATCAAGTTAAAAATCCAAGTGTGACCATAGGTAGCTAAAATGTGCGCCCCAGTCAACTTACCTTCCACCGCAATCCCAAAGAGGGACATGCAAGTTACCATGCCAAGCACCATTAAAACTGAGATTGTGATCCCAATCAAAATCGTCTTTTTTCGCATGTAATCATTAATGATATATTTGAAAGCTAATCCTTTTGCAATTGGTCCCACGACCAACAGATCTAAAATGATTGCTACGACTAAACCCAGAGGAAAACCACTCAAAATTGCGAGGATTAGACCATTGCTGAACCCTTGCGCCATCGTGACATTGTACGCCGTCATGACAAACACCATCAGTCCCGCCATAATCGCCGTGAACACAACTTCTTCTTTAAAATTACGTGGCATTATCTATACACACTCCTAGTTTTAGTTTCGAGTGTTCACTATAGCACCCCAAAGGCCCTCTTCATAAGTAACAATTGCGTGACAAATTATAGAACGCTTACAATCAAACTTTCAGGTAAAGATTGCAAGTTAAAAGTTACAGGCCTGTGCCGATCGTTGCTGATAACATGCAGCCAATCAGCGGCTTGGGACGACTAATCCTGCTTAGCGGAGTCAGTCAGAATTGGTGTGCAGTGTCAGCGAGATTAGTCGGCGTTCTTGGTTGACTAATCTCACGGGGCAATTCCAAGACGTGTTTTATCGGCTTGAAATTGAGGCGCCAGACCGTACTTCGGCTGGCACCGTCCCCCACAGCACACCGATTCTGACTGGCGGAGCGCTGAATTCGGCAGATCTATTTTAGATGTGAGTGCTGTTTTTAAGTCTTTCAATCTTTAGTTTTGAGACAAAATAAAAGATCAGAACTCGCTTGCGCCCTGATCCATTGGTGAATTATTGTGTGGTTTTACAGCATTCTCAAAACCTATTTAGGCTTTTATTCTGCGTATTTTCCAACCACTGGCAACTTCTTTAACACGCTGCGTCCGTGTGGTGAGCGGGTATCAATAATCGCCGTTAATTCTTGACCAGCTAAGTTACCATGGTGCTTGCCACCAGCCCATGCGTCAATTCCAGACACATCATAAACGACACCATCAACAGCGACATATGCTGGTTGGCCAGCTTGACCATTAAATTTTGCCAATTCAGCTTGGTTAAAAGTTGCTTCACTCATCACGAATCACTCCTCTTCAATTTACGCTAATAGTAAACTGAACTGCCAAATAAAAGCAAGCAATCCGCTTTCAATCTTCACTCTCCACAGCCAAGGTTAACCTAACAAAACTAACGAAAGTAACCGGCTACCGTCAATAGCACCGCTCCCAACGGTGGACTTTTATTCAGTCGGTCCCTTTGCTTTAATCCCGCTCACCCCTGTTAGCGAGACTGCTTAATCGACGACCTAACCTTTTGACCGCTATCACTGTAATATCCTGATAATCAGTGCCACTTAATGCTGCCACATTAACCCACTCAGCTCAGAGCTAAGTTGTGACACTAATGATCTGGCCGCTTTGTGAAAAAGAGGCCCACAAAACTTGACCAACGTCGTTTTTCTCAAAAATGCCGTTGCCCCTAACTGCGCTATCACTAACGCAAAACCCTCAGCCACTTGCTATCCAATTATCAACTGACATCGACCACTAACTGGTTCAATCGAGATACCCCGTTCGATTTCCTGTTGGCTGATTAGCTTGACTGGTTGCGATTGTCCTTTTCCAAGCGCTTCATTGATCTCATGACTTGCAATGCGTCACCCCAATACTTGGGTCAACTCAGTTGAATAACACTCGGCGGCCCCATCGTCGCAATCCGATGATTTGCCGCTAAGTCCAGCGTCAGTTTGGTATCAACGTTGCCTTCTGGGGCAATACGATGCGTTGCAGTAAACGCCAAAACTTTTAGCCGTAGAAACGCCTGCCGAATCCGCTTCGGCACCGTCGTTTTAGGTTGGTTCAGTCGCGTTGACGCCAAATCCATCACCGCAATCGGCTGACCCGCTTCGACGTGTTCGCCCAATTTGACGATTAAATGGAAAGGCATGTCAGCCGTCATCGACGTCCCAAAGCCGAGATGAATCAGAACTTCTAACCCGTTCGCTGTCCGAAAGCCCAGGTTATGTTGCGAATTCGCAATTCGTGTCACTTGACCGGCAGTTGGTGCCACAATCCGATCAGTTCGTGGTAAGCCGGGGTAATTAGTAACCCGCAGCCCACACAAAAAGACCGTGTCGACTACCGTTGTCAAACTGATCTTTTGACCAGTGACCGGTGCCACGACCGGAATTAAACTGCTCGTTGTGACTGCCATGGTGTTCACTCCCTTAATTCTTTGAACCCAGGTCCGCTCGAGAAGGTGCCTTCCACACACCTTGAGAACTTTCTCACAAATCTAGTGACATAACTTTCCTTTTTATATTAGTTAAACGCGTTGATTATTGCCTTTTTCAACTTTGACTTTACCATATTTCACACAAAATAGCGCTATCATTTAACTGATTCGATAAGGTTTACACTTGTTTACATGAGTTTATAAGAACATTTAACAAACGATGCTTAAATTAATCCGAAAATAATTCGTTTTTGTGTAAGTTATCTCCCTAAACACAATCAAGCCTGAAAATCAGCTAATTTTTAAGGTATCCCTAAAAAATTATATAATTTATGGCGCCGTCAGCGTACAATAAGGCTGTTTTCAGAGATAGAAAGGTGGTCATCATCGTGGCAAAAGTAAGACGGCAACACAAATTAATTGAGTATGCCAATGGCCCGTCACTGGAAGAAATAAACGGCAAAATTGATGTACCAAAAAACATTGGTTTCTGGCGCACATTGTTTGCCTATTCGGGGCCCGGTGCATTGGTTGCTGTAGGTTATATGGATCCTGGGAATTGGTCAACTTCAATTACTGGTGGTCAAAACTTTCAATATTTATTGATGTCTGTCATCTTGATGTCAAGTTTGATTGCGATGCTGTTACAATACATGGCGGCTAAACTTGGCATCGTGACACAGATGGATTTGGCACAAGCCATTCGTGCGCGTACCGGTAAGGCGTTAGGCATCGTTTTATGGATCCTAACTGAATTTGCGATTATGGCGACCGACATCGCCGAAGTCATTGGCGCCGCGATTGCACTATATTTATTATTCCATATTCCACTAGTCATCGCGGTCTTCATTACCGTTTTTGATGTCTTATTACTATTATTATTAACCAAGATTGGCTTCCGCAAAATTGAAGCTATTGTCGTTTGCTTAATTTTAGTCATCTTGCTCGTTTTCGTTTACCAAGTTGCGCTGTCAAATCCCAACTGGGGACAAGTATTCGCTGGCTTAGTACCAACCAGTGAGACTTTCTCAAATAGTAAAACGGTTGCCGGCATGACCCCCATGAGCGGCGCCCTCGGGATTATTGGGGCGACCGTCATGCCACACAACTTATACTTGCACTCTGCCATTTCTCAAACACGAAAAATTGATCACAGTGATCCCGACGATGTGGCACGTACCGTAAAGTTTGCGAGTCTGGATTCCAACATTCAACTGACTGCCGCCTTCTTTGTTAATGCCCTATTATTAATCATGGGGGTAGCGGTCTTCAAGACGGGCGCAGTCAAAGATCCCTCATTCTTCGGTTTATATCAAGCCCTATCAAACACGTCAACTTTGAGCAACGGCCTCTTAATTGATGTCGCACGTTCTGGCGTGCTATCCGCCCTATTTGCCGTGGCACTACTAGCTTCTGGGCAAAATTCCACGATTACTGGGACCTTAACCGGGCAAGTAATCATGGAAGGGTTCGTCCACATGCGGATGCCGCTCTGGTTACGGCGGTTAGTCACCCGACTCTTATCCGTGATTCCTGTTTTAATCTGTGTCATGTTAACGAGTAGCAAGTCTGCCATTGCGGAACACGAAGCCCTCAACGATTTAATGAACAACTCGCAAGTCTTCTTAGCCTTCGCATTGCCATTCTCAATGTTGCCACTGTTGATGATGACTGATAGTGCCGCTGAAATGGGTAAGCGCTTCAAAAATACCCTTTGGATCAAAGGACTCGGCTGGTTATCTGTCATTGGTCTGACCGGGTTAAACCTGATCGGCTTGCCATCTCAAGTCGAAGGCTTCTTTGGCAACAATCCTAGCAAAGGACAGCTCGGCATTGCCGACACCATTGCTTGGGTACTAGTTGCGGCTATCATTGCGTTGTTAACTTGGACTGTGATTGAATTACATCGCGGCAATCAACGTTATATTGCTCAGCAGGAAGCGAAAGACTGATTTTTCCGCTTCAGCTGAAAGAACAATAACAACGTCGCTACTAACGTTTTTATTCAATTGTAAAAAGCAATATCTGTCAGGAATCACTAAATAGCCCTGACAGACATTGTTTTTTGTGTTCAATTATTATCCTTTTACTAAGGTTCACAAGAAAGCTTAAAGCTATCGACTAAAGCCCCTATAATCCCACGTTATGTTGTAATCTAATAATCAGTTACTTCACAGACAACTTAACGGAGGTGGTTTTATGCGCTGGGAACCTTTACTATTTATTATGCTAGTGGCTGGTTTGAGTGCCCTAGCCATTATCCTATTCGGTGGCAAGCATCGTTGGTTTGCTAGTCTCATCCTGATTTATGGCACTGGGTTGGCAACGATTCTCTTTACGCCGATTTCCATTGACGGCACTGCGCCGTACCTCATGCCGCTTGGAATTGGCCGAGTCAACCTTACCCGCTTTTCCTTTTACAACCTAGGCTTTTTAGAAAATATCCTTTTAACCGTCCCACTCGGGTTACTACTGAAAAATATGCTTCCAAAATTATCCTTATTCGGCGTCGCATTTTTTGGTCTAGTCGTTGGCAGTGGCATTGAAATCACGCAGTATGTTTTATCGCACCGTTTCCTAATCAATCGTAGTAGCGATATCAATGATGTCTTAGCCAATGCCCTTGGTATTCTGATTGGCGGCATCATCATGGCGAGCTATCTGTACCTGACCCATCGTAAGCAGCCCGCCCATGCCTTAGCCTAAATTTATCATCAAAAAAATCAATGCGGCGATAATAACTCAATTAGATGAGTTGCAATCGCCGCTTTTTTAGTGCCATCTTCGTTAGCTTTGAGAATTCGAGTTTAGTTACCACCCAACAAGGTTCCCACTAAATAGGTCACTAACGCCGTCATCACCCCAACTAGGACATTGCGAAAGATCACTTTATGGAGCGCAATCTCCGAATGACGCGAACTGACCGTCGCATTCAAACTTAATGCGACAACCATCGCCAGCATTGTATTGATTAATCGCCAGGCCGGCGTAGACAAACTGATTGCCAATAACGGAATCACTGCTCCCAGTATGAAAGCTCCAAATGACATCACAGCCGCATGAATTGGATTAAGTAAATCCTGTTGTTGCAGTCGCATTGGTGACGAGCTAGTCTCCTGTGAATCAAGACTAACTTGGGCATTTAATTTAGCTAATTGCACTTCCTTTTGCGCACTCACAGAAACATATTCGCCTCCGGCCATCGAGCAAGCCCCCGCTAGCATTCCCGAAATGCCACTAATGAACAAGGTCGTATTGCTTAAATCCGCACCAACCGCGCCCAACACGATTCCCGAAACAGAAATAATGCCATCGTTGGCCCCTAGAATACCGGCACGAAGGATATTTAACTGATCCCAAAAGTGAAAATACCGTTCCTGCCAAGTCTTAATTGTTGTTAACATGCTCATAAAACTCCCTTACTGACCGATTTTTTGGATAAAAAATAGCCCGTGACAGTTGTCCCCACGGGCTGTGGCAAAACTTTGATTATTACCGTTTCAACTTATCCCAAATAACAACTTGGCCACTAGCCAAGGATTTAGGGACATCAATAATACGTTGATTGGCACTTCCACGAAATTGTAACGTTAAGTCCATCTGATCTTCGAGGAAACGACCATCAACCAAAATATCAATCAGTGATAACATCTTGAGCTTGTCATCAGAGTCCTTCTGCAATTCGTCCCAAGTATAACCTGACCAGGACCAGATATCCTTGGTATGGCCAAATTCTGATCGGACGCGTTCGCAAATACGAATTGCCACTTGAGTATTCAAAAACGGTTCCCCACCTAGTAGTGTTAACCCTTGGACGTAATCCTGACTCAAATCTTCGATAATTTGGTCTTCTAAATCTTGCGTATACGGTTGGCCGTAATGAAAGTTTTGTGCGGCAACATTATAACAACCTGGGCAATGGAACGGACAACCGCTCAGATACAAGCTGCAACGAACGCCCTCACCATCGACAAAGTTAAATGCCTTGTAATCAGCGACGTATTGTTCACTTAAGTCCTCTGCCAGCCATTCTTTGGGCATCGGATTGTTTGGTCCTTTCATAGCGCGCGGCATTCTTTATCATCTCCGGAGACATATTTTTTTGACGAGAGGCAATTTCAACGTGACGACCATGTACCATCGGCCGTTGTTGTGGATTACCTAAATAACCACAAGTTCGTTTAACGACGTCACAATATTTTGGATCATGATTGCCACATTGCGGACAAACAAATCCACGGGCAGTCGCTTTAAACTCACCCTTAAATCCACATTTGAAACATTGGTCAATCGCGGTATTGGTGCCTAAATAACCGACATGATCGTAGGCCCAGTCCCAAACAGCTTCCAAGGCTTTCGGATTTTGTGTTAAATTTGGATATTCGCAGTAATGGATAAAGCCACCCGAAGCATACTGTGGAAAGCGTTCTTCCATAGTGAGTTTTTCAAATGGTGACGGGTGTTTCCGGACGTCAAAGTGGAAACTATTCGTATAATATTCTTTATCTGTAATGTCTGGAATGCGACCAAACTTCTGGATATCATCACGACAGAACGTGTCCGTCAATGATTCGGCTGGGGTTGAGTAGAGGCTGTAATGGTAGCCACTTTCAGCGGCCCAAGTAGCGCACTTATCCCGTAACGTTTTGACAACCGTTTCCGCAAAATCAAGCACTTCGGCATTGTGTTCCCAGTTTGGGCCAAAAAACGTCGTGCAGACCTCGTAGATCCCGATGTAGCCTAATGAAATTGTGGCCCGTTGATTCTTGAACAACTCGTCCACATTCCCGCCAGCCGGTAGACGTTTCCCAAACGCGCCATACATATACAATAATGGGGCATTTTCAGGTTGCGCTTCCTTAGTCCGTTCGATTCGGTAAGCGAGCGCTTGATGGCACGTCGCCATCCGTTCCTCAAAAATTTCCCAGAACAATTTGCGGTCACCGTGCGCTGACAATGCAATGCGTGGTAAATTGACGGTCACTACGCCTAAATTCATCCGACCAGAGTTGACTTCAACCCCATCATCATCACGCCATCCTTGCAAGAAGGACCGGCACCCCATCGGCGTTTTAAAGCTCCCAGTCAATTCTTTGATTTTATCGTACATTAAAAGATCAGGGTACATCCGCTTGGTTGAGCATTCAATCGCAAGTTCTTTAATATCATAATTAGGATCAGTTGGGGCTAAATTTAAGCCACGTTTGATCGTAAAAATCAACTTAGGGAAAATAGCAGTCCGGCGTTCTTTCCCCAGTCCTTTAATCCGAATCTGTAAAATAGCGCGTTGAATTTCACGTTCAATCCAACTCGTCCCCAGACCAAAGTTAACCGTAGTAAATGGCGTTTGGCCTTGCGAAGAATACAACGTATTAATTTCATATTCCAAGGCTTGCATCGCATCATAAATATCTTTTTTGGTCTTTGTTTTGGCATAAGCCTTGCGCTTATCGGCCGCGACCCACTTTTCAGCATCGGCTAAATGTTTTTGATAATTAATTTCAGCGTATGGGGCCAATAATTGATCCACCCGATTAGCCGAGCAACCACCATATTGCAACGACGCCACGTTAGCAATAATCTGTGCCATTTGAGCCGTCGCGGTTTGGATCGACCGTGGAGAAGCCACTTCAGCATTACCAATCTTGTAACCGTTTTTAAACATGCCATCGAAGTCTATCAAGCAACAGTTCGTTTCCGGGGTCACTGGTGAATAATCCAAGTCATGCCAGTGAATATCACCGCGTAAATGAGCCTTTGCCACGAGATCTGGCAACATTTTCAAACCGATCGCACGACTAGCGGCACCGGCTTCCAGGTCCCGTTGCGTATTAAAGACATTACTATCCTTGTTCGCATTTTCATGGACAACGCTGGCATCTTTATTAAACAATTTTTCGATGCGTTCACGAACATTAGTCGCTGCTGAAAAACGGCTTTGTTCCGCCACAAAATAAGCTTGATAACTTTCAGCGGCAGCCGTTAAGCCCAAATCAACTAAAATTTGGCGCAGTGCTGGTCGTAATTCACGCGTTTCAATGACCGTAGTCTGTTGATAATGCGCAACTAAGGCGTGCTTAACAGCCGTTTGTGTTACATCATCTAAACCGAGTTGGTCTAAAACAAAATTAAGTTTATACGGATGAAATTTCGTCTGCGTCCCACCACGTTTGATTACTGGTAATGGCCGCAATTGATCTAAAATTTCCGTTGTGTTTATTGTTAACATGTGCATCCTCACTTTTCAGTCACTTTGGCACAAAAGGTACAGCGGCACAACCAATTGTGCTACTCATTTGCTTTCGATACTATATATAGTAGCTCATTTTAACGAAACTGCCTATGTGGTGTTATTGACTGTTAGGAGAGCAAAAGGCATGACTAGCACCGTTTCATGACAGTATAACCAATTTAAAAATTTGTTTTATATCATTTGATTGATACATTTGGAATAATTAATACAGGGATTGAACGACCACGATGCAGGCTAATCGCTAGCGGTTTCATTAAAATTTTCATGACTACTTTAGTCATAACCAATCGTCTAAAATTCATTTTCAAACAATTTACTCGTAAGCGAAAACAATAGCTTAAATACTTATTCCCCAATTTAAAATTAAATTTATTACTAAAGAAACTCGTATTTGTTTCGATTACGTTAGCCATCATCTATAATGGACTTCTGAGAGAACAAAAGTCTCAGCTTAAACGCTGGGACTTTGGAGGAGATTAGTATGCGAAAGATATGGGGATTTTTCGGCCTAGCACTACTAAGTTTAGGCTTAGCCGGATGTCAGTCAGCGGTCACGGGGAATGACACTGCCGACCGACAGATCAGTTCGGCAGCTCCAACCGTTACCGCCGTCAGTAAAGTCCATTCAACCGACTATTTAGGTCGCTGGGTGAATCAAACTGAGCATTTAGCTTTATATTTAAATACCAACCAACAATTGGCGTTATTCCAAACCGGGCACACCACAATTAGTGGCCATTTTAATTTAAAACTAGCTAAAAGTAATCAGGCCACCCTCACCCAATCAACCTTGGGATCAACGACTTTGGCACTGACCAACGCAACTAGTATGACATTCCAGCATGGCGCACAAACCATTAAACTGACCAAAGATACTGGCTGGAGCCCAGAACATGGTGACATGCCAACGACGACTCAAGCCGCCTTGAAAGGCACTTCATTAATCAATGAAACGCCGCTAAAATCGAATTATTAACTAAAGCGAGCCACACTTGGACTAATTCTAACCAAGTGTGGCTTGCTTATTATGATAAAAGAGGCTTTTTAAAGCCAATTGTACGTACAACGTTCGCCAACTGGTGCTATAATAGCATCAACACCTGATAAAGGAGGTATCATGATTTGGATAATCCAGGCAAGGATCGTATTACCATCCGTATTGATCACGAACAAAAACTAGCGGCACAGTCAGTGGCTAAAGACTTGGGCAGTGATCTAAGTACGCTTATTAATATGTTTTTAAGTCAAATGATTAAAGAAAATGGGCTACCATTTACTCCCTCAAATCGTGTTTCAGAACTTGACGCAGCACTAGCTGAATTGCGCGTCGCAGAACGATTACCTAACTATGACCGTGCCGGTGCACATCAACATCTAAAAGACCTCCGTGATGAGGCCGATTCTGATGATTGATCGTATTCGTTTTACAAAAAATAATAGTGTGTTGGCTAAAAAGGCGTGATTGACTCTTTAAAATTGTCAATCACGCCTTTTAGCTATTTCAAATAGCCCACAAATAATTCTTCATATAACTTAATAAAATCAAGATACATCTTTTTATCAATATTCTCATTCACCTGATGAGGCGTGTCATTACCCGGACCAAACATGATGAATGGAAAATCACTCGGCTTATCTTTCAACAGATTCGATGCATCCGTGACTGCTGGAATCGCTACCTTGGGAATTGGTTGACCGGCATACGTTTCCCCAATCTTGGCCGCCAGATTACTCAATTTCGTATCCTTAGGTGATTGAACCGGATTTTGTGACATGAAGACTGACATATCAAGCTTAGCCCCCTGCGCATTCTGCTGGTCGACTAGTTTTTGTAACGTTTCGATTGCCGCGACATTATCGAACTCGGGAATAGACCGGATATTCATTTCTGTCTCGGCCTGGGCGGGAATCGAATTAACCTGATTGCCACCTTTCACAATCGTTGCATTAAAAACTAAGTCTCCGAGTAACTCACTATGCCGGTCACTTTCACGAAAGTCATGATTAGCCTGATTTAAAAGCGTAATCAACGGATCTAGCGCGTTGTAACCTTGTTCCGGCATCGAACTGTGTGCTGCTTTGCCAGTAGACTTGATACGAACGTCAATCGAACCTTTATGTGCGAATGCAATATTGTAGCCAGACGGTTCGCCAATTAACAACGCATCAACATCAGCCATCGTACCAGCTTCATAGAAGTGTTGTGACCCAGTTTCACCGACTTCTTCCGCGACGGTCGCCATCAACCGAATCCGGCCATTAGTCAACGTATGCGCTGCGTTAATCTCAATCATTGCAATCACCATTGCTGCCAAGCCAGACTTCATATCAGTTGCGCCACGGCCATACAACTTACCGGCCTTTTCGGTTAAAACAAATGGATCCGTATCCCACTGATCAAGATCACCAGGCGTCACAACATCCATATGCCCGGAAATTCCTAACACTGGACCAGTCGTCCCAATTTCAGCGACTAAATTACTGCGGGTTGCGCTTAACGGCATTAACGTTGCCTGAATACCGTGGTCAGCGAACAAACGCTGTAAATATTGAGCAACTTCGGTTTCATCATCGTTAACCGACTTAATTTTGACTAAATCGGCAAAAATTTGAATCTTCTCAGCCTCACTAAATACTGACATCAACACATCATCCTTTCTGCATAAGATTATCTTAACGCAGAATGACAATTTACAGGGGTCATCAGGTTCCAACAAAAAATCAGCGCCTTAGATAGACGCTGATTCCTGATATTTAAACTTATTCTGATACAGTTTCTAATTTATTGGCCTTAGCCTTAGCTTTGCCCTTATTTTTGGCTAACATTTTATCAGAGAAGCCGAACAAGAAGACTAGCACCGTTGAAATGACTAACGTACCATAATGTGAAATCAGATAACCGTAGAAGTTACTCCCAATCCCAACACCTGGGGTAATAAAGGCTGGGAAACCAATCAAGGAACCGGATAACGCATAGTTGTTAACCCGTAGCAAACCGGTAATCAAGCCACCAAAGGCACTCCCGATGCTGGCCCAAACGAAGACACGCTTGTACTTCAAGTTGACCCCGTATAGTGCTGGCTCAGTGACGCCACAGAACGCTGAAACCGCGGCGGCTAGTGAAATCTCCTTGAGTTTCTTATCCTTAGATTTGAGGAACACAGCCAAGACCGCGCCACCTTGTGCGACCATCGTAATTGACAAGATCGCATTCAGATAACTGTGACCGTTAGTGGCAATATCGTTGATAACGATTGGAATGAGTCCCCAATGCAGCCCGAAAATAACCATCGTTTGATACAGGCCACCGATAACAAATCCAGACAACGCCGGACTGAAGTTGTAAATCGCGACAATTCCATCAGCCAAGCCCTTACTGATCATCGTAATGACAGGACCAACACCAACGAGCACGATCACACTTAAAATCAACGCCTCTAAAATTGGAATGAACACACTTCGTAGATATAGTGGTACCACTTTTTTTAAGAATTTTTCAACATACGCACCAAGCCATGCGGCGACAATAATTGGGAACACAGACGCCGAGTAGGACACTAGGTGAGTTGGAATGCCAAAGAAAGCAATCTGAGCTGTCGCTGCTTTGCCAGCGGCACCAATAATCTGCGGATAAATCAGGACCCCACCGACAATTGCCATGACAATCGGATCCGAACCTAATTTCTTGGCGGCCGTGAAGCCTAAAATGACGGGTAAGAAGTAAAATGTCGCATCACCAATGGCATTCAGAACCAGATAAGTGCCACTTGTCGCGCTCAACACTTTAAAACCAGTCAAAGCTGCTAAAATCCCTTTGAGAATCCCGGAACCAGCCAAAATCCCAATTACGGGAATCATCGAAGCCGTCATGACCCCAATAATACCGCTGAAGCCATGCTGAATCGTCCCCCAAACACCATAATGGGGCTTGTTCGCAGCAGCACTCGTTTCAGCAACGGCCTTCTTCGTGGCCGCATCATCGCTGAACTGTGGCCCAAGTTGTGCGATCACCGCGTCATAAACATCATTAACGGCAGGACCGATCACAACTTGATATTGTCCACTGCCTTTAGTGACATCGATAACCCCATCCAACTCACTAATCACTGAGGTCTTCGCAATACTTTCATCTTTCAAATAAAAACGTAACCGCGTAATACAATGAATTAAACTATTGACATTTTCTGGCCCACCCACATTTTCAATAATGTCGTGTGCCAATTGATCATACTTGCCATCACCGACTTTAACGGCTGGCTTATCCGCATTGCCGCTGCCTTCAACGGCTTCACCAGTCACCATCGCAACCGAATCACCAACATCAACCAGTTGATCCAGATCATTTAAAAAGAGTTGATAGTTATTCGTTGCACTATTTGTGATTACCGTCATCACGGTCACTGGCTTACCGGCTTTTTTGATTTCAGCCAATCCCATCACAGCTAACTCTTGTCCCGCTATGACGTGGTCCCCCATCTTAACGCGTATCTGATACGGCTTGCCACCCAGCTCGACTGTATCAATTCCTAAATGCAACAAGACTTCCATCCCGTTGATTGTCTTCAACCCGATTGCGTGCTTGGTCGTCGCAATCATTGTGACCTCCCCGCTCACCGGGGCAACGATCTTGCCATCACTTGGCTCAATGCCAAACCCTTTTCCCATCAAGCCTTTTGAAAAGACTGGGTCATGAATTGCACTTAACGGTAATAACTCCCCAGCAACTGGTGCAATTACCGTTGTTTGAACTAACTTTGCTGCCATTTTTTAACCCTCCCCATGGTTATGTTGACGCTTACAATTATATGCACGAATAGAAAAAGAAAATTTATTCGAATATATTTCTGTAACTTTATTTTAACTGGTTACACGATTAAAAGAAAGTAAAATCGATCTTATTTTATAAATATAAAAATTCACATTTATCATAAGCCAAAATAAGTTGTGATGGAACTGCTATGCAAACCTATTTTATCGAATGACCAATGACAGGTGAAAGAAAGCGACACTCATGATTGGACGGTTAACTAACAATCGGATTATCTTACGAACCGACAACGGCATAACTTGCGCCTGATAACTATCGGCCGCTATAATAGCTGTAATAAGTTTCATAATTGGAGGAATTTTCATGATCAAACCCGTTGTTCACGACCCGGCAATTTTGAGCCAAGTGGCTGTTCCGGCAACTAAACTCAATGCTCAAACCGTCACCGACTTGCTTGATACCTTGCAGGCCAATGCCGAAAACTGTGTCGGCATGGCCGCTAACATGATTGGTGTTAATCAACAAATTATCGTCGTTCAAATGGGACCAGTTGCCGTGCCGATGGTCAATCCTAAAATCGTGGCGCATCAAAACCCATATCAAACTAGTGAAGGCTGTCTTTCCTTGACGGGTGAGCGGCCGACGCAACGCTACAAACAAATCACCGTAGCTTATTTAGACCGCAATTTTCAACCACAACGGCAAACCTTCAATGACTTCATTGCACAAATTATCCAGCACGAAGTCGATCACCTCGCTGGCAGATTAATCTAACTTAGGACTGGTATTGATGACAATGATAAATTTCAACGGTCAACCCGCGACACCCGCTTTAGCACAACAGCCGCGTCACATCTCCCACTATGGCCTCGGAACCGATATCGACCTAACCTTATTTGGTAGTGACAGCCAAACTTATTTGGACCGTGCTTGTGACTTGATTGACCAGTATGAGGACCGGTTGACTGTCAATCGGTCCCAGTCTGAGGTGATGGCCATCAACCACGCAGCCGGCATTCAGGCCATGCAAGTTAGTCCGGCCACCTACTCACTAGTCAAACGGGCCATCAGCTTGAGCCAACAACACTTTGGCTTCAACGCCTTAATTGGCCCCCTAGTAAAGTTATGGCGAATCGGATTCACCGATGCACAGGTTCCCACTCAAGCTGAAATTGAGGCCCGGCTACGACTAGTCGATCCTGAACAAGTTAGCTGTGACGACCAAACTTTCAGCGTTTATTTAAAACGACCGGGCATGGAACTGGATTTAGGCGGGATTGCTAAAGGCTATATTGCCGACCGGATTCAGGACTACTGGGAAGCATTCGGCCAGCGTGCTGGGATGATCAACCTTGGGGGCAACTTGTTAATGGTTGGCGACTCACCATTACACCCTGATCATCAATGGCGAGTTGGCATCCAAAACCCACTTTCACCGCGGGGAAATGCCATCGCCAGTGTCAAAATTGGTGCCTGTTCCGCAGTGACCAGTGGCATTTATGAACGCCACTTAGAAGTCAATGGCAAATCCTATCATCATATTTTAGATTCGAAAACAGGGTATCCACGTCAAAACGACCTACTGAGTGTCACTATTTTTTCCAAGGCCTCGATCGATGGCGAAATTGAAACGACTCGGCTTTTCTTTGCTGGGAAGCCTGAAGCTGATTGGGGACTTGAGCGTAACGACCTTTATGGTGCCATTTTCGTAACTAAAGAAAAGCAGATTCAGATTGTGGGGTTGCCGAATAACTCGGTCACCCTACTAGACAATGACTTCACTATTGCCTAACAGTTAACTAGGATAGCATCAGTAATCGACTAGTCTTTATTGCAGGCAATCACTGTATTTGCGACAAGTTTCGACTCGTTCAAGCTTTTATTGACACTATAAAACGCCCACCTCAATTGCTGAGACGGGCGTTTTCATCGTTAAATTTTAAAGTTGTTGTAAATAATCGGTAATTTTCTGTCGCAGCTCACCATGCTTTGTCGGAGAATAAGCATATTTATCGGCTGTCCAATGATCCGGCGAATACAGCCAAACGGGCTTGGCTAATCGCTCGGCCGGTTCACTCGCATAGCGTGGAAAAACGTGCGCGTGCAAGAATGCATCCGTATTTCCCAAAATATCATAATTAATTCGAACCGCCCCAGTCGCAGCTTGCACCGCATCACCTAAAAGACTCATATCGCGTAGAAATGCCACTCTCTCAGTCAACGACAACTCATTTAGGCTCGTCACGAAATGCTTGGGTAGTAACACTGAATAGCCAGGTAAAAATTGGGTATCTCCCATTACGGCGTACCCCCCTGGCAACGTCATCATCACCATTGGGTTCGTCCCATTTTGTGCTGCCAAAATCCGGTCATCCCGCCAGTCTGCCATACTCACCACGTCCAATCGTTTTCACTCAGTCTGTCACGCCTAAGTTGGAAAATCAAGTAACTAATTGAACATTCTCCCGCTAGACGCGTTTTCGCCCGGCAACATAGGCTACTAATCCTAATAAACAAGTTCCTAACACGCTAACCCAACTTAACCGCTGCTCACCAGTTTGGGGTAATTCAGTTGCGGTCGCAGTCTGCGGTTGATTCAATGGTTGTAAGTTAGCAACCGGTTCTGCCTGACTTGACCCGGGCACTGGTTTCACCGCCAACACTGGCCGTGTGCTTGGTGTTTGCGTTTGGGTCGTAGTTGGCTTTTCAGTCACCTGAGCCGATTCAGACAACCCTGGACTAGGCTTCACTACTGTTGGCACATCATCGTTAGTTTGACCAACATCCCCCGTTGAAACAATTCGTTCATAAATAAATGTCAGCGTAGTTTCGCCTTCACTAAAACTGCCAGCACTAGCGCCAACGGTCTGTTTCAAACGATACCCATCAATATTGAGCGCTGTAACTTGATACGCCTGACCTAGGCCACCCGTTAAAACCCCATTCTTGGCGATTTCTCGACCAGTCTCATCCACATATTGAATCGTGACCTGACCTTTTTTAGCTTCTAGTAATCGATACAAAAACGTGATTGTTTGGTTCTGATTGCCGAAAGTTCCATTCTGATCACCAATAACTTTAATCAACTCATAGCCCGCGATTGTTTTAGGTGTGGCTGCATATGTGTCACCGACTTTACCAGTTAAAACCGCTTCAGTTGCCAGTGAATTTCCAGCTTCATCCACATATTGAATCGTGACCGGCTGACCATCACTCACTGCCACGGAGTCCTTTAAATAGTGATAAATGACCGTTGTCGAAGATTCAGAAAACTGACCATTTTGATTAACCGGTTCCTTGACCAAGGTGTAACCAGCGATTTGCTTGGGCGCTGTTTGATAATCACTGCCAACTTTCCCGGTTAATTCCTCAGTCGGACTAATCGAATTACCGGCCTCGTCCACGTACTGAATCGTCACTTGGCCCGCACGTCGATAAACAACCGTATAGTTATTATCGCCATCCTGATAATAAACCGCTGGTAAGTCATCCGCGAAATACCCTGGGATATTAGGCACGGCTGGGAATTGAATTAGCTCACCATATTTACCGGTTAATTGCACATCATCACCGGCTGAACGACCATCTTCATACTCAAAATGAATCGTTGCGTGCTGAGATTTGACGCGATAAATGAGCTGAATCGTCTGATTATCACTGAATTTTCCAGTCAAGTGACCATTCGTCACAGTTAAAGCTTGCCCATTTTCGGTTGCTTGAACAAGTTCATAACCAGGAATTGACGGTAACGTAACTTGCCAGTCGCCATCAATTTCGCCTTGTTGACTTGGAATCGTCACCCCCGGAATTGGCTTGCCAGCTTCATCAACAACTTGAAAATCTACTGATGGTTGAATCCGCGCTAACACGTAGGTCAAATGTGCCATCTCTTTGCCAGCTGTCCAATTTGGTGAACCTTTAATTGCTTTGATGCCATAATGTTGACCTTTCAGCGCCTGCAACTGATCAATTACCTGCTGGTCTGTCCCCACATCATAAGTCGCATCCAACCAATTATTGATATAAACGTCCGAGCCGAGATGTTGGCCTTGCTCGTCAACAAATTCAATTTGGATCGAACCGCTCCCGTCATTTTGAATATAGAATGGAATCCAGACATAACCGTCACAAGGGTAGCCATGGGCGCCCATCCACTCATCATGCCATTTATATTTCAAATAACCACTTTGTTTAAAATTCGTCCATTCGATCGTGGTATCGGTCAAATTAACGCCGTCTGCATCAGAATCGGCTACCGGTGTAATTGATAAATTATGCGTTTTGTCTTTACCAAATGCAAACGACGGTGTCACTAATTTACCCGTTTTCGGATCAATATCTAAGGTCACCGTGTCCTTTAACACCACCTTCTGATTAGCGATTGTAATTGCTGAAGACAGTGTTGGCAATGAACTTGCTAATGGTGAAAAATCGGAAATGTGGTTATAAGATAAACTGAGTTCTTGTAGATGTAACCCAGCTAGTGCCGAAATATCGTCAATATCATTGAGTTGCAAGTTGATCTCAACTAAGTTATCAAGCCCCTTTAATGCGCTGATATCCTTGAGCTTACCGTAGATTACATACTTATCCTGCCATTTTTCATTAGCATCCAAGTCTGGTGAGAACCAAAGCTTTTCTACATTCGTCGCATATTCAAAGCCCTTCAGGCTCACCGTATTCATCACCGCAAAATAGAAATCCCGGTCATCAACTTGATGCTCAGTCGTCACAAAATATAGTTTCAATTGACTCATCATCGCTTGAGTAATCTGGTTCACGTCCGTTAAACCTAACCCCAGCTCACTATTGATTACCCAAAGCGTTACTTGTTGAAAATTCTTATCCGGCATCCAAGTATTAATGTCGATCTCAGCTTGTGGATAGGACTGTGATGCAACCGTCGCAGCCGCTTGACTGACGGGTTTGGCCTCAGTATCCGCAGTGTTTGACGCCGACTCAGTTGGCTTTTCTAAAGTCGATGTCTCGTTGGTCACGGGCGTCTTTTCAATCAAAGTAGCGTCACTCGCGGCTAAGTCTGACTCATTAGGCGTTCCTGCCGAAGTAGCTGGCTGTTCAGTCGCATGACTTGCAGCCGACTCCGACTGGCTAGCTTCTGCGGAATCAGTGGGCACCGTTTCGGCACTTTCGGCTGGTTTTTGAACGGCACTTTCTGGCTGTACCGGTACTTCAGCCGGCTTATTCGTTGAGTCATCCTGACCAGGCTGTTCGGCCTCCGCTGCTGGATTGTCGACTGGTGACTCAGCTACCGCCGATCGAGGGTCTTCAACCACATTGGTAGCGCTGTCATTATTTGGTGCAGCTACTTGGCTGGCTAAAGGCACGACTGCCTCGCTCTGGATTGTCGCTGTAGGACGTATGATAGCGGTTACACTTTCATCACTGGTCATGTATGCCTGGCTGTCCCCATTGGCTGCCAAAACTTCAACTTGCGCACCAATTAATACGGCGGTTGTCGCCAATCCCATCGTCACCCACGTTTTTCCTTGCTTGTACATTTTATAATGACACTTAGTTTCTGATAATTGCATGTCTTTACTCCCCCTGATTTCGCTTATCGTTATTAATCAACTGCTATAGTATACATTAGGTTGACTCAATCGTTCAACATGTTTTTTGTGTACAATACATTTGTATACTAACAATCATTTGATAATGACGGCGCTTTCAAGGATTTAAAAAAATATATTTTTTTATCTTGATAATCAAATCAAACCCCTATCATCACAATATTTATCAAGTCTTTCGGGTGACTTAAACCCTTTGCCTTAACGTGTGATCGGAATAATTATTAAAAAATCACATAAAAAGGCTAACGTTTTCGCATCCAATCTCCGAAAACGCTAGCCCGTTAATTTCTAAAAATCATCTAATAGAATTTTCTTATCGTAGCAGTATTTTTATAAGTAAAAAAGTGGGCAACCTACAACTAGGTTTAACCACTCTTAAAGGCGACTTATGCTTAATTTTCAGCTTCTAATTGATCAATGATTGTGCGTACTTCGTCTGTCGTTTGCGTTTGCATCAACTCATTACGAATTTCGGCCGCACCACGCATGCCACGAACGTAAATTTTAAAGAAACGCTGTAAAGGGGCAAAATGACCTTGAATCCCCATCGCAACAAACTGATCATACAAATCCAATTGATAGCGCAGTAGTTCTAATAACTCATGACTCGTGTGCAGTCGTGGCGTCTTTTCAAAAGCATATGGATTAGTGAAAATTCCACGACCAATCATGACACCATCCACCCCTGGATGATCCTGGGCCAACTTAAGCCCGGCCTGATAGTCCGCTATATCACCATTTATCTGTAATAAGGTCTCCGGTGCAAGTGTATCACGCATTTGAACTAAATTATCAATCAGCTCATAGTGCGCAGGCACCTTGCTCATTTCGGCGCGCGTCCGAACATGTACGGTTAAAACTGGGACCTGTTGCTTTAGTAAAAAAGGAATCCAAGTTTCATACTCGTCAAGATCATCAAAACCAAGCCGAGTCTTCACACTCACGGGTAGACCCGCTTGGCGAGCACCGTCAATCACAGCTTTAGCGGCATCAAAATGACGAATCAAATCACTACCACTGTGATTCTTTATCACGGCCATGTCTGGGCAACCCATGTTAATATCGATTGCTTCATAGCCTTGACGCTGCACTTCCTTGGCAGCCTTTGAAAAATCTTCACCAGAATTGCCCCAAAGTTGTACGATTGGTTTGGGCATTTCAGTCGGATCAATGTACAGACGTCCCCGCGTGGTCAATTTTGCTTTAGGATGAGTAATACTTAACGCATTCGTGAATTCGGTATAAAAATTATCCGGTGCGGCTGCCCGCATAACAACCCGCCGAAAAACCGATCCGGTAACAGCTTCCATCGGTGCCAAACTAAAAAACGGCCGGTCCTCCGCTTGTGCCTGCGCGGCAATCCGGTTCCAATATGCTGACTGGGTCACCCCGATCATCTCCATTCGACTATTTTACAAAGTTAATAACACTATAGCGATGTTGACCCCATCCACGCAAGTATTAAGCGTGAAAAGGTCAAAAAAGAGTGGAACAAAAAGCGGTCTGCTACCGAGCATAGCCTAGAAAATCAAATGATTGGCATTTTCAATCGTTTGACTTTCGTAGCTAAGCGGAAGTCGCAGCCTTTTGTTCCACGTTTCGGCTATAAATATTAGGAATAATAAATTGAGCCTAAGTTTTGTCCCAGATGTCTCACCAATTGCTAGATTAATGAATCAGAATTAAGGCCCAGGCTAAAATAGCGAGCATGAGTAATACATTAACAAATTCGAGCCGATAATCGGATAGCTTGATTGCGCCAAACGAGATTCCGGCACTCGCAGCCATATATCGGAAGAAAATCCCACTTAATAAAATTCCTACCAGCAACAAAACTAGGAAAACAATCCCGGTCATCATCATTGAACTCAACCCCTTATTCGTTTATCGTTGGCACTTGCGTACTACCGCTTCAGCACCAGTTTTATTGTCGTTCTCGGTACAAGCCGTTGCAAGTAATTTCAGCTCAAAACATAGAGTTCTTAGCATTTTTTTATTAAATCATTCGTTAATAAGATCCGTTTAATTTGACCGTCCACGTTTAACTTAAAGCAACTATTTCAGATCCAGAAAGCGGTAATTAGATTGACCATCAATGACATTCAAGCCTACATCACGGTCTACGAGTTGCGACACATTTCTAACGCTGTCGTCGAGCTCCACCTCTCACAATCCGCACTTTCCAAACGAATGCGTGCCATGGAAAATGAGTTGAATATCAAATTCATCGTTTCTCCCTCCTCCACCAGCCTGTGTATAACAATTCCCCAACATAATCAATTTATCCACCTATTCCATGTGAGCTCATCTATTTCAGTGCATAACTCTCAACTTATTCGATTTTAAGCAGCTAAAATAAGCCATTTCTAAAACTTGTCCACAGCTAAAAATATAAAAAGTACTCAAACCGCACGTTATCCACAGATAACCTAGGTTGAGTACTCTTGATTTTATTCAGTTTCCCCCCGGCCGGCTTGAAATGATTCCCAACCTTCGCTAGCAATAAAGTAAACCAACACTAAGGCCGCGACGGAATCAGCCCACCACCAATTAAATAACATCGTCACGATGGCACCAATCAAAACAGTTCCTGCCATATAGGCACAAGTAATATTACACATGCCATCTTCGACCAACGCCGCAGAATGCAAGGCATGACCGAGTTTGCGCTTACGCCATGTAAAATATGGCATCAACAGTACCGAGGCCATCGCAATGGCTAGCCCCATTGGACTTTCATTAGCCACTTGATGGGTCACTAAATTAAAAATTGACATGCTAGTCACGTAAACCGCCAGTCCCAGTAAAACCGTTCCAACCACTAGCGATGATCGGCGCTCAGCGCGTTCAATCTCCGCGGTTGGCGCACCATTGGCCTCTTTACGTAGACGCCAAATCAGCGTACCACCCGCAATAATTTCCAAGAAACTATCGAGTCCAAACGCAATCAACAAAATCGAGCCGGCTTGTAGCCCTGCAGTCAGACCAACCACGAACTCAAACGCCATCCAAGCAGTTGAAAAGAATTCTGTCCGCAAACTCTGTTGCACTAAGCTAGTCTTATTCACCATGTTTCACCCCTCGGACGACGTGATCCGCGTGTTCAAGCATTTCATTGATAACGTCTAAAATATGCGGATCATCTAAGCGGTAATAGCTCGCTTTACCGACTTTGTGCGCACTAACCAATTGATGTTGGCGTAACAGTGCCAACTGATGTGAAATCACCGACTGTTCAAGTTGTAGCAATGCGCCTAACTCACTAACATTTAGTTCTTGTTGCTCCAAAACGTATAATAATTGTAGACGCGTCGGATTGCTCAATAACTTAAAAATTCGGTCTGATTCTTGTAGCTTTGTAGTTTCAATTAAATTTGGTTTAGTCATGTCGTATGTCATCCCTTTCATATGTTGATATTAACATATGAAAGGGCCTCTGTAAACAACTCTGTCCACAGGGGGATAACTCAGCCCGTGATTGCAGTTGTCCACAATCACGGGCTGGGTTGTTTATTTAAATGCTTTTAACACTGTTCGATAAATGCTTACCATCGCGATCATCAAGGTTCCGGCTGTTAATATCGTCTTAAAGACTGCTTTAACCTGTTGCAAACTAGCCACCACCTTTATTATTTCTTGATTGTCTCTCTAGTTGGTAGTATATCAAAAAAGAGCCCTCAATGAACCCTTTTCTAATCTGCCTATTGGCTGTTTTACTGATCCTGAATAACTTTATAACCAATGCTCGAAGCGTCTTTCAAAACGTGTGTCTTGAACAAGTTACCGTTCTTACTATACGCATGGCCTGACTCAGATTGCCAGACCGCACCGACTGCTAACGTTCCCTGTCCAATGTTGATTAACCGATGGGCTGTCTTTCCCGGAATATATAACACCGCACCTGGCTCAACTGCCAGCAATCTTTCGTTACCGTCAGTATCTCCTAGTAACAACAAGCCACTGCCTGAAATTCCCCAATAATATTCACCAGTATCGATTTTTTTATGAAAGTGACCTTTAGTGAAATAAAATTCACCGTGAACATTGCCCGGTGCTATCCGTGAGACACCAAAGAATAGGCCGCCTGGTTGTCCATCTTCAATGTTATTATCTGCCACCTGGACACTATAAATTTCAGGATTGGTGTCTAAGTCACTGGGATTCAATAACCAATCATTAATTGCAGATAAGTTAGTTTCTCCCGTTGTAAAAGCACCTTTTAGGTGTCCATCTCTTAATAATTCAGTTGGAACCTTATTGACTTTCATTATTTTGCTCCTAAATTAAGGCTGATAGTTATCCCAAATCTGTTGATACTTTCCTGGTTGAGTTACAAAATCGAATTTGTCATGATTATTGATATATTGTTGATAAATTGAAACTCCTGGTGTAATTTTCAAATCATCTTGGTAAGAACGTACAGCTTTATCAATTAATTCCACGCCTTGATAACGACGATTTGGCAACCAGCCAATACTACCATCATCATTCACGATTGGATAAAACGCCAATCCATGATGTGCTCTAACATCGTCATACTCAAATCCAAAGTCACGAATACACCACGCGCCAAAAATCATATCGGTTTCAGGGTTACCATTAATGGTACAGTGCGCCCACTTTGGTGGCACAACAACGACTTCACCCGGCTTCACATGCACGGCATAACATTTTTCTGGTGTATCTGTAGCATCCGGCTGCATCATAATGATAGCCTCGCCCGACCAAACTTCATAAACTTCTGGCGTTGAACTCCCACAAGACATTGAAACCGCATGAATATGCCCCTGACTTCTTACTGGTTCTCGACCAATTTTCCCTTTAGCGTAAGCACATACCCCATACAGCAACATTCTCTGCTTTAGATCCATGACATCGCTTTTACGACCGACATCCATTGCAATAGAATAAACAAGATCTGGACCAGATGCCGATGGATCCAACAAGCTTCGGCGAATATCATCTAAATGTCGTTGCTCATTTTCCGGACCATACGTCTCATGACCATACGTTATCTTTAAATCTGCCTGCACATTAACATCTAAACCAGAATCAAACATCTTACTCGTTCCTTCCTATTCTTTTACAAATGCCTGTAATACGCCAATTTCACCATTTTCAGGATGTAAATTATGAATTCGATACGTCTTCACACCAGAAGGAACAATGAAAGTTTCGCCATAATTAACATGGAATGGTGCAAAGTCGCCAGTCGTACTCTCAATCATGGCTTCTTCACCCTCAACCAGATTCAACATGTTAACACTTCCCTGTGTTTTGAGAACTGCTTCGTCCTTAATCCAGTGGCGATTCGTATCAATAAACTCAAGTGTTGCATGCAATCCCGTTCGCTCGACCCGCTCGTGAGAATTTGTTGTAAGCGGCGTAAATTGATTAACTAAGTTCTTTTGGACCCAGTCAGTTGTCCGATTATATTGCAAATTTTCCAATCCTTCATCCACATGCAATGGTCGTGGCTTACCATCTAAACCAATCCGACCCCAATCCCACATCTTGAAGGTGAAAATATATGGCGTTGCACTAATTTCCAAAACAACTGTATCCGAGCCGCCACAATGGATGGTACCCGCTGGAATCAGAAAATGGTCATGTTTCTTCGCTGGCAAATGATTAACGTACTTTTCATCTGGAAACTTAATCTCACCAGCTGCGGATTTATAAAAATCAGTAGCTAACTGTTTGTGATCAATACCGTCTTTTAAACCCAGATAAACAGAAGAATCCGACTTAGCATCCAAAATATAATAACTTTCATCTTGGGTATAAGCCATTCCATATTTATCTTTAATATATTCAGTCATTGGATGCACTTGCAGGCTCAAATTGCCACCGGACATCGTATCCAAATAATCAAAGCGAATTGGAAATTCTGCACCAAATCGAGCAAAAACCCGATCACCTAAAATACTCTCCGGATTGGTTAACATTAGGTCCATTGCTGGAACCTCAATACGAACCTTACCATATTGGAAATACAAACTATTTTCCTCTGGAACACCGTCAAAAGCCCAACCATAGTTTTGCCCATTATCTGGTAAATCAAAGTGTTGCTTCATCCACTGCCCGCCCCAAACGCTCGCATCGAAATATGGAACAGTCCGATAAGGCTGCTTGGTCAGTACTTTTAGGCTGGCTAATAAATCTTTACCAGTAATTAATTTAGGTTCTGATTTGTCATTTGTATCTAACAAATAATCTGTTTTGGGTAATAACTGTCGTTTTAACCGATCAGCCATACGCCATTCAAAGAAATAGCCGCGTTTGAATTTCCGTAGTGGATCTTCGTCTGCGTTATCCTGTTGCCAATTTGGCATTCCAGCACGGTACCGTAATTGAATTTCCCAACGTGCCAAATCACAATAAATTAATATATCTGGATTAGAAGCTAATACTGTCGCACCGGTACCGTATACCACTGTTACACCAGAGCCGGTGACAATATCTGCGCGCACAGTCTTGATATCAGGATAAAAATCGGCAACCTGATAATGCGACATTACACCCAATACGCGATCATCAGTAACTGTATCGGCCACTTTTTGATTCAAGCTCTCTGGTGTCATCGCATAATCATCCGCAAAGTAACTCTGATCAACTGGTAATTTATCAACTAATTGCTGTTTTAAGTCATCCGTATCCACACCTGGGTAACACTCAATCGCAATTGTAACGTCAGCTTTTTTCTTTAGTTGATTAACAATTTGTTCTGTCAAGTAGGTTGAAATTCGTTGGTAACCGCTAAAAGCAAACTCATAGTTTTCAATCTTAGTCGTTGGTGTTAAATCGTAAGTCATTTAAAATCCTCCTAATGTTTATATTGATATAACATTACTTCAGACGCTTTAAAAGTCCTCTTCCTCTGTTTCAGGCCCAGTATCCTCATCAAATTGCTGAATACTGCTCTTACCTGCTGCTAGTGCACTATCGACAGACTCACTCAAAATTAAATCTAAAATCATCCCAAGATTCATCCCAGATAAATAGTCAACATTGAAATCTTGTTGCTTTAATAAAGCAAGTGCCGTATTACCGGGTGAACCTGCTGGAATATCCGAAATCAATCTAACTGGTTCGCGCTTGTCGAGCTGATCAATAACCGTTTTCACTCGCTGTTTAAAGTCCTCAATACCATGCTCGTCTAACTCAACACAAACACTGTTTCCGGTCGTGCCTGCGATAAAGTTCGCTGCTTTTTGCATACCACTTGCGACACCAGGGTGACTAACTAAAATTAGTTGCATTTTCCTGTTTCCTCCATACTATAATGCCATGATGCCATAACCGATTCCGTAACAAACGAAAGCGATAATGAAATACGCGACAATCAATTTAATTGGTGACACATGTTTTTTAGCCATGAAATACCAAGAAACAAAGACAACCAGTAAGGGTACTAATGATGGAAAAATACCATCTAAAATCTTCTGAATATCCAAACTTGTATGTGCCATCTGGATTTTAATATTAACTGGCACATTTACATAAGATGCCGCAACACCGCCAGTAACGATTGTCCCTAAGACCGTAATTGCTTGAGTGACTTTTTTAGCAACGTCACCTACAAATAGATCTACGGAGGCCGTTCCTAGTTCATAACCTTTATAGAATAAATAACGTGAGCCTAAAATTGCAATTAAGTTATAAGCGACGATATAGAACAATGGTCCTAAAACGCTGCCACCACCGGCTAAGCCCATCCCAATCGAGAGCAAAATTGGAATCAACATTCCCGGAATCATTGAATCACCAATACCAGCAATTGGCCCCATCAAACCAACCTTTAAACTGCTAATAAAATCGCCATCAATTTCTTGATTACCACTAGCATGTTGTTCCTCTAAACCAACTGTAATCCCAGTAATAAGCGCCCCTAATTGTGGTTCAGTATTGAAGAAAATAGCATGCCGTTTCAGCGCTTCTTTATACTCAGGTGAATCTGGCTCATACAGCTTTTTCAAGACTGGTTCCATCGCGTACGCAAAACCGAATGCTTCCAAGAATTCGTAACTGGTTGCAACCAAGTTAAACATCATCCATCTAACATAAGATTTATGAATAGTTTTTTTATCTAATAATTTTGTTTGGTTATCCATCAGAATTCCTCCTCATCTTCGCCACTGTCACTACTATTGTCCGTCCCGTTAGTTGAGCCTTTTGAAGAATTACCATTAGAAATGGCAAAGTAGAAAATAATCGCAACCATCACGGCCACCATTGTTAACGCTATCATATTCAATTTAAGAAATACAATCGCAACAAAACCGAACAGGAAGAACGCCCACATATAGTTTTTCTTAATCACAACGGTTAGTAACATGACGATCCCTAATGCTGGCAAGGCGCCACCTAGGAAAGTCATGACATCTAAGATGTACTTAGGCATACTGTTGAGCATCGTTTTAGCAAACCCAGCACCAAAATAGATGACTAAAAATGAAGGGATAAAACGAAGTAAAAAGTTAAAGATTTGAGGACCCCAAACCGTGTTAACGTGGAAAGACCGTTCATTGCCTTCTTCAATCGCTGTGGCTGCACGATGATTCCAGAACGAATTCCCAACTTGGAATAAATTGAAAACAATCGTCCCAATTACCCCAATCGTGGTTGCCAATGTCACAGCAACACCAGTTGAAGCATTCGATAACACTGCCAAGGCAATTGCTGGGTAAGCAACAAAGTTAAGATCAGCCGGCATCTGCCCACCAGGTGTAACTAACGCAATGTATACCGCTTGAACAGCCACACCAATAATAATCCCACGTGTCACATCACCAACAATAATCCCGATAATTAATCCTGAAACCAATGGCCGTGACAATGTGTACCAACCGCCAGTTAAGCCAAATAACCATGGGGTACTAAGTGCGCCCAAATAACAAAATATAGAAATTAAAAATGCTTGAAATAGTAACATTTTTCACTCCTCCTGATTAATCAAAATTCTTACTGGCATCTTCAAATGTCGTTACTTTAGAATCTGGAACTAATTGAAAGTAGACTGTTGCCCCTTGCTCAGTCAAATACTTAAAGGCTGCAAATTCATCTGGTGTGACATTGGCGTTTGGTCCAACTTTAATTGCAGTTGGCCGTTCACTCATTGGACCAACGTTGATCTTACTTTGTTGCGTCAAGAAATCGGCACCACCTGCTTGCAAACGTTGTAACGTAATCGGCGACTTTGCAACTAAGAAATACTGTTTCTTACTAGCCATAATATCCGGCCACCGGCGAATCACACGATCAACTGGCATCACAAAGCCTTTCAGGCCACCTGGAACAGCGCCTTTCAAAACCTTTGAGATCACCGGATCATTGGCCGCAGCATCATCAACCGCAATCACGCCATCCGCTCTAACCTCACTTAACCAACGAGTCACAACCTGACCATGAATAATGCGATCATCTACACGTACAAATGAAATTGCCATAATATTCGCTCCTTTGGGTATATTGTTATAACATTTCTACAAGATGAATTATAGGACCATTTAGAAAGAATGTAAAGGCTTACATAAAGATTTGTTTATTTTGTTGTAATGTTATAATATGTATATTGATATAATAATAGTGAGGTAAGATTATGGCTGTAAATAGTATCCCTTTATATTTAAGGGTCGAGAATGACCTACGTTTTAAAATCGACAGTGGTGAATGGACCACCGGCGATCGCATTCCACCTGAAAAAGACCTTGAACAGACCTATCAAGTCAGTCGAATTACAATTCGACGGGCATTAAACGAATTAGTTTTAGATGGCTATCTGGAACGACAACGCGCCAAAGGAACCTTTGTAAAGCAACCTTCAGACTATAATCCAAAAGATTCATATACCGTGGTGACTAGCTTTACACAGGAAATGCAGGAACTTGGAAAAAAGCCTTCCACCATTTGGGCAAAAGTTGAAAAGATACCGGCTACCCCATTATTTGCTCGTCGCCTACACTTAAATCCTAACGATACTCTGCTCAAATTAAGTCGGGTACGAGGTGCAGACAACGAAGCAATCACCTACTCTGTAACCTATATCGGGTTTCGTCCTGAATATTCTTTAAACGCCCAAGACTACTATGGTTCCTTATATGATTATTTAGCCCAATTTAAAATTCGGGTCAATGAACAAACCGAATACGTTGAGGCCGTGGATCCAACACCAGAACTAATTCAACTATTGGAAATGACTCACAATGAGCCGTTGCTCAAGCGGGTACGAGAAGCTTCTGACTTTGAAAGTAATTATTACGAATACAGTATTAATTACTACATTGGTTCAAAATATAGATTCTACGTGAAATACTAAAAAAATTGCTCGAAGATGACAAATCATCCTCGAGCAATTTTAGTTCGATCATGTGACAGTAAAATAATTAATCAAATTGTGACATATCCAAATGATGTTCGTGCAAACTGCCTTCAACACCACTGGTCCGGACAATACTCATCAACTGACTTAATAATAAATTTTGTGTCTGGGTTAATCGAATTTTATTTGTGAATACCGTATAAGTAATATAGTTAGCCAACCGATCAATTAATACAAAATCGACTTCTTGGTGGGCTTCAATCCGTGCCAAGACTTTCTGCAATGCCGTCTTGATTTCAAGATTACCACTGCCCTTAGCTTGTCTAAAATCCTGATACAATTCCGAAACGATTCCTTTAGCTTCATTTTGCATATGATCCCCCGCTTCTCACTCTCTAAGTATAACAAGCTTGGAATCACATTGAAAATCGCACACAAGAAAGTCGTTCACAAATTCCGCACTGTGAACGACTTTCTTGACAATATTTTCCTATACGATTTCCAATTGCAATTGTTGTGATTCAACCCATTTGGCAGCAATTAGGACCCGATAAAGCACTACGGTGATGACCGCTGGAATGAGCACACCGGTCATCAAGTACACGAGAAAGCTCGTCATATTAGTTGATGCCAGCGTGATCGGTGCAATCAAGGAATTCAAGCCTAACCCAGCCAACTTGTATGACGTCGAAAAGTTAAACACCATAGTTGCGATTGGGGCAGACACAATTGCAGCAACCATCGGGGGAATTGCTAAGCGGGGATTAACTAGTAAGTTAGGAAACTGAACCTTTGGTGTGATGATCCCTTGCGCAATGTTGGCGCCAATATTGTTTTGACGGAATGACATGACTGTAAAACCGACAAATTGAGCAGTTGTTCCGATCAACGCCGCTCCTGACGAAACTGGGTCCAACATAACCGCCACCGCCAAGGCCGCCGAAGACGCCGGCGTCATCAAGAATAATGCCCAGGCTAACGAAACGGCCATTGATCCAATCAAAGGATTAACTTTCATTGACGTAGCAATGAAATGACTAAGCCAAACCAACGCTGGTGTGGTCACTGCCGCTAATCCTAAGCCCACAACCGCACCTACAAAAGTCGCAGCCAACGGTACGAGCATCATATCCAACGGCGTTTTACCCGTCAAATAGTTGCCGACAAGGACGGCAACTAATCCAGCCGCAACCGCTGAAATGGGCTGACCCGTGGAAAACATGGGGCTCTGAGCCGCTTGCGCGAGCGTATGCCCCGTCGCAGTCACCCCAGTCGTAGCACTCTGTGAAAAGAACACTGCATTGGCGCCAATCGTTGAAGAAATCATGGCACTAAAAGTAACTAAGGTATTGCTATTGAGCATGGTAGCAATCGCGACCCCGAATGCTGGCCCGAGTAAAACTTGGGCAATGCCCCCAATTTGATAGAGAGCTTGCCAATGAACAAAATTGGCTAATGATTGCAAAAGCAGCCCAATGCCTAAACAAACCAGAATAGCATTCGAAACCCCGGCAGAAACTTTATAGACGTAATCCATCGTCGTCATTTTATGTGTTGATGTAGCATCAGTAGATTGTGACATATGTATGACCTCCATTTTATTAATAAAAATTAGATTAGAGATATGTGAGAATGTCTATAATTTAACCATGGATTATGGAAACTGTCAACCAGTTTTCACAATTATTTTCATAAATACGGTTATAACCAAAAAAAATGACGAAATCTACTACCACAGATTTCGTCATTAACCTTATTTTAGACCTAACATATCATGCACAAACGGTGTTAACCGATTAAAGAATTGTGTTGAGACTCGATTCACAACACGGCCATTTCGAGAAGCGTAGTCAAAGTTTTGTAACTGCCATAAAACAACATAGCCCTTGACACCAGTATCGTGATTACCAGAAATTAATATTGGCATGTAGTGTCCGTTATTCCGATATTTTTCAACCGTTGTAATCGGCATAGCCAAAATTAGACCAGTTGCCTGATTGTATGCGGACGAGCTCATAACCACCATATGCCGTCTGATATTACCGTTAGTCTGGTCATGTCCACCATACTCTGCACCCGAATGCGGTTCGGCATCTATGGCAACAACATCACCCTGTGCGGGAAATATCATTTATCTAGCCACTCTTTTCCGACTGGTTTCAACGGTTGTAGTTCATCATTTTCCCGCATGTCTTTCTGAAAATCATAATTCTGCCATTCTGGTGTACTGAAAAGATTCTGGTGCGTCACTGGGCGATAAATCACGGCACCATCCGCTAGAACTGCCATTTCAAACTTGGTCCCAAGTGCTGCCTCTAAGTCAACTGGTGCAGTAAAGACACGACTATTTCCAGCTTTACGTAATGAGACAATCTTAGTCATTGCGATAGCCTCCAATTTGCTAATTTTCTCCATTATAATCAGTGTCCTTTCGTGTGTCTACATATGTGTCTACACTTTTTAATTACAGCTAATTTTAACTTACATCTTACAAGTGCGAAAAAAGGCCCCCACAATTGCGAGGTGCCTTAATCTAAACCCTATTTTTCTGGTGCTAAGCCACGTGCCAAGAATTGTGCGGCATTATGACTAGCCTTTTTGACATCAAAATTTGCATCCAATTGGAATAAAATTTGTGGCAAGACGTAGCTAATAACTGTTCCTACAATATAACGCGCTACGCGTTCCACTGGCCAATCGACCAATTGACCCTTGGCTTGAAATTTTCGGAAAATATCGCCAACTTTGCTTGTTACCAAACCTTGTACCTTATCTAATAGCGTTTGAATCAGTTCTGGTTGTCGAATAATTTCTTGGGCAAAGACCTTAATTTGTTGCTGATTTTCCAAGGCAAACGTGATGCGATCCTCAATCACATAAGCCAAAAATCCTTCAAAATCGGTAATTTTAGCTGCATCAATCTCAGTCATAAATTCCGTCGCCGCCATTGGGATAACGTGATCTAAAACAGGATCAATAATGGCGCTTAAAATGCCTTCTTTGGTTTTAAACTGCTTGAATACTGTCCCTTCGGAAACTCCCGCAGCTTTCGCAATTTCGCTAGTACTCGTGCGGTCAAACCCCTGCGCCGCAAATAAGTTAAGGCTAACGCTTAACACTGCTTGTTGTTTTGCTGTTAGTCCAGAATCCTGCAGCGTTTTTTGAAAGAGCGTTTCGACATTATTAACTTGCATGTTATGCCTCACAATCCATTTTAAATAATCATTCTAGTATAAGTCATTTACCGGATTCACGCCATTGTGCGCGGTAAAACTGTCCCCTAGACTTTCCGGTAACGTTTCAACCCAACAATATTTAGGACCGTCAAAACAACCAAGAAAATCAACAAGATCCCAATGTCAAAACCCAACTGCCAAATCGACGTGCCTCGCATGATAATGTCGGTGACGGCATCCCCAGCGTATTTGATTGGGATGATGTAAGAAATATCCTTAACCCACGCAGCCATTGAATCTAAGGGAATAATCCCTGAGAAGAAGATTTGTGGCACAATAACGAGCGGAATAAATTGCATCATTTGGAATTCAGAGTTAGCAAAAGTCGATAAGAGAATCCCGAATGCTAAGGCTACTAACGCCAAAATCAAGTTAATCACAATCACACTCAGCATATTCCCAACAACTTCAATCCCAAGCATCCAAACGGTGACCAATACGATTAAAACCGTTTGCAATATTGCTAGGACACCGTAACTCAACATGTAGCCAAAGACGATAGAAGACCGTTTAACCGGTGTGGCCAACAACCGATCCAAAGTACCGCTAGTTCGTTCCTTTAATAGAGCCATCCCTGAAATTAGGAAAACAAAGAAGAAGACGAAGAAGCCCATTAGGATTGGTAACATTTTGGCAAAGTAACCGGTATCCTTATCGCCGTAGACATAGTGGTTCGTAATCTTGGGCGTCTTCTGACTCGTAGACTTGGTCGCCATCATAGCGTTGCTAGTTGTTTTTGCGGCCGCTTGTTGCCGTTGAACAGCTTGTAATTGTGCCTGCAGTTTAACCGTTGCTTGCGTACTCTTCTTTAAAGCTGACTTCAATTGATTGACGCTAGTTGCAGTCAATGCATTTTTAAAAGCCATTTTGACAGTCGCAGTTTTTGTCGAATCCGTGTTAGCATACGTCAAACTGTAATTGCTGCCATTTTTCTTAACAATGGCGTCAATTTTCTCATTCTTCAACGCTTTTTTAGCCGTAGTCTTAGTGTCATAAGTTTTGACGGTGACATGCTTAATATCGGCCATTTGCTTGTTCAGCTTATGACTTACAGCCACGGTCCCAATGCTGACATCTGTTGAAGAATTAGTATTAAAAATGACACTCATCAGTAACATGATTAAGATTGGGGCGATAAACATCAAGGCTAACGTCCGCTTGTCTCTGAATAATTCCTTGAGCACTCGATTCATAATTCCAATTGTTCGCATTATTCAACACCCTCTGCCTTTAAAAAGACCTCTTCAATCGTCTTAACTTGATATTGCTGTTCCAAAATTGCCGGTGCATCAAACGCCATAACTTTACCATCGAGTAACAGCGCCACCCGACCACATAATTCAGCTTCATCCATCACATGCGTCGTAATCAAAATGCTACGCCCTTCATCCCGAATCCGACCTAATTCGGCCCAAATTTGACGCCGCAATGCCGGATCAATTCCGACAGTTGGTTCATCTAAAATCAATAGGTCCGGCTTACCAAGTAGCGCAATTGCCAGTGACAACCGTCGCATCATCCCGCCAGAATAACCAGAAACACGTTTATTTAAGTCCTTCGTTAAATCAACGACATTTGCCACATAGGCGACTTGTTCATCAATTTCTTTTCTATTAATCCCTTTCATTAGACCGTAAAACTTTAAATTTTCCTGACCAGATAAGGCATCGTATAGGGCATCTGTCTGCGCCATGTAACCAATTCGGCCTAATAATTCCCGGTTGGGCATCGTGGTACCAAACACCTTTGCCGAACCGCCGCTCGTAACTTCCATTCCGAGAGTGACCTTAATGACCGTCGACTTACCGGCTCCTGATGGTCCAATTAACCCCACAATCTCACCCGGATTAACAGTTAAATTAATATCTTTTAAGACAGTCTGCTTACCAAAATCCTTGGCTAGATGTTGTAAATCGATCATTGGTTCACCCATAATATTGCCTCCTAATAAATTCAATAGCTTTCATTCAAAAGTGAGTAAGTGGTTACTCACTTAACGAGATCTATTATACCAACTCAAAAGTGAGCGTCAACTCATTTTAGGCGATTTCTTCAAAAAAGCGAGTTATTACTCACCACAAGTATTGCCTACCAAGGATGCCAGGGTACTAAAAAACCGAGCAATCGCTTGCTCGGCTAATGCTACTTATTTCGTTTTTGAGTTAAAACCAATGCCGTAGTAACGCGCCACTACCAAGTGTCAAAGTAGCCACTAA
The DNA here is from genome assembly GCF_005405005.1 of Lactiplantibacillus daoliensis. Taxonomy (GTDB): domain Bacteria; phylum Bacillota; class Bacilli; order Lactobacillales; family Lactobacillaceae; genus Lactiplantibacillus; species Lactiplantibacillus daoliensis. Next base: position 177,994 of record NZ_BJDH01000006.1, on the reverse strand, counting down.
CACACCAATTGCTAAGAGCGCATGGCTGTCACTCGCTGATTCGTTAGTTTGTGGCAACGTCTTAGCCGTGGCCTGTTTCTTCGGTGCTGCATTAGCAGGCGCCGTCGTTGTTTTATTGGTACTCGTTGTCCCAGTGGTTGACGATGAATCCGTTGTCGGATTGATTACTGCTGCAGAACTGCTTGAACTGTTACTTGAAGAAGCTACTGAACTTGAGTTTGAAGAACTAGAACTTGATTCCTCACCAGGTTCAGGGGTAGGCTCTGGATCTGGGGTTGGTTCTGGTTCAGTCACTTCATCAGTGCCACCATCAGTATCAATAGTTCCGGTATTCTCATCATCTTCATCAGGTTCTTCGGTGGTTTCTTCACCATTTTCATCACCAGTACCGATACCACTGTTCCCATTTGATGACGAAACACTGCCGTTTGCATCTTCCGAATTGGAACCACCGGTGGTGCCGCCGCTCCATGTCATTGTTGCCTTATTTCGGAACTTATGACCAGAATTGACGTCTTGATCATCATTAATCTTGGTATAATAATCAATCACAATTAAATTGCTAACAGTATCATTAAACGCCACATCAAAGCCATTATCAGTATAACTGACATTGTAATCACTCTCGTTGATTTTATCGCGTCGCTTATAAGTCGAATTGCTAGACCATTCACCATTATAAACTGTAATGGGTTGTAACATCGTTTGGTCATTAGCAACCGTGTCACTGATCTTTAAATTCGACATGGAAATTTCCCGACGATCGACTAAAATTGTCCACTTGACCGTACCATCGTCTTGTAGGGTACCTTTTTTAGATAAGTTAGCATCGTTTTCAACAATATTGACGGTCGATTGATTACCACCACCAAAATCGACTTCTTTTTCGCCAAAATCATCGCCACGATATTGCGTTTTCAGATTCAAGGTCATTTTGTCATTGGTCTTACCTTCGAGCGCATCGTTCACGGTAATGACAACCTGACCGTCATTGGTCACCTTTGCGACCCCAATAACTGTCCCAGTCGTGTCAACGACGTCAAAGGTGTCGCCGACCTTTTTAGCCTTCAAATTGCTAGGTAAGTCAATGGTGATTGTGTCACCATTATTTAACTGTTGATCGCCAAAATCCAGCTTATACTGAACATCAATCGTGTCAGCTGGCTTGAAATCTGGCCCATTTGTCACTTGAGCTGAAGTCAAAAAGTCACTGGCATTATAATTCGCCGCAGAAGCTTTCACGGGAGTTACTAGTGAGCTCACTAAAAATAATCCCACTAAACTAACTAACCCAATCAGCCAGCGTAAGATTTGCTTATTCTTCATTCTGATCTCCTCCATAGCGTATTCTCATGAAAAGTATACGCTACGGTCAACCCTGAATTCAATAGGTCGACCACAAATCGTTAGAGAAAGATTTACTTTATTTTTACCATTAATACAACTTTAATCGCGCACAACCAAAGATTGCACTTTTGTTTTAATTTCGTCACGCACTTGTCGAAAGACGGCCAACTGTTCCGCCGGTGTCCCGTTTGCTTGTGCAGGATCAGGTAACGGCCAGTGCAACTTTTTCACGCTGGGTGGCGTTACCGGACAACGATCACGAGCATCCCCACAAAGCGTCACAATCAAATCACATTGCTTGAGGTAAGTCGGATCAATTAATTTTGATTGTTGCTGTGAAATATCAATTCCCACCTCGGCCATCACTTCAACTGCCCGTGGATTCAGACCGTGCCTTTCGACGCCCGCGGATTGAATCGTCCAAGCCTGTGGTAATAATTGTTTAGCAAATCCTTCCGCCATCTGACTGCGACAAGAGTTACCCGTACATAAAAAATAAAGTTGGGTCATCTGTTTTTCCTCATTTATTTTATTTGAGTTAATCACTGAAACCAGCCTGCTTGGCGGCCATGAACTGTAACATCGTCACGCCGACAATCATGACGGCCCCTAAGATACCATAAAAATTAAAACTGACATTTAAAAACAGTACACTTAAAATGGTAGCCGCCAAGGGTTCAATCGCCCCTAACACGCTGGCAGTGGTGGGCATAATTGCTTCCAAACTTTGTAGGAAGAATAAATAGGCCAACATCGTGCCAAAAATCACGACAAAGGCGACTTCAAACCAAGCCACCGGTGACAATGTTGGCATATGCCGCCAAGCTTGCGTTGCGACGGATACAATCACCCCACCAATCAACATCGACCAACCTACGATCGCGATTGAACCATAGGTTTTCAGTAACGTTTGGGGCATTAAGGTGTAAACGGCCGCACCAACTGCGGCTAATAAGCCCCAAATCAGTGCCGCTAATGGTAATGCTAACGAATTCAAGTGACCTTCAGTGACGATTAAAATCGTCCCCAAAATCGCTGAAATCACCGAAATAACATCAATTTTACTTGGCCACGCCCAATTCACCAATGCTAAAAAAATAATAATGATAACTGGTGACAAGAATTGTAGAATCGCTGCCGTGGCTGCGTTACCGGTGCTAATAGCCATAAAATAAGTCAACTGTACCGATGCCATCCCCAACAGACTGAACGCCACCAATTTAACTGCGGCGCGTGGATGATGAAAGACTTCAAACACAGGTGTGCGCCGACTCAGACCGTATAAAATTAACAATACCCCAGAAACAAGCATCCGAATCGAAACTAACCACATCGGTGAAATTGCCGTGGTATTGAATAGATGTTGGGCAACTGTCCCTGAACTCCCCCATAAAAATGGTCCCACACTTGCTAGGATCAACCCGACTGTCTTTTTTTGCACGTGACCACCCCTCTGACTTGCTTTGAATTCAGTCTAACAAGACACTGCTTGCTTTCCAAGGGGTAGACTCAAAAACATCACAAATATCACAGTCCCAGTAACCGTCACATCTAAAGTAGCCTTGCCCAAACTCAGCGCTCCGTCAGTCGAAAGCGGTGTGCTGTGGGGGACGGCGCCAGCCAAAGGACGGTCTGTCGCCTCACTTCAAAGCCGGAAAACCACGTCTTTGAAGTGCCCCGCAAGATCAGTCAGCTAAAAACGCCGACCAATCTTGCCGACACTGCACACCGCTTTCGACTGACTCTGCTAAACGTAATTAACTGATTTATCCCCTCAAAACCACTAACTTAGCTGGAGGTTGTTGCTGATAGTATCGGACGTGCAGGTGGTGTTTGACCGGCGTTTCTTGCCGGCCTTACACCACGGACGATCTGGGAGATTTGCGGTTTTTTGCAAAGCTTCCGGGCGAGGTTCAAGACGTTTCTGAGGCTTGAACCGATTCCTCGTCCGCATGCTATCGGCAGCAACCGAAAGCAGCAGTAATCGGCCAATCTTCACCGCCTAATTATTGACGTAGTGGCGCATACCGGCAACCTTTAGATAGCAAGCATAAAGTAACCGCTATCAAATACGTCATCAAGCGGAATTGACAGTTCTCCATGACTAAGCTAATCTAAGAACGTCTAATAAGGAGAAAATAAATGAAACATCAAAAATTAATTTATTGGTTAGTCGGTATTTTCGCAGTAATCTTTATCGGTGGCGCCTTAATCATCCCAACACCAGCCATCAAACAACGCGTCATCACCATTGGAAACTTTATGACTGGTCACACGCAGACTAAGGACGATCGCCGGACCGTTGCCAATTCTAAACTTGGTGAGAAATATCAACTATCTACCACCCAAATCAACACACTAAAACAACTAAAAGTCACTGGTATTGGCGATTCCATCATGGTTCGGACGACCAGTAATTTAAAAGAAGTCATTGGCAGTTTTAACGTGAATGCCAAGATTGGTCGCCAAGTCTCGGCGGCGCCCGCCATCATTACCCAGTTGCAGGCGGATCATGCCATGGCCAAAAATGTCTTAATCAATTTAGGCACCAATGGCCCAACTGATGCCGCAACTATTGATGGGATCATTGACCAAATCGGGGCTGACCACGAGATCTTCTGGGTCAATACGCGAGTCCCCAATAAGGCTTGGCAAGATAGCAACAACCGCCTAATTGCCACGGCCGCAAAGAAATATCCCAATGTGCACCTCGTTGATTGGCTCTACGTCAGTCAAGATAACGATAATTGGTTTGCAGACGACAACCTACATCCTAACAACTTAGGCGACCGTGAATACGTTGCAACAGTCGGACCAGTCTTGACCAAATATGCTAAATAAATGACAAAAGACTCAGCTTGATTGAATGTGAAATCAAGCTGAGTCTTTTTTGGCTTAAGCCATTTCGGTAATCACCCGGTTGCCCCAGGCTTCTAAATGAGCTAAATCTCGCTTTAAAATAACCCCTTCGCTCGTCAGTCCATAGGCATAGTCTGGCGTCGAAACGACTAAACCCAGCTGTTCCAACTTCGCTAACACCGTGAGTAACTTGAGGGTTGAAATGCCACGGACCCGATTACGAAGGACCATAAAATCCACCGGTGTGGCTGTTAAATTACAGAGCGTCAAAGCGTGCCATTTATTAGTCAGCAGCTCTAAACCAACCTTGGTGCCAATCGTTAAATCTCGCATGACCATTTTATTGCCGCCTCACAATTAAGAATTGTAAGTTAATTTTATAATTGTCAGGCTCAAAATGCGACTAATCGGTTTGTCACTAACGCTATACCGGGACCAGTTCAGTCAATTCAGCAGCAACCTTATCTTGAACCGTCACGCCAGCAGCCAGTAGCTCAGTAATTTTGTCCGTAAATTGTGGTAAATAATTTCGATGCGCAACCAGCATTTCATCTAGGACTCGCTTAGCAGTGGCACCGGCTGGAATTAACGGATTCATGGTGAACGCTTGTAAGGCCAACCCGTAATTGCCAGTCGCCGCAGCTTCAACAATCACCAATTCCATATTTTTCATTAACTGTAACCAGCCCCGTTCAGCTGGTTGGAAATGACCAAATGCCATCGGCACTGCCCCCGCGGCACCAATTTGGGCAGAGACTTCAAAGACGTGATCACTTGGCAAATCAGGAACCGCACCCTGATTTAAGGTAGAAACAACCATATGAGTCTTCTTATCTTGATAAATCGATGCCATCGCTTCGCACGCCGCATCCGAGTAATGGGCCCCACCGCGTTCAGCCAACTGTTTCGGCTTATAATCCAAATTAGGATCTTTATACAGCTCGAATAATTCAGTTTCAATCTTCGTCACCTGCTGTGCACGGGTCGCGTTATCCCGATATTCGGCCAGGCCATGTGCCAACATCTCTTCTTGCCGGTAATAATAGCGATGGTAGCCACATGGAATCATCCGCATATTTTCGAGTTGATCTTTAAAAAATGGCACATCGAAAATATTAGTCGGCAACCCTGCATCTTCATCACCAAAAAGTTTATCAACAATTTGCATTGTCACTTCTTGGCCAGTGTTATCCCAGACGCGGTGCCAATGAAAATGATCAAGGCCGGCAAATTTATACGTTAATTCATCTAATGTTTTGTGAATTAATTCTGGTTCACTCGACATTGCCATCACAGGTACATTGCAAAGCCCGATGACCTTGTCCCAGTGACCATATGTTTTAATGGCTTCCGTAATCATGCCACTCGGATTCGTAAAGTTAATCAGCCAAGCATCCGGACACAGTTCTTGCATATCTTTAACGATGTCCAAAATGACCGGCACGGTTCGAAAGGCCTTAAAAATGCCACCCGCACCATTGGTTTCCTGTCCAATCATCCCATAGTAATTAGGAATCCGTTCATCTTTAATTCGAGCTGGCAACAATCCGACCCGGAATTGCGTTGAAACAAAGTCAGCGTCTTTCAGTGCGGTGCGCCGATCTAAGGTTAAATGCACTTCCCAATCTAAGCCGGCCGTTTTGACCATTCGTTTAGCCATCGCCCCAACAATGTTTAACTTTTCTAATCCAGCTTCCACATCGACTAGCCAAATTTCCTTAATTGGCAATTGCGCTTGCCGCTTAATGTAACCTTCAATTAATTCTGGCGTATAGCTGGAACCACCACCAATTGTGACTAACTTCAAAGCATTCCGTGACATATTACTGACCTCCATTAGTTGAGTATTTTTTACTAACTGTAGGATAGTCTGTGGGAATGTTCCCATGTCAAGCAAGAACCAGCCATTTTTAACAAGTCGAACGAAAGACAAGGCGGGGGTGTAATTTTTCAAAAGCTAAATTAGCCTGATGACTTTGATTATAAAGGTAACGAAAAGCATTTTCCGCCTGAACCTTTAACTGAGCATCCACCGTTGTCAAATCCATCAAGCGGCCAAACTCACTGTTATCAAACCCAAATACGCGACAATCCGCTGGCACCGATTTGCCATGTGCACGTAATGTCGCCATAAATTCAGCCGCCACATAATCGGCATAAACGACAACCGCTCTTGGGGGGTGTGGCAATGCCAACCATTTCTCCGCAGCATCCGCCCCAGCATGTTCCTGGGTTGGATAAAAGAGTTGCCAGCGCTGGTCAATAGTCGGATGATTCAGTTGAAAAACTTTAATCGCCCGCAAACGGGCCTGCGTATTTACCGCCGTTGCCGAATTGAAGACGTGTCCAATTTCTGTGATACCTTGTGCTGCCAAGTACGCTAAAATTTTTTGATATAGTGGATAATGATCCACATACGACGAGTAGATTTGGTCCGAATCCAGCCGTTGCCAGGTTGCTAATGGGCCAAACTGCGCATATGGGACAAGCTTTTCCCATGAATTTCGACGCGTTAAGATAAAAGCTGCATCCCATTCATGGGTCATTAACTGATTCAATGCATTGAGTTCATCAGCTGCTGTGGGCGTCTGATAAATATTAACGCGATACTGGTAAGTTTGCGCAATCTTGGAAAAATAATTCACATAATCCCCCGCTACAGGTGTATAGCCACTCATCAAAAAACCAATCGTCTGTGTCCGTTGCGACCGCATCTGACGCGCAATTTGACTCGGAACATAGTGGAGTTCCGTCATCGCGGCCAATATCCGCTTACGGGTTTCCGCACTCACATAGCCATTACCGCTGACCACGCGTGAAACCGTTGATTTAGACGTTTGGGCTAAGTGCGCAATATCAAAAATGGTTGCCATCAAGCCACCCCGCTTTCTTGGTCCCATTATACGAAAAAAGCGGCCAAGTTGGTCGCCTTTTCGATTAATTTAAGCTCTTAGTCTTTAACTCAAAGTTGAAAGTCTTAGACCACCACAACTATCCTAGTACCAGTAATGGTTACGTCTAAAGTAGACTTGTCCAAACTCAGCGCTCCGTCAGTCAAAATCGGCGTGCTGTGGGGACGCCGCCAGCTACAGTACGGTCTGGCATTTCAATTCAAAGCCGCCAAAACGCGTCTTTGAATTGCCCCGTAAGATTAGTCAGCCAGGAACGCCGACTAATCTTACCGACACCGCACACCGCTTTTGACTGACTCTGCTAAGCATAAATAACTGATTTATCCTCTCAAAACCACTGATTAGCTGGAGGTTGTTACTGATAGCATCGGACGTGCAGGTGGCGTTTGACCGGCGTCTTTTGCCGGTCTTACACCACGGACGGTCTGGGAGATTTGTGGTTTTTGCAAAACTTCCAGGCGAGGGTCAAGACGTTCCTAAGGCTTGAACCGTTCCCTCGTCCGCATGTTATCAGCAACAACCGGAAGCGGCAGTATTCGACTAGCTTTCACCGCCTGATTATTGATGTGGTGGAACAAGCCGGCAACCTTTAGTCTTTAAATTGAATCCTAACGTAGTCCCGATAAAGCGGCGTATTCGCCATCAACTCTTGATGTGTGCCGTGCCCACTGACATGTCCATTTTCGATAAAGTAAATATTATCCGCATCCACGATCGTACTCAGGCGATGCGCAATAACTAACGTTGTCCGGCCCTTCATCAATTCACCCAGTGCCTGTTGGACCATCGCCTCGGATTCAGAATCCAAGCTTGCGGTCGCTTCATCTAACATTAAAATCTTGGGATCACGTAAGAACGCCCGCGCAATTGCCAAACGTTGTCGTTGACCACCACTGACTTTTACCCCACGCTCACCAACCTGGGTATCCAATCCAGCCGCCATCTCATGAACGAATTGATCCGCAGACGCTAATTTTAAAACGTGCCACAATTCATCATCACTAAAAGTAGTTTTTAATCCGTAAGTTAAATTGTCCCGAATCGTCCCGGCCATAATCGCCGAGTCCTGACTCACGTACCCAATTTGTGAGCGCCAATCTGTCAAATTCAAGTCATCGACATTTTGATCACCAATCGTCACCTGACCACCCGTTGGTTGATAGTAACGTTCCAGTAACCCAAAGATCGTGGATTTCCCACCGCCAGATGGTCCGGCAAAAGCGACGACCGTATTCGGCTTCGCTTCAAAATTGACATCACGTAAAACTGGTTGATCATCATCGGCGTAAGCAAAGTCCACATGTTGCATCGCTAAAGTCTGATCAGCAACTGATTGATTTACGCCTGCAGTTAATGCTTCTTCAGGTTCATTCAGCAAATCACGTAATCGTTCTGTCGACCCATTCGCTTTAGCTAAAGTGGTAAAGAATTGACCTAAGGTGCCGGCCGGTCCAATAATTTGGAAGAGATACATTAAAAATGACACTAATGTCCCCATCGTCATCGTGCCACTGGCAACCCGAGCGGCGGCGTAGACTAACACCCCAACAAATAAGGCCATCATGCTCGCAGTCATCACTGGTCCCGCAACGGAATCATAGATAGCTTCTTTAAGCCCAATCTGATAGAGGCGTTTAATTTTGGTAGCACCTGTTTCAGTTTCAAAGTCTTCCGCATTTGATGATTTGACCAAGCGAACTTCACTCAGCGTCTCATCAGCAGTCCCATTAAAATCGGCCAAGGCGTCTTGGCGTTGCCGACCAATCTTCCCAGTAGCTTTCATAATTGGAAACATGATCAATAACACAACGGGAATTGCAATAACCATCACTAAGGTCATTTTCCAATCCATCAGCGCCATGATCACGATGGCACCAACGAGTTGCATTAATGACGTCACCATCTGTGGAAATGAGTTTGCCAGTAATTCTTTGACTTGCGTCGAATCATTGACTAATCGCGATGTCATTTCACCAGTCTTCACATCATCAAAGTAGGCGACGCGCAACCGCACGAGCTTGTGCCATAGTGTTGACCGCAAATTAGCGACAACATTTTCACCAAAAATACCTAACAACGTTCCAGAAGCGGCACTAATTACCGCGCTCAATAGAAATAACCCAATCACACCGCCCAATAAAGTCTGGTTAATCCCATGACTAAAGCCATTGATCAATGTTTGCGCAAACTTTGGCACCATTAATTGCGCGCCGGTAGCGACTAAACCTAAAGCTAATCCTAACCAGAGTTGCCAATAACGTGGCTTCGTCTGGCGAATTAAATGTAAGAAACCTTTTAAATCAAACTTTCCCGTGGCCCGCTGTTCGGTCCGAGGTGCTGCCATTCTTCGTTCCATCTCTCAAATGCCTTCTTCTCTTATTGAATTTAGAACCAGCGACGGCCCCAACCCGGTCGCTGTGGCCAATCATGATCACGATGATGTCCCATGAAGTCGTGAACATCTAATTCTGGTGTGCTTTTAGCTAATTTATCCAGTAACCGTTGCAAATCGACCTGTTCATCCGCCGTTAACGACCCAAACAGCTTATCCGCCATCTCAGCCACACCTTGATCACGATGTTCAGCCATTTGCTGACCTTTTTCGCTCAAACGAACGATGACGACCCGTTTATCAGTCTGACTCGGGACACGCTCAACTAATCCCACTTCTTCTAAGCGATTAATCGTCGCACTAACTGAACTCGGACGAATATCCAAAATCTCAGCGATTTCGGCGTTCGTCAATCCGGCTGGTGAATCTGCTAACAATTGTAATAAGCGAAATTGTCCCCGACCGTTACCGTGATGCCCGTCCATTCCAACTAAATCATGCTGATGCGCCACCGCCATTAAAAAAGCTCTGTTCTGCATTAAGCGTCCAAAACTATTAAATAATCCAAGACTTTGATCTGACATGTTTTTCCTCCTGTAACTTTAATGGTCATTATGTTAGCACGATAGTTAGATTAATACAACAAAAACTAACTAAATTACTAACTAATATTGAAAAGGCTGCTCTAATTCCTAATATGAAAGGGTTTGTCACACCCACAAAAAAAGAGCCACCCTTTTAATTGGGTCTCTCTTCAAATAGCCGGCTTATTTATCTTGGGCGATGACAAAATAATTACCATCAGGATCTGTGAAGTTAAACGTTAACGTCCCGTTATTATCAACGATTTCTCCCACATTCGGCAGTGTAGCATGTAGGGCATCAAAATTGTCACTAAAAAACATCAATGATGGCGTATTGCCCATAACTTCTGGTGAATATTTCGCAATGAAGGCTTTGGCAAAAAAAGCTAATTCCATACCTGGACCGATTGTCAAAACAATGGTTTTAAAATTATCTGGCAAACTTGAGATCGTTTCAATTTTAGCGTCAAAATAATCCTGCCAAAATTTGACCGCTTGATCCACATCTTCCACGTATAACATAATCCGCGTCTTTTTCATCAGTACACCCCATTAAATTCGTAATTTTAATCCTAATTATAAGCAATTGTCAGTCATTTTGCTTGCCCTAGACACTGTTAATTTTTCAATCGGAATTAGCTCCGATTAAAACTGATAATCAGATTATTTAACGTCGTGCCCAGACACGTCTACAATGGACTTGGAAGGAGTGGTCTTCATGACCCCAAATGAAATGTTGTCTGATTTGCAAAAGCTTCAGCTATTGCCAAGCCAGCCATTACATTGGCAAACCTTCAGTCCAACCAGTCTCTGTGTTGAACTCAACCACCAACGCTATGTCTACCGACTCGATTTAGCCCGTAATGTCGTGACCGTTTATCAAGCCAGCGACCAAACGGAACAATCGGAAGATTTCCACTTTTCAAAAACCGTTCAACTGACTGCAGCGCAAGTAAGTTCGCTACAATCTAAAACACCGTTAGCCAGTTAGATGAAAAAAGACGACCTTTAAAGTCGTCTTTTTTAGTCGTTTAGTTGGCTGGCGTATTTTGTAAACTCCAGTCCACAGAGCCTTGGTAGCTATCCGCATAAACGCTTGGTTTCACATCTAGCATAATTCCCTTAGTTGCTGACCAATCGCTCGTAATTGACGTCTCGCTCTTGCCAGCAACCTTGGTACCTGAGGCAATTAGCGTCGACGCATTTGTCAACACGGTCTTGTTATTCCCATCTTTGTAAATTAAATTTCCGGCCAAAGTTCGTGAGCCCACGGTCGTCGAAGTCAATGGCGTTGCCGTCGCATAAACTGACCAATTTGAGCCGGCTGCTCGGGTATCGCTGACATTGACGTGCCATGCTGCCGTCGGTTGAAAAATCGTTTCGGTCGTTGGAATCTCTAGGTTACCAAAACCAATATCACTAGAAATCGTGCCAAACTGTAAGATACCCGCATGATTGGTGACCGTAATCGTGATTGGTGTCGACTTCATGCCACTACTGTCTTTAGCGTAAACTGGGATTGATAAAGTTTTGTTATCCGCTAAAGCTTTTAAAGCTGCTGATAAATTGGTGGTATCTGACGCATAGGTTACGCCAGTGGTACTGCTATTGTCAGAATAACTTGAAGTAATTCCAGCAGACTTCACCAACCAAGCTACCACGTCACTGTCATTAGTGAAAGTTGCTAAATCATCCGGATAAGTGTCAGCAGTAGTTTTATCACTGGCAATGTTAAGTGACTTTTGTGCCACATCAGCCTTCGCCGTCCCTAGGTCACCGATATCGTTAGTTTCAGTGACTGTCACACTCGTCTTACCCGCTAAGGTGCCACTCAATGGTAATGAATAACTTAAGTCATCGTTAACAGTAGTTGAGACAGACGGATCAGCATCGACCGTAATTTTATTACCTGCAACCGTTCCTTTACCTTCTATCACACTAGTCCCCTGGGCTAACTTATTGGTAATAGTGGGATTTAATGCATGGCGCTGAATCGCAGAGATCGTTGCAAAACTACGAGCCGATTCATTCTCAGCAGAATAGCCACCTAAATAAGGTATATATTTTAGCCCAACCTTTAGCGGACTACTTCCATTCCACATTGACCAATCAATATAGGCCGTTTGAACAGCATTTGATGAGTTAAATGTAAATGATGACACCTGAGTACCAGGAATCAGATTAGTACCAACTTTATTGCTAGCCAAAGTATTAGACGAGTTAAAAACTGAAGTATACAAATCTTTAACTTTATAGTTGTTTTTGGCCTTAGTAGTTAGTGTTCCCGACCAAGTCACGGACAGCATTGTTGTCCTATTCGTCACATTACCGTTTTCAACATTGTTAGCCGTAATTGACGTAATCTTTGGTGCCCCATCTAGTGTTGCATAGCTTTCGCCGTACATCGAATCCCCAGTAACGGTCCCTGCCGTAAATTTCACCGGCGTCATCGTGTCATCAGCCCGACTCGTTAACGGTCGTATTAACACAACAAGCAGTGTACTTACAATGAGAATACTAAGAATCTTTCCAATTTTCTTAGCGTTTGACATGACTAGCCACCTCCCCAGCTCTAGTTTGTTGAATCAGCTTCAACAAACCGGCAACTAACAGGAGCATTGCGCCTAGCACTAGCCAATAAGTTGTGCGAGCTTCAGTTGTTTTTAACCATCCTGGAATTTGACGGTTCGCTTTTGAAACAGTCGCCGCTAACTGCTGATTAGCTTGGCCAGTCGTCTGATTATGACCAGTTGTCAAATGGTCGCCAATTGCCGTCTCCCCGTTAGGAATTTGTTGGTCAATGACCAAGCTTTGGCGTTCCAGCCGCGTCGTTGCGCCTTCATAGAAGCTCACTTGGCCGGTAGTTTGGCCCTGACTAGTAGCCGCCTGCACGGGTAGCGTTAAACCGCCGAATAAGACTAGCCCTAAACTCATTTTTAGAATTAATTTTTTCATCAAGTTCGCCCCCCGTTAGCCCTTACCTAGCCATTTTGACGTCGCTTTTTAATAAAGAAGAACAACCATAAACCCAGTAAGACGATAATTAGCATGCCTAGAGCACCAAAGACCACAAACCAGATCACATTAATCCCTGAATTATCAACAGATTTGTCATTATAGGTCTTCGCTGCTTTGGCTGTAATCGTAAAGTCCTTTTCGAAGACCCATTTATGATCACTATTCTTGACCACCATTTTGAGGTGATAATTGCCAGCCTGTAACTTGGTCTTACCCGTTAACATTGGATAACGGTAAACTGAGTTGGGTGCTAACTGAACATCTGACTTCTTTGCAGTCTTAACAACTTTGCCACTATTCTTATTCGTAATTGTGGTCGCCATTTTCAAATTCGGCACAATCACGGCAGATGTATTGCGGATATAAGGGAAAATCCCACGGTGATAATTAGTCATCCCAACAGTGACTTTACTCAACTTCAATGATGGTGCTGGCACCGTTCCCATCGTGTATTTCAAGCCAATGACATAAGAGTATTGATTTTTAACATTCATCGACCCTTTGACACTACTCGTCACTTTTTGATCAACGCGTTTGAAATACCAACCACCAAGAATCACACCATTAAAATCTTGATCTGGCATTTTAACTTGGGCCGAAACAACTTTTGAACTATTTGCTGGCACCGTCACGGTTTTCGCGCCCTGTAACTTCGTCAAATCAGTCATTTTATAAGTCAACGACTCGTCAAAACTTTTAGCAGGTGTCACATATTCAATCGCACCATTACCATTGGTATAGGCAGTGTGAATCGCCGTTTGAATTTTAATATCTTGATTAGTGACGTTATAAATTCGGGTTTGCAAGGTCTCACTTTGCCCTTTGTTCATTTTTAAATCAAAAAATGAATTTTGCTGATTAATCTGGTTATCGGGAATCTTAGCGGACACACTAAAACCAATCTGATTGGCCTGATTTGACTTAGTCGTATTGGCAGCCTGTGCCAACTGGCCCCAACTCAAACCAAGCACCAACATGCCAAGTATTCCTAGGCCAAGCCATAATTTTTTAATCTTCCGCATTTTTTTAAATCCCCCTTAATCACCTAACAGCCGTTATGTATAAAAAGGTGTGCATCGTTCTCACAATGTCCACCTTTAATTGATCATTCTAATTAATTTTGAGGTGTATCGCCCAACGTCCAATTTAATGTTGTCTTATAAGTTTCAGCCTTGGCCGTGTTTGCAGGGATATTCATTGTGATTCCTGCAGGGTCTAATTTAGAAACCGTCACACCAGCACCATTGCCATCTTTGGCACCTAAAACCTGCACACCGGCAACTGAATCGTCAGTTGTTGCTAAATCAACAGTTTCACCGGTTGCATAGGCACCATTGGCGTTACTGTTCTGGGCGTCGTTCCCACTATTAGAAACAGTTCCTTTTGGTAAGACCAAGGAAGCGCCCTTAATTGTCGCGCCACTATCACTAGTCAATGTGTTCCCTTTAACTAAAACTGACCAGCCAGCATTGGTCCCACGGACATCAGAGACTTCAACAACAGCATTGTTCTTCCATAAAGTCGTTGCTGCACTAGTGGTGTCCAAGCTAAGTGACTTGTCATTCAAAACATCAATTTCACTTGAGCCAAAGTCAAATGAAGCTGGTACGTAAATCAATGACAAGTCGCCACCAGCAGCGGCACCGTTATTGCCGTCACCTGGATCAGTTGGTGTATCTGGATCGTCAGGATCAACTGGCGTAACGGTTTGCGTACTTTTGGTGAACGTCGTCGTAACATTAGTTGTCCCTTTAGTGTTAGGCGTTGCATCCGCATTGGCAACTAAAGGTGCAACTGTTGCTCCCAATAAAGCACTTGACATCAATAAACTTCCGATAATTTTCTTCATAAATGTACATCCCCTTTGTGTATTAACCATATTTATAATTTACCACATTAACTTTTATTTTCAACAACTTTAAACCAATATAAATATCATCCTATAGACAAAGTCAAGTGCGTCAACCATTTGGACTTAAAAATTTATTTGCAAAAAATTTAGTTAATGGTCTATTTTACAAGTTGCATACAATTTGATTCGATTTATTAATAGCACTTTAGTTATTAAAGCAGCATTAAACTGCTGACATCAGTATGATTTACAATCATTTAATTAAGCCACCATTAGTTAAAAATTGCTCTTTTCCACTACCAATTTCAGACTAAAATTCGTTATTATCCGAATCGGTACAGTTTATATTCAGTGACATTTTTTGATCAGAACGGTTTAACTAGCCTAATTAATCTGAAATATAATTCATATTAATGATAGTTCATACAATATAGCTCTTTTGTGTCAATATATAATTTAATGCAGTTCGTTGTATCCTTCTAAAAAAACAGCCCTCACGGCTGTTTTTTGACCACGCTACTCACGAAACTTAAACGTTGCAACCACTAGTATCGACAGCAAAGCCAATGGAATAATAACCTGTAGTGTCTTTAGAAAGGCGTCATTTAAATTGCGTGTTAAGTGGTGTTGAATACGCTGAACGCCTAATCTTAATTGTTGATTGGTCGTCCGCACTTTTTTATCAATCGTCTGATTAACGGCAATTGCGACCGTAGCTTGAACCTGTTGACGTTGTTTAGTTGGAATCATGGTCACGGGAATGTGATGCAGCATCGCCACTTTGCCCAATTCCACTTGAGTCGATTTCTGAATAAGTTGTTCGCGCTTGTTATTCGAAATCGTAACCCCCTTAAACACGACATGGCGATTAACTTGGCTGTTACTATTGCTCGACTGATCGAATTTATGCGTCAACTTTTGATTTGCTTGTGTCTTAACGGCTTGGGCGACATCTAAGCGACTAACAATTTGTCGACTAGCCGTTAACGTCTGTTCTTTAGCGGTTTGCACATTATTGCTCAATAATGACATAAAGACCGCAATTGACAAGATCATCCCAACTTGTCGCAAGACATTGGCAACACTTTGAGAATCAGTTAATTTAATCCCATGAAAATCAGCAACTACCAAAATATTCACCGTGGCAGCAACTAACCCGTAACCGATACCCAAGCAAATCTCACCAACATAGAGTTTGGTATACTGATTGGTCACTGGCAACTGTGTAATTAACCAATAACTTCCGGCAATCATTGCAAAACCAGCACCTACTAAAAACTTGTTATTTAACCGTTTGACCAATAGCGAAGTTAAAATTACCGACAACATGACAGCAACTGAATATGGCGTAATTTTCAGAGCAGCACTAAGCTCATCTTCGCCATGCACCTTAGTCAATAACGTGGGCATCAATGCAGCAAATGCACCCAAGAAGAAATTGCACAAAACCAATGCTAACCCTGAACCATCAAAATTACGACTCTTAAATAAGGACAAGTCAATCATTGGTTCAGCCGTATGCCGTTCATGACTAATAAATCCCACAAATGCTAATAGTGAACCACCGGCCAAGCTTAAAATCGTCAGTGATCTCCAGCCCCAGGTGTAACCCTTAATTAATGCCAGAGACAAGCAGAACAAGGTTGCCATAATCAGGATAGCTCCGAGCCAGTCAATTTTAATAGTCTGAGTAACTTCGTGTTTCAACGGTAATACCGCCACAAAAATGATTAAATCCAAAATAACCAACGGGACATTCATCAAGAAGACCCATCGCCAGCCAAAATACTGTGCAACAAAGCCACCAATACTAGGGCCAAGCGCAACTGCAAGACCTTGAACACCAGCTAACAATGCAACCACTTTGTTTCGATTTTCCTGTGTGCTCAGCTCCAAACCAATTACCATGCTCGTCGGAATAATGCTAGCAGCACCGATACTCTGAATCGCCCGTCCAACTAGCATCCAAGGTAAATCGGGTGCGTTACCAGTTAGTAGTGATCCAAGTCCAAAAACAATTAGGCCACCTAATACCATCCGGTTACGACCGAAACGAACCGCCAAGCGACCTAACGGAATAATCATGGTTGCAAATAAAATAGTGTAGATGTTGAGTGCCCACGATAAATCATTCAGACTGACATTAAAGGCACTTTGAATCTTTGGTAAAACAATGGTCATAATTGAAACATCCATCATACAGAGTAAGTTGCTAATCAATAGTACGGGTAAAACGGTCTTTAATTTGTTCATCGCAATGACCCCCCAGTCAGATTGAAAGTCGATGATTTGCGCAAATCTCGGTTGTCACAGTTGTGACATTTCTTTCAAAGCCTAGTATACTTGGGGCAACAAAAATGTCGAGCCCTTATCGACAAGTGCTACATATCCGTCAATCTGTGACAGGAGGCCAACAACATGGAAGGACACGCCAAGATCGCCAAACAATCTCAATCCTGGGTTATCGACGCTTTTTTCGAACTACTAGTCCAAGAAGACTATGAATCACTGACAGTAAAGGCCATAGCCGACCAAGCACAGCTTTCTCGGCGAACCTTTTATCGCTTCTTTAAAGATAAAACTGCAATTCTAGATTATCTGGACCAACAATTTCTAACCGACTATGCGAAGGCATTACAAATGCTCAACTCAGAAACCGTGACCTTTGATGAAGTTGTGGTGCTTTTCTTCCGCTTTATGTGGGATCGTCGTCACCGACTACGCATACTCATCCGACGTAACCTCTTTATGGCCCGCTTGCCAACGGTGATGGCACAAGCGCCTAAGTTATATAAACACTTTGAAGCCCCTTGGCATCGCGCAGGCAATGCTGAGCAAGTTAAACTACTAATGACTTTTATGTTGGGGGGCTATTGGAGCGTCATCAACGACTGGCTTGCACAGACAGATCCAGTTCCACCAGAAGAATTGGCTAACAACTTGTTACTAACCTTGAAAACACGGCGAGCTTAGATACAATTGTTCAACAACTCAAAAAGCGTGTCGGCAGAAACAAATCCGCTGACACGCTTATTTTATGCTATTAAATTATTATTCTGACCGTAACGCTGTCGCAGCATCCTTTTTCGCAGCCATCCGTGCTGGAATATGACCACCAAGCACCGTTAAAACGGTACTAATGATGATTAGAATAACACCATGCATTGGATTCAAATGCGCCACATTATTCAGCCCAGTCACATTGCTTAAAACGGCATTGATTGGAAACGTCAATAACCAAGCAATCACAACACCAAGCACCCCTGAAGCAACCCCTAAAATCGTGGTTTCAGCGTCAAAGACCCGGGTAATATCTTTCTTCCGAGCCCCTAAGGCCTTTAAAATTCCGATTTCTTTGGTCCGTTCCAAGACAGAAGTGTAGGTGATAATCGCAATCATGATCATACTTGTCACTAATGAAATTCCCGCAAAAGCAATCAAGACATAGGTAATCGCGTCCATCAAGCCACCAGTTAGGCTAGAAACTGTGCCAGCCAAGTCGGTATAAATAATTTTATCGTCCTTGGACTTACCCTGGTTGTATTTGTCCAAATAACTCAAGACTTTATCCTTATTCTTGAAACTATTCGGATAAATCAAAATGCTAGCTGGCGTGCTTGAACCACCCAACGTGCTAATCAAAGTGTCCCGCATATCGGAATCAACTCTCGTCCCAGTCATCACATTCGTATCACTGTCTTTTTGCGCCTTTACAATATCAGAATTTTTATTAGCCTTGATGATATTTTGCGTTAATTTATCACTGTACGCGATACCAGAAGCCAAGACATTGTCAGAATCTTTCGTCTTAGCCCGTAATACCCCGACTACTTTGATAGTTTGGTTATTAGCCTTGTTATACAACGAATCAGTGATTTTATTTGGCAAGTAGTTGCCAGTTGGTAATTTTTGATAGTAGTCATTATTCGTCACAACTTTTAAAGTGGTCCCAACGATTTGACTGAACTTGAATTGATCGCCACTCTTAGCCGAATAACCTAAGTTTTTCAACGCATTGATGTTAACCGTATTATCGCGGTTCGCAATCAAGACAACCTCATTCGCTGAGGTTGGATACTGTCCAGATACGACCTGATAATGTTTCTTCAAAAAGTTAGCATTATCACTAGTTGGGTAAACAGACGTTGCCACACCGGACATACTGCTCATCGCCGCTGACATGGACGTTGCGGTAGAACTCTTACTGTTCTTATTTGAGAACGTAACCGACTTCGTTTTGCCATCGACCTGCCGTAACAGGTTCATGCCAGTACTGTAAGTATACGTCACGTTATTGCTTAAACTAGGTGACATGTTTTTAATATAGGTAAGATAGTCGATTGTTAAATTATTCGTATGCGTTGCTTTGTCCGCTTGACTAACTCGCGCCGTCACTGTTTGGTTGGAAGCTTTAGCCGTCTTAATCTTATCCGATTGCTTCTGCTGCTGTTGCGCAGTCTGTGAGATCGTAATTGGCATTTGAGCCAACGTATTCGTTTGTGTTTTGTTCACTTGGGTTTGAAAGCCAGTCGACAATGATAAGACGACGGCGATCCCGATAATCCCAATACTTGAGGCAAACGCTGTTAGTGCCGTCCGCCCTTTTTTCGTCTTAATATTCGTAAAGGACAACTTCAAAGCAGTCCAATAAGTCATTTTGGTTTTTTGTAATGCAAAATTTTCATTACTGGTTTCTTCATTATAAGGATTCGAATCATGCTGAATCTTGCCATCCGCAAACTCAATAATCCGGCTCGCATATTCGCGGGCCAAATCAGGATTATGCGTCACCATGATGACTAACCGTTCAGCGGATAATTCCTTGATCAGATCCATAATCTGGACACTGGTTTCGGTATCTAACGCGCCGGTTGGTTCGTCACACAATAGGATTTCTGGGTCATTGGCAATCGCCCGCGCAATCGCGACCCGTTGCATCTGACCACCGGATAGCTGGTTCGGCCGTTTGTTCATATGTGGTCCTAAGCCAACTCGTTCAAGCGCCTTAACTGCCTTGGCTTTCTTCTCAGCATTACCAACACCGCTCAGCGTCATGCCCATTTCAACGTTATCTAAAATACTTAGATGACCGATAATATTGTAACTTTGGAAAATGAACCCAACGGAGTTATTCCGATAAGCGTCCCAATCGCTGGCCTTGAAATCTTGGGTAGACTTACCCTTGATAATCAAATCACCAGAATCATAAACATCCAAGCCACCGATGCCATTTAACATGGTCGTCTTCCCAGATCCACTGGGACCCAAGATTGCTACGAATTCCTTTTTCCTAAACGCCACCGAAACGTCATCCAGCGCTTTCGTCACGGAATCACCAACATGGTAATACTTTTTGATATGCTTGAGCTCCAACATTTAAGTTAATTCCTTCCTGTTAATCCTAATTTTTTTAGCGCCAAACTATGGTCACCTCAACACCCAATGCAGCCGACCAGCCATTGAAAATATGCTAGACAAGTAAGCTTACAACTGACTGACATGAATCGGATAACCTTTTATCGTCATTATACTGATATTCCGCAATATCTGAAAAACATAGAACTTGAATTTTAAAATTCTTTTTCTTTTAATCTAAAATAAATACCGTAATCAACATCGAGCATCTTCTATCCACTCTGTTCAGAACTTTCATCTTTATTGAACTAAAGATTGAAGGTATCAAAACTGTTGCCAATGTAATACCGTCAACAACAACAAGAAGCGGCAGTAATCGACTATTTCCCATGACCTAATTATTAACGAGCCGGAGCACTTTGAGAATTTTCAACTTGTAATCTTTGATTATTGACTAAAGGTTGAAAGACTCAAAAACATCACAAATGTCGTGGTACCAGTAACCGTCACATCTAAAGTAGACTTGCCCAAGCTCAGCGCTCCGTCAGTCGAAAGCGGTGTGCTGTGGGGGACGGCGCCAGCCAAAGGACGGTCTGTCGCCTCACTTCAAAGCCGGAAAACCACGTTTTTGAAGTGCCCCGCAAGATCAGTCAGCTAAAAACGCCGACCAATCTTGCCGACACTGCACACCGCTTTCGACTGACTCCGCTAAACGTAATTAACTGATTTATCCCCTCAAAACCACTAACTTAGTTGGAGATTGTTGCTGATAGTATCGGACGTGCAGGTGGTGTTTGACCGGCGTTTCTTGCCGGCCTTACACCACGGACGATCTGGGAGATTTGCGGTTTTTAGCAAAGCTTCTGGGCGAGGTTCAAGACGTTTCTGAGGCTTGAACCGGTCCCTCGTCCGCATGCTATCGGCAGCAACCGGAAGCGGCAGTATGCGGCTATTTTTCACCTCCTGATTATTGATGTGGTGGCGCAGGCCGGAAATTTTCAACTTGCAACCTTTAGTTATTGAAAAAAGCGCAAAAAAAACACGCTGCACAACTGGTAGCGTGTGAATAATTTAATTTTAAGAATTAAGTTGTTTTATTAAGCCTTCAAGAGTTTTTCGACGGCATCCTTTAACTTGCCTTCGTCCATACTCATGTAAGGTGCTACTTCGTCAGACGTCTTAGTCGTATCATGATTGTCATCATCCATGAAATGATTCCAAATAGCATCACGTACAGGTAACTTGGAGTCACTCCAATCAAACACGTCGCTCATTGATTCGTCTAAAATACTAGTCTTTTCAACTGCTGCAGCCATAAAAAACAACTTCCTTTCTTTTATTTGGAACAAGTTCATTATAGTTCAATTTTTGGCAAGTGTTCATATTTTGTTCGTGTTACCAAAAACAGACGATCGATAACGTCGTCTGTTCAAGAAGTGCAACTATTGATAAATCGACTTTAACCCTGCAATATCGCTAGCGGTTAACTGCGAGTGTCCTTGGCTGACTGGATACATTACCGAATTAACATCCGTACTGTGATCCAAGCCAAGCGCATGCCCGAGTTCATGGACCGCCACCGCGTCGCTAAATGCCATTGAATAGTCACCATTCAAACTAGCCTTGGCCTGATTATGACTGGTCGTCCCTTGCCAGTTCATCAACTGATAAATTTTAGGACCGCCTTCGCCTAACTCAATACTCGTTTCACCTTGGGGCATCTTTTTATGATATAACGAAAATTCAATTGAATTACTATTTTTAGGCGCCGTCCCAGCAACTAAATGCACCAACCCAGTCTGATTATAAATCGCAATCGCATCTTTAAAAACCCGCTGTCCGGCCGTTGGCACATCCGAGTCAAAAAAATAATAGTACGTTTTGGACAACGTCACCCCTTGTACAATACTTTCCACGGGCGTGGCATTAGTTGCAGTGGTACTACTACTTTTACGAGTTGCCTGTGCCGTTTGCCGCTGACTCGTTTTAGTCGTTTGACTACTGTTGGTCGTGCTGGAATCAGACACATCCGCGCCCATCAATTTACTACCTAAGTGACCACTCAATGCCGCCGACAATTTAGCTTGCGTATAACTAGCTGCGGCCCATACTTTCGGAACTAACGTTGTTCGATTTTGAAAGCCCCAAATAACCGCTACAATTAGGACAATTGACCATAACAAACGTTTTACAAATTTCACAGCGCAAACTCCTTCATCTGAAATACTAGCTAACCGTAATATCCAAATCCAATTAGGCTTAGTTATACCACAAAAATTCTCTCAATTGGTTTTAGCCGCTCATTCCTTAAAAATCCTTACATCTTTCAGTTACGTAAAAATTCGGAACTAACATTTTTGCGACTCCGAATCGTTGTAACCGAAACGTGCGACAAAAGGGACGGATGTCATCCGCCTTTTGCCGCACGTTCTTCCTATTAACCCACTTAAAACCAGCTTGGCTGATCACCATCTGTATTGGGCTTGTTCAAGCCAATGCTTTCCTTTTGATAAGTGCTTGGGTCTTCAATTACTTTAACAATGAAGTCAGCGACACTAGCACGTGATACTTCCGTTCCTTTAAAGCCATCCGCTAAAGTCGTTGTTTCATAAGAAATTTCTGGCTGATCGGTTAACCAGGCCGGCCGGACTTCCGTGTAAGTCACGCCCGCTGCAACCAATTGTTCTGCCGCTGACCGAAAACCGGGTAAAAAGTAATGAATCGCTTGTTCATTCCAGTCACCAAATTTACCAGTCACTTCATGATGGGCACCCAACGCACTCATAAAAACCAACCGCGTTTGGCCAGTCTGTTGCATAGCCAGTAACAACTGTTTAGTTTGTTCACCTAGGTCCACACCACCCAGATTGGAATAAATCATGTCAACACCAGTCATCGCTTGGCGCAGTTTTTCTGTATCGTTAACATCACCGTCAACCAAAGTAACACGCGAATTGGTCGCATATTGGTTAAGACGCTCAGCTTGCCGCAAGTAAAGCACTAACTCAACTTGGGTCTCGGCTAATAATCGTTCCGTCACTAAGCGAGCAATGGCACCATGTGCGCCCACAATCATAATTTTTTTCACTTTTATTCTCCTATCTACCAAGGTTGGTTAGTTGGGCCAACCGTAAATTCACTAATATTAGTATCAGCCGGTTGATCGATGGCAAAAGCCACCACACTGGCAACTCGTTCTGGCGCAATTTGATACTGATCATAAGTAGTGGCCATGCCTTGCGCGACTTGCTTATCTGTAATTGTTTCAAGTAATTCGGATTTAATCGCTGCCGGATAGATGGTTGCCGTTCGGATATTACTCCCAGCTTGGGCAGATTCCATCCGTAACACTTCCATTAAATCGCGCACGGCCCACTTAGTTGCACCGTAAACCGCACCACCAGGATAAGCTTTTAGACCAGCGACCGAAGAAGTAGTAATAACATGCCCGTGTTTTTGCGCCTTAAAAGTGGGTAAAACGGCCGCAATCCCATTCAGGACCCCTTTAATATTCACATCGATCATCCGATTCCATTCATCCGTTTTGAGTTCAGCTAGCGGCGAATTTGGCATTAAACCAGCATTCAAAAAGATTACATCGACCTTGCCATAAGTGTCTTTGGCAAACTGAACCAGCTTTTGACTATCAACTGGATTGACGACATCCGTCACGCGATAAACGGCTTGCCCACCCGCTTGCTCAATCTTGGCCACTAATTGTTGTAGGTGGCTCTCACGCCGAGCGCCTAATACCAACTTAGCGCCCTTATGTGCCAACAATTCAGCAGTGGCGGCACCAATCCCACTAGAAGCACCCGTAATCACAACGACTTTATTTTTTATCAATTTAATTTTCCTCCAATTTAATTTTTCTAATCTGACGTGCCGGATTCCCGACAACTACCATTTCAGCGGGAACATCCTTCGTGACGATTGCCCCCGCGCCAACAATGGCATGCGCACCAATGGTAATTCCTGGCAAAATAATGGCACCCGCACCGACCCAAGCGCCTTGCTCGATATGAATCGCTTGGGGTTGAACTTGACGCCGGTAACGGGGATCTTCTAAATGATTCACCGTAATCAAACTAACTTTCGGCCCAATCAACACGTCATCGGCTAAATAAATGCCACCCATATCAGTGAACATACAGTCTTGATTGATAAAGACCCGTTCACCAATAAAAATATGTCGGCCAAAGTCACTGTGAAATGGCGCCGAAACTGTACTACTAGCCGGTAAGGGCCGCGCAAAGACTTGATTTAATAGTTTCCGTTGGCCGTCATCAGTGGCCGTCAATTGATTATATTGCGCTAACAAGCGCTTATTTTTACTGACAGTTTGCTCGATAATCGCCCAAGTCGGTGTTTCAACATTGACCGTCTCACCATTGAGAATTCCTTCTAATGTCGCTTGTACTTTGGTTAGCATCACATTTTCTCGACTTTCCTTGGCTTTCAACAAAACCAAGTATAAAGGCGAGTTAAAAACATGTCTAATGCTTATGTAAAATGATAAACTATACATATCAGGTATATGAGGAGTGATCGCATGGAACTACGCGTTTTAGCTTATTTCTTGGCAGTGGTCGACGCAAAAAATATTAGTCGAGCCGCCCGCCAGTTGCACGTTTCTCAACCAACCGTGTCACGACAATTACAAGCGCTAGAGGACGAACTCGGCGTCCCCCTTTTTGAACGCGGGAGTCGGGAGATTCAATTGACGAGCGACGGCCTTTATTTAGCTAATCAAGCTCGCCAAATTACGGCGTTGGTAGACAAAACGCTGACCAATATCCATCAAACGAAAACAATCAGTGGAACGGTACTAATTGGTTGCGGAGAATCACAAATGATGGGCACCGTTGCACAGTCAATCAACACCTTAAAGCATGAACATCCTGGTGTCCAAATCAATTTATTTAGTACTGATGGAAATACCGCAGTCGAACGACTCCAAGCCGGCATTTTTGATTTTGCAATCGTGATGACCCCAATGATGGATCACCGCTACAATTTCATTCGCCTACCTGGAGCCAGTCGCTGGGGGTTACTGCTGCCTAAAAGTTCCCCACTGGCTCGCCAGAAGTCGATCAGCGCTGAACAACTGACTAACATCGACCTGATTGCACCACAACAAAAAGGCATCGATGAACTGTTTGAGAACTGGCTAGGACACAGTACTGATCAGTTTCACATCATTTCAACTTATAATTTGCTCTACAACGCTTCGATCCTAGTTTCAGCCGGTGTCGGTGCCGCATTGTGCTTGGACAACATCATTAATACCAACCACACAGCGCTCACCTTTGTCCCATTAATACCAACTCTCCAATCCATGGCCAGCTTAGTTTGGCTAAAAGGCCGCCCACTCTCAGATGCCGCGTCCGCTTTCTTGAATCAACTTCAAGCAGCCGTTTCGTAGGCTTAACCAAGCGCTTGGAAATTTTCCAAGCGTTTTTTACTGTTTCCAAATATTAGCCGTCATACAATAGACATTGACCTTGGTTAATAAATTTACATTAATAACAGCATTACTAGTTGGTAATCCGTTGACATAATAGTGCTCTTCAGGATTACGGAAATATAAATGTTTAGTTAAGCGAAACCACTGCTCAACTGCTTTTGACATAGCCTGACGCTCAGGTATAATTAAATTAAATTATTTATAATTAATTAACTTTAAGAACGAAAAGGACTGGGAAGAAATGAAAAAACGCTGGTTATTTGAGGGACTAGTGGTGTTGATTCTATTAGTTTTAGCGGCCTTTAGTCTATCAACTTCACACCATCAACAAGCGCACTATACACTTGACCATGAAAAAATTGTTTACAACGGCGGAATGTTAAAAAACAAATTTAATGGTCACGGAAAATTAACTTTAAAGAACAAAGACTATTACGTTGGTAACTTTAAAGATGGCCAATTTTCAGGTCATGGCACGTTTAAGTCACATGAAAAGTGGCAATATCGAGGTAACTTTACAGCTGGTGTTCCTGATGGGAAAGGAACGTTAACGACTGCTAACAAAAAGAATTATCGTGGGGTCTTTAAAAAAGGGGAATTAGTTCATGCGGATTAAATGGTTTAGCTTTGTACGAATTGCTGGCTTAGTTTCAGTATTAACTTATCACTTTTTTAAAAACGCCTATCCTGGTGGTTTTATTGGTGTTGACATCTTCTTTACATTCTCTGGCTTTTTAATTACTGCCTTAATGCTAGATGAATTTGCAAAAACACAGCGTTTTCGATTACTCGCCTTCTATCGGCGTCGCTTCTACCGGATCGTACCACCTTTAGTGCTATCGGTCCTAGTAGTCGTGCCACTCACGTATTTAATTAGTCCCAACTACATTACCGGCCTTGGCAAGCAGATCGCTGCGGCCATTGGATTTACCACCAATTATTTTGAAATTATGACTGGTGGGAGCTATGAATCGAAGTTTATCCCTCACTTATTTGTGCACACTTGGTCACTGGCCGTTGAAATGCACTTCTACCTGATTTGGGGTCTCTTAATTGCCATTTTCACTCAAATTATTCGTCGGTTTGACTTCGACGATGCCAAAAAATCACGGATTTTCCGTCGAAGTGTCGGCATACTTTCATTGATCTTAACCATTGAAAGCTTTACCGCGATGGCTGTCGGTAGTGCTGGTTTAGCAGACTTCTCAAAAGTTTACTTTTCAAGTGTGACTCACAGTTTTCCATTCTTCGTTGGGGCCTTACTTGCCAGTTTCACTGGTATCAAAGATATTCCACGGGCCTTCGATCGCCTCATGGCACGCTCAAATGTGTTTGTCGTCAGTGCCGAACTAATTTTAACGTTTGTGGTCCTAGGGTTACTTGGCTTGCGGATGCAATTTTCAAATCGAGCAACTTACACAGGTGGCATCTTACTCGCCAGTCTCCTTGCCGCTTTAGCAATTATGTTGGCACGTATTCTGCATAACTGTACGCCTAATCGTCAAGAACCACGTTGGGCATCCTTTATCGCCGATATTAGTTACAGCATGTATCTCTACCACTGGCCATTATTTGTGATCTTCTCACAATTAGTCAGTGTTCCGTGGGCCGTTGTGATCACATTGGCTATCGGCGTACCGTTCTCAGCCTTGTCTTACTATATTATTGAACCAATGATTGCCGGTAAACGCCCCCGTGCCCTACATGGTTTCAGCAATGTTCGGCTTCGTGGCTTACAACAAGTTTTCGTTGGCGCCGCCGTCTTACTATTCGCAGTGACCGGCTATACGGCCTACCGTGCGCCGGCCTTGACCGGTCTAGAACGTCAACTTTGGATTGGTGGCATCTATCAGTCAACTGATCAGATGACGACCACCAAGAATGTTGTGATGGCTGCCGTTAAGACGCCGTCGGCTAATGGTCAGACACCTGCTGCTCCGACCAAAGCACCTAAGGGCGTTTCCATTATTGGTGACAGTGTCACACTTGGTACCCGTGATTATCTCGGTAAACACGTTGCTGACAGCACCATTGACGCACAAGGCGAACGGACAATGGACTTGGCCTACAACGTCATGATGACGCAACAAAAGAATCATGTCTTACGCCAAAATGTCGTGATTTGTATCGGGACCAACGCACTGGATGGTTGGCAACAACAGTTGGAC
The DNA here is from genome assembly GCF_005405005.1 of Lactiplantibacillus daoliensis. Lineage (GTDB taxonomy): Bacteria > Bacillota > Bacilli > Lactobacillales > Lactobacillaceae > Lactiplantibacillus > Lactiplantibacillus daoliensis. The sequence continues at coordinate 150,100 of NZ_BJDH01000006.1, read as the reverse complement.
AAACTCATTCACGATTTGGAACCAGGTCATCGCTTAATTTTGGTCACCCCTTACGACCAACGGGCTAATCCAAGCTGGAACTCTTCAAAACTAGCCGACTATGAACGCACCTTGCCGGCCAAGTTTAAGTTCATTACCATTGCTGATTGGCAGAAATTGGCCGCACAACATCCAGATGTCTTTAAAGGGACTGATGGCGTCCACTTTGCTGGGCGTGAAAGCGGCGATATTATTTATGCTCAAGCCGTTAATGACGGTTTAAAAGCAGCCGCTAAAACACCGCTTAAAAAATAAGTTAATCACGATTCAACTAAAACACCTCATCAAGAGTTTGGTAATCACCAACTCATGATGAGGTGTTTTTAACTAATTTTTCCGACCAACTTTTGGATGAACTAACGCTGCGAAACAACCACTCAAACTGATAATCAGTATCCATAGTCCTGAGGCTGTATAATACCCGGCCTTATAGCCTGCCGCATTGACGGCTGGTAAAATTCCTTTAAGGCGTAGCGGCCAAACAATCGCAAAATTTAAAACCAACAGCATCACCAAAATAATCATCGCCGGTAACCAATCTCTAGTTTTGACTTGTAATGTTGTCCCCAAAACAATCAAATTAATCAACAGGACTAGCATCAACCAACCACCGACTTGCCAGCCAAAGAAGTGGCTTAAATAAATTAAAAATAACAAACCGATATTCAAATAAGCCGTTACCAACTTGATACGTATACTACGACGGCTCGTCGCCGCTTGGGCTTCATATTGTTTGAGCATACCAAGATCTTCTTTCATTAAGTTATCTAGTGTAATGTCATAGACATCACTAATTTTTACCAGCATTAAAATATCCGGATAACTGCGTTCATTTTCCCAGCTCGAAATGGTCTTCCGTGACACGTGTAGTTTGTCAGCGACCGCTGTTTGGGTCATCTGTTTTTGATGCCGAATCAACTTTAAATTTTCTGAGAACCTCATTTGCCCCACCACCCATAACCAATCATACTAATCACCACCACATCCAGCAAGCTAAGTTACTTAGCAACACTGATATATCAGCATTTTGAACCGTTTTTAGTCATTAAAAAATCAGTCAACTAACTTACCGTTGACTGATCTGATGAAGCATAAAAGCTAATGTTTAATATGCAGATACTGACTAACTTTCTCATTAATCTCCATGGCATGCGTTTCACTATCTTGATTAACAAATGCCATTAAAAATTTAGGATGCATCATTAATGCCTTTAAGAGTTTATTATTAGCTTTAGTTGGGAACGCCCCTGTCTCATATAAAGCAATTGTGTTGGGACTCCATCCCAGTAATTCGGCCAACTCTCGTTGTGTTAACCCAACTTGTGCCCGATAAGTTTTAATTTCCTCTGGCGTAACCAATTTAAACTGCTGTCGATATTGTTTATTAGCTAACTCAACAGCAATATCGTCCAATTGATTGTCAGGAATCAATTGGTTAGAACTAGCATCAAAACGTGCTGGTGCCGTGACAGTATATTCCTGACCATGAATTAAAAACGAATTAGTATAATCTTTGATATAGGTTTTTGACATTTTTTCACCTCATACTCGTAGAAACATGAAAGCTGATAAATTTCACCAAATTATTGACCACGAACTTGAACTTAATATAGTATATCTCACCAAATTGCGTCTCAAATATCCAAAGATACTCACCAGGATAGTCCCAATCCTCAGCTCGTTGTACAAAATCAGTTTCATCAAGTTGTTCAACTATCAGTTTTGCTAGTACCGTCGTAACTGCTCTAGCATGCAGTGCTCGTCGATTTACAAAAATATATTTGTGTTTCTCATCAATGCTTTTAACCTGTGCCACGCAGCAGCTGTATCCATGAATTCTGTCCTCAATAGTTTATTTTCACCCTTTATAATATATACCCTATCACTAGCGTCTGCTACTAATTAGTAGCGAGTTTGTATAAAAAAACTGGAAATAATTAATCTTCAGGTTTTTCCTTATGCCTCTACCTTTTGAAGCTGGTACCCGTTCACTAACAACTGATTGCGGAACCAAGTATTAAACATCGCACCGTACCACACCGCTCCCAATATATTGATGACGAGTTGCACATTGGTACTAAAGAACACTTGAACCAACATGTTAATCGTCATCAATGCCATAAACGGTACCAAGGTTTTCACAATAAAAAATGGCGTCCGATAACGAAAACTAAATAACGCAAAGAACCAAGTGAATAGGAACGCTAGCCAGTTGAATGATCCGCGGACAACTTTGGTGTCCTGCTGACCATTTACCGTTTTGACCAACACTTGATCCTGTTTCACACGACCCTTAAAATTGAACCAATCTGCAAAAGTCATTCTAATGTGCCTTCCCTCTTAAACTGTTTGATAAAAATCCTTGTTATTATAGTAACAGGAATTCAATCATTAAGGCTAGTCAGAAATGCCGATAGTCGGCTTAAGTCATGAGAATTAAAGTAATTCTTGCCCAAAGGCACCTGACCAAAGTCAACACAAATGAGAATCATGATTGACGGCTAGTTTTCATAATGGTATCTTAAGTTATTGAAAGCGATTGCAGATTTTCATAATGGGAGGAATTTATATTGCTAGTAGGAAGTATTGAAGCAGGTGGCACAAAATTCGTTTGTGCCGTGGGTGACGAAGACTACCGTATCAAGGATAGTGTCCATTTTCCAACCACGACACCAGCGGAAACATTGCAACAAGCGATCGATTATTTTAAACAATTTAAGATTGAAGCCTTAGGAATTGCCTCATTTGGACCAATTGAATTACGCAAAAATTCCCCAAAATACGGCTACATCACCTCAACCCCTAAACCCGGTTGGCGTGATACTGACTTTGTTGGCACGCTTAAAAAAGAGCTTAACGTGCCAATGTTCTGGACCACGGACGTGAACGGCTCTGCTTACGGCGAATACGTCATGTCAACCCTAGCCAATGAAAAAATTAACTCGTTAGTCTATTACACCATTGGAACCGGCGTTGGTGCCGGCGCTATCTCTGATGGTAAATTCGTTGGTGGTATGGGCCATCCTGAAATGGGCCATACGTTACTCAAACGCCACCCAGATGATTTAGATTTCAAAGGCGTTTGCCCGTTCCACGGTGATTGTCTTGAAGGCTTAGTCGCAGGACCAACCTTTGATGCGCGGCTCGGTAAACCTGGCAAAGACGTTCCAATAACTGATCACACTTGGGATATCATGGCCTACTATGTTGCTCAAGCCGCCATTCAGTCAACTTTGATTCTACGCCCTGAAAAAATCGTCTTTGGCGGTGGGGTCGTCAGCGAACCCTTCTTAGTAAAAGTTCGCGATCAATTCAAGACACTCTTGAATGATTATGTTGAAGTGCCAGACTTAGACAAATACATCACAATGCCCGTCGTTAAAAACAACGGCTCCGCAACACTTGGTGATTTCGCTTTAGCCATTCGTGAATTACAAAAATAGCTTTAATCGATATCAAAAACAGTTCATTATGACTCAACGCACAACAAAGTCATAATGAACTGTTTTTTGATATTAATTTAGCTAGAGCTTAATAGTGGACCGTTCAAGTGCCACGGTTAGTGCCTGTTGAATTGGTGCCGCCAAATCAATTGCTAAGTTATCAGTCGATCCCAATAGTGGATAATCAGCTTGCATCCCGTTCACTGCGTCAGCGCCAAAATCTCTCCAGTCAAGCCACTAACATCTGGCGCTGAATTCCTCAGTATCGCCTGTGCGAGTGCCGGACTAGTCTCCGGAATCGTGAAGCTTTCATCTGAATGTTTTGGTTGAATTTGATATTGTGCGTGGCGCAAGATTAGCCACTAGCTAACCCCAACTAAGTTCACTAAAAATCCAGCTAGCACTAGCCAATACCACCATTCCTGTTGTGTTAATTGTGACATAGTTTCCCTTATTTTTTTAGATGACAACCACTAATTTTCCGAAGCCATGCGTGCTTTCAATTTGACGATGAGCGGCCGCAACTTCGGGTAAACTGAAGACCTGCGTTGGCGCCATGTCCACTTTTTTAGTGGCAATCAAATCCAGTAGTGCTTGCAACACTTGCCGATCAACGTCTCCAGAATAAAACGAGGTCAAATAACAATTATTGGGGATAGCCGCAATTGGTTCAAAATCTTCCAAGTTCCATTGACCACCCAGTTCGCCGGTGGAGCTGACGATGCCATTAGGCTTCAAATGTTGCAAGGAATCTTTGACCGTTTTAGGACCAATTAGGTCTAAAATCTTATCAAAGTGAGCTGTTTCCGGTAAGGGATCCTCGCCGCCAACCAAAACTTCATCAACACCAACCGCTTTCAATTGGTCACTTTTACCAACTCGACGCGTCGTACTGGTTACAGTAACGTCAGCGGCCATTGCATGGGCTAGCTTGGTGGCAGTCACACCGACACCACTAGTTCCCCCACGAATAAGTAACTGATCATGCGCTTGTAACCGCAGCCCTAACAAGGCACCATAAGCCGTGTAACCAGTCTCTGGAATTGCGGCCAGTTCCGCCCAGGTCAGCGTTGTCTGAACCGGATAAATCTGATCATTAGGAAGCAACACATATTCGGCATAACTGCCATCATAGTCGCGACCCATTTCGCCCATAAACGACAGGACTGTTTGACCAACCGGCAACTGTTCCGGAAGTGTTGAATCAGCAATCTCCCCCACCACTTCGATGCCTAAAATCCGTGGAAAATGAACCGTTGGAGACAGTCCTTCTCGCGTAAAGACTTCAGAATGATTAATCCCAAAACCGCGAACTTTGATCAAACTCCAGCCAGGTTTGACAACTGGCTTATCAACTTCACAATAGGTCAATACTTCTGGCCCACCCGGTTGAGTCACAACTACTGCATGCATTTTACTCATCTCGTCACGCTCCTCTAAATCATTTGCTTTCATTATACGGGTTTTCCTGAGCTATTAATGCAATTGTGATAAAAAAAGCGACAAAAGTGGGACAAAACCCCAGGCTCATTCTGTTATTCCTAATATTTATAGCCGAAACGTGGAACAAAGTCTCCCACTTCCGGTTATTAACAACCTACCGATGAGGAAACGGCTCACCATGATCCTAATTCGAAGTTGTCTTTAACAACGGCTTGAATTTCCAATAGTAGAAACCACAACCAATTAAGGCCGTAATGATATCCGCCAGCGGTTGTGCCCAGACCACCCCTAAATAACCAAACAAGTCATCTGCAACGACAATCACCACTAAGAAAACAACGCCTTGGCGTGCAATAGACATGACAAAAGCCCCCAACGCTTGCCCGGTGGATTGAAAGACCGTTGTAAACACCAAGATAACCCCAATTAAAGGCGTCGTGCTCAGCAAACTACGAAGTAACAGACTTCCCGCTCGGACAATCACCGCTTGCGGCATGAACCAGCTGACAATCGTTGGGGCAAAGATCATCAAAATTACCGCTAAACCAAAGGCCAAGCCGGCTTCAACAAAAAGATCAAAATGAATAATTTGTTTGAGTCGCTTGAATTCTTGAGCGCCAAAATTATAGCCAATCATCGGTTGTACCCCGAAGGCAAAACCGACAATCAGTAACATCACAATCATATAAATTTTACTAGCAATCCCAAACGCTGCGACCTGACTGGCACCATAGTGTGCGAGGTAATTGTTGAGCAAGGCAGTTCCAAAACTCTGCATCAGATTGGTAATCGAAGCCGGAATCCCAATTAACAGAATCGACTTAATTAACGTCCCCGTAATGTGGCGTTGCTGCCAGCTAACACTGTTCACCTGACATTTCGTTAATACAAAGAAGACTAGAACTGCATCTGTCAAAGCGTAACCGATCACGGTTGCGAGGGCGGCTCCCGTTGCACCTAATCCCAGCGGAAAGATAAAAATCGGGTCTAGCACAATCGTCAAAGCTGTCCCAGCGACCGTCGCAATCATCGACTGTGTGGCCAACCCTTCCGTCCGAATCATGTTGCTTGGAATTAGTGAAAAGATAATAAAACTCGCTCCCAACGCCATAATGCGATAAAACTGCGCAGCATAGCGGTAGGTCTCACTAGTGGCACCAAATAAGGTCAATATTTGACGTTCAAAAACTAGTAGCAAGACTGTGACGACCAGCCCCGTCGCAATCCCAACGTAAACGCTAAAACTACTGACACGGCGACTGGTGGCCGTATCTTGTTTGCCAAGTAACCGCGACATCAAGGCACTCCCACCCAGGCCGAAGATGTCACCGACCGCTAACATGAATGAAAAAAGCGGCGTGCATAGTGCTACCCCGGCGACCAGCGCCGTGTTCTGCGTTTGCGACACAAAAAAGGTGTCAGCCAGATTGTAGATCATACTGGCTAACATCCCGAAAACAACTGGTAAAGCTAACTGAAAATAAGCCTGTGGAATCGGCTTTTTAACGAATAATTCTTCCATGGTGACCCTCCGAAAACTAATTTGGATTGGCATGAAGGCATCTAGGTTTTGTCAAACTTGGCCTGATCCATGGAAGCGTGTTTTTCAACTGGATTGCTTTTGTTCTAATAATCGTCTAGATTTGCGCAACGAAGCTAACCATCAGCGTTGCTATTCTGATCTTGCTGATAATTTAAGTTTAACAAATATTTTCATCGAGTTCACGAGTAATCTAGCGCTCAGTTGTTGCGCCGACCTGATAATCAATCAAAATCTGACCATCGCCAAAATTGGTCACACTAATAATCTTGGTCTCTGGATTAGGCGCTTTAAACTGGACCTCAATACTACTTGGCAATTGAGCCTTGAAATGGACTAACTGGCCATCACGTTGCCAACTTGTTTGAATCTCGCCACGAATCGTCGTGAAGGTCGCCGTCAACTGATTGACACCTGGCATAAAGAACGGCTGAATGATGATTTTAGAACTGCCAACCGCATCTGTTGAAAGTTCAATGCCACTGAGTGCTTCATAAAACCACTGAATATAACTGGTAAACATCGCATGATTGGCCGAATAATACTTACCTTGGAAAAGCTCTGCCAGGACTTGATTGCCCGTAGCCAGCATCCGTTTGAAACTGACCGCACTATCCTGAGTCAACCAATGAGCAACAATCTCGTCATGTTGATAGTGATGTAAAACATGATACAGGGCGGCGGTTCCGTATATACCAGTGGTAAAAATGCCTTGGTCGCGCTTAAGCTGTGCTAGTAATTGTGTCATATTCTGCTGAGTATCGCCAACCTTCAGTAATAACGCAAAAGCATACGCCGACTGAGTGCCGTTAGCCAGGGTGCCATCCGCATGGCTAAACTTATCGAGCATCGTTTGTGTCAGCTGTTCGGCCTGTTGCTGATAAGTTTGCGCGTCTTCCGTAGCCTCGACGATCACTGCGAGTCGTTGCATCAATTTAATAAACGCCAAGACCGTACAGTACCCAATAAATTCTTTGTCAGGCGTTTCATCATGAAAATCCTTGACCAAGATACTCCCATGGTCGCCAATACAGTCTTGAACCAATTCTGTCAGTGGTATTGATAATAGATAGGTCAATTGTCGCTTAGCTTTCGGATAAACGGCTTGCACCAAATCACGCTCACCATAAAATTGATACTGTTTCAATAACAAGTATGGCAGTACAAGTTGCCACAAGATTGGGCCTTCGCCCTCCCCAGTGCCATTGGTTTGGATTCCCATATATGGGGCCGTTTCAGGCAGGCCACCACGCGCTGTCTGTTCGATCAAAAAGTCATCCAACGTCTTTCGATAAAACTGTTGTAAGTCGAATGAATAAAGATTTGAGGCCGCCAAAGCAACAATATCACCGCCATAACCAAACCGTTCACGAGCACAATCTTCAAAAATCGAATGCACGTTATTCAGCTTAGTCCGCATTCCAGCGTCAAATAATTGCGTCAGAAAGGGATTGTCTGTTTTGACCTGACCAACAACCGTTAAATCAGTGTGCACATAGGTTGCCTCTAAGGCTTTAATGGCAGCTCGATCACAACCCTGAATCTTAACATAGCGAAAAGAATGATAACAAAATTGATTTTCAAAAGTCTGTTCGCCTTCCCGGCAAATCAAGCGATCCGTCTGAATTGCTAATTTAGGCGCGCCAGGACCACCGGACACCCCGGGAATACTCCCAATATTACCAACATATGACGTTGAAAAGTCCAGTTTACCGGCTGTTTTAGTCTCACTGTACTGCAATTTCACTCGTTGCTGAGCAGTCCCTTGCAGCGTGATTTTGAAAAAACCACTCACGACTTCCCCAAAATCTACGATCAAGGCTTGCCCGTCCGGTAAGACATCGACCGGCGTAATCGTTTGCTGCCGTGTCACTTTGGGAATCATACTTGGTCGTAGTCGAGTTCGTTCCGACGTGGTAACTGGAACCGTATTCGCCGGTTGCCAGGCCTCCAACTCATGATAATTATCCCAAGTTTCGCCTAAATAAAGGTTGTTAAACGTTAACTGACCAGCCCGCATTTCCCAACTGCTATCCGTCGTCAGCACTGTTTGACCAGCGACAATTAGATTCAATAAGACCCGTGGCTCACCGATTTGCCCCAAACGTTCTCGCAAATTATATTTGCCAAAAAGCCGTAATGGTGAGGGATTATACATACCGTTCCCCAATTCAACTTCAATTTGATTGACACCTGAGTGTAAATTCGCCGTCACATCGTAACTATCATAATAGAGACGTTTGGCATAATCAGTCCAATCACTATTAAGTTCTGCATGGCCAATGCGTTGACCATTCAACTTGATCCGGTCATAACCTAATACGGCCACTTTCAACGTAGCTGGCGCATCCCCGTCATATTGGAAGCTGCGACGAAAGATTGGATTGGGATTATGTTGATAGTAACCAGCATCGTCCGGGCCATAGTCACTGATTGGCCCTTGAAGCCAGTCGCCCATGAAATCAAAATTAGGATTTGCTTTGGTCAGCATTTGGCGCCTCCTGTTGCTCTTCAGCAAGCAATTCACGATCAGCAATTCGTACAAATGGTAACCAGACTAAGATAACTGCAACGAAACAAACAATCTGTAAAATAGCGCCGGATAAACTGCCAGTCACTAGATAACCACTGATAATAATTGGCGTCGTCCATGGTACTTGAACGAGTCCAGTTGGAATTGGCACTAATTTCCAAGCAAACGCTGCGTAGGAAATTACGATTGAAACAATATTACTGAAAACTAACGGAATGAAATAAGTCACATTTAACATCAATGGAATCCCGAATAAGGTTGGTTCACCAATATTAAACAGATAAGGAATCCCGGCAATTTTCTTCATTTCTCGATACCGCTGACTGCGGGCAATGAGAATAATGGCAAAAATCGAGCCAATTACCCCAATACTGGCAAAACCATCCCAGAAACTTTGTGAAATAATATTTGGAGCGACTTTACCGGCCAAACTAGCCGTTTTATTTTCATCTTGTAAAACTTGGAAAATTGGCGTCATGACACCATTGACGATTGAATCACCATGGATACCGAAAAACCACAATAATTGGCCAAATAATTTAACTAAAATAACGCCGATTAGCGAACCACCCATCGCTTTTAATGGTGTTCCTAAGACCATGTTGAACAGTGCTAAGGCACTCTGATGGGCGAAGGCGTCTAATACTAACCGAACAGCCCAAAAGACCGTAATCACAACAAAAGATGGAATCAAAGACTCAAATGGCGCTGAAACAGCTGGTGGCACTGATGCTGGCATTTTAATTTTGATCCCCTTGCGGTCGATTGTCCGGTAGATCAAGGCAACCGCGATTGAAACCAAAATTGCTAGAAAGATAGACTGTGCGCCAATCGTGGCAATATCAAGAAAACTCCCTTTAGCAGTCGTCTTATAGGGCGTTAAAACCATGAAACTAACGACAGCGGTTAGTTGAACTTGCATGCCATTAAGTGACATTTTGTCGGCCAAAGTTCGTGAGATTGCCAGTAGGACCAGTAATCCACCAATCACTAGACTGGCATCGTTGACAATCCCTAACTTGGCACCCCACTCAGTAACCGTTAGTCCAAATAATGAGGCAAACCAATGATTAACTTGTGGTACCGGAAAGTTTCCTAGGATTAAGAAAACCGAGGTAATGACGGTAAATGGCATGTAGGCTAACATCCCATCCTTAATCGCGTTTATATAAATATTCTTATTGAAAGCCATGGATAAACGGCCAAGTTGACCTTGAAATTGGGTAAAAAATTTATTCAAAATAATGCACTTCCTTTTCAACTCATTTACTTTACAATGTTATAATAACGGTAAATCAAGCGCTTACACAATGGCTAATTCCATTTAAAAAACTATCTTTTTTGGCTATGAAAGCAGGTCTTCGAATGACTTATCAAGAATTAGCGACTTATCTGACGAGTACTGCCACCCTTAGCAATACGACTGATGAAGCCGTGCTGGATCACTTCAAAAGCAAATATCAGGCAGTCCCTTATCGTCATAAACAATTGTTTGTTTTTAATACCCAGCGACCGTTCGACAATCAATATCATTTAATACAATTGCATCAGCGCAACATGGGGCAAGTTCCTTACCATATCTATCACTATGTGGTGATTATGTATGTCTATCATGGTCAGCTGAGCTTACACGTCGAGGGACACCCCATCACCTTGCATCAAGGTGAGTTGATTATTTTAGATAAATCGGTTCCACACAACGTGGCCCCCACCTCGACTGCTGATTTGGGAGTAAACATTATCCTCGCAGATGATTTTTTCGACCATACAATGCTTAAATCCACTGCCACTAATAATGTCTTGCCGTCCTTTTTGATTGAGTTGATGAGTCAGCAATATGCGCACACCCATTATTTAATCTTTGATACCAAAACATTGCCGATTATTCACAACTGTATTCAAAATATCCTCTGTGAGCAATTGTCAGCGGCCATCAATGCCGACGCAATTATCGATGACTACATTGCCATTTTATTCACGGCGCTGATGCGGATTCAGCCGCTACAAACCAATGTCGATCCCAACGATTTGAAAACGCAACAACTATTGGAAAAAATCGTTGCTTACACGCATAACCACTATCAAGAAGGCTGTTTAAGTGCACTTTGCCAGCAAATCAATTACAGTCCATCATACATCAGTAAACTGATTCGGTATTATACTGGCAAGACTTTTAAGCAATTGATCAACGAGCAACGGATGCAACGAGCAAAATTGCTGCTACAAGATCAAACCTTACCCATTAGTGATATCGCCACTGCCGTAGGGATTAATAATCTAACGAATTTTTATCGTCGTTTTGAGGCCGCCACCGGGAACACCCCACGAGATTATCGTCAAAATTTGAAGACAACAAAAAACGCCACCAGTAAGTGACGTTTTACTAAACTAGTCAGAATCTGCATCGCTCTCATCAGCATCAGGGCCCATAATGTTACCACCAATTTCTGGATGACGTTCCTTCACCCGATTATAGAAGCCTCCGATATCCTCACCGGCGTTATTAGATGCTGATGAAATATCAGCCAGCTCTTTATCTGGAAGTGACGCCACGGCATCCTCATCACAACCAAATGCAGTGACCAACATACTACGTAGTGACCGCGCAGTATCCGCAACTGACTCGGATTCCGACTCACTGGAACTGGCTAAGTCAGCTTTTCTTGAAGACTCAGCCTGTCGCGAAGATTCAGCGGCCACTGAGCTTGAAGATGCTCGATCAAGCGAGGCTCGTCGGCTAGAAGTTGCCCGACTATTGGCGCGACGTTCGGCTACCGACGACGACCGAGCTGCTTTCATGCGATCCATCGAAGACTGCCGCGCTTGGGACTCTTCTTGTTGGGCCTCACGCTGATCATTTTGCGTGTTCGTCTGAGTCTGCCGATACATTCGCCAACTGAATGCTCCCAGGACTGCGATCACAATGATTACAAAGACAAGCACCACTCTAGACCCTACTGACTGTTTGGGTGGTTTGCGACTAACTCGTGGCTGACCGGGTGTCATTTGTGCTGTCGGTACAGTAAACTGATAGCCACAATGCTGACAAAAATTACTGCTCTCTAGGATAACTTGACCACATTGCGGACAAGACTTCACTGTTGGTTGATCCTTTAATGATGTCCCACAGGTTTCACAAAATTGCGCATTCTTATTGTTTAGTGTCCCACAACTTGGACATTGACGCATTTCGACCACTTCCTACTTACTAATGAAATTCCCGTCATAATCACCTATTGATTATCCTGATTCGATTTCGCAGGTGACATTGCCATTGAAGTCGCTGAACTTGGTTACTGATTATTTGGGGTCATTCCTTGATTTTGATAAGGTGGCTGTTGATAACCATAATTTAGTTGTGGCTTATCAATGACCATCAGATAAATCAAGTATAACGAAACTAGTGGGACTAAGTACAGTAGTGATAACCACGCAACGGCACTCCTTTTAAACAAAATTCGCATTCAACGCTTAGCAAAATTCATTAACCATTTAAAATGCAGTTGTCCTTACAGCTTCAAGGCATTAGTCATCGTTTAATTCCTTAAATTTTCCCAAAATTAGGCGAATACTTTTTTCCGAATAATCATGCCGCCGGGCTAGTTCTGAGAGACTGAGCCCTCGTTGATAATCAACTAAAATTTGACGTGCTTCCGCATCCTTAGCCAATAATCTTTTTGGAAATGTCAGCTGGGTCCCACCAAATTGCTCATATAATGCTAAGGCGGCGGTTTCACCCAAGATCCGACTTAATTCTTGATATGTCGAGTGCCAATCTTGAACTGCCGTCATTTATCCGACCTCTTGTTTCAATTGAGAAAACCAACTGACGCGTTCAGGTAGAATAGAGTTGTCTAGTTACTAATTGTTCTTGCCTTTTCGACTTTTTTACAAAAAAATTAACACCATCAGTGTCATTACTGATAGTGCCAATTCAAACTGTTTTTGCCATAAAATAATTGATTAACTTGATACCACATCATTCTTTTCTGGTTCATTACTTGCCAAAAAAGCCGACCAGCTCGTCGACTTAATCATTTTAAGCTTTAATTTTAAGTGTAGCTAATACCTTACCTTGTGAAATTAACCCAGTTTGACTAATTTCAAAATCTGCTGCTTGTTTACCAATCAACCCGCAAGTAACCAATGCAGATTTGTTAGCCGCATGGATCGCATCAATATCTAAAGTTGCCAATATAACATCTGGTGCAACCGCATCACCGACTGCGACTTGCCAGTTAACACTTTGCGACGCTATATCATCTGTAAGCTGGCCGATTTGTACCAAATACTCGCAACCAAAATCAGCGGCAATCGTCACCGTTTGCGACGTAACCTTGGTCACTTGACCAGCAATGGGCGCATGAATTTCGCCTTCCATTGGTTCGATGGCAAAGCCCGCCGTCACCGCAGTTTCGCCAGCTTTGCGTAAATCAACATATAGACCATTAACTGGCACTGCTAGAGTAAGTGTGTGTTTGCGTTGGAATAATTTCATCATTATAAAGACCTCCATTAAGTTAGGGTTCAATTACTGGTGACCACCAGTTTCTTCAATCGATTAAGCGCTTTCTTAATTCGTCTTTACTGTAACCCATCGAACGGGTTTCAGGTCAAGAAAATTCACAAAAATAAATAGCCCACCAAATTAATGGTGAGCTAAATCGTATTTTATAACATTCGATTGAATTCACTTATCTATATCCTAATAGATACAGTTGCATAACGTGAGCCGCTCCACACAAAAAATACCACTCCTATATTCAAGAAGTGGTATCGTTTAATTCAATAAAATTAATTACTTTTCAGTGTGACGTTTCTTACCAAAGAACCCTAACACACTGGTCATACCCAACAACGTAATGCCTAACAAAATTGCGCCTCTTGTTGTCTGTTCATCAGTCTGTGGCAAAGTAGTAGCTTTATTCGTCCCTGACTTCGGTACTAAGGCGTGCATCTCGGTCTTAGTCGTGGCAACTGTTGGGACGACCTTGGTGCCACTCTGAGACCCTTTTGGATCAGCGGTCGTAATCGTATCCGCTTGGCCGTTACTATTGCCATTGGACCCGTTCGTGTCACCACCAGCTGTCCCGTTATCTGTATCGGGATCAATTTCATCAGGATCAGTCGTGGTGATATCACCACCGCCATCACCGGTATCTGGCGTAGCCGTTACAGTAACTGTGATAGTCTTAGTAATCGTATTACCAAAACCATCCGTGTAACTGTAAGTGACTTGGTAACTCCCCGGCGTGGTCGTATCAACGGCATCAGCACCAGTAACTGTCACATTGGCAAAATCAACTGGTTGTCCATTCTCATCAGTAGCGTTCACAAAACTATCCGCCGCTTGCCATTGTGATCCTTGTTGAACAGTCATGTCTTTAACATCCAACCCGAATTGGCTGGCGTTAACAGTCACCGTAATCGTCTTCTCAGCACTGTTCCCATACGCATCAATATAACTATAAGTCACTTGGTACTCGCCAGGAACTTTCGTGTTGACTGCATCGGCGCCAGTTACCGTCACATCTTTGAAATCAACCGCATTACCGGCAGCGTCTGTGGCACCTTTAAAACTATTCGCTGCCGTCCAAGCTTGACCCTGCATAATCGTCGCGTCGCTTGCATCAACCGCAACTTCTGACTTGATGACCGTCACCGTGATTGTCTTCTCAGCACTATTACCATTCGCATCCGTATAACTGTAAGTCACTTGGTAATCACCAGGAACCTTTGTGTTGACTGCATCGGCACCAGTTACTGTCACGTCCTTAAAATCAGCAGGTTGCCCATCAAAATCGACTGCCTGATCAAAGCTATCAGCTGCTGTCCAATCCTGGCCTTGAGTCACTGTGGTATCATGTGCCGTGACAGCCACCTTGCTAGCAACCACTGTAATAGTCGCATTGGCCGTAACTTCACACTTAGCGGCATCCGTATAGTGATAGGTCACGGTATAGATGCCTGGAACCGTTGTATCTACGCCAGGAGTTACCGCATCTCTAGCGCCATTGCTGATCACAACGTCGGCACTCGTCAACGCGTTTCCATAAATATCCGTCCCGTCAGTAAAGTTATCTGATGGTTGCCATTGATTCGTTCCAGTTTGGTTAACAGTAGAATCATGGACATTCAGAGTTGTTTGGCGAGTTTGCCAAACATACGTGTCAGCCATAGTCGCACCGTCAAACTGTGCCATTAATTGATTAGACGTGAACATGTTACCCTTGGTATCGACCCAGTAGCCAGTGTAGCCACCATACCCAGGTGTCACCTGAATTTCAGGCAACGATGCGCCCGTCGCTGCGACGTCAAGCTTATTTTCAGTACCTAGCGTTAACTTTTTCAATGCGGTCACGGCAACTAACATCATGTAAACATCAGTGACGTTGGACATATCAATCCCGGATAGATCAAGTGATGTTAACGCACTGTTCTGATCAAACATATGCGCCATCGTGGTGATTTGAGTAGAACCCCATTGAGACAGGTCATACTCAGTTACACTGGAATCCATTGAGAACATGAAGCTAGCATCTTGAAGACTGACTGGTCGCCACTTAGAAACATCTAGCGTCGTCACATTTGGAATATTATTAAACATCGCGAATCCATTGACGAGATTACCGACATCCCAATTGGACACATTTAAAGTCGTTAAACCAAAGTCTCGGAAGAACATATCGCCCGCGCTAACCAGGCTACTTGTATCCCATTTGGACACATCTAGACTAGTCAAGTTTGTCATGCTACTAAATATGCCATCCGCATCACTTAAATTACTGGTATTCCATTTGGACACATCCAATGTTGTCAGACCAGTATCTTCATAGAACATCCCACTGGCATCTACTAAACTGCTCGTATCCCACTTAGAAACATCTAACTTAGTCAAGGCTGTCATTTGTGGAAACATCTGCCGCATACTTGTGACCTGACTAGTATCCCAATTGGACACATCTAAAACTGCCAAACTCTTATCCTGGTTAAACATATTGGTTGCATCAGTTAAACTGCTCGTATTCCAGTTCGACACATCCAAAGTGGTTAAGTTAGTCATCCCACTAAACATACCATCAGCAAGCTGTAAATTGCCCGTATTCCAACCAGACACATCCAAGTTTGCTAAATTACTATCTTGATAGAACATCCCACCAGCATCAACCAAGCTACTCGTATCCCAATTTGAAAGATCTAGCTGGGTCAAAGCCGTATTTTGTGTAAACATCTGATGCATGTCCGTAACCTGACTCGTATCCCAATTTGCCAAATTTAAATTGGTGAGGTTACTGTCCTGATAAAACATCCCCCTGGTCATTGTCACGCTACCTGTTTCCCAACCACTCAGATCCGCCGTCGTTAAGTTGGCATCCATCATAAACATTTGATACAAACTCGTCACTCGGCCAATCTTCCAGTTAGGGGCCACAACTGTCGTCAATGCCGTCAGCTGCTTGAACATCGCAGTCAAATCATTCACACTACTCAGGTCCCAATTAGCTGCTTTCAATGTCTTCAACTGCTTATCACCATTAAATAGATTGGTAATATCAGTGACATGACTGGCATCAAAGTTATCAGCCGTAAAATCAGTTAAACTTGTCAGTCCAGCAAAGAATGATGCTAAACTCGTAATACTTGAGTTAAGTTGCCAGCCACTCACATTTAGTGATTTCAGAGCGGTATCATTCAAAAACATGCTGGTAATATTAGTGACTTTACTCATATTCCAGCCACTCAAGTCTAAGCTAGTTAAGGCACTATTATTTTTGAACATGTTAACCATGTTAGTCACATTCGCTGTATTCCAGTTAGTGCCAAAATTAATCGTTTGCAACCGCTGATCGTTAGTAAACATCGTGTTCATATCGGTGACGTTATTAGTGTTGAAGCTACTTAAATCCAGACTGGTCAGACTTGAGTCACCAGAAAACATCCCACCCATATTCTTAACATTGCTCGTGTTCCAGCCGGTCAAGTTCAAGTCAGTTAAGACAGTATCACCACTAAACATTGAGTTAGTCGTGGTCACAGCACTGGTATTCCAACTAGACAAATCCAAACTAGTCAACGACTTCAAGCCATTAAAAGCACTACCCATATTAGTGACTTGGCTAGTATCCAGGCCGCTCACGTTGAGACTGGTTAAGGCGCTATCACCATAGACCAGTTGAGCGAAATTAGTGGCTTGACTAGTATTCAAACTCGACAAATCTAAGCTAGTTAAACTCGACATTCCATAAAACATAGACCCAAAATTAGTCGTTTTACTGGTATCCAAATTTTCAATACCGGTAATCGTGGTAACTTTATTTAAGCCTTTAAACAGAGTCCCAGTACTTGTTCCAGCTGTCACGGGGCCATCAAAGACAATCGACGTAATCGAACTAGCATTAGCCAGCCACAGCGCATTCAACGCAACATTGCTAGATAAATTCGCCCCACTCAAAATATGTAACACGCCGTTACTATCAATGTTCCAGCCATCGCCTGCCGCAATATCAGCAGCGGCTGCCCGCATCATCATTATCCGCTGATTAGTCACCAGTTGATCTTTAGTCGCGGTTTGCGGTGCAACTGCGTCAGTCTTAGCGACCGCTAACTGATCCGTCGCACTCTCAGCAGCGGTTAATTCACTAGTTTCATCATCAGTCACTGTACCTGTTGTCGTCAAATCACCAGTGACCGTCTGACCTGATTGAACTGGTGTATTGCCTGTTTCATCAGACTTAGTTGATTCATTCTTCAAGTTATTATTCTCTTGGTCAGTTGGCGTTGCGACACTTGAACTAACGGCCGAGGTATTTTCTTTGGTGGCTGAGCTGGCCACACTCGTTGCAGTCGATGAAGTGCTCATCGCTGAACCGGCCGACTGACTGGTCTGACTTTCTTTAGTAGAAGCGCTAGTACTACTAGTTGCCACACTCGTTGTACTTGAACTAGCGCTTGAAACCTTGTCACTTGCTGTCGAAGTGCTCGTTGCTTCAGTACTAGTTGCAGAACTATCGTTGAGTGCGGAATCGCTTTCACTTTTAACTGAACTAGTCGTTTCCACTCCTAAAGTCACTGTCTTACTGGTTAACTGCGTCGGAACCGTTGTTACTGCAGGCGTCTGCTCGGCGGTATCTGTGGACGCTGTTTCAGCAGCATGCGAAACAACCTGATTACCTTGCCAAGTTGTCATGACTAAGACCC
Organism: Lactiplantibacillus daoliensis; assembly: GCF_005405005.1. Taxonomy (GTDB): domain Bacteria; phylum Bacillota; class Bacilli; order Lactobacillales; family Lactobacillaceae; genus Lactiplantibacillus; species Lactiplantibacillus daoliensis. The sequence continues at coordinate 131,904 of NZ_BJDH01000006.1, read as the reverse complement.
CAGCAAATAACCAGAAGCGACCTTTCTTATACATCTTATAATGTTCTTTCTGAGTTCCTGATAAAGTTAACTGCTTCTTATTACTCATGATCAAAACACTCCCTACCGCTACCCCATGAAAAATTATTAGCGGATTTATTTTTTTGACTACACGGCATTTACTTTTATCGTCATTGATAGTGTACCTACTAAACCAAGGAGATGCAAATACAAGAATCCTTTAGTGGCGGGGTTTGTAGTGCTTTAATTCCTATATGTTCCTGCAACAGTTTGGTTTAGTGAGAGCATAACTTTAGTTTGCTGTAATGCAACCATTAATATTTGTTATCGATATTCTTCAACTTATTAAAAAAACAGCTCAAAAACTCGCTTGTTTTGTTTTTGTAAACTTTGATAAACATTATGATTAGTTATACGCAATTAAGTTAGTCAAGAAGAATAACCTCTCGTAATAGTCAACGCGTTTAACTATATCCGTTATTTTTTGAATAATTTTAAGTTTTACTTACTAAAGCCGCTCCAGAAAAAAAGATGTCACTTCCAAAATTCAGAAGTGACATCTTAACTCGTTTTTATTTACCAGTCCGGCGTTTCTTGTTGAAGAAACTGAATAGCCCGGTCATTCCCAACACAATTGCACCTAAGATAACGGCACCATCCGCTGAGCTTTCGTTAGTTTGTGGCAACTTCTTAGCTTGATCAGCGGCCGCTTTTGGTGCTGATTTAGTTGTTTGACCCATCGGCTTAGTGGTTGCAACGGCTTGAGAACTTGGCATCACCATTTCTCTGGCAGTTGCTTCTGCATCCACCTGCTTGCCCGCAGTCATTGGATCAATCGTATCTGCTTGGCTAGAATTACCAGTAGCCGTGTTTGAACTAGTATTATCACCGGCTGAAACTTTGGGCTGAACCGTAATCGTAACAACTTTTGTAACAGCATTTCCATACGCATCAGTAAAGCCATAGGTCACCTGATAAGTTCCAGGAACTGCCGTGTTGACTTGGTCTGCATCGGTAACAGTCACTTGGCTGAAATCAACGGCATTACCCTTAGCATCCGTAGCGCCAACAAAGCTATCCGCAGCCTTCCAAGTTTGCCCTTGTGTAACAGTCGCATCATCGGCATCAACTGAAACTTGGCTGGCTTTAACTGTGATCATAACGACTTTAGTGGCAATATTGCCGTTGGCATCCGTATAACGATAGATCACATCATAAGTCCCTGGTGTTTGCGTTTTAACTTGATCCGCACCAGTCACAGCCACATTCTTGAAATCAACCGCATTACCGTTGAAATCAGTCGCACTGTCAAGGTTATCTGCAGCTGACCAAGTTTGGCCCTGCATAATTGTCGTATCATGTGCGTCGACAGAAACTTGACTTGCAACGACTGTAACTTTCGCCACCGCACTAACGGCATTCCCAGCCGCATTCAAGTAACTATAAGTCACCGTATATTGGCCTGGCGTAGTAGTGTCAACACTACCATCGACAGTCATATCAGCTGCTTTGAGGGTTTGACCATCCGCATTCATTGCCGTGTCAAAGTTATCGGCGGCCTTCCAAGTATTTTGACCACTTTGATTAATCTCTGAATCATGGGCAGTAACAACCGTTTGATCTGTTTGCCAAACATAAGTGTCAGGAACCGCGGTCGACGTATCGTTGTACAAGGCCATCAACTCGGCGGCGGTAAAGGTCTGACCTTCATTGTTAATCCATTTGCCGGTGTAAGTATCGTTCAATGGCGCATCGCCAAGAACCGCACTACCATCACTGTTCGTTGCAAGGAGAACCTTTGAGCCAAGCTTCAGATTCTGTAACGCCGGTGTCGTTATCAACATATCAGTAACATCGGTCGCGTTAGTCAAATCCCAATTTGAGAGGTCTAAACTTTGAAGTTTAGCATTTCTTGCAAACATATCAGCAACATTGATGGCACCACCAATCTGCCAATTGGTCGTATCAAGAGTCTGAATCCCTGAAACATGCTCAAACATGAAACTAGCATCGGTGACTTTGCTCAAATCCCAATTTGTCGTATCTAATGCTTTAAGTGAAGAAACATAGGAAAACATTTCCTTCGTATTTGCATCCTTAGAAAGTCCCCAGTTGGTCGTATCTAGACTTGAAAGTAACTGGTCATTAGCAAACATATAACCCGAATTCGTCACATTATTAAGATTCCAGTTAGTCGTCGTTCCCAATGATACCAAGGCTCTGTCGCCATTAAACATTGCAAAGGCATTTTGTAAGTTGGCCAGCCCCCAATTGCTTGTATCTAGGGCAGTCAAACTAGTGTCGCCATAGAACATATCATTAGCAGTTGTTAACTTAGTCAGCTTCCAAGCTGTCGTATCAAGATTCTCAAGAGCTGTCATGTTAGCAAACATATTAGCCGCCGTCTGTAAGTTGCTCAAGTTCCAAGCTGTTGTATTCAGATTTGCTAAACTTGACGCGTTATCAAACATAGCGTCCGCATTTTGTAACTGACTCAAATCCCAATTTGTCGTATTCAAAGCTTTAAGTGAAGAAGCATAGGAGAACATTTCCTTCGTATTTGTATCCTTAGAAAGTCCCCAGTTGGTCGTATCTAGACTCGAAAGTAATTGGTCATCAGCAAACATGTAACTCGAATCCGTCACATTATTAAGATTCCAGTTGGTCGTCGTTCCTAATGATACCAAGGCGCTATCGCCATTAAACATTGCAAAAGCATTTTGTAAGTTGGCTAGCCCCCAATTACTGGTATCTAGAGCGGTCAAACTAGTATCACCAAAGAACATATCATTAGCCGTCGTTAGCTTAGTCAACTTCCAAGCTGTCGTATCAATGTTCTTAAGAGCTGTCATGTTAGCGAACATATCATCCGCATTTTGTAACTGACTCAAATTCCAATTTGTCGTGTCAATAGTAGTCAAGCCACCGTCTTCAGCAAACATTGCATCGGCTTTTGCCAAACTACTTGGATTCCAACCTGTCAGTGTCAAATCGGTTAAGGCACCGTCTAGATGGAAAAGATACCCCATATCGGTAACCTTGCTAACATTCCAATTAGCAAGATTGGCACTCGTTAGGCTGGCATCTTGATTAAATGCCCCTCGCATATTAGTCAAGCTAGCTGTATCCCAGCCACTGAGATCGGCAGTTGTTAGCTTGGAATCATTGTAAAACAATTGCATCACACTCGTCACTTTACCCACCTGCCAATTTTTAGCATTGACAGTGGTTAAGGCAGCTAAACCGGCAAATAGATTTGTTAGATCCGTAACGTCGTCCAACCCCCAATTGTTAGCATTTAAAGTCGTTAATGCTGTATCACCGTTGAATAGGTTAGTCACATCAGTCACAGAACCAGCGTTAAAATCGTCTGCGTCTAATTCAGTCAGGCTCTTCAAACCTTGGAAAAACGATTTCAAACTCGTAATGTTGGCGTTTAATTGCCAACCTGACACATTCAGGGTCTTCAGAGCAGTATCACCACCGAACATATTTGTGACAGTCGTCGCCTTGCTAACATCCCAGCTACTGAGGTCCAAACTGGTCAAACTGCTATCGCCAGCAAACATCCCACTCAGGTCAGTTACATTTGAGGTATTCCAACCCGTTAAGTTCAGGTTAGCTAAAGAACTGTCGCCGTAAAATATCGAGACCATATTCGTCGCAGCACTCGTATCCCAACTAGAAAGATCTAAGCTGGTTAACGCTTTAAGACCGTTAAAGGCTCTCCCCATGTTAGTTACTTTGCTCGTATTCCAGCCACTCACGTTCAAGCTCGTTAAACTCGAATCGCCCAAGAACATTTGGGCTGCATTAGTCAATTTGTCGGTATTAAAACTCGATAAATCCAGGCTAGTCAAACTAGTCATCTGGAAAAACATATCGCCAAAGTTGGTCACTTTGCTCGTGTCCAACTGATCTAAACCACTAATCGTTGTAACCTGATTTAGTCCCTTGAACAAATTGGCGGTATTGGTCCCAGCATCCACCGCACTATCAATTGAAATCGACTTGATCTGTGAAGCATACGGAGCCCAAGCCGTGTTTAATGCAGAAGATGTGCTACTGGTCAACACGCCGGTATTAAGGTGTAATACCCCGGCACTATCAATATTCCAATCAGTTCCGCTTGCAATATCGGCAGCGGCTACCGCGGCGCGCAATAACATGGCCCGATTGCTAGTCACTTGTTTTTCAGTACTCGTCGCAGGCGTTGTAACCTTCATATCAGCCAAAACTGGGTCGATATCGTTACTTTCAGAGGTCAAATTTTCGTCAGGAGCAGCTTCAATTGTGGTCGTTGGTTCTGAAACTGTCGCTGATGATGCTGCGGTCGTTGCTTGTGGTGCCGTTTGATTGCTGGTTTGTTTTGTTGCTGAACTTATCGTTGTTGGCTCAGTCGAATGATTCGTTGCTGTCACGCTATCAGTTGTTACTTTTGAGTCACCCGTCGCCGTCGTCTTAGTACCAGTATTACCTGTATCGCTAGCACTCGTCGAATCAGTAGTTACCGCACTACTTTTGGCAGTTTTACTGCCGGTTTCAGTTGTTTCGCTATCAGAAGTATCAGTTTTGTCGGTACTAGCACTAGTAGAACTAGTACTAATTTCATCACTATTGCTAGTCGAAGTTGCACTTGTAGCCGTTTTTGAACTATCAGAACTACTGCTTAATGCGACAGCTTTGTCCGTCAACTTAGCCGCACTACTTGTCACTGAGCTGCTTTCATCACTAGCATTAGTGGTTGTCGTTTCATCAGCATGTGCAATTACTTGGCTCCCTTGCCAAGTTGTCATGACTAACACGCCGGCGAATAACCAGAAACGACCTTTTTTATACATTTTGTAGTGCATTTTTTGATTATTTACGGATTCTTTATTCATTCTCGATTGCCCCTCATTATTGACAATTCGTCAGGCTGGGCCAAAGGTACGACTGTCTCACGGATTACATAGACTAACTATTTAGAATCAATTAATTTTATTCATCGTTAATAGTGTAGGCCTTGCACCGAATCAGTTCAAGCTACAAACGCCGACGTGTAGGCGTTTGTAGCTTGTAAAGGTTAAATCAAGTTCTGGAATATATTGGGTGCTAGTTATTTTAATTTTCTAAAAAATTAATTTCTATATTAATATTTTTTATTGAAATCAATTCAAATGAAAAACTTCGCCTTAAAAATAGCGATTTTTCATTTCGGTCAAAGAAGATAAACATTACAATCAGTTATACTGTCACTAGATCGAGCGATAGTCATATCCATACTAAAAACAGTATAGGCCGTCAACCTTTCGCTACCAGTGTTAACTAACAAAAATTTTTCTGGCGGAATTAAAAAAGAGCCACTGAAATTTTCAGTAGCTCAATTGCATATTTAGTTTTATTTAGGCTGACGTGTCCGTACTTCATACCAGATCCAACCGAGCAACCCGAAGACAACTGGGCCGACCAGCATCCAAATTGTACTTTGAACTTTACCGTGTTCCAAAATTGGTTGAATTAACGTGAAGATATTCGCCCCTAAGACGACCATAAACACGACCCAACTAATAACGGTTGTCCAAGTCTGTGACTTATAAACTTCAAACGGTTTATGAATCGCTTTATTCTTTTTGAATTTTGGAAAGGCATAGAGTAAGAACAAGTACGGTAACGTCATTGAAACGTTCGCCATTAAGGTCAAAATATTATAAAACGCTGATGCATTAGGCGTGACAAATGATGCTAGTAAAATAATGACGATCACGACCACACATTGCACGATCATCGCATAGCTTGGCATACCATTTTGATTCAACTTGGTGAACTTTTTCGGCCATAAAGACTTAGGTGTTCCTAAAATCAAGGTTTTTAGAGGTGAGTACGTTAATGTGAAGAACGCCCCTGAATACGCTAAGAACATGCCTAAACCAGTGTACCGTGCGAACCATAGCCCAATCGTAGTGCTTGTCGCCGTTGTCAATCCTAGCGACTGCCCTAAAACATAGCCTAAATTTTTCATCATGACGTAACTAATATTACCCATATTAGTAGAAGGATCAGATAAAACTGCATCCCAGTTCGTACTAAATCCCCAGCAGAGAATCCCCAAGGCATAGCCGAGGGTAATAATAACCGCGGAAATCATAATACCGCGTGGAAAAGTCTTTTCGGGATTTTTTGTCTTATCGACCATCCCACCTAAAACTTCCAAACCGCCGTAAGCAAAAATTGCAAAGACAGCAAAGCTCATTAAACCAACTGGAGCTTGATAATCAGGATTTGGTGAATGCAACGCATGGACAAATGGTTGTGCCAACTGCCCATGGTTTAATGCCAGCACGATCCCAGAAACCACTAACAGAATCGCATTCAAACTTGTGACGGCCAAGCCGCCCAGACTAGTAATCCGGACAATCCCCTTGACCCCTTTGATGGAGACCACAGTGACTAACACCATCCATAAACAGGACAAGATCCCAATAACTTGTGTTGCATTTAGACCAAACATCGCAAACTTCTGCGTTTGATCACTTCCAAAAAAGGTCGTTGTAAATGGGATCCAGACTTTCGCCGAAGTTGAGACCAACCAGATGATATAGGAAGCAAACCACATAAATGTCCCAACAAATGCAAACTTCGCGTTCACGCTCACCTGTAACCACTGATACATCCCACTACCGTCATCCGATTTGACCGCAGCACCATATTCTGCCATCATCAAGGCAAACGGGATAAAGAACAGCACCGCCGCTAATAGATAAAACAGAATCGACGCGTAGCCCATCAGATAGAATGCGACTGTACTGTTGGCAAAGCCAAACACCGTCGTAAATATCATCATGACTAACGCGGTTAACGTAATCTTATTCTCTTTTTCAGCCATCATTTCGCCCCATCATTTCTGAATTGTTGTCATTTACCCAACTCTTGGTAAATTAACAGTTATCTTTAATAATATCGAAGCCAAAAAATAACGACGTTGAAATTTGATAACAAATTTATAATTTATTTATGTGATTATATCTCTTAAATTTAATTAATTAAGTCTACTTGAGACTTGCTAGCTTGCCGACTACCGGTTGCTTGCGAAAATGCTGGAACGCCATGGGTCATTTTAACGCCAAAGGGCGGTCTTTAAAACTGACCTTGGTCTAAGTCCGGGAAAAACACCCGCACTAAGACCAATTTCATGGCTGAGCATTTTTGCAAGCAACCTATCGGCTAAATTGAACACATACCAAACGTCGGGTGATTCGAAATTGGCTCAGTGGTGTCGTTTTTCTTAGTCGATGGACTTCCGACTTAGAAAAAGCCCGGCTTGGAAGACCGCACTTCGGCTTCCAAACGTGGCCACCACGTTCCAGCTAATTTCGAATCACCCAGAGTGGCAAATACGATCCAATTTATTTTTTACAAATTAAAGGAAGTCTTTTAAGTCATGAAGAAAATTATCCTATTTTTACTACCAATACTAATTATTCTCGCGATTGGCGGCAGTTGGTTCGCCTTGCACTCACAACCGACCCCAAAAGCGACCGTTAATCAGACAAAGCTCAAACCGAAACCTAGTTACCAGCCACTCACTAAAGCGGAACTGAATCACAATTCCAAGCTAACAGACTGTAGTATCGTCTACTACGCAATTAAGCACAGTAAAATCCAACGCTGGCAAGAAGTGTCTAACTTTGATCTCGGCTGGCAACTTGACCAATATCCTATCGATAACGGCATCAAAGTTCTTGTTTGGCCAGATATGGCAATTAAAAAAGATGCTAAGCTTGTCCAGCCGAACTGGTTTTACTTATCCGCAACGGGACAAGTGATCTATCACAGTTTCATCGTGCACTCCTTTCGCGATGATATGACCGAAACAACTGACTTAGAGACGATCATCCAAACACTAAACACCGAACATGCCGCGATGAAAGTTCGACAGATGCTCCCGAATATGCTTATCGTTAAACACAAAAATCCTGCCAGCAATTAGTTGGCAGGATTTTATATATTGGCTTACAAGGGCCCACAATTATGGCGGCAGATAACCATGGGTAGGGTTTAAGCTAAATCATCTCCATTAGTTTTAATAACTTTTTGATACCAGTAAAACGAATCCTTTTTAATCCGTTCTAAGCTACCTTTACCGGCATCGTCTTGATCAACATAAATAAAGCCATAGCGTTTCGACATTTCTGAGGTCGAGAAGCTAATCAAATCAATTGGTCCCCACATGGTGTAACCCATGAGTTGAACCCCATCAGACACGGCTTCACGCATTTGGATAATGTGTTTGCGTAAATAGTCGATTCGATAATCATCGTGAACTTGGTGATCAGCGGTTAATTGATCAACCGCCCCTAACCCATTTTCAACGACGAAAAGTGGTTTACGATAACGATCCCACATTTCATCCAATGTGATTCGCAGGCCAACTGGATCAATTTGCCAGCCCCAGTCGGATTCTTCCAAATAAGGATTTCGACCACCGGTGGCCATATTCCCATTGACCTGTTCACCAGCATCAGCTTTCGTGACGGTCGTCATGTAATAACTAAAACTGATAAAGTCGACTGGATATTTGGCTAAAATCGCTTGGTCATCCGGCGCCATCTTAATTTCAATGTCATTATCGGCAAAGAAACGGTTCATGACTTCCGGATACTCGCCACGCGCTTGAACGTCTGTGAAGAATAAGTTTTTTTCGTCTTCCAGCTGGGCAGCTTGCACATCAACCGGATTAGGCGTGCCCGGATAAGTCTGCATCCGCGCTAACATCGACCCAATCTTGGCCGCTGGATCAATTTCATGTAACTGCTTCGTCGCAATTGCACTCGCGACAAATTGATGGTGTAGCGCTTGGTAGCGAATCTGCATTTGGTAATGTTTGGACATTGCCGTATCAATTGCACCTGTTTCATGGAAGCCCCAGGTTCCGGTATTAATTTCGTTAAAGGTCAACCAATAGGGCACTTTTCCCTTGTAGCGTTTGAACACCGTTTCAGTAAAATGATTGAATGCGGCGATGGTTGCCCGGCTGGCCCAACCATTTTGAGTCAACGTCAAATTAATCGGCATTTCATAATGAGACAATGTGACTAATGGCTTAATCCCATACTTGTGTAATTCATCAATAACGCGATCGTAGAAAGCTAAGCCAGCTTCATTTGGCTGTTGTTCATCACCTTGTGGAAAGATTCGTGACCAGGCAATTGAAAAACGATAAACCTTGAAGCCCATTTCAGCAAAGAGCTTAATATCTTCCTTGTAGTGATGATAAAAATCAACACCCCGCCGTTTGGGATAACGCGTATCGGTTGGATCGGCAACCGCGGCTTTGATTGATTCTGTCGTGACCGCGTCCATTGACATCTTCTTACGATCGGTGGCTTTTTCAACGACTTCTGCGGTCGTCACACCTTTACCATCAACATTCCAAGCCCCTTCGACTTGGTTGGCCGCGGTCGCACCACCCCACAAGAAATCTTTGGGAAATCCCTTTGGATAAGTTGTTTGATACATTATGCCGTTACTCCTTCCTTAGTGCTTGCTTCAGCTGACTTTGGTTGCAGCTGTAATAACCAGTTACCGTTAGCTTCAGTCGCATCGGTTGGCTTAACCGCGCCATAGCTGTTCGTATTCGTAACAATGACCATGACAGTGGTATCGTAACCCGCAGCTTTAATTTTATCAGCATCAAATTTTGTGACGACATCGCCTTGGTTAACGTGCGCATTTTGCTTAACTAACGTTTCAAAATACTTACCGTTTAATTGAACGGTATCAATCCCAATATGAATCAAGATTTCAGCGCCATTATCGGCGGTAATCCCAATCGCATGACCAGTCGGATAAACAGCACTGACCGTCCCAGTCACTGGTGACTTAACTTCACCATTGGTTGGCACAATCGCTAACCCTTTACCCATGGCTTCAGAAGCAAAAACTTCATCTTTGACACTGGTCAATGGAATAATGGTGCCTTCAACTGGTGCCATAATGGTATCAGCACTAATTTCAGTCGTTGTTTCATTACGCTTAGTTTCAGTCGGTGCTTCGTTGGTTACACCGAAGAAGTACGTTAAGACAGCCGCACCTACAAAGGCGACCGCTAATCCAATTAACTCACCAACAAAACCTTGACCTAAATAAGTCGGCAAGGCCAACAAACTAGGTAACGTAAATGAACTGGCATGTACTTGGAATGCCCCAGCAATGGCACCACCAACAGCACCACCGGCAACGGCACAGTAGAATGGTCGTTTGAGTTTCAAGGTTACCCCGTAAATAGTTGGTTCAGTAATCCCGAAGAACGCTGTAATGACAGATGACCCCGCTAATGCTTTCATCTTGGCATCTTTAGATTTCAAGAAAACGCCTAAAGCCGCACCAGCTTGTGATAACACGGCAGCACTTAAGATTGGCAACAATGGATCATAACCCATCTTTGCAATATTGTTCATCATCAATGGCACAAACGTCCAATGAACCCCGAAGATAACGAAGACTTGCCAGAAAGCCCCCATGATCAAACCGGCACCAATTGGTAAGAAGTTATAAACGGCCATCATCCCATTGGCTAACGCATTACTAATAGCTCCACCAATTGGCCCCACAACCATCATGGTCAATGGCACCATCACGATCAGTGACAATAAAGGTGTAAAGATATTCCGAATAGCTTCGGGGAATAATTTATCAAATAATGGTTCCAGATATGACAAGACCCAAACAGCCAACAGAATTGGAATCACAGTTGACGTATAAGTCGTTGGCACCACTGGAATTCCGAAGAAATGCATCGTCGCTGATTTTGACATCACGGCAACTAGCGTCGGGTAAAGTAACGCGGCCCCTAGTGACACGCTGACAAATTGATTGACGTGCAACTGTTTGGCAGCGGTAAAGGCTAAGAAAATTGGTAAGAAATAGAAGATGGCGTCCCCAGCGGCATACCAAATCTTGTACGCACCACTATTGGCAGACAACCAGTTCAAGGCCACTGCTAAAGCAAGTAATCCTTTCAAAATCCCGGCACCCGCTAAGGCACCTAAGAATGGCGTAAAAATCCCAGAAATAAAGGCAATAAACCGGTTGACGATATTCTGTTTTTCACCCTCGTCTTCAACTGGCGTGGTTTGGGCATCATCATTGGCTAAACCAGCCAGATCTGCCAAAGCATCATAGACTTTTGCCACCGAATTACCAATAACGACTTGATATTGGCCCGCACTTTGAACGACGGTAATGACACCATCTAAATTATTAATCGCTTCTGTATCGGCTTTATCAACCGCTTTCAAGTTAAAGCGTAGCCGAGTGGCACAATGCCAAGCTTTTACAATATTTTCCTTGCCGCCGATACCAGTTAAAATCTGTTGGGCGAGTGCTTCGTTATCCATACTCTCTTCCTCCTAAAAAACTAAAAACCCAAGTCACCCACTAATCGCCATGATAGACGTTTAGTGAATCACTTGGGTTTTGCCTAATTGAATAGTTACAATCCCGCTATAATTATTGTGCTTCGTTCAACATACGTTGAATATGAATCGTTAAATAAATTTGTTCATTCATTGACACCGGTTGCGCCGTCGTTTTCTGAATGAAAGCCACAATTTTTGTCACACACGCGAAGGCTTGTGGATATTTCTGTGACACGTGTTCAAATAAGAATTCATCCTCTGTGCCGGCCGACTTATCCGCTTGTTTCAACGTTAACCGTTCGGCAAAGAATCGTAAATGGACTAAGAAACGTTGCAAGCTTAAGCTATCTTCGCTCATGGTCAATGACAATTGATACTTCACAATATTCAAGATGTCATTGATCAATTTTGTCATCGCCACGGTTTGATCCCCATTGGAATCCGACATGCTGTTCTCTACGAATTTCATCGCAATGAACCCAGCTTCATCATCCGGTAATTGAACATCGAACCGGTTCGAAATTAGCGCTAAAGCTTGCCGACCCACTTCGTATTCCTGGTGATAGATTCGTTTAATCTCCCACAGAATTTCATTTTTAATATCCATCTGATGTTGGTGCCGATAGACTGCAAAATGAATGTGGTCGGTCAAAGAAATCAACAAGTAACCGTTAAACTTGGTATTGAGCTGTTTTTCAGCCAACTCAATAATTTCGGACGTTAGCTCGAAGTACTCAGGCTCAATATCGCTCATCAATGATTGAAAGTTCGCCAGCCAATTGTCAGCGGTCGGTGTATAAGTTTTCGTCACTAAGCTTTCATCAACGTAATCTCCTGTTTTCTTCTGAAAACCGAGACCCTTGCCGATTAAGACGACTTCGTGACCCTGCTGTTCAGCAAGCAAAACATTATTATTGAAAACTTTCTTAATTTGCATGCCTCACACCCCTCGACTCTTGGTCCAAAATTAAAAACCCAACAATTTTGTGACCAGTGATAGTTACTAGTATATCACGGTCTTCAAAATTATCAGGTTTTGCCCACTAACGTGTTAGCGGTAACAATCCTTATTTACAGTTTCTTAGTATAACGGGGAGCGAAAACGATTGCAAGGATTTTATTTGCGCTTTCATTTTTTGTAAATTGGTCTAGGTTCTTCAATCATTATTCAAAGCCCTGTTGGTACCTACTTTTAGACTAACTGATTTATTTTTTGATAATCTTACTTTCAATTCCAGTATCAATCAGCGCTTCAATGCGACCCAATAACATCAGGAGCCACCCAAATGCCATCAAAAAGCCGACAACCTCAAAAGCAGTCAATGAAAAGTAGCCGATCCCTTGAAACAGAATTTCAGCCACAACTAACGCAACTCCCACACCATAAGATAAGTAGAGAAAGTCCTTGGTGACATTCGGTAACAGCCAGCGAATCCCGACAATTAGTGCAATAATCAAATAAACCAAGATAATTGCAAACTGATCGTGGACCTGATGTGACCAGGCATTGTTCGGGAAGACCCCGACCAAGCCAAGGTCGACAGCCGTAACCGTGAGTAGGGCCCGTAGCACAAAGAGTCGCCGTGATTGTGGAAAAGCGCTGTGCAAGCTGACAAACAAATAGTCGACTAACGCAATCATCAGCAGCGCCGCAAAAATCAGCGTTGCGTTAAATCCCCAGCCACTGGAAGCACTCTTGGTTCCTAAAAAGCTCAAGTTATGTTGCCACCAATAGCGCTGATTATTCACGGCCATCGAAATCGCAACACCACTAATAATCACCAACGTCAAAACCGTTGACAAGAGACTGGCATCCACAATTAGTGAAACGTAAACCATGGCAAAGTTCGCCACCACGCAAAAAACAAATAAGATGATACTAGCGGTGAAGAAATCAAACCTGGCGCCGTTAAAAATGACCCCCAGTAACCACATCGCGCCAATTAGAATGAGCGCTAAGATCAAAGTAAAAGATAATACAATCACCGGAAAGTTTCGCCAATAAATATTTTTACTGAAATGATTATGCGGATTATTTCTATCGTGGATAAAGAAACCCGCAAATAGTAACATTCCCATCACCACGCCGATGACAATAATCGCTGTCGCTAGTGAACTGTCACCACTCAGTTCCACGGACTTAATGTTTTGTGTTAAACAATAAATATAATAACCAATGCTTGCAACCAAGGCCAACATCACCGGCCACAACCACACGCGCTTTTGAAAAATATTCAGGTGTGAATCCTCGAACTGTACGACCAACCGGCCCCGTTTAACAATCAATTTTGCTGAATCCTGATCTTTAAGTTGAAAATGTTCCCCGATTTCTGCCGGGATCGTTAATTGATAATCCTGCTTTTTCATTGGTTCCTCCGTTGTTCTGAACATTCATAGCCCTAATTATAGCAAACTATCATAAACAACATGACTCAACAAACAAAAATGATTATTTGTACCGATACCGATGCAAAATAGATCTATGGATGCAGCACTATTTTACACAGGTGTGTCTTAATTTGAAAATACTTAAAATCAACAAAAAAGCCATCCTACAACGAAGATGACTTTTCTAATCAGTCTGCCGCATGTACGTCAAAGGCGTTCAATAAGCTTTCCTGTACACCGGCCGCATCCGGATCATGACGGCCCTTACCCGTATCTAATTGTTCGAGTTCCGCCATTTCAGCCTTAGTCAACTCAAAGTCAAAAATATCTAAGTTGCTCTTAATCCGCGCAACATGAACAGATTTTGGAAAGACAATCACACCACTTTGATTCTCAAAACGTAAAATAATTTGGCCCGCGTCCTTGTGATATTTTTCAGCTAGTGCTGTAATCACTGGTTCTTTCAACAACGCTTGGTTACCTTGGCCTAATGGCGCCCACGCTTCCAACTTAACATCATCCGGCGCTAGCAACTGTCGTAATGGTCGCTGTTGAAAATAAGGGTTAAATTCCACTTGGTTCACGGCTGGTTTTGTTGCAAATTGTGGTACAAATTTTTGCCAAATCTTGGGTGTCATATTAGAAACACCAATTGACCGAATCTTGCCGGCTTGCTGAGCAGTTTCCATCGCCCGCCATGCCCCCGGAACATCGCCATAAGGTTGATGAATCAAGTAAAGATCCATGTAGGCTAGTCCTAACTTGGCTAAGGAAGTGTCGATTGCTTTGGTCGCCGCATCGTAGCCAAAGTCTTGTAACCATAATTTACTGGTCACCCAGATTTGGTCACGTGGAATTCCACTATCCTTAATCGCTTGACCAACCTCACCTTCATTAAAGTAGGCTACGGCGGTATCAATATGGCGATAACCTAGTTTTAATGCGTCGCTAACAGCGCGATAGGTTGACCCATCATTAGGAATTTGAAAGGTCCCAAAACCGATTACGGGAATTTCATTACCATCATTTAGCTTGATTGTTGCTGTCATTTATATTACTCCTTTAGTTGTTTGAGACTGGTGCCGAAAATTTGTTCAATCGTGACTGGATCTCGATGATCAAAAAACTGACTCTCGTTTCGATCAAGGGTCGCCAGCGTTTGCATTTCCGTTAAGCTCAGTTCGAAGTCAAAAACGGCCATATTTTCCGTCATTCGAGCTGGATGTACTGACTTAGGAATCACGGTAATCCCGCGTTGTAATAACCAGCGTAAGATGACTTGCCCAACCGTTTTGCCATGGGCTCGCGCAATTTCAGCAATCGTTGAATTCGTAAAAATGTCATGCTTGCCTTCCGCAAACGGGGCCCAAGCTTCGACCCGAACCGCTTCACTTTGATTGAAAGCCACTTCCGTTGGTTGTTGATACCATGGATTAACTTCAATTTGATTAATAACTGGCTTAACGTTCATCGTTAATTCCAAATTCTTTAACTGATCACCATAAAAGTTAGAGACCCCAATGGCACGAATCTTACCGGCTTGATATGCCTCTTCTAGGGCCCGCCAAGCCCCCATCACATCGCCATACGGTTGATGCAACAAATATAAATCAATATAATCCACGCCTAAACGTGTCAATGACCCCTCGATACCTTTTTTAGCGCGATCATAAGTAAAGTCAGAAACCCATAATTTAGAAGTAACGAACACCTCTTCGCGCTTGATCCCACTCTTCTTAATCGCTCGGCCAACCGCAGCTTCATTCTGATAGGCAGTGGCCGTATCGATTAGCCGATAGCCCGCGGCCAAAGCTTCAGTTACCGCAGTTTCACATGCGGCTAAATCTGGAACTTGAAACACGCCGAAACCCAGTTGTGGCATTTCGACGCCGTTATTCAATTTTACTGTTGGAATTGTACTCATTTAAGTTGCCTACTTTCCTTCATTTAACTGTGATTACTTTAACCCCAGCCACAATGTTTGAAAATTACTACTTTAGCATGCTAGTATACAATTAACGTATACTGAGGTGAATTCAAATGTTAGATAACTACTTATTACAAGAGCTTGCGGCCTTTGCCAACACTGGCACATTGGCTAAAACTGCCGAGCAGTTACACGTCACACAACCAACCGTCACTCGTGGCTTACAAAAACTAGAGACAGACTTCGGTGTTCAACTGTTTGACCGGCAGCCCAATCGAATCAGTTTAACGGTCACTGGTCAACTGGCTGCTAAAAAGGCGACCGATTTACTACAGGCTAATCAAGACTTAGTAACAACCATCCGTAACTTCGATAACTCCCAACGAATCCTGAGGCTAGCAGCGACCATCCCGGGGCCACTCATCCTGTTAGCCCCGTACGCTAAATCCGAACAGGTCAAGGTGGATTCGCAACTCTTACCAACTGACAAAATCAAAACCGCATTAACGAGCCACCACTATGCCATTATTTTTTCTAACCAAGAAATCATCGACGACCAACTCAGCTCGCAATCGATTGGCAAGGAACAACTATCGGTCCATCTCAATAAATTTATGTATCAGGCCAACCAAGCCAGCATTACTTTTGCCGAGCTCAAGGATCTCAGCTTTATCGTGCTGCAAGAGATAGGTCCTTGGCGACGGCTTATTCAAGAAGCGATTCCGACGGCACACTTTTTCTATCAAACACAGCGCGATGCCTTTTCTGAAATCACACAATATTCTGATTTCCCGTTTTTCAGTACTAATATCGTGCCATTGAAACCAACTGATCAACGTCCCTCGGCAACTGACAACAACCGAGTTACGCTTCCCATCACCGACCCAAGTGCCACCATGACCATCTATGCGACCTACTTGACCAGTGAACAAGCGCAAGTTTCCCCACTCATTACCAAACTGATTGAAACCTTTCCAACCGCTTAAGTACTCAAAAAAAACAGGACCGGCGTATCGAAATGATACGCTGGTCCTGTTTTTTGGACTTATCTAACTAATGCTAAGACTAAGAAGTTAATGACGAACAAAGCGGAAACACCCCAAATGAGTGGGTGAACAGTCTTGGCTTTGCCATTGACGGTTCGAATAATGCAGTAGAAGATGAACCCAGCCGCAATCCCATAGGTGATGTTGAACGCGAATGCCATGATAAAGGCCGTCATAAATGCTGGAATGGCTTCATTCAAGTCAGACCATGGAATCTTGCTGAAGGAACTCATCATCATGATCCCGACTAAGATTAATGATGGCGCAATGGCTGCTGTCGGAATAATGGCTAACAGTGGCGATGCTAAGGAACTAAGTAAGAATAAAATTGCCACAACGACACTAGTTAAACCAGTTCGGCCACCAGCACCAATTCCGGCTGAACTCTCGACGTAAGTAGTGATGTTCGAGGTACCGAAGATGGAACCTACGCCGGTCGCAATTGAATCTGCAAATAGCGCCTTATCTAATTTTGACTTAAAACCTGGTGCCTGTTCGAGCGCCATTTCTTTTTCGCCTGAGAAAATCCCCGTTTGACGCCCAGTCCCAATGAAAGTTCCGAGCGAGTCGAACGTATCTGACAAACTAAATGACAAGATCGTCATCAACACCAAGATCAGTCGATTCTGTGATGCAAACAAAGATCCCATCCCTTTTGATGAAAAGGCCGCTAAGAAAGTTGTGCCTAATTGATGGAAAGAAGCGCCGATTGAATACTCACTTGCGACGTGTAAATTTGTCACGCCCATTGGAATCCCAATGACAGTCGTTGCTAAGATCCCAATCAGCAAGGCGCCGGGAACCTTTCTCACCTTAAGGATGACTGTTAAGATCAACCCAATTAAGGCTAATACCAGTGCCGGGGAATTGAACATTTGTAAGGCTGGCGTCACACTCCCGTTTGAAACAACCGTGCTAACGCCATGTTGAAATGTCGTTTGTGCCGCGTTATAAACTTTACTGTTGATTGACGTAATACTAGTGGCATCCGTCGTAAAATTAAGAAAGTTCGCATTTTTCAAACCAGCGTAGGCGATGAAGGCCCCAATCCCACCACTGATTGCGAGTTGTAAATTAATCGGAATGGCAGAAATTAGCATTTTCCGGATCTTGGTCGCAGTAATCACAATGTTGATAATGCCACAGAAGAACACTAAGGCTAATCCCTCTTGCCACGAAAAGCCTAAGCTCATGACTACGGTATAAGTGAAGAATGCGTTCAAACCCATCCCAGGAGCGAGGGCATAGGGCACATTAGCAAATAATCCCATGACTAATGTCCCTGCTACCGACGCAATAATTGTGGCTAAGAATACGGCCTGTTGCGGCATCCCCGTCTGACCTAGTATCTGTGGATTAACGAATAAAATGTACGACATGGCGAAGAAAGTCGTCACCCCCGCGCCAATTTCAGTGCCGACCGTAGTACCT
Source organism: Lactiplantibacillus daoliensis (assembly GCF_005405005.1). Taxonomy (GTDB): domain Bacteria; phylum Bacillota; class Bacilli; order Lactobacillales; family Lactobacillaceae; genus Lactiplantibacillus; species Lactiplantibacillus daoliensis. The sequence continues at coordinate 113,713 of NZ_BJDH01000006.1, read as the reverse complement.
GATTCCTTGAGCTTGAAAAACTTATCCAAAATCAATTCCTCCTTAGAATACGAACAATATAGTTCCTGAACACGCAAATGTTAACTATTTCATGAATACTATAACAGAACATTCGATGAAATAACAGGCGTTTTTATAAAATTCGTGAACTTTATTTCATCAATCAATATAATAATTCGGCATTTAAGGAAACTTCTTTAGTAATTATTGCCAACAAACTAATTCATTCGGAATTTAGTGATTTTTATCAAAGCATAACAAAAAGCCGTCTGCAAACCGGTCAATTGGTTTGGGGACGGCTTTTGACTTTCTCATCTACAGATTGGAAGACTCAAAAACATTAGAACTGCAGCAGTACCAGTAACCGTCACGTCTAAAGTAGACTTGCCAAAACTCAGCGTTCCATCAGTCAATAATGAATTTATCCAAAAAGAACTACTGACTTAGCTGGAGGTTGTTGCTGATAGCATCGGACGTACGGGTGGTGTAAGACCGGCGCTTTTTGCCGGTCTTACACCACGGACGGTTCGAGAGATTTGCGATTTAGGCGGAGCTTCCGGGCGAGGGTCAAGACGTTCCTGAGGCTTGACCTGGTTCCTCGGCCGCATGTTATCGGCAACAACCGGAAGCGGCAATTATCGACTAGTCTTCACCGCCTAATGATTGACATGGTGGTGAAGACAGGCAATTTTCACTTGCAGCCTCTATATCATTTACTAAACTTCGACTGCTCTAACCTTCGAGCTAATCTTAGCTTTATTCAACAACATTGAACTCGTGACAACTGACAGTGAACTGAAGGCCATTGCAAATCCAGCTAATTCTGGACTCAGAGTAAAGCCAATGGCGAAGAAGACACCAGCAGCGACCGGAATCCCGAGGACGTTGTAAATAAAGGCCCAGAACAAGTTGAGCTTAATCCGATTAAACGTCTTCCGACTCAATGCCAATGCTTTATCGACATCACGTAAGTCATTTTTGACTAACACAATCCCGCCGGCATCAATCGCAATATCTGTCCCAGAACCCATGGCAATCCCGACATCCGCAATGGTCAGAGCTGGGGCATCATTAATCCCATCGCCAACAAAAGCAACCTTACCATTTTTTTGAAAGGCTTGAACTTGTTCGGCCTTATCACCAGGTAAAACATCCGCGATAACTTCATCAATCCCGACTTGAGCCGCCACCGCTTGCGCAACCCGCTGGTTATCACCAGTCAACATGACTGTCTTCAACCCCCGGGCTTTCAAATTAGCAATCGCTTCGCTGGACGTTGCTTTCGGCACATCTTGAACCGCAATCATCCCGATAATCCGATCATCTAAGCCGACAAAGACCACCGTCTTAGCTTCATTTTGCAATTTAATTTCTTGTTGTACCAAGACATTATCAAACTTAAAATCAGTCAATAACTTATTGTTACCAACGAATCCTGTTTTACCATCAATAATCGCCGAAACACCTTTACCTTCAATAGCCTGAAAATTATCCACAGCCTTCGCCGTAATCTGGGCGGTTTTCGCACGGGTAAGAATCGCCGCTGCTAACGGATGTTCCGAAGATACCTCCAAACTCGCCGCAATTTGAAGAACTTGGGCTTCATCGCCAACAATATCAGTGACTTGTGGCTTGCCAACGGTGATTGTCCCCGTCTTATCGAAGACGACAGTTTTCACATCATTAACAGCTTCCAAAACTTCACCATTCTTGATCAAAATACCCATTTTGGCGCCACGACCTGTGCCGACCATTAAAGCGGTTGGTGTCGCTAGACCGAGTGCACAAGGACAAGCAATCACGACCACGGAAACGGCAAAAATCAACGCCCGGGCCACGCTCGCATCCAAGAAAATGTACCAAGTTAAGAACGTTAAAATAGCCAAAATTAAGACGACTGGCACAAAGATGTCCGAAACTTTATCAGTTAATTTTTGAATTGGCGCATGACTATTCTGGGCTTTCTTCACCAAGTCCACAATTTGTGACAACATGGTCTGATCGCCAACTTTATTCACTTTTAACAAGAATGTCCCCGTGCCATTCATGGTTGCCCCGATGACATTATCATCGACCTGCTTTGAAACCGGCATGCTTTCACCGGTAACCATTGATTCATCAACACTGGAACTGCCTTTGACAATGACACCATCAACGGGTACTTTTCCACCCGGCTTTACCCGAATCACATCGTTTAAAACCACCTCAGACAGTGGTAATTTGACGAACTGACCAGCACGCAAAACTTCCGCATCCTTAGCTTGCAGATTTGCTAACTTTTCAACGGCATCGGACGCATTATTGCGCATCCGCTCTTCGAAAACCTGCCCTAACAAGACAAATGCCGTGACAAACGCCGCACTTTCAAAGAAAACTGGTTGATGAGTCGTCATAGCATAAATACTATACAGATAGGCCGTCATCGTTCCGATCGCCACTAAAGTGTCCATATTGGAATGATGCTTCTTAAATGACGCCCACGCACTTTGGGCAAATGGTCCCGCCGAAGCCAGCATGATAATGGTCGTCAGTGCCAGCTGTGTCCAGTTACCACCAGGCAAAATCCAACCGAATGGCATCAAAATCATGTTCGCTAACATTGGCAATGACAACACTAATGAAAGCCAAAACCGCTTAGTCACACTCATCAGGAAATCACCACTCTTCCTGAAAACATGTCCATGCCACAACTAAACTCAAAGTCTCCCACCTGATCCGTAGGGACCGTAACTGTCTGTGGTTGATTCAAGGGCAGTGCTGTTTCAAAAGCTAACTCATTCGAATGAACGATATCTAAACAGCCTTGATCACTGGTCCGGACGAAAGTCACTTCAGCTGGAACCCCCTGTTTCAAATTAACGACCGCTGGTTGATAACTACCAGCAACAGTGACCGTAACACTCTGTTTATTTTCAATCATGATGTTTCCTCCGCTATTTAATGATTACTTTGCCATGGAACATATCCATTCCACAGGCCCAGTCATATTCGCCAGGCTTACTAGTATCAATTTCAATCGCTTCTAATTGATTTTTAGGTAATTCTTGATTAATGCCAAAATCGCTAAATACCACCCGATCTAAGCAAGTTGACGCATCTTTACGCGTAAAATTCAAAACGGCTGGCACGCCTTGCTTTAGAACGACCTGTTCAGGAGAATACCCGCCACTAACTGTAATATCAACGGATTGACGTTCAGCGGTCACCGCTGCTTCCGTACTTGTCACGTCATGTTTACCGAAAAACCACCAAAGAATAAAAGCAATAATGATTAGGCCAATTAGTAAAACAATTAATTTTGTCATCTGCTACTCCTCCATGTCTTAACCTTGTTGTGAACGATTACAATTGTAAACCACAAAAGCTATCTTACCGTCATCGTTTACGTTTGTCAACGGTAAGATTCAGCGCCTTACAACAGCCATACCTCGTCTGTATTGCTAAGCATTCAAAATAAGCACTGGTCATGCCTGACGATTATTTCTATAATTAAGCTAAACAACTAAAGGTTGAAAGTTAAAAGTTGTCGGTCTGCACCACTATGTCAATAATTAGGCGGTGAAAATTAGTTGGTTACTCCCGCTTCCGGCTGTTACTGATAACATACGGACGAGGGACCGGTTCAAGCCTTAGGAACGTCTTGACCCTCGCCCGGAAGCTTTGCCAAAACCGCAAATCTCCCGGACCGTCCGTGGTGTAAGGCCGGCAAGAAACGCCGGTCAAACACCGCTTGCACGTCCGATGCTATCAGCAACAACCTCCAGCTAAGTCTGTAAATCAGTTAATTACGCTTAGCGGAGTCAGTCAAAATCGGTGTGCAGTGTCGGCAAGATTAGTCGGCGTTCTTGGCTGACTAATCTTGCCGGGCAATTCAAAGACGGTTTTATCGGCTTGGAATTGAGGGGCTAGACCGTCCTTTGGCTAGCGCCGTCCCCCACCGCACACCGATTTTGACTGACGGAGTGATTACTAATACTACTATATTTGTGCTGCTTTTGATTCTTTCAACCTTAAGCTAAACAATAATAAAGGAGTCTCCATTATGAAAAGTGCTGTTTTTATGAAAGCCGGTCAAGTGACCGTTGAAGATATTGCTAAGCCAACCATCCAGGCTCCCGATGACGTCATTATTAACGTTGTTCGGACCTGTGTCTGTGGCTCAGATCTCTGGGCCTATCGTGGCTTAGAAGACAAAGCTGCGCATTCCGAAAATTCCGGCCACGAAGCCATTGGTATTGTCGAAAGTGTTGGGTCAGACATCACGACCGTCCAACCCGGCGACTTCGTGATTGCGCCATTTACACATGGTTGTGGTCACTGTGCCGCTTGTCTCGCTGGCTTTGATGGTGATTGCCAAAACCACAGTGATAACTTTAGTGATGGTGTTCAAGCCGAAACCATCCGTTTTCAACATGGTGACTGGGCCTTAGTTAAAATTCCTGGGCAACCCGCTGACTACAGTGATGCTATGCTAAATTCCTTGCTCAGTTTGGCCGATGTGATGGCAACCGGCTACCACGCCGCCCGGGTCGCCAATGTCAAAACTGGTGATACCGTTGTCGTGGTTGGTGACGGTGCAGTTGGTCTATGCGGGGTAATTGCTGCCAAAATGCGTGGTGCGAAACGGATTATTGCCATGAGTCGGCACGCCGACCGGCAACAATTGGCGCTCGAATTTGGTGCAACGGACATCGTCGCTGAACGTGGTGACGATGCTATTGCCAAGGTCATGACTCTGACCAACAACGCCGGTGCTGATGCCGTACTGGAATGTGTTGGGACTGAGTTATCTAACGAAACGGCCATGAAAGCAGCTCGTCCTGGTGCGATCGTTGGTCGAGTTGGATTACCACATGAACCTAAGATGGATATGGCCGCTTCCTTCTATCGCAATACAATTATTGCCGGTGGTCCTGCTTCAGTGACAACTTATGACAAACAAGTCTTGTTGAAAGCTGTTTTAGATGGCGACATTCATCCGGGTAAAGTCTTCACTAAGCGTTTCAAACTTGATGATATTGACGCGGCTTACCAAGCAATGACAAATCGTGAAGCGATTAAAGCACTAATCACAATTGACTGAACAACCTAAAACGTCATCAATAACAAATGCCTCGCATTTTGCTATTGGTGACGTTTTCACATTAGACTATGCTATACTTTAAAAAAGACTATACAAGGAGCCCTGCCCATCATGGCTAAACAAATTTTAGATGACAACACCAAGTACTACCGTCGACATTCTACGGCAGACTATATTTTTGTCATTGCATTTTTACTGTCAATTTTCATCATGCAAAAACTGTATGCACCGATTTTAGTCATTCTCGTTTATGTTCTCTATGCAGAATTCGCTGGTCAGGTTCTCGTATCCCCTGTTGATAATCGGATTGAAAAGGTCTGGGTGACTAAGGCCACTTGGAAAGCCTATAAAAAACGTCACCACATCTCGGCCTGGACCGAATATAACGCTGCAATGATTAACAACAAAAAATTTTAGATCAGAAGAAAACAGCCACCCAACTTGGATGACTGTTTTTTAAATCGGATTTACTTTTCGACAGCGAAGCCGCCATCCCAGCCAATCGTTTCCTTGGCTGCTAAAGTCATTTGCAAGAAACCGAAACGTTCTAATTCACGTGCACGTTTTAAGGCACCAGCATCAATATAAGCGACGCCACTATCCTTCAAAGCAGTAGCTAAAGTTTCTTTAGCTTCATCCGAATCACTCGCAGCCATCACCGTGGTCTGTTGCCCACCAACTTTACGACTCATAAGCGTTGCCGCAAAAGTCGTATTGAAAGCTTTGACAACCTTTGAATCTGGTAATAACTGCTTAATTTGTTCTGCAGCTGAGGTCCCTGCTGGAACCACTAAGTCGTCCCAAGAATCAAAGTTCAACGGATTGGTAATATCAATCACAATTTTACCAACTAATGCAGTTGGATTAGCTTTTGCGATACTAATTGCAGCTGAATATGGTACAGCTAAAACGACAATGTCGCCCAAATTCTTAATTGGATCGCCATTATCCAAGTAGCTGACCTCATTGCCGCCTTGCTTGAACACATCGCCGATTGCTTGACCCATGTTACCTTTACCAAAAATCGTAATTGCTGCCATAAAATATCAGCCTCCTGATTAGTTAAGTTTATTTGTTCACGCTTTCAAGTTACGATACTTCGGAAGGTCTGTCAATTTATTAGTTCACAACATTAAAAGCTGACCAGCACAATCAATCTGCTGGTCAGCTTTTACTTAATCATTTTAATTGCTAAAAAGGGCTAACGTTGGCGGCGCCACCAAATAAAGACACCACCACTAATCGCTAATAATACCCCACCAATCACGGATAATACGGTTTGAACCTGTTCACCAGTTTGCGGTAACCAGCTAGCAAATTTATTACTCATTGAACTAGCTGTCTTTTTGCTTTCTGAACTTGGTGTAACATTCGATCCTGACTTATCATCTGAACCCAACTTGCCATCTGTTCCCGGTTTACCGTCCGTACCTGACTTATCATCTGTTCCTGGCTTGCCTTCTGTACCTGGTTTACCGTCTGTTCCTGGCTTGCCTTCCATACCTGGTTTGCCTTCTGTTCCTGGTTTTGTTGTATCAGTCTGCCCTGGCTTTACTGCCACCAGATCTTTATCAGCCTCTAGCTTGGTATCATTATCAAGATCGACCAACACTTCTTCACCCTTAGACGTTCCCAACATTGATTGTTGAAGTGTGACTAATTTAGACGTTTTAACCTTGGCAGGTGTTAACTTAATGAGTGCTAAATCAGTAGTCGGTTGCTTATCAAAGCTCAGGACTAACTTCAACATACCTTCTGCCACCGTTTGTTGCACAATTTTAGTACCGGTTGGCACGTCAATCTTATCAATCGAACGACCAGCTAAATCCAGATGCATCTCAATGGCACGCGTCGTATGATTCTTTTGTGGATTGGTCAGCTTTATAGCCACTCGTTGATCAGAATGCGTTAGCTTAAGTCCTTCAACTTCGCGATGCTTCTTTTTCAAATCGGTTTGGGCTAGAAAAGCTGTCTTGTCAAAAACTTGACCTAACATATAATTGGGCTTGGGCACTTTTAGCGCATCTAAAACTAACGCACTAATATCAGCGTTACTACCACCTTGTAAGCGACGCCCACTATCGATGGTTTCGCCACCCATTGCTAAGAAAATATTTTCATTTGGTTCAGTTCTATCTTGACCGTGCCCTTGACCATGACCACCATGATCCGCATTCGCAATTACTAAAGTATCGTGGGCATGACCAGTAGCTTCCAATTTATCCATGACCTTTTTAAATAAATCATCATATTTAGCATACTGCTGCCAGTAATTATCATTGTACCAACCATGACCATGACCTTGACCATCCATATAATCGCTTTGCATGTATACTAATGACGTATTGGTAAATTCAGGCTTACCAATATAATCTGCAACATCGTCGAAGGATTTCAGCTTTGCGGACGGTTGTGTCATGACTGGGGCATCCGGTTCCGTAATCCCATTCAAGATTTGCTTCCATTCCGCAAAAGCAGCAGTGCCTTGGTGTGGATTGTGCTGTTGTAAAACTTTAAAAACTGACGCAAATTCGGGCTTAGTTTTGCTAAAGTCAGCAAAATAATGGTGCTCGGCACTTCCGTTCGTGACACGATATTCCTGTGGTAACGTTTCCCATGGTCGACCATGTAGCATCGAAGTATAATTTTGAGCCGAAACTGCCGGGTTAACAGAATGGGCCGTCGTACTCATCGCAAATTTTTTATTAAATAAGTCCAATGTGTACGTATTCTTCCGTTTGGCTAAAATAGCTGGATCTGTCGTCCATTGTGCCAATTCCCGGTTATCATGTGCATAGTACATTCCCTTCGGATCCCAAGGATTTCCACCACCATCAGTCGTCAAAACAACGACATGCTTGTAGGGCTTAATTTCAGATTTTGACGCAATTAACCCTTTCTCATCACCTGGTGCTAAAGCCAAGTCTCCGATTCCAATCACACCATCGCCATTATAGTCTTGCGCATCGCGCGCATGAATCGTGACAGCTTGTGAAGCAAAATCTGGCGTCTTACCATCAGCCTTTAACGTTCTTAGATATAACCAAGCCTTACCACTAGCCTTGGCCTTTAAATTAATATGAGCCAAACGAGTCTGATCGTAACGTTCGAATTGGGATGGGCTCAATTTGGCAGTCGTTGTAATTTTAATTTGACCAGGTGCAACCACTTCAACCTTAGTCACATCATTCCCACCCAATGTTTGATTAGCACTAACAAAATCAAACTTGCTAGCATCGTAGCGCATTTCGGTCGTAAAGGCGTCGGATCCGCCAAGTTGAGCTTCGCGCACGTGTACATTTAAACCGTAAGTGTGACCGATAGCAACATCATTGGCACCAAATAGACCTGGCTGACCAACTTGCTTTTTGGCAACAGATTCATGCTTACCCCGCTGAATAACCTGGTTCAAGCCACTAACTTCAGCATCTGTGAGAGCACGATCATATAATCGGGCCACTTGCACAGTACCCGTCAATGGGTATTGAAGTCGATTATTCTTACCACTATCCCCACCGATGACAAAATTAGCTGTTCCAGTGCCTTGCGGACCATTGAGTGTTCCTGGTGCGTCAACTGATGAGACTAATTTGCCGTCTAAATAGAGTTTAGCAGTATGTCCCTGTTGGTCATATACTCCAACAGCGTGGACCCACTTACCTGGACGTAACTTGGACTTCGGCTCTTTGTATCCTTTCCCAACGTGAGCATAAAAGATAACCTGACCATTGTGAACACCAAGGCCTAAGCCACCGCTTTCTTGATTAGAAAAAATTTCATGTTCACCAGCCTGAGCACCGTCATCCTTGAAATAGGCTTCAATTGTCGTTCCACTAGCAAGCTGGGCAAACCGATCATTGGTATATGGCAATAAATAGCCGGACTGACCATCAAATTTAGCGACTTTACCAGTTACCTCTGGATCAGTCGTTAACTGTGGCTGCCCAACAGCCGTTACAGCTGCTTTAGGATTTTTAGTGTCTTGCAAAATACCTTTTGAAAAATCAACATCAACTATCGTATTTTTTGACAAATCCAACGCTGGAATTGGTTGTGTTAGGGTTGTCATCGTCATATTATTAGGCGCCGTCGTCGTTGGCAGCTGTGGCGTTACCGCGGCAATTACCGGGGTAATAGTTGAGGCAAGAATTACTGAACAAGTCAGGGTCGTTATTAGGACTCGAGGCTTCATATAAAGTTATCACTCCACTTAAATTTATAGGCAATACTAAAAACATAAATTCAATCTTAATGAATAAATGTAAATATCTACCTCAGTGATTCGTAAAGACTTTGTATGCTTTTCATATAGTTATGTGATTGTTTTCAATCAATTACACTACTTGGTCAAAGTTTAGCTTTCCATTCTAAGCCAATTCAATTGGTGTGAAAGGTACAGGAACCTCATTCAAAATTGTATAAAATTCCAAAAATTTGAATTAGATTTCAAGAAGCCTAACAGTTAATCATTAGGTTTCATTTATAAAAAAAAGCCGAGCAACCGGATTGACCAGTTACTCAGCTTTCATAAACGCTATTTAGTTGTGGCAGTTAAAATTTTAGAGTTCGTGTCCACTTCATTCGACATGATCTTAAACTTCAATAACCCAACTGTGCCCATATTCGTAATAATCACAATCATTGGCGTCTGTTTGCCAGCAGCCTTGATCGCATCCAGGTCAACCTTGGCAACTACCTCACCATGTTTGACCGTTTGACCATCACTCACTTGGACATCGAAAGGTGCCCCTTTCAGTTCAACTGTGTCGATCCCCATATGCAACAACACTTCTAAACCAGATTCCGTCTTGAATCCAATCGCATGCTTAGTTGGGAAGACTGTCGTCACCGTTCCATCAACTGGTGCGGTAATGATGCCCGTCATTGGTTCAATGGCAAAGCCATCGCCCAACATCTTTTTGGCAAAGGTTTCATCTGGTACTTGTTCAATATCCAAATAGGTCCCATCCGCCACACTGTAGAAATCAGCGGTCAAACCAGACTTCGTGTTATCTACTGGGACAGCTTCTACGGAAGCCGCACTTTCAGTGGTCGTTGTTGTCATCGGTGCATTAGTTGCTTTCAATTGCGATAACGCATCTGCCACAAATTGAACTTCCGTCCCGACGATGATTTGCAAATTGTGTTTATCTAACTTATTGATGCCAGGGACACCCGTCCGCTTGATGGCAGCTTCATCAATCTGATCAGTATCTTTAAGTTGCAAACGTAGACGCGTCGTACAATTGTCGACAACTTCTAAGTTTTCAGAACCACCCAAGGCAGCATAGATTTTCTTCGCTTGAATCGTGTATTTATCATCCGTACTATCTGCAGACACATCAATTGCTTCTGCTTCATCCGCAGCCGTCAACGGTTCGCGACCAGGAGTCATTAAATGAAACTTCTTAATCGCAAAATCGAATCCGAAGTAGTAAATCGCCGCCATTACTAGACCTTGTAGTACTAACATTAACGGGTGGTTCGCAATTGGATTTTTCAAACTCAACACGAAGTCAACCAGGCCAGCACTGAAAGCAAAGCCGGCAGTCCAATGCATGAAGGCCGCAAAAGCTAATGAAAGCCCGGTAAAGATTGCGTGCAACACGTATAATGGCCAAGCCACAAACATGAACGAGAATTCCAAGGGTTCCGTAACTCCGGTAAAGAATGAGGCAAACGCCCCAGCCAACATTAGAGAAGCCGTTTCAACTTTACGTTCTGGTAAGGCATTGCGATAGATCGCATAGGCGCCAGCTGGTAACCCAAACATCATGACTGGGAAGAAACCAGCTTGATACATCCCGGTAACCCCTTTGACCCCTTTAGAAGCCAAAAACTTACCAATATCATTGATACCAGCAACATCAAACCAAAACACCGAATTTAAAGCTTGATGCAAGCCAGTTGGAATCAATAACCGGTTGAAGAAGCCGTATAATCCAGCCCCCACAGCGCCTAACCCTAAAATGAATTTACTAAAGGCAACCAAAACATTATAAACTGGCGGCCAAACTAATAGTAATACGACACTCACAACCAGCATCACTAGTGCCGCCAAAATTGGCACTAAGCGTTTCCCACTAAAGAATGATAGCGCCATTGGCAACTTAGTTTCATGGAAACGGTTATAAAGTGCCGCCGCAATTAACCCAGATAAAATCCCAATAAAAACATTCCCGATTTGGGCAAAGGAAGGATCAACCGCCGTCACTTTGAGATTTCACAAAGTGGCCACTGATTCTGGTTTCAAAACGTTGGTTGGCATTTCAAAGGCGACTAAACCAGCCAAAGCTGCCGCTCCGTCCTTATCCTTCGACATCCCCAATGCTAAACCGACTGCGAATAACAGTGGTAATTGTCCTAAAACAGCATTCCCACCAGCCTGTAAGAAATGAGCGACAACATCTGGACTGTACGACGCCCACCAATTACCAATCCCGACGAGCAACGCCGCAGCTGGTAAAACCGCAACGGGTAATTGTAATGACCGACCCATGCGTTGTAAATAAGCTTTCATGTGTTTTCCCCCTAGAAATAAATAAGTGCGATAATCTTAATTCAGAGCTAAGCTTACAGGAAAGAAAGCGCTTTTTCAATTGTCTTTCATTGGTCTAGACGGATTTTAAAACGAGGCTTATTCATAATCGCCTAGTGGTCTGGTCTCAATCGAACCGGTTTCAGTGATTGCTATGTAAGTATGAATGTAAGCGCTAAAATAATTGGTTCGTACTTTGAAGTAGGTGTAAAAATAAATAAAAAAATATTGGTTGTAAAATAACCTAGTCTCTAAAAAATGAAGCGACTAAAAATCAATCAGCATCAGATGTTAACTATCGCAAAACATATAGTAGCTACGCTTGGTGCTAGTTGAAATTGCCACCTGCCGGTTGGTTCCTAAAACGCTGGAACGCCGTGGGCCATTTTGAAGCCAAAAAGCGGTCTTCAAAACTGACCTTGGTCTAAGTCCGAGTAGACCACTCGCACTAAGGCCAACGACACGGCTGAGCATTTTAGGAACCAACCTTTCGGCTCAATTTATGGTCGACAATAGATAAGCGTTAATTTTCGTTAAATAACGCCGGGCGGGCCAGAATTGGCTCAGTGGTGTCGTTTATCTTGGTCGGTGATTTTCCGACTTAGATAAAGCCCGGCTTGGAAGACCGCACTTTGGCTTCCAAACGCGGCCACTACGTTCCAGCCGATTCTGGACCAACCAGAGTGGCAATTTAAGTCAACTAGCACCAAGTGTATAGTAGCTCAATAACATTAAATCAATTTATATGTTCATCAGAATTAACGAAATATATAAACAAATAGGCTGCATAAACATTGACATAGCGGCATTCATTTCAAAATTAGTTCACACCCCTGATACAGTACCGGTATACAGGGGTTTGGAACCATATTATAATAAAATTGAATAATGATAATTAAATATACTTACTAATTGTAAAGGAGTAAAATCATGTCTATTAAACCGTTGTTCAAGCACTCATGGCACCTCATTAGCCTAGTTCTGTTAGGATTCGGACTTATGACGACAAGCCAGTGCTTTCCAGTAAGTGCTGACACTTTGGATAACCAGCCGTTGACCAATACGTCTTTAACGACCTCGCCAACTGCACCATTAACATCGAATCTCAGTTTGATGGCTTTGGCCGAAGCACCAGCAGCTACTGCTGATCCTATTACAGGTAAATTTGGATCAAGTGAGTGGTCCTTACAAGATGGCACCCTAACCATTGGTCCTGGTGACTTTGCAAGCCATAGCGCCGAAACCTCTCCTTGGGCTGCCTACAGTGACCAAATCACCAAGATTGAAATTACTGGCCCAGTCACCTTTAACACATACGCCGCCGGACTATTCGCGGGGTTATCAAACCTCACTCAAATTGATGGTCTTGAAAAGGTCGATACCAGCCAAACAATTTCTATGGATGATCTCTTCTCAACGGATTCACAGCTAACAGATTTGACTGGAATCGAGGGCTGGCAAACCAGTAACCTCAGAACTCTTAACCGCACATTTTTTGCAACCGCTTTAATTGGTAAACTTGACTTGAGTGGCTGGGATGTCAGTTCGTTAACGAGCGCCTCGATGGCTTTTTCGCGCACAGGTGCCCTTGATGAGAACGGCAACCGCTTGTTCAACTTATTGGACTTATCTGGCTGGAACTTCAAAGCTGCCAAAGTTAATTTAGCAACTTTTGGCTATCAACTCCAGGCTAACGCAATCAATACAACTGGCTGGGAAAACACGAGCCATATTACCAGCATGGAAAGCATGTTCACTTTTTCCAGAATACAAAAAATCGACATGTCATCGTTTGACATGCGCCAATTAGGTAATTCATATGGTGGCACCCGGCAAATGTTCACTTACGCTAGTGTCCTAAAAGAACTAAAACTTGGCCCCTATTCTACTCTTGCTGGCACTGGCCTGCCGTCAATCACTGAAACCAACAAATACACCGGCTATTGGCAAAATATTGGCACAGGAACTGTCAGTCAGCCTAATGGCGACCAAGTACTCACAACCAGCCAATTGGTGGATGCTTATGATGGCACTAAAACCCAAGCAACCGACACTTTCGTTTGGCAACCCAAAGCTTCACAACCGGTAACCGTCAAATATGTCGATGCCGATACTGGCAAGGATATCAAGGACGCAACAACTATTACTGGTTCCATTGATGATCCCTTTACCATCACGCCACCAGCCATCGATAATTATTCTTACCAGGGAACCCAAGATGATACACCATTAACTGGCACGATTAGCGGAACTGCTCAAACGATCACCTTACGATACCAGTCACAGCCCACTGAGGGTAGCATCACCGTTAATTATTTAGATGCTGATAGGCAAAGTATCGCGGCACCACAAACTATGACCGGTAAGCTCGGTAGTGCTTATACCATCGAGCCAAAATCAATTGATGGCTACAGCTATCAATCCGGTGACTTAACCGGTACTTATACCACCACGAACCGCGCCGTTAATCTCATTTATCAAAAAGACGCCGCTAAAGGGACAGTAACGGTCAATTATGTCGATAACAACGGCAAAAAAACCGCCGACGCCACCACGCTAACTGGGCCGGTTGACAATTCCTATACCATTGAAAAGAAAGCCATTTCTGGCTATACTTTCAAGACTGGTGACTTAACCGGGACCTATACCACAACACCCAAAACTGTCACCCTCACTTATGAGGCAGCGACAACTCAAGGTACCGTCACAATCAACTACTTGGATGATCAAGGCAAAGCCTTAGCGCCTGCCAAAACACTCACTGGCGACGTGGCAACGCCATATACGATTAGCCAAATCAATATCGATGGCTATACGTTCCAACATGCTGATGGTGCCTTATCAGGCAGTTTCACGAAAGAACCCCAGACGGTTAATTTAACCTACAAAGCGACTACCGACAAACAAGGACAAGTTATCGTTAAATATCAGACAGCTGACGGTAAAACGCTCGCCCCAGATTCCCAATTATCCGGGACAATTGAAACACCTTATACCATTACACCACCAACCTTCACGAATTATCAATATCAGAAGGCCAATGGTGACTTAACCGGCAAATTTGGAGCGACTACACCAACAGTGACCTTAACGTACACTAAGCAGACAGCCAATCAGGGTCAGGTGATCGTTAATTATTTGGACTTATCCGGGCAGTCAATCGCTGCCAGCACAACATTAACTGGTGATCTGAATACTGCATACACGACAACTGCTAAAACAATTGCCGGCTACACTCATGTCAAAACGACCGGCCAGCCAACTGGTACCTTCGGCGCACAAGCTCAAACCGTTAGTTACTACTATCAAAAACAGTCGACCAGTCAAGATCAACGGCAGTTAACCGGGCAAGACTACACGATGACCGTCAACGGTGCAACTCCAACCGCCAGCGATTTCAAAGCCAGCGCCAAAGATAAAGACGGCCACGCAATTGACGTTAAAGTTGACCTTAGCCAAGCTAACCTCAAGCAAGTCGGCAGTTATCAAGTCACTTTGAGTACTAGCGATGGTCAAACCTTAATTGTGAAACTGCATGTCATTGCGGGCAATTCTGGCAGTAGCGAAACCGGTGATACCATTAATCCTGGTAAAACACCTCAACCCGCTAAGACCGTCGCATCTAGTTCACAACAACCAACAACACAGCCTCAACCGACTGTCAGCACAAGCCAACAACGTGCCGCTAAGAAATTACCGGCAACTGGTGAAAAAGCAAGTCAACTCGGATTAATTATGGGTCTACTTGGCCTAATTACCATTAGTTATCTCGCCCGTAAACGTTTCTAATTTTAGTCATAAAACAAGAAAAATAGCCGATTTCTGAAATCACATTTGACTTCAGAGGTCGACTATCTTTTTGATTACTAGTATAAAAAATACGTACCGATTAACATGACTCGCTATGAGCAATCACACCTTGCTTAAAGGCGGCAAGAACCGTTGCGCCATCGGCAATTTGAACTGCGCGATCCAAAATATGCGCATCATCTTTAATTGAAATACGACCTTGATCATAATCCAAAGCCACGCCAGTATTCAAAAACATTAAATCATAATTGGACGTCCATAACTGGATTCCCTGCGCATTATTGAGTCTAATTGAATAATCTGCATCCGGTTGATCCAGAACAATGATCGTGAATTTCGTACCAATCGAGCAAGCACCACCCTGTAAAGAGTACTTGCCACCACCGTCATCCGTTATTAAAACTAAATTTTTATCCGTCAACTGTTTACGTGCCAATAGTGCAACAAAAGCATCACTTAATTTAATAGTGGTCATTTTTCATTTCTCCTTCATCAAACAACTACCCGATTTAAGAATAACGCGTACTGACGCTAAAATCGATCATCCTGCCTACAGTGTGTCTCAACAATCATTGAACCAACTAATTTTACGCCAAGTCACGTCGGTTTAACCAATAAACTAGCACAACCGCTGGCAACGTGATCATCATCACTGGGTAGAACCATGTCCATGGTAAAAGTGTGCTAATCAAACCGCCAAACATTGGTCCGAGTGTCATGCCTAGGTCAATCCCAATATAAAAAGTACTGTTCGCTAGCCCACGATCACTGTCAGGAACTAAGGTCAGCGCCTTTGCTTGGCAAATCGAGTACATCAATCCATAGCCAGCAGCCAGCCCCAGTGCCGCAATAATTAACATTAGCCAATTGTTCAAATCAATGAGTGCCAATACCCCAACGAGATTACAGCCTAGGCAAATCCAGAAAAATTTACTGAATGGTACTCGATCAAATAAATCACGTAATCCCAATCTCAAGCCAAGTAAAATGATGGCATAGACGGGAAAGAATGCTCCAGCCGAGACTGAAAAATGCCGCTGAGCAATGTAGCTCACAATATAGGTTTGGGTCGCAAAATAAGGCAACGAAAACAGCATTAAAATTATGGCCACCGGAATCACTTTCGGTTGCACGATTCGAAACCGTTTGACCGCCTGAGTGGCCTTAACGGAGCGCGGAATTCCGCGATTACCCACAAACTGAATCAGGATCAACATGAGTAGACTACACCCCGCCGAGGTCCAAAAGACCAGCTGATAACTGAAATGGGCGTATAAATAAACCGCTAATGCTGGCCCAACCGCCATCCCCATGGCGTTAGCCAGGCCATAGATTCCCATCCCCGAACCGATACGATCCGCCGGCAACAGACTGGCCATCCAGGTTGCCATGCAAACCGAACAGAGCGTGTAACCAATCCCAGTAATAATCCGGCAAATAATAATTAACTGAATATTCGTCGTTAGACTATAACCCACGCTAGCAATTACAAACAGGCTGCCACCCACAAGCGTTAAATGATATTTGGAAACTCGATCCGTTAAATTACCCGCCACTGGTCGTAATAGTAATGACGTTAAATTAGTCGCTCCGGCAACGACACCAGCCAATAAACTGTTGGCCCCGACCGAAGTAGCGAAACCGGCAATAACCGGATTGATCAACATGGGATTCATTAAAAAGAAAAAACTAGCTGCCAAGACTAACTTGACATCTTTTGTATATAAACGCGTTTTCATTAACAATTGCACTTTCTAAAACTCAATTTACACTAACTACTTCGTACTGACTTAATTTCATTGTAGCCCAAACGTCAAAAAGTGTCCCGGACAACCTTGCCCAGCACACTTATGACGTTATTTATTTCAAACTGTTAGGCATGAACCTGTTTCAATGCATCTTGAACCGCTTCTTTAATTGCACGACTGGAAGCAGAAGCCCCAGAAATCGCATCAACATCAGCCGAGTTCGCCGCTACAATCGCTTTTGGCAACTGTTCAACGGCTACCAAGCCAACATCTTCACTTTCGTGGTGTTGCATTACCTCAACCTTTTCAATCTGTTTTTGACGATATGTGACCCGCACGGTAATTTTACCGCCAAGCCCACTATTTGAACTACCTAAATACTGGTCAGTGCCAAGTGTAACTTGTGCGGCCTTTTCCGCATCAGCAATATCATTGACACCGTTCGCATCAGAAGCATTAACCTCGTCTGCATCGGCTTTGACGGCTGCCGCATTTTCACCGGCCAACTTACCAAAGACTAAGCACTCAGTCAGATTACCACCGCCTTGGTAACAATTTGAGACAATCCCACCGAGTTCACCAGCCCCATAGAGATGCGGGATTGGTTGATTTTCGGTATTCAAGATTTGGGCATTTTCATTGCGTTGTGGTCCACCTTGCGTATTCAAAACATCATTCGCAACCGCAATCGCATAGTATGGGCCATTATCAAAACAACGCATGCTTTCGGGATGGCGTCCAAAGGCATAATCTTGACCTAATTTTTTGAATTGATTAAAACGGGAAACAGTCATTTTCAGGTTTTCAGCCGGGACCGACATTCGTACCGCTAAATCCGTAAGGGACGTTGCGGAAATCAGTTTTTTCATAAACTCTGGATAAGGTAGCCGACCATTTTCATTGAGTTCTCGTTTGAAATCATTATATTGTGTCTGGTCAAAGACCAAATATGGGTGTTGATTCTTCATTGGAATCAGCCATGACCCATGTGTTTGAATATGACCATGCCGGTGTGGTGAATCTTCTGGGAAATAACGAGTCCCATCATCGGCAGTTACCAAAATACTTCCTTGCTTCAATAATGGCCAATTGAGTTGACGACCACGTTTGTTGGGACCTTCCTTAAAAGTTAAACCCGGCAAAACGCCATGAGACTCGTAATTGGCCATGTGCCACATTTTTGCGCCAACGGCTTGCGCCATTTTGACCCCATCACCACGGTTATATAACGTTCCAAGTGGCGTTAAATGTTCACTGTGCAAGTATGTTTGCACAAGTTCAGGGTTATTCTCAAAACCGCCCGTCGCCAAAACGACCCCATTGTTGGCATGAATATTTAAGACTTGATCATGACGTTTGATTTGCACCCCACGAACAACGCCAGTACCGGGTTCTTGAATCAATTTTTGTGCCCGTGAGTCGAGCCAAATATCGATTTTATCTGTGCGTTCCATGACTTTTTGCCGTAAAACTTTCCATAATCCAGCATCCATATCGCGCTTATGAACTAACGCAAAATCAACCGTTTCGCTTCCTTTGAATTCAGGATATTCAGCCATAGTCTTTTTGACCGCAACCGCATCACCAGGTTTAATATCACGCTTCCAACTAACTGCCTTAATCCCAAGATACTTTTTAAAATAAGTTGGGATTTGACTCATCCCGCGTAAATATGCCTGCAAAGTCTTTTCAGGCGTTGTAAATGGTGCACCTAAAGCATGATAATAGTCCGTTAATTGATCTAAGTCGTTGCCCATAACGACATGTTGTGCAGAATAACGAGTATTACCACCTTCACGGCCATAAGGTGCGGCTTCGACGACTAACACATGCGCACCTTGATCAGCCGCAAAACGAGCTGCTGAAGCGCCTGCACCACCAAAGCCGAGCACGATAACATCATAACTTCCTTGCCAGTTAACTTTCAACGTGGCAGCGCCGTTTTGCATTTTCACTAACTGTGTGAAATGGGCAAAACAACTTTCCAAGAAACTCACTGTGCGTTGATCGACCAAATTGCCATCAGCATCAAAGGCCTTGGGCGCAAAACTCAACATAAATTCATTACCAGGTAACACATCGGCATCAACGCCTGGCGCATTTAAAATTAAGCGTAATTCATCTTGTGCGCGAGAAGTTCCTTGAATTCCCAATGATGTCCCGACAATCATTAATGGTTTACCAGTTAGTGGATGAATCGTGCAAGATAACCATTCAATCACACTTTTAAGTGCAGCTGGAACTGCATGATCATATTCAGGCACCCCAATAATGACGCCATCCGCAGCTTCAATCTGTGCTGCTAACGTTTGAACAGTTGTTGGCAACACATCATCCGCCTGTGGTTCTTTGAACAGTGGCACTTGATCAATTTCAGCCACCGTTATCGTGACATTTGAGCTAAAGTGCTGTTGTATGTAATGTAGTAATTCACGATTATAAGATTTCTCAGCATTTGTACCAACGATTGCGACTAACTTCATAGTTAACAGTCCTTTTATTTTTAAACGTAAAATTCAAAAAGTAGCGTGTGGTTGTTCACAAAGTCAATATAACCACTATTCAGAAAAAAACAATGTGAAATTTTAGCTATCCTGTCAAAAAGATTGTCATGACGGTCAAAATTCATCTTTTTTTAAAGTGCAATTGTCAATACTAAGTGCATAAAGCGCTTACTCAAGCGAAATAATAGTTTGATAATCATCAATAATATTTATAATTATCATAGTGATTATCCCTTAACTATGTGGCGTCCTCTCATCAAGCCAAATGCCTAGTATGCTAGATTTAGACATATTTAACAGTATTTTCAACTGATTTCGTCCTAATTATCCGCTCTATTTTTTAGATTAGTCATTGACAGAAACAAAATAAAAGTTATGATACAACGTGAAAGTTCAAAAAGCCGTGTGCATATGTCCATTCATGTGAATTTATTATCAAGCTTGATGGCGACGGTTGCGCCATCTGTAGGTATTCCATTTCTTCACTATTTGAATCGTCACACAGAGGGGTCCACATTATGCTTAATAAAATTAATTGGAAAGCTTTCATCCTGCCATTGATTCTCGGAATTGTCATTTGGCTATTGA
Source organism: Lactiplantibacillus daoliensis (assembly GCF_005405005.1). Lineage (GTDB taxonomy): Bacteria > Bacillota > Bacilli > Lactobacillales > Lactobacillaceae > Lactiplantibacillus > Lactiplantibacillus daoliensis. The sequence goes on along the minus strand of NZ_BJDH01000006.1, from coordinate 93,442 downwards.
CACCATTCAAGCCAGCCGAAATCAGTCCGACTGCTTGGCACTTATTCGCCATCTTCATCGCAACCATCATTGCTTGTGTCACAAAACCACTCCCAATGATGGGCACAACTTTGATTGGGATCACCATTGCAACATTAACTGGAATTTTTTCTATGGATGAAGTCGCCGCCGGTTTTGGGAATTCTACTGCGTGGCTAATTGCCATGTGCATGTTCATGGCCGCTGGTTTCATCAAGTCCGGACTAGGCAAACGGATTGCCTACGTATTCGTTAAACTCTTCGGAAAGCACACTTTAGGATTAGCCTATGCCTTGTCAGCGGTCGACACCGTACTGGCTATTGGTATTCCTAGTAACAATGCCCGTGCAAACGGCATTATGTATCCCATCATTGATAACCTATCTCACGAGATGGGGTCCGATCCTAAAGACGGGACTCAACGCAAACTCGGCTCATTTTTAGTTTTTAATGAATACGAGATTGATAACGTGACTTCCGGCTTGTTTTTAACTGGATTAGCTGGCAACATGATTGCCCTAGGATTTGCTAAGACCCAAGGAATCACCATTTCTTGGCTTCAATGGTTTGCGGCTGCAAGTGTCCCCGGCTTGCTTTCGCTACTAATTATTCCATTTGTGCTATACAAAGTTTATCCACCAGAAATCAAATCAACGCCCAATGCGCATGCATGGGCAGATGCACGTCTTCAAGAAATTGGCAAAATGACTATGAGTGAAAAGATCATGGGTTCGACTTTTATCCTTGCCATTTTCTTATGGCTTGCTGGTGCCCACTTCGGCATCGACGCAACGGAAGTCAGTTTCATTGCCGTTGCAATTCTCTTAATCACCGGGGTCATTACGACTAAAGATATGCTGAATGAAAGCTTTGCCTGGAATATTTTAACTTGGTTATCCATTATCATGTTAATGTCCAAAAAATTGATGGTACTAGGATTTTTCCCATGGTTCTCCAAAGTCTTGGGTCATGCGCTACATGGGATGCCTTGGATTTTTGTCATCATTATCCTCTTTCTTGCTTATTTCTATCTACATTACATGTTCCCAAGTATCGCTACTCAGATTTCCGCTTTATACGCAGGTTTCTTATCGGTTGCCATTGGAACAGGCGTGCCACCAACGTTGGCTGCTTTATTGCTGGCATTTTGTGGCTCAATCTACCTGTCAACCACCCCCTATTCCGCCGGCACGGCAGCCTTCTTCTCCAGCACCGGTTATGTGACCAATAAAGAATGGTGGCAATTAAGTGCTTTAATTGGAGTTATCTTCAATATCATCTGGCTTGGCGGTGGTCTCTTATGGACCAAAGTCATTGGAATTTGGTAGTTATAATTAACGAAATAAAAACCGCTTCTAAACTAATTTAGGCTATACTTAACTTAGTTTAGAGGAGGTTTTTTTGATGAATGAGCGTGATTTAAAATACTTTTGTCATCTTGTTGAAAGCGGCAATTACACGGCAACTGCCAAACATTTTAAGGTAACCCAACCAGCAATTTCCGCGGCTTTAAAACGATTAGAAAAGAAATACGCTACCCAACTTATGACCCATCAAGATCACCGTTCACGTCTAATCACAACCGCAGCTGGTCAGGTTTTATATATCAAGGCTCGCAAACTCATTCAAGAATTCGCCCAAGTCGACCTAGAAGTCAAACATGCAGAAGACCAAAAGGTACGCTTGGGATTTTCACATGTGGCTGGTGGGCTGTGGCTTCCAAGAGTCATCGAAACTTTTGCCCACCATAACCTGTTGCAGGCAGTGACAACCGAAGTGTCCATCTCCGAACAATTACTCACAAAATTGCGTCATCACAAGCTTGATGCAGCAATTTTTTCTTCACTGCAGCCACTACAATCTGACGATTTACAAGTCTTTCCACTCGAAATACACCCACTGTGTGTTCTTGCAAACACACAACATCCCCTCAGTCACTTAGACCTGATACAAGCCACTGATTTACAGGGAGTGTCAGTAATTGCCCGTGAACCACATTCACTACCAAACTCCGCCTTGGAACGTTACTGTCTACAAAGCAACGTTAGATCAAAAATCATTTACGAGGCTCCCAGCAGCCAGCTCGTGGAAAAACTAGTTGCACGTAATCTCGGCATCGGTTTTGTCATTGACGGTTCCGTTTCAATTAGTTCCAATGTGGTTAAAATACCACTTCAACCCAGTCAAGCCATCAATTGCTATATGCAAATGGCAGTCCGTAAATCCTTTATCCCAAACGAACAGCAACTACAGTGTATTGAGCTTCTTAAAAAAGTTAAAGGCCAAGATTAGATTCAAATTCTATTATCTTGACTTATTTTTATGATCAGAACAGACAACCCAATCTATAATTACAAGCATGCTAAGCTAAACATTGCTTGATATTATATATATTCTCGGAAATGTACTCACAAACGGATCGACATCTGCATAATAGATTGAGTATGGACCGTGAAGTGCTATTTCGTTGTTACCAATTGTCATTTTATTTAGCGAGTCAAACTGATTTAGTCTTTTCGGATGATGAAAACCGCTCTTTACATACTCATTAATCAGGCGCACATCAACGACTACTTTAACAATAGTTGGTATATCATCACTTAGCGAATATATTTTGACAGCAGTTTCATTTGTATAAACTTCAATGTAACCATTGGGATCCAGTATGAATTCGAAGCCCATTTTAAAATTATTATCAGTATTCCTCACAATATTTTTCTGTAACATAATCTCCCCCAAAACATATTTGTTAAAGCTTCTATGAGGCAAGTTAGCAGTTCTCAAACAACCGAAATTAATTACTCAGCTGCTCCAGCAAACCAACTTAACGAAAAAAGCCGCCGAAGTGTTAAAAATCACTTTCCAACGACAATCTTAATGGTGCCTAACTACTTTTCAACAATTTCAAGTAAGGCTTTTAAGTCCGCTTGCTTATTCAAAACCGTGACCAATTGTTGGCCAGTTTTCTCATAAGTCATTGAATCAAAAACTTTCACTGCCAACTTGGGACCATTAGCCGCTGACATTTGAAGCGCTTCTAATTTCGCAAAAACCGTCACCGTCGGGTTAACATCGAAGATTGCCGCCACATCCGGTAGCATTTCGCCTAAAGGTAGTTCATTTTGATAATTACCACTCTTAAAATAAGCACGCAGGCAGAACATGAGAATTGCGCGTTCATACATTGATAGTGTTGATAACTGCTTTTTTAAGTCCGAATCCATTTTTAACACCCATCCTAATTTTTGACTTCCTAATCATCATAGCACATTACAGAACACGCACAGTCTTCCAAAATCACCAAAAAATCGCAACCACCAGTTGGCAGATGCGATTCAAATTATGATTTATCTAATTTTTAAAGCTTATTCCCAATCATAGTCCGTTGGATCTTGTAGCCCACGTCCCGTAGCTTTGTCCAACATAATCCGTTGTTCAAAGTGAGCCACGTTGCGCTTCGTTTCCTTGACCATATCTGGGTTAACGGAAACGTAGTCAATGCCACTCTGAATCAAGAAGTTTGTGAAGTCAGGGAATTCAGACGGTGCTTGCCCACAAATTGAAACCGTCTTACCATCCTTATGCGCCGTCTTAATCAAGTGGCGAATCGCACGTTTAACCGCGAGATTCCGTTCGTCAAAGAGACTAGCAACCGTGTCATTATTCCGATCACAGCCCAAGAGCAACATCGTTAAGTCGTTCGAGCCAATCGAGTAACCATCAATGAACTGATTGAATTTGTCCGCTAAAATAATGTTTGATGGAATTTCAGCCATCATATAAACCTTGAAGTCCGCATTCCGAACCAGGCCTTCACCCTTCATGATATCAGTCACTTTTTGGGCTTCATCAACGGTCCGGACAAATGGAATCATGACGTTCAGATTCTTCAAACCAAATTCATTCCGAACTTTCTTGACGGCTGCTAATTCAAGTTTGAAGGCATTGATGTACTTCGGATCGTAATACCGTGAAGCACCCCGCCAGCCTAACAAATCAGCTGGTTCGTGCGGTTCAAACTTTTCGCCACCTTTGAGTTTCCGGTATTCACTCGACTTGAAGTCGGAGAGCCGTAACACAACTGGCCGTGGTGACATGGCCCGAGCAACCTTAGAGATGCCGTCCGCCAACATGTCGACCACCTTTTCTGGGTGACCTTCTTCAATCAAGTAGAGCGGATGCTCATGGATATAAGTGGTCCAGAGGAATTCCTCACGCATGAGCCCAATCCCGTCAGCTGGTAATGATGAATACTTTTCAGCTAAGTCTGGGTCGCCCAAATTCATCATGACACCAGTTGCAGTTGGTGCAAAGGTTTCAGCCGCAACGACTTGTCCACCAGCTGGCGTTGCTGGAGCGGCTTTTTTGAGCATACTTTCGATTTTACCTTGATAAACAACCCCATTTTTAGCATCAACCGTGACGATATCGCCGGTCTTTAAGACACTAGTTGCCGCAACATGCTTGCTTTCTGTCCCAACGATACATGGAATTTCCATTTCCCGTGAAACAATCGCCGCGTGACAGGTCATTCCACCATTATTCGTGACAATCGCAGCCGCTTTCTTCATTGCAGGAACCCAGTCAGGCGAGGTCATCAAGGTAACCAAGATTTCGCCTTGCTTGAACTTGTCGATATCTTTTGGACTATCGATAACATGCACAACCCCTGTTGCTAAACCGGGACTCGCTGGCAAGCCACGTACAACAACTTTTGCATCCGCTTCTGCAACCACGTTATCATCTCCAGTATCACTAGCTTTGCCTTTATTGCGTTGTGACCAAACGGTTTCTGGACGAGCTTGAACAATCCAAAGCCGATCAGTATTCACATCTAAAGCGTACTCCATATCCATGTAACAACCGTAGTGCTTTTCAATTTCCTTCGCATACCCAGCTAACTCAATGACCTGACTGTCCGTCAAAACTTGTTTATCTTGTAGTTCAGCGGGGACTGGTTGTTCTTTCGTCCCACCATTGGCTACCCGCATCAACTCAACTGGTTGTTTAACCACATTTCTTTCAACAATTTTAAGTGAAGCTTTGTCCACAACAAAGTGGTTAGGCGTCACTTTACCTAAAACGATGTATTCGCCTAAGCCACGAATCCCATCGATCACAATTTTAGAATCATCACCATTAGCAACATTAACAGAGAACATAATCCCTGAAGCCTTTGAGAAGACCATCATTTGAACGGCAGCTGACAAGGCAACTTTTTCATATGGGAACTGTTGCTTATGACGATAATAAGTCGCCCGATCTGTAAACAGTGACGAATAACATTGTTGAACTCGATTAACTACGTCAGCAGCACCTTTAATGTTTAAATAAGATTCCTGTTGACCAGCAAACGAGGCATTCGGTAAATCTTCGGCCGTTGCGGAGGAACGGATGGCGACAAAGGGATCGGATTGACCCATTTTATCGGCCAAATCAACGTAAGCTTTTTGAATATCGTTTGCTAAATCGGTTGGCATTGTGGCACCAACGATTAAGTTACGGATTTGTTCACAAGTTTTATGCAATTCGTCCGAATCTTCGTAGTCCACAATACCATTAAGTAACGCGTTAACTTTATCGTTTAACCCCGTCTTATCCATAAAATAACGATAAGCCCGGGCAGTGGTGGCGAAACCGTATGGTACCGGCACATCCATTGAAGAGGTCATTTCTCCCAACGAAGAAGACTTCCCACCAACTAAGCTAACATCCTCACGATGTAATTCATTAAACCATAAAACATTTGCTGTATCGCGACTACTCATGATATTACCTCCTTGAAACTCTCAACATCAAAATCAGCCAAACAAACCAAGCAATGGATCACTTTTGTTTACGCTTTTATTGTAGTTCAATCTTGCACAAAGTTCAAAGGCGTTTTTGAATTAAATCTTTACAAAATTAGTAAAATGTCTATATTTTCAGTACGTTAGCTAACTTTAAAATCGAATTTCGCTAAAAATAATATAGTTCACAAATGAACAATATCCTTATTGTTCTACCGAGTAACGATCACTACCTTCAGTAACAAAAAGAGAGTGGGACAAAAATCGGTCTGCTACCGAGCATAGCCTAGGAAGTCGAATGATTGGCATTTTCAATCGTTTGACTTTCGTAGCTCTGTTGCATTCGTGATCTTCTGTTCCACGTTTCGACTATAAATATTAGGAATGACAAAAATGAGCCTGGGGTATTGTCCCAGACTCTTGAATTTCTTATGAATTTAATTTGCTAGTTTGCTTCAACTGCTTATACGTTTCACGTGCTTGCTTAGTATCCTGTTTCATGGTTGGATAAGCTTTTTTGAGATCATGCGCACTAATGAAGAAGAAAATAATCGTGATGATTTCAATTGGAACAACAATTAGTCCAATCAGCGCAAAATAGCTATCCCCATTGCCGCCAGCCGACATATCGCTGAATAATACTGGCATTAGCACCAATGCAATGACATTTGCAATATACATTAGAATTGGCGCCACGTACTTCCGTTTTGACGCGAGTTTTAATTTGCTAGCGCCTACATGTGCAAAAATCGTTAAAACCAGTATCACCACGCCGATACTATTATTACTGTAACCAAAATAAGTCACAATCATAGTTCCAATAAAAAGAATAGGGATCGCTAGATAGTAACTATAAACCTGATAAGCCCTACTCTCAGCCTTCAACGTTTGTCGTGCAGTCTTCAAATCGGTTTTCATAGTCGTTCTCCTGAAAGAATTTTTTGTTAATTTTATAATATCATAACTAAAAACACTTTTGTAATGACATTAGCGTACTACGGTCACCTTTACAAAATACAGGTAAAAAAAGACATCAGACTACTCTTTATCAGACTTAATGATGCTGGCGTGGCACAAGTGCGCGCCTAGCATTACAACTATCGAAAACCCCGTTCTTAACTTTCCAACCAGTATATCAGGTTTTACTAATCAAATTAGTAATACCCAAGTGCTTTGTATTAAATATTTTGGAATTTCAATATCATTAAAACAAACATTTTAGGATGATTCCTTGCCAGTTTATACGCTTACCCAAAACAGGTTTATCATCACTTTTGACACTCTAATAATTAACTACCTAATCACAGATAAAAAATGGAACTTCAGGTACTCTGAAATTTTTTTGTTGACTCCGTCACTTAAGTCGTTCAATTGGACCCAAAATTCTGATCTAAGTAGTTTGCGACTGTTACTCTTTTGATTATTTTAAATTTTCAAACATAAATTTAAACATATTAACTATTAAATGGTGAATACGTCAAACGTTTATGATAATATAAAAAGTGAATGGAGTTCACTATTAATCGGTTCATCTTTAAACAAGTGATAAAGTCGACCCGGTTAATTTTATGCCGACCTAATTAAGTTAATCGCCAGTCAACAATATACGTGAATCCTAATTTAATCAAGTAACCCATTCTAATCATGTATTTGAGCAATCGTTTATTAATCCATGGGGGAAATAATTATGTCTACTCAAAAAGAGCATTTTCACATGTATAAGAAAGGTAAGTTGTGGCTTGTTGCCGGAATCACCACTTCAGTTCTGGCATTCGGCGCTTGGCACGATCAATTAGCCCAGGCCGCAACGACAACGTCAACTGATGAAAATCAGCCACAAACTAGCACCGTCACTGTCTCCACAACTGAAAAGGCCGTGACGCTTCGTCAGGAAGCCGCTCCCAATAAAGTAGTGACACCTGAGAGTCCCGCTGAACCCACAATCAACACACCGAAAACTGACACAAACACTATCACAGTCAGTGGTTCTAACAATCAGGGCTCACAATCAGCTTCAAAAAACGAGACAACTGTGCCAACTGGCAACGCTGTCGACAAGAAGGCTGTCACAACACCAAAACCCACTGAAGTGCCAACCACTGATACCACTAATGCAACAACTACCGCCGCAACTCCACAGCCAGTCAACGATACCCCGACAGCACCACAAAATACGGTCATCCGTCCGGCGGCGGTTCAATCTCGAGCAACCGTTCGAGTTGACGAGAATATTAATGACTGGATGCCCAATCAGACCTTACAGCAAATGGTATTAAGTAACTTAAACCGAAGTGACGCTGGTAAAACTTGGGCGAGTGTCAATGACATTACCAAGCAGGACTTATTATTCCTCAAGAAATTAGATGCTTCTGGTTTTTCTACTTATATTGATGGCAAAACCTCATTTTCACTAACTGGACTGGAATATGCGACTAATATCACCGATTTAAATTTATTGAACGATCTCAATACACCAAATGTACACTGGCAAGCTGATATTACCGACATCACGCCGTTGGCAGCATTAACAAACTTAACCAGACTACAATTAATTGGCCAACGGGTCTCAGATATTACGCCACTCGCTAACTTAAAACAGCTAGTTGATTTGAACTTAGCCAATAACCAAATTTCTGATTTTTCTTCTTTAAACGCGGCACAGTATACTAAATATTTCTACTACAGTGGCCAACTCATCTACCAAGATGTCGTTCGAGTGCCAACAACTGGTCAGTACAGCTTAACGAACCCAGTCAAGCCGCCAAAAGGTGTCACACTTAACTTACAGACTACTGGCAGTTTAAGCCGCATTGTCTTTGACGTTCCAGGCAACGATAAAAATCCAACTGCCCGACTTTATTACAGTGGTGCGTCCAATACGTTAACTGGCGATCAAATCAATTATCAAGTTACTTACAATCAAATTATGCCTGGCCCAACTGTTAGTCCATATCCTAACATGTTTTCAGTGATCCAAAATCCGTATACCTATTACTTAGTTTCCGCGCTTAAAGACAGCGCCGGTAATGAAATTGCGGATATTTTCACGCCCTACATTATTGTCAATTATGCTAAAGATGTGACCGTCAAGTATGTTGATACTGATAACAAACCTTTAGCTGAAGACACGATTCTATCTGGTCTTGAGGGTGACGCTTATCAAGCACCAGTCAAATCTATCGCTGGGTATCATTTACGAAACACCCCAGAAAACGCAACTGGAACCTTTTCGGATACAGCACAAACCGTCACTTTTGTTTATGATATGACAACTTCAACCGTCACGGTGCATTATCAAGATAAGGCTGGCAATACGATTCAAGCGGATACACAAACCACGGCACAAGTTGGTACGGACTATCAATTTGAGGCGCCAACCTTGCTTGGTTATAAGTACAGTTCAACAACTGGTAACGCTACTGGAACGTACACTGAAGATCCAATTGAGATCACCTTTATTTATGACGAAGTGAACTCAACCGTCACCACACATTATCAAGATACGACGGGTAAAACAATTCAGGCAGACACGCAAACAACTGGTCGAGTCGGCACGAACTATCAAACCAAAGCACCAACAATCTTGGGTTATAACTATCATTCAACGACCAGTAATGCCACCGGGACCTATACCGAGGACCCTATTGACGTAACCTTTATTTACGATATTGCTACAGCCAATGTCACAGTTCAATATCAAGATGAAAACGGCCAAACATTACAGCCCAACGATGTTCATACTGGTCAAGTCGGCACAGACTACACGCTAACTGCGCCGAAAATTGCGGGTCACACTTATCAATCCACAGTCGGTTCAGCTAGTGGTCAATATGCTGAAAACAATGCCACAGTCATCTTCATCTATCGTAAAGATGCTGTGACCCCACCAGTAACGCCAGCAACTACGGGACGAGTCATCGTCACTCACGTTGATGAAGACGGGATTCAAATCGCCCCTGCAACTGTTCTCACAGGACAAGTCGGGACCGCCTATCGCACACAAGCCTTGAACGACTCCGACACTTATCGGCTGAAAAAGGCACCGACTAATGCCAGTGGGACTTTTGATAAAGATGACGTCCAAGTCATTTATGTTTACGAGACCATCACTACGGACGATGACAAGATTAACCCTGGACAGCCTGATCCAGAAACACCAACTAAACCAACGACGACAGTTCCAGGAACCGATAACCAGTCCCAAGGTGACCTGATTCATTTAACGGCACCGCAACCGGTCGAAAAATTAGTCCCAGTTTCAACTTCAAAGAGCGCAACTTTACCAAAGACCAATGAACGCCGTGGTAGCTCACTACTTGGATTTGCCCTATTCGGCAGTCTAATCGCTTGGGCCGGCGCAATTCATCGGCGAAAGAACTAATCATCATTCGGAACAAACTAAAAGAAACAGCCATCGAAAAAATGATGGCTGTTTCTTTTAGTTTAAATTCAACTTTGCGTACGTTGTTTTAAATACACTTGCTTCATAAAGTAAAACTAAGTCAGAAAACTGTACTGCTTAGGCTCGTCATTTAAGCTTCTATGAGACCGATGCACTTTTTTAGCTCGACCGTCTGTCACTCTAACCAACACTCACGCTAATTACGGTCGTACGCCCAAACCGTAAGTGGCGCAAAGATTGCTACAATCAAAATATCAAAACCTAAAACCAACAAGGCTTCGTGAGTCCAACTCCCCGTTGCCAAGATTTGACGAATCGCGGTAATCACATAAGTCACGGGATTCAAGTGGGCAATGACCTGTAACGGTTTCGTCAGTGACTTTAACGGTACAAAAGCATTCGACATGAACGACAAAACAAGCATTGTAATCAATGAAAAGCTCTGAACGGCGCCGGCACTCTTAGCTAATAACCCCACTAACGCAAACAGCCATGACAAGGCCCATCCCGTTAAAATGGCTAACAACCCGATGACAATGATCCAACCAAAGCCAACCGTCGGACGCCAACCCATGAGATAACCCGTCGTCAACGACGTGATTGTCGCGATGATCAAGCGTAAAATATCGCCAAAGAGCTGGCCAGCAAGTGGGGCAATGTGCGCCATCGGTAAAGATTTGAACCGGTCGAAAACCCCTGAATCAAGATCCTCTCTAATTTGTGACCCGGAACCAGAGGACGCTGACAACATCGTTTGAATCAAAATTCCGGGAACAATCGTCGGTAGATACGCGTGTACCCCGCCAGCAATCGCGCCGCCAAATAAGTAGCCAAACATTAGCATAAACATCACCGGTTGCACAATCACGTCCATAAATTGATCAGGATTGTGCACGGTTTTCAATAAGTTGCGATAAGCCATCGTTGCGGTATTCATTAAAACATTACCTCTGTGTGTTTGTACTTCCATCTTGCAGACCCCTTTCTTAATTCTTGCCGACAGTCAACGCCATAAAGACATCATCTAGCGACGGTTCTTGCACCGATAGTTGACTGATTGTAATCTTAGCTTGAGTTAGTGCCGTCAAAATTGGCGTCAGTTGCGCGAGCTGTTTCAAACTAACGCGCAATTGCTGACCAGTTTGCTGAACGGCCCCAGACACTTGCGCGGCCAATAGTTTCACTGCGGCAGCCACTTCTGTCTGCTCATTGACCGTAAAGGCTAACTTTGTCCCACCAACTTGTTGCTTTAATTCCGCTGGTGTCCCCATTTTCACTACTTTACCGTGATCGATGACGGCGAGTCGATCTGCTAAGGCATCCGCCTCGTCAAGATATTGCGTGGTCAGCACAACCGTTGACCCTTGCTGGACTAACTGGCGAATCGTGGTCCACATCTGCGTGCGCGTCCGTGGATCTAGGCCAGTCGTTGGTTCATCTAGGAAAATAAGTGCTGGCCGAGTAATCAAGCTAACGGCTAAGTCCAGCCGACGCCGCATTCCACCTGAGAAATTCTTCAACGCTTTATCCGCCGAATGTTCTAATGAAAATTCTGTCAGTAATTCGGTTGTTCGTTGCTTAGCGGCCTGACGTGAAAGCCCATTTAAACGGGCGAAAATCATCAAATTCTGCCGCGCCGAAAGTCCTTCATCTACGGAAGCATATTGGCCCGTCAACCCGAACATCGACCGCGCCAATCGTCCTTCTTTGACCGTATCGTGACCGAAGATTTTAACTTGGCCCGCATCGGCCTTCAGTAACGTCGTTATCATCCGTAGCGTCGTCGTTTTACCCGCACCGTTGGGACCCAAGAGACCGAAAACTTCACCCGGTTGTACCTCAAACGAAATATCATCAACGACCGTCTTATTGCCAAATTTTTTAGTTAAATGACTCACTTCAATTGCTTTCACTGTTGTCATAGCAATGCCCTCTTGCGCTTTATTTTTAATCAGGTCCCCCTGAACAAAATATATCATAAGGCCCCCTGATTAATTTGTCAACAACTTCGGCAAAATTCTGGATGCCATTTCAAAACATTGTCAGGTATAATGGCTGTATGGAGGCGATTCTGATGCCTAATTTAGTTAAACAAAAAAACGCGGCTGGTAAATTGATCGAATTCAATATGGTCAAGCACACCGCCGATGAAATCTATCACCGCACGCACGCGGACAAGGGTGAACACCAATCACTATTTCAAGGCCAAGGTAAAATTCTGTTGGCGCTCTCCCAAACCGACGGGCTCTCACAAAAAGATCTCGCGACTAGCTTGAACCTAACGGCGCAGTCCACCGCCGAATTTGTGAATAAACTGGTCAAAAAGCATTTAGTGACTAAAGAAAAGTCGACAACTGATCGCCGCAAGACAATCATTCGCCTGACCGACGCCGGCCGAAAAAGTGCCGGCAAAGAATCGGCAAAAGTCCCAGCCTACTTAAAAGGCTTGAGCGACACCGAGCTAGACCAGTTAGCCACTATTTTGACAAAAATGAATGACAGCCTATATGACGAAATCAGTACCGCCAATCCAACCTGGTACAGCAATTTTCGTAACAGCATTACAGACCGGTTGCGCGACTGGTTTCTTTGAAACGATTGTCGCCAAAAACACGGTTCATCCTGATAAGGGACGGACCGTGTTTTTTAGCATCTATGTAGTACGATGTATTTATTTTATTTTGAAAGACATTCCAATTCATTGATTCAGCTCTACAATACTAGCTCACACTGAATAAGTCTTGTTACCTCGCAAAAAAGCTCTCGAATTTTACAATCCGAGAGCTAATCACCTCACAACGCAATTGTCAGGATTTTCGAACATACCCGACCATGGGTAACGTCTACCTGTTAATAATAACATGGTTGGTCCTCGTTTGAAAGCTGAATCTCGTTACTGCCACACTAATAATGACAAAGTCCGGTTACCGCGAACGTCGAGAGGCCTGAGTGTACCCAGCCGCTTGGGCTGCCGCCTCATTTTCAAAAGGAACCGCATTATGTGGCCGGAAGCCACGGTAATTTTGTGCAGGGGTATAGTATCGCTTAGTCCGCCGGCTTCCCCAAACCCGCTGATCACCAGCAGTCGACGCCCCTGACCGACTCGGGATTTGAATGGGTGCGGGCTGCGACTGACTAGATGCCATGCTAGCTGACTCCTGCGTGCTTGATGCGGTCGCACTAGAAGCAGCACTTGCTGAACTAGCACTCGAACTACTAGCCTGACTCTTAGCTGACTGACTACTCTCACTGCTGGATTCTCGCTTGGATGATTCTGTTTCTGCTTTACTAGATGCTGATGATGAACTAGTAGCAGACTCTGCCACGGAACTGCTCGTTGCATAGTCAGCGCTTGACGACTTGTTTTCAATACTACATCCCACTAAAACAGTCCCCATTGTGACTAACAATAATCCCAAACTAATCAACTTTACGCTTTTCAAATCAGATCTCCCCCAATAATTATCTTTTCATGATTTTTACCACGATAATTATTAGTTACGCATTTTATCCGGATTTCATTTTTAATCTCAAAAATTTTTCTGATAAGACTGACTTTTCTTTCATACTTTTACTATCGAGTAAAACTTCCGACTCCACATAAATCTTATGCCACACTATAAATGTCAGCACCGTCCAGAATAAAACCAATTAAAGCTGTTGATAAAATTCAAGAAACGCCGCCGTCAACTCAGCATGCCCAGCTTTAACCGCCTGGCTAATATCGACGCCTTGTGTCTGGGTACCTTGAATCCGAACCATGTAAAAGGCATCAAAGCCCATAATTTCAGTAAACATTTTATCCAAATACAGCCGTGAAAATTCCATCGGCGTGTAGCGGTCATTCCGAGTATAAATAGCGCCGCTAGCCTGTAACAACATTACTTTGTAATTGTCCGTCATTAAACCAATTGAGCCAGCTTCCGTGTACCGAAATGTTTCGCGTGCGACTAAAATATTATCCATATAATCCTTTAACTTCGACGTCACGTTAAAGTTATGCAGCGGCGTTGCAATGACAATACGGTGATGTGCTTTAAACTGGGCCAGTAACCGCTGATTAACCTCATAAATATGTTGTTCTGCAGCACTCAAGCTAACATGCACTGTTTGCTTTTCCCACACACCCAGCAATTCTGCAGTCGTGACTTGCGGAATTTCAGTATCGTATAGGTTCAAAACGTCGACGGTCTCGTTCGGAAAAGCGGTCCGAAACTGGGCCAAAAAGTCTTGTGCCATTTGAACAGAATAGTGGGCGGCGTTACGAAAATCAGGGTGCGCATTAATCAATAAAGTTTTCATCATTAGTTAGTCCTCATTTCTTTTATCTTTCAACAAGGTCTATACTAAGCGTCAAAGGTGCCAATCATCGTCACCATTGAAAACTTTTTGTGGAGGAATTTCAAATGGACCGTTCTGAACGTTTAAACCAAGAGTTAATTTTCTTGAGCTACAAAAATGAGTTCCACGTCAACGACTTAATGACCGCTTTTAACATTTCAAAACGTACTGCCCTGCGTGATATTCAATCCTTAGAACAGTTAGGACTTACCTTTTACGTTGAACCCGGCCGTTACGGCGGCTATAAGCTGACCAAACGCCAACTGTGGGTTCCCGTATTATTAAATATTCAAGAAATCAACGCCCTCTTTTTTGCCATCAAAGCGCTAAGTCTACTATCAGCGATCCCCTTCGAAAAATCCTACACCACGATTTATCAAAAGCTCATGGCCACCTTACCTCTGGCTGAGCAACAAAAAGTGACCCGATTGCAAGAAGTCGTCAATTACTATACAATTCCTAATCTCGATG
The DNA here is from genome assembly GCF_005405005.1 of Lactiplantibacillus daoliensis. Lineage (GTDB taxonomy): Bacteria > Bacillota > Bacilli > Lactobacillales > Lactobacillaceae > Lactiplantibacillus > Lactiplantibacillus daoliensis. The sequence continues at coordinate 78,421 of NZ_BJDH01000006.1, read as the reverse complement.
GGCCCAAACTTTTGCGGCCACTGTTAAACGCCATTTTGAATGAAACGGTAGTCGCGCTACAGCTGAAAGCCACCAAAACGCCACAACGATTTCAGCTATTCGATCTGCTTTTCCGTAACGGTGTCTGGTTCGTCAGTGGCGTGAATCTCACGACGCAACACTGGGAAATCATTCGTTGCGATACGGTGACTGCGCTCACCGATACTGAGCAACCGGCCCAGCTTAGTTATGAGGATCTTAAACAACGCCAAATAGCCTATGACCAACAACATCATAATATTGCATATCGGTGCAAGCTCACCCCGCGTGGTCGTGAAATCGTGCAGCGTAACCACTATACGAACATGCAGCTTGAATGCATTGATGGTCAGGACTATTTGTTCGGTGGCTACAACCAAGATGAGTACGACTATATGATTCAATATTTATTGTCCCTCGGAACCAATGTCCAAATTTTAGCGCCTAAAGCTTTGCAAACCGGGTATTTAGCGGCAATTGATACGATCAGGGGCATGTACCACTGAAAAGGTGCAACCCATAATTACATTTGGCTCAGTAAGCATCCCATTTAGGACTACAATACGAATCGCTAATCCTAGCTTGAGGGAACTTTCTGCTTCATTTAATTAATGTTGCGCTTCAATTGTAAATTCGTCGTACTAAAAAAGAAATGGTGTTACCCATCCCTTCCAAATTAATCTGTTTACTTAGCAACTTCATGATTTTCATTCAGCATATATTAGAATTCAATCGTCTTTACTGGTTTCTCGGCTTATTCAAGCTTATCTCGACAGTCATAGATTCTACACTTTATAAAGTCATTGCAAAGTATACCAGCTTTCAAATTAATATTGATAGTCTTCATATGCATCAAAAAAAGAGATAGCAACAGCCATCCCTTCAACTCGTTCTATTTACTTAGCAACTTCATGATTTTCATCCAACATATACTGGAATTCAATCGTCCCAGCTAACAAGTCTGCTTTAAACAAGCCTTGTGTTCCGTTATTCTCATCTGACATCACGACGAAGTAACTAGCCCCTTCGTCAACGACATGTTGGAAACTGACGTATTCGCCCTTAAAACCGTTCTTGCGAAACAAGCCAATAATCCGGATCATTTCGCGTTGTGTAACTTCGTTTGCATTTGTTGCTTCACTCATGTATTCAAATACCCCTATCAATTCTTGTCTTCTTATTCAATCGCTTACGCTTCGCATTCCCGCGGATGCTACGGGGGCTCACGGGTACCTATTTCAGTCAACTCCATGCGTCCCTAAATCTTAATTGCTAGTGCCCATTTAGCGTCCACTAGCGTCCGAATTTGTCATTAATTGCCAAACTTATCCTAAGTTATCTCAACTTAGCCGAATTTTGGGCCATAAAAAAGCGCCCCCCACTAAGCGGGCGCTTCTTATAAAATCAGTAAATAATCGGCTGATTATTTGCCTAACTTCTCTTTGCCTAAGACGTTCAATTTTTCATCGAAGTCATAAACAACTGGTTCACCAGTAGCCATTTCCAAGTTCATGATATCATCATCAGAGATGTTTTCAATGTACTTGCTTAAGGCACGTAATGAGTTACCATGGGCTGCGATGATGACGTTCTTACCATCAAGCAACTTAGGAGCAATTTGGTCTTCCCAGAAAGGAGAGCCTTAATATACCTCTAACCATTGCTACTACAGCATATCCAAGCATTAGTCAGAAATTAGTAGTGTCCATTATTAGTCAAGCTCATCATACAAAACCTTAAGTTAACGGGATTTATAACATAAATATTAGAATTTGGTTTTTTAATTTTTATTCAGGAAACAGCAAATATCCACTAAATTTTATTCCAAATAGTAATAGTATCCAATAATTTTTGCATTTGTCGACGCAAATCTAAAACATCTAAATCCGCATCACTAAATAGTGACACAATCTTACGCGAGTTTCCGACTTTATTACTTGTATATTGTTTTCCTTGAAAGGCAGACTGCCGTTGTTTATATTTTTCATCTAGATATTCGTTAATCTTAGCGTATTGTTCTAACTCTAAATTTGAATTATTTTTCCCAAAATATTGTGAAAGAACACGTGGTGACAAATAGTTTTCAATTTCTTTACCCATTGTAATCCAAACAAATTTGCCAGCATCTTCGAATTCCCTTTTCACCCTATTCTTGGTTACATTTATTCTTTTACCTTTACTCGTTCTATCACTATCCATAATAATAGCAGAGTTATGATTAGCCAATAATAACGAAATCAGCTCATTTTTAGGAGTTCCTGACAGGTGTGCAAGGAGCCTTCCACCATAAAACATTATTTGATAATGCTTATTTTCAATAATTTTTCCACCAGATAACAACTTTAGCCATGCATTCAAATAAACTCGATCTGAAGGGCCCTCAACCCAAATAATGCCATTTGATTGTAGCAAGTCACTACCGTGAACACCTAGATCCTGCAAAATATCATCGTTTTGTCTAAAACTAACTGCAGGTGTTGCTACAACTCCCCCGTTAGCCTTATGAACATGTATAATTTGTGCTTTATCATCTGAGATACACATATCGATAGGAATATTAGAATGTGAAGTTAAGAATAGATATACATTATTGTCTTTGATCCATTTAAAAATAAATCTAAACAAACTTCGCTGTATGGCAGGATGTAAATTATTTTCTAACTCCTCAAAAACATACACCGATCCCTTTTTGACCAAAAATAGCTTTACTAATACCAATAAGATTGTTCGTAATCCACTACCAGAATCAGATAATGCTATTTGTCCCTTATCCTTCTCAGTCAAGAACGTTTCCCAATGCGGATTATCTTCTTCATCTATTTCCTGAGAAACGATATCTGAGAAAAAATCTTCACCCTGCATTATCGTATTTAAAGCATTTAGCAAATCTTTTTGAACACGATTACTATCTAACTTAGACTTATTTAAATAGGCTCTTATTACATTAGTCGCGCCACTTCCATCTGACAATACACTCATTTCATTTTGTGCAACTTCAGGAATCATGTTCCTATCAGCAGACAACCTTACGATAGTCTGATTCACTTCATCCATAACAGAACCACTAATTAGATAGGTCCATTCATCAATCCCTTGCTCTGGAGTTTTAAAATCATTCAAATTATCCCGTGACTCGCTCACCTGCACATTTTTTACAGACACACCGCGTGACTGATTAAAAATCAACTCTCCTCTTACCATATATCCTACAAATTGTTTACCATACCTCCAGTGATTACCATATATATCACCACCACCAGTTCTACTGCTAAAAAATTTTTCAATTCTCTTTTTACTTGCAGTACATGTTATCCGCACAACATCAGCTTGTTTTCCCCATTTATTGAATAAATCTCTAGTCGATAGACTTGTAATCATTTGTAATAAGCTAGATTTACCAATGTTATTTTTCCCAATTATTAAATTAATCGGATAAATTTCTTCAAATCCACTCATCGATTCCTTTGAAAAATTTTTATAGCCATTAAAGGTCAATGATTCAATCATTCAAATGCCCCCTGATCACTGTTATATACAGTAATCATACAATATTAACAAAAAAAAGATAGGTCACTGGCCAATAATGGCCTATCTTTCAATAATTACTCTGCTATCACCTTTGCAACTTTACCAGCTTCCACCTCTACCTGTTCGGGCAACAGCCCAATATAGTATTTCTGCGTCATCAAAACACTAGCATGCCCAAGATACTTTGAAACATAACTCAACGAGATATCCTTGCTTCCGACCATCAAGCTTGCTAACATATGCCTAAGCGTATGCATACTGAACTTTGGTTCCACTCCTAACTTTTTTTGAACTTGATGATATGCTGTATTGATTGAACTAGAACGGGGCAATCGGCCTTCTTTATTCCACAATAGAAAATGGTCCGGGTTGCTTACACCATTTCTAAATAGAGCTTGCCGATGATACCTCACCCACTAATCTAATATGCTAACTACTCGAGGAGGTAGCGTCTTATGAAGAAAATCGATGTCATCATACTTAAGTGCTAAACATTCACCGACACGCAGTCCAGATTGCGATATTATCAGTAATGCCAACCGATCTACATCCGTCAATTTATAATGATAGCTTAGCAAAAAGTTCCTAATCTTCTTGAAATCAGCAATCGCCATAAATTTCTTATCATCTGATTTAGTCCTCATAGGGTCTGAAAATATTTGTAATGTTTCAACTGCTGGATTATGTGCCTATGAGGCTGAACATTTTAGAGGAAAAGATCAATTTATGCTAGATATCTTTTATCAACAACCATCGATCTGGTCAACATAATTGGGGAATATTTTTTGAAAGCCTAAAACATTTTATGCGCGTGTTTAAATAACATACTGGAACTGTGCTGAGCAAATATCGAAAATATACTCTCTAGTGCAAGGCTGAGCTTGGTACAAATACACTACGTTGAATCTTAAGCGAGATTCTGGAAAAATTTTAAATTGGCGATTGACTTCCAGCTTGAGCTACCAGCGTTATTTGGCAATCACCAATATTCGGAGTCGCAATGCTAACTTCAACCTCAATTTAAGTATAGTAAAAGAGGCATCAAAATTGTAACGACAATCTTGATACCTCTGACTTTAGGTTGTTTGACAGAGAACCAGAAGAGGTGACGTTAACCACCTTTTCAACTAGTTCTATTTACTTAGCAACTTCATGATTTTCATCCAACATATATTGGAATTCAATCGTCCCAGCTAACAAGTCGGCTTTAAATAAGCCTTGAGTTCCATTGTTTTCATCTGACATCACAACGAAGTAACTAGCCCCTTCGTCAACGACGTGCTGGAAACCCACGTATTCGCCTTTAAACCCATTCTTACGGAACAACCCAATGATCCGGATCATTTCGCGTTGTGTGACTTCATTTGCTACTGTTTCACTCATGTACTCAAATACCCCTATACATCTGAATCCTATTACAAAAAAATTTAATCATTCTGCATTTTACCAATAATATACTCTTAAATTAAAAGTAGTAGAACTATCGTTGGCACCCATGCCAATACATGAGTCCATATGTTACTTTTTTTGAAAAAATAATAAGTATTAAGAATTGAAATATTATAAAAAAGCTTAAGATACCAAAACAGTGATATTACATAAGCAATTAAAATAAATGTTGGAACATTCTCGCTACTCAACCTCATGCTTAACCATGCAATACCAAATGGGACCAGAGTCCACAAAATAGCGGCAACTATTCTTAGTGGAATAAGTATAGAAATTTCATGCTCTTGCTTTTGAATCCACGGCTTTCTAAAAAACCAATAATTGATTAGTAAAACAAAAGAGAAAATCGATACACATCTTATAAACAATATTAATGACTTCCGTGCAATATATTCTTTGTGCATTAGATCAAGGCCAGTTATTGTAAATTTTCCGGACTGATAAAAGAGCGGCATAAATGTAACTATCAGGAACACTATAAAAATAACAATAAAAAAATAGCCATGTTGTTCTTTATTTCTCCGCCATTCTTTATCATTAGATTCACTACTACCCGTTGAAATGATAGTTTGTGCAATACTCATATTACCGGTGTTATTGTTTCCATTAACATTATTAGTATTGAAGTTGTTACTTCTTATTTCATTTTGAATTACTCTATCATTTTTCCTTGCATGTGTAACTTGAAGAAAACCAATAATAGCTGTTAATAATTCTAATATCCCTGAAAAATGAGTCATTATAAAATTCATACTATCCCCCCAAAACCAAATATAGATAATACCATATCTTCAACTACAAATATTACTTTAGAATTATCCCGAAAAATCAGGGTTTCCTTCCTAACTACATTACTGTTTTTTTAAACTGTTCAATTCCATTTACTTAGCTACTGCGTGATTCTCATCCAACATATATTGGAATTCAATCGTCCCAGCTAACAAATCAGCTTTAAATAAGCCCTGCGTCCCATTATTTTCATCAGACATGACAACGAAGTAACTAGCCCCTTCATCAACAACATGTTGGAAACTCACGTATTCACCTTTAAAACCATTCTTACGGAACAGCCCAATAATCCGGATCATTTCGCGTTGTGTGACTTCGTTTGCTGCTGTTTCACTCATGTATTCAAATACCCCTTATCAATTCTCTTTGTCTTAATCTTATGCCAACTCTCGTAGGAGATGTGGGAGGTCCCGGAGAGTCATTTTCAACTCATGCTCGAGTATCTCTAAATCTTAATGGCTAGTGCCCATTTAGCGTCCACTAGCTGCTTTCAACTCCGCTAACTTATCTTCAATCAACTGATTAGCAATCCCAAAAGCTTTCAATCGACGTTTAGCCAGTGTCAATTGAGACTTATACCGTGATGGATCATCCTTAGCTTCAAAAGTCTTCACAACTTCACGAATCTTATGCAAGGTTGAATCAATTTGCCGTTTGGCTTCTAATAATTCTGCTTCATCATACATGTAAAGTCCTCCTTGATTTTCAGAAAGTTAACAAACTAAATTGAAAGTAGTAGTGTCCATTTAGCGTCCGTTTGTTGTCACAAATTGCCAAACTCACCCTAAGTTATCGCAACTTAGCCGAATTTAGAGCCATAAAAAAGCGCCCCCCACAAGTGCGGGCGCTTCTTCTAAAATCAGTAAATAATTAGCTAATTATTTGCCTAACTTTTCTTTGCCTAAGACATTCAACTTTTCGTCGAAATCATAGACAACTGGTTCACCAGTAGCCATTTCAAGATTCATAATATCATCGTCAGAAATCTGTTCGATGTATTTTGAAAGGGCACGTAATGAGTTACCATGGGCTGCGATGATGACGTTCTTACCATCGAGCAACTTTGGAGCAATTTGGTCTTCCCAGAAAGGCATAACCCGTTCCAAAGTAACCTTCAAGTTTTCGCCACCAGGGACGATGTTAGGGTCTAAGTCAGCATAACGACGATCGTTAACAGCTGAACCTTCATCATCAGCACTCAATAATGGAGGTAAAACGTCATATGAACGACGCCAGATATGAACTTGGTCGTCACCGTATTTTTCAGCGGTTTCCTTCTTGTTCAAACCTTGTAATGCGCCATAATGACGTTCGTTTAAGCGCCAAGTCTTGGTTTCAGGAATCCAAAGTTGGTCAGATTCTTCCAAAACGTAGTGCAATGTCTTGATGGCACGAGTCAAAACTGAAGTAAAGGCATAATCAAACTTCAAGCCAGCTTCGGCAACTTTCTTACCAGCAGCTTTAGCTTCTTCAACACCCTTTTCACTTAAATCAACGTCAACCCAACCCGTAAATTGGTTTGACAGGTTCCATTCACTTTGACCGTGACGAATCAATACTAATTTTGCCATAGCAGTTAATGACCTCTTTCATTTATTATTTACTTCACTTATTTTACACTGAAACGCCGAAAAATCAAAATATTATCCGGGGTTATTTCCCGAATCATGGTCAGAATTTAAACTTTTTTTCAAATGAATTTTCGGTTTCAGCCCGTGAACCGGTTTCACGCCGATAATATCCAAAATAAAGTTAAAAATTGGGACACCGACGATCAAGCCCCAGACGCCAAATAGACGTTCACTGACCAGTAAGACAACAAAAGTGTAAAAGACTGGCAGTTCCGTCCGACTTGCCATAAATTTTGGATTTAACACGTACGCTTCCAGCGTGTGCACGATAGCAATCATGATCACCATGTAGACAACATAGCGAAAACCACCGACTGAGTACGCAATCAAACAGAGCGGGATCAGCGAAATGATAACGCCAGCCACCGGGATCAAGCTTAACAGGAAGATCATCAAGCCCAAACTGATCAGCTGTGGCATGTGCAAAAAGGCCATAAAAATAACTGTAATGACCGTATTCACAATCGCAATCAGAAATTGGGCTTCCAACACGACCCCAAAGCTATTGACGAACTTCTTAGCAAAGAAGTACACGTCTTGGAAAAACCAGCCAAAGGTACTGGTTAAAAAACGCTTGGAAAACCGACGCATCTGCTGATCCTCAACCGTAAAGAAGAAACTCAAGATAAACGACAAGAAGAACGTCAGCCCCATATTTCCGATATTCGTAATATATTTAAAAACAACCGAAATACCAGTTTTAGCTTGCTTTAAAATCTCAGATTCTTGGAAATAATTCGTGACCCACGACAAGAATTCATTCGTGTCGTGCGATGGATCCTGATAGAATCGGTAAACCGATTCAAACGTTGAAAGAGTTTGTTTGATTAATTGAGGCAGATAAGTCGTCACCGCAAAATACAATCCCAAAACGACTAATGCATAAACGGTGATCACAATCAGCATACTTGGAATCTTTACCCAGCGCTGAATGAATCGAACCAACCGTGTCACCAAAAACGTGAAAATAAACGTTAACAAAATAATACTCAACATGCTGGACGCTAAATAGAGCCCCAGACAAATTAACACTAACACGCAAGCCCGCCGTAGCCGCACGTTGTGGACAAACCGTGACCATAATTCCAAGTAACATCCACTCCTCTACTTACCCTTACCTCTATTCTAACTGAAAAGGATTCAATAAACATGAAAAGTCCGTCATTATTACGCAAAAAACGTGTAAAGCTATCGCTAGCCTTACACGTTTTTTCTGAAACAATTATGAAAAATGCATCTTTAAGCTTTCAAGTCCAAGTGCCTGATGAATGATTTCGGAAGCCCCACCAAGTAAGGCGGCCGATTGAACATTCTTCGTTGCAATAATTGGGACTTGACGGGTTGGTGACGACATCTTCGCGGTAGTATCGCGTAGATCCGTCAACAATTGTGGCAAGATTTCCAAAACGCTAGTATTCAAAACAACCACATCTGGTGCAAAGGCCGTGGAAACATTGGAAACGACCTTCGACAGGTAGTAAACAAAATCATCAAATACTTTGGTCACTTCTGGATCATGATTAATATAATCATGTTTAACCGCGGTTAAATCCAACCGATCCACGTGTTTAATCGCTTTCAATTTTGCCCATAAGGACTTTTCGGAAGCATATTCATTAGCAGATTCCATGTGATTTTCAACCGTACGATCTTCGAGTAACGCCGTGCCCACTTCACCAGCTTCACCTTCATGACCAGAATATAACCGTGAATCCGCAACAATTCCGGCATGGATCTCATCCCGAACAACGACCGATACAACATTATTAAAGATTTCATTGTCATGAAAATCTCGTTCAAATACGGCCGTTAAGTTTGCTTTCTTTTCAAGCATAACTGGGATACGCAGTTTGTCGCGTAAATATTTCGCCAAATCAAAATGTGCTAAACATTTGATTGGTGTCTTTAAAATCTTGTTTTCGTAAATAATGCCGTCTAGTGCAATTGCGACCCCCATCAAGCCATGGACGGTACCATAATCATCAACATTTCGTAGCTGATCTTCAATCAAATCAATGACATCCGTTAACGTCATATCGGTTGTCTTGAAACTTTGGAAATGTAGAATCTTACCATTGAGCCGTGAATACATTAACTTCACCGCGTCTACGGATAAATCGATACTGGCAACAAAGCCATAGTTGACATTGAGTTCCGCCATCACTGGTTTACGACCACCATTTTTAGTGCTGACGCCGCAACCAATTTCCTTGATGAATTGTGCCCGGAGTAACTGGTTGTAAATATCAGAAACCGTCACCTTGTTTAGACTTAAGTTACGGGAAATTTGACTACGACTGATCGGTCCTTCATTGATAACTTGCTGCAGGACTTGCTTCTCGTTCGTACTACGCATGACATGTTTATTAATAATCATACTAAATTTCGGTGTGCACACCACCTGACCGAACAACCTTAATTGACCAAACTTGACAAACAATCTTGTCTATTGGTGCTGCCATGTATTCGGTCAATCGGTATCACACCTTAACCCCCTAATCTTGTTAATATTCTAAAGCATCAAACAGAAATAGTACACAAAATAGTCATTTTTATACCTATTTTGACATTAAAGTTGTAAAAAAATGCCCCAAAGTGATATAAATCTGACTGCCCCCACGGTTCAACTAACAAATAAGCATAGAAATTAATCTGTCCTTACTCCTATATTTATAACAGTTTTTATAAAAAAATCACCGATTCACACTTAATTTCAAGTGTTTTCTCGGTGATTGTAAAGTATGCTTCCATACCGATATTAAAATCTTAATAAATTATGGTTGTGACAGTCCTTGGCGCACTGCCTCGACTGGCGAAATGTGCGCCGCGGCGGCCTGCTGCATGATCGCCTGAATCTGTGCATCCGTGAAGTGATTACCATCTAGGCCAGCAGCATTTAATTCATCCCGTGTTGCCTGGATACCTGCAGCATCTACCGTCGTACTCGAGCTGGTTGTGGCCGATGAGCTCTCTGTCGTCACCGCACTACTTTGTGCAGAACTGGTTGTCGCTGATGATGATTGACTCGTCGATGAACTTTGTGCTTGTTTAGCAGGTTGCGATTCAGCAGATTTTGCCGGTTGCTCACTCGTCTTATTAGCATTCGACGTGACCGTCTGCGTTTCATTATTAGTGATTGGGGTTGAACCGGTCAATGACTTCAATGCGGCATTGTTTTCGTGGCGTAATCCCTTTGCTTTGCGATAGATATCCTGATAATAGTCTTTGGTAAACTGCTTATTTTGGAAAAGTACCATTAAGACACCATTTGAATCTGTAAATTCATTCGCCTGATTCAAATCCAGTGCCTTCTGATACAGCTTGTTGTCTTGTTTACGTTGGCTGATGATCGTATCCAATAGCGCCAGCGCCGTCTGGGAACGTGCCACCAAAACACTAGAACCTTTTTTCAGCGTTTTAACAGTTGTAAATTCTGTCTGGGCAGCTTCAAATCGACGTTCGGTGATGGCTTGCTGACCAGCAACAAAGGTTTGGGTCTGTGACAAGTAACGTTGTGCCACAGTATCATTGATGATTGTGCGTGATGCCCGGGTAAAAGCCGCCTCAGCGTCTGAATACCGCTTCGCTTTGATTGCTTGCTTCCCACTCTGCATGTCGGCCGCATAACCTTGCTCTTGTAATTGATGATGTGAATATGTATAGCCGCCGACAACCAACGCAATCACAATCGTCACAACTGCCCAAAGCCATTTCTTCATGATGACACCCCCATTCGTTGATGTCCTATTATACCATTTTAGCAAATCCATCGCGGTGCATTGTGCTTACAAAACTGTTTTCATAGGCGTATAATAACAGTTGTATTTTTTATCGAGAAAGGATCCTTATTCTAATGCTAGAAAAGACTTTTTATCACACCTTTTTAAGCCGCTCTTTCAATATTCCAGTTAAGGTTAATTACTGGGACGGTAGCAGCGAAACTTATGGTGGTGACGGTACCCCAGAAGTAACTGTGACTTTTAAAAAGGCGATTCCAGTTCGCGAAATCACTAAAAATGCCTCAATTGCGTTAGGCGAGGCTTACATGGACGGTGTCATCGAAATCGATGGCAGTATTCAAAAGCTCATTGAATCAGCTTACGAATCAGCAAATAGCTTTTTCAATGATTCTAAGCTCAAAAAATTCATGCCTAAACAATCTCACTCTGAAAAGAAGAGTCAAGAAGACATCCAGAGCCATTATGATGTCGGTAATGACTTTTATGAAATGTGGCTAGATTCCACGTTGACGTATTCATGTGCTTATTTCCAGAATGAAGACGACAGCCTGGAAACTGCCCAAATCAACAAAGTTCATCACATCATTCAAAAACTCAATCCACAACCTGGCAAAACTTTGCTCGACATTGGTTGTGGCTGGGGAACGTTAATGTTAACGGCCGCTAAGGAATACAACTTAAAAGTCGTTGGAATTACGTTATCTAAAGAACAATACAACCTCGTTGCTAAACGCATCGAAGACGAAGGTTTGAGTGATGTCGCTGAAGTCCGGTTGGAAGATTACCGTGAATTAGGCAACGAACAATATGATTACATTACCAGTGTTGGGATGTTTGAACACGTCGGTAAAGATAACTTGGAAATGTACTTTAAAGACGTTAAAAAGCATCTTAAAGACGATGGTGTGGCCTTATTGCACGGGATTACCCGTCAACAAGGTGGCGCAACTAACGGCTGGTTAGACAAATACATCTTCCCAGGTGGCTATGTTCCTGGTATGACCGAAAACCTACAACACATCGTGGACTGTGGCTTACAAGTCGATGACGTGGAAACGTTACGTCGTCATTACCAACGGACCACTGAACTATGGGACGAAAATTTCAATGCCAAACGCGCTGAAATCGAAGCCAAGATGGGTACCCGCTTCACGCGGATGTGGGATCTTTATCTCCAAGCCTGTGCCGCTTCCTTCCAATCAGGGAACATTGACGTCATGCAATATCTCGTTTCTAAAGGACCTTCTTCACAGAACCTCCCAATGACTCGCGAATACATGTACGAAGACAATACCGTTAACGCATAGCTTAAATTTAAAATAGCGCTGAAATCAGGATTAATCTGGTTTCAGCGCTATTTTTATAAATTACTAACGGTTGAAAGTTAAAAATTGCCGGTCTTCTCGAGGGCATCAACAATTGGGTCATGAAAACTAGTCGATTACTGCCGCTTCCGGTTGTTGCCGATAATATGCGGACGAGGGACCGGTTCAAGCCATAGAAACGTCTTGAACCTCGCCCGGAAACTTTGCCAAAACCGCAAATCTCCCGGACCATCCGATGCTATCAGCAACAACCTCCAGCTAATCAGTAGTTTTGAGAGGATAAATCAGTTATTTATGTTTAGTGGAGTCAGTCAAAATCGGTGTGCAGTGTCGGCGAGATTAGTCAGTCAAGAACGCCGACTAATCTCGCAGGGCAATTCAAAGACGTGTTTTATCGGCTTTGAATTGAGGCGGCAGACCGCACCTTGGCTGGCGCCGTCCCCCACAGCACACCGGTTTTGACTGACGGAGCGCTAGGTAAATCGTTTCTGGTACTGCGACATTTGTGATGCTTTTGAGTCTTTCAACTTTTAGATAAATTATGCAACTTGCATAAGCCTTTTGCACAGCTTCCGGCTATGCTAGGAGTTGTGTTCAGGTGAGTTATGACATGTACTGACCAATCCAACTGATCAACAATAGGACTATGATGGCCTCGGCAGCGCGCAGCCACCATCGATAATGGAACCTACCGAGTTGGTTAACGCGGTCATAAATCCAACGATTGACAAGATGCAAGACTACTGGCAAGCCAATCATAATAAAAATAGCACTCAGCGTAACGATTTGATCTAGTGGCTGTGAATCAGTAAAACTCGCCAGCACAATGATGAGCCAAAACACGGCATACGACCACCATAGTATTTTCCTGACCCGTGGCCACATACGCAACAGCCACTGTTTACCTGGTACTAGCGTGGGCTTTGACCGTTGTTGCGGTGTAATGGCTGTCAGAAAAGCTGTTGCAGTTTGATAACGTTGTTGCGGATCAATCGCCGTCGCTCGTTCAATGATTGGACGCCAATACTCGTCCGTCGTTAACTGCGTCATGGTAGCTTGCCGGGTCGTTGGAACCTTACCAGTCAGCAAACAGTTCAACACAATTCCAAGTGAATAAATATCACTACGACCATCCGTTTGGGCAAAGCCATAATTTTCTGGTGCCGCAAAACCACTCGTCCCAAGGAGTCGGGTATCACTGCTCTTATTACGTTGATATTCACGGGCGGCACTAATATCAATCAGGTAATAATGTCGGTGACTCACCATAATGTTACTTAGCTTGATATCCCGATGCACAACACCTAACTGTGCTAGCTGGCGCAAACTTTGGCCGATATCTAAAGCCACTTGTTTTACTTCAGCTGAGTTAAACGTCCCTTGGCAAGCTAATTCATCTGCCAAAGAATGACCATTGATCAACGTTTCGATACTCAGTCGGCAATCTGGGGCTTGTAAAACAGCTTGAACACGTGGCATTAGAGGGATTGGTTGTGCTTTTAACTTTTCAGCAATTGGTAGTTCGGCCGCTGTGATTAGCTTAGCAACAAACACGACTTGTTGCTGCTGGACTAACAGTGGAAACTCGCGTCCCGTAATTAATGGCCCTAATGGGGTGTAATCATGAGCTGCTAGCAGTTGCATCGCTTGAACAATCGGTAACATCTCGCCAGCTCCTTTCTTAATCATTTTCAATACTTATAGTCACACTTAAAAATTTGGAGGAATTACCATGTCAAAAGAAACTCTCGTTAATGAAACTAATCAAAAATCAGTCCCAGTAAATCGCTCTCGCACAGCCGAGTTAGTCCTCGGAATTGTCGGCGGTATCTTTGGAATGATTGCTGGAATTATCGCCATTGCCATTGGTGGCCTCGGCAGTGCTTTTGGCGCCAGCGGCAGTGGCAGTATCGGTGGCTTGGGCGGTGCTTGTATTGCTGTTTCAGCACTTGCAATTGTTTTGACTGCTTTAATCAATAAGAATCACAAATTAATGGGTTGGCTCATTATTGCTTGCGGCGTGTTAAATATTGTGTTTGTCAGTTACTTTGGTATTTTGAGTGGACTCTTAATTATCATTGCTGGTGGTTTAGCCTTAAGAAAGTAAGTGTCTAACCGACATTTAACCATTTAATGAAGCTAATTCTGGTACACTTGAATCATTAATGAACATTTGAGGTAATCCAGTTATGGAACAAAAAACATCAGAATTGCTCAACGAAATCATGCACGCTAAAGGGGCCGACCAATTTATGACAAATGTCGAAGCCAACTTTGCGCATTTCGAGCCTGCCGAATATTTAGCCGAATTATTGCACATTAAGGGAAAAACTAAAAGTGTGGTGATCCGCCAGGCTAACCTCACACCGACAACCGGCTATCAATATTTTGATGGTAAACGCCGTCCGAGTCGGTCACGCATGCTGGCACTCGGATTTGGGTTTAAATTATCTTTAGATGAGACCAATACGATGCTAAAACGCACAGGTTATGCGCCACTCTATGCAAAAGACGAGTGGGATGCCTTAATCATTTTTGCCCTCGTACAACATTTCGAACTCAATCAAACCGATGAACTCTTATTTCAATACGGTTTAGGCACGATTACTGCCGCAAACTAGACACATCGACAACCCTTAACTGGGCTGTCGATGCTTTTTTGTTAAAAGATCAAATAATAACAACCACTCAGCCCGATAAAAGCGTAAATCGCGCGTCGAACCATGCGCATATTCATATGTGGTAAAATGCGACTCGCTAAAACAGTTCCTGAAATCGCCCCAACCATCCCGATTAACACAATCGGAATCTCAGCAGGTCTCAAAATACCATTAGCGACTCGAATACTCGTAATCGTGATCACATCCATCAAGAAAAACGTCTGCAAATTAGCAATATAATCTTCAGTTTCTTTGGCTAAAGAAAGAAAATACAGTGCCATCAGTGGGCCACCGATACCAAACAGGCCATTAAAAAAGCCTGAGATAATCATAAATGCCCCCGCAATATAGAATGGATAAGGTTGCGTTCCGGCTTGTTTCGAAAGCGTGAAATAAACCGCCAGCCCAACCAACAGTCCCCCCAAAAGTGTTCGTAATAGTTGAACGTCCAACACCTTACTCAAATGCACCGACCAGGTAGCGACACTGGCATACATCACAAATGGCACAATAATCCGTTTAAGCTGAATATGTTGACGATAGCGGATGACCATCGTAATCACGCTGGCCGCCATAATTAAGCCGGCCACCCCAGCGCTTTGATTGATTGGCAACAGTTGTGGTAAGAAAATCATCATAATAATTGCAGCGCCAAACCCTGTTAGTCCTTGAACCAAGCCGGCTAAAAAGCCAGGAATAAGCACTAATAGCCAAGTCATCTTAAACCTCCTTTTAGGACGCTCAATTCCGTCCATTGTGTTGTGTGAACCTCGTTCCGTTCTAAAAAAAAGAACCAGCCTATGCTAGTCCCATCGTTAAAGTCATTTTCAAATATGCAGTACTAATACAAATATCATCACCGACACTAAGCCAATCACCACGGATAAAGTCATTGACCGGGTTCTAAAGGCAATGAAGCCGACAATAATAGCCGAAATAATCATCCCTAGATTCCCCGACGTCATGATTTGATATTTGCTATCGATAAAGACACTCTTCACAACTAGCGCCGTAAATAACGACACGGGTACGAACCGCATCCATTCGTTAAACCATTCTGGAATTTTACGTTTCGTGAAGAATAATAATGGAAAAAAACGTGGAATAAACGCCACGATGGCACAAAAGATGACCAACCAAAAGTGGTCCAAACTACTCATTGAACTGACTGATTGCATAATTAAAACCCCTCTGTGCCTTACTTGTCAGAGTCTTCTTCCATGGCCGATTGACCAGTGGGATCGTGGACTTTATATAACAAATGACTTTCTGGCTTATGTGTGATTAAGTGGCGTTCAATAAAGTAGCCGGTCAGCGATGCTAACAGCGTCGCGACAACTAATCCTAACGTACTCTTCATCAAAACTAAGAAGAAGATCGTTAGTACCCCAGATAACGCACAAACTAAAATAGTTAAGCGACTCTTTGTTTGCATAATTGCCATATAAATGAATAAAGCAGTCAATGCAAAATCAACGACGCTTAAATTAATGGTTAACGCACTCCCAATCAGACTGCCGACAATATTGCTGACGGTCCAAAAGAGCAGTGAATAGTGTTCAACCAATATCGCTTGACTCGGTTTCCAATGTTTATCCGTCGCAAATTTTAAGTAGTTCACGGCATAATTTTCATCATTCATTGAGAACGCGAAAAAGAAGATAAACGGTAACTTTTGTCCCTTCAAATAACGAGACAAACTAGAGCCTAGCAGTGCGTAACGTAATTCCAAGAAAAACATCATCAAAATAATTGTTGTCATTGGTGCATTGATGGTCAACATCGATGCAATTAAAAATTGGGCACCACCGGAAAAGACCAATACTGAAATTAACGCCGTCAGTAAATGGTTGAACCCGGCCGCATGCAATAAAACCCCACAAGCGAGACCAATGGGAATATAGCTCAGCCCAAGTGGCATTACGGTCCGTAATACCATTAACCAATTTGGCTCGTTCTTTTTCACCAAGAATGCCTCCAGTACCTTACCAGTAAAGAATTCTAGCAACATTGTCTGATGTCTATTTGATTAGACATTCGGGTCTAATTTTAACATGTTTCACTCGGCAATCCTACCTCTAACGTTAGATTGTTCGGCTATTCACGAAAAGCAAACGGTTACATTAACTATTTTCTAATCAAAATGCTTGCCCATAATCACCAAGTCATTCGGACGCTGATCCAATTCAGCCACCGCAGGTAAAAATCCCCATTGCTCATAACCAAATTTTTTAAACAATTTAATACTAGGTAAATTACTTGAAAAAATATAGGCCAATAAGACCTTAAGCCCCGTCAATGTTACTTGAGCGGGTACCATTTCCAAGACTTGGCTACCAATACCTTGCCCCTGAACGCTGCGATCAAGATAAATCGAAATTTCAGCCGTTTTCGCATAAGCTGCCCGGCCATAAAACGCCGAAAAACTTAGCCAACCAACCATCAAATCATCCTTGATAATTACCCACAATGGATAGTGATCGGCTGAATGTGTTAAAAACCACTCCCGCCGCTGATCAACGGTCACTGGTTTCAAATCAGCGGTGACCTGATGCCCTGGTATCACCTGGTTATAAATATCCACAATTAGTGGTAAATCTGACATAGTTGCAATGCGTAAGGTTATCCCCATGGCATTCAATCCTCCATTCGTACTCACCTATTTTATAAAGCCCTTTCTTTATTATACAGTTATTCACAAAATGCTGACATTTCTTTTGTATGTCAGTTTTTCTAACAAGCAATTATTTCAATTGATCCAACTGTTAAACCGGGCACGTTGCCTTGTAATCAAGAACGTCGGCTAATCTTACATACACGCACACCGATTCTGACTGACTCCGCTAAGCATAAATAACGGATTTATCCAAAAAAGAACGACTGACTTAGCTGGCGGTTGTTGCTGATAGCATCGGACGTGCAGGTGGTGTAAGGTCGGTCCGGGAGATTTGCGGTTCTTGCAAAGCTTTCAGGCGAGGTTCAAAACGTTTCTAAAGCTTGAACCGGTCCCACGACCGTATGTTATCAGTAACAACCGGAAGTGGCAGTAACCAACTAGTCTTCACCTCCTGATTATTGACGTAGTGGCGCAATTCATGGCATAAAAAAACACCTAGAACCAAAGTCCCAGGTGTTGAACTATCATTTAGTTAAACCAGCTGCGAATACCACGCCACATACGGACGAAGATGTTGGCCTTTTCGATCGATTGTTTTGGTGTAACATTAACCGTCATCGACTTGCTCTTGGTTCCGTTAACAACGCTGATAGCTTTCTTATTCAAAGCTAAATTAGCGGTCCCAACGGTCTTTCCATTTTTAACAGGTGCTTGCAACTTGCCGGCAGTTGTCGCTGTCTTGTTCAAGCTAACCGTACCTTTGAGTTGTGAGGCATCCGTTCCAGTTGGCAAGTAAACCTTAGTATCATTACTGTTTGTCACTAAAGTTGAAGTTAAAGCCTTCCCATCCTGAACGTCAACGGCTTTCAAACCATTAATGGCTTTGTTTTTCGCCAACGTCGTCGTGGTGTAATTATGGAAGACATATGACATGATTTGGGCCGTTTGCGTGAAACGTTCCGTCCCACTGTCATTGGCGGAACCAGCATGCATCACAACAGTGATAATCCGGTTGCCATTACTGAGCTTGACTGTCCCGGTAAAGGCATTCCCGGCCTTAGTTGATGTCCCAGTCTTCAACCCATCGACAGGCAAGGCATCATAATGCTTGACCAATCCTTTTAACATAAAGTTCCGGTTGTCCATCTTAGTCTCTGAGCTGGTCCCTTTTCCGAACCAAGCATGGGCAATACTAGATGTCTTCAAAACTTCCGGATAATCAGCCAATAACTTTTGGGCAACGGTTGCGACGTCTTGCGCGGACATTTCATTTTCAGCATCCGAAGCAACGCCACTGTAACCAATCGCACTACCAACTTCTTTATTCGTCAACCCGGAAGCGTTGATAATTGTCGCATCCGTAATTCCAAAGGACTTAGCCGTTTTACGCATCATAGCCACAAACTTGTGTGGTGTCCCAGCGACAGCGTCACCTAACGCTGTAATAGCGGCATTGGCCGAATAAATTTCAGTCGCATTATACAATTCTCGAACAGAATAAGTCTTAGTTGCCAATAATGGCACATTAGCGTATTCCGTATTTTGACTCATCTTAGCAACATCTTTGCTAACACTGATTTTTTGGTTCCAAGACAATTTTCCTTGCTTAATTGCCTGTAACACTAAGTACGTACTCAACATCTTAGTCATTGACGCAATCGCCATTGGCTGAGTACTATTCTTATCATATAAAATCTGGCCAGTGCCAGCGTCAACCGCAATCGCAGCCTTAGCTGAAATTGATGGTGTCGTGGCTGCTTGAGCGGTAATGCCAGCCCCCGCAATCCCCAAACCAGCTGTCGTAAACGTCACCGCAGCGACGAGGCTGATCATGATTTTCTTTAACTTTCCCGCAACTCTCATTTCTCAATTATCCCTTTCCTGAATGCCGAATCTAAGTCTAAGTTTAATTAATTCTATGCCCTGACACAAGCTAATTTGAAACTTTTTGAGCAGTTTTCGTTAACGGATGATCATGCTCAACTGGCAAGTGAATCACAAAGCTAGTCAGCGCATCATCACTTTGCGCATAAATGTAGCCACCGTGATGTTGCACGATACTCTGCGCAATCGCTAAACCTAAGCCTGAGCCCCCCGTCGCCTTAGAACGAGACTCTTCCACGCGATAGAAACGTTCAAACAGCATCCCTAAGGAGTCTGCCGGAATACGTTGGCCATCGTTCGTCACATGAATGATGACTTCAGGGCCTTGCTGCTCCGCTTGTAAAATCACTTTATGCGCACCCGTTCCATATTTGAACGCGTTCGTAATCAAGTTATTAAACACCCGACCCAACTTCTCGGCGTCGGCCTCTAGATAAATTGGTTTACTGCCGCTTTCAACTTCGATGGTTAATTGCTTTTTATTAGCTTCCAGTTCAAAACTTGCGGCTAATTGCTCTAACATCGCAGTCAAATTAAGTCGACTAATATTCAATGGCGTCTCGGTCTGCCGCACCTTCGTATATTCAAATAGATCCTCCACCAACGACTTCATTTGTGTTGATTTTAGATAAGCAATATGCGCATATTTGACCAAATCTGCTTCCGACTGATATTGCTGATTTTCAATCAAGCCGAGATAGCCAATAATCGACGTCAGTGGCGTCCGAATATCATGACTGACATTGGTAATCAGGGCATCCTTAGAACGCTCAATTTCACGTTCCTCGTCCATAGAATGGATTGCCGAATCGACTAACGCGTTGACACTTTCAACAACCCGTTGCGTGTCACCTGTCAAATTAAAATTAATACGATGGTCAAAATGACCAGCCGCAATATAATGTAACTCACTAATAATATGTCGTAATTGCATCTGCTTATATCGACGAATCAATCGCCAATATAAAACGAAGCCATCGGCCACAATCATCAGCGCAATGAACAGATTTTCATAACTCCACAACTGATAATTTGTCGGGCCAATTTTAATCGACCGCTTGATTTGAAAAATCCCACTTTGCAATCCGGGATTATGCGCAATCGCGCTATTGATCAAAACAACTACCGACAAGTTTAAAAGGAGTAGTAGAATAACCGTCACTACTCCTTCAAAAAACAATTCACTTTTTTCGCGTCCTGTTAATTTCAAAAGCTAACCTCGCTACTAGCGTGATTCAATCTTATAGCCGACGCCCCACACCGTTTGGATGACCTTTTCGCCATCAGTGGCTTCTTCAATCTTATCCCGTAAATGGCTGACATGGACCATGACCGTTTTGGCAGAAACGATACTTTCCTGTTGCCAAACCCGTTCAAAAATATCATCCGCTGAGAAAACCCGATTGGGATGACTTGCCAATAAGTACAAAATGCCAAATTCCAAAGCCGTCAATTGAATATCTTTCCCCGTTAACGTTTTAACTTCGTGAGAATCTTTGTTGATAGTCAAGGGACCGATATCCAAGACGTCTGGCTCAGTCGTCGTCACATTGTTCTCGGAACGCCGCAATAAAGATTTAACTCGCGCCATAATTTCCAATGGATTAAAGGGTTTCGTCACATAGTCATCGGCCCCAGTAATCAAGCCTTGAATCTTATCCATATCACCAGTCTTCGCCGATAACACTAAGATTGGTAATTGAGAATCCTTACGAACTTCCTTAATCACTTCGATCCCGTCCATTTCAGGCATCATGATATCTAGGATCATCAAAGCAATATCTGGGTTGGTATTTAATTTAGTTAAGGCCTCTTTACCATTATAAGCACTAATTGGCTCGTAGCCTTCATTTTTGATGTAAATTTCTAATAATTGTGCAATTTCTTTGTCGTCATCGACTACCAAAATTT
Organism: Lactiplantibacillus daoliensis; assembly: GCF_005405005.1. Taxonomy (GTDB): domain Bacteria; phylum Bacillota; class Bacilli; order Lactobacillales; family Lactobacillaceae; genus Lactiplantibacillus; species Lactiplantibacillus daoliensis. The sequence goes on along the minus strand of NZ_BJDH01000006.1, from coordinate 56,869 downwards.
TCATATTAAATTTCTCCTTAAGTAATTCTGATTACATTCTACCAAACCAGACTGATTTGAGGGTGATTGCTGGTCTTTTTTAGAGAAAACGCAAAGAATTCACTTTTCAAACACTGCGAGCACAAAAAAGGCCACGAAACGCATTCGTTTCGTGACCTCTTTTTTGTCATCATAACGGCTAACTTAATTACCCGTTAACAGAATAATTAGGCGCATTCTTTGTAATTTGAATTTCATGTGGATGTGATTCTTTCAAACCAGCACCAGAAATTTCAACGAATTGGGCATTTTCAATCAGGGCATCAATGTCTTTAGCACCAACATAACCCATCCCTGAGCGTAAGCCACCAAGCATTTGGAAGATAATGTCATCGACACTCCCCTTGAATGGGACCCGGCCTTCAACACCTTCTGGCACTAACTTGTTAGCTTCATTAACGCCACCTTGGAAGTAACGATCAGATGACCCATGAGCTTGTGACATCGCGCCAACTGAACCCATTCCACGGTAGAACTTGTATTGACGACCATCATCAAAGACTGTTTCGCCAGGAGCTTCAGTCGTCCCAGCTAACATACTTCCAAGCATGACCGCATTACCACCGGCAGCTAAAGCTTTAACGATATCACCAGAATACTTAATCCCACCATCGGCAATAATGGCCTTGCCATATTCACGAGCCACTTCGGCAGAATCATAAACTGCCGTCAATTGTGGCACTCCAACACCGGCAACAATCCGAGTGGTGCAAATTGAACCAGGGCCAATGCCGACTTTAACTACGTCAACACCGGCATCAAATAATGCACGAGTCCCTGCAGCGGTCGCAACATTCCCAGCAATCAAGGTCTGCTTAGGGAAATGTTCGCGAATTTCTTTAACTTTCCGCAAAACACCAGCGGAATGACCATGAGCCGTATCAATGACGATGGCATCTGCACCAGCGGCAAATAATGCTTCGGCCCGGTCAAAGGTATCACTTGTCACACCCACAGCAGCGACCGCTAACAAATGATTGTTGGCGTCGACAGCTGCATGTGGATGGTCAGCGTCTTTTTCAACAGCTTTGACCTTGCTGATTTCTTCAGCTTGGGCTTCGATGCTAAGGTTCTTATGAATAACTGCTAACCCACCTTGGTTCGCCATTGCGATCCCCATGGCAGATTCGGAAACAGTGTCCATTCCGGCACTAATAATCGGAATGTTCAACTTCAAATTATCGGCGAGTTGTACACCTAGATCAACTTCATTCGGTAATACATGACTTTCAGCTGGAATTAATAGGACATCGTCAAACGTGTAACCTTTTTTTCCAAACTTTGATTCCCAATTAGACATAGAACGTTAGCTCCTTATGATTTTATTTTATCTGTAAAGGTAACAAAACATTGTGATAAATGCAAGGGTTCAGTCAGATTTTCAGCGACTTTTCATTAAACTAACTGTCGTAAAGGCAAAAACCATTGTAAACATTCTGAAATGAGTAACGGTGATTACTAAATCGGGTGCAACCGAAAGCGAGCAATGATCACTTTTTAACTTTGAAAAAAGAAACCTAAGCCCTAGCCTAGATTTCTTAGTTTCTGTCTAAAATATACTTGATGTAATCTTAAAGCGTCGCTTAAGCCACATCCGTGCAAAGAAGACAATTGCCGCAATGACTAAATAAACGATTGATGGCAAGGCTGGATTTAATGAAGCTGGTAGCATGGCTGCCGTTGTAAAGATCAACATCCAGACCATAATTGCCAAGATTGACCACAAGATTTTACGCCACATTGGCACTTGAGGCTTACTTTTATCTGGCGCCAAAAATTCAAACAACTTCGCAACCCCAAGGCCCCCGATCACGGAAGTCAATAAAATGGCCGTGATCCCGTTGGCACCTTGTGAGCCTTGTGAACTCTTGGAAATTAAGCCCATGATCCCATACATTAAGCAGAAGATCATGAATAACATCAACCCGTTATCTAATGACGTGACCCAGTAGTTAGCTTTCGCTTGTTCACGTGGTGTCTTTTTAGGACCAGCAATGATTGCTTGGGTCCGTTCTTGGACAGTCCCATACAATTGACGCGCAGTTGTTCCTTTGTGTTGTTCCGCTAACAACGTCGCTGTCATTTCATCGAGAGCTGCTTTTTTCTTTTCACCAGATAATTCAGTCGCATTAAGTGACTTACGCATTTGGCGCATATATTCATCATTTCGTTTTGTTAATTCGGAATCATCCCGTAAAGGCTGTTCCGCTGCTTGAATCTGCTTAGCACCCGCCTGCGCATTTCTCGGTTTGTTTGAAGATTCACTCATGAGCAGTTCCCCCTTTTCTTAATTAGACGTTGAACCGGAATTCAACGATGTCGCCATCTTGCATGACGTAGTCTTTACCTTCAAGCCGCAACTTACCATTTTCCTTAACTTTAGCTTCACTGCCGGCTTCATCCAACGCATCATAGGACATTACTTCGGCCCGAATAAACCCGCGTTCAAAGTCAGAATGAATAATTCCGGCTGCTTGAGGTGCCTTTGTACCACTCTTGAACGTCCAGGCACGAGTTTCCTTGCCACCAGCCGTGAAGAAGGTTTCAAGGCCTAAGAGCTTGTAAGAAGCCCGAATTAACTTATTCAAGCCGGGTTCTTCAACCCCTTCGGCGGCCAAAAAGTCAGCTTTGTCCGCATCATCAAGTTCGGCAATTTCTTCTTCCGTTTCAGCTGCAACCCCAATAGCTTGTGCGCCTTCTTTTTTAGCGTAGTCAGCAACAACTTGATAATACTTCGAATTTTCAGGATCAGCCATATCATCTTCGGCAATATTAGCCACATACAAAACTGGTTTAGAAGTTAGTAAGAAGAGACCCCGAACAATCGCTTGGTCATCCTCGTTGAATTCTAAGGAACGAACGGGCTTACCTGCTTCCAAAGCTGGCTTAATCTTTTCCAAGACTGCCAATTCAGCTTTAGCTTCTTTGTCGCTACCTTTTGCCGCCCGTTGAACCTTTGCCAACCGCTTGTCAACGGCTTCCAAATCGGCCAAGCTCAGTTCCAGGTTAATTGTTTCAATATCATCTTGTGGATCGACTTTACCAGTCACATGGGTGATATTATCATCATCAAATGCACGCACAACATGAACAATGGCGTCCACCTGGCGAATATTTTCCAAGAATTTGTTACCTAAACCTTCACCCTTGCTGGCACCCTTAACGATTCCGGCAATATCAGTAAATTCAAATGTTGTGGGAACAACTTTTTTAGCGGGAATTAAGGCCTGAATTCGGTCTAAACGCTTGTCTGGGACTTCGACCATTCCGACGTTTGGATCAATCGTCGCAAATGGATAGTTCGCCATTTCAGCGCCTGCCTTTGTAATTGCGTTAAACAATGTGGATTTACCAACGTTTGGTAACCCAACGATACCTGCTGTAAGTGCCATATCGGTTATTCACTCTTCCTTTTAAAATAATTAAGCTTGATCGGCTTTCTTTTCAAGAATCTTCTTCATCTTTTTATCAAATTCGCGACGCGGCAGCATAACAATATGGTTACAGCCGGTACACTTGATTTTGATATCCGCACCCATCCGGGTAATTTCCCAACGGTTCACCCCACAGGGATGCGCTTTCTTCATTTCGACAATATCACCTAAATCATACATGCGCAACGCTCCTTCTTAAATTAGTCTAAATTAATGTTCAAAATTTCTAGGATACGGCTAAGATCATCATTCGATAAATATGGAATTTCAATCTTACCTTCATCTTTTTTACTCGTCTTAGCTGAAATCGAGACCTTCGTGCCGAATTTCTCTTGAAGTTGTTCTTCACTGGCCCGAATATACGGTGATTTTTTGACTGCTTTTTTGGCTGGCTTTTTCGCATCACCATTAACTCGCGCGACGATTTGTTCTAACTGACGTACAGTTAAGTTATCCTTAATCGCACGTTTCGCTAATGGTGCCAACTTAGTCTTATCTTTCAATGATAGTAATGTCCGGGCTTGCCCCATTGAGAGTTGCCCTTTTTGAATCATGGTTTTGACAACGGTTGGTAAGCCCAATAACCGTAAATAGTTCGCAATATATGGTCGACTCTTGCCAAGCCGCTTAGAAACTTCAGCTTGCGTTAACTTTAATTTTTTCATCAAAGAATCGTAAGCCTCGGCCTCTTCCAATGCCGTTAAGTCTTCGCGTTGTAGGTTTTCCAACACAGCGACTTCCATCATCTGCTCTTCAGTCACTTCACGTACTATTGCTGGAATCGTCGCTTGCTTAGCTAATTTTGAAGCCCGAAAGCGCCGTTCACCGGCAATGATTTCATACTTTTTAACTTCTGCATCCGGTTGACGGACGATGATTGGCTGAAAAACACCTGATTTTTCAATGGAACTTGCTAACTCTTTTAACGCATTCTGGTCAAACTTACGCCGTGGTTGATAAGGATTAGCGTGAATATCAGTTAACGCTAACTCAACCACAGCTTCTTCACTAGCTGGTTCATCTACATCGGCAAATAAAGCCCCAATGCCACGCCCCAACGCTTTATTTTGATCTTTTTTACTTGCCATGAGCAGCTAACACTTCCTTTGCTAATGCTAAGTAGACTTGGGCACCCTTAGAACGGGCGTCATAATCGATAATTGACAGGCCGTGACTAGGCGCTTCGGATAGTCGGACATTTCGAGGAATAATCGTCGTATATACTGCTTCTTTGAAATACTTCCGCACTTCTTCATTGACTTGTTGGCCCAAATTCGTCCGAGCATCATACATCGTCAACAAGACGCCTTCAATTTTCAATTCTTTGTTAAAGTGTTTTTGAACTAACTTGATCGTATTTAATAATTGGCTTAACCCTTCCAACGCATAATATTCACTCTGCACTGGAATCAGAATCGAATCACAGGCTGTGAACGCGTTGATGGTTAAAAGTCCTAACGAAGGCGGACAATCAATTAAAATAAAATCGTAGTCATCGCGGACGTCATCGATGGCATCCCGTAAACGGGTTTCCCGTGCCATCATCGGGGTTAATTCAATCTCAGCCCCAGAGAGTTGAATCGTGGCTGGCACGATATCTAACCCCTTGTGACTGGTTGGAATAATCGTTTCTTTAATCGGGGTATCATTGATTAAAACATCATAAATTTCATTTTCAATCGCTGATTTTTGAATCCCCAACCCGCTCGTGGCGTTACCTTGAGCGTCCGTATCAATTAATAGTACTTTTTGACCTTGAGCGACGAGACTGGCACCTAAATTAATACTAGTCGTCGTCTTGCCAACGCCACCTTTTTGGTTAGCGAGTGCAATTACGGATCCCATAATTATTGACCACTCCTTGGTTGATTTTTTGGAATTTCAATGGTGATACGATAGCCGTCTGCCGTTTCTTCCTCGTGGGTTTTAACCGGCATGCCAGCATCCGTCACCATTTTAATCGATTGTTTAATCGTATTGACCGCGATGCGACTATCACCAGATAGACCACGCGGCCGTTTTTTCTTCGGCTTCGGTGGCAGGTTCAATTGTTGCACCAGCCGTTCCGTCTCTTTGACCGTTAATTGTTGCTCAAGAATCTTCGCTAAGAGCGGTGCTTGTTGGTCAGTCGGCACATTCAATAAAGCCCGTCCATGGCGCTCGCTAATTTGTCTTTGTAACAGAGCCTGTTGAACAGGCTGAGCTAGCTTCAACAAGCGCAACTTATTGGCCACAAATGATTGGCTCTTGCCAAGTTCTTTCGCCAGCGCAGCTTGGGTCAATGAATTAAGTTTCATCAACTCTTGATAAGCCGTGGCTTCTTCGATAACCGTCAAATCTTGCCGTTGCAAATTTTCAATCAAAGCCATTGAAGCCGTTTCGCCATCATCCATCTTCTGGATAATTGCTAGTGCATCCGCCCAGTGGAGCGACGTAATCGCACGAAAACGGCGTTCACCGGCAATAATTTCATATTTTTTAGGCTCATATTCGCGTAACACAATTGGTTGTAGCAACCCGTGTTCCGCAATCGTTGCTGCCAATTCAGCAATTCCAGCTTCATCGAAGACCTGCCGCGGTTGAAAACGGTTCGGAATAATTGCGGTCACTGGAATGCGCACAATTTGTTGATTGTGGTTTACGACCGGGGTCTCTTTATTTTTATCTTTATCACGATTAGAACCAAACAAAGAAAATGCCATCTAATTACCTCCCAACCCTATTCCGGTGCCGTTAATGGCTGTTTAGCCGGTGTACCCGGCTTCCGAGGATAACGTTTTGGTGTCGGTCGTTTTTTATCGATTACAATGATATGACGAGGGTCACCCGTTTCAGGCAACGTAAAGGCCTCATCCGTCACCAATTGACCACCGAGTTGCTTAACGGCATAGTCGCCTTCGGCAGTTTCAGTCCGTGCATTTGACGCTTTCAGAGCCACCATCTGCCCACCAAGCTTAACTAGTGGCAAACAGAATTCACTCAATACGGAAAGTCGGGCCACCGCACGGGCGGTAACTAAATCATAGCTCTCACGATGAGGCGACTTCTTACCAGCGAAGGTTTCTGCCCGGTCATGAAATGTCTGTACACCGGTTAGTTCCAGTGCCGAAATTAATTGTTGTAAGAAATTAATCCGTTTGTTAAGTGAATCCACAATCGTCACCTGTAGCTGTGGGAACGCAATCTTAAGTGGGATTGATGGGAACCCGGCACCAGCGCCCACATCACAAAGTGTTAACGGCTGGTCTCGCAATGCCGCCACATAAAAAGCCGGGGTCAATGAATCATAGAAATGCTTCAAATACACTTCCGGCTCGTCAGTAATCGTTGTTAAATTAAATTGACGATTCGTCTCAACCAGCAACTGGTAATACGTTGCGAATTGGGCCATCTGATGATCATCTAACACGATGTCATGGCTCGCCAAAGCTTGTTTAAATTCGGTTGGATTCATGAATAAAGCTCCTTAATTAAGGTCGCATTTGCCTTACAGTTGTGAAACAACTTGAATGTTTCACGTCACCTCATAACTTTAACTTAAATTCTTGTTAAAATCAATGCTCCAGCTTGGATTATTACCCTATTGGAAACCTTGTTAATAAGCTGTTTTGTCTCGTTTAGCCGTAATCGGATTTTCAGCAAATTGGTAATGAATTTTCAACGAATTTGCGTTGACATCGTCATAAAAGCTATCAGTACTTTAAACATCGTCCTTAACTGCCATTGAATCATGTTAGCCACTTTTGCAAACCATGATGTCTTTTTGCTTTTCACCACTAGCAATCACTCAATCGACTGCCTTTGCTTTGACATCAATGATTGAAATCTGCTGAATTGTTAACTAAATAATCTGCCTGTATAAAGTGAAAAAAAAAGTAACCCTTCCAGAAAGAATTACTTTGCATTCAGATCAAATCGCTCACCTATCATACAAGTTATATGACCTGATAGCGCTGAATTTGGCCGTACTCCTTCCCCTTGCTTTCTTCCGCATTACGAAACTCAATGTCGAGTTGTAGATTTAGAAAATACCGGTCAGATACACCCAAGAAACGTCCCAACCTCACAGATGTATCCACCGTAATCTGACGGCGATCATGCAAAATATCTTGAATTCTAGAAGTTGGAACATTGATACTCTTGGCCAAGGCATATGCTGAAAGATTCAAAGGATCCATAAACTCTTTTTTTAAAATTTCACTAATCCTTGGTGCTGGGATTTTGGACATGTTTTTCACTCCTTAATTTATCAATGATGATAGTCTACAATTTCAACTGCAAAAAATTCATTTCGATTTTGAACAAAAAAACAGATTCTATATTGTGTGTTGATCCTAATGCTATATTGCCCTTGGCGATTGCCCAACAGCTGCTCTAAATGATTTCCAGGTGGTGCCCTCAAATCACTGATATCAAACGCATTATCTAACATAATCAGTTTACGTAAAGCTATTTTTTGAATAGTTTGTGGCAATTTTTTAGAAAATTGTTGATTGAATATCTTTTCCGTTTCACTATCAACGAAGGTTTTTATCATTATTTTCCCTTTCATTATGACTGGCACTCGTGTACATGTCAATCAGTATAATGATTTTAAATATTCTGAGTAGTTAACTTCTATCATTGATGGCGCTTCACAGAAGACTTAATCAATTAGCAGCAACTGGACAAAAATAAGATACGAAAAAACGACCCTCAGCCGTTACAGCCGAAAGATCGTTTCAAAATTTATGATTTAAGTCATGTTTACCAAACAAATAAGCCGACGACCCCAGCTGATAAGAGGGAAACTAAAATCCCAGATAACAGCATATAGCCGACATTCCGTGAAATAACATCGTTCTTTTCACGGTTAACAATCCCTTTGAACGCCCCAATGATCATACCGACCGTTGAGAAGTTGGCGAAGGAAGTTAAGAAGACCGTCAACACGGCTTTAAAGTGAGGCGCAAAGTCATTTACTTTGCTAGTCACTTCACCCATGACAACAAATTCGTTAGTGACTAACTTGGTCCCCATGTATGAGGCCATTTGGAAGGCATCGTGTGGGTTGAAACCAAGCAACCAAGCAAATGGGAACATGATAATCCCAAAGATATTTTCAAGTGATAAGTTAGAATTGATCAAGCCTAAGAGCTTATCAATCAATTTAGCTAAGGCCACAAAGGCAATGACGTTGGCAGCAATGATCAAGATCAACTTACCAGCACCTAAGATTGAATCGCCCAAGAATGAGAAGAATGGTTCGCGAGCTGGTTTAGCAGCTTTAACTTGTGCATCTGCTAAATCTTCTGAGCCACTAGTTTCAGTCGTTTCAGTGGTTTCTTCAACCGCTGCACTACTGCCAACTTTGGCAATCGTATCTTCTTCTGGTGAAACTTCAACGGGGTTCAAGATAGCCGCGATGATCGCCGCGTTTAAGACGTTCATCGGTACCGCCGTCAAAATAAATTGACCAGGCATCATCTGAATATAAGCCCCTAGAATGGAAGCCGTGACACAACTCATCGACATCATCGCGATGGTCAAGTTACGCCGGGCATTCATTTGTTTTAATTGTAATTGTGAAACGGCTAGCGCTTCGGTATTACCTAAAAACATCATTTCAACAACGAAGAATGATTCGAACTTTGGTTGACCGGTAATATAAGCTAAGCCCCGGCCGACCCATTTGATAATCCATGGTAAAACGCCGATATATGTCAAAATATCAAATAATGGCACAATCAATAAAATTGGTAATAATGAACTCGTAACGAAGTCCATTTGTTTAACATTGACCCAGCTGGCTAAAGCGAAGGCAATCCCATCATATGAGACATCAACGAGCCAAGTGAATCCATCGGCAGCAGCCTTAACTGCGTCGACACCGACTTGTGAACCTGTCAAGAACCATGCTAACAAGATTTCTAAGACCAGCATGATACCAACTGAACGCCAATGAATGGCGTGCTTTTGCTTGGAGAATAAGTAGGCGATTGCGATGAACACCACAATCCCAATAATATTAACCACCAAGTTAAAGACCATGTGAATAATCCCTCTTCCCTATAAATGTTGACAATCCAATAAGTGACCAAAAAAAGTTCCTTTATTAATTTACCATTTTCATAACATTTATGATAGGCATTTTTTAAGGAATTCTTAAGTCAATTAATGACTATTTAACGATAAAAAGACGACTTAACGGATTAAAGTTAAGTCGCCAGAAAAACTCAAGCATGAAGTTCTAAAACTTCTGCCCCTGCCAAGGAACCTTATTATACCCTGTTTGGATTCTGAGCGAACTAATTATTTGACCCACCTTGCCAATCAGCGTAAGCTACAAACAATAAATCGAAAGGGGGTGATGCTTTTTGAGTACCAATCGAAATCTTAAAGCATCAGTCTCTGCACTAAAGGGTGCACTGAACTGATTGCATTTAAGGAGACCCAGCCAAATCATTGGCTGGGTCTTTTGCTATCTTAAATCTACTTATCAACGGATAGATGAAAGCCAGTTGCAACTCACAACCATTTAAGCTAAGTTTAGTAACGAACTAATAAGGATGGCGGAAAATTCGATGAAGACAACAACTAAACAAGTTCTCGTAGCCGCGGCTTGGCTACTCACATTATTTGGCGTAATTGGCGGGACACTGCTGTGGCAACGACAGGTTCGTCAACCAAAGCACCCGGTTGCCGCCATCACCGTTGGCTCAACTACCCGGACACCAACCGTCATTTTGTTAGATGCCAAGACCACAGTCGAGCAACGTCATCAATTCGCTGCTGGAATCCAACGCAATAATGGCAATCAATCAATTATTAGTGCTCACATCAGCACCACTGGGCAGGTCAAATTCAGTGGAACCTTTAAAACTTATGACACCCGCCCTTGCCTACAATTACAACTACCGACTAAAACCGCCAGTATTTCGCAACAAGCAAGCTGGCTTAAAATTGCACTAAAACGTGCCCAACAACAATTAAAATTCCGCCAGTTTAATTTAGTCACTTATGGGTCCGGCGGTTTAGTGGCAACAACTTACCTGCAACAAACTAGCAAGGTGCCAGTGCCAACCCACTTAGTCGTGATCGCAACACCCTTTAACGGCACCAGCCTCAAACAAAATTCCAATCAACCGACAGCGGTTAATCCCAATAATCAAACAACTGGTTTGAAAGAACTAATTGCCAAACAAGCCGCCATCAGTCCTAAAATCCGGGTTTTACTCATTGCTGGAAAAACAAAAGGCGACATCAACGGTGACGGCGTCATTCCAGTACAAAGTGCTTTAGCCGGACAGGCAATTTACCGGCCAATCGTCAAGCACTACGAACAGCACATTATCCACAGCTGGTATGCTAGTCATACTAGCTTATATAGTAGCTGGAAATTAGCTAATTATATTCAAGAATTCATCAACTAAACGTAAACGCTCTGAGCAATCCGTAAATTGGTCAGAGCGTTTTATTATTTCCAGAGCATCTGCTCCGCGTATTCATCAGTCAAAAACTGCTTGATGGCACGTATCATCATGACTGTCGACGGCGCAGTGGCCTGAGTTTTATTCGCCACCAACGCAATTTCACGGTTATAGGGTTCTGCAAAGGGATACGTATTAACGTCCCCAGTTAACTTCTTCAAAGCCAGTTGTGGTAAAATTCCCATCCCTAAACCAGACTCAACCATTGAAATAATCGATTGGTCATCAATTGAGAATCGTAAGAAGTTATTCGTGACATGGTAATGATCCAGCGCCAACTTTGTATCACGATCATAGTCACTCTGTTGGAGAATAAAGTTCTGGTCGGCCACATCATCCGTCGTCATGTATTTCCCATTTTCCGGCACAAAGCCAGCCGGCGTCACACAATAAATCGGATCATTGACGAGCGCATGAACTAACAAATTATCATTGACTGGCATGGACGTGAAACCAATATCGATTGTCCCAATCTTGGCCCATTTCGTAATTTCATTGAAATCCCCCTGCACGACCGAGATTTCAATATCTGGATAAGCGTGATTAAAACGTCGAATAATCCGTGGCAGCCAGTTGATACAGACGCTACTAAAGCCGCCAATCCGCACCGAGCCAGAATGTAAGCCTTGAATATTGTCCGCAACTTGTCGTAAGTTACTCTCAGTATTCAAGATTTCTTGCACGTATGGCAACACTTGCCGCCCATCACTGGTAAGTTCAACACCCGAACGGTTCCGGATGAACAACGGAAAACCAAGTTCTTTTTCCAACTGATTAACCGAATGGCTGACGGCACTCGGAGTCACATTCAGAGTCGCAGCCGCTTGGTAAAAGGTTTTCTGGGCCACCACCGTGGCAAAAACTTCATAGGAAAAATTAGCCATCGTTTATTTTGCTCCTTAGATGAATGAATTTCATTTATAATTGAAAAAGTTGAGCTTTACTAAATCTCTCACCCATTTTATCATACTAACAATCAATAAAATAATAATGAATTAGAAAAATTTAAGTGGGGGAATCATCATGAAAAATCTATTTGCGAACCGCGTATTAAACAACGAGTCTTCTGATCTTGACGATATTTTCAAAAATAGTGCCAACCCAGCCAACATCTCTTTTGCTGGTGGCTTTCCAGATGCAACTTTATTCCCAGAAAACGACTTAAAACAAGCTTATCAAACCGCCATTGACACGACTGGTCCAGCCATTTTTCAATATCAGTCCACGCAAGGCTTACCAGCGCTACGTCAAAAGTTGGCACAACGGATGGCCAGTCACGCCAGCGTGATGACCACCGCTGACAATGTGATGTTAACGCAAGGCGGCCAACAAGCCATCGACTTAGTGGCAAAACTACTATTGAATCGGGGGGATTCAATGGTCGTTGAAGGCCCAACTTATATGGGCGCGTTAGCTGCATTTGACACATACGAGCCAACTTATTACGAAGTACCCGTTGATAATCATGGCATGAATATTCATCAACTTCGGCAAACGCTACAAGCTCATCCTGAAATCAAATTAATCTACACTATTCCTGATTTTCATAACCCTACTGGAACCACGCTGTCAGCTAAACGTCGGCAAGCAATGGTCGCATTAGCCAACCAATATGACGTCATGATTTTGGAAGACAGCCCTTACCGTGATCTCCGTTATAGCGGTAAGTCCGTTCCTGCAATCAAACACTATGATACTGAAGGTCGCGTAATCTTTATTTCAAGTTTTTCAAAGATTTTGTCGCCCGCTTTGCGGACCGGTTGGATTGTCGCCGATGACGAAGTAATGCATGCCTTAATTAACTTAAAATCGGCAATTGACGTGCAATCGCCCAACATTACCTTAGCCGCCATCAATGCTTATCTAGAGACCCATGACATTGATGACCATGTTGCGACCATCAACCAAGCTTATCGGATCAAACGCGATGCGATGTTGAAAGCTCTCGACCGCTATATGCCAACTAACGTGCAGTATACTCGCCCAGCTGGTGGTTTCTTCATCTGGGTCACTTTACCAACTGATATCGATGCTACAAAGCTTTTAAACGACGTGGTCTTACCACAAGCACACGTGGCATACGTCCCGGCAGCTTGTCAATTTGCCAGTCGCCAGGTTGAAAATGCCTTCCGCTTAAACTTCACCAGTTTGACACCTGAAACCATTACAACTGGTATCAAGCGTTTAGGCGAGCTACTACAAAAGAGTACCGCCGTTGTGCCAGCGCCTAATTTAATCCCAGCTAACCAATTCTAAATTGCAGACGAGAGTGGGACAAAAGGCGGTTTGCTACCGAGCATAGCCTAGAAAGTCGAATGATTGGCATTTTCAATCGTTTGACTTTCGTAGCTAAGCGGAGGTCGCAGCCTTTTGTTCCACGTTTCGGCTATAAATATTAGGAATAACAAAATGAGCCTGGGGTTTTGACCAGACTCTTTTGTTCCCACGTCAATAAAATTAATTGAAAATGATAAAAATAACAATATAATTAGTGAATTATGATAAATTGATTTGACAATCACATTTTACCGCGCTAAACTAGCTCTAAATAAACGAAACGTCCGGATGAGATGAGTAAGTTACGTTTTCTGCTAAGAGAGTTGCCAGTACGGGTGCAAGGCAATCTGAAAACAAAACTGAAGATGGTCTCTAAATGGTTACGGCGAACATCAGGCAAACCGTAAACGCTCAGTACCCGTTACCGTACTCGAGTTAACTTAACTCATGGAGCTGGATTATGTGAATAATTCAGAAACAAAGGTGGTACCGCGATTGCATTCGTCCTTTTTACTAAAGGATAAATGCAATTTTTTTGTTGGCAAAAATTTAGACATAGGAGTGAATTGGATATGAAAAAATGGGTAAAACAATTAGGAGTCGTCTTTTTAGGCATCGCACTGGCAGTCAGTTTATCCGCGTGTGGCAAGTCTTCAAGTAAAACTAGTAGCGCTTCAAGTGCTGCGAGCTCAAACTTAGGGCTACAAAAATCAGGGACGTTAACGATTGGCCTCGAAGGAACTTTTAAACCTTACAGTTATCGTGAAAATGGTAAATTAACCGGATTTGAAGTCGACCTCGGCAAGGCTGTCGCTAAGAAATTGGGTGTCAAAGCTAAATTCGTCCCCACAAAGTTTGATTCTTTGATTGCTGGCTTGGACGTCAACAAATATGACGTTGTGATTAACGACATTGCCGAAACCCCGGCGCGAGAAAACAAGTACTTATTCTCAACCCCTTACATTTATTCGAAATCACAATTGGCTGTTAAGAAGTCATCAGATATTAAAAAGATTACCGAAATCAAGGGCACGAAGATCGCCCAAACGACGACTAGTAACAATGCCGCCGATGCCAAACGTTTAGGCGCGACAGTCACCCCAACCGATGGCTTCCAACAATCCATTGATCTCGTTTCTCAAGGCCGAGTCGCTGGGACCATTAATTCTCGTGAAGCATTCTATGCTTACTTCAAACAAAATAAGCACAGCGATATTCGTTTAATTGATGCCGGTAGTTCAATTGACACGTCCAAGATTGGCGCCATCTTTACGAAAAAGCATGCTAAATTACAAAAACAAGTTTCAAAAGCCATTCAAGAACTTCGGCAAGACGGCACTTTAACAAAACTTTCTAAGAAGTACTTCGGTGGCGATGTCACTAAAAAGTAACGTATAACCCCTTTTTAACTACCATGAATCAGTGACCTTCGTTATAATAAAAACACGGTACTTATTTTTTGTCAGTTGTTTCACTTTCAACTATGATGAAATAGTGTCAAAAAAATTAGGGAGTGTTTTAAAAACGATGAAACGATTCATTAAAAAGTTCGGTCTCGCTGTTTTCGGGGTTGCTTTAGCAGTCACTTTGACCGCTTGTGGTAACAACAGCTCGAGTAAGTCCAGCGCCGCGGGGTCAGATTTAGGGTTGCAACAGTCGGGAACGTTAACAGTCGGCCTAGAAGGGACTTTCAAGCCATACAGCTATCGGAAAGATGGCAAGTTGACTGGCTTCGAAGTTGAACTAGCACGTGACGTCGCCAAAAAGATGGGTGTCAAGGTTAAGTTCGTGCCAACAAAATTCAATTCATTGGTCGCTGGTCTGGATACTAACAAATTCGACGTTGTCATTAACAACATGGCCGAAAATAAAGAACGGAAACAGAAGTATCTCTTCTCAACACCGTACATTTATTCCAAATCGAAGCTAGCCGTAAAAAAGAACAACAAATCGATCAAGACGATTACCGATATCAAGGGTAAAAAAGTCGCTGAAACGACGACGAGTAATAACGCGGCCGATGCTAAACGATTGGGCGCAACGATTACTCCCGTTGACGGTTTCCAACAATCGATTGACCTCGTTTCCCAAGGTCGGGTTGATGGGACCATCAACTCTGGTGAATCCTTCTACTCTTACCTGAAGCAAAAGCCTGACGCCAATATTCGGTTAATCGATGCTGGCGATTCAATCGCTTCACAAAAGATCGGCGCGATCTTTACCAAGAAACATTCAAAATTACAAAAGCAAGTTTCTAAGGCTATTCAAGAATTACGCCAAGACGGCACTTTAACCAAGTTATCTAAGAAATACTTTGGTGCGGATGTCACTAACAAATAATTTACATCTTGAGTCACCAGTAAACTGGTGACTCAACTACATAGGTCAATAATTTTAGTTTCACAGGAGGATCTTCATGGCAGCCATTTGGCACATTATCGTGACCGCGACCCCACAAATTGTGGCGGCCGGGCTCAAATATACAATTCCAATTGCAATTATTTCATTTATCATCGGCTTAATCTTAGCTGTTCTAACGGCGCTCACTAAGTTATCCCCACGGCGTGGTTGGTTCTCAATCGTAAAAGCGATCGCCTATTTTTACGTCTGGCTGTTCCGCAGTACCCCGTTGTTGGTCCAATTATTTATCGTTTATTTTGGCTTACCCTACCTCAAGGTTAAAGGCATCTGGCCCAACGGGATTCAACTCGATCCTTGGACTGCTGGGATTGCGACCTTCTCGTTAAATACCGGTGCCTACTGTGCCGAAACTATTCGAGCATCGATCCTATCAATTCCAGAAGGCCAATGGGAAGCAGCCTATTCCATTGGAATGACCAAACCACAAGTCTTACGACGGATCATCTTGCCTCAAGCAGCGCGGGTTTCGTTACCACCACTGTCAAACAGCTTCATTAGCTTAGTCAAAGATACTTCCCTGGCCGCTTCAATTACCATCATTGAAATGTTTGAAGTCAGCCAGCAAATTGCCGCTGAAAACTATCAGCCACTGGTAATGTACTCGTTGGTCGCCGCATTGTATGCTGTCTTATGCTCGATTCTAAGTTGGTTACAAGGCTACCTCGAAAAACGCACTTCGCGTTACATCAGCCCAATTAATTAGGAGGCGCCACTTTGATAAAATTTGAACACGTCAATAAAACGTTTGGTGACCATCCAGCCTTGATTGACATTAATACTGAATTTAAAGAACACCAAACGACCGTCATTGTTGGACCTTCTGGTTCCGGAAAATCAACGCTCTTACGTTCATTAAACTTGTTAGAACGTCCTGAAAATGGGCAATATCATTTTAACGATTTGACGATTGATTTTGCCAAACCCTTATCCAATAAAACCATCTTAACGTTGCGGCGTAAGACCGGGATGGTTTTTCAAGGCTACAATCTCTTCCCACATCTAACCGTTGTCAAAAATGTGATGGAAGGCCCAATCCAAGTCTTGAAGCAATCCACTGCGGACGCTAAAAAGAACGCTCTCAACTTACTTGATAAAGTCGGCTTAGCGGATAAAGCAGATGCTTATCCAAGTCAACTTTCAGGTGGACAACAACAACGAGTCGCGATTGCACGGTCACTTGCGATGAATCCCGAATATATCCTACTTGATGAACCAACCAGTGCCCTCGATCCTGAGCTTGAAGCCGGGGTCCTGCGCGTCCTATTGGAACTCGCACAAGAAAAAGATTCGATGATCATCGTGACGCATAATTTGGAATTTGCGCGTGCGGTCGCCGATAAAATCTTATTCGTGGAAAACGGCAAGATTTTATTCGATGGTACCCCCGCTGAATTCTTCAAGCAACCGACTCAACGAATTGCGGATTTCTTAGCCGCCATGACATTTACAGCAATTTCTGATAAAGCCAATCAATAACATTTTAAAAATCAGCTAAAAAGGTCATCAAATTCGAAAATTTGATGACCTTTTTTGAAAAATTAATTTAAGTGAAACCGCCCTATGACACTGCTTGGACTGTAATATCACCATCCGTGGTTGATAATTGATATTGCTGTTTAGCTTGTGGTTGAACTTGATAACTTTTAGCGTCGTCCTGATGCCAGTCAAAAACATGCAAGGTTCCGTCCGTTGTACTGGCGTTAATGCCGGCAGCTTTGTCAGCCGTAACATGAATATCACCATCTGTCGTCTTAACCACTAGTTGTTCGGCCAACTGATTATTAAGTAGAGACACATCGCTGTCACTCGTCGTTAGCTGGCCACCTTTTAAACTCGTTTGGCGCAATGTCACTTCATCGTTGCTGGTGACTGAAGAGGTGGCTTGGTCAAAGTGACTCCGGTCAACGTGCACCTCACCATCACTATTCAGCGCCAAGCTGGGCGCGGTAACCTTAGTCAACGTCGCGTCAGAAGCACTAATGTCTGTCAAGGGTTGTTCAATCGCAACCGCAGTCAAATTCAGGTCACCACGCATTTTTAGCGCTAGCTGCTTAATCGTTAGATTGTTAATACTAACGTCGCCGACTTGACCCTGTTCAGCGGTAATCTTGTCCAACTTAGTCCCCTTGGCAACAGTGATCACCGTGGTATCTTGGATAGACTTAGTTAACTGAAAATTAAAGGTCGCATAGTTGCCAGCAGCCGATTTAACGGTCAAATGGCCTGCATCATCTTCAACCGTGGGCTTTTGCATATTACTAACTACTTTCACGCTGTTCTTTGCGCCCGAGCGAATCACCACATCCGAGCCAGTCTTGAGTGTAATCGACTTGAGCTGGCTTGGTTGATACGTTTGTACATAGCGATGCTGAATATGGAAGCCGTTACGCCAATAAACCGTTTGAATCCCATTATTTGCGATACCGAAAATTGCCAAAATAATTCCTAAAATTAACAACAAAAAACCAATTTTAACGGTTTTCTTCATGATGGCGGCCTCCTCTCTCTGCACGATTACGTTTCACAAACCGATGGTATAAGCGTTGAACCACGGTGGAAACACCCTGAATAATGAGTCCAACAAACCAGACAACCAACGGTAAAAATAATAATTCGATCCCAATGATTGCTAGGCCACTTCCAATATAAAACAGTGAGACCCATATTGATTGCGTAAAGACACCGATCCCCGCAGTAACTGCGGATAACGCCAACATTGTCACTGCGGCAACCAACGCAACGACTGTTACCGCAATAGCAAACACTACTGCAGCGACCGCCACCAACACCGCAAAAATCACGATTAATGCCGGAATCGTAATTGGCGTCGACAGTAGCGCTAAGACTACCAGCCAAATGGCACGTACCCCCGCGCGTGATTTCTGCCGTTTCGTCGTTTCTGCTGTTAAATTCTCGTTAAAACGAATTGAATAATCCGCTAAAACTTTGCGTGCCAATTGCTTAGGTGTCCCCAGTTCCGCCACGCAATCATCATAATCTTGAATCCCCGCATCCAATAAGTATTCCCGATAAAAATTGATGACTTCATCGCGTTCGTCAACTGCTAACTGGATTAGTAACGCCGCAAATTGGTCTAAATAGGCTGTCATGATGTGGCCTCCCCCTTTAATAATTGATTGATTGCTTGAGAATACTGCTCCCAGTCTCCCTGAATTAGGGTTAATTGTGCTTGTCCTGCCGCAGTTAATTGGTAATATCGGCGATTACGCCCTTGAAAAGGCTGGTCATACGTTGTGACCCAATCATTCTTCTTTAATCGCCGTAAAACGGGATATAACGTTGATTCTGAAACCGGGACAGATGCCTGCAGCCGCTGTGTCAGTGAATAGCCATAAAAGTCTTCAGTGCTCAGCAGTGCTAGAACACAACCATCAAGCAGTTCTGAACTGATTTGAATTGCCATCATTATTCCCCCTGTTATATTATACGTCGTATAGTATTGCTCGATTAATAGTATATTAGTACTTGTTATTTAGGTCAATAATAATTTTTATATTTCGGTCAAAAAAATGAGTTTAGGACAAAAATCATCATATCGCGAATTTGCCGCCAATCATAGACGGTCAGTTATTAGGTGCTTACTTTCCGGCCAGCCCCCCCTCAACTTAAATCCGCCGTCGCGAAAAGATCATCGCCCCCACCCCAACAAAGAACAACGCCCACACAAGGCTTCCGACACTTAACTGCTGAATCGTCAAATGAGTCACGTTCTGCTGATAACTGGGATTGGCATACTCCTCCTGTAGAAAGAACATGTTAAACGGATTCCATTTCATCAGGGGCAACAACGGCTTAAAAGACTGCAATAACAAACTGGATACCCCTTCTCCCATGAAACAGGCTCCTATCCCAATAGCAATTGCCGCCGCACTATTACGACTACAGCTTGCCAACAAGAAGACCAGCCCAATAATCATGACGCCACCATACATGTCCAGCAGCGCATTAGTTACTAGATTAGCCAATAGCGATTGGTGATAGAGGTAAATGTACTGCCAGTGAAGGCCCCGACCAACACTAGTCTTGAGCAATAGTGTCACGAGAATAGCTACCCCATGAAGTAACACGCTATAGCCGAGAACTAATACATATTTCCCCACGAAGATCGTCCAGCGATGATTCACCTGCGTCGCCAACTGCTTGATCGTCCCGTATTCGAATTCCATGGTCACACAGCTGGCACCAATCACAATGATGAGTATCGTCAACCATTGAAATCCACCATACGCCGACGAAATATAAAATTTCTGATCACTGGTCGCTGCCCCATGGGTCGTCATTGCCAGTCCCGCCATTAAGAGGACCAAGATGGCGGGGGTGAGCCACGCCAATTGCTGATGTCTGAATTTAAAAATCTCCTGCTGCAATACTTGTCCCATGACCTATACCTTCCTCTCCGTTAATAAGCGTAACAAGACCGTCTCTAGATCTTCCTGATACTGATTTATCTTTAAAATTTGGATGTGCGCGTCAAGCAGGGTGCGCAGTAAGGGCGTCAGCGCAACTGGCTTCGTCACGATCAAATTTCTCACCCGCTGTGTCACCGGATAATCGGCCTGTAAAAGCACTCGCAATGCCCAGGCATTCTCCGTCGTCTGCACTACTAAGGATTGCCGCGCCGATTCCCGCAACTGAGTCATTGTCCGTTGTAGCAGCACTTCTCCTTGGTCAATTAGGATCACCGTATCAACGATCTTTTCCAGCTCGCTCAAAATATGACTGGAGATTAAAAAGGTGGTCCCTTTCCCTGCCATTTGAACAATTAAATGACGTAGTCGCTTAACCGATTGCGGGTCCAACCCATTCATCGGTTCGTCCAATATGACTAACCGTGGTCGATTCACCAATGCCATGGCGATCCCCAGCTTTTGTTTCATACCTAGTGAATACCGTTTGGCCGCCCGGTGGATATAAGCATCCATTTGGAGAACCTGCACCACCCACGTTATTTGTTTCTCAGAAGTCGTCATCAATTGCAACTGTTGCCAGCCGCTCAGAAAGGGATAAATCGCCGGGCGTTCGATGAGCGCACCTACCTGTTGGGTCACAACTGAATGGGTATTGACCGAAACGGGTTGTCCCAAAATCCGAACGTTTCCCGCATCCGTTGGTAACAATCCCAGTAAGGCCTTCATAACGGTCGTCTTGCCCGCACCGTTGGGACCGACTAATCCGACGATTTTGCCGGCTGAAAATTCAAAGTTCACATCACGTAAGACGATTCGGTGACCAAAGGTTTGCCGTAACCCGACTACCCGAACCATTTTCTCTTGTACTCGTTGCACTAGACATCGTCTCCTCTATTCCCTTTCAGCGTACCCGTTCAACCCGCCAGATGATACGGATGCTAGCGAAAATAGCTTGCTATTTCCCGCAGATTCCCTATGCTAGAGTTAATAGCAATTATCAAGGAAGTGAGGGGCCCCCATGGCATCGACAGAACTAGGCGCGCGTTTGAAAAAGTTCCGCCAAACGCAACAGCTGACCCAAACGGCGCTGGCGAATCAACTCCACGTCTCGCGCCAAACCATTTCCAGCTGGGAGACTGGCCGGAATCAACCAGACATCGCCACCATTACCCAATTAGCCACGCTATATGCCGTCCCAGTAGATGAGCTCTTACAGGACACAGCAGCCGTACCCGTAGCAAAACCAGTTGCCCACCCAGGCCCCAACCTATTAGTGGTTCTGTTCGGAGTTCTCCTAGTGGAACGTATCACTCAAATATCAACTTTCCCAGGTTTCTACTGGATAGACTTTCTCATCCTCTTACTAATTGGTCTTATGATCAATTTGGGTATTGGCCGTCGCCACCCGAACGTTTGGACAAATCGAGTCCATTGGATTGGCCTGACGGTGTTTGCCGTGCTCAGTCTCGTTAGCGGGAGTATTAATGCCTTCAACATGGGTTTTGGCCTAATGACGACCTGCCAATTCAGTGGCCTAGTGGTTG
The DNA here is from genome assembly GCF_005405005.1 of Lactiplantibacillus daoliensis. Lineage (GTDB taxonomy): Bacteria > Bacillota > Bacilli > Lactobacillales > Lactobacillaceae > Lactiplantibacillus > Lactiplantibacillus daoliensis. Next base: position 35,255 of record NZ_BJDH01000006.1, on the reverse strand, counting down.
TTATCGCGCTGGTCAGAAAGTACTGGAAGGAATCGCATAATATACTTGGAAATCATCAGTAAGTTTTTGATAATTGGTTTCACTTCCATAACCAGCGTCAGCAACTATCCAGTGGACGGCATTAGGTGTTTGTTTAAAGATATGAGTTACAAATGGAATCAAGGTCCGGGTATCTGTCGGCCGTTGATACAGTTCATAATAAAGCGCAAATTGATTTTGACTGGCGACCTGTAAGTTATAACCTGGTTTTAATTGTCCATTCCGCATCGGATCTTCTTTCATACGCATAAAAGTGGCGTCCAAGTCAGTCGTTGAGAAACTATTGCGGCCACCGAAAGTTGCTTTATCGAACTCATATATTTGTTTGCGCGGCAAATAATCAGTCGTTAATAGGTTTAAAAAAAGTAGTTCTGAGAAATCAAATGATTTCTCAGAACTACTTTTTTGATGCGAACTGGGAATTTTGTCCCAGACTCCCTAAAAATCATGAGTTTGTTTTACTACAGGTCGAAAGTGCTACAACTGTAGTAGTGCCAATAACCATTACGTCTAAAGTAACCCCCACCAACATTCAGCGCTCCGTCAGTCGGAATCATTGATTAGTCCTTAATTGCTCCAAACAGCTGATTAGCTAGAGGTTGTTGCTGATTGCATCGGACGTGCAAGTGGCGTTTGACCGGCATTTCTTGCCGGCCTTACGCCACGGACGGTCCGGGAGATTTGCGTTTTTTGCAAAGCTTCCGGGCGAGGTTCAAGACGTTTCTGAGGCTTGAACCGGTCCCACGTCCGCATGCTATCAGCAACAACTGGAAGCAGCAAATAATCGCCAAGTTTTCATTGCCTGATTATTGACGCAACATTGCAGGACACAACTTGCAACCGGTAGTTGCTTTAATTCAAACTTACTTAAAGTTGCCCGTTATACCAATCCAACCAAATCATGGCCAAGGATAAAATTAACATGCCAACAGTTGCAGCGGCGTGCCACCACTTATGACGTGCAAAAATCGCAATGTATTCACGGATAATCGCATCTGGTAAGAAGAACCGTGCCGTGCGCGCCCCAATGCCATCCGCTTTTAATCCGGCTTGTTTGGCAAACATCCCAGCCCGAAAAGTGTGATAATTATTTGTTACAAAAATCGTGTGTGGCACTTTAACTGAGCCTTGATCAATCAGCTCTTTGCTAAATCGCATATTCTCTAAAGTTGTCGTCGATTGTGTTTCAGCCCAGCCAGCTTCGGCGGGTAGGCCTCGAGCAACGGCATAGTCCAGCATTGCTTGCCCTTCCGGTACCGTTTCATCACTACCCTGACCGCCAGAAAAGATCATCACGGCCGGATGCTTGGTCCGCCGTTGTTGCTTCTGATAAAATTTCAGACCACACATAATCCGTTGTGCCAATAATGGTGAGACCTCATCGCCATTTAACAAACCAGCACCCAGGATAATGATGTAATCCTGCCGTAACCGTGGGTGATTAAACTGATAGATGACCAACATAGTCAAATAATTGTAGAACCAAAAAGCCACATAAAAAATTACTAAATTTGGAAAGATCGTCATAAACATATTCACGGTCGGTGGCACCCGATTACCAATAGCACTGCCCACAAATGGCAAGATCAAAATCGCTAAACCTAGAATCAACGTCAACATATTCGGCAACGTATGACTTTCATGCCGCCACATAATCCAAGCATTCCACAATAATAAGAATGCTTGGAGGAAGAACAGCACCCCTAATAGGAGAATAAATCCAATAAAAATTGCACCACAAACAATGATTAACGGGTGATTGTTCGTCCCTAAAATGGTAATCGCCAGCATCGTTAAAAATGAATAGAAAAATAGCGAAAACCACAGGCCGTTACTCAGACGAACTTTATCACGCCAATACCGCCAGCTAAAAATCACCCCAAAGCTCGCCGGTACCAACCAAAACCAATAAACATACATTGGCACCGGCAACCAAACATCAGTATTACTCAACCACTTACACCCCCTACAAAATCCAATCTATCATAGCATATACCAGCAGACACTATTTTAATTGTTTTTGTTCATTATAAAAGTTTCGATAGGCCAAGTAACACGCAATAATTGAGCCTAAGCTAGTGGCTGACAATAACATGAAAGTGACCATAATTTGGTATTTAATCGCCCGAACTGGATCGACCCCCGCAAAAATCAAACCAGACATCATGCCAGGCAAACTAACTAAGCCAACTGTTTTAGCCGAATCAATCGTTGGTGACATCCCTGTTCGAATCGCTTCGCGGACAATTGCAATCGAGGCATCCATCAAGCCGGCCCCTAAAGCTAAACGTTCCAAGACCCCTTGTCGCTGGTCATGAAATTGGCTGTTTAGACTTCGATAGGCCAAACCAATCGCAACCATTGAATTAGACGCGATCATACCAGAGATTGGAATCATCTGGGATGGTATAAACTTGATGGCACCGGCTAGGACCAAGACCCCTAATGTCACAGCGGTGCTCACAAAAATTGCCAAAAAGGAGATGGGTAGTGCATGAGCAATCCCCGCACCACGTTTCTGAGCGTTCCACGCGGCATTGAAAATAATAAATAGAATCATCGCCGTTGTCAGCCAAAAATTATTCACGCGGAAAATATATTTCAATAAATAACCCACGATAAATAGTTGAATTACGGCACGCACGACACCAATGATAATATCTTTATCTAGGCCTAGTTTTTGCCACAGACTAATCGCCAGAGCCACTAGTACCAGCATTGCCGCCAAGAACAATGAGGTATTATTTACAACTAAATTCATGCGCCCACCTCCAAATGGCCCTCAACAACACGTAATAATTGATCTGCAGCGTCAATCTCGGTCGTATCATGAGTAATCATAATGGTTGTGACGTGGCGATCCTGATTCAGATGTCGTAACCACTGATGAATGATGTCTTTATTAGCCGTGTCCAAGCCAGCAGTGACTTCATCCAACAACAGTATTTTAGGTAAAAATAAAATATTGCGAATCAAAGCGACCCGCTGACGTTCGCCACCGGATAGGTCTTCTATTTTTTGTGTCAGCATTTTAGCAGATAACCCAACATATTCTAAGGCCGCCGTCACGTGCTCGGTGTCCATTGCTTGTTTGCGAATTTGATAAGGAAACGCCAAGTTGTCAGCGACTGTTGCCCCAAACAAGGTTGGCTGTTGGAAACAATATGAAACTGCTCGTCGATACATGATTGGGTCATAGCTCTCAATCGGTTGACCATCAAAAACCAAGTCCCCACTCGTCTTCGAAATCATGGCGGCCATTAAGCGCAAAAGCGTACTTTTTCCACTCCCAGACGGACCGGTAATCGTATAGTGCGCCCCAGCCGGAACTCCTAAATTGATGTCCTTTAAAATCAAGTTATCTCCAACCTGATAATTCACATTTGCTAGCGTCATTAAAGCACTCATCAAACACCCCTCCACTCCACTTTTAGTTGACCAAAGCTTGAAAGACTCAAAAACATTATAAATGTTGTGGTACCAGTAACCTTTACGTCTAAATTCAGCGCTCCGTCAGTCAAAATCGGTGTGCTGTGAGGGGGACGGCGCCAGCCAAGGTACGGTCTGACGCCTCAATTCCAAGCCGACAAAACACGTCTTTGAATTGCCCCGCAAGAATAGTCAGCCAAGAACGCCGACTATTCTTGCCGACACTGCACACCGATTTCGACTGACTCCGCTAAGCGTAATTAACTAGAGGTTGTTGCTGATAGCATCGGACGTGCAGGTGGTGTTTGACCGGCGTTCTTTGCCGGCCTTACACCACGGACGGTCCGGGAGATTTGCGGTTTTGGCAAAGCTTCCGGGCAAGGTTCAAGACGTTTCTAAGGCTTGAACTGGTCCCTCGTCCGCATGTTATCCGCAACAACCGGAAGCGTAGTAATCGACTAGTTTTCACCGCCTGATTGTTGATATCCTCGTGCAGACGGCAATTTTTAACTTTCTAGTTGACCTAATTTTAGCATAAATCGCTTACATTATCGGGTCCCAACTATCGCCTCATTGCCACCCTGAACGGCGTTACATGATCCCATTTTTTGACAACACGTTGTCTGTTCTTATCTTCACACACAGTTCAGCAAACTGCGCTTTTCCCCTTTACCATCAGTCGACATGCTATAATGACTTGAACGCAGTTAACAGAAAACGAGGTTAGTTAAAGCTAATATGACAGAATCGAATCATTATCCAAATCGTCGGCCAGCACGGCCATCCCAAGCGCGCCGTCAGCCGGTTGAAAAAGTCCAATCCGATATCACTTTGGGACAACGTTTCCCATTAACCATTAAGCGACTCGGCATCAATGGCGAAGGAATCGGCTACTATAAGCACGTGATCACCTTCGTGAAAGGTGCTTTACCCAGTGAAGTCATCGTCGCAGAAGTCACCACCGTCCATCCGCGTTACTTGGAAGCTAAAATTCGGAAAATCCGGAAATTTAGTCCTGATCGCGTTGATCCTCGTGATGAATATGCCGGTGAAGTCGGTGGTTTTGAACTAGAACATTTAGACTACCCAGCTCAACTAAAGTTCAAGCAAGACTTAATTCGGCAAGCACTCGAAAAATACCAACCAGCTGGTTTCCGACAGTATGACATCCGCCCAACTATTGGCATGGACGACCCCTATGAATACCGAAATAAGGCTCAATTCCAAGTTCGGATGATCGATGGTCACGTTGCCGCCGGACTCTATAAGGAAAACAGTCATGACTTAGTTGATTTACCCACTTGTTCCGTACAAATGCCGGTAACGATGACCGTTATGCGGGCCGTTGTTAAATGGCTGGAAGAATCAGCCGTTCCTATCTATGATGAGGAACACAATTCTGGTATTGTCAAAACCGTCGTTGTTAGAGCAGCCGCAGCAACTGGGGAAGTTCAACTCGTCTTTGTCACAAATACGCCTAAATTCCCAAAAAAGCATCAACTACTCATGAAGATTGCCGATAAATTACCAATGGTCGTCTCTGTGATGCAAAATGTGAATATTGGCAAAACTTCTTTAATCTGGGGTGACCAGACCACTTTATTGGCTGGTAAACCAACGATTACCGAAGAATTAGATGGGCTTGCCTTCGATTTATCAGCGCGAGCTTTCTTCCAATTGAACCCTGAACAAACCAAGAAACTCTATCAACTGGCTCGCACCGCGTTAAACCTAGCCCCACACGAAACCTTAGTTGATGCCTATTCCGGTGTTGGGACGATTGGTTTGTCATTGGCCGATGTGGCTCAAGAAGTTCGTGGCATGGATACGATTCCCGCAGCTGTGGCGGACGCCAACGAAAATGCTAAGCGCAACCAGATCACCAATGCCAAATACGAAGTTGGTGAAGCCGAAACGTTGTTACCACAATGGTTAGCTAGTGGTTTTGCGCCAAATGCAATTGTGGTTGATCCACCTCGAACTGGTTTAGACGACGTGCTTATCGACGCTATTTTACAAAGTGCCCCAGAAAAGCTCGTTTATATTTCTTGTAATCCCTCAACGTTAGCCCAAGATCTGCGTCAATTGACCCGCGGCTACCAGGTCGATTACATTCAATCAATTGATATGTTTCCACAAACCGCACGCTGTGAAGCGGTCGTCCGTTTCACCAAGCGGCATTAATCAGCAAGGGAGTTTTTGCTTATGGCAGATAATGACAGTCAAATTGCCTTGACGATGACCTTTAGCTTACGACCACCGTTCAAGACGCATTTCTTATTGTTGAAAGATTACGTTGCCGATGTTCGGATTCCGGAACGAGAAGGCATGTTAACAACGCTGATTGCTAAAAACATTCCGTTGTCACCCACATTAGAAAAACTGAAGACTATTTTTGATGACGTCAAAAACCCAGTCTACTGGCAACTTCATGATCAAGCGGTTCAAGAATTCTTCGACAATCATCCTGAAAAACGACCAATTTTACCGCTAGATTTATTGCAGGTCGTGATCAATACGCTCGCCGCACAGGGCTTAACTGACAAGCAATTGACCGCTATTATGAAAGACATTTTTGACCAGCTACAAACTAATCAGTTTAGTGCACGGGCTTCGCAACGCATTTTGACAGAATTTACAAAATAACTGACCAAACTAAAATACTCACCAAATTGCAGTCTAACCGCAACTTGGTGAGTATTTTTAGTCCCTAGCCTTCAAAATAAACTTCGGCTGATCATCCACCAGCTTCACAAAAATTTCTTGTGTGGGATCTGGATCAAATTGTCCTAAATCCACTAATAGCTGGCCATCTGTCGCCACTTCATAGCCTTGGTACCGACCAAATAAAAGACGATACATCGTTTGTGCCGGCCGCATGCGTTCATCCACTTGTGCGGCAGCCGCTTTTAACGTATAACCGGTCTGCAACAAATTGCTCATGGCGGCCGCTTTAATCACCATTTTCATGGTGTAAATCCGCGCGCGCCCCGGTTCGTCTTCATTTTTAGGAATAATATATCCCTTTTTTTGCCAATAACGCAGCTGGCGTGGCGAGACACCAGTCATTCTGCTTAACTCACTGATACCAATTGTCAGTTGTCCCCGATGAAACAAGTCGCGAAAATCTGGACTCATTTGTTCAGACATGCTAGCGTCCCCCTTTCCAAATGCTCTTGTCAGTTTAAATTATAGCATGGAATGGGGACCGCCCAGTGCCTTGACCATGAATTTTAGGTGACTTTAGGCCTTTTTAGGGTAATTCGTTTGTAAAAAATCGACCAATGATTGGGCAGGATGTCCCATAATCGTCTCGTAATCATCACTCACGTCACTCAACAGGCCTAAGGCACCACCAGCATACATCGAAGCCAACATATGACCTTCGTTGCCTGCATTATATAACGCTTCAAACTCTGCCAAGGTCACTGGTTCATACCCGATCGGCTGGTTTGAAACTTGACTCAAGACATTTGCCAAAGCAGGCATCGTATAAGATTGCGACTGCGTCAACGTATAGATTCGTCCATTTCCTAACAATCGTGGCGTGGTTGCAACTTTGGCAAAAGCGGCTGCGCTATCCGCCTGACTGATAAAACTCAACGCTTGATCCGCCATCGGATAAATCACATTCTGTCGTTCAATCAATTCTGGCAAATAAGGCACCAACGGATCAGCATACAGCGCATTACGGATAATCGTGTAGTGTAGACTAGAAGCTGCTAACCGGCGCGGAACGTAGCCGTAGAAAGCTGACAACGCAAAGGGATTATTTATTTGATCCGCGATAAAACCCATGACTAAAATATGCTTGACTCGACTTGTTTCCGCTGCCTGAATGACATTTTCAAATTCACTCACCCGCGAATAGCTATCATGACTCTTACTTGGTACATAAATAAAAACATCACTATCCGCCAACACCGGCTTCAAACTAGCCACATCGTGATAATCCATTGCCATCACAGTCATGCCCGCTGCGGCAAAAGCCGCCGCTTTACTGACTGTATGGACGCCTAAATTGAGTTGCGTTGCCGGCACTAGCTGACTTAACGCCTTCACAATTTGAGTCCCTAAATGACCAGTTGCACCAGTTATCGTTATTTTCATTTTTAGTTCCCACTTTCCTGTAACTTTATAAGTTACATTAAAACAGCTATTATTTGAAATGTCAACTAGTTGCGCTGATTTCGTCAACTTCGCCGCTGCTTGACCGGCCGATTATGTCTCATCGCCGCCTGTCATCAGTGATAACCGGAGGCGTTTTCCATAATCCATGTTCAACTTTTCGCGAAATAAAAAGTCCGCTGCAATCATCTGCAACGAACTTTTAAGGCGTGATCAAATTCTAAGACTTATATTGAAGTTAGATTATGCAGCTTGTTGGCCTAAATGTTTCTTCTTTGGCGCAGTCTTAACATTTTTAACATCCGCGTCTGAGAAACCAAACATGTAAGTCAACGTAAAGGCGACAATAATATCAGCGATTGAAGCAATCCAGAAACCCCAGAAACTGAAGTCCAAACCTTTCGGGTTAACGAAGGACGTGAAGCCGATTAAGGAACCAGCGAAGCCCCACATATTAACATGCATCAAGCCGGTTAAGAAACCACCGACGGCCCCACCAATGCTGGCAGTGACGAAGGCCCGACCGTATTTCAAGTTAATCCCGTACATGGCAGGTTCTGTCACACCAGAGAAGGCTGAAATCGTTGCTGGCCAAGCTAATTCTTTAATATTGGCAACCTTTGATTTCATGGCAATCGCTAAGACAGCCCCACCTTGGGCAACCATCGTTGCTGAAACAATCGCATTCAAGTAGCTGTGACCAGTCGTGGCAATATCGTTGGCTACAATTGGAATAATCGCCCAGTGCAAGCCGAAGATAACCAAGACCTGATAGAAACCACCAATGATCAACCCAGAAATTGCTGGACTGAGTTCGTAGATTTTTACAATCCCGGCCGCTAAAGCACCAGAGAAGGCGGTGATAATTGGTCCGAGGAATAAGATAATCGCACCAGAAATAATAATAACTTCGAGTAATGGGACAAAGATCATTCGTAAGACGGTTGGAATCACACGTTTCAGCCATGGTTCCAACTTGCTAGCTAACCAAGCACCAGCAATCATTGGGAAGATAGAATAGCTGTATGAAGCCACGTGAACTGGTAATCCAAAGAAATTAGCGTTAATTCCCATACCTAGTAAATGACTGGTAACTTTACCAGTGCTGGCAATCGCCACAATCGTTGGATACGTCAGCACCCCACCAATGATTCCCATAATGACTGGATCAGAGCCTAGTTTCTTGGCAGCAGTGAACCCGACGAAGATTGGTAAGAAGTAGAAGACTGAATCCCCCATCGCATTGATAATCACATAAGTTGTCGTCGTTGCAGAAACGAGTTTGAAGGAGGTCAGTAGGGCTAAGACCCCTTTTAAAATACCTGAAGCAGCCAACAAGCCGATGACCGGAATCATGGACCCGGTGATCACCCCAATTAAGGCACTAAAACCATGCTTAACCTTTTGCCAAGGGGTCATCTTTTTCCACGCGGCCTTATTGGCTTCTTTTTCACTAGCAATAGCGGAAGCATCATCGTCACCGAACCCTGGGCCAAGCTGGGAAACAACCGCGTCATAAACGTCTGTGACTGCTGGGCCAATAACAACTTGATATTGACCACCAGCCTTGGCAACGTCGATAACACCTTTCAGATTGCGAATCACATCATCCTTCGCAATGCTCTCATCCTTTAAATAGAACCGAACTCTGGTGATACAATGAATAACGCTCTTCACGTTCCCAGCACCACCAATGTTCGTGATGATTTGACTCGCTAAAGCATCATACTTACCGCCGTTGCCTTTATCCGGCGTTGGCGTGGTGGTCGCCGCAGTTTCAGCCTGCAAGTCTACTTGTGCAGCCACTGACCCTGCAGCAACATTTCCTAGGTTTGGTGTCAATTCAGCCACCTTGTCCGCGGTATTTGTGACTGCCAAAATGACCGTCGTTTCCTTACCAGCAGCCTTGACCGCTGCTAAATCCATCGTCCCGATTTTGTCGCCGGCTTTAACTTCATCCGCAACCTGAATATTGAGCTTAAACGGTGGGTTGTCTTTTAATTCAACGGTATCAATTCCTAAATGAACCAAGACCTCCAAACCATCAGTGGTTGCAAAACCAATCGCATGTAAAGTCGATGCCACCATCGTAATACGCCCACTAACTGGCGCGACGATTTGACCACTGGTTGGTTCAACTCCAAAGCCTTTACCCATCATACCTTGTGAAAACACTGGATCTTTAACGTCACTTAAGGGTATTAGCTGCCCTTTAATTGGTGATAATAATTGCACTTGTTTCATCGCGAAGTCCCCCTTTACTTTAAATCGCGTAATAAGGCAATTGCTTCATACGGCTGTAAAATCACGGCATTACCAACCATCGTGGCGGCATAATTAGAAATTAAGACCTGCGCACCAACAAATTCTGGTGGTAACTCCACCGTGGTTTTTCGCCCAAAGAAATTAGTCAAAACGGCTACCTGCTAATCTGTACTCGTTCGCGGATAGGCCAACACTTGGGGATGATCCAGCAATAGCGGCTGATAATCCCCATCTGAAATGGCTACGACTTGTTTTCTTAACTGAATTAACCGTTGATAGTAGTTAAATTTTCCCCATGTTCAAGTTCATTTTCCACATTAATCGTGGCTTGATTCGTCGGTGGCGTGCCATCTGTTTTAGCGGAGCGGATATAATAGTATTGCTGAAACTCAGGGTCACCCGCCAAAGCTTTTTGAAACCATTCATGCTGAATCGAGGTATGGTTAAACACCATATCCAGCATGACGTCGATACCAACGGCTTTCAAAGCCTGCACCAAGTCATCAAAATCCACCATCGTCCCAAATAACGGGTCAATTTGATAATAGTCTTCGATATCGTAGCCATTATCGCGTTGTGGCGAGACAAGGAACGGATTAAACCAAATCATATCAACATTCAGGCGTGACAAATATGGAACCTTTGCAATGATTCCCCGTAAATCACCAATGCCATCGCCGTCACTGTCATAAAACGACTTAGGATAGATTTGATAGATCACTTTTTGTGAAAAGTGCACCAATATCCCCTCCTAACCTAACTCAGATTTAAGTAAATCGGATTAAAGGAAACGCTTTCATTTACTTGTGACAATCATATCGACCTCGGCGGTAACGGTCAAATATAACCAAGCGATTTGTTCGCTTATATGGTAATTTAAAGAACGGCTTTATTAGTTAACTTACTTTCTATTGTAAGTGCAATTGCTGGTCAGCTAGAAAAGACTGTTGAAAGTCCGCGGTTGTTTTAACTTGCTTACCAAATTCAACAATCAAGGCATGGTATTCACGGGCCGAGGTAAAATCATAATGCCAATTATCGGCAATCAAGGCTTGGGCCTTCACGTAAGCGCTCGGTAATTGTACGCCTAGCCACGTGAATAAACGCCGTAAATAAGTATCAACAATAATCGTTGGTTTATCAAAAACATACATCGAAAAATAGTCAGCCGTCTCATCACCGATTCCCTTGAGTGCCTTTAACTCCCGTCGAATCTGTGCGGCTGGTAAAGCTCTGATCTGAGTCAAATCAAACCCATACTGACCGCTCCAAGCCGCTAATGCTTGCAGTGTCGGAACCTTGCGCGTATAGAATCCTGCTGGCTTGACTATCGCAGTCAGTTCAGCCGAAGTTAGTGCTAATAAGCGCTGCGGTTCAAATTGGGTAGCAGTCTTCAAATTAGCCAACGCATAATCAACATTCCGCCAATTCGTATTTTGAACGAGAACGCCACCCCACAAGATTTCCCAAGGCGTTTCTGCTGGCGGAACACCGGGCTCCAACCAATGCTGCGGTCCCATGGTGGTTAACATTAAGTGATACAATTCATCAATCGTCATGACTTTTCCTCCAAAAGAAAAAGCGCCGGAAAATGATTTCCAGCGCTCAATTTATACTTTATCATAATGGAAATAGTGCCTAAATAACAGTCAGCGGTTCGGACCGACTTAATTAGTCATCAGTAACACTTGTCCGCTTAACAGTTAAAACAATATCAGCTTTTCTGTTAGTTGGTTTGACCTTTTCAGCAAAGTCCAAGCCGGCATCCTTAAATAAGTTCTGAACTTCAGTATTTACTAACGGTAAGTCGCGTGGATCTCCGGCTTGCTGGCGAATATAAACAACATATTCATCTGGCAATTCTTCCAAATCATATTCAACATCTTCATCATTTAGAATGACATAAATCAACTTACGTTCTCTGTTCATCTGAAATTACCCCTCAACGCTTATTTTTTTAATTCTTATTCACTGACCGTGTTCTTGGCCACTTGCTGTACAAACTTAAGGTAGTCTTGCGTACAATGATCGAGCCAATCGACTGTTGGTTGATCCGTAATATTCCCCGCAGCATCAATCTTATTTTGAACTAAGCCCATCAAGAATTCATCACCAGGCATCGCTAATGCGGCTACCCCAGGTGAATCCAAGATTTGACGTAAATGACCTTGTGCACGGACAGTTCCAAGTGGTCCCATCGTGGCACCTAAGATCATCACCGGTTTGCCTTTTAACGGATGTTCAACCCGAGAAAGCCAATCGATCGCATTTTCAAGTACGCCTGAAATACTATGATTGTATTCAGGTGTGACAAAAATAACGCCATCTGCGTCGAGTACTAACTGTTTGAAAGCCTTAACATTATCAGGTGCAGTTAGTTCAATATCTTGGTCATAATATGGTAACTCACGTAATGACGGGATGGTCACATCCATCTGGTCCGCGTAACGGTTCTTCACATATTCGGCTAATTTTTGATTGTACGAGGCATGTCGAATGCTACCAACAAGTGCAACAATTTTCATGTACTGGACACTCCTTTAAGCTGTATTTATCTTAAGTATACCCCTTTTTTGAAATACTTGCGGAACCGGTTTCAAGTATTTTCAGAAATATTGTAAAATATTGAGCTAATTATTGAATCGCTAACTAAAAGTGAAAAGTTAAAAATTGCCGATCTGTGCCGCCATGTCAATAATCAGGCGGTAAAGTCGATCATTGCCGTTTCCGGTTGTTGCTGATAACATGCGAACGAGGGACCGGGTCAAGCCTAAGAAACGTCTCGACCCTCGCCGGAAACTTTGTCAAAACCGCAAATCTCCCGGACCGTCCGTGGTGTAAGGCCGGCAAACAACGCCGGGCAAACGTCACCTGCACGTTCGATACTATCAGCAACAACTTCCAACTAATCAGTGGTTTTAAGGAGATAAATCAGTTATTTATACTCAGCAGCGTTAATCAGAACCGTTGTGCTGTGTTGACAAGATTGAACGACGTGCTTGATCGTCTAATCTTGTAGGGCACGCGGTTGACCGGCTTTGAATTGAAGTCGCAGACCGTACTTTGGCTACGGCTGTCCCTCATAGCACAAGGATTCTGACTGACAAAGCGCTCACCGTAATACTAATTCAGGTACGGTAGCGGTTGACATCACAGTACTTCCAATATATTTTGACCTTTAAACAACTGACCCATCTGTCCCTCAAACGATAAACAACAAATCCCTCCAAAAATTCTTTTATTAACTTTTTTCAAAACAACGCTTCCCACCCATCTCACACATACCTAGTCTGTTATACTGTTTATTAGAGAATTTGATCGGGGGTTGTTACTGTGTATTATCGTGGTGAAGCGCTAGATTTTTTAAATATGTTACTAACAGATACCACCGCGCCATTGATGCGTTCACGGTTGGTTTTTTCTAGTAAAATCGATGTAGAACGGCTTAAAGCCGCGGTCCTATCTACTGCGCAAATCGTCCCCGAGATTTTTGCGCACTACCAAGCGGATCACAATCGCTTCGAAGTCGTTAACCAACAAGTTGATGATGTCGTCATTGAGGCACAGAGTCCGTACAGCCCTGAAAATTTTGACTTTAACTTTAAAACTGGTCCACAATTACGCTTGTTTGTGATTCATCATGACCAATATGATGTCCTACAAGCTTTCATGAGCCACCTATTAACTGATAGCGTTGGCTTTAAAGAATACCTTTACTTACTATCCCAAGCTTATAACCTTGATGACTTGACTGGTTTCACGAATGAACGGCGACTACGTTCGGTTATGCCGCAACTCCAACGCCAGTTCCAACGCCCTAATCGGCATCCGGAGCTACCACTCAACAACGTCAAATTGCCACATTATCAAGGCATGAATTTGCGCCATGTTGGTCACATTATGCTAACGAGCAAACAATTTATGCGAGTGCGTAAGGTTGCTAAAGCGCAAAATGTTGGTATTAGTGAGGCAATTTTGGCCGCATACGCAAAGGCTTTGCAGGTTTTAACTGGGCACACTACGATTACACTGCCGTGTCCAATCAACTTCCGACACTTTGCCGAAGAACAACCGAAGACAACCCGGGTTGCCAATCTAACCGGTGCGGTTTATCTCAACGTTAAGGTTGATGTCGACGCGCCGTTCTCTGCGCTTGTCCAACATGTGCACGATTTACTAACCACGGAACGCACGCGAGCAGCCTTTCTATATCGACTCACCAACTTACAAAAAATGAACCATACGATGCCTGTCAGCCTCATGCGAAAATTAACAAAGCGTTGGCTTGCCCAGCAGCCGCTAACGTATACTAATTTTGGGGTCATTGACCAGCAGCGCTTACAATTTCATGGCTTAACTGTGGTTAATTGCGTCTTTTCTGGCGCCTTTCGGACCGCTCCGACTATGGAAATCGCCGCAAGCACTTTTGCTGGCACCTGCACCTTAAGTTTCAACAGTATTAGCTCTGAACGTGATTATCAGCTTGGCATGAAAATTCTGGAAAATGTGCAAGCACAACTACTCGTTTGGTCACAAACTGCAGTTGTCGGTGAAACGCTTAAATCAGTTACCACTGATGAACCTTAAAAAGGTGTGATCAAAGAGTGCCTTTGGTCACACCTTTTCTATGCTTAGCTGAAAAGTACCTAGGATGTGTTCATCCAAGGCACTTTATTTTTTCTCTGGATCATTAAATTTGTCAAAAATTTCTATTAATAACGTTTCTAAATTGGAATCCTTCTAATAAGTGTGGTTTAATAGGGGTGAATCTTAGCAAAGGGGGAACCGCGTCGTGGCAGAAGATATGTTAACGCAAGCTTTACAACAATTAAAGGATCACAAAATTCGAGTAACCCCGCAGCGTCAGATTATTCTGACTTACCTCGTTACTCACCATAATCATCCTTCCGTGGAGACCATCTATCAGGCTCTGGAATCTCAACTCCCGAACTTAAGCCTGGCGACGGTTTACAACACCTTAAAGCTGTTTGTTGATTTGGGCATTGTGATTGAATTACAAAACGGCGATGCCGGCACTCATTATGATTTCTTTGGGCGGCCTCACTATCATGTCGTTTGTGAAAATTGCGGTAAAATTACCGACGTTTTTGAACCCGATTTAAGTGGCATTGATGAAACTGCCGCCAAACTTTCAGGTTACTTAGTCACTGGACACAATATGGAAGTGTATGGACTCTGCCCAGAATGCCAAGCCAAGCTTGGGATTACCCATACAAGTGAGTTACAACGATTAAATTTAAGTCATGCAGAATAGTAAAAAGGTCGACCATCGCTGGTCGACCTTTTAGTTTGCTCAAATTTTTTAGTCTCGGGATTGGCCAAACATAAAGTATAGCCATGGCCCAATTGGTTGAACGAAAGCCAGTAATAACCAGCCGATTTTGTGACCACGACGAAATGACTTTGCACGGATAATATCCGTAATCGCAATGCTGGACGCAACAAGTTCAAACGCCGCTACCGGTGCAATCTGTTGGCGACCCCGCCGTGATAATTTTGGACGCCGTTCATGGTGCAAGTGACAATGTTTTAACATTTCAAAAGCCCCCTTATTGTTTATCCTCATTATACGCGGTTCATAATGTAAACGCTAACAGCACTATAAATTAGCCGGTCGTTTGGTCAAAAAACGCGTTGACGGAATCGGTAAAGTGTCCAAGACAGCCGATTGTTGTAACAACTGGCGCACCGTGACGCCCACTTGACCACGATCAACCGTAATAATTTGATAACTACTACTCTCGCGAATTTCGTGTAACTGCGGATCGGTACAATCAATATCAAATGAGGCCGAGCCAGCGACCACGTTCAAGATGCTATCGCCATTTAAATAACTGGTTGGAAAATGAACGTGTCCAGAAAAGACCCCACCGATATTATGGCCGCGAAGGACCGATAATAATTCTGGTGTATTTTGTAAAATTGCATAGTGCATATTTTCCATTGGTGCCCCGTCTAACGGATGGTGTAAAAATATAAAGGCCCGTTTGGTCGGTGCCTGACGGAGGTGCTTTCCAAGCCACTGTAGCTGGGCCGAGGGCAACCAACCTGCTTGAAAGCCGTCAATTTTTGAGTCTAAAAAATAAAAATCATTATTGCCAATACGCATCCGATTGGCATAATATGGCCCTGGATTAGCGGGCAAATAACCTTCATAGAACGCTTCACGCGTGTCATGATTTCCCAAGATCACCCGAACGTGACAATTAAATTCATCTTTCATCATATGGACAACGCCATGTAATCGTTGGTAATCGTCCGCACTACCGCTATGAACTAAGTCGCCGGTAAACACGATCAAATCTGGCTGATAAGGTAAAGTCCGAATATCCTGAATGATGGCCGTCAGTTTCATCCAGGGATCAATATTTTGATGATGAGCTGGCACTTGACCGTGGGGCGTCAAATGCGTATCCGAAATCTGAATTATATGCAACCGTTGCATCCTATCACTTCTTTACACTAATATTCACCAAATGGTTAACCCTAGCATACTGATTAGACGTAAATTTTAACCAAGTTAATCTGTAAAATAAATGTAAATATTTCGTTAGTAGTGCTTTTTGACTCAGTGAGCTATGATAGGGATATTAGTTTAACAGGAGAGGATTTCATTTTGAAAAATATTTTAGCTGGCCCCCGACTCACCCTATCAGTACCACAACCCGAGGATTTTGATGAAATTAGTGATTGGTATACTACGGGTGATTTTTTACGGAATTTAGACACAGCACCTGCACGACCACTTTCTGGCGAAGCATTGGAGCAAACCTATCGTAATTTAGACCGAAACACAGAATTTTACTTTCATGTTCGTAGTCAGGAAGATAACCGTTTACTTGGTTTCGTGACCCTTTATAATATTGAATGGACCAACCAGATTGCCCAGCTAGCCATCGCGATTGGTGATCCTGCTGACCGTGGCAAAGGTTACGGTACGGAAGCTTTAAATCTCATGCTTAATTACGGTTTCAACGAGTTAAATCTGTTTAAAGTTTGTTTGGACGTCATCGCAACTAACCACGCCGCGATTGCCGTTTACCAAAATAGTGGCTTTGAATTTGAAGGCACGAACACGCTTGCCGTCAAGCGTGACGGGGAACGGTTCGACCTTTATAGTATGGGCTTATTTGCAACGGATTTTCAGCCGCGAATTAAATTAGACTAATCTACCAGCGCAATTAGTTGCAGCCGGTAGCGTTTGCAATTATAATAGTCGCAGATTGATAGAAAGTGATCAACTGACTATCGATCATTAATATTCTTTAGTTTTAAGATTGTAATCGGTGTTGCTGCCATAATGCCGATTAATAATCACTTTCATTCATAGACTCCCCCAAGTCTTATGAATGGGGTTCATCAAAGCCCCCACTTTGATGTTTCCTACTCCTTGACCACTGCATCCATGATGTAGTGGCTTTTTTTGTGCAGAGTGCGAGGTCAACCAGGTTGAGAGTGAGCATTGCCTAGCACAGTCAATTACTCGACGATTTTCCGAGTGGTTGACTGTGCGTAGCAAGCCGAACTCTCAGGTTGGCCGAACACGTTTCGACTATCAAAATAACAACCCCAAAAACAATTAAATCCGACTGGTGCTTGATCTACCAAAACGGTAAATCCAACACCACCCGGACCTAATAACAGGTTATTAATCCTCCTCGACTTCGATTGAACTTTGTTGACGACGCGCGACGACATATTCCTTAACTTTAATGAGAAGCCAAGAAATACCTGCAGTGAAAAGTAACAACATCAGCGTTGATACAACGACCACGATAATAATCTGTACCCCTTCTGCTTTTAACACATCTAACTTCGTTACCAATGCCACACCAGATGGAATAAAAATCAGGCTAATAATTTGAACAAAGAAGTTGCTGACGCCTTCAACTTGTTCCAACTTCACAATTTTCAACGTTAGCAAAAGATATAGCATAATCATCCCAATCAAGGCTGGTGGCATCGGAAAGCCCGGCCAAATTTGATTAACCAACTCAGAGATCAAACTACTGACCAGCAGAATCACGCCATAGATCATAATTTGCTTAATAAACTTTGTTTTTTTCATACGCGCCTCCTAACCTAAACCAACTAGATGTGCGAAACTTGGAACCATGAAATTCACCAAGATTCCCGCAATCACGAAAGAAATTGCACCGGTCGCACCGGCCGCTTCACTCACCTCAATTGCCTTGGTCGCACCCACAGCATTCCCGGCAATTCCGAAGCCTAGTCCCGCACCTAACGGATTTTTGTGCAACTTGAACCAGCGAATAAAATGGTCGCCAAGTGCATAAATCAAGACTGAATTTAAAATTACCGCAAAGGCCGCAATCGCTTGATCACCACCAACTGACTCTGCGACTGGTAACGCAATCGCCGTTGTCGCCGCTTGGACTAGCATGGCGCCCAAAGCAGCATCCGTAAGCCCCATCAAGCGGGAGACACCGTAAATTCCAAACAGTGATAATAATAGTCCTAGGAACAACGCCACCAAAATGACATCCCAGTGTTTTCTAAAAATATCATTTCGTTTGTACAGTGGGACTGCAAAAGAAACGGTCGCCGGAGCAACGAACCAGAATAACCAGTCGCCACCAATCTGATAGGCTTGATAAACTTTGTGCAACGGTGCTTTGAGGGCCGACGCAATCAATACCAGTAAACCAATCCCAAGCAACATTCCAAAAAACAGCGGTTGGAATAATACAAAACGATTCGTCTTATGATAAAAATACTCGCCAATCCCATAAACCAGCACGGTTAGCCCGATACCAAAAAATGGATTATTGAGAAGATATGCCAAAAAATTTCCTACTTTCTTTTGAGGGAAAAAGTGTCAAAAAAATAGCGCACCCATCCGGGTCTAGTCATCATTAAAATGGTGGTTAGGCTCAGAACAGTGCACCAACACGGCTCTAAATATATGTTGTTTTAATTATAGCAAGCTAAAGGACAAAATGATAGTATTTTGTTCAATAAGTTTTCAATCTACGACATAAAGCATTAAAGCGTATGCTCCGATACCAGTATGTGTCGCAATAATTGGACTCGTGCGGTCAACCAACAAATCTGTCTCGGGGGCGACTTTCATCATTAAATCACGAGGAGCAGCCGCAACCGCATCCTCACCAACATACGAGATACCAGCAGCTTCAACCCGGGTCACATCTGCCAAGTCATCCAGAATTTGAGTCTGTGCTTTAATCAAAGCTTTTTTTCCGCGACCACGCGTATACAATTTGAGCTTGCCATCCATAAGCTCAAAAACAAACTTCAATTTTATTAAATTAGTCACCACACCGGCAATTTTAGGCACCCGGCCACCTTTAACCAAGTTGTCGAGAGTATCCACAAACAAATAAACATGGGTTTGACGCCGAATAACCGCGATCTTTGCTAAAATCGTCGCCAAATCAGCCCCAGCATGAGCCATCCGGGCAGCCGTCAGGACTTGAAAAGCCATCCCACGATCCGCCGACTGCGAGTCTACCACTGTCACATCGCCTGTCGCCAGTTGTGCTGCCTGGCGAGCCGCATTAACAGTCCCACTCAAAGTTTCCGTAATATGTAGTGATAAAACCTGACTACCATCTGCCGTCAACTCGTCGTAAAGTGTTACGAACGATCCAATTGGCGGCTGACTCGTCGTCGGTAATAGGTCGCTGGCCGCCATTTGACGATTAAAGTCTTCACGTGAAATGGTATTATCTTGGACCAATTCGCCACCAAAACCGACTAGCAGGGGCACGATTTGAATATCATATTGTTCAATTTCGGCAGCAGTTAACTGGACCGAAGAATCTGTTACGATTTTGATGCTCATTTTTAGTCACACTTTCAAGTTGTTTTGCCAGCAATTATAGCATGTCGCCACTTTCAATCCAGCCAAAAGCCCGTTATCACAATGTTTAGGAGTTATCATAACAAAACATCTGACCTCAATTAGTTATAAACTTTGTAAAAACAGTCAATTTTTCAATGCAAAGTCACGACTTTAGTACGTTGACATCACAAATTCTTCATCACCCGCCGTTATACTATGTTCATAGTCAATTAAGAGATTCCCCGTTTCTTAACGACCGACTAAACTTAAAATTCAATTACTTCCCCGAGTGATGAATTCATATGTATACAACCTACTTTTCTTCCCTTTTCCACCGTATTCCCCGATACGGTGGTTTTTTATTGCCAGTCTGTAAGAACGTGCTGAGTGACTGCGCACGGTTTGCTTATTAAAATTGTGCCTTCTCATCCTACTCCTGCCCCCAAGCCTAATTTCTTTCAATCAAGGATCACAGTTTCAGCTTTCTGGTGTCATACTTTCTTCAAGACTCCCCGTTATACTGTGTTCATAGTCATTAAGGAACTCCCCATTCCTTAACGACAACTAACTTAATTCAATTACCACTCCAAGTAATGAATTTATGTCAAGACAACCTAACTTAATTTACTTCCTTTTTTACCACCGTATTTCCCCGATACGATGGTTTTTTTATTGAACAAAATCATATCTCAATAGCCGTCATAACAATGATTAAGGCCTTAATAAAGGCTTAGTGAATTTTTCACAACATTGAACGGATTCAGTCACATATTCTTCACACGGTCCGGCTATGATTACATCATAGCAATTGAGGAACACCTCAATGAGCTATAAAACAACCTAAAATTTTTCATTTACTCCTCCAAAGTAATGAAATTCATAATGACATGCGACTCCCCATCGCATGTCTGCCCTACTCCTTTTTCCACCGTATTCCCCGATACGGTGGTTTTTATTACCAGCTTACGAGGGCCTGGGGTGAACATGCACATTGCCTAAGCATGCAAGGTTTATGAACGCTCACTAAACTAAGCAGTCACGACGCTTACCTTTTAACTATCAAACGGGTATACTATTGTTATGGTGATTGAACTTGTCACTCAGTCACCATATCTTTTTCATTTACTCCTCCAAAGTTAATGAAAAAAGTCTCGCTGGGCATTCAAACCTAACGAAACGAACTACTCCTTTTGCCGTCGCGTAAAGCGATGGTTTTTTATTTCCCACACCATTTTACTCAGTGACTTCGTTGCAGCGATTTCAGCCCCAATCGTTTTCAGAAAAGTTGCAATCACAAATCATCAGGTAGTATCATTACCAAGTAAGAAGTTAAGGAGTTGATTAGATGAAAAAACGGAGTTGGATTGCCGCTTTAGGGACCCCCATCGCCTTATTTTCAGCAACATTAATTGCAAGTGAAAAGTTATATAACTTTGCTTTCAAACGTGTCGATTACGTTCCAGAAACCTCGGCAGACAAACAAAAATACGCCGATGCCTATTGGTCATACGTCAATTGGTTACATCGCCAGCCCACTCAAGACTGGCAGTTAAATATTAACGACGAAGCCAACCACCTCGTGGCAAAATACGTGCCAGCTAAGAATACCAGTCGCCGCACTGTCATCATTTCTCATGGTTATAAAGGTGACGGTGAAACAATGGCTAACTATGCTTATATGTTCCATAACATGGGTTATAACGTCCTCCTGCCCGATGATCGCGGACATGGTCAAAGTGCTGGGAAATACATCAGCTTTGGGTGGCAAGATCGGCGCGACTATCTCGGCTGGGTCGATGAAGTCATTGATCAAACTGGGGTACAAGCAGAAATCGTCTTATTTGGCGTAAGCATGGGTGGTGCCACGGTTGAAATGATGAGTGGTGAAGTCCTGCCACCGCAAGTTAAGGCCATTATTGCCGACTGCGGTTACACGAGTGTCGAAGAAGAACTGGCTTACTTGCTCAAACGCCAATTCCATTTGCCAAAATTCCCATTTGTGCCAATCGTAAGCTTTATTAATCGGCATCGCATGGGCTATTTTTTGAGTGACGTCAGTTCCGTTGAACAGTTACGACACAACAAACTGCCGATTTTCTTTATCCACGGCGAGAAGGACGTCTACGTTCCCAGCTGGATGCTCAAAAAGAACTATCAAGCAGCTGGCGGACAAAAATCCATGTGGCAGGTACCGAATGCAACTCACGCCGAAAGCTTTTGGATTGGCCCAGCAGAATACGAAAAACACGTTTCGGCCTTTTTAGACCATTATTTAACTGATTAAAAAAATCGTTATTTTCATGTCAATTTGACTGAAAATAACGGTTTTTTAGATTGATTTTTAATTTGCAGCTAAGAGCCGTCCCAGCCGATCAGCCATTCGCTCAAGATTAGCCGGTCCTTGTTGCATGGCCTCCGCCAAAGTTGAAACATGATCTACGATTGGCAAAACTGTCGTGACACCGTGGTCAGCGAATGCCTGATTTGCCCCCTTTTGATTACCAACCAATAAATAACAATTTTTACCGGCTTGTTGAGCTAGTTCACTTATCTGAATTGGCACTTTACCCATAAAACTCTGGTCATCAACCTGGCCTTCACCAGAGATGACTATGTCGACTCGCTGAACACGAGCCGCTAACTGGCTCAACTCTGCAATCAGTTTAAAGCCAGATTTTACCTGAGCACCTAAGAAATAACGTAAGGCAAAC
The DNA here is from genome assembly GCF_005405005.1 of Lactiplantibacillus daoliensis. Taxonomy (GTDB): domain Bacteria; phylum Bacillota; class Bacilli; order Lactobacillales; family Lactobacillaceae; genus Lactiplantibacillus; species Lactiplantibacillus daoliensis. Next base: position 12,836 of record NZ_BJDH01000006.1, on the reverse strand, counting down.
CCAATCCCACCGGCAGCACCATCGCCAAGATGAGCACTGACTTTTCCAGTGGCAACTGTCAGATAATGCTGCATTGCACAATCATATTGCGCCACCTTTTCTACAGCCAACCCTTTTTGTGGACCAAAAATAGCAGCCGCACCTTGTTCGCCAGTCAATGGATTCGTCACATCTGAGGCATTGATAAATTGAACATGTTTTAACTTAGTATTTGCCTGCGTCGCGTCTATCTCAGCAACCCGTCCCAAATCCGCGCCAACCATCTCGAGCTCATGATGGGCTGCGTCAAAGAATCGATAACCAAGGGCTCGCAAGATTCCAGCGCCACCATCAACCGTGCCACTACCACCTAGTCCAATGATAATTTTTTTCGCGCCGTGCTCAAGCGCTGCCTTAATCAGCAACCCCGTCCCATAGCTGTTAGTGTTGGCTGGATTTAAGCCACCACTTAAAAACTGAATTCCGGATGCCGCTGCGACTTCAATCACCGCTAACTGCTCGGCCGCAAAATAACCGTAAGTGGCTTTGATTGGTCGTTGCGCTACATCAACGGTCGCAACCGTTAGCCGCTCACCGCCAGGCTGATTGGCTAAAAAAGCCGCAACTGTGCCCTCACCGCCATCCGCAATCGCTATCTGCTGTGACATAATTCCGTGTGCAGCTAACGCGGTTGCGACCAGTTGGTTGGCCTGGATACTGGTCATAGAATTTTTAAATGAATCAATTGCAATTAATGCTTGCATTGAAGATCCCTTCTTACTTTTTTAGTCGTTGAATTTCCAATGTTTGCGTGGCGTCTTTAATTGGCACCAATTGAAAATCACGCGCATTATTTTTGAGCACATAAGTCCCCGCGTAACGTCCCGTCTGAATCACTAAGTCATCATCCGAATTGAAATAGTACATCCAGCTGATTCTTGAACCAGTGGTCGACTGGATTTTAATCTGATTAGTCGTAAAACTAGTCCGGCCTAGTAGCCGTTTTTGGGGTGTGATCACCGTTAACGTCCACTTTTCATTTTTTAAAACCGCTGGATTTCGTGGCTCGCAAGCCGTCACACTGCTCAACAGCAGTAATAAGCCTAAGCACATCCCAAATTTTTTAAACCATCGTTGCATGTGTTTACTCCCCCTGTAACCACAAGTATATGATAATTGATATTTCAATAAATTAATATGACAAAAAGGCCCTAATTCACGGGTTTACCGTTAAATTAAGGCTTTCTTCAACTGGCAAAGAACTATGTTGGTCAACACACTACTCCAACCTCAAAATTTGAATTTCAATAAAAAAATACGCCACCCAGTAGTTAACTAGGTAGCGCACAATTAAATCATTTTAATCATCTAACCCTAAACGCTTAAAAATATCGTCCACATGACGTAAGTGATAGTGATAATCAAACGCATCATCAATCGCTGCTTGATCCAAATGTTGACGAATCTCAGCATTGCCTTCAATCAACGGCTTGAATTGTAATTGTTCATCCCAAGACTTGGCTGTTAATGGTTGCACCAAATCATAGGCATTTTCACGTGACATCCCAGTATCAATCAGTTTCAACAAGACGCGTTGGCTGTAAATCAACCCGTAAGTATCACCCATATTTTCCTTCATCCGTTCTGGGAAAACAGTCAGCGTTCCGATAATTTTATTAATTCGAGTAAGGATATAATCCGTTAAGATGGTTGTATCTGGCAAGATGATTCGTTCCGCAGAAGAATGCGAAATATCACGTTCATGCCATAGTGGCACATCTTCGTAGGCCGTCATCATATGACCACGAATGACCCGGGCCAGCCCAGTCACATTTTCAGAACCAATTGGATTCCGCTTATGTGGCATCGCTGATGAACCTTTTTGACCTTTATTGAAAAATTCTTCTACTTCATGCGTTTCTGATTTTTGTAGGCCACGAATTTCAGTGGCGAAGACTTCCACGCTCGTCGCAATCAAAGCCATAGTGGCAATGTATTCGGCGTGTAGATCACGTGGCAAGACTTGCGTTGAAATTTCTTGGGCACGAATACCTAACTTATCGCAGACAAATTGTTCAACAAATGGTGGAATGTTGGCGAACGTCCCAACTGCTCCGCTGATTTTGCCTGCTTCCACACCGGCTGCAGCATGTTCAAAGCGTTCGATATCCCGATTAATTTCAGAATACCAACGCGCCAACTTCAACCCAAAGGTCGTTGGTTCGGCATGCACACCATGTGTCCGGCCCATTTCAACGGTATATTTATATTTTTTAGCTTGTTGCGCCAATGTTGCACGTAAATCTTGTAAATCTTGGCGAATAATCGCATTGGCTTGTTTTAAACGATAGCCTTGCGCAGTATCAACCACATCAGTACTGGTTAACCCATAATGGACCCATTTACGTTCATCCCCCAATGATTCGGAAACGTCGCGCGTAAAAGCAACCACATCATGATGAGTTACGGCTTCAATTTCCGCAATCCGGTCAACATCAAACTTAGCATTTTCACGAATCTTAGCGACATCACTTGCTGGAATCTTACCTAACTCAGCCCAGGCTTCATCGGCAGCGATTTCAACTTCCAACCAAGCTTGATACTGGTTTTCCAGGGACCACACTTTGGCCATCTCAGGCCGCGTATAACGATCAATCATTGCTAATCCTCATTTCTATTTACTGATTTACCATCAAAACACGAACATTATTATATCATACCTCACTTTCAAATCATAGGAACGAACAATGAAAAACTCGACTGTTTTTTCATCCATTTTCATTGTAATAACCCATTATGAGGATATTTATTGAATAACTATGAACGATTAGACACTTGCAAATCAAGAACATTCGGTTTTAAGCTTGCGTTCAGTCACTAAAATTGCTATACTCATTCCTGTTGGAGTGGTGAACGTTCTGCCACTCACTGCTATTAATCATTCATAATTAAAATAATTTAATGAGGTGGAAAACATGGCATCAGTCGTAGTAGTAGGTAGCCAATGGGGCGATGAAGGTAAAGGAAAGATCACTGACTTTTTAAGTCAGGAAGCAGATGTGGTATCACGTTACCAAGGCGGCGACAATGCCGGCCACACCATCGTATTTAATGGTAAAACTTTCAAATTACGCTTGGTGCCATCTGGTATTTTCTTCCATGACAAGCTTAGCATCATCGGTAACGGGGTTGTTTTAAATCCGAAGTCTTTAGTAGAAGAATTACAATATCTACGCGACAACGGCGTTCAACCGGATAACTTACGTATCTCCAATCGGGCCCATGTCATTCTTCCTTACCATATTGTTTTAGACGGTGCCCAAGAAAAGTCTAAAGCTGGTGGCAAGATTGGGACGACCAATAAAGGCATCGGTCCAGCTTACATGGATAAGGCCGAACGTATCGGGATTCGGGTCGCTGATTTACTTGATAAAGATACCTTTGCTGAATTATTAAAACGTAACTTAAAAGAAAAAAATCAAATTATCACGAAGTTATATGATTTGGAACCACTTAAATTCGACGATATTTTCGAAGACTACTATAACTATAGTCAACAATTAAAACCATTTGTCACCGACACCTCAGTTGTCATCAATGATGCCTTAGATGCTGGTAAACGTGTTTTATTTGAAGGCGCGCAAGGTGTCATGCTCGATATTGACCAAGGAACCTACCCTTACGTAACGTCTTCTAACCCAGTTGCCGGTGGGGTCACTATTGGTAGCGGTGTTGGCCCTTCTAAGATTGACAATTGTGTCGGCGTCTTAAAAGCCTACACGTCACGCGTTGGTGATGGTCCTTTCCCAACCGAACTCTTTGACGAAGTTGGCAATTTCATCCGCGAAACCGCCCATGAATACGGGACTGTTACCAAGCGTCCCCGTCGAATTGGCTGGTTTGACAGTGTTGTTTTACGGCATGCCAAACGAGTTTCCGGTTTAACACACTTAAGCTTAAACTGTTTAGACGTTTTGACTGGTTTAAAGACCATCAAGATCTGTACTGCTTATGATTTAAATGGCGAAACGATTTATCACTACCCTGCCAGCTTGAAAGAACTCGAAGCTTGCAAACCAATCTATGATGAATTGCCAGGTTGGGACGAAGATATTACCGGTGTGAAGAATTGGGAAGAGCTACCCGTTAACGCACAGAACTATTTGAAGCGTATTGAAGAATTGGTTGGCGTGAAACTGGCGACTTTCTCTGTCGGTCCAGACCGTGATCAAACTAACGTCATCAACCACAACATCTGGGCATAAGTTAAAGGAGTGCTGACTCATGGAGATTTTTGATTACGAAGATATTCAATTAATTCCGAACAAATGTGTCATTAATAGCCGCTCGGAAGCAGATACAACCGTTGAACTCGGTGGTCGGCGTTTCAAGATTCCCGTCGTCCCTGCCAATATGGCAACCGTCATTAACGACGATTTAGCTAAATGGTTGGCCGATAATGATTATTTCTACATCATGCACCGGTTTGCGCCAGAAACACGGCGAGCTTTTATTGAAACCATGCATGCTGAGAAACTTTTTGCCTCGATTTCTGTTGGCGTCAAACCAAGTGAGCACGATTTTATTGATGAACTCGCCGCAGCCAAAATTGTGCCTGAATACATCACGATCGATATCGCCCACGGTCACGCTGACAGTGTGATTGAAATGATCAAGCATATCAAACAGGCCTTGCCTGCTAGCTTCGTGATTGCCGGTAACGTCGCAACTCCTGCAGCCGTCCGTGATTTGGAAAATGCCGGCGCTGATGCGACTAAAGTCGGTGTCGGCCCAGGTAAAGCCTGCATCACGAAAGTCAAAACTGGCTTTGGGACTGGTGGCTGGCAATTAGCCGCGGTTCGTTGGTGTGCAAAAGCCGCTCGTAAACCAATCATCGCTGATGGTGGCGTTCGGACCAACGGTGACATTGCCAAATCAATCCGTTTTGGAGCTACCATGGTCATGATTGGCTCAATGCTTGCCGGACATCAAGAATCACCTGGCAACATTCTTAAAATTGACGGTAAAACATACAAACAGTATTATGGTTCAGCCAGTGAAACACAAAAAGGCGAACATAAAAATGTCGAAGGCAAGCAAATGCTCGTTCCTTATCGTGGGCACTTAGCGGACACCTTAAATGAAATGCAAGAAGATCTCCAGTCATCAATTTCTTATGCTGGTGGTCGTGATCTTAAAGCCATTACTAAGTGTGACTATGTAGTCGTTAAAAATTCTATTTACAACGGTGATTAAAATGAACGACTTGAGTTGTAACTGACTCAAGTCGTTTTCTTTTTGTCACAAGGCTGATGAAAGCGGTTATAATTAAGAAAACGATTAATCGAGGTAATTTAAATGGAACATAATCGTGTTTTACGTTTAGAACACGGCATCAACTTCCGTGAACTGGGTGGTTACGAAACTACCGGCGGTCAAACCATTAAATGGCAAAAGTTACTACGCTGCGGTGGGATGTCCTTGCTCAGTCGACATGACCTCGCCTATTTAAAAGACTACGGCTTGCGTTACGACATTGATCTCCGACAAGCTAGCGAGGCACAGATGGCCCCTGACCACTATCCCAAATCAACCAAATATATGAACACGTCAGTCTATCCATTTACCGATAACCGGCGCTTTGACCATCGCTTAAAACGCCTAATTAAACGGATCATGGTCGATGATAGCTTCGATGCCCAGACATACGCCCAAATGATTACCGACAGTCATCCGGTCAAAGTGTGGCAAAATCTCTTCGCCACACTCTTAGCGAATGATCAGCCAGAGCAATCCGTTTTATTTCACTGTGCAGCCGGAAAAGACCGGACCGGCGTGGCTGCGACATTGATTATGACAGCGCTCGACATTCCCCGTGAGACCATTATCAAAGACTACTTGCTGACAAATGCCGTTTTCATGGCTGCGGATCAGCTCGATAATAACAGTATTATCACCGAAGCCAATAACGGCGATCTTGCCAGCCATTTTAATTCAGCACTAGATGTCGAAGCTGACAATTTAAAGATGGTCTTTCATGTTTTTGACGACCTTTATGGTGGCGGCATCGGCTATTTACGGGAAGTTATTGGCCTAAGTGTCGCCGATATCAATACGCTCAAACAACTCTATTTAGAGAATACCTAGCAAATCACTAGTGCCTTCCAATTCTAATGCAGGTTATGTCGAACAAGTAATTTGTAGATTCGGCTAACTATGGTATTCTCAGTCTTGAATAAAATTAATCATTATGATTAATAAACTTATAGAATAAATGAGGCAAACACACTTGCCACAACTAAAAACGATCATTATCACTGGCGCAACCAGTGGCATCGGTAAAGCAACGGCATTATTAGCAGCCAGTCATGGTCATCAAATTGTCCTAGCTGCTCGCAAAGAAGCTGACCTGCAAGCCACTGCTGAAATGATTCAACAAGCGGGTGGTCAGGCAATTTTCAAACTAACCGATGTCAGTAAAAAAGCCGATGTTCAAGCTTTAATCGATTTTACCTTAGCTAAGTATGGCCGAATTGATGTTTTGGACTTAAATGCTGGCGTGATGAGCTTTGCACCGATGAATGAGATCAGAGTTGATGAATGGGAAAAAATGATTGACATCAACGTTAAGGGCGTCTTATACGGTTTAGCCGCTGCAATTCCAGTGATGGAGAAACAAAAAGGTGGCCAAATTATTGCAACTGATTCGACTGCTGGTCACCAAGTTGGCCAAAACAATACCGTTTATGCCAGCACCAAGTTTAGTGTTCGGGCAATTATGGCTGGTGTCCGCGCAGAAGAAGCCAGCTCACATATTAGAACCATGATGGTTTCACCAGCATTTGTTAACACTGGTTTCTTCGAAGACCAGAGAAATGCCAACTTGGAACAAGTCCCAAAATTGCGTCCCGAGGATATTGCTGCTTCCATCGTTTTTGCCATTGAACAGCCGGATAATGTCGATATTAACGAAATTGTTTTACGACCGACGCTATAATATTTATAAACAACTTAGAAATTGCCACTAATATATAAATCAAAAAAATCACTAATTTAGCTATTTTGAAAACTAAATTAGTGATTTTTTCTTATAGAATTGGCGATAATAATCGTGAAAAGGTTTGTTTGAACTTCAACCAATTAGATTGGTCTTTGAAATCTTGCACTGTAATCAAGCTACTTAATGCTTGGTCTTCCAGAAAGGCCGCTTCAAGCTCTTCCGCCAACACTGTGTCATACAAGAATGCATTGACTTCAAAGTTTAATTTAAAGCTCCGAAAGTCCATATTGGCCGAACCGACTGAAGCAACTTGACCATCGACGACCATGGTCTTAGCATGAATAAATCCATTATTATAATAATAAATTTTCACGCCGGCTTCCGCTAATTCACGGGCATAATATTGCGTTGCCCGATAAACAAAAGCGTGATCCGGTTTATCAGGAACCATAATCCGTACATCAACGCCTGACATGGCCGCAATACGAATCGCGTCTAAAACCGAATCATCTGGAATCAAGTAAGGCGATTGAATCCAAAGATGGTCTTGAGCCGTCATAATCATTTTGATATAACCCATCTTGATTTGCTGACCATCATTGTCAGGGCCACTGGAAACAATCTGCAATGACGTATGGCCCTTCACCTTGATTACTGGGAACATTTCTGCAGTTGGCATGATGCGGTGTTCGGTATCGGTGGCATTCCAGTCTCGAATAAAGCGTTCTTGTAATTCAAACACCCCAGACCCAACGATCCGCAAATGCGTATCACGCCAATAACCGAACTTTTTATCACGACCTAAGTATTGATCACCAACGTTAAACCCACCAACGTACCCCACGCGACCATCCGTGACAACAATTTTTCTATGATCTCGGAAGTTTAGTCGGAAGTCTAAAACTGCTGAACGTGCGCCCAAGAACGGCCGCGCATGACCACCAAGTTCTTCTAAATGTTTGAAGAAACTCCGAAAGGTTCCCATAGACCCCCATGGATCATAAAGGACCCGCACATCCACCCCTTGAGCAGCTTTACGTTCCAATAAATGTAACAATTCGTTACCAATCTTATCGTTATAGAATGTGTAATATTCAATATGAACATGTTGTTTGGCTGCTTCAATGTCTTGAAACATATCATGAAATTTTTTATGACCATCCGTGTAAATCTTCACGCGGTTCTTACGGCTCAGTAATGCGCCATCCGAATTCAAAAAGAGACTAACCATGCCACGTACAGAGCTAGTAACCGCGTCGGCTGGCATTAAATCAGAGCCTAACTCATCTCTTTGACGCTGAATCATTTGTTCCAAACGAATTTGGGTTTCTTTTTTCAAACGGAACAAACGATTCTTCGGTAATTTACGGCCAATGAACGCGTACGCAATAAAGCCGACAACCGGGATCATGATTAGAACTAACAACCATGCCCAAGTCGCCGCAATATCACGCCGATCACGAAAGACCGTCACAACCGCTGCCACCGCATTTAGGACAATGATGACATTGATGATTGGCAAAATATATTGCAATTGAGGCACCCACCTATTTTAATGATATTTTTATTTTACCGCAGATAGTGATTTGTTAATAATCATTACGATTATAATTGTTGCTTTTTTTCAATAAAAAAGTAATAATCTCGTCAGGAGGGTTCATTATGCTCGCAATGTTAGGAATTCATGGGCTCGGACCAATTCGGATGTTTCATTTAACAGAACGGATTGCCGGACCAAAAGGTGCCATTGGGATCTTACTGATTATTATTTTATTAATCGTCGCCTATCGTTACTATCGGCGACACCAATCTTAGCAATGCTTAATCGGCATTGCTTTTTTTTTGACATTATCATTAAAATTTTAGTGCCATGCTTCAAAGTTAAGCTAACAAAGCGGCTCGCTTACCAATAGGCATCAAAAGCAGCATAAGCCTTAGTTTTCTAACCCTTTTTATTTAGTCAGAAATGGTTAACAATTAATAAGTTAATATCGAATTGCCACACATTTTTGGGGAAAATCATCAATTTTAGTTATTATAGCTAATCAAAATAAAATCATCAGTTAAAACAACTACATCAATTTTCTAAAATCCGACTAGAATGAGCACCACTAAATCGAAATGGGGCGGTTTTTATGGATTTAACACACACGCATTTGCTTCGTAAAAAAGATATTGGGGATATGTTAGCCAATTATCACAGTCCATTGAAAAAGGAACTCAAAACTTTCGATCTAACTATGCTGGGGATTGGCGCCATCATTGGGACCGGGATTTTCGTTTTAACCGGGACTGGTGCCCTGACTGCTGGCCCAGGATTAATGATCTCATTCGTACTAGCAGCAATCGCCTGCTTATTCGCCTCACTCTGCTACGCCGAATTTGCCGCGATGGTTCCTGAAAGTGGCTCGGCCTACACCTACTCTTACACGACACTTGGGGAAATCGTCGCCTTCATCATTGGCTGGGATTTAATGTTGGAGTACTTGTTCGCCGTTTCAACCGTCTCTGCTGGCTGGTCAGGCTATTTTCAATCTTTCCTAGCTGGCTTCGGTTTAAAACTACCAACAATTTTAACGGCTGCTCCCGGATCAACGCCAGGGGTGACCACTTTCTTCAATTTGCCGGCCTTCGCCATTATTCTATTGATCACTGCGCTACTCTCATTTGGTGTGAAAGAAACGAAACGCGTCAACAATATTATGGTTGTCATTAAAATCGCGGTCGTGCTATTGTTCATCTTTACCGCAATCCGCTTCGTCAAACCAGCCAACTGGACGCCACTATTACCTTATGGCATGAAAGGCGTTTTTGGCGCCGCTTCAAGCGTATTCTTCGCCTTCATCGGATTCGATGCCATTTCTTCTAGTGTTGAAGAAACGCTGGAACCTTCTAAGACGTTGCCGCGTTCAATGCTCCTCTCACTCGGGATCTGTACAGTCCTCTATGTGGCCGTTTCCGCGATTATGACCGGCGTGGTTCCATTCCGGATGTTCGCGAAATATATCGACCATCCTATTTCAGCCGTTTTAGTGCTATCTGGTCAAAACTGGATGGCCGGCGTAGTTGATCTTGGCGCGATTCTTGGGATGACCACCGTTATGCTGGTCTGCTTATATGGACAAACTCGGATTTCCTTCTCAATGTCGCGTGACGGCTTAATTTCACCATTATTCAGCCGCATCAGCAAAAAGAGTGGCGCCCCCGTTGCCTCGACTGTGTTATTCGGCGCGATTGCCGCAGTCATCGGTGGCTTCATTCCGTTAGCAGACTTAGCCGAATTGGTTAACATCGGAACCTTGACCGCTTTCTTATTGGTCTCCTTCTCAATTCTCCGGCTTCGAAAAACGCAACCCAACTTACGGCGGCCATTCCGCACGCCCTGGGTCCCATTTGTCCCAATCATGTCCATTATCAGCTGTATCTTTCTACTCATTAATTTGAAACCAGTGACCTGGTTACGATTTGTCATTTGGTTGGCAATCGGCATGGTGGTCTACTTTACCTACTCCGTCAAACATTCAAAGCTGAGTCCAACGCAATTGGCAAAAGCAAAAGTTGAAAAATAGTTCCTATGTAAACGGCCGCCAGTGATGGTGGCCGTTTTTTACTGAGAATCTTCACTCACTTAACACAATGACCCGCTGAAAAGTGATAATTTATTTTATTTCAGTCGATAAATTTATCCCTGTTGTTTGAAAACTAGTATAGTATGAGGCACCAATTAGATTGGGTCGTTGGAGGGCTGTCACCATGGAGAAACAACAGGTTCAATCACGAACATTATTTGGAATGTTAATCACGCTGGGAGTCGTTTATGGTGACATTGGGACTTCACCGCTATACGTCATGAACGCCATCATTAATGATGCTGGACCATTAAAACGGGCGACGCCTAACTATGTGATTGGCGCCGTTTCACTGATTTTTTGGACGCTAATGCTCATCACCACGATTAAATACGTCTTGATTGCCTTACGAGCGGATAACCACCATGAAGGCGGCATTTTTGCGTTGTACGCGCTTGTTCGTCATCGTGCCAAATGGTTGATTCTCGTGGCACTGATTGGTGGTGCCGCATTGCTGGCCGATGGTACCTTAACGCCAGCGGTTACTGTTACTTCAGCCGTTGAAGGCTTGCGTGGGCTCCCCGGCATGACTAGTTTTAGTCAGCATCCGTGGTTAATTCCGCTAACCGTTACCGGAATCTTGTTATTCTTATTCATGATCCAAGGTTTCGGCACCGCCACGATTGGAAAATCTTTTGGTCCAATGATGTTCCTCTGGTTCACTGGAATCGGTGTGATGGGTGCCATTAATATCACGCGCGCGCCTGTGATTCTCAAAGCTTTCTCCCCAGTCTATGCCATTCAAGTGTTGTTCAGTCCAACCAATAAAATGGGTATTTTTATTCTAGGAAGCGTCTTCCTAGCAACGACTGGCGCCGAAGCCTTATATTCGGACATGGGACACGTCGGGAAAGCTAATATTGACGCCACTTGGCCATTCGTCTTCCTAACACTCATTTTAAATTATCTCGGTCAAGGGGCCTGGATTATGCAACATTATCAGGTCAGTGCATATCGCAACGCGACCAACCTCAACCCCTTCTATGAAATGATTCCGGGAGAACTGCGAGTCGCAGCCATCATTCTCGCCACGATCGCCGCAATTATCGCATCGCAGGCCTTGATTACCGGTTCCTATACGTTAGTGGATGAAGCAATTGGGCTAAAATTTCTCCCCCGAATGATCATCAAGCACCCCAGCCAGATCCGTAGCCAAATTTATATTGGCGCCATCAACTGGCTATTATGCGGCGTCACCCTCACCATCGTGTGGCTATTTCAAACTTCAGCGCACATGGAAGCCGCCTATGGTCTAGCCATTACCATTACAATGTTAATGACCACGATTCTGCTTACCCAGTGGGTCTTAACCAAGGGACACCGCGGTCTGGCAATCACACTTGGTCTCGGCTTTGGTTGCCTGGAGACGATTTTTCTAACGGCCAGTCTCACCAAATTCAGTCATGGCGGTTATTTGACGTTAGGGCTGACACTGATTATTTTCCTCGTCATGGTGGCTTGGTACTTCGGTAATCGGCGCCGGCTTCACTATAATCAAGATGCCGAACTGGTCAGTCTATTAGACTATCGCCAACAACTCACCCAACTGAGTCACGACGATCGAATCCCATTATTTGCCACTAATCTGGTTTATTTAGCCAAAGTCGATGCCCATTATCGACTCAAACGAACGATCCTGTACTCAATCTTGGATAAGCGACCTAAACGCGCAAAAGTTTACTGGTTCATTACGATTAACGAAACCAACCAACCTTATGACTGTAATTACAGTGTCGATATGCTAGGTACTCGCAACATTGTCGAAGTTCAACTCAATCTCGGATTCAAAAAGTCACAACACGTCACCATCTATCTCCGCGAAATTGTGACCAATCTGATTGCCAATCGTATTATTGATCCGCAACATCCGCATTTTGGAACTGAGAAACACCGGCAAGTTGGCGACTTCAAATTCGTGGTCCAAAACCAACAAATCATGGACTTAGCGAGTTATCCCACTATGCGCCAGCTCGATCGGTTATTAATTGGTGGCCGTGTCTTATTGCAGAACATCACGCCCTCACCCGCAATTTGGTACGGTTTAGAGTTTAGCGATGTTTTGGAGGAAACGACGCCACTGTTTACAACACCTGCAACGGATGTCACCCTGACTAACAGTGCAATTCGCCATCAGATGCAACCACCACGCGAAAAATAAAAAAATACTAAGCTTAGAGGCATAGAAGTTACCCGACGGGGTGCTCCTATGCCTCTATTACTTTATAGTG
>NZ_BJDH01000005.1 GCF_005405005.1 Lactiplantibacillus daoliensis | reverse complement strand
GTCACCGAACCAATGCCCTATATTTTTATCATGAATCGTTTATTCAACAACATTCCTATTGACAAGACGTAGAAAAAAGTCCGGGAAAATTTCCCAGACTTTTTTTACTCTAAATAGTTATCGCTGAAACTCGTGACAAAAATCCGTCATAATTGAATTGAGTCATAATCACGTTGTTTCTTCGGTAAAACGCGGCTACTCAAGAGCACTAACAACAACTCACCCAAAAGCATTGAGAATATGGCGCGATTGCTAGTGACGTTCACCGGCGCATGCAGTAAGTTAAGTGAATGTTGCAAATACGAGCGGCGTTCACTAGTGATGGTCCCATCCAACTGTGAAAAGTTTGCCAGCGCTGCATAATACGAAACCGATGTTCTCCCACGATTAATAATCGTGAGACGCAGTTTTGAGCCGACGGTCCGCGGATAAGTGAGTGTAACCGCTTGTGCGGGATTTCCTGTTCTGCGAGCTAACTCACGTGTACCATTTTTGAGAATGACCGTCACTTTCCCAGTCGTCGAGGTTGGGTAGATCCGAATCTGATTAGTAGCCATTTCAAAAGGAATTTGATTCGTAACTTTTTCAGCTGGTTTAATCAGTTGCGTGGTGCTGCTAGGTGCGTACGACCCATTTCGTTGAAAGTCCAGAATGTCCATCGTTGACTGCTGGTCTTTGCTGAACTGCAGCGTCACTGTAAGACAAAATAGTGTCCCAGCGACCGCTAATAAACTGACGACATTTCGTTGTCGTGGTTTCAAAGAAAGTCCCGGCCAAGTCGCCCAGCCCGTCACGCCTAAAATCATCAAAATCGGCAGGAGTGGCAATGCATATCTCGCCGCAACCTCCCATAAGCCAACATGGAAAAACGTCAATCCAAGGATCATTAGTGCAAACACCGTCACACTCAGCCGTTGCCCCCTACTGACAATCAACAAATAGATACTCCCAATTAGAAACATCAAATACCAGCATTGCGTGCTGAGCAATTGCCAAAAATGTAAAGATTGCTGGCGTTTTAAAAACCAACTCGGTGCTTTGATCCACTGAGCAACCTGACTAAGCGCATCAAAATCTCCCTTTGCAAAAAAGACGCCCATCTTATTGGTTAAATGTAGTCCGAAATCGATTGCATCCATTTGTTGAAGACGTGATTTAATCAACTTAGTCGCAACCGTTTGCTTGGCGGTCGCAGTCGGCGCTTGCTTAACGCTCATGAAGTCCTTAGTCGTATACTTACCAAAGGATTGTTGATTTAAGCCAAGTGCAATCCAACTCGTCACTGGCGTCGCCTGGTCTGGCGACTTTTGATACCCATTACGGGTTGCAATCCCGGACATTAACGACATCGACAGCATCAAAACCGCCAGACTACCGAATAGCCATTCAACCGCAAGTGACCATTTCACCTGACGCTGCCAGGCAGCGAACAAGGCGACAATTACCATCGCAATCCAAAAGACAATCATGTTGTTTTTCATGACCACTGCGAGTGCAATCAGAATCCAGCTCAGTACCAAGGCACTTCAGCGGCGCCAGCCCTTTGCGGCAGTGGCTGTCCAAGTTAATGCAATCACATTAATCGCAATTGGAAATACCAATGCATCCGTATAGGCTACCAAGCCATAGAAATAGAGTGGCAGACATAATAGCCAATTAACCCCGGTTAATATCCGCCTACTCAAAACATGAATTCTCCTCTCAAAACTATTCAGACACCCTTTTTCATTTTTCCCATGTACATTCAAATTAAGCAAAACAATTGCAATCACCCAGTAGTGGAGTATAACAAAGGTTTCTTCACTTCACACTTGTTTATTATTACAGTATTTATACTGAATATTGCTGAAAATCCGCCTAAGCTTTGAACTACCATCATTGATTCCTAATTTCAATTCATCCAACTGATTAAGAATCTTGCTCCACAGTGTCAGGTTACCTTTCCATTTCCTGACACAGCTCTTCTCATTAGTGACTAACTTGAGTATAATTAACTTGTTGTGTCAAAATAAATCAGATTTCACTTAATATAAATGAATTTCATCACGATGATCAACAATTTCAATCAAAAGATTTCGAGGGGAAGTCACCATGAAACAAACGAATTTAGCCATTGTCGTACCCTGTTATAACGAAGAAGCAGTTCTACCATCTTCTTCAAAAGTCCTACAAAAAATCATGCACGACATGATTGATAATGAACAAGTAAGTTCAGAAAGCAAAATATTATTCGTCAATGATGGTAGTAAAGACAAAACTTGGGAACTAATTAAAGATTTGGAAGCTGAAGATACCGTTTTTACTGGCTTGAAATTTAGTCGTAATTTTGGACACCAAAACGCCTTAATGGCTGGTATGAAAGTTGCAGGAGATTTTGCGGATGCTATCATTACTATTGACGCAGATTTACAAGACGATGAAAATCTTATTCCTAAAATGGTTGAGAGCTTCCAAAATGGACACGAAGTTGTCCTTGGTGTCAGAAATGACCGTTCTAGTGACTCTTCATTTAAACGCTGGACAGCTGAGACTTTCTACAAGATCATGCATCAGATTGGTGTGCAACTTGTTCCTGACCATGCCGACTTCCGTTTATTGGGTCAGCGTGCTGTCGCAACCCTAATGGAATATCAAGAGAGCAATCTGTTTCTACGCGGTATTATTCCTCAATTAGGCTACAGCTCTGAAAAACTCTACTATCAGCGTAAACCTCGTTTAGCTGGAGAAACTAAGTACCCATTAAAAAAGATGATTTCGTTCGCTTTGGACGGGATCACCTCGTTTTCAGTAGCCCCCATTAAAGCCATCATGTCTTTAGGTGTGGTAGTAATCGTGATTAGTTTAATTATGATGATTTATGCACTAGTTCGTTTCTTTACCGGAAACGTGACAAACGGGTGGGCCTCACTGATGACAAGCCTTTGGTTCTTGGGTGGTGTGCAGTTAGTTGGAATCAGTATTATCGGTGAATATATCGGTAAGATATATTCAGAAGTTAAACATCGTCCACGTTATATAATTGAAACCGAAGATTACAGTACTACACAATCTCATAAGGACAATAGTCAAAATTAATAATGAACTTAAAGGAGCATATCATGGATTCAAAGCACAATGCCGTTTTAAAAAACATATTTATTGGCACATTTATATTGGGATCATTTTTAATTTTAAGTTATTTTTTTGTTTGCCCTCTACTAGTTAAGGGATTTGTCTCATATGGTGATGACATTACATACCAGGTACAGCGAATTCTTGAGCTTAGTCATAATTTAAAACAGGGTATTTTCTTGCCATTTGTTTATACCTATTCATTCGGACAGGTAGCTTTTCCCTTGGGGATTTTTTATCCTGAAATAACATTAATCCCCTCGGCCCTACTTTTTAATATTTTCAATCATCAAGTTACTGGAATTTACGCAGGTATTGCTTTTTACGCATTGCTCACCATGATTTTTACTTATATTATCTTCAGAAAACTAAATCATTCTTGGGTTGTTTCATATATCGCAGCAATTTTATACACTTTTTCGGTCTATCACACGATTGATGCTTTTACCAGATTTGCAATGGGTGAATACATTGCCATGACATTCTTGCCAGTTGCTTTCTACGGCTTCTACGCGATTCTAAAAGGCAAAGTCAAAGAATGGCCGTATCTGGCATTTGGCTTGTCCTTCATCCTACTTTCACATGTTTTAAGCACCTTTATTGTGGTCTTAACCATGGCCGTTATCTGGCTACTAAGTTTTCTCTGGAAATCAAATCATTTTCAAAGTATTCGTTATTTGGCGATTGCAGGTATTGCTACCTTATTTAGTTCAGCAATATTTTGGGTGCCCTTCGTGGAACAACAATTATTTCAAAAATACAATCAACCTTCACCGATAAGCATGGAGAACTCATCAACTAACTTATCTGAATTATTGATTTCAGCAATCAATAATTCCATGTTACGTCCATACAGTATTGGATTGACAATGTTACTGACAATGATTTTTGGCGGTATCTTTTTTAGAAGACTAAACCAATTAGAAAAGTACAGTTACCTAATTGCCACATTCATTTTCGTTGGTTCCTCAGCTGTCTTTCCGTGGGTTGTCTTTCAAAAAACACCGATTTCAGTTATTCAGTATTCATTCAGATTGTTCATGATTTCTACATTATTTTTTACAGTAGTTGCAGCAGGACTTCTTAAACTCTTTATACAAAACAATACTATGACGTCTATAATGAAACAGCTATCACTCGTCTTTTTAGTACTCCTAATTCTCGGCAGTTGGTCTCAAAGCATGCAAAAGTTACGAATTAATCCTTTGCAAAACGTCGCAACAAAAATATTTACAAACAGTGGTCCACAATCAAAGAATCCAAATAATTCAACTTTTGTGGAACAATATACTCCGAGAAAAACCATGCCTCATTTCAAAGAACTAATTGATCATATCGCAATAATCAATCACAAAAAGGTCACCTTGACTAGAATTGTTGCCAAGCCAAGCAAACAAATCTATACTGAAAAATCAGTTATATACGCAAAAAAAGTTGATTTACCGGTTTCTTATTATAAAAATTTTGTTGCTTATCGAAATGGCAAACAAGTTTCTACAATTCGTAGTTCTCGTAATACTTTGCTAGTCAATTCCAAAACAACTGGTCCAATCACTGTCGCATATAAATACTCAGCCATTGATAAATTTAGTGTTCTTGTAAGTATCGCGTCTTGGATTGTTTTTCTTGTCTTTTTCTGCTCTCAGGGTTTCCAATACATGAAAAAGCGTTGGTCAAGTCAAACACCATCTTCAAAATGACAAATTGACATCGTAAACTGATAATTAAAATTAACGCAGCTAAATAGACACGAAATTACCGATATCGGCGATTTCGTGTCTATTTAGCTGCGTTGTACTATCGCTTTAAACAATTAGGTTATAGACTTAAATATCCCTAATAAAATTCATCATATAATAAAAAGACACCAATATTATTAACAGATTCTTATATATCTTTGTTTTCTTACAAGAGTCAAGTGCACTCATTCGGACACAATACAAAAACATTTGATTATACAATTAGTGTCAACAATCATGCATTCAAAGTGATTTGACTTTCTTTTTACAATTTAGCTTCTACTCTGCGTATCAAGCGATGCTGATTGAAACTTTGTAGTCCCAACAACAATAATACAATTATCCATACGATCAAAGCCAACATTCCAAAAACAGTGAACGTTTTACCTTGTCGGTATTTAATTATAAGTGTATTTTTCCCTTTTCTCTGTGAGACGATCAACGCACCAATATTACTATGCTGATAATGACTATCCCACTTTTTATTTCCGTTAAGAGTAATCTGTGACTTAGAATAGCTCACTATTGGAATCTGCTTTTTCCCATTTTTTTGTGCATTCCACGTAACCAACAAGCTACCATCGCTCAAGACTTTCTTTTGATAAGCATCTTTCTTCTGGACAACTTGGGCAATATAATCAAGGTATGCGTCACGCTTTTTGTTATATGTGAGATATTTTGCAGGTTGGTTTAAATAGTCTGTCGTTCCCTTACCCACTATTGCGAACCCCGCGCTCAAGTCAGGACCCTTAAATGCATTTCTAATATCTGTTGCAGATGTTCCTTTGGAAATGTAGATGTGTTCCATCCGTTGAATTGGCTGATTAGTATACCACTGTCTAATTTGAACATTCATACTCTTCAGATTTTGAATCATCAATATCGCTGCTCCAAGTACAAATAAAATAGTCGGCCAATTAAAGTGTCGATGCCAATCACTCTGAATATGATCGAACTGTTTTACAGCTTGTGTCAAATACCCAGCCATACCAGCTATCAATAATATTCCAACTATCGAGCCCAAACGTGCCGGAAATTGAAGCCAGCTTCGAATTGCTGGAATTCTAACAGCTAATTGTTCCCAAGGAAATAATTGTGACCCAATTATTAGAAAAGCAGCACCAACAAAGGTGTTAATATACACTGTCAACGGAAGTCCTTTGACAGTGAGCGCTACAAAAATCTGAATAATAAACAAGACTGAACAAACCACACCCAATGTAAACATATAACTATTGCCTAATGAAAGATTAAGTGAGCTTCCAGTCATATTAGGAAAACCAAAAGGTTGAATAATATGATTGCCAGTTGTGACGTTCAACATTGCAGCCCAAATATTTGCGGACATCAAAAATGCTAAAATAGCTGCAACTACCGTCTTAACAAGCATTGATAAACGATTCTTCGCGTTAATCATTCCAATAACAAAATAAGGAATTAATGCCAGAATGACAAGAAGTGCACTCAACATATGAACCTGTATAATTGCAGCCACACTGATCGCTAATAGCAACACATTAACAGGATGTTCATGGTCTGTAATCATTTGTATTCCCATCATTAAAACAAACGGCATGACCATCATACCCCATGCTGTAAATTCTTGACCAGTTAGCCATGCCGGAAGCCAACCGACATTCAAGTACATAATTGTGCCAATCGTAGCAAATAACTCGTTTGCACCACTTTTACGGGAAAACAAATACATCCCAGCACCGCTAATAATCAGCAATAATAGATCAGCTGCTAATTGAAACTTGAAAACGCTACCTGCAATCAACATCAGGAAGCCAAGTGCATAACTCCAAATTGGCCCATACACAGCATTGATAATTCTTCCAGACTGTGAAAAACCATAGTTAGATTGAAAATAGCTGAAATTCCAATGTTTGATTTGCATCGCATCTTCGTATATTCGATTGAAATGAAAGCTGGAGTCAACTCCTAAAATTGGCACTCTGGTAATAATTTGTGGCAGAATCATTAGAATTGAAATAGCAACAATAATCAAATACGGTCTGGTAATACGTAACCCCTTTTTTAACAATACCGAATACCCCCTCTACACCAAATTCTTTTTTATTTCTTCAAACCAAATAACTAAAAATCAAAATGCATTTCTAATTACATTTAGGTTTCACCTTCACTCCTTAACATTACTGCTACTACATTCTCACTTAATAAACGCTAAAACATGAAGACTAGAGATGCTCTCCAGTTTCCATGCCTTTTAGGACAATACTGAGCACGTTTAATATTATCAAACTACTATTAAACTATCAACATTGCATATACCAAAGCACCTAGTTTTAGCACACTTTACCGTTAAAAATCTCCGCGTTCTTTTAATCTTCCATATGGGCTGTTTTGTATTATGCCTTGGTATCCAGATGTAACAATACTGCTTTACGAATCGTGTCAACGACACCCGTAACACCATCAAGCGTTGCCTTATCATGACTAATGACCCATTCAATCAAGGTCATCTGGACACTCGTCCCCATTGACGCAATTAAATCGGTGGGTGCATCAGTCTGAAGCACTTGTTCTGCGATGAAATTTTGCCATTTTTTCAGTAACATTGTTCGAAAATTGGCCTGCAGATCGGCTTCCGGTTCATGAACCCCAAATAAGACTTGAACCGCCCATCGATTTTCGGCCATATCAGCCGAGAGTCCCGCAACTAAGTCGTCAATATCGCCAGCAATAATTTGGTCAAAGCGCATGTCAACGCGATTGGCAAAGATTGCGCTGTAGTGGGCAACCATTTGATCCAACAAATCGTACTTGTCCAAATAATGTGCATAAAAAGTTGATCGGCTGGTCAACGATGCCTCACAAATATCTGCGACCGTAATTTGCCGAAACCCCTTCATGGCAAGCAACTGGATGAAGGCAACCTGTAGGTCACGTTCTGTTTTAATTTTGCGCACATCTTGTGTCATGAATTTACTCCCCAAAAATTTAAGTTAGTTTCATCGTATCACAATCATTTTAAAAACCAATGTTGGATTTCGAACACTATAACCCCCAGATGTTCGAAAACGTACTTCTACCAGCATTTTGACGGTGTTCAAAGCAGCTAAAAAGCCTTAGTCTATAACTGTTGAAAGGAACAAAAGCTTTTCTTTCAAAACTTAATTGATTAGAGGTAGTTGATATGTTCACTTGGAGTTTTTGGATTTTAGCAATTTGGTTCGTCGTTAATGTGATTTGGATGTGGTTTGATTTGGATAACCAATCCTTGCAAAGAACATTTGCGTATATTAATGTTGTCGCAGTTATTTGGGGTTTCTGGGCCTTTTATGGCGCAACGCCAGTAGATTCATTGAGTGTTTGGTTCCAAGTTCTCAACTGGGTCAATGTTGTGCTAGCAGCCTTACAATTTTACTTTGGCTACCGTCAATCTTCACATCGTACCGCTTAAACTAAGTCAATGAACCACCTTTCCTAGTAAGTCGTAATAAGCCACCTGAGATTTCTCAAGATCTCAGATGGCTTTTTGCGTTGACAAACTAAAATTGCACGACGAACAGTCAAAAAAGTCAATGATCATCATTCACTTGATCTCTCACAGTAAGCTGCATAAACCAAGCTGGCTTCACCAGTATTTTTCCAGTCAATTGATTATAATTTGACTTAACCGCCGCGTATTTGATCAACGACTTGCCTTTGTTCGTCAAACTAATCGTGAGTGGCTTTGCTGTAGTGGGATAAGTTACGTACTGTAGCTGCCTTGGCGACCCACGTCCAACCACCAAAGTCCTTGTCCCAGCAGCCAATCGAAGTTGAACACGTCCAGATTCTGTCACTGGGCTGAGTCGCAGCTGATTACTCGGCTGATTGAGTGGCAACCGAATAATCACACGTTGCTTCGGCAAAATCGTCTGAGCCTCAAACTGATAGTACGACCCGTTACCTTGGCGCATGATCATCGTCGTTTGCAGTGCCTTGTTCATATTTACATGCCAAAGGTCCCAACCGCTGATTAAGATCCCGAAAACCAACGTCCACTTTAGCCGAAGTCGTGAATGCCTAGTAAGCCCAATTGGCAGTGATTCTGCCCATTGAACACATGCTAAAATCAACAAAACAGGTAACAGAGGTAACGCATATCGCGCCTCGACTTCCCACAAGCCAACGTGAAAAATAGTGAAGCCTAAAATAGTCAGCGCTAGCAAACCAAAATCGAGTTGCTGATTATTATGCTGACGCAGACTTCCAATACTGCCAATTAATAAACAGAGGTACCAAGATTGCATCACTATCCCCAGCCAAAACTGAATGACTTGCGTATTCGCGCGAAACCAACGTGGTGCCTTCAACCACTGTGTCGTTAATTTGAAGCTGTCAAAAGCGCCGTCGGCATAAAACACCCGCATCTTTTTACCCAAATGACTCAACAAACCGCCGATTTTTAATTGATCAAGGCGAGTGCTAATTAAACGACTTGCCCGCCGCTGCTTGGCGGTCGCAGTCGGTTGTTTTCGAATCACTTCAAAATCATGGTAATTATAACGGCCACTCGTTTGGGGATTCAGACTCATTGCGATCCAACTCGTTGCTGGCAGGGCTTGGTTGCTATTTCGATGATAACCCTGCCGGCTCGCGAGCTGCTGCATCCCGCCAAACACTAGGCCCAGTGTCACAATATTTCCCACCAACCAATACCAGCCCGTATGCGGACACAGTTGATACTGAAACATCGCCACTAGTGTGATCAATCCCGTTGCCACCCATAAGACGATTAGATTACTTTTAAGCGCTACCCCCAAGGCGAGTATGCTCCAAGTCAACATAGCAAGTTCCCAGCGGCGCCAACCAGTGTACGTTTTAAACTTGAGTCCCAAAGCTAACACATCAACGACCAGCGGCAAGACCCACGCATCAGTATAGTCAAACAAAGCGTACGCATAGAATGGCACACTTACCAACCAGCCTAACAACCAACCCAACGCACCGGGACGAAAACGTTGCCAGTGCCGTAAAATGACCAATCCCGCCAACAGACCAGTATCAATCCAAAGAAAACGCCCAATATTAAAGAACACCCACGGATTAGTTACACCCAATTGCAGTGCACCTTTGATGGCGACGGCAATCAACAACGTCAGATTCACATTATTCGGGTAGGTCTGAAAATAGTCTGCCCAGTGTTTCTGCCCTTGTGCGAGTGCGATTGCCTGATTTCGCACCCAAAATGCATCTGCTCGCCCGACATCCACAAATGAAAATGCCACAATTAATTGCGTCAGAACAATCAGTAGGCCAATCCCCCATAAACAACGGCGATAGGTTTTGACTGACCAGTGCGCCTGCCAACGTTTCAACCCAATCAAGCCGAAAAAAATAATTGGCGTGAGACTAATCACCAAAAACAGGGTCACCCACGATTGACCTGCCTGCACAGATTCCGGCCAAAATAGTGCCAGCACAGCTGCACCACTTAAAATAATGACTACTAGCCCATTTAAGGCCCCCAATACTCCTTTACCCATCAGACTGCTCATCCCCAAATAAGTTGTCGATATGCCATTCATTTCAAACACAACTATTGCCTAGCCGCTGGTTGAATTGTTTAATCATCATATTATAGTAATACCATTTCCAGCTTTAACAGCTGTTGCGCTCTAATCCATTTGCATATAAATAAAACTAACATTCGTCCTCACATCTTATTGTGATTCAAATTTTCGAACATCAACTGGACAAAAAAAGAAGTTGCTATTCACAACTTCATCTTTTCGGTCCCAGCAAAAATAGCTGAGTAAAAAATCGTTCTCTAGTTTACATAATTTTAATTTAAAGAAGTAAGTTCCCGCTATTGGTCCTCAGGACGATAACAGTGTTCGAATGTAAACTCGCCCGCTTCGTAACTAAACTTTAACACTGCACAATTGGTAAATTTGATTTCTTGCCGCTTGATCTCATCAATCGATAACCACCGACGAAGAAACATGAAATCGGCACCACCATGACTGACTGCCAAAACTTCCTGATGATCAGGCTGGTCCATGATCGTGCGCAGTGTCTTTACCATCCGTGCCTGAACCTGCAAATCTGATTCACCACCATAAGCTAAGAAGTAGTCACCATACGACTTTCTAATTGGATCTTGCTGTGGATTGAGACGCTCACTCTCACCCTCAAACAAGCCAAAGTCCCATTCCTTAAGTCCCTTTAAGCGCTCATAGGGTTGATCCGTGACTAACTCGAGGGTATCACTGGCACGTTCTTGGGTTGAACTATAGACGTGGTCAAATGTGACACCGTGTGCCTTAAAGTTTCGGCCGACCTGTTGCGCATCCGCAATTCCTTGAGCAGTCAAGGGTGAATCACATGCGCCTTGTATCTTATGCAATTGATTAAACAGCGTTTGACCATGCCGCATCAAATAAAGTGTCTTTGTCATTTCACTCACTCCAATTTAAAAAGTAACGTTCCAGCTAAATTATAGCGAAGATTGTAACCGCTGTCACCCAACGGGCAAAAACAGTCCACACAACCAACCGTCGTCGTGGACTGTTTTCAAATTTAAAAATCGGTACTCTCATTACCCGCATTTAAGGCAGTTAGGGCCTCTTTTAACGTTTCACCATGTGCAATTACGGTACCCGTAGCATGTCCAGGTTCACCAGTTACTTCGTCTTCATCATAAACTTGTAATTGATTATAAGGAAAAGTATTAGCTTGTACAAAAATCGTCTTTAACTTTGCCAAGTCTGGGTAATCGTACATTACCTTTTCCAACGGCTCACCGAGCTTAACGTGCAGCAAAAGCCGCGTCACACTAGACCCGCTGGCCTTACTGATCAACGCCATCGTTGCCAAACTCATGGGCTCAATTGTCGCCAAATGTAGCTCCTCATCGACGATTGTCAGTCGAACCGTATATAATCCCGGAACCCCAAAGGTTAAGACCCGTTGCTTAATTTCGGTACTTAAAGCATCGATCGCTTGATTCTCTGCTTTATCCTGAATTGGGAAAACTGATACCGAACCATGCACGCCCGGACGTAAATTATTTCCCGCGATAATCTCACTGATTCCAAAAATTGAGACTTCACTGCCGTCGGTAATCACTTCGACTGCCGGCGAATCATTCGTCTTAATTTGTTCACGTGGCAAACCATTATTAATTTGACTGACCTGATACCCCAGCTTGGTCAGTTGTTGTCCCAAGCGATAATCATGGTAAGTGGTGAAGATAATTGCGGGTTTTTCAATCGCCAAAATATTCAAGATATCGGAAACCTGTTTAGGCTCAATATACCGTTTAACCGCTAATTGTGGCGTCATGGCGACACTATTTGGATTCGCGTTAATTAAGATCGTCTGATAATCAGCCTTTTTTAAGTAAAACAAGAGTTGCGAAACCAAGTAGTCATTAGCATGATTCGTCCCAATTCGATTAGCGCCAGTACCAATCACAACCGCACGACGATCGGGCAATTTTGTACTTTCATTGTCAAACTCATAAGTTGAATAATAAGTATTGGTTTGCTCCGTAAATTCACCAGCCGTTGGCTCAACTTCCTTGAAAGTTGCCTGGATTTCATTCTCAATCGCAAAATGAGCGACTTTTTCAGGCGTAGACTGCCATGCAGCCGCGGCGTCTTCGTCCGTAAAACCAAAGTATTTTGCCCGACCAAGCGCGTGGACATCAAACGGATGATCACGTAAGGCTTTTTCGATCGCAATAATATGACTTAGTTTATAAAAGTAAAACGCATCAATTTTTGTCAGTTCTGCAAGTTCATCGATTTGATAACCCCGATTTAAAGCTTCCAACAATACCAGCATTCGACCGGCTTGGGGATGGATCAACCGTTGAATCAATTCACCTTCCGAATAACGTTGCGGCTGATTAGCAATCACATGATAACGAGATTCATCGGTTGCACGCAGCCCTTTCAACAATGCCTCTTCGGTTGAACGACCAATCCCAATCACAGAACCAGTTGATTCCATCACCGTATCCAATTGATGACTAACCTTTTTCAAAACATTGAATGGCCAAATCGGAATTCGACAGACAATATGATCTAGGACCGGCTCAATCAGGGCCGTTTGCTTACGATACGCCGCTGGCAACTTGATCTCTGCCAAGCTGAGATTAGCTAACAAATTCGCCACAATTGTTGCCAGCGGATAGCCAGTTGATCGAGCAGCTAACGCCATTGCCCGGTCAAAGTAAGGCGTCACCTTGATTACATAATAACTCTGCGTGGTCGGATCTAAGGCAAATTGCACATGGCAAGCACCGACAATGTGCAAAGCCTGCATAATTTTTAATGTCGCAGAACGAAATTGTTGATACTCCTGATCGGTAATGGTTTGCGTTGGTGCAAAAATGATTGAGTCAGCAGAGTGAATCCCCACCGGATCGAAGTTTTCCATGCCAGCAACTAATAAGGCCGTCCCTTTGTGATCACGAACACCGACAAATTCAATCTCTTTGTACCCGACAATACTTTGTTCAACGATGCATTGTTTCGTCGCCGACAACTTAAACCCTTGGGCCAATGCCCGTTGAAAATCTTCTTCATCTTCACATAATTGTCGACTGGCTTCGATTCGAGGGGCAACCGACTTCACAATGACTGGGAAACCAACTGAGTGAACCACTTGATCGGCTTCGGCTTGGTTGGCAACTACTTGTGAGGCAATTACCGGTTGCGACAGATCCTTCAATTGGTTGCTCATTAATGCGGGATTCACGACCAAATCGATCATTTCAGCATCCCATTGCAATAATTGTAATTGATTATTTTTCAAAACATTATTTCGAATTAACCCTTGAATCAAGTTCACGGCTTGAATACCACCCAATGATGGAATCAAGCCATCTGGTTGCTCCGTTTGAATAATTTTCGTTAACGACCCTACCGTCAAAGGTTCAATGTAAACTTTATCGGCAAAATTATTCTCGGCAGCAACCGAAAATGGGTTATTGTCGACGAGAATCACGGCGATACCCAACTTACGAATGGCACTACCAATTTGCGTCACCGCAGCATCGTGTTGGCCCTCACGACCAATATCATTGTGGCCCGCACCAATAATTAAAACTTTTGAAATTTGATTATTCACCAAACGGGCCCCCTTGCTTGTTGCATGGATTCTACAAATTCATCAAAAATATCACGTGTCTCAGTTGGACCCGGTGCACCATCTGGGAAAAACTGGACTGAAAAGGCCGGAAAATCACGATAACGTAACCCTTGGATCGTGCCATCGATAAGATCAACAAAGGTGGTAATCAACTTATTTCGATCGATGGTCTCGGGGTTGACAGCGTAACCTTGCCCTTGTGAAGCATAGACGATTTGATTCGTGATTACTTCACGAATTGGATGATTAGCGCCATGATGTTCCGGTGACAACTTCATAATTTGCGCCCCATTGGCCATTGCAAATAGTTCATGTCCCAGCCCAATCGCAAACAATGGAATCCGGTTCTGAATCTTTTGGATCATCGTTAACACGCTCTCTGGTAAATCTTGTGGTTTACCGGGGCCCGTAGATAGGACCACACCATCGGGATCCAAATTGATGATCTCTTCAGTCGTGGCCGTATATGGCAAAACCGTCACGTTGCAAGATCTTTTACTGAGTTCACGTAGAATTCCGTGTTTGAGCCCAAAATCAATCACAATCACATTTAGTCCAGTATCCGGGTTTGGATACGGTTTGGGAGTAGCAACGGCAGCCACTTGACGATTCGTCAAAACTGTCGCGCCTAACTGATCAAACGCATGCGCATCCGCGACATCCACAATACTGGCCTTCATCGGACCACTGGCTCGCAATTGTTTGGCGAGGTGTCTAGTATCAATATGACTGATTCCGGGGATATTTTGTTGTTTTAAATATTGATCTAGTGACCAACGGCGCTGACGATTCGTTGAAATACTGGCAACATCGCGTACTACCACGCCTTTAACTGTTGGTAAAATCGATTCATAACTATCATGATTAATACCGTAGCTACCAATGGTTGGCTGTGTAAATGCCACAATTTGATTATGATAGATTTGATTTGTAATAATTTCTTGATAACCTGTCATGCTCGTATTGAACACGATTTCGCCGGTAGAAACCGCTGGTGAGCCGAAGCCTTCACCTAGGTAGGCACTGCCGTCTTCAAGAATTAAGTAGCGGTCTGCCATGTCGATCCCTTCTCACTTTTGAATTAAGCTGCTAATTTATAATTTCAATACCATCATGGCCGTCAACCTCAGTGACAGAAACCTTTATGCGTTCCTGCAAAGCGGTTGGAATATTCTTACCAATGAAGTCGGCCCGAATCGGTAATTCCCGATGTCCGCGATCAACTAACACGGCCAATGAAATACTTTGTGGCCGCCCACCGCCCATTAAGGCATCCAAAGCGGCGCGAATCGTCCGCCCAGTGAACAACACATCATCAACGAGAATGACTCGTTTACCGGCAACTTCAAAATCCAATTGATAGTCCACGGGTGCCATAGCAATATTTAATGGCTGATCATCACGAAAGGCTGTGATGTCTAATTCACCCACTGGAATCGTCGCCGCTTCTAATTGTTGCAACCGTTCCGCAATCCGTTGGGCAATATAGACGCCACGGGTCTTAATGCCAACTAAAGCCACATCACGAATTCCTTTGTTCTGTTCAATAATCTCATAGGTAATTCGCGTCAATGCACGTTTCATAGCCATTGAATCAACAACTTCTTTTTGCATGATTGCCTCCCAAATTTTAGTCTTGCTTTTTGAGTTACTTGCCATTACAAAGAAAAAGACGGTCGGACATAGGCTGTCACGACCGTCGACGAAAGTTTATTGTTAACAGTAGTTTGCCTTTCAGTCTCTCTGGGCCGGATTAAAGGACTCTTATTACTGTTAGATTAATGATTCAGATCTGTTTTGTCAAGCTTTGCCAAGGTCGCCTTGAAAATTTCAGGCAGCGGTGCTTCGAAGGTCAATTGTTCGCCCGTAACGGGATGCTTAAAACCTAACAATCGCGCATGCAAAAATTGGCCATGACCCTTGATCGTCTTTTTTGGTCCATATAAAGGATCACCGACCAGTGGATGACCAATCGATTGTAAATGGACGCGAATTTGGTGGGTCCGACCGGTTTCTAAACGACAACTGATCAAGGTGTAATGCTGATATCGTTTTAACACCATGAAATGTGTGACCGCATGACGACCATTCTGAACGATAGCCTGTTTTTTACGATCCTTCGGTGAGCGGCCCAGCGGCGCATTAATTGTCCCGCTGGCCTCTTTGATGACGCCATGTACCAACGCAACGTATTCACGTCGATTGGTCTTAGCTTTTAGTTGCGCCGCCAGTGACTGATGGGCATGATCATTTTTGGCAACCATCAACAATCCAGACGTGTCTTTATCAATCCGGTGCACGATTCCAGGTCGAAATTCACCATTGATCGTCGACAGTGGGCTATGATACAGCAACGCATTTACTAGCGTTTGGTCAGGATGCCCCGGAGCCGGATGCACGACCATGCCCTGTGGCTTATTGACAACAATCACATCCGCATCTTCGTAAACAATATCCAATGGAATGTCTTCTGGCACTAATTCAGTTGTTTGAACCGTTTGTGCGGCCACGACAATCACGTCACCGGGCTTCACCTTGGTCTTACTTGCCACAATTTGACCATTCAGCGTAACTTGGTCGGTCTTAATTAGTTTATCCAATTGTGACCGTGTCCAAATCGTCTGAATACCAGCCAAAACCTTATCCAAGCGTCCGGTCTCATCAGTGATCGTAAATTGTTGTTCCGTTGTTGCTCCAGCCAAACCATCGACTCCTTTATAACTTACTTATCAAAACTATCATCACGTAAAACGGCAATCAAAATTAAAATCACGCCAACCGTTAAACAAGAATCCGCAAAATTAAAAATTGGAAAATTAATAAAATCTAATTGGAACATATCGACAACGTAGCCGATACGCAGGCGATCAATAAAATTGCCTAAAGTCCCAGCAATCATTAACACGATTCCAAATTCATACAAGCGATGGGTTCGTAGCCGCCATAATAAATAACCCATTACGGCTAAGGCGACAATTGAGATTAAATAGAAAAACCACAGCTTACCTTGTAAAATGCTCCAAGCTGCTCCATTATTATGTAAATTTGTTAATGACAACAAACCTGGTACCACTGTTTTTGTCGCCCCGAGTGCAATTTGGCGGACAACCACAGATTTAATTAGTTGATCGATCACGACCAAAATAAACATTAATGCCCAATAAATCCACATATTTTACCCTCACAATTCACTAAACTTGTTTAATTATACCAGACATCAGTAGCTTAGTAATCCAAGTGCCATAATTTGGTCAGTTAAAAAGGCCAACGTACAAGCAACCTCAGTCCCGGTTGCAAAAAATGGCCGGCACACAAATGTGTCGACCATTAAGACACTATTTAAAATAAGCCAGAGATTTTACCATCATCGGTAATATCCATATTTAATGCCGCTGGATGCTTAGGTAAGCCCGGCATGGTCAGCACATTACCCGTGAGCGCCACAATAAATCCGGCTCCTAACTTAGGAACGAATTCCCGAACCTTAATCGTAAAACCAGTTGGTGCACCCAATAATTTAGGATTGTCACTCAAAGAATATTGCGTTTTCGCCATACAAATTGGTAACTTGTCCCAACCATATTTTACGAATGATCGTAATTGCCGTTTTGCCTTACCAGAATACTCCACATTAGCGCCGCCGTATATTTTAGTGACAACTGCATTAACTTTGGCTTCAATTGAGTCACTTGCAGCATACAACGGCTTAAATTCACTCGCTTGATCTGCTAATTTCACGACCGTTTCAGCTAAATCAGTCGCACCATCACCACCTTGACCCCAAACATCCGCCAAGACAGCTTCAACGCCTAGATTGGCACAGTAAGCTTTGACAGCTTGAATCTCTGCGTCAGTATCTGCGGTGAATTCATTGATTGCCACAACAACTGGCACACCGTATTGCTGCATAGCACGAATGTGGTGACCTAAGTTGGCAGCTCCTTGGTTCAGCGCTTCTACGTTTTCAGTCCCCAAGTCAGCTAAAGCAACGCCACCGTGCATCTTCAAAGCGCGAATTGTGGCAACAATGACCACTGCATCTGGGGCTTGACCCACTGCTGGCACATTAATATCCATGAACTTTTCACCACCAAGATCGGCACCAAAACCGGCTTCAGTCACCGTATAGTCGGCCAAGTTCAACCCAGCTTGCGTTGCCAAAACACTATTACACCCGTGGGCAATATTAGCAAACGGCCCACCGTGTACCATCGCGGGGGTATGAGCCAACGTTTGAACCAAATTAGGCCGTAGTGCTTCTTTCAACAGTAAAGCAATGGCACCACCAACTTGTAAATCAGCAACGGTGACAGGTTCACGGTCATGAGTATAGCCAATCACAATCCGATTAATCCGTTTTTTCAAGTCAGCAATGTTTTCGGACAAACACAGAATTGCCATGAGTTCGCTGGCAACCGTAATATCAAAGCCATCTTCACGCGGTACACCAGAAGTTGGACCACCTAGTCCAATAACAATACGGCGTAGCGCGCGATCATTAATATCTAGGGTCCGTTTCCATTGAATCCGACGTTGATCAATTCCTAAGGCATTACCTTGTTGGATATGATTATCAATGAGCGCCGCGAGTGTATTATTTGCGGCCGTTAACGCATGCATGTCACCGGTAAAGTGCAAGTTAATATCTTCCATTGGAATCACTTGCGAATAACCGCCACCAGTGGCGCCACCCTTCATTCCCATTACTGGTCCAAGCGAAGGTTCGCGGAGCGCAATCATGGTTGATTTGCCAATTTTAGTCAACGCATCGCCCAAACCAATGGTCACGGTCGATTTTCCTTCACCAGCTGGTGTTGGGTTAATTGACGTCACCAAAATCAATTTCCGTTTAGTTGCTTTGCGTGGTAATGGCAATTTGACTTTGGCCTTGGCACTCCCATATTGGTCAATTTCAGCCGCTGATAAACCAGCTTTTGCTGCGATTTCCGTGATTGGTGCCGGTGTCACTTTTTGTGCGATTTCGATATCTTTCATTCAAAAATCCGCCCCTCTAATCAAGATAAGTTAATTATACCGGTTTTAGCGTCAAAAAACGACCAAATCAAAACATTAGTTTTGATTTGGTCGTAAAAGTTCGGTTATTCATTGTTTTGTGCTAAATTAATTAACTGATTCCGACTCTTCTTCGCCATCAGGAACCGA
The DNA here is from genome assembly GCF_005405005.1 of Lactiplantibacillus daoliensis. GTDB lineage: Bacteria > Bacillota > Bacilli > Lactobacillales > Lactobacillaceae > Lactiplantibacillus > Lactiplantibacillus daoliensis. Next base: position 250,720 of record NZ_BJDH01000005.1, on the reverse strand, counting down.
TAGTCATTACCATCAATACGAACCTCGATACCACCTCTAACTGCGGTAATCGCTTCTAATTGATCACGTGGAATGACGAGCCACGACCGATTTAACACGGTACTAAAAATCATTAAGTTGCGATCCACCGTCACTCGTCGTAGGACAATCTGAATCCCGCTGACAAAAATGAACAGTGCCACAATCAGTAGCAACGGCCACTGAAACTTGAGTATTTCCAACCACCAAATCAAGCCGACCATCAAAATCAGGCAAGTCCATGACCAGACAATCAGACTCGAAGCTAGATTTGGTTGATATTTAAAGGTATGCTTAGAATTATTCACCAATCAAAATTCCTTTCACAATGGAGTGTACTTAAATGCAATTATATACCGATGCCGCTACCGAACCAAACACTGAACACAGTGCGGCCGGAATCCTCATTATCGATAACGGCCAACAACACCAACTCAAACAATCCTTACCAACTTGTGACAATCACACGGCAGAATTTTTGGCTGCGATTGCTGGCTTCAAACAACTACTCGATCAATACGGCCCCGCCCACACTATCTTCTTTTTCACGGATAGTAAAATTGTTGCCGAAAGTGTTAGCAAAGGCTACAGCAAGAGTTTCAATGTCGAACTACACACTTTATTACACTTACAAGATCAATTTCAAATCGTCGTCACGCAATGGCTGCCTGAAAGCCAGAACCACGGTGCCCATCAGTTGGCACAACAAGGCTTACATTTGACTGACTAGTCGGCATCTTCCAAATACGTTTCAATCGATAATTGATAACGATCCCAATCGGTCTGTTGGCCAGTTTGCACATAATCAGCCAATAGTTTGCCGATCATTGGCCCGGTGGTGAGCCCCGACGAACCTAGACCACTCGCAACCAGAATGTGTGGATTATCCGGTAATGGGCCAAAGAATGGTGCAAAGTCACGCGTGTAGGCACGCGTGCCGACCTTCACTTGACTAATCTGATCCGTGGTCAACCTGCTATCCAATTTGACACCACTGGCAAACAGATCTTGTTCAACCAGTTCAGAAGTTTGCAAATCATAACCCATCTCATCTTCATGAGTCGCTCCAACCACCAGTTTACTGCGTGTAAATGGGATAAAGTCTCGTTCGCCTTCTGGCATCAAGACTGGAACATCATCCCCCCACGATTCGGGCAACTGTAATTCAATCAGCTGCCCCTTCTGTGGCCGCACATCCGCCACGATTCCCATCGGTAGCAGCAGTGGTTTCAGCCACGCTCCCACTGCTAAAATCAACGTGTCATAGGCTTGCTGGCCATGTGGTGTCAGTAACTGACCTTGATCGCCTAGCGTAACTTTGCCCTTATGCCGGACCAAATTGCGTTGTTCCGCGTACTTCAGTAAATTATGGGCAAACTTATCACCATCGACACGGGCGCCGCCACTAATGAAAATTCCCGGTTCTGGATTAGTGAGTAAAGGAATCCGGTCCTGGACTTCAGCGGCCGTTAACTTTTCAACCGTTCCGATTTGTGGCGCTTGCTGGCGTCGTTCCAGCGCTAAGTCATATAGAGCGTCCAAATCCGCTGGTGCCTGCCGCGTCACAATTGTGCCCGCTTGTTGGTACACGGAATAACCCATCTGTGTGGCTTGCACGATTTCAGGATATAGTGCCGCACCAGCCTTAGCCAGCTCATACCAGCGCTTATTTCGCCGTTTAGATAACCACGGTGAGATGATTCCTGCTGAGTTCTTGGTTGCCTGACCAATTCCCTCATCATAAATCGTCACATTGAGCGTGGGGTCCGCACTTAGATAATAAGCGGTGACCGCGCCAACAATTCCACTACCAATAATCGTTACTTGTTTTTGCATCCTGACACCCTCCACAACCATTCTGAATTCTATTCTAGCATACGCCCATTTGATTGCGTTGGCGAACAATATCGGTTTGAGAGATTCTTTAGACTCTTGTTAAATAAGACCAACGCGACGCACAAAAAAAGCCAACCACCGCAGTCGTTGACTTTCCAATCTTAATAACGATTATTCAAAAATTTTAAACCGATCGGCATCTGCCATAAAGTCTTTATCACCAGCAGCGGCTTCAATCGATCCAAATGGCATTTCTCCACGGAGTCGCCAGTTGACTGGAATACCATAAGCTTTGGCAACCTGGTCATCAATTAAAGGATTGTAATGTTGCAAGTTCGCCCCAATGCCATTTTCAGCTAAAGCGGTCCAAACACTGTATTGTGCATTACCTTGTGCCTGTTCTGACCAGTCAGCAAAGTTTGCAGCATATAATGGAAAATCGGCTTCATGTTGCTTCACAACATCAGTATCCGTAAAATACAGGATCGTGCCATAAGCGGCTTTAAAGCCATTCAACTTTTCAACCGTTTTTTGAAAAGCAGCTTCGGTTGGCACCTCGGACTTTAAGCGATCCGCAGTCATATCCCACAGTTGGTCATGGTATTGATTGAATAAAATCACGGCCCGGGTCGTTTGATTATTGAACGCTGAAGGGGCATTTTTGATGGCAGTCTCAATTAATGTGGTCAAATCTGCATTTGATTGTTTGAGTGTCTTACCTAAGGCGTAAATTGTCCGCCGTTTTGCTTGTAGTTGAACGAATTGGTTTTCCATGAATGATTATCTTCCTCACTTGATTTAATAAGCTTAGTATATCACTTACTTTTAGTTAGTAAAGTATTTTAACTTCATGAATTAAAAAAACTACCGTCAATTCGTCGACGGTAGCTATTTGTTGCTCTATATTAAATTGTCCAGTGAAGTTCAGTCACCCTAAATCAAGTTGGCATTTAACAGTTATTGTCATAATCATCCCAACCAAACGCTGGAATACACATTATTATGAGCACTTTTTCATCATCAAACTAGGTTGATTCAACAGCATTTAAGACCACAGTCGTGCACTATTTCTGCGGCTGGAACTCTGTCACTACTGCTTTAATTAGCTTAATACTCTTCGAAAAATAACGTTGGGTCTTCAATTTCTGAATTTTGTTGTAAAATTGCTTTTCTAAAAACAACTTCATCTTGCTGGACGGCAACCCGATTTAATAAATCATCCGGCAAATTGTCCAAAAAATTTCTCAATTCTAGTGCAGTCAATTGCTTGTTTTTATCACTATCTAACTCGACAAACATCGTACGCTAATCCTCCATCCTCCAAAAATGCACGTCACCTAACTACGCTGATAAGTTTAACGCTACCACAAACATTGGACCTACAAATGTGACTTCCTAAAATGTCTTCACAATCAATGTCACTCCCCAAATTCAATCCAATGTGTTCCGGTGGTCAATTAGATAGTATACAGATAAAAAGACAAATTCGCGACCAGTCACACCAAAAAACATCAATACCGTTAACTGTAATTATCAGACCGATTATTCCGATTAAAACCCACTCGTATTCTTTGAGAATTGCCATGCTCACAGTGCTTAAGAAAATATCAAGGTTTACAAAACGTCTTAGTTTGGGCGATAATTAGTTTTACACTGAAATAGACGTGACACTATAACTTATTTTAAAGGACTTATGACTATGTCAATTATTTTCACCATCGCAACACTTGTTTTACTGATTGTTGGCTGTGGCCTCTTCTATCTAAATTGGCGACGACCGTATTTGCAACCCACCACCGCACCAAAAAATCTCACGGCTCAGTTCAAGTTGCAACGCCGTGCCCGTCAAACTGCCACCGCTGCCCATCCTGGCCTGAAAGGCTTATTCTTAACGAGCCAAATCAGTCTCTGGTTAGGAATCGTCCTCTGGTTGATTAGTAGCTACTTAGTAGAAACTAAACTAGATTTACTTGTTATCTCAACCGCCATTTCCTGGACCAGTGCCATTTTAATGGTCGCCGGCGCCGCACTATTGACGGTTTACCCACTGATTTGGTCAAGCGCCAGCTATCATTACTGGACAAATCAATCACTCACCAAACAGCCTTTCGTACTCAGCGATAAAAAAGCATTCCACAACTTCCAACGCCGTCAAATCTGGGGTACGGTTGCCATTGCCATTGCCGGGCTGCTCTTCTGGACCATCCGAATTCTAGCAATTGGCACTAATCCAACCATCTCCATTCAGGACTTAGTAATGGCACTAATTGCTGGCATTCCAGTTATTGCGCTAGTCGTTGGTTTAGTACAGTTACCCTATTTACATCAAAATCGCTATTTACAGATCACTAGTCCAGAAGTCCGGTTTGGACAACAACATTACCAAGCCACTAAAGCCTTGCTCCAACACCAACCAGCTTTGAAGACCAAAGTGATTACAGTCCACGTGATTCGAGGCATTGGTTACCTTCTCGGACTAATCTCAATTTGGATTCTGTTCCGAAATATTATTGCACCAGCCTTCGCAACTGATTTGACAGCCGTTTTCCCAGCTGCGATTGTGGCTTTGATCGGCTTATGCTGTGTTGAAAGCGTTGGCTTCTTCTGGCCACAACGAAATTATGACTACTTACGAGCATTAGATACGACCAACTTACCATTCAAAATTGCCGAGCCTGAAACGTTCCATCGCTTTAAAATGCATTTACGGACTTATCATGTGGCAGCGATTATTATTTGGCTTTCGATCTGGTTGGTCATTCTAGGTAGTTACTATTACCTCACTTTAATGGCTGTTTATAGCAGTTACGCTTACTAAACACGGAAGGGACAACGGCAAAATGCCGTTGTCCCTTTTATTTTCTGTTAAATAAGGTCTCAACAGTGGTCATTGTCAACCGCCTTTTTTAATCATCTGTTGCTGATAAACTTACGCCAACCGTCCTAACTCAGTGCATTTTATTGAAGTCCTCTTTCCGGCAATGTACAATTAGATAGCGTGATGAACACGGCCATGTAATTTCGGTCTAAACATCCCTGAACAATGATTGAGCCTTCAAATAATCACGGCGCCTTGAAAATAGCCCAATGACACTCAACATCAGTAGTGTGACTGGCAGCGCAACCTGATAAGGCTTGATGAATGCCCATGTGAGTTGTTTTTTAGTCTCAGACTTAATTGACTGAACAACCGGTTCAAGTTGTTGGTTGGTGTCAGCGACTTGCGCACGTACCGTTCGACTCACTTTTTCATGCAACTGGCTTTTCACAGTATTCGGCGCTTGTATCAGGTGTCGCTGTTTGAGTACCGCCTGATAATTATTCTCAATCAGCCGCTGCTCCTTGGCTGCGGTAATCGGTGGTTGCTCCGTCGTCACTGGTGTCTTTTCGGTAGCCAATTGGGTCTTAACTTGCAGCAGCGTATCGCGCTTGGCGGCGGTTGAGACTGATAGCACGGCCACATCACGTTGCGCTGTTTGCCAGATTTGTTTTTTAGCTGTAACTAGGTTTGCTGACAATGCAGAAACAAAAATTGCCACCGCCAGTGACGTGCCAATTTGGCGAAAGACTCCAATCACACTTTGTGAAGCTGTGAGAAGCTCCCCCGTAAAATCAGCAGCCGCTAACACCGTAATTGGACCAATGATGATGCCATAACCACCACCAATTAAAAGCGTAGCTATCATGACTTCCCAGTACCGGTTCGGATCCATGGAACTTAACTGCCAGTACCCACCAATCATTGCTAAAACACCCAAACCAATCACGAAACGTGGCCCAACCTTCGCTAATAAAAAACCACTGATAGGTGAACAACAGAAAATCATGACTGATGCGGGCGTGATCATCAACGCCGCCATTAACTCGGACTGATTTTGAATTTTAGTAAAAAAGCTAGGCATCAGCACTAGTAGCGCGACCAAAAATACCCCCGAAACAACCGTCATAATTGCCGCGCCATTGAATTGACGGTCTTTAAATAAGGCTAACGGTATCATTGGTTGTGCAACCGTCCGTTCAACGATGATAAATCCCAGCAAGGCTAGACCGCTCCCTAGAGACAGCCCAATAATTCTTGGACTTGTCCAGCCCCAGTCACTGCCTTTAACTAGCGCCAAGGTTAAACTCGCTAACGACAGCATGGCTAGACCGCTCCCAAAAATATCGAGCTTAGCATTGGCTGTGATAGGCTGATGCCAAGCTAATAAACGCCAACAGCCAATCAATGCCAGAATCACTAATGGGACATTAATCAAGAAAATCCCTCGCCAACCGAAAACCTGTGTCACCGCACCACCAATGGTTGGCCCCAACGCCGAAGCCAGGCCTTGCGTCACCCCAAGAATCGCAATCGCACTAGTCCGCCGAGCAATCGGCACTGCTTGAATGCCAATCGTCATGCTTGCTGGAAAAACAATCGCAGCCCCGATACTCTGAACACTACGACCAATAATGAGCCAAATCACACTGCTCGCAAATCCCGAACTAAATGAACCTAATAAGAAGAGTCCTAATCCTATAACATAAATTTTTGTTCGACCAAATAAATCGGCAATGCGACCAAGTGGAATCGTCAAGCTTGCAAATAAAATTGTATAACTATTCAACGCCCACGATAAGTGCGTCAAATCGGTTTTTAATCCAGTTTGTATCGCTGGTAACGCAATGTTCATGACGGTCGTATCAAGCATGCATAAAAAAATTCCTATTCCCATTGTTAGAATGATTTTTGTTGATTTTGCCATTTACCAAGACCTCCTTAATTAATACACGAAGTATAAGGGGGCATCACCTGGCCGTAAATAATTAGATTACAAAAGGAGCCTTTTTGTTAACTATGAGCCCACAAGAACGCAAACAACACCATCTAGCTGCCATCTATCGGGCGCTATTAAACTTAATGTCACGCAAACCACTTAGTTTAATTTCAATCACAGAGCTATGTCAGCAGGCCCAGGTCTCAAGAACCTACTTTTATCAAAATTTTGGTAACTTTGATAAAATCATTGTCGCCTTTCAGGAGCAATATATGTTGCGATACTTGCGCGGTCTTCCGAATACTTCGAAAGTCACTCTCGAACAATTAATGACCCATTACTTTGAGATTATTCAGCAAGACGCCACTAATAATCGCCTGCTCATACAAAATGGCAAAAGTTTGATTCTGGCAACCACTTTTCAAACGGTCTTCGCGACCTTGATTCATCAAAATCGTATCGCCACTCATAGTCAAATTCTGACCGCACCTTATTATTTAGAATTTTTCTCCGGCGCCGTGGTGAATCTAGCAATCTCCTGGCTACAGCGGGGCTTCCCCGAACCGCCAAGTTATTTAGCCCAACAAGTCACTCGCTTTGTTTAAAAAATGGCACACAGGCCGAAGTCTGTGTGCCATTTAAAGCAAATTCGTGGCGTGGCATCCTGAATTGCGCGCTACAATTAGCTGCTGTCTCATCATAGTTGTAGAAATTGTGGCATACAATAACCATTAAAATCAGTAATCTAGCTTAATCTTTTTCAAAGCTAAATCGTTGTTTCAATTTTGTTTCACTGGTTTGCAATAATTGTTCTGGATTAATTTCAAACTGACCACTGAGGATCAACACCTGGTCTAAAACGTCGGCCAATTCTTCTTCTAAATTCGCAGTCAAGGCTCGCTTAGCTGGAACTTGTTCTCCAGGATGATCTCGTCCAAGTTCAAGTGCCCGGATTGCTCGCGAAAGTTCACCTACTTCTTCGGTCAAAAAGTTCAATCGGATCAACGGTGAATATTGATCCCAATGCCGGCGGTGATAAAAGGCAACCAACCATGCCTGATGCGTGCTTAAATCCACAATAACGTCCCCCAAAAGTTTTTAATTACTGTAGGTAAAAGTATAGCACATTAAACGTAGGCAACTGTCTCAAAATTAACACATTTCATCGAAACGCTAAACTTTCATCCGACCAGCAATTTCAACATCATTTGTTCTAATCCGTTAATAAAGTCGCAAAGGAACCGTTCCAGATACTTTCATGATGTTGACGAATTTGTCCTGCAGTTAAGCCATTGGCATCATACGTCGTACTGTGCCCAGCCAAGGTTACCATTTTAAACCCCCGTGAATGTCCCACTCGAATCGCGGTGTCCACACAATACTCGGTCTGTAAACCGCAAACTTCCACCGTCTTAGCATCCAAGTGCTGTAAAACTTCGGTCAAACCGGTCTCATAAAAAGAATCCGAATGATATTTCAAAATGACACGATCCGACGGTTGCCGTTGTAACCCTGTTGCCAACTGCCAATCCCAACTGCCATAAGCTAGTTCGTCATCCGTGTGTTGCATAAAAATCACCGGTTGCTGTGCTTGGTGATAGGCAATCAGACGGTTGTTAATTCGTCTCAGAACTTCGGCAAAAGCCACCGTATCGCTTAGACCATTCTGCATATCAATCACCAATAATACTTCACTTAGTGTCATTAAAAAAATACCTCCTACCGTGTAATTGGGTGTAACAAGCAGTCCAAGAATTCAGTCGATTTTTATAATTGTATTATACAACAGATAGTTAAAACGCTTACATTAACTCAATTTGTGCCAATAACCTAGCAGCAAAATCACTCAATTCCTCATCGGTGTATCGAGCCAGTTTCACGCTTGACGCCTCACAATACGCCTCTAAAGCCGCTTCGATCAACGGATAAAATTGGCTTGGCAAATGTCGCAACCCCCATTGACCACCCTCAGCCTTTGATAAGATCAATCGATCACGTCGATAAGCAAGTACCTGGCAGAGATTTAAAATGGTGTACATCGGTTGTTTAACGATCTCCTGAGGGGCATTCGCCACATCAGCACAGATGCTCTGCCAATAATCTGCCGCAGGAACCGGTCCAAATACCACTGCAATTGGTGGCCCCGTTGCAATTGGTAGCCCCGTCAAGACTTGACCGGCTTTGGTTAAAATCATCAAATGTGCAGCGAGATCAGGATCTGTGCCGGTCATCGCCTTAATGTACCCCTGTGGATCTTGCAAATATTCTGAATAATGCATTTTTGAAAAATGAAAGTCAAACGGTAACGGTTAGCTAAACTGTTGGCAATCAGCCAATAATAAGACATGGAATTCCAACCCTTTCGCGGGTGCCAACGGCCACAAATCAGTAAGTGTCTTGGTCATTAGGGCTAGTTTCTCCGTCGGGCTCAGCGGCTGTATGACGACCACAATATAATCCAAATCACTCACTTGTTCGTTGTATGATCCTAACACATAGGAGCCATGGAGATAGATGCCAACCAAATTATCCGCCAAAATTCCGGTCAATTCGCTTTTTAACTTTTCAAGTAATACACTAGTTTTTTTAGGCACTTAGCTCATTCTTTCCAGCAAACCGCAGCTGGCGTTGCGAGAAGTTTTCACTACAAAAATACTACAAAGATTATGGCATACTTACGTAATGGTTAACAATGGACTCTAGGAGAAAAATTCGCACACCAAGTTCAATTACGACCGTCACATAAGCATTTCAGTTGTCATTTGTCATAATTTCTGGCACAGTTAACTTATAAAATAATAAAGCGAGATTATAATTATGGTTGAAATTTTGCAGCGAAAAATACAAGACGTGCCTATTCTAGAAGTTGTCAATGACGAGCTTAGGAACCAAGCTACTCCGCTGGTTGTTTTTTATCATGGCTGGCGTTCAGAAAAAGAACTGGTCCTAACCCAAGCGCGCAAGCTTGCGCAAAAAAAGGTTCGCGTGATTCTGCCGGATGCGATGAATCATGGGCTACGGCAACAACCAGTTAGTTCGTTACCTTCATTTACATTTTGGAACAGTATTCAGGGAAACTTGGCTGAATTTGACTTAATTCTGGATTTTTATCAACAACGACAACTGATTTTAAACCACCAAATCGGCGTTGGCGGCTATTCGATGGGTGGCATGACAACCGGAGCATTACTGACTCAGCATCCCGAAATTAAGGCGGCCACGATCATTATGGGGACACCTAATCTGAATGCGTATGCAAAACTAGTTCGAGAATCTGCAGCCAAATGGCACCGGTATTTACCGGCAGATATGGCAAACTTAACCAGCTGGATTGATCACTATGATTTAAACCTGCAACCACAGACGATTGCCCACCGACCGGTCTTATTCTGGCATGGCACTGAAGATGAACGAATTCCATATGCACAGTCACGCGATTTCTTTGACCGTATTCACGGCGAACCTTATGCGGATCAAGTCGCATTTATTACCGGTTACCAAGCTAAACACTTAGTTAAAGTGCCACTAATGATAAAAATCGCTAACTTTTTCGACTACTATCTGACGGACTAGCCCAGCATAAAAAAAGCTGTCACACGCCATCAAGCCTAAACTTGATTTCTGTGTGACAGCTTTTTTGAGTTATTGATTAATTAAGCTTCAGTCCGTGCCGGGCGAATGCGTTTGCCCCAATACTGGAAGTAATCCGTCCGTAACGCCCCGTTATAGAGCTTACGACGTTTGGTGGCTTTCTTACCGAAATAATCTTCAAACTCAAGATCACTGGTCAAAATGTACTTACTCCAACTAGGTAACTTGGCATAAACTTGACCCATCTGACGATACAAAATTCGAACCGTATCGCGATCACTCAACCGCTCCCCATAAGGTGGGTTGGCAATGATCACACCGTTGACCTTGTCCGTCGTAAAGTCTTTAACGGCAAGCTGTTTAAAGTTAATGTCATGTAAGACGCCGGCTTCTTGAGCATTCAAGCGCGCAATATCAATCATCTTACCATCAATATCATAACCGCTAATATCGAGTTCAATATCATTGTTGATCTTTGACTTAGCATCATCACGTAATTCTTGACTTAAACCAGCTGGCACCCAATCCCATTTTTCACAGGCAAAGGCGCGCTTGATCCCGGGAGCAATGTTACGCGCTAATAACGCGGCTTCAATTGGAATCGTCCCAGAACCACACACTGGATCAACAAATGGATTATCGGAATACCATTTAGCTAACATGACCAAAGCAGCCGCCATATTTTCCTTCAACGGTGCGCCACCTTTTTCAAGCCGGTAACCTCGTTTGAACAAACTACTCCCAGTCGTATCTAATGTCAACATGACCTTATCCTTGTTGATTGCGACTTCTAATGGGAACAAGGCCCCAGTTTCGGGTAAATGCCCATTACGATGATAAGTTGCGGCTAACTGGTTAACAATCGCTTTTTTGACGATTGACTGGACATCCGGCACACTATGCAACTTCGAATTGCGAGATTTTCCTTCTACCGGAAATTCTGCGTCCATCGGTAACAATTGATCCCAAGGTAAAGCCAAGGTCTTTTCAAACAGTTCATCGAAAGTATAGGCGTTGAATTCACCGACAATAATTTTAATTCGATCAGCGGTTCGTAACCAAATATTGGCGCGTAAAATATCTTCAATTGTGCCATTAAAACGGACCCGACCGTTTTCAACTTGCGTTTGGTAGCCTAAATCACGTAATTCGCGACCCACTAACGCTTCCATCCCACTGGCACATGTTGCGATTAATCTAAATTCTTGCATAGGTTCCTCCTGAATTGTTGTTCTTAATTAAAGTTTATCGTATTTTTTACTGGCCGGCAGTCGTTTTTCTTTTGACTGGTTGTCCTGGCTGCTTCCGAAACGTGCTCAGCCCAGCTGGGGACTCCGCTTGCTACGCTAAATGCCAACTGCGAACACCGCAGTTAACCTTTAGCTAGGCAATGCTCGAACCCAACCCGCTGGCCTTCACACTCTAGTTTAGCATATTTCCTGGTTCGGAAACTTTCCGTATAAAAAAACTAGGGCAAAAGCAAGCTTTTGTCCTAGTCTCCTGTCTAAATGTAAATTCCTGTAGGCCATGTTTTGTACCTAACTAAAGTACAGGTGTCTGTTAGTTAGGCGGCAATCATCTATCTCGAGATCACAAGGATCTCCCCCCACATTTAGTTCATTTACTTATGTGAAGCGCCCCTACCGTAGTTTGGGTTGCCCGCTCGAGGGGTTTACCGCGTTCCAACTTAGTCGTTTCCAACTTAGTATCGTCACTGTGGCACTTTTCAGGAATACTCGGGCATAGCTTGCACCTTAGCCGTTTTTTCCGCCGTAACCGATAAAATCGGTTCCCCAGCTTATTTTTTCACCGAGCACGAACACTACAAGCATCGCAGCTTGTGCGGGCATGGACCTTCCTCAGCCGACATAAGCCGACCGCGATTACCCAGAATTTACATTGAATCACTTTTATAGACGATGTGATTCGTTTTGATTATTATCTAATTGGGCACCAAAGACGTGGCGTTCCAAGTTAGATAACCGTTTCAGAATATCCATGTTCGTCACCGTACTAGTTGGTTGTGAAGATGGACTGGTTGCACCAACAGCGACTTGCTTCGTGAGTTCGTCGACTTTGGCCCGCAACCGTTCGTTTTCATCTGAAAGTTGTTGGTTATCTTTAGTAAATGACTCATAGTCCTTAATGACATTGTCCAAGAAACCATCCACATCAGCAGGATCATAACCCCGCATCTTTGGTTTGAATTCTTTTTGCAGGATGTCTTTGGGAGTAAAATTACGTTTAGCCATATTTAAAAACACCTCATTGTTATTCGCGCGACACCAAGATGGCATCCGCATTACTTAAAACATTGTAGCAGACTTTATTCAAAATTAAAACCATTATTCTGTTTTTCTGCATACTCATTGGCACTTTCTTGTAACCAATCAAAATCAATGACGGTCAATGGGTACGGATGTTCCTCATTAAACGACCGGATAATGTCGTAATCATACGACGGTTTTCCGAGGTTATCTGGATCATACACCAAAGCGGCCCCATCCGTATGCGTTAGCATGAATTCTTGATAATTTTTTAATTGTTGTGGATTTTCATAAGTTTGTTTACTAACTGCCGCGTGAAAGTCAACTTGTGCTAATAACGTTTGCAATTTAGCCTGATTGTTTTCATTCCAACGGCCGCCAAATTCAGCATATGGGAGCATCATGGCAACTTTTAATTCGGGATAAGTCTTTTTTAAGTCCAAGCCAACCTCAGCGCACCACTGTTCCACCCCAAGCTGACCGCCCGTAATTAGCCAGTCCATCCCGTCTTCAATTTGTTCAGTCAAATAACGGGTTAGTGCATATTTAATCACTTTTAATTTGTCATCTTGGTCACTAAAAACACTTAACTCATAACTTCGATAACCACTCATCCATAATCGACTCACAAAAATTTCTCCTTTTTCCCATCTATTAGGTCTTCAAACCGTCACAGTTATTTCACATTACGCTAGTTAATGGTAGAATATGAAATTATTAGGAGGTTGATAATGTGACGATTCGTTATCCAAACGGCAAAGCATATCGCCAACCCTCTCATTCTAAATCAAAGTCCACTAAGTTTGCCAACGTTAACTTCGGTGATCGGGGAATGAGCTTAGAAGCAGAGCTCAATAGCAGCAATACCTATTATTTGGAAAATGATATCGCAGTTATTCATAAAAAGCCAATCCCGATTCAAATTGTTAAGGTTGATTATCCAAACCGTAGTGCCGCAGTCATTCGTGAAGCCTATTTTCAACAAGCTTCAACAACCGACTACAACGGGGTTTATCGTGGGAGATATTTAGATTTTGAGGCCAAGGAAACTAAGAGTAAAACTGCCTTTCCCCTCAAAAACTTTCATGAGCATCAGATTGAACACATGCGTAAGTGTCTGGCTCAAGATGGCATTTGTTTTGTGATCATTCGTTTTGCGGTCTTAAATCGCTTATTTTTATTGACGGCGACCGACCTCTTCCACTATTGGGATCACCAAGCTGACGGTGGCCGAAAATCAATTCCACTCACGGATATTGAAAAATTAGCCACCGAGCTACACTATCACATCAATCCCCTCATTCCATACTTGGATGCAATTGATCCACTGATTGAGGGATAATTATCACCTAGTTAAAGGAGAACATCATGGCAGGTAACAATGATCAACATTCACGGGTCGCACGTAATCGAACCCAACCGAAACCACCGAAAAAACATTGGTTTCGCCGTATCATTCTAACCATCATTGCATTAATCGTTATCGGCGGCTTAGCTGGCGTTGGGTTGTTTTTTTACTACGCTCAAAGCTCGCCAAAAATTACTGAGAGTAATTTAAAGAGTGAAAATGCCACTCGAATTTACGATGCAAATGACAAATTAGTCGCCAATTTGGGGGCTAGCAATCGGGACTATGTTAGTTCAAACCATATTCCCACTGCGCTTAAAAGTGCGGTCGTTTCAATTGAAGACCGTCGCTTCTATCAACACAAAGGGGTCGATTATTACCGGATCCTAGGTGCGGCCTTAGGCAACTTAAAAGGCAGTTCGCTGGGAATGCAAGGTGGGAGTACCTTAACCATGCAACTCGTCAAGCTTTCCGTCTTCTCAACCAAAGACTCAGATCGAAACTTGAAGGTCAAAGCACAGGAAGCTTGGCTCGCCTTAAATGTCGAAAAACATTTTAGTAAATCACAAATCCTAGAATACTATATCAACAAAGTTTACATGGGTAATGGGATTTACGGCATGGGTACCGCGTCACACTACTACTATGGTAAGTCACTCGACAAATTGAGTCTCAGTCAAGTGGCTCTGCTAGCCGGTATGCCACAATCGCCAACCTACTATGATCCAATCCAATATCCAAAGTACGCGACTAGCCGCCGAAACTTGGTCTTACAAGCGATGTATGATAACAAAGTCATTACAAAGCAACAAGAAACTGATGCGATTAACGAAGATGTTAAAACGGATCTAGCATCGACCTCTGAACGGACCAGCATTATCGCCCAACAGAAACATACGGTGATTGATGCTTATTTGAAAGAAGTCATCACAGATTTGAAATCTAAGGGTTATGACCCCTACAAAGATGGCTTGAAAGTTTACACCAATTTGAATTCGAACGCTCAACAACGTTTGTATGACATCGCCAATACTGACAAGTACGTTTCCTATCCGAACGACACTGCCGAGAATCGCTTTCAATTAGGCGTTTCCGTTGTCGATTCGTACACGGGTAAAGTTTCTGCCATGGTTGGCGCGCGTAAAAATGACAACGTCACCTTTGGGACCAACCACGCGGTTCAACAAGATCGCTCAAATGCTTCCACAATGAAACCAATCTTAGATTACGGTCCAGCAATTGAGTACAAGAGTTGGCCAACTTATAAGACCGTCGCCGATACAAAGTATAAATATCCTGGTTCGAATACAGAAGTTCATGACTTTGATAACAATACGCTTGGCAACATGACTATGCGTCAAGCACTGGTCCAATCGCGGAATATTCCGGCGGTTAAAACCTTACAACAAGTCGGTCGGGCAAAAGCAGCCGCCTTTGCCAACGACCTCGGAATGGGCTTCACCGGCACAATTCCTTATGCATATGCAATTGGTGCCAACGTTTCTTCATTGCAAGTAGCTGGCGCTTATGCCGCGTTTGCGAATGGTGGGACATACCACAAGCCGTACTATATTAACAAGATAGTCACTCAGGATAACCGGACCACTAACTATAGCAGTAATGGCAAACGGGTCATGAAGAAATCAACTGCTTATATGGTTACCGACATGTTAAAAGACGTCATTAACAGTTCGACTGGGACCGCTCAGACCGCCAAAATCAGTGGTGTCTATCAAGCTGGTAAAACTGGGACAGATAATTATCCCAAGGATGCCAACAAACCAGCGAATGCAGAAATTGATTCCTGGATGGCTGGTTATACTAAGAATTACTCAGTCGCAGTTTGGACTGGTTATGACAAGCCTGGTGAAGCCGATGGGTATATCGACTCCTCGACTTCTAAGATTTCGCAAGTTATTTACCGTGAAATGATGACTTATCTGCAAGAACATTCACCAAATTCTGATTGGACTAAACCAAGTTCAGTTGGGACTGTTAAGAAAAACGGGATCGAAGAGTTGTATGTTGTCGGTCACATCTTCTCAGCATCAGAAGCAAACTCTGGGACTTCAGCCGCTTCTAGTTCATCATCTAGTGATTCCGCTAGTTCTTCAAGTTCATCATCTAGTGACTCGTCGAGTTCATCGTCAGACTCATCCAGTTCTGACTCATCTTCGTCGAGTTCTAGTTCGGAATCATCTTCAAGTAG
Source organism: Lactiplantibacillus daoliensis (assembly GCF_005405005.1). Taxonomy (GTDB): domain Bacteria; phylum Bacillota; class Bacilli; order Lactobacillales; family Lactobacillaceae; genus Lactiplantibacillus; species Lactiplantibacillus daoliensis. Next base: position 234,694 of record NZ_BJDH01000005.1, on the reverse strand, counting down.
CTCAGAATCTAGCAGTTCGAGTGAATCTTCAGCCCCAGCCGCTTCTAGTTCAACTGAGCAGCCCGCTGACAACAATCAAAATCAGTAGTCTTAGGCTAACAAAAATCGCTCAAATCGCAGTTATTTGCGATTTGAGCGATTTTTAATTTTCACAGCTAAAGATTGAAAGTATCAGTAACCGTCACATCTAAAGTAGGCTTGTCTAAATTCAGCGGGCCGTCAGTCAAAATCGGTGTGCCGTGGGCGACGGTCCCAGTCAAAGTACGACCTGACGCCTCAATTCCAAGCCGACAGAACACGTCTTTGAATTGCGCCGCTAAGCGTCAATAACTTCAAAGCCACTAATTAATTGGAGGTTGTTGCTGATAGCATCGGACGTGCAGGTGGCGTTTGACCGGCGCTTTTTGCCGGCCTTACACCACGTACAGTTCGGGAGATTTGCGTTTTTTGCAAAGCTTCCGGGCGAGGTTCAAGGCGTTCCTAAGGCTTGAGCCGGTCCCTCGTCCGCATGTTATCAGCAACAACCGGAAACGGCAGTATTCAACTAGTTTTCATCACCTAATGGTTGACAATAGTAGCGCAGCCAGGCAATTTTTACCTGTAGCCTTTAGTTTTAAAGCTAAATACCATCCAATCAATCTATTTAGACTGATCTTCACCAAGTTTAAATAATGGAATCTTAGGCCCGGCATTCGCGCCAGTTTGCCGTTGGGGTTTAGGAGCCGAATTCAGACGATTTTCAATTCCGCGCTGTTTATCCGCCTCGACTTGCGCCGCCGTGGTTAAATTGCGTTTATGCCAGTTCAGCAGAATACGATCCATATACGTCAGATTGTAGACCTGACGTAAGACTGCTTCACGTAACGCTAAGGCAATGATTTCTGGGGCATAATGATCTTCGTCAAACCATTTGCTGATACTTTCCATTTCCATCGGTGATAATGCCCGCCCAAATTCAGTCTCAATTGATTTAAATACCTTTTGCCGCGAGTTTTCCTGATCAGCAACTGCAGGCTCAACTTCTTTGTGCGCGGACTTTTTTATTGCTAACGCTAATTTTTCATAGAGCCCATCAAAATTATAGCGATCATGAATTTTTTGATCGGCAGCGGTTACTGATTCAATCGTCAGTAACTTTTTTGCTAACATTTCATGCAGGTGTTGAAAGACAGTATTGCTCGTCTCACCTAGACTCTGTGCGACCTGATTGGCATCTGGAAAGACTTCGCCCTGATCCATGAGTCGTTTAAATTGTAAATAAACGAGTAGTTCTGCGTTAGTCAGTCCAACTTCTCGATAATGTTGTAACAAAACGTTCGCAATGGTCGTTTGACCACCATTGATTAATGCTGCTGTTAATTGGTCCATGTGATCCTCCAATGCTAAACCAAGGGAGTGCACCGCTTGGGCGCACTCCCTTTCTAGTCACTCATATTTTACAATTTTGGTGCTGGTTGCTGCGCCATTTTGTGTTCAATAAACTGCTGAAGCCGTTGATAAGCTTTCCGCAATGAAACCATATCCGTGGCATAACTAATCCGAATGTGGCCTGGTAACCCGAATGCTTCACCGGGAACTAATCCCACGTGAGCTTCATTCAAGACTGCAGTGACGAACGCTGGTGCATCCGCGTAGCCAGTTAACCGTAACGTTTCAGTCACGTCTGGGAAGAGATAGAACGCCCCAGCTGGTTTGCCACCAGGCAATTTAAAACCAGGTAAGTTGGCAATCAACGGATATAGTTCGTTCAAACGTTGTTCAAAGCCTTGTCGCATGGTTTCAACAGAACTTTGGTCACCACTAAAGGCTTCAATCGCCGCATACTGTGAGACCGCCGCAGGGTTACTGGCCGCATGACCTAGTACAACTCCCATCTCAGCCATAATTTCCTTAGGACCAGCCGCATAACCAATTCGCCAACCAGTCATTGAATAGGCCTTCGAAACCCCATTAATCAGAACGACATGTGACATGTTATCATCGCCAAGTTCCAAAACTGACGTGAAATGATTACCGTTGTACAACAGCTTCTCGTAAATTTCATCCGCCACAATCAAAATATCATGTTGGACTGCCCAATTAACGATCGCGGTCAATTCTGCGCGGCTAAATACCAAGCCTGAAGGATTCTGTGGTGAATTTAAGACCAGCGCTTTCGTCTTTGGTGTTCGTTGTGCTTCCAAATCAGCCACGGTAAAACGTAACTGACGGTCAGTCCCGACTTCAACCGGCACACCACTCGCCAATTTAACTTGTTCAGAGTAGCTTACCCAATAAGGTACCGGTAAGAGCACCTCATCTTCTGGATTTAAAATGACTTGGAATAAGGTAAATAACGCCATTTTGGCCCCATCGGTAACCACAATTTGACTAGGATCAAAATGATAACCATGATCCACTTCAATTCGTTGGCTAATGGCCTTTTTTAATGCTGGTAAGCCGGTTGCTGGTGTATAAAAACTAGATTTCCCGTTATTAATGCTCTCAATCGCCGCTTGTTTGATGTTTTCGGGGGTTTGAAAATCTGGTTCACCGATGCCTAGATTAATCACATCAACGCCATCAGCAATCATTTGTTTGGCCTGCGCGCTAATCTTTAACGTCGCGGATGGCTGAATCTGCATAACTTTACGCGATAATTCCATGTACAACCGAGCTCCTTTTTATAGCTTAAATATTAATAATTGATTTTAACTGGCTGCCGTTCGAGTATTGTAAAACTTCATAACAGAGCGCTTTTTTCTGATTTAAATAAGTGATTTCCCAAACAACCTCGCCATCATATTTGCCTAACGTGGCTTTGATAACTTTCCGAGGATTCCGTTTGGCCCAGACCGTCTTCAAGGCCTTCGTCCGCGTGATCCCAGCGGATTGTTTGACTACCGTCGTTTGATGCGATTTGTTCGTATTGATTAAAGCATAGACGGGAACATTTTTGCTTGAGGTTCCAGTTACCACGTAGTAACTCTCGGTCCCGTTATACTGAGAAAAAGCTGTGGTTGTCTTCAACTTGGCTTTGCTCGTGGCGAGACTATAAGCATTCTTCTGTGCGGTATGCATTGGTCGCTGCGCAACCCATAAGGTTCCATAGGCTGCAACAATGACCGCTAAAATAACGATTAAAATAATCATAATCAAGCGTTCTGGTCGCCGTCTGCGTTGCACTCTCATATTTTTTTACCGATCCTTTCAAAAAAACAATAGCCCCATTATAGCAAATTCCATTCAGTCCGGAACGCTTTCATTCAGACTTTTGGAAAAACTTTTGTAATTCCGTCGCAATTTCTGCCACGGAACCATTCACTGGTGGCATCGACTTAGGCAAGGCCTTCAAAATTGTCTGACCGTAACGTTTCGTGACAAGCCGATCATCCAAAATAACCGCCGCGCCCGTATCCTGATCCGTTCGAATTAGTCGGCCAAGTCCCTGACGTAGTTTTAAGGCCGCCTTTGGCAAAGCTTCATTATAAAACGGATTGAGCTTGGCCTGCCGCAACTGTTGATAGCGCGCTTTCGTCGTCGTTTGGTCCGGAGAGTCAAATGGCAACTGAGTCACGATCAAAAGTTCCAATTGTTCCTGTGGTAAGTCAATCCCTTCCCAGAAACTGGCCGCCCCCAGCAAAATGGCTTGATTGCCCTGGACAAATCGCCGTAGCAACTTCTCTCGACTCCCATTTACACCTTGCGCGAGCAATTCACGGTCAGCACTGAGGCCCGTTTGGTGCAAGCTATAAAAGACAGCCTCAATCAGGTTTAAGGAATTAAACAAGATCAACGTCTGTTTAGGTGCTGCCGTGACGATGTCGTGAATGGCACGGGTCAAATAAGCCACTCGTTGCTTGCCACTCGGCTCTTCGGCAGCAGTTGCATCCGTCGCAATCAGCAAACGAGACTGCTTGGCCAGATCAAATGGTGTTGATAAGCGATGATGCACCGTCATCTGTGGATCCAAATCCAATTGACTGTAAACATACTGAGACTTTCCAGTGGCAAACAGCGTAGCCCCGGTGAATAATGGGGCTGCAAAGTAAGGATACAATTGTGACGCAAAGTACCCCTTCGTCTCAATCAAGCTACCGGATAGTGTCAAACTACCACGATCGTGCCACTGATTGAGACTGAGCCAGAACACCCGTTGTTCCCGAGTAGCTGGAATCAACCAGGTCTGGAGTAAGTCGTAGGCTTGACGCAACTGTTGCATTCGATTGAAAAAGTCATCCAACACATGTTGTTCTGGTGGTAAGACTTCGGCCTGATCATGTTGATATTGCTCATTCAATTGTTTAAATTGTAAAAAGCAATTTTCAATGGCAGTCTGCAATTGGCGCACCAGGCCGTTATTTTCAGCAAAAAAGCTCGTGATCTCTTCCGTGGTAATCGCAATTTCAATAGGTTGACTGCCGCCCTTTTGGTGTGGCACAAAGGTCCGCGCCAGAGCTGCTTGCAGCTGCTGAAAATGTAAATCAGTATCATTTAATGAATTATCTAATAATTTTAAGCGATAATCGGCTTGCGGTTGTTCCGCAAAAAGTGCCCGCAAGTTCAAACCGTGATCTTGATCGATTCGGCTGGTCAAACTGTGGCACGCCGCCATGTAATGATTAAAGTCAAAACGTTGCCGTGACTCATGTAAGACACCATCAGCTAAATGCTGTGCTTCGTCAAGAACAAGCAATGGCTGCTGTTGGCGACTGCCTAATTGGGCCACATGTTGAATCAAGTAGGCGTGATTAGTAATGATAAACGTTGCTTGCGCCGTCAACTGATCGCGAAAGCGCAGAAAGTCATCTTTAAAGAATGGGTCGTCGGCTTTCAATGACGCCACACCATGATGCGCGATTTCACTAAAGTAAGGTGCTTGATAAGTCGTGAGGTGCAACTCATCCAAGTCTCCCGTCGTCGTGGTGGTCAACCAAACTAACACCCGTAATTTTAAGAGCTGGGTTTGCTTGGAATGTTCATGCAAGGCCAACCCGCGCGCAAACCGATCCAAGTCAACGTAATGTTGATTACCTTTAATGACCACGGCCGTTACTGGCTCTGGTAATAAGGTATTCAGTAACTGGACCCCCTGATCCAGCAACTGTGTTTGCAAGACAGTGGTAGCAGTACTGACAATGACTTGGCGATCTTCCTGTGCTAAATAAGCTAACGGTAATAAATAGCCAAGCGTTTTCCCGGTCCCAGTGGGGGCTTCAATCATCAACGGCTCAATTGCAGTTGTGGCTTGCGTATAATGCCTATAAATTTGGTTCATCATCCGGGCCTGTTGTGGCCGATATGTCAGATCTTCCCCAAATAACTGCATCTTTTGGGCTTTGGTCAGTGGATAACGTTGCTTTTGTCGACCAACTGCCTGCTGCGGGATAGACTTCTTCCGCAAAGCTAAACCATTGCGAATCATCAACTCTTTTGGTAACCGTCCTGGCTGTTTCCTACCTTGTTGCAAGGCATAGGCAAACAGTTCCGCCGTTTCACGTGGTAGTTCTGGTGTTAATTGCACCATCTGCTGCAACGTAATCAATGGTAAGTGTGCCAAACGTTTTTGCAGGAAAATGAACAAATGCGCTGTCGCAACCGCGTCACTATCCGCAGCATGCGGATGATCGTGTTCAATGTTCAGAAGACTGCTCAAGTCACGAAGTCGAAAACTTGGCGCCGTTGGTAGTAAAATCTGACTCAACGAGACCGTATCCACCGCTTGAATCGGCAGTTCTGGATAGCCCACACGTTGGAGTTCCGCATTGATGAACGGTAAGTCAAAATTAACATTATGTGCCACAAAAACAGTGCCTTGTAAGAGACTGTAGATCGTCCCTGCTAAGTCATCAAATGGTGGTGCTTTACGAACTCGTGCATTACTAATCCCCGTCAAATTTTCAATGACGGGTGGCACGATCGTCAACGGATTCACATCCGCGGCGAATCGATTAATTATTTTATTGTTTTTAACGAACGCACAGCCAATCTGGATGATACGATCGCCATCCTTAACACTAGTACCGGTGGTTTCAATGTCCACAACGGCGTAGGTCGTGTTTGGTTTCATGGTTATTGCCCCAAATCAGTGATTAAGATTTAAAACAGCAGTTCAAAATAGGACCACTACCGTTTTTTAGATTCGACTTAAATTATAGCATAGCGCTCCCAACAATTACGCACACAAGGCCAATCGAATGGGCCAACAAAATTCGGCGCCTAAATCAACCTAGCAATAACCGTGAGAACCGGTTGTAACCATTGAGGTACCGCCAGAAAAGTCGCCCAATTTCGTTCTCAATGGCAACGAGTCAGTAAATTTCAGCAAATTACCACTAATCTTTTATTATTTTTTAATTTTATCACAGGAAAGCAGGCTTGCCTACCAGCCTCAACTCAAAAATAGCCCCGTTTCTGTTCCTCTGACTCATCACTAAATTCACCCAGTTTGACATAAAGTGACTTGAATCGTGAGTCAGCCACGTAGAAACATGGCAAAAGCCGCAATTATACGGTATTATTATCCTATTATTATTCCATTTAGAAAGGCAGCGACACGATTGAAAAATCTAGCTACCGGCACTAGTCATGCCAAAATTATTCTAATTGGCGAGCACGGCGTGGTTTATGGTCAACCCGCAATTGCGCTCCCAATTTCAACGATCCAAATGCAAGCCGTCATTCATCGCCAAAGCGATGGTGACCAAACCGTCAAAAGCCGTTACTTTAATGGTGATTTCAATACGATGAGCGCTAACTTAGGCGGTATCCAAGCCTTAATCAAGACACTACTCACTCGTTTTGACGCACCAGATCAAGGCTTTGACATTCACATTACCAGTGACATTCCCTCTGAACGTGGGATGGGCTCTTCTGCCGCAGCGGCGGTGGCCGTCACGCGGGCTTTTTATGATTTCTTTGAACAACCATTGCCCCATCAAGTCTTACTTAAGACCGCCAATATCGCAGAAAGTTACACCCATGGTCAGCCCAGTGGCCTAGATGTCGCAACCACTAGTGCCAAGGCGCCTGTCTGGTTCATTAAAGGTCGCGAAAATTATACGATCCCAGTTAAGTTGCCAGGTTACCTCGTTATCGCGGATACCGGTATCAAGAGTCAAACCAAGGTCGCTGTCGCAACCGTCCGTAATTTATTGATGGTTGAAGGTGAAACGATTCAAACACGCATCGATGATCTGGGTCGCCTGACTCGGCAGACCCGAGCTGCGTTAGCCGATGGACAGCTGACCGCGCTGGCAACCGCTTTAAATGGCGCTCAAGATGATTTACGTTCACTCGGTGTCAGTCACCCAGCCTTAGAACAACTACTCGCAGTCGCCCGCCAAAATGGCGCGATTGCGGCGAAGCTGACCGGCAGTGGTCAAGGCGGTTGTATGATTGCCGTTGCGCCAGAAGAAACCATTGCCAACACACTATCGCAAAAGCTTTCGGCTGCAGGAGCGACCGCGACCTGGGTCGAGCCACTCAGCCCTACGGATTAACTTTGGAGGAACCATGTCAAAAACGATTATCGCTAAAGCACATACAAATATTGCCCTCGTTAAATACTGGGGTAAAAAAGACGCACAATTGATGTTGCCACAAAATGGGAGCATCTCGTTAACCTTAGACCATTTCTATACTAAAACGAGTGTCACCTTTGATGCTAGTCTCAATGAAGATCAGGTCGACTTCAATGGTCAACACTTGACGCCCAAGCAGGCTACCCGAATCAGTCACTTTTTAGATCTTGTTCGGACTAAAAGTGGTGAAACTGCGCGTGCCAGTGTCAAAACTAGCAATCATGTGCCAACTTCAGCTGGTCTGGCCTCCTCGGCTTCCGGTTTTGCGGCTTTGGCCGCTGCCGGTAGTCGGGCAGCCGGGCTAGACCTATCTTTGACTGACTTAAGTCGCCTTGCACGCCGCGGGTCTGGTTCGGCGACGCGTTCGATTTTTGGTGGCTTCGTTGAATGGCATGCTGGACATGATGACATTAGTTCTTATGCTGAACCCATCCAAGATCCCGTAGATTGGGACATTCAAATGATTGCGGTCGTACTTCAAGCCAGCAAAAAGCCCATCAGTTCCACAGCTGGTATGCAGCGTGTCGTGGATACGTCACCCTACTACCCGGCTTGGGTCAAAACGGCTAATGCTGATTTAGTCGCGATGCGCACAGCTATTGCCAATCATGATCTAACAAGTGTGGGCCAAATCGCTGAAACGAATGCGATGCGCATGCATGCGCTTAATTTAAGTGCTCAACCAGCCTTCAATTATTTTACCGCGGACACCCTAACCGCAATTAATGCGGTGCAGGACTTGCGTGCCCATGGGATTAACTGTTATTATACTTTGGATGCGGGTCCTAACGTGAAAATTATTTGCGCAAGTGCTGACACTGCTGCCATTACTGGGGCATTGTCCCAACACTTTGCGGCGGATCAATTAATCGTGGCACAGCCCGGACCCGGTATTTCGATTTCTGAAGCTTAACTTTAAATGATTATATCGACTGGTAAGTGGTTTGCCGCTTTACCATGAAAGGACATGATGGCATGATTACGGTGAAAGCACCTGGAAAACTTTACATTGCGGGGGAATACGCAGTCGTTGAGTATGGCTTTCCAGCCATTATCGTGGCGTTGAACCAATTTGTAACGGCGACGATTTCACCAAGCGATACTTACGGTAGTATCGTTTCAAAACAGTATCAAGAAAATTCAATCTTCTGGCGTCGTCAGGGAGATGAGATGGTGTTTGACAATCGAGACAACCCATTTCATTACATCCTTTCCGCCATTAGCTTAACTGAAAATTATGCGCATGAACTCGGCCGCAACTTAGGTGTATACCATCTTGGTATTAACAGTGAACTTGATAGCGCCGACGGCAAAAAGTACGGTCTGGGGTCTTCTGCAGCCGTCACCGTCGCAACGGTCAAGGCACTCTGTCAATTTTACAAACTACCAATGGATAAGCCTAAATTATTCAAACTAGCCGCCATCGCCCACCTGTCCGTGCAAGGTAACGGTTCACTAGGTGACATTGCGGCCAGCGTTTATGGAGGTTGGATCGCTTATCATTCATTTGACCGCGACTGGCTCCAGACACGGCTCCAGACGTCACGACTCACCGATTTACTAGCAATGGATTGGCCAGATTTAAAAATCGACTTGTTAACGCCGCCTCACGATTTACGTTTGATGATCGGTTGGACCGGTTCACCCGCCTCCACTTCACACTTAGTGGACAAAGTTGCGCTAGTCAAGGCGAAACAACGTGGTGAATACCAGACTTTTTTACAAGCAAGTAAAGCTTGTTTAAAACGGATGATTGCTGGCTTTGAAGCTGGTAACTTATCAACCATTCAAACTGAATTGCGACAAAATCGAACCTTATTGCAGACACTTGGCGACTTTAGTCACGTGACGATTGAGACCCCAATTTTGAAAAAAATGATTACCATCGCTGAAAATGCTGGCGCCGCTGCGAAAACTTCCGGTGCTGGCGGTGGCGATTGTGGCATCGTGTTAATCGATCGTAGCGTCAATCCACAACAACTCTTAAAAGACTGGGCCAGTGAAGGCATTGAGCGCTTGAATCTTAGCGTTCATACTGTTGCTGATAACCCCGTTGCGTAATATCAAATAAACGCGTGTGACAGCCTAAGTTGTCGCACGCGTTTTACCAAAATCAAGGCTATTGGAGGTGGCAGCATGCCACAAAATAAACAATCTCATCGGAAAGACGAACACGTTTCACTTGCAGAGAAGTACTTCCATGCGACTGATTCCAGTGACTTTGACCAAGTTCGGATTCGTCATGATGCCTTGCCTGAGACCACAGTCGCTGAAATTTCCACCGCTACCACGATTGGGCCTTGGCACTGGTCATCACCGCTATATATTGAGGCCATGACTGGTGGCTCGAGCCAAACTGGCAAGTTGAATACCCGGCTCGGAAAGATAGCAGCAGCCTGCAAATTGCCCATAGCAACTGGTTCTCAAAGTGTCGCCCTGAAGGATGAAAAACTGGCTGAAACCTTTAGTACTGTGCGGACTCATAATCCCGATGGCCTCGTTTTTGGCAATTTGAGCGCGAGCCATTCGTTAAAGGATGCTCAGGCCGCAATTGACATGCTAGCGGCTGACGCGCTGGAAGTGCATCTGAATGCCGTACAAGAAATCGTCATGCCAGAGGGTGATCGAGATTTTCACTGGCGCGATAATATTCAACAACTAGTTGCAAAATTAGACCGCCCTGTCATTGTTAAGGAAGTTGGTTTTGGGATTTCCAGACCAACCATGCAACAACTATACGCTGCGGGTGTCCGCTATTTGGATCTAGGTGGCCATGGTGGTACCAATTTCGCCGACATTGAAAATCGGCGGCGTCCGCTACAGGAAATGAGTTACCTGAGTTCATTTGGCCTATCCACCGTTGAATCACTGCTTGCCGTTCAAAACCATCCAGCTGACTTAACAATCTTCGCTGCCGGTGGTATTCGCCAACCGTTGGACGTTCTCAAAGCCTTAATGCTAGGTGCAGATGCTGTGGGTGTGGCTGGCGTGATTTTGCACGCCCTCTTACACCACAGTGACGAAGAAGTCATCGCCATGCTAAATAGTTGGCAATACCAATTACGGTTACTAATGGCGTTAGTCGGTGCCAGGAAGATTTCAGATTTGGCTAAAATGACCGATAAATTAATCTACTCACCACAATTAATCGCCTATCAACAAACACTTGTCTAATACAAAAAGTGCTAACTCAATTGATCATTGGGTCGGCACTTTATTTTTTACTAACTACGATTGGCGACAGACACAACAACCTATTTTGAACAAATTGCTGCTAATCTGGGTTCAACTGTAATCTCAAATTCATTGCTAACTGACTAAATGTCATTTGTCCACGCTAGCAGTCTCCCATCAGCTGCCATTATTATTGATGGTCGTCATGATGTTGACGCTGTTTTTGATTGAGCCAAACAATCACTGCAGTCAATCCAATTGTATACAAAATCGTTAAAACTAGCGACCAACGCCCAAAGAGCAATATTATTTCAATCAAACCGGCAATGCCCAGTGCAAGCCGTCCATTTCTGTTCAACATTCACCCTTGCTCGCTTTCTCTTGATAAATAAACCTAACGAAATTTAGCATACCAGTAATGACATCATTCAGAACAATTTTTACCAACTTATAACCAAATTTTAGAAAATTAGCTTGCACCTATCCAATTTGGTCATTATCCTAACCAAGCGCAAGCTGATCCCAATTGCACAGCCGACGTTCATAATAATCATAAACGATTGGGAGGTATCGCTAATGTTAATCTGCCAAAACTGTGGTAAAGTACTCCAAAAATGGGATAAGGCTTACTTCTTGTTGGAAATTCCACCACATGGTCTGACCGAAATCAACGCATTCTTAAACCATAACGCCGTACCATATTGTGTTGATTGTATTGAGGTCCAACGGGCTAAGACAACCACAAATAAGCGTGTTTAGGCTTGAAGGCTGGCTTAAACATGCTTATTTTTACTACTTACAATTGTGTATTTTCGTCAGTTGCTAAGAAACGCAACCCTTTTGGAAAGAAATTTTTCACAGTCCGACCAACGACCTTGCCAAAGCCAACTGGTAATCCGGCACAAGTCAGCACCGTAAAACCAGACTTTCCAGTAGTTGCCAACTGGAAAGTCTCCCCGTGCACGTAATGCTCCCATTGCTGATGATCGATTGCCAAAGATGGCAAAGCTAAATCGGCACTGGCTAGTGCCAAGGCGTAACTTGGTTCAAAACGATTCTTTTTAAATGTGCCCAATTGAATCCCAGCGCGGAAAATTTTAAGGTGCCGCGTGACTGGCATCATTGCTGGCACACCATATAGTTGGTCGCCATGCGCCTGCAACGCCCAAGCAGGTAAATCGGTTAAATTTGCCTGCTTGGCATACCGCTCCCATAATTGGCGTTGTTCCGGCTTCAACTCATCACGAACGAGTCGCGGTTCCTTCGGCTCAACTGAACCACGATAGACTAATTTGGCAATGAAGTGACCTTCACCGCGCATTAAATGTGGAAATAGTCGTGCCGCCTTTGCTAACTCTGGATTGCCGTCGGCCCATTCTGGCTTTGCGTCAACCATGCCAGCCACCTTTTCAATGGGCTCAAGCTCAAATTCAGGATAAGTTTGTAGTAACCAAGCAATTATCTGCTCGTCTTCTTCGGGTGCAAAGGTACAAGTTGAGTAGATCAAATGTCCGCCCGGCCGTAACATTTTGACTGTTTCCATCAAAATTTCACGTTGCCGAGTCGCACATTCAGCTGGGTACGCCGGTGTCCAATATTGCATGGCATCAGGGTCCTTACGAAACATCCCTTCACCAGAACAGGGGGCGTCAACTAAAATGCGGTCAAAAAAACCTGGTAGTGCTTTGGACAAGTGGGCCGGCGTTTCATTCGTAATGACCGTATTCCGGGCACCATACCGCTCAACGTTATCACCGAGCGCAGTGACTCGCTTGGGATTAATTTCATTCGTGACTAATAGGCCAGTCTGTTGCAAATAGCTCAACAAATGCGTCGTTTTCCCACCAGGGGCTGCACACAAGTCTAGCACGCGCTCGTTAAGTGCTGGCTTGGCCACTTCACCCACAGTCATGGCGCTTGGTTCCTGACTGTAGACCGCCCCGGCCAGATGCTCGAGGGCGTTACCATTAACTTTGCCATAGTAGCCAATTGGACTATAAGAAATTGGCATCGTCATCTTGGCTTTCATGGCGGGGGTGACTGGTTTCATCGGATTGACCCGGAACCCTTTTTCCACTGGCTCATCAAATGCGGCAAAAAAAGCCGGTGCGGTGTCACCCAATAATTTTTGATATTTAGTGATAAATTCTGCTGGTAGGTTCAACCCAAATTCCTCCTATAACGAAATTCTTCCTCAACTAGATTAACACATTTTAGTAACACGGCCAGCATCAGAATTCGCTTTCTTTCAGAAAATATGCTAAATTAAATGCACTTAAGCTAATTCTGAAAACTGAGGTGACTTTTTGCAATGACGCGTAAATTAATTGCTTTAGATTTAGACGGTACCACTTTGAATGCCGATTCTAAGTTAAATGACCCAACCATCCAAACTATGCAACGTCTGCAAGCTGCTGGGCACATTGTTAGTATCATCACCGGTCGCTCTTATCAGGGCTCTCAGGCGATCTATGATGATTTGCAGTTACAGAGTCCCATGATTAATTTCAATGGCTCACTGGGGCATTTACCCCATCAAAACTGGTCATCGGAATACCAGTTCACCCTCAATAAAGCCATCGTATTGGCACTTGTCAAATACCGCGAGCAATTGGGAATCAATGAGATTATTGCCGAAAATAAAAATAGTACCATGACTGCTGGTCAGGACTTAATTGCTGGGAAATTCTTTCCGCAAATCGCCAACAGTCCCCGACTAACGCCAGAAACACTAACCCGTAACCCAAACTCATTAGTGTTATTAGTGCAATTAGATAAGCGTTCTGCCATTATCAATTGGATCAATGACCACTTTGGCGATTCAGTGGACGTTGGCGTCTGGGGCGGACCAAACGCTATTTTAGAAGTCACCTCAAAAGGTGTCCATAAAGCCAAGGGGATGGCCTACTTAGCAGATTATTTTCACATCTCGCGTAACAATATCATTGCCTTTGGTGACGAACATAACGACTTAGAAATGCTTCAATATGCCGGTTTGGGAGTTGCCATGGCCAATGGTACCGCCGCAATTAAAGCGGCGGCGGACGACATCACACCTTACGACAACGACCAAAACGGCGTTGCTAGGTATCTTAATCAATATTTTGACCTTGCAGAATAACTCTAATACCAATTAAGGCGGCTGGGAAACTAATCCCAACCGCCTTTTTTTATTTTTGTAAATGTTTAGCACGGTACCAGCAGTAGCTGCCAATAACCCCACTTGAAACCAGTAACACTAAGCTCAACTGATTAATCTGATTGGCATGACCATCATGAGTGGTTGCTAGTGACAACATGGCGCCAGTCCGGCTATCAAATAGTTCCGCTTTAACCGAATGTGGCTGGGTCATAACCGGCGTCGTACTGGCCTGTACCTGCCAGCCAAACTGACCAAAGCTGAACAATACGCTCATTGTCAAAACAATCAGCCAACGCCACTTGCGACCATTCGCCCTTAACCCGGTTAACCAGACCAAAACTTGTTGATGACTTTTCATATCCCTCGCCCCTTAGTGACTGCTTTTAAGCCTAACTTTAGCGTAATTGACTGAAAATACATACAACCAAGTTTTATTTGGAAGACTGACAAACACCGACATTATTTTGATGAATGCCTGCTGTCATTTTGCCGTTTAACCTCTGCTTGCAACTGATCCACTTGCTTCGTTAAACGATCAATTTTGGTCAGCAGCAACGTCAGATCCGGCTGTTCTTTCTGCGTTTCATGACTTATTGCTTGGCTAGTTTGGGTCGTAAAGAAGTCCGTAATCGTACTCGTCAGCAACCCAATAAAGCCAATGCCGCCAAACATCAGTGCTGCGGCGATAATTTTACCAACTGGCGTGTGCGGCGTTTCATCGCCATACCCGACCGTTGTCGCGGTGGTCACCGCCCACCATAATGAATTCGATAAACTTTGATGTTCAAACACTGAGAATAACAAGGCGCTCAAAACAATGATGGCAATGCTGATTGAAAACAAATAAATAAATCCCGTACTATAAACAAAGCGGTGAAAATCATGCGTCCATTTGCCATCAATCCCGAACCGCCAAAAAAGATGGTGGTATTGAATCATCCGTGCCAACCGTCCCAAACGGAAAAGCGCGAAAACCGGATGCATTGGGATGATTCCCATTAAATCAAACGCCGCGTGAATCAAGAAAGCCTTACGATCTTTCGCCATTGCTAAACGGATAAAATAATCGACGGCAAATAACGCTAGCAAAACATTTGCGATTCGCATCTCGGTCTGCCAGTCACCGATGTGAAATATCATCAACAAGACATTTACCACCGACCACAGTGTCAAACCAGTGACTACCAGGTGGTAGGTCATCATGACTGATTTTTGTTGCTTCCCCATGCAATCAGACTCCTAAATCATAAGTTAGTTAATAATATAGGCTACTCTGGTAAATTTAACTAGTCACAGCAATTGAAGCTTAGGACTTTGTTAAGAAAACAGCCTATGCTAGATCAATACCGTGCGCATACAAATGTTGGTACAAGGCAATTTCCGCCGGTGTGTCTCGACTACTTAAAAAGGTGACCGTTTGTTGGTGGCGATCTGGTCGTAACAGATCAGCCTGTTGTAGCGTCTGTTTCAAATTTGCAGCAATCCCACGATAACCGTCATAAAAAGTCGTTGCCGGGGCAAATTTTTCACGAATTAGACCTTCAATGAACGGATAGTGCGTACATCCCAGCACAACCCCATCAATCGGCTGATCACTTACCGGTGTAAGCAAAGTCGTTAAAAGCTTACGAATAGCTGGTAGTTGGGCTTCACCGCCCTCGATTAAATCGGCTAGTCCTGGACAAGGCAAGGACTGAATCATGGCTCGGTCACTAAAACGATTGCGTTGTGCCAAATACTTTGGCCGGCTAAGCGTTAGCGGCGTCGCCATGACCAAAATGTGCTTTTTACCAGCATCGACGGCTTCTTTTAAGGCTGGTTCAATCCCCAAAATTGGCAATTCTGGATAAGCAACCACCAGCGCCGGTTTCGCTGCCGAAGTAGCCGTATTACAGGCAATCACAATTGCTTTAACAGCGTGGGCCCGTAACTGTTCAACAACCTGCGTTGACAAGCTGGTAACAGTTGCAGCCGATTTTTCACCATAAGGCGCATTCTTAGAATCACCATAAAAAATAAAATCTTCTTGCGGTAAAGCCTTGGTTAGGGTTCGTAACGTACTAATCCCACCAACACCTGAATCAAAAACACCAATGGGTGCGTCATACTTTTCCATCAAAATCCCTCTCAATCACAACTGGTCTCAATAAAAAGACGAGAAATTTGCATTCTCGTCAAAAAAACTGCTAATTCACTTCAGTTTTGGTCACCAATGGCACATCTAAACGTGTGAGATCCGCATAGGTTTCGCGTTGCACGACCATTTGACTATGGCCGTCTTCGCAAAAGATTACGGCCGGTCGTGGATTACGATTATAGTTGCTGGCCATGGAATAACCGTACGCGCCAGTGTCCAACACGGCTAGTACATCACCAGGCTTGGTCGCTGGTAACTTTTGATCCCAGATCAACATGTCACCAGACTCACAATATTTTCCGGCAATCGAAGCCACCTGTTCACTCGGCAAGGTGGGATCCTTAGCCAATACCGCTTCATACTTGGCTTCATACAAGGCTGGCCGAATATTATCGCCCATGCCGCCATCGACGGCCAAATACTTGCGAATCCCCGGAATCTCTTTGGAAGCGCCTAACGTATATAACGTCATCCCAGCAGTTGCGACCAGTGAGCGCCCCGGTTCAATCCAAATCTCGAGCATCGGCACCTGCTTAGCCTGTGTTTGAGCAATCGTTTCTTTAATAATTGCGTCCACAAATTCAGTTGGCAATAAGGGTTGGTCTTCCGAGGTATACTTCACACCGAATCCCCCGCCAACATTGATGATCTGTGGGTAAAAGCCCAAATCCTTTTGCCAACGGGCAAATAAGGTCACTAATTTATCCACAATCATCTTAAAGCCGTCAAGTTCAAAAATCTGCGACCCGATGTGACAGTGAACACCGACTAAATCTAAGTACGGCGCTGCTTGAGCTTGTTTGACTGCGTCATCAGCTTGCCCACTATTCAAGTCAAAACCAAACTTTGAATCTTCTTGGCCCGTTGAAATATACTCATGCGTATGTGCTGAGATTCCTGGCGCTACTCGGAGCATAATCGTCGTTAATTGTTCCCGTTCGGCAGCCAAATCTGCTAATAATTTTAACTCATAAAAATTATCAACAATAATACAGCCAACACCATAATCCAATGCCATCGTCAGTTCTGCCAACGACTTATTGTTGCCGTGGAAAGAAACCTGCTGCATTGGAAAACCGGCTTGCTTCGCAGTATATAACTCACCACCAGAAACGACATCGCAATGAATGCCTTCTTCTGCAATGACTTGATACATTGCAACTGCCGCAAAGGCTTTGCTGGCATAACTTATTTGATATTTGACCTGATTTGCTTCAAATACTTGCTTAAAAGCATTAATTTCGGCGCGGATTTCACCCGTGTCATAAACATATAAAGGTGTTTGATATTTTTTAGCTAACGCCAAAGTATCGACCCCGCCGACCATTAAATGCTGTTCCGCATTCAAGTCTGCGGCTGTAATTTGTTCGTTCACGATCTAACCTCACTTTTCAGACAACTTGCCAACTTTCAAAAAAACCGGCCGTGAATTCCGGGCCGGTTCAGACGAGGGCACTTATTTAGCTTCCTCGTCGCTCTTTAAAATACCGCCAACACTATAGCGATCTTTTTGCATTTCACTTAAGATAACGTGGATATGTTCGGCCGGTGCGCCAGTATTTTTGCTGACGGCATCGGTAACATCCTTCACCAAACCTTTAAGTTGTGCTTGTGAACGACCGGCAATTAAATCAATGTGTACGATTGGCATCGTTGTCACGCTCCTCTGATAGTCTTTGATTGAATCTAATCATATCTTAACTTTCTAATTTTGTAAACTCTTGCGTTGTTCAGCCTGTTGCCGCTCATTCATAAATAACCCGGACGTATCGACCGTGTTTAAAATATTGATGAAGGCATGCTGATCAGTCTGTTGGACTGCCGCCTGCAAAGCATACAATTCATAACGGCTTAAAACCACCATTAAAGTGGCATTTGGTTTACCGGAATAGCCACCATGGGAATCAGTAATCGTTACCCCGCGAAGAATCGCTGTTTGAATCGCTTTCGATACGGCCTCTGCCTGGGTCGTCACAATCATCGCGGTAAGTTTCTGATGTCGCGTATGAATCAGGTCAACTAACCGTGTCGACGCGTAAATTGAGATAATCGTGAACAGCGCGTTTTCCCAACTAAATAGCAGTCCAGAAATGATAATAATGGCAAAATTGGTTAGAAACATCAAACTGCCGACCGTTCGACCAGTAGCCCGTTCTAGTACCAGCACGATGATGTCAAACCCACCCGTGGAAAAGCCATAACGCATCGTGATTCCAATCCCAACGCCGGTTAAGACACCGCCAAACAACGCGCCTAATAATGGATTGTGGGCAACGTTTATCACTGGCATAACCACCGCCGCCGCGGAAGTCAAAAAGGCCGTGGCAAAGCTCATAATCGTGAAACGGTGCCCTAATTTAAACCAGCCGAGCAATGCAATGGGTGTATTAAATAACAGAATGTAATACCCGGTATTGATATGTAGCCCCAACGGTTTCCCAGCCGAATATAAAATCTGGGCAATCCCATTGACCCCACCGCTAAAGGTGTTCGCCGGAATCAAAAATTCATTTAACGCAAATGCTGAAACGACCGCGGAAGCAAGCATGATCACTAATTGCCAAAGAAAAGCTAGTCGCGGATTTGTAATATGTGACATTCTCAAACCTTCTTTACAGTTTTCTCGCTGCACTTATTATAGCGAAAAAGCCCCATTTATACAGTTAAATGATAGAATAAGTTTAGTGAAATTTTGAGAAATACGATAGAAAGAAGGTTTTTTATGCTGACGCATCAGTTTAATCCATACTCAGCTTGTACCAGTATCTTAATCGGTAAAAACGCGACCGCCGATGGCTCAACCATGATTGGCCGTAATGAAGATTCTAAGGCCGCTTGGGCCAAGAAATTCGTCGTGCATCCGCACACGGAATTCGATGCCCCACAAACTTTTAAATCCAACGACCAAGATCATCCATTTACAATGACGTTACCCAAGAGCCGTGCCAAATACACCGCGACCCCGGAATGGACGCCCAAATATGGCTTATTTGAAGAAGATGGGATCAACGAACATGGTGTTGCCATGAGTGCTACTGAAAGTGCTTATTGCAATGTCCGTGTCTTAGCCGCTGATCCTTACGTGCAAGACGGGATTGGTGAAGAAGCCATGGTTACCGTCACCTTGCCTTATATTGCTTCTGCACGTGAAGGCGTAGAACGGTTGGGCAAAATTATCGAAACCCACGGTACTTATGAAACCAACGGGATTCTATTCAGTGATGCTGATGAAGTTTGGTACATGGAGACCGGCGCTGGGCATTATTGGGTGGCCCAACGAATTCCAGATGACGCCTATGCCGTTGTTGCCAATCAGCTGGCCATTCAGGAAGTCGACTATTCCGACCACGAAAACTTTTTATACGCTAAGGGAATTCGCGATTTTGTCGTTGACAATCAATTGGCTTCCATGGCAAATGGACTCAACTTCCGTGACGTTTTTGGCACAGCCGATTTGTCCGACCAACATTACAACACACCTCGCGTTTGGTATGGCCAAAAATACTTCACGCCGGAAATCGAACAAGATCCAGAATCATTCAACTTGCCATTCGTGCAACGAGCTAACCGCTTAATTCATATTGATGAAGCCCAACATTACTTGGCCTCACACTATGAAGGCACGCCGTTTGATCCTGTCGGCAGTGGGACTGACGCCGAAAAACACACGTATCGACCAATCAGTTTGGCTAAAACGCAAGAATCACACGTCCTACAAATTCGGCCCGACCTGCCTGCCGGATCGCGTGGGATTCATTGGTTAGCAATGGGAGTCGCCGCCGAAAGTGTATACGTGCCATTTTACGCCAACGTCGACACCACCCCCGCCGCCTATCAACTGGCCACTGAAAAATACGATGACCAGTCAGCCTATTGGATTTTTAAACTTGCTGGCGTCTTAGTCGATGCTCACTACCATGACCTGCACGTGTTGCTCAATGACGTTCAGAAAGAGACCATGATCAAACTCGGTCACCATCTGATTAAGACGGATCAGACAATAGCAAACACGCCGACAGCTCAATTATCGGCAGTGCTAACAAAGGCTAACGAAGCCGCGGCTAAAATCGCATTGACAGCAATGCAAGATTTGTCAGCTGACTTAATCACCAAAAGCACTGATTTTTCACCATTAAATTATGACACCGATTTAAACCTATAAGTTAACAAAAGCCACTAACCAAATTGTCTCGGTTAGTGGCTTTTGTATTTAAATCGTCCACGGAAATTCTAAACTAATCTGTTGGTTGAAATGTTCTTGCCGCTTAAGTTTCGCCATCCGTTCAGCCTGACGTGTCGCATAGCCTTCGCAAACAAAGCGATACTCTGCACTATCTGGAACAATTGTTGGCAGTTGAATATCACGTTCCATCACGACAAAAGATGAAAAACACGTTAGACCTAAGAAGCGTTCACCTGTTTTCAAGTGTTCACCGATAATTTTCGTAAAGACTTCAATTGACCGATGACCAACACCCGAAACATACGACTCCGTGCACATCGAATCTTGCAATCGAAACGGCAGAATAAAGTTGACTTGATCAACTGACGCCGTAACGGTTTCAATCCGCGCCACACGGGACGCGGGAATCGAAGAATTGTCATCAATAGCTGCAAGAATTTTACCGCCAAATACCGTATCATGTTCGTTTAAATCTGATGAAAAGACACGGTGATTGCTGACGGATAATGTTTGTGAAACTTTAATGGTTTCCATAAGGCACCTCGACACTTGTCATTAATAACTTTATTATACTAGAGAATTAATCACTTGAGCATCTAAGAACTTATTTTTCTATACCAACTAGGCCTAGTTAAATCATTTTAAGCTTGTAAATAGGGAAAATTTCCATCCAGTAATTGTCCATTTACAACCCAATTTTTAGCAATAACATCGCCATTCTCTGAAAGGGTCAACGCAAAAATGCCGCCATTTTGAGCTCCTGAACGGCTCCCAGCATCAATAAGGTAACGTGGCACATCTTGTTCATCAGCTTGCATTTTAATCAAGCCATAACCATCATCTTGAATGGTCTGAACAGGTGTATGGCCTGTAATCATGACTTTCTTCGTTAAATTGTGATGCCACTGTGTAGCTTGATCAAAATAGTAGTCATCACGAATCCACAGCAAATCATCACGCACTTGCTGATCAAGTGGATAGGTCCAGTCAATCCCTGCATGCATCGCCATCATTGCCTGATTCTCCCAAGTCAACGGTAACTGAGTGAGAAATTTGGTATACCGAGACAGCGGTTCCTGATTTAAGGCGTCCGCAATAACCGTCAAATTGCTCGAATGAATCCCTAATTGATGCCAAGTCCGAGCACCACCATTCAGGCGCCAATTCTGGTAGATCAGATCATCACCATAAGCCGTTTGTAACCAAAAATCATCATGATTTCCTAATAAGGCAATATCACCATACTTGTTTACACGAGTCATGATTATGTCAAGCACCGCTAAAGGTTCCAGCGTATCAGAGTGGTTGCTGCCATTTCGCGACCCGCGGCCATCAATATAGTCACCTAAAAAGACTAATCGACTATTTTGAATCGATTTGGCCTGTAATAAAACCTTTAAATCATCCGCCGCTGAATGGATATCACCGATAAATGTGTATTGCATCTAGTGCCCCCTGCTGTTCACATTTTTTAATTCACTGCCACTATTTTAAAATGCATTGTTTGATATATCACAACATAGTTGGCTCCTCATTTAAAATAAATTCACCAAAAGCTGCTACTGTGCCATGAAATCGGTGAACGTAGTCCATGAGATAAAAAGTACTGGTCTCTTCTGGATTGTTGACCTGATTCGTTGTATCCAAAAGATAGATTGGCTTTTTCAAAGCAGCGGCAATACCGAATTCAATATTTGCACCTTTACCACCTGGAAAAACAAACACCAGAAAGTCACATGCCACGACTGCTTGAAACTCCTGAATGGCAATGTCGTGTAAAAATTGTAGGTTAGTTGTCGCTTGAAGCGTGGTCCAATCAAAAGTTCTTTCATATCCCTTTGCCATCAAATCTTCTGAAAGGCTATTAATTAGCGTTATTTTTCTGAAAGAGCCGGCAATGTAAAACCGTTTGGCTTTAGGCATCATTTAACCTCCTATGTTAATCGTTTCTATCCCATTTTTTGATTCCAAAACATTCCTACGAGAATCAACTTAACACCGATAACAATTGCTCCAATACAAAATCTGGATTTGACCACTGCAAATAATGATTGCCTGGTGCAGCCGTAATATTCCCCAGTCTTACAAATGGTGACGTTAAATATTCTGAATAACGCTTATCGGTTACTAACGTCAAAATTAATTGTGAGTAAGTAGCCTGTTCTAAAGTTTTCATACGTTCAATCAAAGTCGAAACTTGTTGTGCTTCAGTTAAAACACTTTGACTAGCATAGGCTTTTTGTAACACACTGGCATTCCATTGACGCACGGCTAATGAATTGTTGGGATTAACATCGGCCATCATCATTGTGGTCGTTAATTTTCCCTGAACTTGTTGGCGTTTTAAATTGGGGTACTGATCGATCAATGGCTGTACCTCATCAAATAACTTCTTTCCAATTTCAGCATAGGTTGGTTCCAACAGGACTAGCGCTTTGACTAATTCTGGATAGCTATTCGCTAATAACAATGCGTAAGCACCGCTTAAACTATGTGCTAACACAATCACGTGATCAATCTTTTCAGCCTGCAAAACTGAAACTAAATTAGCTAAAATATGGTCTGCCGTTCGTGTCATTTGGTCTTGAATGCTCAAACCAGTGCCAATCGTATCAATTGCTAAAAATCCAATTTCTCGTGGTAACTGATCCAGAATGTTTTTGAAAATACCATAACAACTATCCCAACCAAATCCGGGGAGACATAAAATCGTCGATGCTTTCCCACTGGCCGGATGGCTCTCATAAGTAATCATACCTAGCTCAGTCTTAATTGATTTTTGCATATGAGCCTCCTACTTATTAGCTATACAACGCCCAACATACTTAAACTCCTTTCAACGATAAGTTAAAGAATCGCGGATACAAAACCACAATCAGCACGAATAGGATGCCGCTCACTAAAAAGACACTGCCGGCCGCCACGTGGTCAAACGACCAACTGGCAATGATGATCCCAATTGGCATCAAAACTTGCACTGTCGTTCTCATAATATTGAAAACTCGTCCTGTAGCTCATTTGGAATTCGTTCCGTCATCCATACTAGTACAGGCGTATCGAACACTGCCAACACCATTCCCATAATCAGATTAAAACTAATGATAGAAAAGATCAGTTTTTAGGGTGAATTGTTTTATAATCGTAGTCTCATAATCTGTCATTATAGTTCGGTTGTCAACCTCAGAATGTTGGTCACCTCACTTAACAACCGTTGTTGGATACAAGTTTCCAATAAAGTAATTCATATTGAAGATGACTATGATATGATACATTATATTAAGATTAAAATAAAATGATAAAAGGCCTTTTAAATGATTACTTACTCCAATCGAAAACAATTAACTGCAGCGCAATTAGCCGTACTCTTTACTAATTCTGGCATCCATCGGCCAACGACCGATTTACCCCGCTTACAGCGGATGTTGGACCAGGCAGATTGTCTCTGGACTGCCTGGGACGGCCAACACTTGGTGGGCGTCGCAAGGGCGTTAACGGATTTCAGCTATGCCTGTTACCTATCTGACTTGGCTGTCGCTCAAGACTATCAGCATCAAGGAATTGGTCGCGAATTGGTTCGACAACTTAAAGTGGAAATTGGCCCAGATGTTTCTTTAGTTTTGTTAGCAGCCCCCGCTGCTATGACATATTATCCCAAGCTAGAATTTGAGCACATTGATAATGCTTTCTTGCAACGACGACGGCCATTCTAAAATACCCATTTAACAGCAGTCTCAATAAAATAAGCACAATCAGAAATCTACCGTTTTCTGATTGTGCTTATTTTACATAATTTTTAGCAATTAATTTCAATAGTCATTTTAAGTTGTGTAAACAATTTAAACACCAAATTTAGTCTTTAATGCGTCCGTTAATACCTTCGAAACATTTAATTTCTGCTTTTTTGCCATATCATTTAGATACTCTGGGATCGTGACATTTTTTCGAACAGTACGTGAAAATTCTTGGCGAAAAGCACTTAAATCAGTCGTGATATAAACCAACTTTTCATCACTGCCTAGGGACGACGGATCAACCTCTGTAGCTTGGGGATACTCCGTTTGATCTTCCAATAAGTTTCCAATCAAGTCTCCACTCATCTGTACAGCATCAACGGTATCATTTCCCTGAGTAAACCCACCCTTTAGGTCTGGAATACGCGCAAAAATGTAATCACCATCTTGACTAAAAATAGCCGGATAAATAACAATATCTTTTTTCACAGTTTGCCCCTTTGAACTTAAATGATTGTCAGGAAAAGCATTCTCGATGCCAAATAAACAATCAATTTTCTAAATTTGCTGCTCGTAAAATCGCCGTTTCTAATCCTTTGCCAATTCCTTCGCATGAATGGGAACCATAACTGTCACTTTAGTGCTCGGGTTAAACATTTTAAGATGTGAAGATCCGTTTTGTGATTTTTCAATAAAGCCATTCTCTTTGAGCAATTTTACGATTTGCCGGGGCTTCATCGGCATCTAAATCACCTCTATAGTCGTCTTGTTTTAAAGATACATATTTAGTGTGTATAAATCAAGTGTAATGTTCTAGTTATTAGCGTTTGCATTTATTGACTCATTTGACGTTTTAAAAGGTTAGTATCCAAATCCAGAATCGTCTTCACAACACTAGCTCAGCCACTTATTATGTTTAGCCCCAAGTCAATTATGGACGCCAAGCTTGCTAAATATTGCCGATAAATAATTACGCACCGTACCGGCAGATAAATAGAATTCACTCACGATTGCCTTTGTTGGCAGGCCTTGATCAGCCACTTTCAACGCGGATAGTTCACGTTCCGTTAGTGGAAAGCTTTAAAAGTACCAGCAAATCAAGTGACCACCTCACTTAATTTACTGGCACTTTTAATAATATTAGAAAATATAGTCCTTCATACGCAACATCATTTGTTAGGAAACCTGTCAAAACAAGAATGAATGATTCATTCTAAAACTGAACGATGCTATACTCGCCTCATTCCATGGAGGCGATTGAATGGATTTACACGAAAAGTTAATACGCGTTATCACAAGCGCTAAGATTTTATTTATTGTGCCGGGCTATGCTGAAACTAAGATGACCGACATCGCCACACACGCTAATCTAGCTGTTGGAACGCTATACAGTTTGTTTCGCAGTAAAGACGATCTACTACAGTTTGTGTTTGCCACCACCCTGGACTCAACAGTCATCGATCATGTACAAGCTTTACCCGTGGCACCACTTTCCGATGATGAGCTAGTCACACACACTGCTGAAATTTACCAACAGGCTAATGACAAGTTACACACGCTGATAAAAGATTATCCAACCGATGCACGATTTTCGGCCATGTTAGACTATCTGTTTACTAATTTTCATGAATACGGTGCCTACTTTTTAATTCTCGAACGTAACCCACAAATGAGTCCAGCCCTATTACAATTATATAAACGCTATCGACAACAACTATACACGGACATTGCCCAATTATTAGCTGCTTTAGTCAGTTCCGGTGAAGTCCGTTATCTCAGCCACCCAGAAAATGACGCACTGCTGATTATTGATCAAGTTTTCTGGTGGTCTGCCCACAAACAATACGACTCCTTTGACCATCAGACTAATCATTATGATCAGCAAGAAATGGAAAAGTGCGTCATTCAGCAACTAACGACTAGTTATACCTGAAACGGCTAGTTAAACCTTTGAAAATACGGTCAACGTGCCGTTTTTTCTTTAAGTCGGCTGACAAATGAATCGTTCATTATAAAAGTATGGGGGCATCAATGATGTTTTTAGATGAATGGAAATACATTTTTCGTACCAAAGGACTGTTACGAATTATTCTCGGAATTTTACTGATTCCAACCTTTTACGCAGTCATCTTTCTCGCCTCGTTATGGAATCCTTATAGTAATGTGAAACATCTACCCGTCGGTATCATTAACGACGACGTAACGGTTGTCAAGCACCAGACTAGCTATTCACTCGGTCAAAAACTAACGACTCGCCTAACTCAAACTAATACTGCCGATTTCCAAGCACTCAGTCAGCCCCGCGCTAATCACGACCTAAAAAATGGAAAACTTTATATGGTCATTACAATTCCAAAAAGTTTTTCCAAACAAGCGACCGAATTAGGGCAACATCATTTTAAAAATATTGACTTAAATTATCACACTAATGCAGGCCTCAGTTTTATTGCAATGAAAATGTCGACAACAATTGCTGAAAGTGTCCAAAAATCCGTCAACCAGCAGCTCACCACCGCTTACTTGCAAGTCATGAACAAGACACTCGCAACTACCGGGCGGAAATTAACCACTGCCAACCAAGCCCTAACGCAAACCAATACCGGCTTAGCCCAAACAGCCACAAGTGAAACACAACTTGCAACCGCAGATCAAACGCTAAGTAACCGTGAAACCAAGCTTCAAAATGGCCTCACACAATTATCCAGTGGAACGTCGAAATTAATTACTGGACTCGAACAAATCGCACAAAACAATCAGCAGCTTGCACAAATACTAACAACATTAACTCAAAAGTCTGCAAACACGGACACCACACAATCTGATTTGACACAAAAAGCTGAAAGACTACTGACTGCCAACACAGTAATTGCCAAACAAGCAATCACTGGTAACAATCAAGATCTGACGGCCATTCAGTCTCTTAATCAAGACATGTCAAAGTTAAGTATGGGGGCTGCAAGTCTGACTGGAGATACGACTAAATTAGCTCAAAGTACCGGATTGATCCACCAAGCCAATGTTAAAATTGCCACCGGGCTTAAAACTGGTGGCCATCAACTAATCGCCACTAGTCAAAACACGCCTCACCAGATAAATAGTATCGTCACACCAGTCAAGCTTACTCACACGGACACCACGCACGTTAAAAATAATGGGACCGGGATGACACCATACCTGATGTCCGTGGCCTTATTTGTCGGTTGTATTACCTTTAATATTATTTATGACATGTTTACACCCCATCGCCGCCCCAAAAATGCTTTTGATTGGTGGGGTGAAAAGATTCCTTTCTTCTTCACGTTTACGTTAGCGGCCGCGACTATCATGTTCTTAATGTTACTGTTCATTAACCAGCTCACACCGTTACAACCCATTAAAACGTGGCTATTCACTATCCTCACTATGTGGGCTTTTGGGAGCATCGTAACATTCTTCAATTTGATTATGGGAAAAACCGGTGCTTGGTTCATGCTTATCTTTATGATCATCCAATTAGGCGGTTCAGCCGGGACTTATCCTATTCAATTGTCCAATCACTTTTTCCAAGTCATTCACCCTTACTTGCCAATGAGTATTTCAATCAATGCTTTTAGAAGTACCCTTTCGATTGGCAACAGTATCCTATCCGAGACAATTATTTTCGGTACCGTGATTCTCATTTTTAACCTGCTAATGTTGATCACTTTTTCGTTAAATATGAAAAAAGTAGCGTCTTTCTCGTATGAGAACTAAAAGCTTATCATCGTATTTCGGGCCTAATTCAAAAAAACTGGTATTGATGGTTTTCACATTAACACCAGTTTTTTTATGACAGTATGTCGAAAAAATCAGCTTAAATATTTGGTGTCGCTCACCAATTATTATTGTGATAGCGTTACAATTACTTTGACAAAAAGGAAGCGTTATCTATGAAAATTGCAGTTATTCAGGCAACCACACAGCTCAACAAAAACGACTTGTTGTTCCAAGCTACCCAACAAGCTGCTGGAGCTGAGAATGAGGTGATTAACTTTGGTGTTTTTGAACACAATCCAAAGTTATCCTACGTTCAAGTCTCACTATTAGTTGGCCTATTACTCAATACTAAAACCGTTGACTATGTCATTACTGGTTGTAGTTCCGGCAATGGAATGGCAATTGCCTGCAATAGTTTGCCCAATGTCATTTGTGGTTATTTGCCCACACCTAGTGATGCCTACTTATTTGGCCGCATCAATCACGGCAACTGTGTCTCACTACCGCTTGGGTTAAACTTCGGTTGGGCGGGTGAATTAAATCTCAAATTTACGTTGGAAAAGCTCTTTGATGGTCCAATGAATACTGGCTATCCGCGGGCAGCTTCTGAACGTAAAGAACATGACGCACTGATGTTGCAAAATATTACGCGGTTGACTCACACTAATCTAATCGACACAATTAACCAAATTGATTCTGACTTTATGGCGCCAATTTATCAAAAATATGATGTCTTCGACTATATCTTCAAAAATGGCAAAGATAGACAACTAGTGATACAACTAAAAACAATCATGACAACTTGTAATTAACGAGACTTTTCCATTAAAAAAGCATCGACTCGGAATTTAAAAAATTCAAGTCGATGCTTTTGTATCAGTAGCTAGTAAAAATGACATTCCCTAGCTCAGCCATTTATTATGCTTAGCCACACTAATTGCCTCAAGTCGATTATGCACGCCAAGTTTGCTAAATATTGCCGATAAATAATTACGCACCGTACCGGCAGATAAATAGAGTTCACTCGCGATTGCCTTCGTTGGCATGCCTTGATCAGCCACTTTCAACACGGCCAATTCACGTTCCGTTAAGGGATTTTGGTCGGCAGATAACATATTGACTACTAATTCCGGCGCATAAAGCGTCTGTCCAAGCATCACTTTTCGAATCGCCGCAATTAGATCATCACTTGGACTATCCTTCAACAAATACCCCGCGACCTGGGCCTTAACTGCTCGATCAAAGTAAGCCTTTTGCGCGAATGTCGTCAAAATAATGACCTTGGTCGTGAGGTAACCATTTTGAATCCGGTCGGCGACGTCCAAACCAGATAAACCGGGCATTTCAATATCCAAAATTGCGACTTGGGGTTGTAATTGTTGCAACTCGTCCCATGCAGTTTGCCCATCACCTGCCGAACCGACGACATGCAAATCGTCTTCTAGCTTTAATAACTGTGTCAAAGCAGAGTTCAGCATACTCTGATCTTCCGCCAAATAAGTTGTGATCATTGCTACGCCTCCTCTTTAGGTAATGTTAAAACTAATCTGGTTCCCCGACCTGCTTGTTTAATTTCAAACGTACCATGTGCCTCTAATAAACGGGCTCGCATGCCTGTGATGCCATTCGCACCAGCACGTTCTAATGAACCGCCTCGGCCATTATCTTGAACCACAACTTGATACTGTGCGCTCGTTTCACTAAAGTCCAACTGGACCTGATGGGCATGCGCATGCCGAATCACATTGGTCAGTGCCTCGACCAGTGTCGCTGCGAACACCCCTTGAACCGTTGTCGGCCACTGAATCGCTTGCTTTTCACCAGTAGTCACCAACCAAACATTGGCCGCCAAAAGATTCCGATTTTGCTCAAGTAAAACCTCACTAATCGACTTCTGGTGCAAGTCATTCACAATCGAGCGGACTAATTGTAAATTTTCCCGACTGGTCCGTGCAATATCGTCAAGTTCAGGGCCAACCTTCTCTGGTACTTTGATCAGCAACTTCTTGGCCAGCTCTGTTTTCAACGTAATCATCGAAAAGCTTTGACCAAGTGTATCGTGCAAGTCACGCGCAATCCGTTCACGTTCATCACGTTGGACAACCGACTGCAACCGCCGATTGGTTTGACGAAGTTGCCGCTGTCGAATAATCGACCGAGAAAACGTGTAGGCCATTAATGGTGATAAGAGTGGGAACACTAATCCCATAATTTCAACGTTATGCCAACTAGGATTCGATTGATAGACTTCAATCACACTAGTTAAAATAAACCCATAGTAAGCTGTCAAGAACCAATAAAAATACTTTTTAGGATGTTGCGCCAAAATAAATGAAACTTGCCAACCTGGAAAAATAATCAAGTAATTATTTCCCCCAAAAACTGAGAACGCCCCAGTGATGAGTAACTCCAGCGGAATTGTCACCGGTCGCCAAGTCTCTTTTTCGACAACTAAAATATACAGGATTAAGAAAACGACCAATAAACTCAGCCAAAACCAGGCTTGGATCGTTTTGGCCGGTAAATAAATAGCGACTGAATAGGGCAAATAACCAAGCCAAATATAACTATTCCATTCAAGATTCTTAACGCGAACCAGCCACCTAGGCTTTGACAACCCCATCACCCCGTTTAAGTAATTGGCGGGTTTCCAAAATCACGAGCACTAACAAGACCCCGATCCAAGCGCTCACGCCAATTATGTTAGTTGTTTTAAGTGTAGCATGAGTCGCCACCGCACCCAACCAATTGTTTACAAAATAAGTTGGCATTAACTTACCGATTGGTTGTAGCCAACTTGGTAGCATTGACATCGGCCACCATAGCCCGCTAACAATCGCCATCGGAAATGTAATGAGGTTACTAACGATACTTAACGTTTCTGGCCGGTTGAGAAATGAAATTGCGACACCCATCAACAACGTTGGAATTTGACCAATTAACGCTACCCCTGCCACCGCTAACCATTGTCCAAGCGTTAAGCTGACATGGTTGACAACGACTGCGAGCATTCCTAACACCACGATTGCAATACCATTCATCACCATGCTCCAGAATCCCACCGACAAATAGTACGGTTGCACTCCCAATGGCGTCAGTTGATACCATTGGAGTAGCCCTTTTTCACGATCATGCATTAAGATTAAGGCAATCCCGAATAACGCGTTAATCGTGCCACTATAAACAATCATGCTTGCCATATACTGCAAACTAAAACTCACTGGGACCGTGCCTGACACCATCACTTTGGTAAATAGTAAGTAGAAACCGGCGGGCATTAAGATTGAGAAAAATTGAAATGAAAAATTCCGTAAAATCAGCCGCCGACCATCGAACTTTAATTGTGCTAAAAATGGTTTCATAACTAGGCCTCCTTGGTTAAGTGGACAAAAATAGTGGCTAATGATTCTCGATTGATCGTCACTTGCCGCAATTGTGATAAATACGGGACTAGTGCTTGCAAGGTTCGATCACCATCTGTGCTAGTAATTTGGACAACTTGATTGACTTGCGACACTGCCGTCACCCCGCCCAATGCCTCAAAAGTTGTCAAAGCGAGTGACGTTTGAAAACTAATCTCGACCTGTTGATATTGTTGCTGCAACTCGGCCAACGTTCCTTGAAAAATAAAGCGACCATCTTGAAGTAACAAGATCCGATCAGCGACTTGTTCAATTTCGGGTAAATAGTGGCTCGTAATAATCACCGTTTTGCCTAGTTCTTTTAGCGCCTTGACGCGTGCCCAAAAGGCTTGCTGGGCATTGGTGTCCATTCCCACTGTTGGTTCGTCCAAAAATAATAGCTTCGGATTGCCAATTAGTGCCAACGCAAAGGTGACGCGCCGTAACTGACCACCTGATAAAGTTGTTAATTGTCGTTGTGCTAGCTCAGTCAATGCTAAATCGGCCATCAATTGCTTCGGTTGTAATGCTGTCGGGTAATGCGTTGCTGCCATGGTTAACAGTTCCACTACCGTGATCCCGCGAATCGGCAAATCGCCTTGTAACATTGAGCCAATATTTCGCTTGGCTAACGGTCCCCCGGGTACCTGATCAAACAAGGTTAAATGACCACTTTTCTTCGCCCGTACCCCCAGCAACAAGTTCAAAAGTGTCGTTTTTCCAGCCCCATTTTTCCCAATTAGGCCAATAATTTCACCAGGATTAATGGTTAAATTAATATCTTTTAAAATGGCCTGCTCGCCATAACTAAAACTCACATGTTCTGCCTGAATAATTGGTTGCATCTCTTCATCCCCCTTTGAATAGTATTAGCATAGCAGGAGGGCTAGGTTGGCGGTAGGTCACTTTGTCATGAGTTTTAGATGACAAATGTCATGTTTTAATTACTGTGGCTATTCTTTGAAGTTGGTTGACGGTTTGATGGTAAATAACCCAATGACTTATTTATGAGTAGTCGAAAAAAGATGGCCCGGTTACCTAGTCATAGGCACTGAATCATCCATCATCTGTATATGAACTTACAGGTTTCAGAATTAGCTGGCATGATTGAGCCACCTAAACAACTTCAATAGTGCTTATCTGTGATTCGCCATAATATTGGAAACCAATAGAAATTTCATCTTCCCCAACATCTTCTGAATCGTTCCAGTCCAATGCCAATCCTTCAACAACTTGTCCATCTTTAAGAACCAGCCTGACGTTTTTCCCAACGTATAACCATAACTTCATTTCATCAATCTTCTTTCGTTGAAGCATAATTTTAAAAACATTTTATCTAAAAGAAAGTTAATAATATACAGTAAAGTCCCAGCCAGCTGAGGCCTTACTTTACAAAAATAGACATGAATTACTTCACCCTTGGATAATTAAAGTTCCTAAACTCAAACATGCAGAAATTTGTCATGTCCATATTTACTATACAATAATAATACTACCGACAGTCATCATTTTTTTCATTACTTTTCAAAATCACACAGTTTTGGATTAGTTGTTAAAAACAGTAACTGGTCTGAACGAGCGATTCAAAATAATGAAAAAAGTGCTTGATACCATTTTTGAAAAATCAAAAAAAGTATTACCAAGCAACCTGACTCCAGTTTCTTGGTAATACTCAATAAATCTGAAAACACTAATATTTGATTCTGCAGGCCTTTTGTATCTAAAAATGTGGTCTATTTGGGTACTTGTAATTTTTATTTTGGATCTTTTAAATTTGCTGGATTATCAGCAAAATCTTCAGTTTCAGGATTTAACATTGGTAAACCAAGTTCCTTTGCACGTCTGTACATACCGATACGATTTGACATTGTCATAGCCTTATCAGCGCCTTGAATCAACTGTTCTTTAGTCCAATGACTAAAATCGATTGGGTTGTTTTCTTCTTGCTCAATCATCCGCTCAATAAAGTTTTTTTTCACTTCTCGGCCTCCATGAATTCAAGCGTTAGTTCCACTTGTTTTTTTTCGTTTTGCCGTGCAGATATAATTCTGTAATTCTGACCACGAGGCAGAATCATTTCACTTTCCGCAAAGTTATCCGTAATGAGAACATGCGACCCTTTCTGGACTTTTATGACTACTTTTACAGCGTAATTCTTAAAAATATCCTTTGAGCTCATGCTTGTGGACACAAAACCATTATCATAATGTAGCGTCTATAAACGCTGACACATAAACGTTTCTACTCCACCTTAGAAGTATTAACAATCGGTTGTGTCCCACGCTCGGATATGATGGTCACCATCATATTATTTATCAGTTGGAGCTTTTTATCATCTGACAGCTGCATCCCAGTGTCTTTCTCAAGTCGTTTAATCGTCTCTTCGGTAATAGAAACCGCCCCTTCAACAATCACCTTCCGTGCAGATAAGATTGCAGAAGATTGTTGCCGTTGTAACATTGCACTGGCAATTTCAGTCGCATACGCCAAATGAGTCAAACGGGTCTCCACAATTTCGACCCCAGCAACATTCAAACGGTCCTGTAACTCTTCGGTCAAACGATCCGAGACTTCGGTTGGATTACTTCGCAGCGTCACCTTTTCATCATCTTCAGCCGTATCGTAAGGATATTCTGATGCCACATGACGAACCGCCGATTCACTTTGAATTTCAACAAATTGTTCGTAATCATCAACGGCAAATAGCGCCATACTAGTATCGACAACTTTAAAAACAATTACCGCCGCAATTTCAACGGGATTCCCACGCAGGTCATTTACCTTTAAAATTGCACTGTTAAAGTTTCGTACTCGCAATGAGATCGCAGACTTATTTGTCAGTGGCACCGTCATAAATAAGCCAGAATCGCGAATCGTGCCGATGTATTTCCCAAAAAAGGTCAGCACACGGGCTTCATTTGGCCCCACAATGGTCAGTGAACTGGCGGCAAAACCAGCCACAATAATCAATACGCCACCCAATAACACGCTGACAATATGATCTCCAACACTACCTTGCCAAATCAGCCAACCACCAAAAATCACAAATAGAATGGCTAAAACAAGCCCCAGATAACCATTAATATGAAATACTTCTTTTTCCTTCATAATTGAATCCCTCCGTTACTGCTAGTATACCCGTCAAACTAGTGAAGAGCTATTCACGATTAGTATTATAGTCTCCGTACCTCTCACATCGTACTTGAATGCCAGCTTGCACTGCTAGTTTAACTAACCAAATTGATTATTGATCAAAAAAAGTCGCGAATTTAGAAAGTAGCTTCCTAATCCGCGACATCATTATTTTAATTTAACTCACCAGTTGATTTTTAACCGGCACCGGTAAGTGCTTAACGTTTTTAACCGGTTCATAATTTGTGACACCATAACGGGCATTGACCGTCACTTTCACAATCTTACTACGTGTAAATGGTGCCGGCGCCACAGCATCCGTTTTAAACTTAATCTGCCGCTTCGCACCATGTCGATTAATTCCCATCCCTAAATAAGTATGCCCAGTACTCGTCACCCCAGTTGGTAAGCTCACGTTAAACGAATTCAGTGCTTTCCCGTTTTGCACATAATAGGTTTCACCGCCGTAGCGATAGACCATCCACCAGATATTCAACCCTAGGACTACAATCAACAACATGATTTCCACTGCGCCAATCAACCACTCACGCCTCTGTTTGGTCACTTTCCGCCACTCCATCTCTCTGTTTAATTACTTTGAGTATAGATAATGCGTTACCGGGAAACAAGTGATAAAACGAAACAAATATATTCATAAACAGCTCCGACTGCGCAACACCTATTTTCGACGATGACCAAGCCAAACGACTAGATAACCAATTGCGGTTAATCCAATGCTCACCGCCAACCAGATCATCATTGACGCTGCCAGATCTGGATCAAGATTTAACAAGATTTTCAATTATGCCCGGCCTCCTGCAATGAGTATTATCGTCTCATACAAAATAAATTTAACCTTGATTGTATCATAGCATTATTTGATTGAATGTTAACCAAAGTGAACAAAAAAATCGATCACTGAAATTAATCAGTAACCGATTCTTGGACTTAATCCGTGACCTAAGCCACCTGATCAAGTTTAAATTGCTTGGATTTAGCCGCGACGACGTTCTGGGATCCGAGCAGCCTTACCATGTAAGTCGCGTAAGTAGTACAACTTAGCACGACGGACACGACCTTGACGTACAACATCAATAGCTGCAACACGAGGTGTGTGTAATGGGAAAGTCCGTTCAACACCGACACCATTACTGATCTTACGAACAGTATAGGTTTCGCTGATACCTGAACCGTGGCGTTTGATAACGACACCTTCAAATAATTGGATCCGTTCACGCGTGCCTTCAACAACACGGGCGTGAATACGAACAGTATCTCCAGGGCGGAAATCAGGGATATCCGTACGGAGTTGGTCATTGGTGATCTTTTCGATCAATTGGTTTTGACGCATAGTTTTGTTTCTTCCTTTCGCCGATATTCGTGACAACTTTGGTCAGCGGAATGTCGTTAATGGGCATGATAGCCAATAAATAGATTAACATAATCCCTGCGTTCGTGCAAGGTTTCTTTACAACTCACTGGCATCGGCTTGAATATCTGCCAACATCTGGCGGGCTTTGCCACTGAGCTTCAGCTGCTTCAACATATCTGGCCGTCGTTCATAGGTCCGTTTTAAAGCCTGTTCTAAGCGCCAGTCATCGATTTTACCATGATCGCCGCTCAGTAAGATGTCGGGCACTTTCATCCCGCGAAAGTCAGCTGGACGCGTATATTGTGGATATTCTAACAGGCCACTGGAGAATGAATCTCCCGGCGCCGACTCGGAATTACCCAAAACACCCGGAATCAGCCGCACTGTTGCATCAATCATAACCATCGCGCCTAATTCACCACCGGTTAAGACATAATCCCCTAAGGAGACCTCATCCGTCACCAGCGAACGAATTCGCTCGTCATAGCCTTCATAATGGCCACAGATAAACGTTAAATGGTCTTCCTTGGCAAAGTCCTCGGCGACCGTTTGATTGAACTGATAGCCAGCAGGGTCAAGCAAGATGACCCGTCCCTTTGATGGATGCTTGGTCTGCACATCTGCGAGGGCGTCAAAAATCGGTTGTGGTTGCAATAACATCCCCGCGCCGCCCCCATAAGGGTAATCATCAACATGATTATGCTTATCGGTCGTGTAGTCCCGAAAGTCTGTGACACCAACCTCAATCAAATCATTTTCGACAGCATTACCGATCATCGATTCATGGAGTGGCCCATCAAACATGTGCGGAAATAAGCTTAAAATATCGATCCGCATTAGTCGATCAACCCCTCCATCAATTCAACGGTAACTGTTCCGGCATCCAGGTCCACTTTTTTGATGACTTGTGGAATTTTTGGCAACAGCACATCAGCTTGCCCATGATCGCGTTGAACGACCCAAACATCATTGGCACCGGGTGACAAGATTTCTTTAACCTTACCAACCGTTTCGCCATCAATAGTCACAACTTTTAGCCCAATGATTTGATGATAATAATATTCACCAGCTGGTAAGTCCTGTAACGCTTCTGCCGCGACCTTTAACGTCCAGCCTTTATACTTTTCAACATCATTAATGTTGTCGAACCCTTTAAATGTCAGGAAAAAGAGCCCTTTTTGTTCACGTGCCTTATCAATCGTCACGGTAATACCACCGGTCGTGTCCGCCACGTCCTTAAACAGCACCAACTTAGCGCCTTTAACAAAACGTTTTTCAGGGAAATCAGTGATAACGACGACTTTGACTTCACCACGAATCCCGTGGGTATTAACTAAGGTCCCTACTCGAAAATAATCCATATGACCCTCCTTAAAATTGAGTATTATTTTTGTAATAAAAAAGCTCTCGAACAAAACATTACTGCTTCGCTCAAGAGTTTTTTTTCTGTCCATCTTCGATCGTAAGACGAACTCGTTTAGGTCCTGAAACTCGGACACTATACACAATCGTCCGAATTGCCGAGGCAACGCGTCCTTGTCGACCAATAATCCGACCGATATCCTCAGGATTAACGGTTAAGTTATATTCTAAGTAACGATTAGTTTCTTTGAAATCAATCGCAATATCTGCTGGATATTGAACCAACGGTGTGACGACCGTTTTGATTAAAGCTTTAATATCTGCCATGATCTATTACCGCTTTATTATTTAGTGAACTTAGCTTCATGATACTTCTTCATGATACCGGCTTTTGATAAGATATTCTTAACCGTATCTGAAGGTTGTGCACCATTGTTCAACCAACCGAGGATATCTTCCTCTTCAAGTTTAACTTGGGCTGGTTCTGTAAGTGGGTTGTATGTGCCGACTTGGGCGATAAAACGACCATCACGTGGTGAACGTGAATCAGCGACAACAATCCGGTAAAATGGATTTTTCTTTGAACCCATCCGCTTTAGACGAATCTTGACTGACATTTAAACACCTCCCGAATTCTTTAACAGGTAATAATATACCAGTAAATCAATAGCTTGTAAAGGTTTTTTTCTTGACAGGCTAAAAATAGTTTCAAATTAACGTTTACGACGCCGCATTGCCTTGGCTAAACGCTTCTTTTTATTTTTCTGTGTGGTGCGAACCATGCGCTTCATGGCCATTTGTTGCATCTTGCCACCAAAACCGCCACCACCACCGGCGCCGCCCATCAACCCTTCCATACCGGAAAAATTACCTTTGGACATTTGGTTCATCATCTTTTTAGTTTGATTGAACTGTTTGATCATCCGATTAACTTCATGAATCGGCCGACCAGAACCAGCAGCAATTCGTCGACGACGAGAAGGATTCAAAACATCTGGATCTTGTTTTTCCTGTGGCGTCATTGAATAAACGATCGCACGAATATGGGCAATATCTTTGGGATCCATATTGAAGTTCTTCATCGCAGGATTGTTCGCCATCCCAGGAATCATCTTCATAATATCTTCCATGTTACCCATTTTGTCGACTTGGTCGAGTTGATCGATGAAATCGTTGAAGTCGAAAGAGTTTTCCTGAATCTTACGGTTCATCTGTTCGGCTTCTTTTTCGTCATACTGTTGTTGCGCCTTTTCAATCAACGTCAACATGTCACCCATGCCTAAGATCCGATCGGCCATACGATCAGGATGGAAGACATCCAGGTCAGTCATCTTTTCACCTTGACCAACAAACTTGATTGGTTTACCTGTGACGGCCCGAATTGATAACGCGGCCCCACCACGGGTATCCCCATCTAATTTGGTTAAAACAACTCCGGTGACATCCAATTTCTGGTCGAAACCTTCCGCAGTATTCACGGCATTTTGACCAGTCATGGCATCGATAACTAACAAGATTTCGTCAGGATGGACTAAATCTTTAATATTAGCCAATTCTGTCATTAATTGTTCATCGATTTGTAAACGACCGGCCGTATCAATAAAGACATAATCATTATGATTAGCTTCGGCTTCGACCATCCCTTGACGAACGATTTCGACAGGATCAACATCCGTGCCCATTTCAAAAACGGGTACATCAATCTGTTGTCCGACCTGTTGCAATTGTTGAATTGCGGCTGGCCGGTAAACATCGGCCGCAATCATTAATGGTCGGGCGTTCTGTTCATTTTTAAGCTTTAAAGCTAATTTCCCAACCGTGGTCGTTTTCCCGGCCCCTTGAAGCCCAGCCATCATGATGACTGTTGGAATCTTGGCTGACTTATTTAATGGAACCGCGGTTTCACCCATCGTCTTCGTTAATTCTTCGTTAACGATCTTGACAATTTGTTGTGCTGGGTTCAATCCTTCAAGAACTTTCGCCCCCAAAGCACGATCCCGTACTGTTTTGACGAAATCTTTGACGACGGTAAAGTTAACGTCGGCTTCGAGTAATGCCAAGCGAATTTCACGCATGGTGTCTCGTAAGTCACTTTCGGAAACTTTTCCTTTCCGTCGGAGATTGGTCATTGCTTTTTGTAAACGTTCTGTTAGGCCTTCAAATGCCATCAGTGTTCACCTAACCTTCATTTTTATTCTGAGTCAGCTTCTAAGTTGACTAGTTGTTGAATCATCTTAATTAACGTTGCATCACCATGATAGTGTTGCTTAATATACGCAGAAATTGCGTCAACCTCGTGATTACGTTCAACAAATGCTTGATACAAATGCAATTTAGTCTCGTAACCTTCGAGAATCTTTTCTGTGCGCTTGATATTATCGTATACCGCTTGGCGCGAGACCGAAAATTCTTCGGCAATCTCCCCTAAAGAATAATCATCACCGTAATACAGCTGAATATAAGATTTTTGCTTATTCGTCAGCAGTGGTTCGTAGAATTCAAATAAAGAGTTAATGCGGTAATTTTTTTCAATTTCCATGGGACGCTCCTTTGAGTACAAAATAACTAATTGCACACTAACTTAGATTACCGATTTTTCCTTGAAACGTCAACTCTCAGCCGCTAGTTTCAGACAAAAAATGAGAACGCTCTTTCGTTACCCGAAAAACCGTTCTCAAGTTGATTAACCGGCAATCACATCTTTGAATAGCCCATAAACAAAGTCATTCGCG
Source organism: Lactiplantibacillus daoliensis (assembly GCF_005405005.1). Taxonomy (GTDB): domain Bacteria; phylum Bacillota; class Bacilli; order Lactobacillales; family Lactobacillaceae; genus Lactiplantibacillus; species Lactiplantibacillus daoliensis. Next base: position 195,031 of record NZ_BJDH01000005.1, on the reverse strand, counting down.
TTAAATGGCCGTAAATCAGTCACTTTTTCGCCAAGACCAACATACTTTACGGCTAAATGGAGCTCGTTACGGATTGCCAACACAATCCCCCCACGCGCTGTCCCATCTAGCTTCGTTAAGACGATGCCAGTCACTGCCGTCGATTGTTTAAATAATTTAGCTTGATTCAAAGCGTTTTGACCAGTTGTCGCATCTAGGACCAACAAGACCTCTTGTGGCGCACTTGGAATCTCGCGGGTGATGATCCGTTTGATTTTTTCCAGTTCGTTCATCAAGTTGACCTTATTTTGTAAACGGCCAGCCGTATCAACGAATAAAATATCATAATCCTCTGCTTTAGCCTTCTTAACGGCGTCAAAACAAACCGAAGCGGGATCACTCTTTTCGGGACCCGCAACGACATCAACACCGTCACGTTCACCCCAAACTTGGAGTTGTTGAATCGCGCCAGCACGGAACGTATCACATGCCGCTAATAAGACCTTCTTGCCTTGTTGCTTATACATATTCGCCATTTTACCAATGGTCGTTGTTTTACCAGCCCCATTGACGCCGACAAAGAGAATGACGGTTGGACCAGATTTGGCTAAATGAATACTGTTATCTTCACCACGACCGGCTTCACCGTACATATCAACAAGTTTTTCGACGATGACACTAGAGATTTCTTTTTTACTCTTCGCATTTTTGAGTTTAACTTCATCACGCAACTCATCACTAATGCGCATTGCAGTTTCGTAACCAACGTCAGATTCAATCAAGGTGTCTTCCAATTCATCAAAGAAACCTTCATCCACGTGACGGAAATTAGCTAGGAAGGCATTGATACGATCACCAAAGGTCTTCCGTGACTTCTTCAACCCTTCATCATAACGTTCCGCTTCTGTCGGTTCAGCCGTATCCGTTGTCTCTTCGGCTTCAGTGGCTTCACTCTCAACTGTCGCATCAGCATCAGCTGATTCAGCGGGCGTGCTTTCTGGAGCCTGACTGCTAACTACTTCTGCCACGGGCGCAACCGAAGTCGCTTCGGACTCAGCAGACTGCGCCACAGACACCGGTGCACTTGACTCAGCTACGGTGCTAGTTGGTGCCGTGCTAGCCGTCATGACTGGGGCTTCGGAAGTGACTGGGGCTTCACTGGTCACTGCTGCAACTTTGCTGTCAGTCGACACGGTCGACGGCGTGGACTCAGCAGCACTCGTCCCCACTTCCGCCTGACTGGCAGTGCTGTCACTAGCGGCACTAGCAGCTGAGTTTGCTTGTGAGTCGTCAGATTCTGGTAAACTAAATGCCTGTTTTAGGCGACTAAATAATCCCATATTATGATTGCTCCTTTAGCTTATTTTTCGGTATCGGCACTGGCTTTTAAATCATCCAATGAAACCGAGACCATCTTTGAGACCCCGGATTCTTCCATCGTCACGCCATACAATACATTCGCATGCATCATCGTCCCTTTACGGTGAGTGATAATGACAAATTGGGTTCCGGTCTGAAAGTCTTGTAAATATTGGCTAAAACGATCCACATTCGCATCATCTAAGGCAGCCTCAGCTTCATCCAAAATACTAAATGGTACCGGCCGTACCGCTAAGATGGCAAATAACAGTGTAATTGCAGTTAATGCGCGTTCACCGCCGGACAACAAACTTAACCGTTGGAACTTTTTGCCAGGTGGCTGGGCCATAATATCGACCCCACTGGTCAACAGGTGTTCCGGATCGGTCAAAATCAATTCAGCTTTCCCGCCACCAAACATCTGCCCGAAGATGGCACTAAATTCCTTGGCCACTTGATCAAAGGCGTTCTTGAAACGGGTCACGACGGTCTCATCTAAATCGGCCATCGTTTGCAGCAAATCAGCCTTGGACTGCGTTAAATCAGCCACTTGCTCGCTCAAAAAATCGTAACGTTTGGATAACTCATCAAAGGCGTCGATTGCACCTAAGTTGACGGTTCCAATCTCATCAAGACCACGTTTCAATAATTTGAGTTGCTCAGTAATTTCTGGCAACGTTAAGTCACTCAGATCGGCTTGCGCCGCTTCAATCGTTAGACTGTACTTTTCGCCTAAATCAGCGGTGGCATGGTCCACTTCGCCGGTTAACTTCGTTTGACTCAACTCAAGTCGCCGGAAATCATCCGTTGCAGCGGCCAACAATTGCTGCGTCCGGGTCTGTTGCGTCGTTAAGTCGTCTAAAGCATCATTCGCGGTCGCCAGTTTTGACTGGACCTCAGCCTGCTTTGCGACCACGTCGGCTTGCGCGGCCTGAGCCTTGGCCAAAATGGCCGTCCGCTCTTGACCCGACAGTTGTTCATTTGTCAGTGCCTGTTGAACTGTCTCTAGCTCTTCAGCAGCCTGCTGTTGAGTAGCTTGTTGCGTACTTAACTGTTGGTCACACTGTTCAAGTTGTTGCTTAACTTGTTTGCAACGTTCCTGCAATGTCACCAAGGTTTCGCGTTGCGTCTGCAACTGACCGGCTTGTGTTTGCTGGTAGACCGTATAATCCTGCTGCTGTTGCTTAATTATCTCAATTTGTTCTAAATAATCTGCAAGTTTGGCTTGATTCTCAGCCGTTGCCTGTTGATTATGGGCAACCTGATCATCATAACTACTATCTTCATCGGCTCGCTGTGAACGTTCATAATCTAACGCCTTTACCTGCCGCGTTAGTTGCGTTAATTCCCGCTGTGCAGCTTGCAAATTAGCTTGAACTTGGTTGGCTTGATCTTTTAACTCACTCAACTTTTGCTGACTAGCTTCACCAGCCGTGGTTAAGGTCGCATTTTCAAGTTTAGTCGCTTGCAGTTGTTTCTCACTGGCGGTCAGCGCAAGCGTCATCTTTTCTAAATCAGCGGCCAATTGGTCGGTTCGTTGACGCTGTTGCAGCACACCGCGATCGCCGTGCATCGTGGCACCACCTGTGATCGCACCGCTTGCAGCAATCGTTTCACCATCGACGGTCACCAGCTTACAGTGAAAACGACGGGTCCGCGAAATTGCCATCGCGTGTTCAAGCGTGTCGACGATTACCGTTGTGCCTAACAAATAGCGTTTAATGGCAACATAGGGCTGTGCACAGGTCACTAACTCACTCGCGACACCCAGAACACCCGTTTGTTGCTGAATCGCTTGAGCCGTCGCTACCGGCAATTGGCGACCGTCAATTCGTTCAACCGGTAAAAAAGTCGCGCGACCCGCATGATTTTTCGTCAGGAAGCCCACAACGGCCTTGGCCGTCTGTTGCGTGTCACACACAATGTTCTGAACCTGCCCACCAAGGGCCACTTCAACGGCTTTCGTATAGTTAGCAGGAATTGTTAACAACTCAGAAACCGCCCCAGCAACACCTGGAAACTGTTGTCGATGCTCTAACGCTGCTCGGACACCAGCAAAAAAGCTAGTATAACGTTCTTGTGCGGATTGTAAGGTTTCTAATTGCGACTTGGCCTTTTCCCGCATCCCTAACGCCGCATAGTAATTTTGTTGTTGCGTTTCATACTGTTCGGCACCTGCGCGATACGCTGCCCGCTGTTGAGCTAAGTCTTGCGTTTGCGCATGGACCTGATTTTCAATCATACTCAACCGATGATTTTGCTCATCAACCGCTGTTTTAGCAGCAGCGAGTTGTGATTGTGCCGTCGTCAAGTTACGAGTCGTTGCATCGGTACGAGAGTCCGCCTGTTGATGCTGTTTGACCAGATTTTTGGCTTCATTATTTAGTGAGGCTTCCGTCTGTTTTTCACTCACATAAGCAGCCCGAACTTTTTCCAATTGATCGGCCAATTGTTTTCGACCAGCCTCACTAGTTGCGGTGGTTAATTTCGACACACTGGTTTGCAGTTCTTTGACCTGACTTTGTTGGCTCGCTAACTGTTTCGTTAACTGCGCCTTCTGTGAAGTCAAGTCACCAACTGCTACCTTGGCAGCAGTTAACGCTGCGGTCAAACGGTCTTGCGTTGCTTGTTGGTTTTGCCGCCGCTCCGCATCAATGCCTTGACGTCCCTGAGTGTTTTCAATGGTTTTCGTTAACTCAAGATTTTGAGCCGCAAGTTCATCTTTAGCTTTTAACTGCGCTGCCTGGTCACTTTTCAGTTGATTGACCTGCGTCGCAACAGCATCCGCCTGAACCTGATACTTTTGGACGAGCGCTTTAGCTTGGCTCAATTGTTGATTAACCTTGACCAATTGATCGTGCGCAATCGTTACTTTTTTAACCAAGCGAGACCGATCTAAATAATCATACTTCTGTTTCTGATCTTGATAATCGTGTGCTAAGCTGGCTTGCTGTTCCAACGGGCCACGTTGTTGGTCTAATTCAGCGATAATATCGGTTATCCGATTTAAATTATCCGTCGTATCCGCCAACCGTGTTTCGGTCGTCTGCTTATCTTTTTTGTACTTCAAAACGCCGGCAACATCTTCAATGATGCTCCGTCGTTCCTCCGGTTTTGCGTTAAAAACGGCTTCGACCCGACCTTGAGAAATCACTGAAAACGAGTCCTTACCCAGACCCGTATCAATCGTTAAAGTCGTGATATCCTTCAAACGGCAAGCTTGATTATTGATCAAATACTCGCTGTCACCATTGCGGAATAGCTTCCGCGTAATGCTGACTTCCGCATAGTCTAGGGGCAAAAAGTGATCACTGTTATCAAACGTGATCGTCACTTTTGCCATGTTCAGTCGCTTACGATGAGCCGAGCCAGCAAAGATCACATCTGTCATCTTCGTGCCCCGCAAACTCTTCACGGCTTGTTCACCTAAGACCCAGCGAATCGCTTCAATGATATTACTCTTACCGCTCCCATTTGGGCCGACAATGCCAGTCATTCCGGCTTGAAAATCAATTTTTGTTTTATCGGCAAAGGACTTAAAGCCGCTGATTTCTAATGATTTAAGTTGCATTCGACACAAACTTCCTGTAATTATTAATTGTTACTTGTTCTAAAACGAGCTTTGATCAGTGGCAACCAGAAGTGGGCAACTAATTTTTTACCCTTCGGATTTTGGTTACTTTCTAAAGGTTGAAAGTCTCAAAAACATCTGTCGCAGTATCAGTAACTGTTACGTTTAAAGTAGACTCGTCCAAATTCAACGCTCCGTCAGTCAGAATCGGTGTGCCGTGGGGGACGGTGCCAGCCAAGGTACGGTCTGACACCTCAATTCAAAGCCGACAAAACACGTCTTTGAATTGCCCCGCAAGACTAGTCAGCCAAAAACGCCGACTCATCTTGCCGACACCGCACACTGATTCTGACTGACTCCGCTAAGCAATAAATAACTGATTAGCTGGAGGCTGTTGCTGATTGCATCGGACGTGTAAGTGGCGTTTGACCGGCGCTTTTTGCCGGCCTTACACCACGGACGGTCTGGGAGATTTGCGATTTTGGCAAAGCTTCCAGACGAGGTTCAAGACGTTTTTTAGGCTTGAACCGGTCCCTCGTCCGTATGTTATCAGTAACAACCGGAATGTCTGATTATTGACGTAGTGGCACAGACCGGCAACTTTCAACTCTCAACCTTTAGTTACTTTGTTGTAATTTCGTGTAAGCCTGACGGGCTGCACTTTGTTCGGCTTCCTTTTTAGAATGCCCACGGCCTTCACCAATTTGACGACCATTGGCCGAAACGGCAATTTCATAGGACCGTTCATTGGCTGGACCATCTTGTTCAACTAACTCGTAGTCAATCTCAACATCGCCAGCTTGTTGTAAATATTCTTGTAAGGTTGTCTTATAATCGAAAACCCCGTCAAAGCGCCCTTCATCCAGTTTTGGAAAGATCACTTTGTGGACGAATGCCAGGACTGGTTCACGGCCTTGGTCCAAATACAAAGCGCCGACAAAGGATTCAAAAATGTCACATAATAATGAGTCCCGTTCCCAAGCTTTAGCTTTCTGTTCACCTTTACCTAAACGAATATACTGGGGAAAATCACACTCACGCGCGAAACTGGCAAAGCTATCTTCACAAACCATTGCCGCTCGCAGGCGAGTCAACTTGCCTTGGGGCATGTCTTTATAACGCTTGTATAAATACTCAGAAACCGCTAATTCTAAGACGGCATCCCCCAAAAATTCGACTCGTTCATAATACTTTAACTTTTGATCTTGGTGTTCATTAACATATGACGCTTGCGTGAACGCTTCAGCCAATAAATCTGGATTCTTAAACACAATCCCAAAACGTTCCTGTAACATTGCTGCTAATTCAGTTATCATTGCTTACATCCTTTCTATTCGTTAAACCCGATACGTGGAACTATTATACTATGATTGGTCATTTAATAACAATTTTTTGTTAATAGCGGTCATGATTCCGTCAACCAGTCACACTGACTGTAACTAAAAAGCAGGCCCGAATTGGCCTGCTTTTTAGTATAATGCCTCAGATCGGCATCCTATTTGGCTTGACGCGCTGCGATATAATCAACAACTTCGCCAACCGTATTTAATTTTTCAGCATCTTCATCAGAAATTTCGCTGCCAAAGGTGTCTTCAAGTTCCAAGACAAATTCAACGAAATCGATTGAATCAGCATCTAAATCTTGTTCCAAATTTATTTCATTGGTTACGGTACTTTGATCAACTTCAAAACGGTCGGCAATAATGGCCGCAATTTTGTTGAAAATTTCTTCTTTTGTCATGCAAATATCCCTCACTAACTTGAATTCACTAAAGTATTTTAATCGTTTTCGACGGACTTGTCTACACTTGCCTGTTGATTTGCTTGCTGATTCGCATAGTAAGCCGCGACACCGGGCACAATATCCGTTGCCACCATCTGACGGATCTGGCGAATTGTGTTCACGATTGTCGTGGCTTTACTAGATCCGTGGGCCTTGACGACTGGCGCTTTCAAGCCAAGCAAAACAGCCCCACCATACTGTGAATAGTCCATTTGTGAACGAATTTGATTAAACCCATTTTTGAGCAATAAGCCACCCAATTTACCGCTAACACCCGTATTGTAAACCGCATCTTTAACCAAGCCCAACATCGAGCGGGCGGTACCTTCAATACTCTTTAAAACCGCATTCCCGGTAAACCCATCAGTCACGACAACATCCGCGACACCGTTTAATAAGTCCCGTGATTCAACGTTCCCAATAAAATTAATATCAGCGGTCTGCTGCAACAACTCAAAGGCAGCTTTGTGTACCTTATTACCCTTGTCATCTTCCGTCCCATTATTCAATAAAGCCACTCGAGGCGATTGGGCTTTCATCATCCGCTCAGCATAATAGGTCCCTAACACGGCATATTGTTGCAAATTAACTGGTTTGCTATCAGCATTGGCCCCAATATCCATCATGACAAAATTTGACTGCTTAGCATTACGAACAACTGGTAGTGCTGTCACTAAGCCAGGACGATCAATCCCCTTGATCCGTCCAACAATAAATAAACCGGCCGCTAAAACTGCGCCAGAATTCCCAGCTGAAAAAAAGGCATCTGCTTGACCTTCTTTGACTGCGGTTGCCGCCATCACGATTGATGAATTTTTCTTACGCCGGACCGCGCGAACGGGTTCATCTTCCATTGTAATCACTTCATCCGCATTAATTACTTGAATACGATCCCGATTTTTAAGGTGTTGATTGATGACCTCACGTTTGCCGTAAAGTAAGAATACTGTATCTTCAAATAAATCACGAGCTTGTTCGACCCCTTCAATCACTGCTTCCGGGGCATAATCGCCGCCCATCGCATCAATCGCAATTTTGACCATGTTTATCACCATTTCCTCTCGAGTTCAGCTAGTCTAACGTGCCGACTGCTGCTAATTTTCCTTTTAAATAACGTGCTAATGCTTGATTTTCCGGTTGTTGTTCCCAAGCCGGCGTCGCCACAATTGCATGCGCATCTTGCTGTGCGACTTGTAAAACGTTCAAATCCGCAATTGGATCTCCCACCTTGAAAGATGGCATCCCTGATTGTTTCACACCCAGAACTTCCCCAGAGCCACGCAGCTCCAGATCTTTTTGCGCCAACACAAAACCGTTAGTCGTTTCAGTCATGATCTGCATGCGTTCAATCCCCTGCTGATTTTTAGGATCGGCCACTAAAATACAGTATGAGGCCTTTTTACCCCGACCGACTCGGCCACGTAATTGATGCAACTGTGCCAATCCAAAACGATCCGCATCATAAATCATCATGACGGTCGCATTTTTAACATCGACACCCACTTCAATCACAGTGGTTGAAACTAACAGTTGCGTCTTGCCAGCCTTAAAATCAGCCATGACCGCTTCTTTTTCATCAGGCTTCATACGACCATGCAACAAGCCAACCGTATAATCTGGCGCAAAGTAGTCCTGTAAGTTCTCCGACAACGCTTCGGCATTCTTAACGTCAAGCGTTTCCGACTCCTCAATCAGCGGCGTCACCACATAAACTTGTGACCCAGCAGCCAATTGTTTGCGGACAAAATCCAAGGCATTGTTAGCTTGATTACTTCGAACCCATGTCGTCTGAATTGGCTGACGACCAGCCGGCAGTTCGTCAATCTCAGAGACGTCCATTTCACCGTACGCTGTGATTGCCAATGTTCTTGGAATTGGCGTGGCAGTCATCGCTAATGCGTCGGGTTGACCACCTTTTTGACGAAAAGCGGCTCGTTGATTGACCCCAAAGCGATGTTGCTCATCTGTAATAACCAAGCCCAAGTTAGCATAGTTGACGCCATCTTGAATCAAGGCATGTGTCCCAATCAGCAAATTAATTTCACCAGCCGCCAGTGCAGCCAAAAGCGTCTTACGAGCAGCGGGTTTGGTGGAACCGGTCAACAAGGCGACATTCACGGGTGTCTTCGCAAAGACTTTCGCCAGATTGTTCGCATGTTGCTCGGCTAAAATTTCTGTGGGCGCCATTAATGCCGCTTGGTAGCCAGCTGTAATCGCAGCGTACATCACAATTGCCGCCACGATAGTCTTCCCAGAGCCAACATCCCCTTGCAACAACCGATTCATATGCTTCGATGATTTTAAATCTAAACAGATTTCATTGACGACCCGTTTTTGCGCCTGCGTCAATTCAAACGGTAATGTTTTGATAAAGGCTTTCAGCAATTCATTGTCATAGTGAATGGCAATGCCATCCGTGTCATGGTCAGAACGCTTCAAAACTTGCATCTGCATCTGAAACACTAAAAATTCCTCATAGGTTGCTGAGCGGCGAGCAGCCGCCGAAGCTTCCTGACTGATAGGAAAATGCATGTCGTGAATCATTTGTTGCCGCGGCAACAGTCGATATTTAGCACTTAGAGGTGCTGGAACGACATCCACGATCACGTCCTCATACGCTTCATAGGCTTGTTTAACCAGCTTCTGAATGGTTCCCTGTTTAATTGCCTTGCTGGCCGGATAAATCGAGCCAAACGCTTCTTCAGCGTTGTTAGGATTGATAATCTTCATCCCGGTAATGCTGCTACGCTTAGCATCCCATTTGCCATAAACGGCCATTGGCTGTCCTGTTTCAATCTGTTTCATCAGATAAGGCTGATTGAAAAAGGTCACCATATACACATCGTGATCGATCAACAACCGGAAATTAAGTCGATTCTTTTTACGGCCAAAGCGGGCTAACACTGGCTCGGACGCGACCGTCCCTTTCAATGTCACCTTTTCTTGATCCGCAATTTCATTAATATCTTTGACCTGGAGATCGTCATAACGAAAGGGGTAATAAGTTAACAGGTCCGCCACTGTATTAATACCGAGTTCAGCCAGCGCTTTTTGCCGCGCCGGTCCAACGCCGGCTAACAACCCCACCGGATCCGTTAATGCTTTGGTCATCCTAAAAATCCCCTTTCAACTGAATTTCTCTTAATTATACCAAACTATTAGTCGAAAAATCTAAAAACGGGCCGTAGACTTTGACGTCTGGACCCGTTTAAACAGCTTTAATTATTATTCAACTGACACTAAGAATGGATAAACTGGTTGGTCACCTTCGTGAATTTCGATTTCAAGTTCATCATCGAGTTCCTGAATAGCAGTCGATAACTTATCAGCGTCTGCCTTGGTGGCATCGGCACCATAAATAATCGTGACCAATTCACTATCTTCATCCAACATGTGTTTGACCATATCGATCGTCGCGGTTTCCCGACTAGGGTCAGTAACCACGATATCGCCATCAACTAAGCCCATGTAGTCATCTTTACGGATTGCCATGCCGTTAATGGTTGTATCACGCACCGCATGCGTGACTTGACCACTAACGACCGTATCCAAAGTGTCTTCCATTTCAGCTTGGTTATCGGCAAGTTCAGCTTCTGGATTAAAGGCTAACATTGCTGTCATCCCTTGTGAAACCGTTTTGCTGTGCACAATTTCAACCGGAATATCAGCCACATCAGCAGCTTGTTCAGCGGCCAAGAAAATATTCTTGTTGTTCGGTAAAACCAAAGCCTTGTCCGCACCACTAGCATTAACCGCTTTAACAATGTCGGCCGTGCTTGGATTCATCGTTTGACCACCGGCAATAATATCCGTCACCCCTAAGCCCTTAAACAACTTGCCAATTCCGTCACCAGAAGCAACTGAAATGATGGCATAGCCATGCATGTCAGGTTTAGGTTGCCCAACTGGTTCAGCAACCGGCGCAGCAGCTTCGGCTTCATGATCATGTTCCATAATGGTTTCTTGTTGTAGCCGCATGTTATCGACTTTAACCTTAATTAAAGCCCCAAAACGTTGGCCCCAAGTCATGACATCGCCGGGATGTTCCGTATGGACATGTACTTTGACAATTTCGTCATCATTGATGACCAATAAAGAATCACCTAATTTTGCCAAATAATCATAGAAGGTATCGTAATCGAAGTCATGATCAACTAACTTACCATCACCGATCCGCACCATAATTTCAGTACAGTAACCATACTTAATATCGTTAGGATCCAATTGACCTTGGACACTCTGATGATGCGCAGCGTCGATCATGGAGTCCATTTCCGCATCATCGGGTATATAGTCTTGTGATTCGTCAATCTTGCCACTCAGAGAGTCGCTGAATGCTTCTAAGACAAAAGTCAACCCTTGACCACCAGAATCAACCACGCCAACTTGCTTCAAGACTGGCAAGAGGTCTGGCGTTGACTTCAAAGCGGCTTCGGCAGCATCCACGATGGCCACCATGACCTCACAAATATCATCGGTCGTTTTGACAGCTTCTTTACCAGCACCAGCAGCTTTGCGGATAACGGTCAGAATCGTTCCTTCAGTCGGCTTCATAACTGCCTTATAGGCCGTCTGAGCCCCTGCAGCGAAAGCTTGTGCTAAATCATCCGCAGTTAAAACATCTTTACCAGCAACATTTTTCGAAAAGCCCCGAAAAATTTGCGATAAAATAACGCCGGAATTACCACGAGCACCCATTAATAGCCCCTTGGCTAAAGCAGACGCTAAATCGCCAACTTGTGTGCTGGTCTCATCCCGTTCATACTTGGCCCCACTGGCCATGGATAAACTCATATTAGTCCCAGTATCCCCATCGGGAACCGGAAAAACGTTCAAAGAATTAATGAATTCGGCACGTTGGTTCAACTTTTGTGAAGCAGCTTGCACCATTTTGCCAAACTCAAGATTAGTTATCTTGGTGATTTTCAATTTCAAAATTCCTCCTTGGCTCACACCAATATCGATTAGTCGTTCATTACCCGAACACCTTGGACAATGACGTTGACCGAATTGGCCGCAACGCCAAGCATATTTTGTAAGTTATATTTGACCTTGGCTTGGACATTTCGTGAGACTTCTGAGATTTTAGTCCCATAGCTCACGATAATATTAACTTCGATGGCCACGCCATTATCTTCCTGCCGTACCACGACGCCACGTGCAAAGTTTTCGCGGCGTAAAATTTCATTTAAATTATCACGAATTTGATTACGACTAGCCATGCCGACAACCCCGTAGTTATCCGTAGCGGCACCGCCAACTACTGTCGCAATCACATCATTATCGATGTCGATTGTTCCAAATTGCGTTTTGATTTTGACAGCCATGAAAATAGCCTCCTTGTTTTAACGCGCTCATTTACGATAGTTTATCATAGCACAACCCTTCATGAAAGAAAAATTACACGACTGTCTTTCAGGAAGCCCGAATTAACGGAATTTAGCAGTAAAGTAAAATTACTTGATAGAAATGTATTGCAACCTTTATTAATCTATGATAAATTATTCTAGTGAATGATAAAGCATCGACCTTTTATCAATGATTACCGAAGGAGGCAGATCAACATGGCAAAAGACTTCGTTACAGGCAAGCGGACGCACTTTGGTAACTCGCGTTCTCACGCTTTGAACCACAGCCGCCGCAGCTGGAAAGCTAACTTGCAAAAAGTTCGCATTTTAGTTGATGGTAAACCAAAGAAGGTTTGGGTTTCAGCTCGGACTTTGAAATCAGGTAAAGTAACGCGCGTTTAGCGCAGCAAACCGTCACCGCATTTTTTTGCGAGTGGCGTTTTTTGTTGCCCTTTTCGGCAACTTTCGAGTGGTGAATTTTATAAAGTTTATAATCTGGCAAGCCTTTTTCGAAGTGCTTGTCATTTTTCTGATTTTAAACTAAGGGTTGAAAGTTATAAGTTAAAAGTTGCCGCTTCCGGTTGTTGCCGATAACATGCGGACGAGGGACCGGTTCAAGCCTCAGGAACGTCTTGAGCCTCGCTCGAAAGCTTTGCCAAAACCGCAAATCTCCCGGACCGTCCGTGGTGTAAGGCCGGCACAAGAAACGCCGGTCTAACGCCACCTGCACGTCCGATGCTATCAGCAACAACCTCCAGCTAATCAGTAGTTCTTTTTTGGATAAAAACGTTACTTACGCTAAGCGGAGTCAATCAAAATCGATGTGCAGTGTCGGCAAGATGAGTCAGCGTTCTTGGCTGACCAATCTCGCGGGGCAATTCAAAGACGTGTTTTATCGGCTTGGAATTGAGGCGTCAGACCGCACCTTGGCTGGCGCCGTTCCCCACAGCACACCGGTTTTGACTGACGGAGCGCTAAATTTAGACAAGGCTACTTTAGACGTAAATGTTACTAGTACTGTGACGTTTTTTGAGTCTTTCAATCTTTAGTCAATTATCAAAAGGTCGAGACCCTTGGATGTTCCAAGTTGTCTCGACCTTTTAATTTAACAATACTTAGTCTGCATCACAGCTCTGAATCACGGCTAATACGCCGGTATCGAAACTGAAATGTCCCTTTTCACCAACAAACTCATTGCTTGCCCAAGAAATTGGATACTCATTTGTCGCACCAGTCAACGGATACTTTTCATCCGCCAAGGTTAACTTCATGGGCATTAACGGGACAAACGCCAAATAAGTTTTATCTGGTTCTTTAGAAATTGTATAGTCGCCCGGTAAAAAATAACGAATCGTATTCTGACGGTCAATTAAGGTAATTTTGGGTGCCCATGCTCGAAAGAATGGCTCGAGTACTAGCCAAAGATTCGCTAATAAATGATCAATCCGACCGCCAGTTGCCCCATAAATGTGTAGTTCATCAGGCTGTAACTGTTCAAAAATTGATTTGACTGCTAGTTGGGTATCCGTATGATCTTGGTCCGGTTTAACAATCACCGACCCGTCAATCGCTGCCTTCACCGTTTGTAATTCTGTACGGTTGATGGAATCAAAATCCCCAACGACCATCACTGGCTGTATCCCCAATTTGACCAAACGGAGCGCACCCCGATCAGCGCCGACCCACGGCCCAGGAATCTGAGCTAGGTTTGCGGGCCAATTCGCCGTCGGTCCCCCGACCAACAAATTCACAATGGTCATTAGTTCGTCGCCACCTTCAAGTCCTGAATCCGTTGTGCCGGATCAGCACTCCCATAAACATAAGAGCCGGCCACTGCAACAGTTGCGCCGGCATCATAGACCAACTTAACCGTCTGGCCATTAATCCCACCGTCAACCTCGATATCGAACTGATAGCCATGTTGCTGTTTTAATTGTGCCAACGCTTGAATTTTTTCAATCATCGGTGCTAGGAAATGTTGACCACCAAAACCGGGGTTAACCGTCATAATCAATACCTGGTCAACGAGTGGCAACACCGATTCAATCATGCTTAAGGGTGTCCCAGGGTTAACCACGACTTCGGCTTTTGCCCCAGCCTGCTTAATCAGTTGTAAGACATGATAAATATGCCGCGTACTTTCAACATGTACGCCAATTAAGTCTGCCCCAGCTTGGGCAAACTGTTCGACAAACCGCTCTGGTTCCACAATCATCAAATGGCAGTCCAAGGTCAACGAGGTGATTGGCCGGATTGCGGCCACCGTGCTCATCCCAAACGATAAATTGGGGACAAATTGACCGTCCATGACGTCGATATGCAACGCATCCGCACCGGCTTTTTCCACTAGTTCAACGTCTGGTTGTAGATTTGCAAAATTCGCACTTAAAATTGAAGGCGCAACTTTAATCATCAGCTTCACTCACTTTTTCTTATTATAAATAACTTTTTTATTCTTAATCGTTTCATAGAATTGCAAATAATTGTCATAACGACTTTGCAGGATTGTCCCAGCAGCTAATGCAGCCTTAACCGCACACTTGGGTTCATTGATATGCACGCAACCACGATACTTACAATCCGCACTTAACTGCACAAATTCTGGAAAATAATGAGTTAAATCTGTTGCCGGAATATCAAACACTTCATAGGACGAAAAACCTGGGGTATCCGCAACTAACCCATCCGCAATTTCAATCAAGCTTACTTTACGCGTCGTATGTTTCCCACGATTTAACGCTTGTGAGATCTCACCAGTCGCCAAATCTAAGCCAGGTTGCAAGTGATTCAACAACGTCGACTTGCCAGCCCCGGTTTGACCCATCACGACAGCAACATGGCCAGCCAACGCCGATTTAACCGCTGTCAACGCAGCTGGATCAAAGGCGGCCCGTTCGATAATGACTTGATAACCAATGGCCTGGTATGCCTCAGCTAACTTTTGACGCTCGGCAAATTCGGTCTCGCTTAACAAGTCAGTCTTGGCCATATAAATAACCGATTGAATCCCAGCGACTTCCAGCGCAACCAACTGCCGGTCCAACAGATTCGTTGAAAATTCCTGCGTCGTTGTTGCCGTAACCACGATTGCCAAATCAACATTTGCAACGGGTGGTCGGACAAGTTCTGTCTGCCGTGCTAAGAGTTTTAAGATATAGCCCTCCTGCTGCGTTGGTGCATCAAAGGCCACCTGATCGCCGACTAATGGCGTCAAGCCGCGTTTGCGAAAATTACCCCGTGCACGGGTTCGATAGAGTTGCCCATCCGCGTAGACATCGTAAAAACCACTCAAAGATTGCCGAATTTGTCCTGTTTTCAAACTTGCACCACCTTATTTTTTGTTTTGGGTCGATCCACTTTAACTCTCACTGGGTCTATTGTACCAAAAAAAGAGTTCAGGTTTGGACCTAAACTCTTTATTTTTAATTGGACGCATCTTTATTCGTAATTTTGTTTTTCTCTGCGATGGTGACACCATTGCGCACGATCCGATATTTACCCGTTTGCGATCCTGTCAATTGGAAAGGCAAGCTGACCCGAGTGTTATCGGTAATCGTAATCTCACGGTATAAGCTCCCAATCACATGACTGTCGTCTTCCAAGTAAATTTTCACATCATTGGCCGTGGCTGTCGCCGTATTCAGCGATTGATAAGGAATTTTCACCTTAACTTTAAAGCTTTCTGCCAAATCGGCATTGGCAGGTTGCGACCCTTTAGACATATTGACCGTCACCGTTGAACCAGCCCGAACCGACGCGCCGCCTTCTGGATCTTGGTCATACGAATACCCCGCTTTCTGATCATCAGAGTATCCTTGCTTAAACGTCACGTTAATACGATTAGCCGTGGCATAATTCACAATATCTGATTGACTTTCGCCCGTCAGATCTCGCAAGGCCACGTAGCGGCTACCAGCACTCACGGTAAACGTCACCGTGGTATTGGTTGGCAAGACCGAACTCCCTGCAACAACATCTTGGCTAACAATCTGGCCTGCCGCGACATCAGAAGTACTGAACCGTTGTTTGACCTTAAAACCAACCGACGAAAGTGTAGATTTAACATCTGCATAATTTTCGTTCACATAGTTGCCAAAGTTAACCTTTTTTTCGCCATTACTAATGGTGAGACTAATGCGCGACCGTTGTTGAACCGACTGCTTACTACCAGGCGTGCTTTTAATAATTTCATTTTTAGCGACTTCATTACTCTTCGCATGCTTGATCGTGCCAACTGACAATTGCCGTTTCGCCAACACTTTGGTTGCTTGAGCTTGCGTCATTCCTGTTAATTTCGGTACCGTAGTCATCTGAGGTCGACTCAATTCAAGCCCGACAACAATCGCGACAATTAGCAAAATCGCAATCGACCCATATAAGATGATGCGCCGACGAATCGGATGACGTTTAGACCAGGACCGCTTTGGCAGCGGTGCCTCGTTTTTCACCTCATCGGTCGGTTTTGATTGCTGATGGGGCGTTTTCGGCGTTGGCTGCCGGTCTTTCTTAGCAGCGTCAGCACGCCGGTTGGCTGCAATGGCGGCTGCAATATCAGCACTCGGCATGATTTTAGTTTCATCATTGCCTAAGTCTGCTGGTTCAAACCGTTTTTCACCAACCCGGGATTCCGACAGGGTCGTCAACAGATCACTCGCCATATCCGCAACCGTGGCATAACGGTCCCGTGGATCCTTAGCCGTTGCCCGGAGCACAACATTTTCTAAGGCTTGAGGAATCGCCGCATCAAACTCGCGAACCGAAGGAATTTCATTTTGAAAGTGTTTTAGCGCAATCGAAACCGCAGTTTCACCCTTGAAGGGAACCGAACCAGTCAGCATTTCATATAAGATGATTCCTAATGAATAAATATCTGACTGCTTCGTTGCCATACTACCACGTGCCTGTTCAGGTGACAGATAATGCACGGAGCCTAGAATTGTATTGGTCTGCGTCATCGTATGTTCCGATAACGCGACCGCAATGCCAAAGTCCGTAATTTTGGCATTACCCTGTTCATCGATTAAAATGTTTTGCGGTTTGAGATCCCGATGAATAATGTTGTGCGCATGCGCGGTTGCCACCGCACTTAATATCTGTTCCATGATGTCAATCACTTGCTGGAGTGGTAACGGGAAATGTGCCTTAATATAGTTCTTAAGGTCCATTCCTTTCACGTACTCCATGACCAAGTACTGCATCCCATTTTCTTCGCCGACATCATATAGACTCACAATGTGTGGGTGGACCAATTCTGTGGTTGCCAACGCCTCACGCTGGAATCGTTTGATGGTCTTAGGATCATCACGTAAATCCAAGCGTAGCAATTTGACCGCCACATCACGATCCAATATTAAGTCATGCGCCAAGTAAACATTCGCCATCCCACCTTCACCTAAGGACCGGATAATTCGATACCGTCCGCTAAGTGTGTAGTTAGGTGTCATTTACTGGCCACCTCACCGTCAACGACCACGATCAAGGCGGTAATATTATCCGCCCCACCAGCCGTATTTGCTAGTTTAATCAAGGTCTCACATTTTTCAGTGGCCGTTTGATCGTCACTTTGTAAAACAGTGGTCAGTTGTTCATCCGTCACCATATTGGTCAAGCCGTCCGAACACAATAGAAGTTGATCATCAGGCTGCATTTGGTAGAGATTCGTATCAATATCGGCATCCGGTGAAATTCCTAACGTCCGCGTAATAATGTTTTTTTGTGGATGTTGACGCGCTTGTTCCGCGGAAATTTCACCCCGCTTGACTAGTTCATTCACCAAGGAATGATCTTCAGTCAATTGTTGTAACTCACCGTTGCGGAACAGGTAGCCCCGACTATCGCCGATATTAGCCATCAAAAATTCATCATTAAAAATCAAGGCAGCCACCATTGTGGTCCCCATGCCATTTAAATCTGAAAATTCGCGCGCTTTTTCAATAATATGTTGATTTTCATCTTGAACTTCAGCAGCTAGCCATTTAACGGCAGCAGTTGGTTGATCAAAAGTCGTATTCTCGAATCGGTAGCCCATGTGAGACACTGCCATCTCTGAAGCCACGTCGCCACCTTGGTGACCACCAATCCCATCTGCAACAATGGCAAACTGAACGCCTGCTTTATTTTTAAAAACCCCGACATAATCTTCATTTTCTTCGCGTTGTTGGCCGATATCAGACCGATATGCAAAATTCACGGTTCACCACTCCACTGTTATTTTTTTCGTAAACAAGCAATGAAAAAGCCATCTGAAAGGTAATCGTCTGGATAGATCGACAAAGTGTCACTCTCCCGGTCCGCTTTTAAGCCCAGCTCAGTTGGTGTCTTGATCAAGTCAAAATCAGGATGAGCCGCTAAAAATTGCGCAATCACGTCCTGATTTTCTTGTTTTAGAATCGTACAAGTGCTATACGTCATGATACCACCTTTTTTTAAGGTTGGTGCGACGGCGTCTAAAATCTCAAGTTGGATTCGTTGCAAGTTTAAACTATCTGAAAGTTGTTTTTCGTAACGGATTTCAGGCTTCCGGCGAATGAGTCCTAAACCGGAACAAGGGGCATCTACTAAGATCCGGTCAAAGTGCTCATCCTTAAATTCTGTGCCGACTTTACGGGCATCCAATTCGGTTGCTGCCACTCGATCGGCCACGTGCATCCGCGCGGCATTTTCGCCAATCAACTTCACTTTGTTCGCATGAATATCTAAGGCAATGACTTCCCCACCAACATCTGAGTCTAAAGCCGCAGCAATCTGCGTGGTCTTACCGCCAGGCGCTGCACAGGCATCCAAGACGCGATCACCCGGTTGTGGATCTAAGGCTGGGACGACCAATTGCGCACTTTCATCTTGAATCGTAAACATCCCATACTTCATGGCATCCGTCGTGATGGCTTGCCCGTCCGTAATGATCAAACCAATCGGTGAAATTTCGCTAAAGTCAACGGTCAGATCCTCATTAGTCAATGCCGCCGTCACGTCCTCGACATCAGAAACGGCCGTATTAACTCGTAAGGATTGCTTAGCTGGCTGATTTAAAGAAGCAATAATTTGTTGCATCTTGTCGGCACCCAACTGATCACGCAATTCATTAATCAACCAAACTGGCATGCTATATGTGATACTC
Source organism: Lactiplantibacillus daoliensis (assembly GCF_005405005.1). GTDB lineage: Bacteria > Bacillota > Bacilli > Lactobacillales > Lactobacillaceae > Lactiplantibacillus > Lactiplantibacillus daoliensis. Next base: position 175,874 of record NZ_BJDH01000005.1, on the reverse strand, counting down.
AAGCGTTCATCAGGATCAGTAATGGCGTCAAAGTCTGGCAAACCACTGCGATCCATTTCATGTAAGACCCCCGTCACAAAGCGGCGAATCCCAGGATGACCTTTAACTTTAGCAATTTCAATCGTTTCGTTAAAGACGGCCCGTTTAGGAATTTTATCCAAGTATTGCCATTGATATAACGCCGTCAACAGTAATTCGTTCACCCAGGGATCTAATTGATGCGGATGACGAACGAATGGTTTCAGCCAATATTCCAATGTCAAACGATGTTGAATCACACCGTAGACGATATTCGTCAACAAATTAATATCACGCCGATCCAGTATGTGTTGATTGATCAACTGATTTAATTGTAGATTTGAATAGGCACCATTTTTAATTTTGGCTAAGGCCGAGACGGCTAACCAACGGGGACTGTTTCCAACTTCGCTCATTTTGTAATGACCTGCTCTCCAGTATTGAATTTATCAGCTGCACCATTCAGAAAATCTGTAATGGTCATCTTAGGCTTACCAGCTGGTTGAATCGTATTGACTGCTAACGCGGTTTGCTGACCAGCTGCCAGCACTAATTCATGTTTCGTTTTACGAACAACTTGTCCCGGCGCCTGAGTAACCGTTTCGTCCAACGGCGTCACATCCCAGAACTTCGTCCGCTTGCCATCTAAAATCGCATAGGCAATTGGTGCTGGGCGGAGTCCACGGACTTTGTCATCAATTTGCGTCGCAGTTTGGTCAAAGTCCAGTTGTTCTTCTTCTGGTTTAATCGTTGGTGAAAAAGTCACTTGGTCTTCCGGCTGTGGTGTTGCTTGGATTTCGCCGGCAATCAACTTAGGCAGCGTCTCAAGCAACAAATCCCGTCCAAGGACACTCAACTTTTCAAACATCGTACCGGTGTCATCTTGGCCAGTAATTGGAATTGCGCGTTGTGCCAGCATATCGCCGGCATCCATCTTTTTGACCATATAAATGATCGTAATCCCGGTTTCCTTTTCGCCATTAATGATCGAATATTGAACCGGTGCACCACCACGATACTTCGGTAAGAGTGACCCATGCACGTTCACGGCGCCAATCTTGGCCGCCTTTAATAATTTGGTTGGTAAAAATTGACCAAATGCTGCGGTCACGATTAAATCGGGCTGTAAATCGATCACTTGCTGCATTTCCGGACTGCCACCAATTTTTTCTGGCTGCAAGACCAAAATATCGTGAGCGACAGCGACTTGTTTGACTGGCGAGGCCGTCAAAATATGCTTACGACCCACTTTGCGATCCGGTTGTGTCACGACGGCTAACACGTCATAGTTGTGTTCAATTAAACTGCTTAAAATGGGCGCCGAAAATTGGGGCGTCCCCATAAAAACGATCGATGTCATTCCTAAATTCCTCCAATAAGTTACATAAAATGCAACGGTTCCACGTCAATACCAATTTGTAAGCCTTGGCGTTGCTGGACCTGTGTCTCTTGTAATAAGGTCGTTAACGTGTTTTCTAGATTTGGTTCTTGTTTATATTTAATGACAATTTGATAATAATACCGCCGGTTCACGCGGGCAATTGGCTTGGGTGTTGGTCCTAAAATAATCGTGTTTGGCGTCAAACGTGGCTTTAACCATTGTAACAGTTGATACATCCGTTTGGCAGCCACCGCTTCATCTAAATCACTGGCCGTAATTTGCACTGTAAAGTAATACGGCGGATAGCCACCTTGATGACGCATCTGCATTTCATACTTGAAAAAACCTTCATAATCATGATGCTTGGCAAAACGAATCGCATAATGGTCCGGATTAAAGGTCTGAATATACACGTGACCAGTCTTCTCGGCCCGACCTGCGCGACCACTGACTTGCGTGAGCAGTTGGAAAGTCCGCTCACTCGCTCGAAAATCGGGTAATCCTAACGCCGTGTCGGCATTCAACACGCCGACCAGTGTGACATTTGGAAAATCGAGCCCCTTGGCAATCATTTGCGTGCCAATCAAAATATCTGCTTCACCACTACCGAATTGCGTTAATAGCTTGGCATGGGCACCCTTTTTACGGGTCGTATCATTATCCATCCGAATAATACGCGCATCCGGCATCAAATTTTGCAATTCTTCTTCAACTTTTTCTGTCCCAGTGCCGTAGTAGCGAATTTGACGGCTATGACAGTTCGGGCAGACCCGTGGAATGGCTTCTTCATGACCACAGTAGTGACACTTCATCGTATGCGTATCCATATGTAACGTCAATGAGATATCACAATTTGGACATTTCAGCACGAAACCACAGTCTCGACAGAGCACGAAGGATGAATAACCACGCCGATTTAACATTAACACACTTTGTTCATGACGATCTAACCGGTCTTGTAACGCAACCAATAACGCCCGTGAAAAATTACTCTCGGCGTGTTGCTGCATTTCCTGCTTCATGTCAATAATCGAAACTGCTGGTAACGGCCGATGATTAACCCGATCCGCCAAGACTAACCGCTGATAGACGCCTTTTTCCGCTCGTGCGCGTGTCTCTAACGACGGCGTTGCCGAGCCGAGGACGACCGGACACTGATGATATTGACTGCGCCACAGCGCCACTTGGCGGGCATGATAACGTGGGGCATCGTCTTGTTTATAGCTACTTTCATGTTCTTCATCCATGATAATCAGACCAAGATTATCCAGTGGTGCAAATACCGCCGAACGCGCCCCAACAACCACTTGGGCTTCATGCCGCCGAATTCGGCGCCATTCATCATACTTTTCACCACTGGATAAACCACTGTGTAATACCGCGACGGCTTTGCCGAAACGCCCCTTCACGCGCTGAACCATTTGTGGGGTCAGCGAAATTTCAGGGACAAGCATCAACGCAGTCTTACCTTGTGCTAGGGCTGCCGCAATGGATTGCAAATAAACTTCCGTCTTACCGCTACCAGTCACTCCTTCGAGTAAAAAAGTGGTCGTGGCTGGTTGATCCACGGCTGCCACAATCTGATCGACCGCCACTTGTTGTTCTGCATTTAAAGTCAAAGGGGTCGTCGGCTGAATATCTGCGGCGGCATAGGGATCACGATAAACTTCTACCGCGGTCTTCTCGAGCCAGCCTTTCTGTTCACCCGTACGAATCACCGCGTCACTGACGTCAAAACGTTGACTAAAGTCACGTTGAGTCATTGTTTCCCCATTAAGTGTCTGCAAACCATGCAACAAGGCTAACTGTTTAGCCGCTCCGGCACGCACGGTCGTTTCAGCTGTCACCAGCTCGGCAGAACTCAGTGCCGCTTTGATGGCAACTTGCGTTTTATGATGGGCTTGGTTTTTTACTTGATAATAAACCTCTACCTCACCGGCCGCCTGTAGTTGTAAAAGCTGACTGACAATTGCCGCAGTAGTCGCCACACTATCAAAATCGACACTGGTTTGACCATGAAAAATTTTTGCGGCAATCGCTGGGGTTGTCTGAGACGTTGGTCGCAATAACTTTTCATATTTCGCTCGCATCACTGCTGGTAACATGGTTTGAGCACAAGTTATTTGGAATGAAAAAGTACTAGCTGCCAACCAGGAAGTTAATTCTAAGGCTTCCGTGTTCAGCACTGGTGCGAGGTCAACCACCGCATCAATGGCTTTCAAATCACCACCGAAGGTCGTCACGTCGTCACACTTTAAAACAAAACCTTGCACGCGACGTTTGCCACGACCAAATGGCACAACGACACGCATTCCCGGTTTAACTTGGGATTGCCAAGCACTCGGAATCTGATAACTATAAGGTCGATTAGTCTGCATGGTCGGAACATCGACCAAAACTTGTGCAATTTGAGCCAAGTCAAACTTCCTTTCTTAAACTTTCTGCGTCGCACCTTGTGCAATTGCAGTTTCTAAAACTGTCCGCGCAATGGCTTTTTTGGCTAAAACACCGGTCGTAATCGGTGCAAAATTCTGACTTAACATCGTCACTTGATTCGTCTCTCCGTTAAAGCCAACACCGGGCTTTGAGACATCATTTGCCACTAACAAATCCAATTTTTTTGCGGTTAATTTGCGAGTTGCGTTGGCCAACAACTGCTGGGTTTCTGCCGCAAAGCCAATCACAAATTGATTGTGCTTTTGACCAGCTAATTTTTTCAAAATATCGGTCGTTTCCGTTAATTCGAGTGTCAGTCCATTAATCTCCGGTTGCTTTTTGATTTTTTGTGCCGCCATTTCAACCGGTCGATAATCTGAGACCGCTGCTGCCATCACTAAAATATCGGTCGCATCGAAAGCTTGTTCAACCTGAGTCAACATTTCTGCCGCAGAGGTCACTTGTACATAGTGCACTCCTTCAGGCGGTGTTAATGCTGTTTGTGCACTGATCAAAGTCACATTGGCACCCATTTCACGGGCCACTTGGGCAAGGGCATACCCCATCTTACCGGATGATCGGTTAGAAATATAACGTACTGGATCAAGCATCTCACGTGTGCCACCAGCCGTCACGAGGACTTTTTTTCCATGTAGTGGCAACTCAGTCGCGGTTGCAAGTAACTGAGACGTCAGCCAGGCCACGATTTCGGGTGGTTCTGGTAATCTGCCATGGCCTACATAACCTTCGGCTAACAGCCCCGTAGCTGGATCTAACACGGTCATGCCATCTGCAACAAGTTGCTTTAAATTACGGGTCGTCGCTGGATTCGCAAACATATGTGAATTCATGGCGGGAACCACGTACTTTGGCGCAGTCGTTGCTAAAATTGTCGTCGTAGCCACATCATCCGCGATACCAGTAGCCATTTTAGCAATCAGGTTAGCTGTTGCCGGCACGACCAACATTAGATCCGTCCAGTCAGCCAAAGCAACATGCACCACGTGTTCGGGGTCGGTCATCGCAAACTCATCCGTCGCAACTGGTTGTTGCGTTAGCGTCTGAAAGGTCAATGGCGTAATGAATTCAGTGGCATGAGCCGTCAGCGCCACCCGCACCTGGGCACCTTGATGCATTAATAATCGGATCACCGTTAAGGCCTTATAACTCGCAATGCCGCCACTAACCACGACAGTCACATGTCGATCCGTCCAAATACTCATTCGCTCACGTCCTCAATTTTTAATCGATTTAAACTTGCCTGGAGTCTTTTTTTAGTGCAACGTTGTCCAAACAAGTCATGAATAAGTTAATTGTATCAAGAATCAGAGTTTAGGTGAAGCTTGAAGGCCGCGTTAATCTACCCTACAAGTCAAAAAATGAGTCCGGGACTAAACCCCAGGCTCATTTCGTTGCAACAACTTATTTATTTCAGACTAATCTTTATCGGTTTCGTCAGGGTCAATCATTAAATCGCCGGCAGCGATTTCCTCTAAGGCCCGACCAATCGTTTTAACTGACTTGTATTCACTCAACATTGGCGTTGCACCAGCATCTAGCTCGTGAGCCCGTTTGCTGGCCAACATAATCAATGAGTAACGTGAATTAACTTGCTTTAATAAATCATCAACTGATGGATATAAGATCAAGATTCAGCATCTCCTAACATTTCTTCGTATTCTGGCATGACCCGTTTGACACTGTAACGTTCACTGCGAATAATCGCCTTGATTCGTTCAGCAGCCAATGGCACTTCATCATTGACGACGGCATAATCATAATTCCGCATCATCTTAATTTCGCCAACCGCTTTCGCCATTCGCTTATTGATGACCGCCATATCATCGGTACCACGACCAATGATGCGATGTTTCAGTTCCATTAGGTCTGGTGGTGTCAAAAAGATAAAGACACCATCGGGCATTTTTTCGCGAACTTGCATGGCACCGTTAACTTCAATCTCCAAAAAGACATCTTTGCCGGCTGCCAGTGATTGCTTAATATATTTTAAGGGCGTTCCATAGTAATTGTCAACATACTTGGCATATTCAAGCATACCGCCACTCTTGATTTCATCCTCGAATTCATCTTTGGAGACAAAATAGTAATCCTTTCCATCGACTTCACCCGGACGCATTTTCCGAGTCGTCATCGAGACTGAATATTGAAAATCGTTATCATCTGAGTCAAAGATTTCCTTACGGACGGTACCCTTGCCGACGCCCGAAGGACCTGATAAGACGATTAACATGCCTTGTTTCGCCATGATCGCAAATTCCCCTTATTAAATATGTTTTAAAGATTATTTTGCACTTTTTACGGCGTGATTGCAAGTTTTATCGCAGGCCAGCCATGGATTTTCATTAAAGTGCCATCGCTAATCTGATAATTTGCGAAAATATTGCTTGCATTTTAGAACGCTTGTTCGTATAATAAAAACACAAACAAATGTTCGAGGTGGCTATCATGCAAAACAAACAATCAAGTTTACAAATTGTTTCCAAAAGCTTACAAACTTCATATCGGCAGTTCATGGCTGATTTTACCAGCCCAGCCGAAGTCGTCGCACCGTTGTTGCCGCAGATGCCTGCCTTCCAATTAAACCTATTTTTGGAAAAAGCACAGACGAATCATTATCAGATTATGTTGCAAATGCAACCAAGTTTAACCGAAACTCGTCCCTATAACATTCATGGTATTCTTAAAACTTTGGCTTCTGGGCAGTTGGTCCTCGTAAATCGTCGCGAACATCTGACCCATTTAATTGATCCAGAACAAATTCGCTATTTAAAACGTGCCTAATCATCATTATTAACATGACTTGCATCAAAAGATGAAATCAAGGTTAATCAAACCTTGCAGATTGCCTTGGTGTTTTTGATGCAACTTAAAAAAGATTGATGTTACAGTTCAACCTGCTTCCCTGAATGAGCAATGTTGACGCCTGTAAATCAATCTTTTAGTTTACGCTTTTTTCTGAGTTGGATCAGCTTTTTTCTCGATCCAGCCTAAAACTAAATCGGAAATAATTGCCATTAAAGCCGTTGGTAATGCCCCAGCTAAGATAATGGCACCACCATCCGTTGCGTTAGTCCCACGAATAATGATATCACCTAATCCACCAGCACCAACGAAGGTCCCAATCGCAGTAATCCCAATTTCCAAGACCAAGGCATTCCGCAAGCCTGCCATAATCACTGATAAAGATAATGGTAACTCAACGATCCGTAACACTTGCCAACGAGTCATGCCCATCCCTTTACCTGAATCCAGCACACTTGGATCAACATTAAGCATCCCAGTATACGTATTCTTGATAATTGGTAATAAGGCATACAAGAAGACCGTAACGATAACCGTATTTACACCCAGTCCTAGGCCAATCATGATGATTGACAACATCGCGAGTGATGGCACCGTCTGGATCACATTGGCAATGGCAATTACGGTCGCACTTAACTTACTGTGATGCGCAATGAAAATCCCAATGGGAATCCCAATCACGGCGGCAAATAAGACCCCATAAATTGAAATCAAGAAGTGGCGGGAGAACTGGCTCAAAACATAAGCGCCATTTTGTTGATAATAATAAATCAACTGTTGCAACATATTCATATTAGCCATTATTTGCCACTCCCTTCAAAGTAATTATTTTTTTCGAGGAATTGTTTAGCAACCACTTCTGGTTCAACTAAGTTGTTATCCACCTGATAATTCAAGCTCTGCATCGTCTTCAAATCAATCTTACCATTCAAACGCGACAGAATCGGTTTGAGTTTAGGATGTGCGGCCAGGATTTTGTTTGTCGCAACAGCACTGGCATTGTATGGTGGGAAGAAGTGGCGATCATCCTTCAAAATCGTCAAATCGTAGCTCTTAATCCGACCATCGGTGGAATAACCGAGAATTGCATCCATCTTACCAGATTCCAACGCGTCATAAACTAACCCAATTTGCATTGGATAAGTCTTGCCGAAGGAATAGCCATAGAGTTTTTGAAAGGCATCGTAGCCGTCACCCTTACGCTCCAGCCAAGTTTGATCCAAACCAACTGTCAACTTTGAAGAGACTTTCTGCATGTCACTAACCGTCTTTAAATTATACTTTTTGGCCGTTTGTTTTGTGACCATAAAGGCATACGTATCCGCAAAGCCATAACTTGGGAAATAATGCATCCCATATTTCGAGTCGAATTGCCGCTTAACCAAAGCATCCGTCTTTTTGGTTTGACCACGTTGAACTTTTTCACCCAGGATGGTCGTTAAATCAGTCCCAGTAAAGCGAATCGAGGAAATATCAGCCTGGTCGTTCTTCAAAGCATTGAAGCTTACTGTCCCAGAGCCCAAATTATTAATAATCGTCGTATTTAAATTCGAATAATGCTGAATCATGTCTTGAATCATATAAGCCATGATTTGTTGTTCGGTCGTATTTTGGGATGCAATCCGAACGGTATCACTCGAAGTCCCAGATAGGCCGGGAAACCCACAACCTGCCAAGAGCAAGGCACTGGCAGCGGCGGCGATTAAACTGAGTAACCATTTCTTAAATTTTCGCATGTCGTTTCCCTCCTTACGCTTGAGTCGTTCGTGGGGTCACTGCAGCTTCCAGTTTCCCGAGTAACCAATCGACAATCAACGCCAGGATAATCACTGGAATCGACCCACCTAAAATTAAATCAGTCCGATACAAATTCAACCCATTGAAGATGAAATCCCCAAGACCACCGGCACCAATATAAGAGGCTAAGGCGGCCCATGCGATGACATAGGTTGCCGACAAACGAATTCCCGCCATAATGACTGGCGCCGCCATTGGTAACTCAACTTTAACGATTGATTGCCAACCAGTGAGGCCCATCCCTTTAGCGGCATCAATCAAAGCTGGATTCACATCTTCCATCCCCAAATAGGTATTCCGCAAAATTGGCAACAGCGAATAGATGAATAACGCGATGATGGCTGGAATTGCCCCAATCCCGAAGAACGGAATCATTAAGGCCAACAAAGCCATCGCCGGAATCGTTTGTAACATACTAGCAATCGCCATGACAAAGCCAGAAATTTTCTTGGTCCGTGTCAATAAAATGCCAAGTGGCACCGCGACAATAATCCCTAGTGCAAGCGCAATTGCCGAAATGTATAAGTGTTGCCAAGTTTTCAGTAATAATTGCGTGCCATAAGTTTGCAAGAACGTGATCATCCCTGATCACCGCCCTTAGCGTCAGTTTGCGAAGCCCCACTTACTGGTGTTTTGTCGGTGCCATGATGAATGTTATCAGACTCTTCATCTTCTTCTTCATCACCCCAGAGCGCATCGTAGACGATGTCGACCAAGGTTGCCCGAGTCACAATCCCGACCAACCGATGCTCGTCATCGACAACCGGAATATTCTTAAAGCCACGCTTCAAGATGCGTTCAACTGTATCACGAATTAATGAGTTAGATTGAACATAGAAAATATCGCGGTTCATTATGTCATCGACACTCGTGGCCGAATTAAAGTTATAATCCACATCTTCAATACCAATCATCCCTTTAAGGATATTGGCTTCATCAGTCACTAAGAGTGAATCGACCCGTTTTTCATGCATCAAACGTAAGGCATCAGTCAATGATTTGCCAGGCGTCGTTGAAATTGGGTTCTTCAACATCACTTGCCCAACAGTCGTAATACTTGGCCGGGCCTGAATCAAGCGATCCTTCCCAATCAAATTCTCAACAAATTCATTGGCGGGATGCCGTAAAATACCATCGGGCGTGTCAACTTGCATAATCTTACCGCCATCCATGACGACGATCCGAGTTGATAGCTTCAAAGCTTCATCCATATCATGGGTCACAAAGACGAAGGTCTTACCCAAACGTTCCTGCAAATCTTTGACCAAGTCTTGCAAAGCTTCCCGCGTGATTGGATCCAAGGCTCCAAATGGTTCGTCCATCAAAACTAAATCTTGATTGGCGGCCAAAGCCCGCACAACCCCAATCCGTTGTTGTTGCCCACCAGAAAGTTCGGAAGGATAACGATCTAAATAATCTTCAGGCAATTCAACCAATTTGATCATTTCTTTAGCCCGTTGGTTCATTTTTTCTTGTGGCCATTTCAACAATTTGGGCACTAACGTAATGTTGTCACGGATTGTCATATGCGGCATTAAGCCGATATTTTGAATGACGTAGCCGATTTTACGCCGCAACTTGACGGGATCCATCTTGCCAATATCTTCCCCGTTCAATTTAATTGTGCCGGAGGTCTGACTCAACATCCGATTAATCATCCGCATCGTAGTCGTTTTCCCGGAACCAGACGTCCCGATAAAACAGATAAATTCACCTTTTTCAATTTCTAGGTTAAAATCTTCGACCGCGACTTTGCCACCGGGATAAGTTTTGTTCAAATGTTCCATTGTCAGAAACAATCTTATCACTCCTATCTTTTTATTTTTCATAATTAATTTTCTAAAGCAGTACACGATAAATCATAACTTACCCAAGCCCCCAATTGCAAACAAGTCGAAGTCTCCCTATCGAGCATCTGCTTGGATAACTCTCCACAATCCCCTTGAGCGCACCGATTGCACAAAAAAGGTTTGACATAAATCGTCAAACCTTCCTGGGCCACTGATGGGCTTATTTTTTCTCTTCTCCGGCTAAACGTAATAGCTCTTCAGCATGCTCCAATGACAATTGTGTCACCTTTGTTCCGGCAAGCATCCGTGCCAATTCTTGCACCCGATCCGGTTGTGCGAGCTTAGCAACACTCGTCTTGGTTCGTTTACCAGTGATTTTCTTAGCAATAAAGTAATGATGATCCGCCATAGCCGCAACTTGTGGTAAATGAGTGATACAAAGGACTTGTGAAAAGGTTGCAATACCACTGATTTTTTCTGCAATTGCTTGTGCCACTCGACCACTGACCCCGGTATCCACTTCATCAAAGATAATACTCGTGATTCCCTGTGACTCTGAAAAAATGGTTTTCAAGGCCAACATCATCCGTGAAAGTTCCCCACCGGACGCAATCTTTGCCAATGGTCGCATCCGTTCGCCAGGATTTGTCTGGATATAAAATTCTACACTGTCTAAACCACTACGATAGATTTGTCCCTTAGTTGGCTTGAACCGTACTTCAAAAATAGCTTTATCCATATAGAGATCTTTGAGTTCTTGATGAATTTGGCGTTGTAAACTTTTCGCGCAAGACCGCCGCTTATCTGAGAGCGCCTGTCCGGTCTTCAGCAGCGCTGCTTTTTGTTCGGCAACACGTTGTGATAAGCCTTCACTATTTTCTTCAGAGTCCGTCATTTTGGCGAGTTCGGCAACAATCTTTTGATAATAATCCAAAATCTGTTGCTCAGAATCGCCATATTTACGTTTTAACTGCGCCAAGACATCAAGCCGTTGTTCAATTTCATCCAGCCGACCCTCGTCAAACTCTTGTAAATCCAACTGATTCGAAATTTGACCGGCAGCATCTTGTAACGCATAAAAGGCATTTTTGACGTTGACCGTAATGTCATTAAATGCAGAATCTAAATTGGCAATCGGTTCTAAGGCATTCATTACTTCGCCAACCACATCAACCGCACCCGGAGTTTCTTCTTCGGCGGTCAACAAATTGTAGCTTTGTTGCAAGGCTTGGTTAATGGTCTGATAGTTATCTAACCGATCCCGTTCGGCCGTCAATTCCGCCTCTTCGCCAACCTTAACTTGAGCGCCACTAATTTCCTCAACTTGAAAATTCAACATATCCAAGCGTTGGGCCCATTCTTTTTCGTTCGCATTTTTCTGGCGTAATTCTTGATTTAACTGTTGATATTCTTCATATTGTTGCGTGTAAGTTGCTTTTAATTTTTGAATCTTGTGAGCAGCAAATTCGTCCAATAACCCTAAATGTTTTTCAGGTTGCATTAACTCTTGATGTTCATTTTGACCGTGAATATCGACGATCGTTTCGCCAATCCGTTTCAGCGTCGTCGTATTGACCAACATCCCATTGATTCGACAAGTATTCCGGCCGCTCTTCGCAATCTCACGTTGTAAAATCACCGTGTTGTCCGCATGATCAATCCCCGCATCGTCAAGCATATGCGCGGTCACACCATCGGCTGGTAAAATGAACATGCCTTGCAAAACCGCTTTGTCCGCACCAGTTCGAATAAACTCCTGTGAGCCACGGCCACCTGCAAGTAAGCCAACCGCATCAATAATAATTGATTTACCGGCCCCGGTTTCCCCTGTTAAGACCGTCATCCCATTTTCAAAGGCGATGTCTAGTTGTTCAATAATCGCAAAATTCGTAATGGATAATTCTTGTAACACCGCGAATCCCTCCTAAAAAAATGGCCTGTCTCACTCATCGTGAACAGGCCCATGATAACCCTTAGTTATCGCTTAATAGTCGTTGAAGTGTTTGTTGTAATTCTAAGGTTGCATCCAGTGACTTGCAGATAATCAAAACAGTTGAATCGTCACCCAAAGTTCCAAAAACGTGCTCATAATGCATAGCTTCTACTAGTGAAGCCAGTGCTGGACCGTTACCGGGCAACACCTTGATCAGCACAAATTTATCCTGTGTCGCATACGAAACATACGCGTCTTTCAAAGTTCGCTTGAGCTTCTTTTCCGTGTCCATCTTTTTTTGGACTGGCATACTGTAATGATACCCACCCGTGGCCGAGGGAACTTTAACCAGTTGCATGTCCTTGATATCTCTAGAAATCGTGGCTTGCGTCACGTCAATATTTTCGGCACGTAATAAGCTGACAAAGTCTTCTTGTCGTTCAATCTCTTTTGAACTTAATAATCGTTTAATGTAGCGTTGGCGCTCTTGCTTTTTCAACCGATCACCCCCGGCGTATTAGTCAGTTCACTACCCACATAATAAGCTATTTTGCATAAATATGAAAGACTTCACGACAAAATAATTACTTATTCAATTGGTCGTAAGCTGCTTGTTGCGTCTTTTCAATGGATACGGTAGGTTTCACTTCAGCACTGCCGTCGGTTGCTTGTAAATGAACTAAAAATTCAATATTGCCTTCGCCGCCTTTAATTGGTGAATAATCGAGGCCAAGCACATTGTACCCCGCCGACTGAGCAAAATTAACAATATCCGTTAAAACCGACGTGTGCACCGCATGATCACGGACAATTCCATGTTTCCCGACGTTTTCCCGACCAGCTTCAAATTGTGGCTTGATCAGTGCGACCACTTCACCGCCGTTTTCAATAATGGCATGTAATGGTGGCAAAATTAAGTGTAAGGAAATAAAGGACACATCGATGGACGCGAAGCTGGGTTGGCCGCGTTTGAAATCTGCCAACTTACTGTAACGGAAGTTAGTGTGTTCCATGACTTCAACACGCGGATCTTGCCGTAACTTCCAGACCAGCTGATTGCTGCCGACATCCAGGGCATAGCTCATCTGGGCACCATTTTGTAACATCACATCTGTAAAACCGCCAGTTGAAGAACCAATATCTAGCACAATCCGGTCGGTCACATCAATGTTAAAACTTTTGAGTGCCTTTTCGAGCTTCAAGCCCCCACGTGAAACGTAGGGCATTGGTTTGCCTTTCAAATGCAACTCAGTGGTCACCGGAATTTTCACACCAGGTTTATCTAACCGCTCTTCGTTGACCCCTAAGATTTCACCGGCCATGACCGCCCGTTTCGCTTTTTCTCGGGTATCAAATAGGCCTTGTTGTACTAATAACACGTCAATCCGTTCTTTTTCCATCTAATTAAGTCCTCTAATTCGTAAAATACGTTAAAAACGATGCCAATAAATCTAAGTCGCGCTGACTGAGACGCTCGGCGCGATCAAGAGCGGTTTGCGCAGTGGTGATTGCTTGTTTCAAAGCATCTTCCGCGCCGGCTAACCCCAATAGACCCGGATAAGTATTCTTGTGCTCACCCGCATCTTTATGAGTCTCTTTACCGAGTTGCGCCGGCGTACTAGTCACATCCAGAATATCGTCATAGATCTGGAAAGCGAGTCCAAAGGCATCGCCAAAAGCTAATAAAGCCGTTCGAACGTCAGTTGGCAGTTCGGCCTGAATGGCACCGGATAACACTGCATAATGAATCAACGCACCTGTTTTCTCGCGATGTAATTGCTGTAGTGCCGGTAACGCTAAGTGTTGACCAACCCCTTGCACATCTGCAACTTGGCCAGCAACCATCCCTTGTGGACCAGCAGCTTGTGCCAAGCCCAAAGTCAATTGGGCCACTTGTTCGGCGGGCAATCCACTGTCGGCCAGCCACTGAAAGGCCAACGGCTGTAGTGCATCACCCGCTAAAATGGCAATATCTTCACCAAATTTAACGTGACTAGTCGGTTGGCCGCGCCGCAAGCCATCATTGTCCATGGCTGGTAAGTCATCATGGATCAACGAATAAGTATGCATGAGTTCCAACGCCACACTTGCGCGCAGATTAATCTCTGTAATCGGTTGCTCAAACGCGGTTAAGACGGCCAAACTGAGTAACGGCCGTAATCGCTTGCCACCCGCCAGTACAGAATAACGCATTGCCGCAGTTAAGCTTTCCCGGTCACTAACTGAACGCAAATTTTCATCCAAATAAGTGTTAATTCGCGGTTGCCATTGCTGTTCAAAGGCAGTTAGGGTTGACTTATTCATTAGAATCAGGAGCTTTAGCTTGTTCAAATGGGACCTCTGCCCCATTTTCATCCATCATCTTAGTTAGGGTCTTCTCGGCACCTTCCAAGGTCGTTTGTAATTGTTTGCTTAAGGTCACGCCCTTTTGGAATTGATCCAAAGCTTGTTCCAGCGGCACGTCGCCTTGTTCTAACTGGTTCACAATGGTTTCTAATTGGGTTAAGTTTGCTTCAAAAGTTGGTTGATCAGCCATTCATTTTTCCTCCATCAATTTTCGTAATCTGAGCTTGGGCTTCGCCATCCGCAAAATGGACCGCAACAGTCTGTTTCGGAGCAACCTGCTTAATCGACCGCACGATTTGATCATCGTGTGTCACAAACGCGTAGCCACGCCCCATAATCTTCAAGGGACTCAGCAAATCCAATGATTGGATCGTCCGCGTGAGTTGCTGTTCCTTAGTCGTTAAGACAAGCTGAACACCACGCTGTAAACGCTGTTGTAAGTTCGTCAACTGCGTCTGAGCTTGACGAACACGATGAATCGGTGTTTGTTGCCCTAAGCGTTGTGCTAAGCGTTGATACTGTTGCTGCGATTGTGCTAAGCGTTGTGTCCCTGCTTGTTGTAAACGCTCAGTTAAGAAATCTAATTTTTGAATATAGCCCTCATACAACCGATTGGGCTGCATGAAGACATAGGAAGTCGTCAACTTATTCAGTCGTTGGCGATCCCGTTGAACTAAATTTTGAAACGCATTAAAGACGCGTGTTCGATCCTGGTTGAGTTGCAGTAAAACATCATTAAAAACCGGCACTGCTAACTCAGCGGCCGCAGTTGGCGTCGCAGCACGAACGTCTGCGACCAAATCAGCAATTGTGGTATCCGTTTCATGACCCACCGAAGAAATAACCGGTAACTGACTCGCCGCAATCGCGCGCGCCACAACTTCTTCATTAAATGGCCATAAGTCTTCAATCGAGCCACCACCACGACCAATAATCAACGTATCAAAGTTGCCAGCTGCATTAGCGCGTTCAATCTGCTGGGCAATCTCTGGTGCCGCCGCATCACCTTGAACCTGTGCTGGATAAAGCACGATTTGCGCAATCGGGTAACGCCGTCGGACTGTCGTAATAATATCGCGGATCACTGCACCCGATTGACTCGTTACCACCGCAATCCGTTTTGGAAAACGCGGTAATGGCTGTTTGGGAGCACTAAAGAGGCCTTCTGTTGCTAACTTCTTCTTGAGTTGTTCATAAGCTTGATAAAGTGCCCCGACGCCATCAGGTTCCATACGTTCGATATAAATTTGGTAATTGCCACTCGCTTCATAAAGCCCAATACGGCCGACCACGAGCACCTTCATCCCAACTTCGGGTTGAAATTTGACCTTTTCAAACGCCGACCGAAACATAATTGCCGCAATCTTAGCCTGATCGTCTTTTAAACTAAAGTATTGATGCGTATGTGGACGTGGACGGTAATTGGAAATTTCACCCGTCAAATAAACCTTACCCAAGTATGGATCAACATCAAATTTACGTTTAATGTATTGCGTTAGTGCAGAAACTGTCAAATACTGCTGACTGTCACTCACCTAAATCACTCCATTTTGCTAATTCTACCGTTGTTTGCATCAAAGTTGCGATGGTCATTGGACCAACACCACCGGGCACCGGCGTAATTGCCCCAGCAATCCCTTGAGCAGAATCGAAATCGACGTCACCGACTAATTTACCATTAGCGTCACGATCCATACCGACATCAATCACAGTCGCACCGGGCTTCAAATCTGCACCAGTAATCAGGTGCGCAATCCCCGTCGCCACCACTAAAATATCGGCAGTGCGGGCAACCGCTTTGAGATCCTTCGTCCGACTATGGGCAATCGTGACGGTAGCATTGGCATTCGTCAAGAGTGCTGCCATCGGTTTACCCACAATGGTGCTCCGGCCAATCACGACTGCAGTCTTCCCAGCCGGGTCAATATCATAGGCTGCCAACATGGTCATAATTCCCCGTGGGGTATTGGCAACCGGATAGTGACCAGGAAAATTGGTCAACAGCTTACCAATATTCGTTGGATGGAACCCATCAACGTCTTTTCTAGGATCAATGGCCAATGTGATCAATGGTTCGTTAATTTGTTTTGGCAATGGTGACTGCACTAAGATTCCGTGAATACTTGGATCCACATTATATTCAGCAATGATTGATAGTAATTCGGCCTGTGTCGTCGTCTCGGGTAATTCCCGAACAATCGAATGCATGCCTAGTTTTTCAGCTTTGCGATTCTTATTACGCACATAGATTTGACTGGCTGGATCTGCCCCCACAATAATGACCACAATTCCAGGTTGAATACCCCGTTCAACTAATTTAGCAACTTCGACTTGCGTTGCTTGATTAACTTTTTTCGCTACGGCTTTACCATCAATAAGTGTTGTCACACATGCCACGCTCCTTTGGTTTGTCTTTTTTTATTTTAGCATATTCCAGCTACGATTATATAGCGGCTTAACCAAGAGTTATTAAAAAAAGCCTGGCAATTTGCCAGGCTCTCAGATTGAACAAACTATTATTCGGTTTTAGACTAGATGTGATCATTCATGACGGCTTTACCCAAGACGCCACTCACAAATTTCCGTGATTGGTCATCACTGAATGCTTTCGTTAATTCGATAGCTTCATTGACAGCAACTTTTCCGGGCACATCTTCCACGTAGTCCAACTCATAAAATGCGAGTCGTAAGATAATCAAATCAGTTTTAGGTAACCGATCCAATGACCAAGTTTGACTCAGATACGGTTGAATTTTAGCGTCTAATTCCGCTTGATGTTCCGTGACTCCGGTCACCAACGTACTGAGGTAACTCGGAATTTCTAATTCCGCCGTTTCATCAGGATTGAGTAATTGTTGGTATAACTGATTTTCATCAGCATCTGGATTCGCGTTCAAGGCAAACAAGGCTTGAAACGCTTTTTCACGAATTTCATGACGCGTTAAACTCAAGATTCTTCACCGTCTTCATTTTCTGGGGTTTCCGGGTCAGCATCACCAAAGAGATTATTCGGGTCAATCCCGCTTTCTGTCTTTTCGGTAACGATCCCAGTAATATGCACGTTAACTTCGCTCAAGGCCAAATCAGTCATGAACAAGATCTGTTGCTTGACTTTGTCTTGAATGGCTAAGGCAACTTTAGGTACGGACACACCGTAATCTAAATAGGCATAGACATCAACACTGATTTGGTCATCAACGATGGTTAACTTGACACCTTTGCTGAGACTCTTTTTTCGACCGAACAACTCATTTACACTGGAAGAAATCGAGCCACGCATGCGGTTAACCCCATCAATCTGGCTTACCGCGATACCAACGATTATCTCAAGCACTTCTGGTGCAATTTGAATTTGTCCTAAGCTGGGTTCTTTACTTTGTAACGTAATGTTGCTGCTTTCAGCCATTTTGACATTCCTCCAATTCCATGTTTGTCGGCGCTAACTAAAAAATTAAGCCCGAGAAACGTAGGTGCTGTCAACCGTGTTAACGATTAACTTGTCGCCAGCTTTAACGAAGAAAGGTACTTGGATAATCGCACCAGTTTCCAAAGTAGCTGGTTTTGAGCCACCAGAAGCCGTGTCACCCTTGATACCTGGTTCAGTATCAGTAACTTCCAAGGTAACCGTGTTTGGTAATTCAATCCCTAACACTTCGCCGCCGTATAAAGTTACTTGAACTTCCATGTTTTCCTTCAAGAACTTCAATTCAGTTTGGATATGGTCGCCAGGAATTTCAAGTTGTTCGTACGTGTCAGTATTCATGAAGACGTAGTTGTCGCCATCTTCATAAAGGTATTGCATCGTACTCTTTTCGATTGGGGCTTGTTCCATCTTAGCACCGGCACGGAAAGTCTTGTCTTGAACAGCACCTGTCCGCAAGTTCTTAAGCTTTGAACGTACAAAAGCGCCACCCTTACCAGGCTTAACGTGCTGGAATTCCACGATACGCCAAATGGCATGGTCTACTTCAATTGTTAAACCGTTTTTAAAATCTGCTGTAGAAATCATATAAAAGTTCCTCCTATGAAGATATCTTTATTACTATAACAAGACAGAGCCACCGTGGCAACTGTCTTACCATTATAAAATCAATAAATCGCGTGTCGCGGTCGTTAGCCGTTCATGCCCCGTTTCGGTCACCAACACATCGTCTTCGATGCGCATCCCACCTAGACCAGGGAAATAAACACCCGGTTCAACCGTCACAACACTGTTGCTAACTAACTTTTCAGTACCATGAGTCGAAATTAACGGACTTTCATGAATCTCCAGCCCAATTCCGTGACCCATGCCATGATTGAATGCTTCGCCGTAACCAGCCGCTGTGATAAGTTGCCGACCAACTTGATCCAAATCAGCACTAACAGCGCCTGGTTTCACTTGATCAACGACTGCTTGTTGCGCGGTTTTCACCACGTCATAAGCCGTCGCTAACTTGTCATCAGGCTGACCCAAAGCAAACGTCCGCGTCATATCTGACGTGTAACCAGCTAAAAAGTAGCCAAAATCTAAGGTGACCAGTTGCCCAGCCGTCAATAAAGCCGTTGAGGCCGTGCCGTGGGGCAGAGCTGCCCGGGCACCACCAAGCACGATAGTTGTAAACGATGGCCCGCTTGCACCATGCGTTCGCATGAAGGCGTCTAGCAAGTTGCTGACGTCAATTTCACGCATTCCCGGTCTCACAATACTCGTCACGTACTCAAAGCCGGCATCCGCCAATTTAGCGGTTGCTCGTAGCTTATCCAATTCGTCACTCGTTTTAACCATCCGGATCTGTTCGACCACGTTTGGTAACGCCACCAAATCACTGACTAAGTTTTCGTCCAAATAGCTGTACGCCGTATATGGCAAGCCATCTTCAAAACCTAAGACCCCAGTTTGGTGCTGGGCAATCACATCACACACTGCCCCGAGATAGTCGCGGGTAATTATCAAGTGATCAGCATCAAATTGATCTGCGAATGCTGTTTGGTAACGTGCATCAGTGATCAAGAAAACTGATTTGGTAAGCACTAATAAATAACCGTCGCCGGCCATATCTGCCATCCCCGTCAAATAGTGCAAATTGCCTTCACTTGAAACGAGAAAAGCATCAATTTTTAACTGATCAAACCTTGCTTGTAACCGTTCAATTCGACTAGACATCCAGTCACTCCCATCATAACTCATGCTTCATTATACCAAACTTGAGTGCAGACGACGTCCTAGAAAGCCAATTCACGGCTCAAGCGTTAAAAAAAGAGCCTCAAGCAGAGGCTCTTTCAAAAAAAATTATTTTGCTGGGTAAACAGAAACTTGACGCTTGTCGCGACCTTTGCGTTCAAAACGAACGACACCGTCAACCTTAGCAAATAACGTATCGTCGCCACCGCGGCCAACGTTAACACCAGGGTAAATATGGGTTCCACGTTGACGATAAAGGATGTTACCACCCTTAACAGTTTGGCCATCAGCCCGCTTGGCACCTAAACGCCGACCAGCTGAATCACGACCGTTGGCAGTTGAACCGCCACCTTTATGGTGAGAGAAGAATTGCAAGTTCATTTTCATAGTAAGTCCACCTCCGAATGTGGTTATCGTGTTTGCTCACGAACTCGGATATAATCCTGATAGTTCGCGGCAACATCGTTTAATCCAAGAGTGAAGCTCTCAAGCAGTGTCTGTAATTGGTTATTTGTTAAGTCAAGCTTACCAAAGTTCGCAATTAGTAGACCACCGTTGGCTTCATCACTTTGGACATCGGGTTTTAGATGAGCAACTTGTTCAATCCCATTGATTGTACTGATTGCCAATACTGAAACTGCCGCACAAACGATGTCTTGTCCATAAGCACCTGAATCAGCATGACCCGTCAATCGAAAACCAGTAATTAACCGGTCAGGATTACGATAAATCATTGCTTGAATCATAAAGAATGCCTACTTTCTTATTTATGCATTAATTGTGTCGATCGTTACCTTAGTGTATGGTTGGCGATGACCCTTCTTAGTATGTTGGCCTTTCTTAGCCTTGTACTTGTAAGTAATCACTTTACGTTCGCGGCCTTGTTTTTCAACAGTACCTTCGACCGTCGCACCATCAACAGTAGGCGTACCAATCTTAGTTGAGTCGCCACCGACAAAGACTACTTGATCAAAAGTAACCTTGTCGCCTGCAGCAGCATCAAGCTTTTCGACATAAATTGCTTGGCCTGCTTCAACTTTATATTGTTTACCACCAGTTACAATAATTGCGTACACGTTTGTGCACCTCCTTAAATTATGAATCACTTAGACTCGCCAAATTAAGCGTCATTGCTGAACTTAATACTCAATTCGTGCGGTTGTAGCTGTAGAAGTCCACAAATACAACAAGAAAATACTATCAAAATACCGGTGACTAGTCAAGTTATATTTTCATTGTACGAAGAAATCCGTGAAAGTAATATTACGAGCTGTCATTAAATGATGAAGCTTTTTGATACATTTCGTCAAATAACGCGGCGTGTAAATCATGTCGTGTGCCAACCAATCCGTAATAATTCCCGTCGTTGCCGAGACGTAATAAGCAATCTGGACGCTCACCGGAACTTCTAAATCCGCAAACTGATCTTCAAAATCGTGATAAAACCGTTGCATCCACTGTGTTAGTTGTTCATTGATACGACGATTGACCGCTAATTGACTCTGGTCTAATAGTAACGTTTTAAATGCCTCGGCGTGTTGATCAACGTAACCCAAGGCCTTCGATAACGACAGGACTTGTACGCGACGCAACGGATCGAGCGGATTGGTAATGATATCTGCCACCGGTACCGTCACAATCGTCTGCTCAAATAAATCAGTCACCAAATCATCCAACGCTTGATCGACGAAGGCTGGTTTATCTTTATAATGAAGATAAAAGGTCCCTCGCGTCACCGAAGCGGTGGCAGTTAATTCCTGGACCGAAATGTTTTCAACTTGTTCATTTTGTAGTAATGTAATTAGTGCTTGCCGTAAATGCCGGCGGGTCTTATCGACGCGTGGATCCATGTCGTGACTCATTTAACTTCCCTACTTTCTCATTAAATTAAATATAACATCATTTTGAGAAAGTGTCTAACAGTTCAAATAAGCAAGACAAATTATGGCTAAACGTGTATAATTTTCGAGGAATTTTCAAAAAAAATAGCTTTTTCATTAATTTTTGTTGCATTTTACGTTATACTAGCTTTACAATAATTGTTATTGGACTAAATAAAGGAGGAATTTCTCTCATGACCGAAGTACGTAAGCCATACAATACATGGGCATCACGTCGTCCAGTTGCTGATAAGCAAAAGCGCATTCGTCGCGAAAAGCAAACTGCTGCCATCCAACGTTTCGCTGCTGGCAAGACTGAAACCATTGAAGCAACACCAAAAATCAAGTAATCTAAAAAAAGAACTGGCCACTTGGTGGTCAGTTCTTTTTTTATTTATCTATTAAGTGCCGGTTACTCGAATGGCAAAAATCGTTAACGATTTTCGCGGGAAGCGGTGAAGTGTTTACTTGCTTCATTTTCCTTCTTCACAAAATCTGAATAATATTGAACGCCACCGGCAATGGCAAGCATGCCAATAATTGCTAATACTGGACCCATAAGCGTCACACCTTCCCTTTCTCTGATTACAGTTATATTATCGTTATGTTACAGGAATATTTCAAGTGAAATGTTTGAAATTTATGACTATACCCCTCACCTTTAACTTTTCTTAAACTATTAAACCCATTTAATCAATTTTTTATTTTAAAATAACGGCATAACGCGTAAACTTAATCCTATCGAATGGAGGCTCCCCAATGGCTAAGTCATCAGACAGTATCATCTATCGTGCGACACCATACGGCACCATTTTAATTATCTTGGTTAGCATCGGCTTCACCTATTTCGCCATCGACAGTTTAATTGCAGTCTGGGGTGATCCCTGGTTTTCCATCGCTGCCGATCACGTCTGGGAAAAAGGAATCGGCTATACGTCACTGACTGTGCTCGAAGTTGAAGGCCTCAGTTGGCTCGGAATCGGCCTATTTGGTGTTGGTGGGTTATTTATGATTTGGCAATCCGCGCTTCGCTTCATCAAGGGACGCTGCCAAGTCTTAAATATCAATGCAAGTGGCATTGCCTTGCCAATGTTTACTCGTAATTTTGCGCGGATTCCATGGCAAAATGTCCAAAAATTAACCAGCAATGAGGATACCATCCACATTACACTCGTCAATCCAAATATGATTTGGGGACCCGCAGTTAAAAAGTTAGACCGTGGCATTGACCTCACTGGTAACACCCTAACCGTACAACTTTATCAATATACTTACTGGAGCGGTTGCGATGAAGCGCAGTTAAAACGAGACTTGAACCGACTCAGCAAACACTACATCGAAGCTTAAACCACCAAAAAGCCCTACTAGTAATTTTGACATTACTGGTAAGGCTTTTTTCGTCACTGATCTAACTGCAATTGTTCAGTTAAAAATCTGCCCACTAACTCACCACCGGCAGCCGAAAAATGAATATGATCCCCACAATCAAAATCTGGGACCAGTCTTTGGTCTGCGGTGGCCACAAATTGAGCCAAATCAACAGTCAGTGGCAACGATCGCAAATAACGATTAACCGTTTGCCGAATTTGCTCTTTAGTAGGATTCCAGGCTGGCGCTCCACCATTGAGGCCCCCTTTAAACGGCGTAATGGTCATGAGCGTCAGGCGACAATGTTGGGTCTGTGCTAACTGTTGCACCTGCTTAAGCCCGGCAATCAGTTCGGCAGCACGCGGCAATTCGGTAATTGGCGACCCATTCCCCGGATGTAGCAGGTCATTCAGCCCTTCCATAAAAATTAACCAATTGACGGGTTGTTCAGTCAATAGACGGGGTAAACGGTCAAGGCCCGCTGCGCCAAAACTTGGTGACCACTCGGAAGTTGAATGTCCAGGACGTAACAGCCGATTGCCTGAAATTCCCCCATTGGTAATCCCCCATTGATCCGGCTGACTGGTCAATAATCGTCGTGAAAACGCGGCGGAATAGTAGCCTTGATTGGTTAAAGAGTCGCCAAACATGAGCAGTGATTGCGCTGAATCCTCGCGTTCAACTTCAATTGCAGCCAGCCCGAAAAAGTACGGGCGTGACGCACTCGTTACCCGAACAATGGTTTCATCGAGTGACTGCGCCAACGTTTGTGGACTATCACACGATGAGGTCGTTTCAAACTGCAACCACTCTCCCGCCGTAACCGGTAGCTCAAGCCAGTCGCTCCAAAACCGCGACTGTGCTGGGATTTGAAAACTGGTTTGTCCTGAAACCGTAACGGATACAGTTTTCTGGCCCGTCACCACCAGACTTTTGATTGGCAAGGGCGCGTCCCCGTAGTCATTAGTCAGCCATATCCGTAATCTAGTCGCTGACAACGGTTGACAGATTTGAACGGACTGATAGTGTTGTGCATTCAGCCCTTTTAGATTTGGAAAATTAGCGACCATTTGCCGCCACGCCATGATAGTGGACATCCAAAAACCTTCTTTATTTAGACTGTTTGATCTGATGGTTTCATTTTATCATTAAAGCCCACTAGCCAGGTTAAGACGAATGCGACTAGGAAGGTTAAGCCATGTGAAATAATATAATTATAAAAATTCTGATCAATGCCAACTTTTGGATTGATAAATGATGCAAACCCAATTAGGCCGCCTGAGAAACCATAATTTAATAAATGTAGTGCCCCAGCAAGCGCCCCACCAAAAATGTTAGCTAAGGTGACCATATAGAAGACCCGTTTGTATTTTAACAAAACCCCATAAATCGCTGGTTCACCAACCCCGCACAATTGCGAAATTGTGGCCCCAAAACCGATTTGTTTCAACTGCTTTTGCCGTGTCTTTAACGTCACTGCGAAGACCCCACCGGCAATTCCCATCATCAAAACGGATGAAAAGGCATTTAACATGCTATACCCATGGACCGCTAAATCATTAACAATAATTGGAATCAATGGCCAGTGTAGACCAAAGATAACCAACACTGGGAAAATGGCGCAATAGATGGCGCCCCCAATAATAGCGTTGAAATTCAGTGCCGCCATAATACCATTGGCTAACCAATCACTTAACTGAGTAATCGCTGGACCAAGGATCAAAATAATTAAGGCACTTAAAATCAGAACTTCAATAATTGGGATGAAGATCGAAGCAATCAGTTGTGGAATAACTTTTTTTAGCCAGCGCTCGAGGTACACCGCCAACCACGCTGCAACTAAAATTGGAAAGACCGACGCCGCATAATTCATGATTGGAAAATGAACGCCAAAAAGTAACAGGGACGGCGTTTTACTGCTGGCAATCGTCGCGAGTGACGGATACACCAGCACGCCCCCGACCGTGGCTAACACAATCTGATTTGAACCCAACTTTTTGGCGGCCGTGACACCCAAAATAACTGGTAAGAAATGGAAAATACCATCGGCAATCGCACTAATCAAAATATACAACGGTGCGGTTGCCGTTAACCATTTAAACCCCACCGCCATCGCGAGAATCCCTTTGACAATCCCAGCACCGGCCAACAAGCCGATGATTGGCATCATCGTAGCGGTGATAACCCCAACCAGTTCACCAAATCCCCACTTAAAACTTGGCCAAATTCCTTTTGGCCGAGGCGCTTTTACCACCGCAGTCGGTTTCAAGTCTAATTTGGCCATAACCGCATCATAGACAGACTCAACGGCCGCACCAATAACGACTTGATATTGACCACCCGCTTTGACGACATCAATCACCCCAGGCAAGCGTTTAATCGCCGCGTCATCCGCTAAACTTTCATCTGCCAAATAAAAACGTAGACGCGTAATACAGTGAATCAAGTTTTTAATATTACCGGGACCGCCGACCAGTTTAATCAACGTCGGTGCCATATCGGCTGGCTTAGTTGTCCCGGTTGCAGGTTTGATTGTGGGATCGGTAAACTCACAGGTGGTTACGTCATCACCGGCCTGGACCGCCTGAGGGTTCATTGGTGATAAGTCCGCAGCGAGTTCAACCGTGTTGGTGATTACGACAACCACGGTCGCAGCTAAGTGCTTCACTTCAATGGCCGCCAGATCCATTGCCCCCAATGATTCACCGGCCGTAACCGCCTGCTGAGCCTTAACTTTCCAAGTAAATGGTGCGCCATTGAGTGTCACCGTATCTAGCCCCAGATGAAGTAGGATTTCCACCCCGCTAGTCGTCAAAATCGCCAGTGCATGCTTGGTCGGTGCAATGAAACTGATGACCCCACTAACTGGCGCCACCACTGCGCCATCAGTCGGTTCGACTGCAAACCCTTTTCCCATTTTTTCAGAAGCAAACACCGCGTCATTGACTGCCGTAATCGGCTTTAATTGGCCACTGACTGGTGCTTTTAGTGTTAACTTTGTTGGCATGAAAAACTCCCCCTTTAAACTAACTTTCATAACCAACCATATTCTAGTAGGTCAGTCGTTCAAAGAGACACTTGATGAATTGTTTGGGGAGTGTGCAAACAAACTTTGTTAAGATACAAACAAAAAAACGGCCACCTGCTAAAGTTGATTTTAACAGGTGGTCGTTTTTGATTTAGACGCTTAATTTATGTCACGAGTGAGACTTGAACTCACAACCCTCCGCTTAGAAGGCGGATGCTCTATCCAGTTGAGCTACCGTGACAACAACAAGATTAATTATAGTTAACAAAAGAAAGGCTGTCAATTCTTATTTAATCAGCTAGCACCGGATTCCATGGTAATTAGACAACCAATTGATTTTTGAAAATAAAACTAAAATTAAAAAAATGAAACTTCCTAGAATTTGCGTATTTAAGTAATAGTGGCTCAAAGTCACGAAAAAATTATTTCTTTGGAGGCGTTTCAGTCATGAAAAAGTTTAAGCATCAAGTATTAAGTCTTATTTTATTAGCAGCTACTGGGGTTGCATTAGCCGGTTGTAGTTCAGAAGCCAGTACCGCTGTCACCACTTCTAGCTCATCCTCGGCCGTGGAAAAATCAAGTAAAAGTCCTACCAGCAGTTCTACTAGCTCATCGGTCAACAATTCTAGTAGTTCGGCTTCCAGTGAGTCGATTCAAGCACTAGACACTAGTATTACTGATGAAATCACACAATCAACTAGTTCCTCAACAAGTCAAAAAGCTGAGCCGAAGACGACGGCCTCAAGCACCAGTAGCGCTACCAACACTGCTAGTACTGATAGCGCCGCTGCAACCAGTGCACCTCAACCAGAAACCAAAGCGACACCCGCAACGCAAAAATCAGGTGCCGAAAAAACAGCCGTCATTTGGGGCAACCCCAAGAGCAAAATCTATCATGTTCCTGGTCAACACAATTATCGTAATCCCCATGGCAACGGCGTACAGTTCAACAGTGAAGCTGAAGCACAGGCAGCCGGCTACCGGCGCTCAATGAAATAATTAGACCACAAGCATCTGAAAACCGTTCAGATGCTTTTTTGGACGAAAAAAGCGTAGCCTTAACAGCTACACTTCATTTCAATAATCATTTTCTTGGCGCTGCTCGTTAACTTGATTCTTGGCAATAAAGGCCGCCTGAATCTCCGCTTGTGAGTAACCAAACTCAACTAAACCAATCTTCAAAAAGACATGCCATGCGTGCTTGTAACTCACCTGTCGATGATTAAAGTACGCATCATACAGCAAGTGCTTGATGGCTAAGTATTGTTTATTCAAATCGGTTGGTCGTTTGTCAGTTAGCTCGGTTAACTCGCTCGGCATCATTGGGATCAGATGTGTCCATTGTTGAATCGCCGCAACCAAGAAAAAGAAATCCATGGCATCGACATATTCATTGAGTAACGTTTCACGATGGGTTTTACCAGCATCCGCCTTACCCTTATGAATCTTCCAAACTTTGAACCACTCCGAAGTATTCGCCATCTCAGCGAGTTCCACGTCCAGTGAGACCATCGCATTCTGCAACCGATCTGCTGGTTTCCAATGAATCGCTTGTCGACGCGTAATATCTTGATCCAATCGAATTGATTGTTGTAATAACGTGGTTAAATCTAACATATCTACCTCCATCAGCTATGCGAACACCAATGGGTCTGCTTTAATTTCTAGGGCCTCAATATTATTGAGATACCAATCCCGCATGAAATCAAAGTGAAGTAACACGTCGAACCAAGAGACTCGTTGTTCGGTATCGCGAACAGTTAAGACCCACTTCGCATTTTCCGGCGTGCCAGCGTCGAAAACGTCAATGACTAAGGCGCCCGGCAATTCGATCTCGGCACCATGACCATTTGGTGAATTACGTAACATGTAGTCATGTTCAGCAGCTAACACAAAGAGTTTATCCAAAACTTCGCCATCGAGATTCGTTTGGCGTAACTCGTAGCGGGCTGCATTGTTGACATCCAAAATATTGAAGTCAACGTTGAAACCAAAATCGTCCTGTAAATCATGACCAAAATTGATCAATGTTGCCAATACAGTATTAATCTGGGCGACATCCGCACCCTTCAGCAACAATTTATTAATAAATAAATTGGTAAATGCCGTGCTATTAAAGCGCAATAACCGCCGTTCTAAGTGAATATAAAATAAATTTTCACCAGTCGTCTGTTCACGATAATAAGCCCCACCATTTTCACCATCAACAACTTGATACAAAAATGTATAGTCATCAGAAATCGCATCAAAAACGTGATACAACGCTTCACTATGCGCCCGTGTTTTTAGCGTAGCTTGTTCATCTTGATGCATACTTAGCAAACGACTCATAAAAATGAGATAATAATCGGCATTTTTATATTGATGCGGGAATGTCACGTAAGCCGAATCTAGTTTGAAATCGGCCAGCTTCTGAGCAGCTGCTAACAAGGCCTCGGCATCCGTGGTATCAATTAACTGATCCATCAGCGCCGTGAATTTTTCCCCGTTCGCTAAGCCCTTCTTCAGACCCTCGTTAAACATCGCAAGCTTACCGTGCGTGCTTAGCGTTGCAGCGTCAATTTTATTCGTCTCATTCGCCATCAGCAGCTACCTGCGCCTTTCCAATCAGCGTTGTCAAATAGTCCACATAAAGACTACGATTACGCTCATTAAAGTTTTCAAAACTCTTGAACGACGTTTCGATAGCTTGCTTTTCGTAGGCCAAAATCGTGTCTTCTTTAGACAACGACAAAATTTTAGCTTCGTTATCTTTCATAGTGGCGTGCGCATTATTGGCTTGTTCATCGGCATCAGCCAATTTTGTTAATTGGTCAATAATTTGTTGTCGTTCTTCTTTAATCCGGCCAGAATCAAACAACGAGTTACGTTGGCCGTTTTCTTTTAATTGTTGCCGCAACTGATCTTTTTCAGCATCCCGGTCATCTTGCGCATCGATGAGCTTTTGAAGTTCATCATTAGCGGCCGAAACCTTTTGAATGTTATCTGTATTGTACCGTTTATGGGCCATGGCTAATTCAAAAGTCTGTTGTAACTTGTTGAATTCTTCTTGACTAAACTCAAACGCCACATTTAAGACATTTAGCTTGCCAAAACGGCGCCGATCCCACCAATTCCCAAAATAAATCTGGAATTCACCTGGCTGGATTTCTTCGTAATAAAAGAATGGGTATTCATGTGCTAAATAGTCAATCAATTTCGTACTGAGGTAGTGACTGATTGCTGGATGAACATCCGTAATTAAATCCACCTGTGCGTTTCGAGCTGGATTAGGTTCTTCGTTCAATAAGGCTTGATGATAGTGGTCGCCATCGATCAATTCGTAAATTAACCGGTCGTCACCAGCCGTTATTGCTTGACGTAGCGTCGTTAAATAGTCCAGTTTTTGCTGTAAGCTATTCGTAAGCTCGCTCGTCCGTTGATCTTGTTTTTCAAGACCTGGCTGATTTTGTTTTTCCATGATAATCTCCTTGCAATCAATTGATAATTGGCAAATTGCTGACTTGCACTTCTGTCCTTAATGTTACCGAAAATAACCCGATTAAGAAAGGGTTGTGTCGCCAATTTTCCAAAAAACTAACAAAAAAGCAGTTAGAACGACCAACTTGGTGTTCTAACCGCTCAATTCAGTTGAATTTATCGCTTTTTAGTACAATTCCATGTACTGTTCACGTTCCCATTCACTAACTTGTTGACGGTATGAAGCCCATTCAAGTCGTTTAGCTTCCAAGAAACTTTGATAAATATGTGGCCCTAAGGCTTTCTTCATCGTTGGATCAGTTTGGAATTCTTTTAAGGCATTATGCAAAGTTGATGGTAAGTCGACAATGCCAGCTTCACGGCGTTCATCTTCATCCATCACATAAATATTGCGATCAACACTCTTTGGTGGTTCGATATTATTCTTAATGCCATCGAGTCCAGCTTCCAAAACAGTTGCAAATGCTAAATATGGATTAGCAGAAGCATCAACACTCCGAAGTTCCAAACGAGTCGATAAACCACGCGCACTTGGAATACGGATCATTGGTGACCGGTTAGACCCAGACCAAGCCACATAAACTGGCGCTTCGTACCCAGGCACTAAACGCTTGTACGAGTTAACGGTTGGATTAGTCACCGCTGTATAACTGCGAGCATGCTTCATCAAGCCGCCCAAGAAGTGGTAAGCATCCGTTGATAATTGTAATTCGTCTTTTTCACTTTGATCGTAAAACGCATTGCCTTGATCATGGAATAAGGACATATTGACGTGCATCCCAGAACCATTGACCCCGTTTAAAGGCTTTGGCATAAAGGTTGCCCATAAATTGTACTTACGTGCGATCGTTTTGACGACTAATTTAAAGGTTTGAATGTGATCGGCCGCGGCTAAAGCGTCTGCATACTTAAAGTCAATTTCATGTTGGCCAGGAGCAACTTCATGGTGACTGGCTTCAACATTGAAGCCCAAGCGTTCAAGTTCAAGCGCAATATCACGACGACAGTTCTCGCCCATGTCCATTGGAGCCAAGTCAAAATAGCTCCCTTTATCATTCAATTCGGTCGTTGGTTCACCCTTCTCATTCATCTTAAATAAGAAGAATTCAGGTTCCGTCCCAATATTAAAGGCGGTATAACCCGCATCACGCATATCGCTTAAGACCCGAATTAAATTATTCCGTGGGTCGCCTTCGAATGGCTTGCGGTCAGTGGTATAAACTTCACAGATAATCCGGGCAATCTTGCCATGTTCCGTGTTCCAAGGCATGATCAACCAAGTTGATAAATCTGGGTACAGGTACATGTCACTCTCTTCAATCCGAACAAAGCCGTCGATTGAAGAACCGTCAAACATTAACTTGTTATCTAATAACTTGTCCAGTTGAGACACTGGCACTTCCACGTTTTTGATGGTACCGAATAAATCAGTGAACATTAAACGTAAGAAATTAACGTTTTCTTCTTTGACGATTTTGCGAATATCGTCCTTAGTATACTGCTGTTTTGCCATGAAAATCGCTCCTTAAATTGGTTGACTATCTGGATGCAGACGCATTAATGAGTTGGATATTCCGGACCATCCTTAGCTTTTAAGCCCCCGATATTCAGAAACTCGTCATGCAAGATTCGGCGTACATCGTTGTCAGTTAATGGCCGCGCTAAGTCCGCTTCTTTTTGTTGGGCTTTTTGCTTTTGCATGGCATAAATTTCTTTAATACCAGCCATATTAATCCCATCAGCTAAATAGTCTTTAATTTCTAACAAACGATCCACATCGTTCAGCGAAAACATCCGTCGATTCCCGGCATTACGCTCCGGATGAATCAAGTCCTGTTCTTCGTAATAACGAATCTGTCGCGCGGTTAAATTAGCTAACTTCATAACCGTACCAATTGGTAAGACTGCTAACGAACGACGTAATTCCTTTTCTTTCATGACGACCCTCCTCTTTAATACAGTGTTAATATTAGCAATCTCATTCTGGAATGTCAATCATTCATGTAAGAAAATATCACATCATTTATACGGGTATACCAATTTAATTTTTAATTTAACCAACTAGCTAGTTCGGTCATAATCATTGCTTGTTGTGAAGGATCTTCTAATAGGTTATACCAATCCACCGTCATTTTGTTGCGGAACCACGTTAGCTGACGCTTGGCATAGCGCCGGGAATCCTGCTTGATTAACGCGACCGCCGTGTCTAAATCACTGTCACCGGCAAAATATGGGAAGAGCTCATGATAGCCGATCCCCTTGCCCGCTGGCAGGTCAGTGCCACCCTGATCAAATAACCATTTGGCTTCATCGACCAAACCAGCCGACATCATCTGATCCACGCGTTGATTGATACGTGCATATAACAATGATCGTTCAGCAGTTAAACATATCGTACGAGCATCCAACGTCTGTGGGGCCTCGTCAGCTTGTTCAGAGAACTTCTGACCACTTGTATGCCAATACTCTAAAGCACGAACGACACGCACCAAATTCTGCGGTTCAATTCCGGTCGCCGCCGCTGGATCAATCTTTTTGAGTGCTGTCCAAACGGCTGGTGTGCCATGACTGGCAGCATAATCAAACCATGACTGCCGATACGCCAAGTCTGGTTCCGTCGTTGCCGAGCCAAACTGATAACCAGCCAGCAAAGATTGCAGGTAAAACCCTGTTCCACCAGCAATAATCGGTAATTTCCCTCGCGCTTGAATCTGATTAATCAAATCCGTGGCGCGAGTGACAAACTCTGCCACGGTAAAACGTTCCTGCACCGCTTTAATATCAATTAAGTAATGTGGAATTCCCTGTCGTTCAGCTGGCAAAACCTTGGCCGTGCCAATATCTAAATGGCGATAAACTTGCATCGAATCGCCAGAGATCACTTCACCGTTAAATTTCTTGGCCAAGTCAATGGCTAATGCCGTTTTCCCGACAGCCGTGGGACCGGCAATTAATAGTACCTTTTTACCTGTCAAATGTCGTTAGCTCCCTTGCATTTTTAGTCGTAAGCGATGCGCCAGACCTGGATAATCCGTAATCAGGCCCGCAAATTGATGACGATAGCAGAATCGCATATCACGTTCCGAATTGACCGTCCAGGGCCGGAGTTGCACTTTTGGCAACAACAGCCAGTGCCGCCGTACCCACCGAATATCCGGATGGTACCCAATAATCACATGTTCCGCATGCAGCCGTCTGGCAGTCTTAAACTTGCTCTCGAATAAACTATCGAATTCAGCGGTTGGTTGTAATGCATGCAGTCGTTCAATTGACTTCGGATAGAAACTCGAATAGACCAACTTGAATGGCACCTCGTGATGATTAAAGTAATCCGCCACTAACGCTTCAATGCCATCATAATGAATCTTATTCGTTTTCAATTCCAGATTAAAAATGCCAGTAAAGTTCGCCTTGACGAGTAACTGCACCACTTCATCTAGTGTTGGAATTCGCGTGCCCGCATAGACGGAATCAAATTTAGCACCCGCATCCAAGCGTTTTAATTGTGCCAAAGTTAAATCCAACACGCGCCCTTTACCGTCAGTGGTGCGATCAACTTTTTCGTCATGAATAATGATCAGGTGGCCATCTTTTGATAGATGCACGTCCGTTTCAATGCCATCTGCGCCATCAGCCAATGCCGCTTCAAACGCTGGTAACGTATTTTCGGGACGAGTGCCTTTACTGCCACGATGAGCGATAATTTGAGTTAACATCTAATCACCTCAATTAGCTTAGACCTTTTTTAAGCTTTTAATATTGCGCTTTCAACGAAAAACATACATAATGAATGTAACAAATTATTAGGAGGTTCAAACGATGAAATCATTTACACGCGGGTTCTTATTTGGGGTAGTTGCGACTGCCGGTGCCGTTATCGGTTCCGTTTTATCATTCAAGAAACAGGTCGTTGACCCAATTGAAGATCAAGAAAATAAATTTGAAGAAAGCCGTAAAAAGGCCTTACGCAAGAGTCGTTCAGCCCATAACGGTTAATAACAAAAAATGGTGGCACGAACAAAGTTATTTTGTTCCGGCCGCCATTTTTTTAATACTTCGCTTTTTTCGTCTTGCCTTCCCAACGGGCATAACCAGGTTTCAAAATACATAAGTTTGAATACCCGTTTTTAGCTAAGATTGCCACTGCTCGCGTGCTTAACGTATGATTTTGGTCATAAACATAAACGGGCATGTCTTGACGTAATTCACCCATCCGAACCTTTAAGGAATTATAGGGAATATTACGAGCGCCTAAAATATGTCCCGCATCAAATTCCTTCTTTTCACGTAAGTCAATCACTTGAGCCTTACGCATTCCCTTAGTAAATTCTTCTTCATCTAGCATCGTTGAAACCTGACGCCGACGAATATAACTATAAAAGACATAAATAAAATATGCCGCGATTAAGATGATCAACACCGTGTTAACGTATGTCATCACACCAACTGCACCTAAAACCAACGCTATCCCTCCTAATTTCTACTTCTTTATTTTACACAAAACCGCTTACTTTTACTAGTCCTACTGTGGTTTCAACTAAGATTTAGCCAATTGACGACACAGGTATGGCTAGCAGAAATCACCTTGAACTAAAAAAGAGCCCCTCTTGAGGACTCTTTTCACACATCAATGAATTAGATAAAACGTTGAGCTAATGATGCGGCGCCAATAACACCGGCGTCATTACCTAAAACCGCTAACTTCAACTTTGTCGTATTCCGAACAGTTGGGAATGTGAATTGTTGGAAGTAAGCGTCAACTTGCTTCAATAAGAAGTCGCCGGCTGCAGAAACGCCACCACCAATGATGATTGAAGATGGGTTCATGGTATTACCAACGTTAGCCAAAGCTAAACCTAAGTAATATGAAACCTTGTCAACAACCTTTTTAGCTAAGGCATCGTCTTCTTTAGCTAAGTCAAAGGTAATTTTTGAACTGATTTCTTCACCATTGTCTAAAAGTTCTTTTAATTTAGAAGCACCAGAGAATTCTTCAGCCATATCTCGCGCAACGTGAACCACACCAGTTGCTGAAGCGTATTGTTCCAAACAACCGCGCTTGCCACAAGTACACATGTAACCATTAGGTTCTACGGTCACATGACCGATTTCACCAGCGGCACCAGCAGCACCGTGAAGTAAATGACCGCCAGCGATCAAACCACCACCGACACCAGTCCCTAAGGTCACAAAGGCCACATCATTGCCGTTTTCGCCAGCGCCTTTCCAGCGTTCGCCCAAAGCAGCTACGTTGGCATCGTTATCAAGCGTAAACTTGATTCCGGTTCCAGCTTCGATTTGTTTTTTAACTGGTTGTAAGGTCTTCCAGTTTAAGTTGTAGGCACCAATAACTGTCCCGGCGTCTAAATCAACAGTCCCGGGAGTTCCCATGCCAATACCGACAAATTGAGAACGATCCATCTTGTAGAGATCCAAATGATGATTGATTGAGTCGATGATGTTTGGCACGATGTGTGCCCCTTCATCTAAGATAGTGGTTTCGATACTCCACTTTTGTTGAATGTCGCCATTTTCAGTTAAAATAGCGAATTTAGTCGTCGTCCCACCAAGGTCGACACCGATTAATTTGCGATCCATGTTACGAAATCCCTCCATTAATGATGCGTGTGCTCATCACGCGCATGTTCTGCTTCTATCCGGTGCTCATGAGTCAATACGAGTTTTACGCGCGCATACGTCTTGGCATCCAGCACTCCGGCTTGGTACAAATGATCAATTTCGATCGCCATGAGTTCAATATCCCAAATTCGTTTGCCCACGTAAACGTAAACGCCAAACTTTTTCAGTAACTGTTGTACGTCGTAAAGTGTTTTCATGTGCATATCCTCGATTAATTATACAGTTTATTGAAAATTTGTAAAACCTAATTTTATCATTGCCAACCAAGCGATTATTAACGTTATCCCAGCTAAAACGCGTTTGAGGGTTGGAATCTTTCCCATTCGCGGTACACCAACGATGTAACCGAGTAAAAAGCCCCCGATTAAACCACCGACATGCCCCCAAATATCGATTCCTGACGAGAACAAATCGAAGACCAAGTTCAGCGCGGTGAATAATAAAAATTGACTGGTCAATTGTCGAATCATTGGGTTTTCCCAGAAAGACTCACCAACCATCAAGAACGCGCCAAACAGCGCAAAAATCGCCGTACTAGCACCGACTGACTGGTCTGGTGACAAGCCGAAGCTCATGATGTTACCGCTGATGCCACCCAGCAAGTAAATTGCTAATAGTCGCCAATGACCAAATAGCGCTTCAATCTGCATACCCATAAAGTAGATGACCACCCCATTTAGCGCAATGTGGGTCAACCCCATATGTAAAAAGATTGGTGTGATAAAGCGCCACCACTGGCCCGCAATAATCGCTTGGTCGTTCTTGGCACCCATTAGATAGAGCACTGCCGTGGCCGTGCTGCCACCTAATAACCATTCAACTAAGAAAACTGCAACGGTGAGCCCCAGTAACAACTGGGTCATCGCTGGTTCCGTTTGCCACCAACGTTTAATGTTCGTAATCAACACCATCCTTTGCAACCAATAATTGATCCAATAAAATATCATAGGCGTCCACGGGCCATTCAGCCTGCGTAAACACCATTTCGCGAAAAGCCAGCGTCAGTTTAATGCCACTATAATCAGCGAGGTAGCGATCGTAATACCCACCGCCAAAACCAATTCGGGCCAGTTCAGCTTGACTGTAACCTAAACCAGGAACCAAGATTAAGTCGATCTCATCCTTGGCAACCGTTTCACCAGTTGTTGGCTCGAAAATACCAAACTTAGTGCGAGTCAGCACTGTCTCTGACGTATATGGTTTAAAGGCCATTTGGCGTTTAGGTAAGGTTTGTGGAATGACCACTTGTTTATGATCCATCCAAGCTTGTCTGATAATTGGTTGAGTTGCAACCTCGATGCCACTGCTGATCGTCGTCGCAATCACTTGAGCTTGTTGCCACGCGGGACTAGCAAACAATTGTTGTTGTAAGTTCAGATTCTGTTGTGCTCGCGCATCGTCCGACAGCTCGGTCAAACGAGTGATCTGTTGTTGACGAAAAGCCTTTTTCTCCAAAACAATCACACTCCTATATTCAAGTCAATTTCTCTCTTAAGACTAAAAAATCTCATTCATCAACACGGCTGATTGTTAAGAAAACAATCACCCATTTGCCAACAAATGAGAAACCCATTGTCTAATGACAATGCACCGAAAAAACAACAGGTCACCCCGTTGTTATTTCGTTTCGCGATGTAATGTAACTTTGTGATCCCGTGGACAGTACTTCTTAAATTCAACCCGGTCCGGATTGTTCCGACGGTTCTTTGAAGATAAGTAGTTGCGTTCATGGCATTCTGTACATTCTAAAGTAATGTGTACCCGCATGTTGTAAACCCTCCAAACTCATTCGCATAATACAGGGCTGGAGCCCTTAACTTGAACTACTATACCATTATTAAATAAAAAATACCAGTATCAATTCAGATACTGGCATCGAAAAACACAATTTAATTATTTCGCATAATACTTCCAGAAAGCCTTATAAATTTGAATCGCCGTCTGCAAGTTAACAGTACTATTCGTCCCATTATTCATCCCTGGGAAGACAACCGCAATCGCCACCTTAGGGTTCTTGAATGGCGCATAAGTTGCCAAACTCAATGTTTCGGTAGGTGTCGAAGCATTGTAGAACGTTTCAGCAGTCCCAGACTTGGCGGCTACAGCTGGTGACAAACCAGCTAAGGTTCGCCCAGTTTTGTATTGGTTTGACCCATGGACCACGTCCCAATAACCGGTATGCACAACATCAAAATACGAGCTAGGAACATCAATCGTGTTCAAAACCCGTGTCCCGACGTTGACCTTAGTCTTACCTTGACTACCATCAGCATTTGTTCCCGTAATTGAAGAAACCACGTGTGGTGCCACCCGTTTACCACCGTTCGCCATGGTGGCAATGTATTGAGCCACTTGGATGGTCGTGTACGAATCGTAGTTACCGAAGGACAAGTCTAACGCATTACCAATATGGGCTTGATCCGCAGTCCCTTCATACCCAGTAGCTTCACCAGGTAAATCGATCCCGGTTGAGACACCTAAACCAAATTGATTAAAGTAGCCACGCAACTTAGAAAAAATTGAGGTTGGCATGTCTAGTGCTTTACCAGAGGCATACTGGAACCCGCCTTCCTTCATCGCTAATTGCATCATGTACGAGTTTGAAGAAACTTCCATCGCCGTTGAAGCATCTAGTCCGATACTTTGAGCACCCGCCTTATTGAACCAAGAAGTCTTAGCAGCGGTCCCTTTTAATTTGATTGGCGTATCGGTTAAGGCACTGCTGGTTGGCGTAATCACACCTGATTGTAGCGCACCCATGACCGTCGCACCTTTGACGACTGACCCCATAACAAATGATTGGTTAATAGTTCCGAGGGCGTTTTCGGTCACTTTACCAGTCTTAACATCACGATTTGCTCCGGCTAAGGCATAAACTGCGCCAGTAGTTGGATTCAGGACAACCGCATAGCCACCAACTGAATACGAATTACCAGAGCCGGCAGATTTAGCTTGTGACATGACAATACTTTGGACTTTTTCTTGGAATTTAGCGTTCATCGTTAGCCCAACGTTATCACCCTTTTGCCCGCCATATTTCTTGATTTCTTTCTTGATGACCCCATCTTGAGTCTTTACTTCAGTCTGTGACTTGGTGCCACGCAGCACGTTTTCGTATTGCTTTTCCAATTGGCTTTGACCAACGGAATCGTCCCGCGAATAACCCTGTGCCAGCAACGTCTTAATGTCATCACTTGGTAGCCCTTGCTTTTCAGTGGTGACTGTCCCAAGCACACTGCTTAAGCTAGTCCCATTAGGATAACTACGGGTCCAACTTGTCCCAACTTTGATCCCTGGCATTTGAGATTGATGTTCACCAATTTCGGCGAGTTCCTTACTCGTCACGCCAGTCGCTTTGATATTGACCGTCGACAACGAATAAGCGCCACTCATTTTGGCATAAATTTCAGCGGCATTCTTCTGATCCACTGTAAAATCATCAATCAAATGATCCGTCGTATATTTGACTTCACGGTCGTATAACACCTCTGAATCTGAAGAAGTTTTAACGTGTTTTGCAACGGCTTTTAAATTCTTAGCGTTCGATAAATAATAGTCGGCCTTGTTCCGATCAGTTAACGTATCCGTTGGTACCGTTAAATAATTGCTTAATTTCGTCGCAATTGAATACATTTTAGTAGAAGCAACGTTCAAACCTTTTGTATATTGAATGGCTTGATGAGACTTGTTACCAACCATGACACGACCAGTGGAATCATAGACAGAACCACGCTGCACGCTAGCGGTTGCTGTCGTGTTATTCGCGGAGTTAACTTCCGTCGCAAACTTATTCCCATAGTCAACTTGTAAGTAAGCCAACTGACCAATTAACGCTGCAAATAGTAAGAAGACGATAAAAAACAAAAAATTCAATCGAAATGGAATATGTGATTTATTCGGATCACGGTTTGCAGTTACTTTCTTAAACAGTTTCAATTCTCAGGCTCCCGTTCTTAATTTGGTCGCTATTTCTCAACAACTACCAGATACTACTAGCAATTGGACATCATTGCATAACTGGTACTATTTTACCCTGTACCTATTCACCAATCAATAGTGTACTATAAATCCCCTTATTTGGCATTCTTACGACTATGAATTTATACGCATCTTTAAAACTCGGTCCGAATAAAAATAGATCTTATCAAAAAGTTTCAAAGCCGAGACAGATTCACATTAACTGGTTATCTAAAATGAAAACTAGTCGATCACCGCCGCTTCCGATTGTTGCCGATAACATGCGGACGAGGGACCGGTTCAAGCCTTAGAAACGTCTTGAGCCTCGCCCGGAAGCTTTGCCTAAACCGCAAATCTCCCGGACCGTCCGTGGTGTAAGACCGGCAAGAAACGCCGGTCAAACGCCACCTGCACGTCCGATGTTATCAACAACAACCTCGGGCTAACCAGCAATTTTTAAAAGATAAATCAGTTATTTACACTTAGCGGAGTCAGTCAAAATCGGTGTGCGGTGTCAGCAAGCTTAGTCAGCGTTCTTGGTTGACTAAGCTCGCGGGGCAATTCAAAGACGGGTTTATCGGCTTTGAATTGAGATGCTAGACCGTTCTTTGGCTAGCGTCGTCCCCCACAGCACACCGGTTTTGACTGACGGAGCGCAAAATTTAGGTAAGTCTATTTTGGACGTAAAGGTTGCTGGTACTTCTACATTTGTGATACTTTTGAGTCTTTCAAGTTATAATAAAATCAGTTAGCAATTAATGTGCTCCGGGGAAGTGTTAATTGACTATCAAAACTACTTTGGAGGAATTACCATGAAAAAATCACTGATTTTGGGTATGACAGTGCTTACCATGTCTACACTCACATTATCTGGTTGCGGCAATCAACGTGCCAGCTCAAATACTGCAGGCAGTTCGAAGGTATCATCAGTTAAAAAAGTGAGTGAGAAGAAAGAAACAAGTCTTAAAAAGAAGTCAAGTGAAGCTGCATCAACAAGTATAACTGTCAGTGCATCATCAAGTCAGAATTCTGATAGCGCCACAACTAGCAGTCATGAATCCAGCTCACACTACACTAACTTAGCGGAAGTCAAACAACAACTAATTGGCAAGAGTTTTACAATAACCCCAACACAATTTGATGGCGAAGATGTCGATCAGGCCATGGATGAACAAAAGGCACCACAAAATACCGTTCACGACGGCATCGGATTCATAAATTTTGACAACGATACAACGGCCAGTTCAGTCATGCTAGGCTCAGTTAACGTTGCAACTAATTTTTATACAATTTCGGACCACTTGATCAAAGTCGCTAACTACGAGATTCCCTACACGCTAACCAATGATTCGTTAAATTTTAACAATTGGCAAACTGAAAGTGGCGGCCACACAATTACTTGGACTTGCAAATTAGATCCGGGTGCTAAAAGTAAGATTGATCAGATTGCCAACAACGGGTAGTTCATGACTATGAAAGTCAACACAGTCGCCATATCAGTAATTTAAAGCAACTGTAGTCGGATCTGATATCTATACGCAATTCTCGATTCTCACTTAAAACCAACTTACCTAGCGTTTTCCAGTACTAAGTTCAGCCACTTAACTTTCACCCATTTCATTACGAAGTTTTAACCGACGACTTGGGTCACTTATGCTATCCTAGACGATAGACATAAAATTTCAGTAACCATTTTACAGGTCTTAACTGGCTACTGTGGATTTAATAAGAGATTGAGGTGGCATTTTGAGAATCCGTCGTATCTTTGACAAACGCACTTGGCCGCTGTGGGTCAGTTTTTGGCTGCCATTACTAATCATGACCGGTTATTTCATTTACCGGCACATGGCACCTTTTGGCTCAAGTAGCCTGCTAACAGTTGATTTGGGACAACAATACGTTGACCTCTTCGCCTATTTCCGCCATACCCTGTTGCACGATCCAAGTGCTTTTTTCTATTCCTTTTCTAAAACAATTGGCGGCGAAATGGTGGGCGTCTGGGCTTACTATTTAATGAGTCCGTTTAACTTAATTTATTTACTATTCCCAGGCACATCGATCACTACCGGCATTTTCATCGTGACCGTGCTGAAATACGGCTTTGCCGGTTGGTCATTTGCCTGGTTATTGACCAAGACCCACACGCAAAAAGGCTGGCTAGTGCCAACATTCAGTACCGCCTACGCCTTAATGGGTTGGATGGTTGCCAACCAACTCAACATGATTTGGCTCGATACGACCGCAATTTTGCCATTAGTTATCCTCGGCCTTGAACGCCTCTTCAAAACTGGCAAAGTTCGTTGGTTTGCTGGTTGGCTCACCATCATGTTAATCGATAATTACTACATGGCATACATGGTCATTTTGTTCAGTTGCCTATACTGGTTGTATGGTGCAACTAAATATTGGGAGAATTTAAAAACGCTTGGCAAACAGCTCTTAAAGTTTGCCTGGGGTGGCCTACTTGCGGTCGCGTTATCCGCATGGTTGCTCCTACCAACTTTCTGGGCGTTGATGCAAAGTAAAGCTCAATACAACGTGACCAAGCTCCATTGGAAATTTGAATACGCGCCTTGGAAAATGTTGGCAAAATTCGTCACTGGTAGCTTCAACTTTGAACAGATGCCAGCTGGTCAGCCTAACTTCTATGTGGCTTGGCTGGTATTATTTGCCTTCATTCTGTACTTCTTACGTAAGCAACCCAAATGGTCCATTAAAGTTAGTGCTCTGCTGATCACAGCCGTTTTAGTCTTATCTTTCTGTTATGAACCATTAGACTTGCTTTGGCACGCCGACCAATTTCCAGTCTGGTACCCTTACCGCTTCTCATTTGTCTTTTGTTTCTGGATCGTTT
Source organism: Lactiplantibacillus daoliensis (assembly GCF_005405005.1). Classification (GTDB taxonomy): domain Bacteria; phylum Bacillota; class Bacilli; order Lactobacillales; family Lactobacillaceae; genus Lactiplantibacillus; species Lactiplantibacillus daoliensis. The sequence continues at coordinate 133,979 of NZ_BJDH01000005.1, read as the reverse complement.
GGCTAGGCGCACAAGCACTGACACAAAAGTTAACCGTCAACTGGTGGCAAGGAACGATCATGTTTGCATTAGCGGCTGGTCTCTTTGGCACTGTTTATTTAAATCTCAAGCACGTGAGCTACATTAACGTGCCTAATCTGTTAATTACGATTGGGCTTGCGGCAGTTAGTTTAATTTTACTCTTGGCACCTAAACAAAATCGAATGATTTACCATCTAATCGCCTTATTGTTAGTTGCAACTGATATGAGTATTAACGTTGTTGCTTCTCTGAATAACATTTCATACGTTTCACAATCCGAATTTGGCAACTATACCGCTGCCTTGGATAAAACGGTCAATCAAATCAAGGGCAGCGACAATCACTTCTATCGGGTTGGCAAAACGTTCACGCGAACTAAAGATGATCCGATGCAAGCGGCTTATAATGGTGCCGATCATTTTAGTTCAACCTTTGAAAGCATTATTCCGAACTTCTTTGGCTCGATTGGACAACCTGATGGTGACGGGGTTGTGACCTACTCGAACGGGACGTTGATTACCGATTCCTTATTAGACATGCGCTACTTCATGTCCAAGACGATTCCACAATCACAAGCTGACAATGCCAATTACAATCGCTATATTCCGGTTACGAGTACCAAGCCAGATTTAGTTCATTATCAAAAAAAGCCCAGTTTGAGTAACTCTGAGGCAACGACTTATCAAAATCCTTATGCGCTTGGCCTAGGCTTTGCGGCTTCAGATAACATCTTGCATTTGAAAGTTCCTAAAACAACTGGTGATCCAATTGCCCGCCAAGAATTGATCTATCAAACGCTGGCAAATCGGTCAACCACTGGCCTGATTTCAGCAGAAAACTTTGATCAGGTCGTCTTCCAAAACGTGAAGCAAGTGACCACCTTGACGGGGGCCGTCGTAAATAAGAAAGACCTCGCTAAAACTGGTTCGATCTACTTTAAGTTTACGCCGCAAACGAATGATTCTTACTATATTACTTTAGGCTCGAACTTAACGACTTCTAACGCTAGTTATTATATTAACGGTAAAGAATTACAACAATATCCGACTTACCGGCATACCATCGCTGTCAATGTCGCAACTAACAGCAAAGGTAAAACGGTCACGTTCGGCATTCAAATGAAAAAGACGTCGCTCTGGTTGCAGAACTTTACGCTTTATAAGTTGAATAATCATCAATTTAAACAATCCGCCAAGACATTGCAACAGTCACCTTGGCAGTTGACGAAACACTCAAGTCGTAAATTGACTGGAACCATCAACATTAAACAAAAGCACCAAGTCTTGATGACGACCATTCCGTACTCTGATGGTTGGCATGCTACCGTCGATGGCAAGGCAGTCAACACGAAGAAAGTCATCAACACGTTTGTCGCCGTGCCACTTAACCAAGGCAAGCACACTGTCACGTTAACCTATCGCCCACCATACCTAGTCACCGGCTTAAGTATTTCCGGAATTGCTGCACTCGGTACCGTCGCCTGGTTCACATTAAAACGCCGCAAGCATTAGTCAAGAAAGGCTTTCGACCCCGTTTGGGGCTGGAAGCCTTTTTGCGACACTGAGTTTGGTAACTATCCCAAAATGCCTGTCAGATTGACAATTGGTAGACTGGCAGCTAGGCTTTAGGAAATCAACTTGTGAACGTCCGGTTTCAGCCCACGAATCGAGGAACCTATCATGCTCATCCCTGCAAAAATCCAATTTAACCTCATCTTTTGGAAAGTGCTCAACTTCGGTCTCTTATTGCTTATTTACTGGACTCAAATCACGGCGTACACGCCTCGCGTGCTCCTGCCAAACAATACCTTAATACTGATGATAAGCTTTACCATTGGTTACGGCATATTACTAGTGTCTCCAGCCCTCATCAAAAGATTGGTACAACCAAGTACTAGCCGGTCAATCCAACAAGACTTAAACTTGATTTTTGCGGGCTATGCCTTGATTCTAGTTTTCTTCCCCACAACATACACCCAACCAAATCTAATTAGTCATTACGGCGTTCTGGGGTTCTTCCTGGCTCTGATTAGCTTGTCCTTAAGTTATCTCACCCAGCCAACAGCCATCAGCATTAGTCAACCTAATTCAGCCCCAAATTGGCGGTCAACGAATTTACTCGAAGCACGTTTACTGGTTCCCTTAGGACTGGTCATAATGGTGGCAGCAACTAGTAGCAGCCGGCTGACATGGATTGTGAGCGTTGGCGGGATCTCTATTGTTACGCTGATTACCCGTTTATATTCAAACTATCTCGCCAAACAAGATCTTTAAAAAAAGAGTTTCACCCTGATTCAATCAGTGGTGAGACTCATTTTTTGTAACTTTTACTCGTGATTTTCAATGTACTCATACTTGGGACCGTCATTTTCAGCATCATAATCGACCGTCAAATCATACCCCTTAAAGAACCATTCGTCACGATCGTTCACATAATAGTTCACACCATCCGTCTCCGTTGACGCAATCGGGCGATGAGGTTCATCATCTCGTGCCACACCAATTGAAAAACCGTGGTGCACTGGTGTTTTACCGTATGTCTTACCATAAAAACGGACACCATTACCAGTCGTCACGCCCATATCTTCGTGGAACCATTTGCTAGCAGCTGGTGTAATCGTAATCTTCATCAAGGCTCACCTCATCTTTGTAATCGTTTACAACATTGTCTTCTTTTTTGTCACAAAACGCAACATTGTAAGTAATGTAACAATCCTCGACCACTCACGCACTGAGATGAACCACTTAGGCTAAATCCATTTACAATCACGACCTAATATGGTGTACTAATAATTGCTAAAGGAGGTGAATCACCGTGCATGTCACTGTCAAAACTGAACCCGCCGGCACTGAACCCAAACTCACTTTACACTTACCGGCGGATTATCCGAATCCAAAACAGCTACTGACGCAACTTGAAAATTTTTCCGCCACAGCGGTTACGTTAACCGTTTCACAGGCTGGACACACCGTTCAATTGCCCATCGCAACTATCTTATTTTTTGAAGCTGAAGGTCATCAAGTTCGAGCGCATACACGGGAGACCAGCTATCAGACCTCGTGGCACTTGTATGAATTAGCCGCACAATTGCCAGCAACCTTTTTACGAATTTCAAAATCCGCAATTGCCAATACACAGTTAATCACCTCATTAACCAAATCGTTAACTGGTAATTTGGTTGAATTTGATCATAGCCACAAACAATTGTACGCCTCACGTCGGTATTATCGGGAACTCAAACAAACTCTAGAGAAGGAGCCTTTTAAATGAAACAACGTTGGTTTTGGGGAACTTTTTTCCTCGTTAGTGCCATTGTCCTCGTCACCAGTCAATTAGGTGTCTTTAGTTATCACGTTGGCATTTGGACTTTGTTTTTAACCATTGCTTTAATTGCAATTATCGTCACCAGTCTTCGTAATCTCATCATGTCTAGTCTGGTCTTTGCCATCGCTTTACTTGCCATTATTTATGCCAAGCCACTCGGGATTACGGCGCTGGTTCCTTGGACAATTCTGGGTGCCGCCCTATTACTCAGCATCGGCCTAAGCATCCTAGTTCATCCGCGTTGGAAAATACACGGTGGTGCGCATCGAAATTGGCACGGCCACTTCGATCATGAACGAACTAGCACTCAGACCATTGATGAGCCTAATGTTAACCTGGACTTAAGCATGAGTAACAGTATTCGTTACATTCACAGTACCGACTTTAACGGTGCGAACCTCCACGTTTCCATGGGTGGTGCTAAGATTTACTTTGATGATGTGCAACTGCGTCACGCTGAAGCGACAATCACTGTCGACATTTCCCTGAGTGGCGTCGAATTGTATCTACCAAAGACTTGGCAAGTCCAATTAAACGTGGACAATAGTCTCGGCGACATTACCATTAACGGCACGCCAACCACTGCTGGACCAGTGATCTACTTGCAAGGCCGGGTATCGCTTGGTCAATTATCTATTACCTACATCTAACAAAAAGGCACTACCAACGGCAACTTGGGTAACCCAAGCAATCGTTAGTAGTGTCTTTTTAACACTGTTCAATTAAGCATTTTCAACTTTTAAAATTTTAACTTTCATTGAGCCAGCTGGAATATCGATGTTAACTTCTTCATCAACGTGATGGCCAATTAAGCCCTTCGCAATTGGTGAATCGTTAGAGATCTTACCTTGCATTGGATCAGCTTCTGCTGCCCCAACAATTGTATAGCTTTCAGGATCTTCATCTGGTAATTCTTTGAAGGTCACAATCTTACCAACTGAAACTTCGGTCACATCGATTTTTTCACTATCGATGATTTCTGCATATTGAAGCATATGTTCGACCGTCTTGATCCGATTTTCTAATAAACTTTGTTCATTTTTAGCTGATTCATATTCAGAGTTTTCGGATAAATCTCCGTAACTCCGTGCGATTTTAATCCGGTTGATGATTTCAGGACGTTGGTTAAGCTTTAAATCTTCAAGTTCATGTTCAAGCTTAACTTTGCCTTCTTCCGTCATTGGATAAGTTTTATCTTCTGCCACTGTTTCCACTCCTCGATTTTTAAATAAGTTAACAGAGAACAGCCTACCATGTCGGATTTTAATTGTAAACTGTCAAATCCGAAAAATAGGCTGTTGTTTGTTGATATTTATAAAATTGACCGTACTTTCGTCGTTAACAAATCGATGGCGACTTCATTCTCGCCACCTTCTGGCACGATGATGTCAGCATAACGCTTGGTCGGTTCCACGAACTGATGATACATTGGCTTAACGGTTGCTAAGTACTGTTCAATCACCCAGTCCAAAGTTCGCCCACGTTCCTTGATATCCCGTTGAATCCGACGAATGATTCGAATATCATCGTCAGTATCAACAAACACCTTGATGTCCATCAAATCTCGCATCCGTTGATCATCTAAAATCAAAACACCCTCGACAATAATCACGTCGCGTGGTTCTTGATGGATAGTCTCCGCGCTCCGTGTCGACTGTTCATAATCATACACGGGTTTCTCGATTGCTTCATAATTGATCAACTGCTTAATTTGTTTAATCATGAGTTCCGTGTCAAAAGCTAGTGGATGATCGTAATTGACTGCCCGCCGTTCTGCCATGGTCATTTCACTCTGATCATTGTAATAAGAATCCTGTTGTAAAATTAATAATGATTGCCCAGATAACTGGTTATAGATGGCCTTGCTAACCGTTGTTTTACCACTACCGGAACCACCCGTTACGCCAATCACAATTGGACGCCGATGTTTATTTTCATTCATATTACGCTTCAACCTCATTGTCCGTTTTCGTCGGTACCGTTATGTTTGGCTACCTTTTTGATGTTGGCCGCATGTCCTGCAGCGTCCTTTGCATAATAAACTTTACCAGTCTTCAAATCAGCCACAAAGTACATATAATCCTTGCTTCGATCTGTTGGGTTAAGCACTGACTTAATTGAAACCAAGCCAGGACTATTAAATGGTCCAGGACCATAGCCCAAATGTAACCTTAAGTTGTACGGTGATTTTGATTGTAAATCTTTAGCCGTCAAAGTTGACTTCGTTGAGTTAATGGCATAGAAGACTGAAATATCAGAATCCAAGCGCCATTTAGCCGCCAACCGGTTTAAGAAAACACCCGCAATCAGATGCCGATCTTTAGTCGTGCTACCTTCACGTTCCACCAGCGACGCTAAAGTCATCACTTCTTGAACAGACATCTTTTGTGTCTTGATTTGCTTGTAGTAAGGTTGCATTTCTTGATCCGTCTTAGCAACCATCTGCGTGACCAATTGTTTCAAAGTCGTTTTCTTATCCGCAATATAAGTCGCAGGGAATAGGTACCCCTCCAACCGGTAACGCACATTCTTAGCTTGCATCGCCGAACCAAGCAAGTCAGGATATTTCTTCGCCAAAGACTTCATGAAGGTCTCATCCTTCATCAATGCCAGGAATTCCTGCGAAGTAAAGTCAGTTTGCTTCTGAACGGTCTTCGCAATGGTCTTGATTTGACTACCTTCCACAATCAGTACCCGCCCCGTTGAACTTTGAATGGGTTCAGATGACCCGCCCTTATTCAACGTTTTCGCGATTTTTGAAACTGACATGGATGGTTTTAATTGATAATAGCCCGCGTGGAAATTAGATAAATTGTGTGCCTTGGTCCAATATTCGAACACAAAACCGCTCTTAATCACTTTCTTGGACTGTAAAATATCCGCAATCTTTTTACCATTCGCACCAAATGGAATCTCAACTTGCACCACTTGTTGGTCGTTTTTATTCAACGGCTGCGTCGCATTATCAAAATAGCGATAACCGAGAAAACCGATAATGACGATCAATGCTACCAAAATACCAATCACGCCGCCAATGACGCGCTTAGAAAAAGACTTCCGCTGTTTCTGGGCTAGCCGATTTGGTTGATCGGTCGAGCCGTGGTCTTGTTGATCCTGATTATTTTGGTCGTTATTCAAAATTCGCCCCTCCATCTATTGATTAATCTTATCAATTATACAAAACTAGCGCTATCTTTGCACGATTTCTGAAAGACTTTTACCCTTTTTTAGAATAATTTTCATTTCTACGCAAAAAATTGGTCTGGCGGGCAAAAAAATAACCATCCTAGCGACTGATAAACACACAGTGCTAGGATGATTATTTTTGAGTTAATTAATGGTTGAAAGTTTAAAATTACCGATCTGCATGTCAATAATCAGACAGTGAAAACCAGACGATTACTGGTACTGCGACATTTGTGATACTTTTTAGTCTTTCAACCTTTAAGACTCAATTTAACGGATTTCAGCGCCCAACGTTTCAGTTAATGCGGCTAAAACTTTGTCGAAAGCTTTGGTGATCTCATCATCCACCAAAGTCCCATTTTGATCTTGATAAGTCAAAGTGTAAGCCAAGGACTTCTTACCAGCTGGCACATGCTTACCATTATAAACATCAAAGAGTTGGACCTTTTGGAGGTGCGCCCCACCCTTATCGGTAATCAACTTCACGATTGCAGCATTAGTGACCTGATCATCGATTAACATCGCAACGTCTCGGGTAATGCTTGGGAACTTCGAAATCGTTTGATATTGTTGATGTTCCTTTGGTTGCGCAATCAGCGCATCCAAGTCAAGTTCAAAGACATACGTCTCACGCACTTTGTAAGCTTTGGCCGTTGCCGGATGAATTTCACCGACGAAACCAACCAAGTCTTCACCAACATAGATGTCAGCGGTCCGACCAGGGTGCATTTCAGGATGTTCCGTGCTGGCAACATAGCTGATTGGGGCTGCTAACGCCAAACTCTTCAAGTAACCAGCAACAATACCTTTGATTTGATAGAAATCAACCGGTGTCGCTGCCGTATCCCAAGCGGTTTGAACCATTGACCCGGTAATTGCACCAGCAATGTGTTCAACTTCTTTAGGACGCACTTGTTCGGGCTGACTGAAGAAGACCCGGCCTTCCTCGTACAAGGCAACGTCATGTTCTTTACGAGCATTGTTGTAAGCTAAGTCATCTAACAAGCCTGAAATCAGATTCAAGCGCAAGGCAGAGCGCTCTGAACTCATTGGGAAATCTAACTTAGTGACCTCGCTGGCATGCATGGCAAAGGCTTTGGCTTTGGCTTCAGTCGTCAAAGAATAACTTATAGCTTGCGTTAAGCCGGCACTTTCCATTAACTTGCGAGAGTCCCGAATAACTTGTTGCGTTTCATTCAATTTACCAATCGTTGGTTGACCAGTTGGTAAGGTTGATGGCAAGTTATCGTAGCCATACAAACGCGCCACTTCTTCAATCAAATCAGCTGGAATATGAATATCCCAACGGCGGGCTGGAATCGTAACGGTATACGTTTCACCATCGATCGTGGTTGGGAAGTCTAACCGTTTGAAGATGTCAGCAACTGTCTCTAAGGATAAGTCGGTCCCCAACACATGGTTGATCCGACTCAGACTAATTTTGACAACTGCTGGTTGCACGTCTTCATCCCGACCGACGACCACGCCAGTTGTCACGGTACCATCACTCAATTCAGCGATTAATGCTGCCGCAGCATCCAAGGCCGTCTCAGTCGCGCTGTGATCAATACCACGTTCATAACGCATTGAGGCTTCACTATGCAAATTATGGTTATGTGCTGTCTTCCGAATCTTCACGGCATCAAAAATTGCGCCTTCCAGAGCAATCGCAGTGGTATTGTCAGTTACTTCACTGTCCAAGCCGCCCATGGTTCCGGCTAAACAAATTGGCACATCGTCGCTACAGATGACCAAGTCAGTCGTGGCTAAGTCACGTTCTTCACCATCTAAGGTCGTCAATTGTTCTCCGGCCTTAGCAAAACGAACGTTGACCTGACCCTTAGTTAAGCTGTTGAAATCAAACGCATGTAAAGGTTGGCCATATTGCATCAGAATGTAGTTCGTCGCATCAACCACGTTGTTAATGGGACGCATACCGGCATTCCAGATCCGGATTTGCAGCCACAATGGACTTGGTTTGATCGTGATATTTTTGATCAAACGCATCTTGTACATTGGTACCGCCTGCTCGTCGGCTTGAACTGTCACACTAAGTTCATCGTCAGCCAATTCATTGGCGTCTTCATGCAAATCAACAGTTGGCATCGTTGGTTGTTGATCATAGATTGCGGCCAATTCATGGGCAGTTCCGTTCATACTCAACATGTCGCCACGATTAGGTGTCACTGACATGTCAATAATTTCGTCGTCCATCCCAATGTATGAGAAGACTGGTTCGCCCGGTTTAGCGTCGGCTGGCAAGATGAAGATGCCGTCAGCAACTTCTTTTGGTACTAATTTTTCATCAAAACCGAGTTCATCTAAAGCACACAACATCCCATTTGAAACCACGCCACGCATCTTACTGCGCTTGATTTTTGTGTGATTGCCAATCCAAGAATTTGGCAGCGCCACAATCACCTTTTCACCAGCGGCCACATTTGGAGCCCCACAAACGATTTGAATTGGATCGTCTTCACCAACATCAACTTGGCAAATGTGTAAATGATCTGAGTCGGGATGTGGGACGCACTCTAGCACGTCACCCACGACAACCTTTTTCAAGCCTTCACTTGGACGAATCACGCCATCAACTTCAACGGCTGTCCGTTCAATTTTTTCTGCTAATTCATCGGCTGGAATGTCCAGCTTTAAATAATCACGTAACCATGCATAAGAAATTCTCATTGGACCAGCCTAACCTTTCTTGTAAAACTGTGATAAGAACCGAACATCATTTAGGTAGAAATTCCGGATATCGTCAACACCGTATTTCAACATTGCAAAACGATCTGGACCTAAGCCAAAGGCAAAACCGCCATAGACTTCTGGATCAATCCCAGACATCTTCAAGACCCGAGGATGGACCATCCCGGCACCTAAGACTTCAATCCAACCAGTTTGCTTGCAGACGGCACAACCTTTACCGTTACAGTTAAAGCAAGTCACATCGGCTTCCACAGAAGGTTCCGTAAATGGGAAGTAACTTGGGCGTAACCGGACGTCAAATTGATCACCGAATAATTCATTGGCAACTAAAATCAAAGTCCCTTTCAAATCAGCCATCGTGATGTGCTTATCCACGACTAACCCTTCAATTTGATGGAATTGGTGAGAATGCGTTGCGTCATCGGTATCGCGACGATAGACCCGACCTGGTGATAATACTTTTAATGGTCCCTTAGAAAAATCATGATTTTCAAGTGAACGCGGTTGGTCCGCAGAAGTTTGCGTCCGCAACAGAATCTCTTTTGTGATATAGAAAGTATCTTGCATATCACGGGCAGGATGATCCTTCGGCAAATTCAACCGTTCGAAGTTATAATAATCTTCTTCAACTTCATCCCCGTCGACGATCTGATAGCCCATTCCCATGAATAAATCTTCAAGTTGCGTGATAATCTGGGTAATCACATGTGGTTGGCCTTGTGGCACTTGCCGACCTGGCAACGTCACATCGATCTTTTCAGCAGCCAATCGTTTGTTTTGAGCCGCTAATTCCAATTCTTCGCGACGGTGATCAATCGCTGCCTGTAACTTATCACGAACTTCATTCGCATATGCCCCAACTTTTGGTCGTTCTTCTGGGGTCAAATCACGCATTCCCCGTAACACTTCAGTAATAGGGCCTTTCTTACCGAGCAAGTCAACTTTGACATCATTAACTTTTTTCAAAACATCGGCAGACTTAATATCTGCTAAGCCTTGATCTCGTAATTCGGTTAACCGATCTTGTAAACTCATATGGTTCCCTCCATTTTTTACTCACCTTTAGACACAAAAAAGACCTCATCCTAAAAGGGACGAGGTCATCGCGGTACCACCCTTGTTCGCAAAACTCAGTCAAACTGAGTTTACACGCACTTTCACCGGATAACGGCCGGGTACCGGAAACTGTTTTTTGTCTTAACTAAATGTCCAATTTCAGCTCAGAGAGTGAATTCGTTAGCGTTAGTCGCCGGAGTGCTTCCAATCGATGACACTCTTCCCTAAGACGCCGCTACTAATTACTATTTCTCATCAAGGCTTTATTCGTTCTACTATGCAAGTCTATGGCAAAGTTTCCACAGCGTCAAGCCCTATTAGCAAGATTCTGCGGGACTGTACCACTTATCTGACCAATTGTGAACCGTTGCCATGACTTGTTTCAAGTCGGCACCCTTGTCCGTCAACCGGTATTCAATCAACGCGGAATCACAATGGGTCACGCGACTAACGATGCCATTTGCTTCCAGTTCTTTAAGACGCACCACTAAAACCCGATCACTGCACTTTGGAATGCGGCGGGCTAAATTCTTAAACCGTTGGGGCCCATCTTCAAGTAAAACGTCGATAATTAGGCCGTTCCACTTCTTACCCAATATCGAGAACGTCTTTTCAAATTTAGGACACAGTTCGAATTCGGATTCAACGGTCGCGTCTTCAACCGTTTCTAGCATCATTTCTGACATTTGCATGACCTCCAATAATCCTGCTATCGATCTAACCAGCAGATACTTTTCCGTGGAGTCGATCTAATTGCTTGGCCACCTTATTACGTAATGGTCCAAAAAATTCATGTTCTGCTTCATAATCATCGACTAAAGAGACTAACAAACTTTCACGATACTTAGGTAAAGCCAATGTGGCACCGAACATATGCTTTAAAATGATATCCTTTTCCATCGGTGTTAATTTCGTTAACTTTTCCGCGTTACGTAGCGCCACGCGTGGATGAATAAAGGCATGCGAACCCAAGTCAAACTTGGTTTCACGCCAATCATAATAAAATAAGTCATGTAATAATCCGGCACGTGCAACAGCCGAAGTATTGAGATGCCACTTCTTTGCCAATAAGTAACTATCATATGAAACTGCAATTGAATGATCTAAACGATTCGAATGATGGTGTTGCGTAAAATCAGCTAAATGTTGCACCGCTGGTTGGGCCAACAAATCGGCGACAAGCGCCACGTACTCGGAATCTTGTTTCCAGACATTGGTTTTCATTGAAAGCTCCCTTTACTAATAACTACCGCTATTCTACTAAAAAGTAAGTAACTTTGAAAGTATTTTGTCCAATTCGGCCACAATTCTAACCAAGCTCGAGTTGTTTAGGCTGCCCCTTTCGTTAGTACGGAAGCGGCTAATTAACGATAAAGTCCAAACATTAAGATTCCGGCCGCAATAGCTACATTCAATGATTCTGCCCGACCTTTTATCGGAATATAAAGATTTTTATCCGTCAACGCCAACAACTCAGCACTCATGCCGTTGCCTTCATTGCCCATGACCAGACCAAAGCTGGCTGGCGCCTCAATATCTAAGTATTGCGCTGCTTGGTCATTTAATTCAGAACCGTAGACTGGTTTACCTTGGGCTTGCAGTAATTTGACAAAATCAGTCAGATCCGTGCTGATCAGTTGTAAATGAAACTGACTACCCTGCATTGCTCGTTCGACCTTCGGCTGATGAATATCAACGGTCCCCGTCCCGAACGCCACTCCCGCAAAACCAGCGGCATCCGCAGTCCGAACCATCGTCCCAATATTCCCTGGGTCTTGCACGTTGTCTAGTAACAACCAAGGGCGACTCAAATCTAGATTTGCTAACGGATCCGTCTTCGGCTTGGGGAGCACCGCCAACGCAAAAACGCCTTGAGGGGTCACAGTCGCACTAATATGACTGGCCACTTCTTCTGAAATTTCAATCAACGCTGGAAAATGAGTTAAATCAGGTTCCGTTGCCAATTGTTTTTCGGTAATCAACAGCGTTTTAATCGAAACTTTGGCTTTAACTGCTTCATTGACCAAATGCCAGCCATCTAGTAAATAAAGTCCCTGTTGCTTGCGGCCCTTTTTTGTCTGTAATTTTTTCCACGCCTTCACGTGAACATTTTGTAGTGAATTTATTTTTTCCATCATGGACTTCCTATTCTGCTTGGTTTATTAATGATAAGTATAGCATATCGCTTGGAAGGAATTTCCATGCTATTATATTAGTATGGTGTGGTTATCAATCGCCCCATCTGGACCATTTTGTAAAAGGAAGTGACAACATGCGTGCAGTAACGTTACAAGCCAGTGGCCGTGTTCAAGGCGTTGGTTTTCGTTGGGCAACCAAGGTCGCTGCGGATAAATGTGGGGTCAATGGTATTGTCCGCAACCTAATGGACGGTTCCGTCTTCATTGAAGCTGAAGGCGAAGATCAACGTATTCAAGTATTTATCGATGTCATTAAGCAATCACCGACTGATTTCGGGAAAGTCACCAAATTAATTGTCAATGACGTTGAACCGCAAAATTATCATAATTTTCGGATAACTAATTGAAATCCCTTACCGTCTCTAGTATCATCATGTTTATATGACTAAATTAAAGGGGATTAATATCTAGTGAAAAATAAAAAAGCCCTCACCGTCACAGTGGCACTATCTAGTTTAGTGTTCTTCTTAAGTGGCTGTGTGCAGGTCAAAAACGGTAAACCATACGGCTTTGTCTATGACTACTTAGCTCGACCTGGTCAAGCCGTCATGCAGTGGTTAGCACAACTCTTCGGCAACAATTATGGGTGGGCCATCATTGGGTTGACCGTAATTGTTCGATTGATCTTATTACCTATGATGATCAACCAACAACGTAAGTCGACATATCAACAAGAAAAAATGTCCGCCGTCAAACCACAGTTAGCTGTCATTCAAGAACGACAAAAAGCAGCCAAGACACAGGAAGAAAAAGCAGCGGCCAGCAACGATATGATGGCCTTATACAAAGCCAACGGTATCAGTATGACCGGTGGCATCGGTTGTTTGCCATTACTGATTCAATTTCCAGTCTTTTCGGCCTTGTATTATGCGATTCGGTATTCACCAGAACTTTCTAGTGCGAAGTTCATGGGCATCGCATTAGGTCATTCGAGCTTCTTGTTAGCTGTACTCGCCTTCTTGTCTTACTTGGCACAAGGTTACTTGTCAATGATTGGGATTCCAGACGAACAAAAAAAGACCATGCGGACGATGTTAGTTGTTAGTCCAGTGATGATTTTATTTGTGACCATGTCTGCTCCGGCTGGATTGGGCTTGTACTTCTTCGTTGGTGGATTATTCGCCTGCTTACAAACATTGATTATCAACTACTTCCGTCCACGGATTCGCCGTGAGGTGGAAGAAGAACTCAAAAAGCATCCAATTAAAACGCCAACACCGACAGCAGCTAAGCCTGTCAAAGCCACTGAACAAACGGTTGAAACCAACCGACCAACTAATCGTAATGCACGACCAAATGAGGGCCGTAATGCTGGTAAACAGCAACGTCATCATCATTAATAGATTTAAAAGAGCCTGGGACCAACCCCAGGCTCTTTTTGTTTTTCCTAATATTTATAGCCGAAACGTGGAACAAAAGATCACGGATGCAACGTAGCTACGAAAGTCAAACGATTGAAAATACCAATCATTCGACTTTCTAGGCTATGCTCGGTAGCAGATCGCCTTTTGTCCCACTCTTATGCTTTCCGATACTGCTGGGCCTCCGCTGTTCTAACCTGAATAATTGAGCGCAGATTGTTATCCAAAAATGGCCGTTGTTGCTTTTCTACCGCCATAATCTCGCTCAACGTGTCTTGTCCGGCCTGCCAATTGCCAAAATAACATTCCCACAACGCCAGCCAGACTTGCTGGGTCAGGCGACCATCCCAATCTAATTCGGCCGGCGTAATTGCAAGCAGTTTCGGCCGCAATTGGCGCGCTTGGTCAAAGGCCTTACCACTTAACAAAACCTGAAAAGTCGTGCCGTAAAACGCTAACAGCTCGCCTAAGACTCTAAATGGATCGCCCCAAGGCGTACAGTACCGTTGACAATTAAGTTCCATTTTAGTCCTCAGTTGCGCGACCCCCGTCAGACCAGCATCGTGCATGGTCAACGGCACTAACAAGTTGACAAACTTCAACTCCTGTAAAGTCCACATCGGTGTTTGCTGTAAATGCTGTACTGCTGGACGCACCGCGTCGGTCATCGCAAATTCGGCACGATCAAAGCTCAATAATTCGATCTGCATATAACTCGCCACCAAGCGATCATAAGCTCGCGGACTTTTGGCATGTGACCTGATCCACTGACTTAGTGCTGGAAAATTTTGCTGCTCATAATAGCGATTTGCCTGGCTCAGTGCTTGATCAAGTGGCGACGGTTGGTAGTGCTGATGGATAAAACGGAACTCATCCACCGAAACTGCCAGATTATCTAAAATTTCAAACAATTTACTAGCACTGATATCGTTGTGACCACTTTCAAACCGGCTGGCAAATGATCGTGAAACGATCCCACCATAAACGCCAGCCTGAGTTAGACCTTTAGCCAATCGTAATTGCTTAATCGTGACACCTAAACCATCAGTCATCCGCTCACATCCTCATGTGGCATATATGCCACTATTTTAATGCTCATCATACACCGCCATTGGCTATAATGCCATTATTAACCAGAAAGACGGTGATCAAAATGCTCACAATTCTTAAAAATCATACCTTGCAAACGCTAGCGAGTGCGAACTGTTTTGCCACGCTAGGGATGAGTTTATTTAATATCATTTTACTCACGTATGCCAAAAGCTTCGTACAACCAAAACTATTCGTTTCAATTGTATCAATCGCCACAATTGCCCCCTACGCGCTGAACGTCATCATGGGTGACTTAGCCGATCGAACGACAGCCAAGGCAACTTGGTTAATTGGGACCAAACTCGGACAAGCCCTCCTGTACTTTGGACTCGCCCTGATCATCAACCAACAAACGGTTCTCAGTTTTACAATCGTTGTCACCTTGAATGTACTCGCCACGTTACTTGGTAATTATGGTGGAAGTCTTTTCAATGTCATCGTCCAAAAACGGTTGGTCGCAGCGGACCGCCAACAGGCCTTTGGCATCAATCAAAGCGTGGGTACCCTCATGGCTCCCGTTGGTCAAAGTCTTGGCGTGCTGATTATCGCGGTAACGCATAACTACGCCTTGGCTGGTGTAATCAACGGTGTCACCTTTCTGCTTGCTGCGGCCTGCCTATTTATTGGCTATCCAACCATTATGACCAGCGTTGCTGCAAGTAAGCAACCCAGTTTAAACACCATCTGGCAGCTAGCTAAACGGGCGATCGAACAAACCACACAATTACCGGCGATCAGTTTCCTGGGAATTATCATGTTACTAAACATCCTAGCAATGAGTGTGGACACCGTTTTAAACTTGTACTTTATCACCGCCGCCCCCAAGTTTGGGCTACCCTATGCTACAGCAATCTTACTCACGAACCTCGTTTTCGTGGTGGGTAGTGTCCTTGGTGGTGTTTCCCGTCGGACCTGGTTGGATCAGTTAAGCTTCTGCCAACTCACTTTACTAACCACCATTGCGATCGGTAGCGTCTACCTAGGCTTACTGTTATGGCCAAATATCAATTTGATCCTGCTAACTCAATTTGTCACCGCCTTTTGTACTGGTAAGTTAGATCCAAAGATGTACGCCTTATTCACTGCCACCGTTACACCAAACCTAACCGGAACCGTGCTTGGACTCGTCAGCACAACAGTCACGATCGGCGCACCAGCTGGTAGTATCGGCCTTGTGCTTCTCTATAATCTCATTGGGCCACAACTAGCCTTTACGGTTGCCGTCGGTCTCGCCGGAATCATCATGTTGTGGCTCTGGACCGCAAATCACCTGAAATACCTAAAAAAGCGCCCATGACTGGACGCTTCGCAGACGCTAGAATATGATCCCAATAATTAACCCTAATAACTGCATGCCTTGAAAAAGCATCAGGTTTTGTGGGGCAGTATTAAAGGTCGTTTCTTTAATTTGTACAGCATTGAAAGCTTTAATGTTTTTAAGAATCTTCGGTAGCACTAATAAGACTAATAATTGATAAATTGGTAATAACTGTAATGCCACACTAATAATCACGGGCACATAGCCAAGTAATGCCAAGGTATCATACGTCTTCAGGGCACGGGACTTGCCAATATAATAAGGCACTGTATATCGTTTGTTGCGCACATCTTGATCAACATCACAGATATTATCAGCCAACATAATGTTAGAGACCAAGAAAATATTAGGCATCCCGACCAGAATCATGACTAAAATGTTTTGTAAATTACCAACAATTGCAAAATGTGGCCAGGCAAACGTGAAGCCCATCAAAACAGGTGTCGCAACATTCATATAAACTGTTAGGAAAAAGACCCCAAAGCCTTCAACCGTCCCGGATAATAATTCTCCGAGCGGAAAACGTGAAAATGGCACAGGACCATAAGTATAGAAAATAGCCACGCCAATTGCCGCTGCTCCCATAAACAATAATAGCAAATTCGTTTTGAAGACAAGCACTATCCCCAAGATAATTGCCGTTGCCAGCATAACTAATACTAAATGCAACGAACGTTTAGGCGATAGGTGCTCACGCCCAATAATATTATAAGTATCGCGATAATGTAAATCGACCGCCAAAAAGTAGTCTTGGACATTATTGAATCCCGTCACGAATAACGCAATCGAAACTTGTGCAATTAAATAGATCAGTGAATTGACCCAATTAAACGCGTGAAAATAATAAATTGAGAAAAGAGCCCCAATAAAATACGGCACGACACTAGCCGCTTTTGCATTCAGCCGAATGAATTGCAAAAAGATCTTGAAAGTCATTGGCTTGTATGTTGTTTCGTTCGACAACTGTTACGCCTCCTGATTAAAATTACTACTCTTTCACTATAACAGTCTTTGAGACTTGTGAAAACCATTGCAAGTCATTTATCTCACAAACTAAAGGCGCCCACAATTAACTCGTAGACGCCTTAATTAGGTTATTTTATTGAATTTGAATCATGTTCATGATCATCCAAAGGTGGTTCGTCCGGATCAGGAACCGCTGGCCGAATGCCAGCTGGTAACTCAGACTTGGCAATCTTTTCAACGGCATCCGTATCGGCTTCGGCTTTTGCCAACAATTTTGGATCTTTCAAAATTGGCAAATGGAAGCGGAAGATGGACCCTTGTCCCACAACGGATTCGACACTAATGCGACCATGATAGCCTTCGACTAATCGCTGTGCAATCGACAATCCAAGACCGTTCCCACCCTTATCACGACTCCGAGCTTTATCGACGCGATAGAACCGATTGAAGACCCGGTCTAAGTTATCTTTCGAGATACCTTCACCAAAATCTTGCACGGCCACTTCAATATAACGAATATCCGTTGATAAGGATAAGTGAATTTCTTGACGTTTAGTCGAATATTTTACCGCATTATCCAACAAGATGATGAGAATCTGTTCCAAATGGTTGCGATAGATCTGCGCGTAAACTGGCTGTTTCACATCATCATCGAATGTGAAAATGAAATCGGGATGAATCATTTTGAAGTCATTAAACGCCTGTGTGACCAATTTTTGGACATCCGTCGTTTCATGACTGAAGTTGATTTCCAATTGTTCTGCTCGCGACAAATCTAACATTTCTTGAACCAGACTCTGCATCCGCTGCGTCTCAGACAAGCTTGCTGACAAGGACTCTGCCAAAATTTGTGGATCATCTTTCCCCCACCGATTGAGCAATTCCATATGTCCTTGAATAATCGCCACCGGAGTCCGCAATTCATGCGACACATCTTCAACGAACTGTTGTTGTTGGGTAATGTAGCGTTGCATTTGATCCAACATGTCATTAAATAAAACCGCCAAATCAGATAATTCATCATTACGATTTAAATCTGGCACCCGTGAATCTGTTTGGGGATCCAAGTTGACGGCATTAATCGTCTGCGTAATTTTTCGCATTGGTCGTAACAGAAAAGCCGCTAGGAAATAGCCCAGCAAAGTGGCCCCAAAGATGGCAATCAACGTCATCACAATAAAGATCCACATTAAATTATGTGTCGTATTATGATAGTCTGCCAAGTCATCTGTGACCTGCGCATACCCAATCAATTTATGATTGGCAGCCGCATGAATCGGCGCTCGTCCCACTAATTCTGAGTTGCTACCGTGACCAATCATCTGAATGGTTCGGTTAGCATTCTTTTTAAATTCATGAGCATCTTTACGTGAAATATATAGCGTAGTTCCTTCTGGGTCATAGACTGTAACCGCTAAATTAGTCCGCGACAACGCTGTTAATTCAGAGTCGGAAAAAATCTTCGTTTGTAAGGCACCATGCTTGCGGGCTTCCATTCCATCCGCCGGTTCAACATTCGCCTCTGGTTGAAGTTTTGCCGCTACCGATTTAATGGTGAGTCCCGTTGATTCAGTGCGCAACGATTGCTGAATCGTAGACACCGCACTTGCAACATCGCGTTGTTCTTGCCGGATCAAGAGGTTCGTGAAGCTCTTATACACCAACAATGAAAAACAAATAAAAATGAGCGCGGTCCCAATTGCGGTCCCGAGCGCCCATTTCCATTTCAACGACCAACGTTTACGTTGCGTTGTGTTCGTTTGATTTTCGTCAGTCATTACGACCGAATCACGTATCCAGTCCCACGAACAGTTTGGATATAGCTCTTTTCACCTGGACGATCAATCTTATTACGTAAGTAACGAATATAGACATCAACGACGTTGGTTTCAACTTCGGATTCATAACCCCAAACTTTATTTAATAAGACGTCACGCGCTAAGACGACGTTAATATTTTCCATTAAGGTCAATAATAATTCGTATTCACGCTTCGTCAAGTTGATGACTTCATCACCACGCTTAACGACTAAGTTTTCTTTTTCAATCGTTAAATCTTTATAAGTTACGGTCGTTTGCTTGGTACTTTGTTGTTCGCTTTCCAAATCGATTCGACGTAGCAGTGCCCGTAAGCGTGCTAACAATTCTTCAATTGCGAATGGCTTAACGATATAATCGTCGGCCCCATGATCCAGACCAGAGACACGATCAATGACTGAATCTCTAGCTGTCATCATGATAATTGGGGTGTTTTTGACTTCCCGTACCCGCCGACAAACTTCCAACCCGTTCAATTCGGGCAACATTAAGTCTAACAGGATGGCATCAAAATCTTCACCTAAGGCTGCGTCCAACCCTTTACGGCCATTGTATTCAACCTGAATGTCATAACCTTCATGCTTTAATTCTAGTTCGACAAAGCGGGCGAGGTTTTTTTCATCCTCAATAATTAATATTCGACTCATTTACTTTTAGTCACTCCTAATATTCAACTTATCTAACAATCGTGCGACACCGTGTTTTTATGAGAGACTTTCTCAACAAACATGTACAACATGTTATTTTAACATGAATACGGTAAATTTCCTACACCCGAAATTTAGCCAAGCCTTCATTTAGCTCTCATTTTAACCGGTTTACACGCAATTGCAATTTTGAAGTTCGGGCACCATCAGATTAGTTATCCTCAGTCTTGGGATGTTCCGCATGCCAACGCTTAATTGCAGCTAAACGTTGCTGCCAAGCCTTTTCTTGTCCTTGGTCGGTTGGATGATAGTAAGTCTGCCCCTGTAACTCTGGTGGCATCGTAGTCATATCTGTCAGTTTATCGTCGGTATCGTGCGCATATTGGTAATGATCACCATACCCTAAATCTTTCATTAATTTAGTTGGCGCATTGCGGATCTGGAGTGGCACGGGTAGATTTCCTTTGGCTTTCACATCTGCCTGAGCCGCAGCTTTAGCCATGTATAACGCATTTGACTTCGGAGCCAAGGCTAAGTAAGTAACGGCTTCCGTCAAATTAACATCACATTCTGGCATCCCAATTAATTGGCATGCTTGAAACGCGGCAACCGTCAATGGCAAGGCTTGGCGGTCAGCCAGTCCAACATCCTCACTCGCAAACCGAATCAGCCGGCGAGCGATATACAACGGGTCTTCGCCACCTTTTAGCATCCGCATCAGCCAATAAATAGCCGCATCCACATCACTATTCCGCATTGATTTGTGAAGCGCTGAAATGACATTATAATGCTCTTCACCATTTTTATCATATCGTAATGATTTGGTATTGATCAACTGATATAAACCAGCTTCGGTCACGGTCACATCATGGCCCTCGCGTTCACCATTTAAGACGGCCATTTCCAACGTATTCAAAGCCATCCGGGCATCACCGTTCGCAAATTCAGCAATCAACTGCAAGGTATCTGCTTGTAAGTGAACGGTTAAGTCTGGAAAACCATTCGGATTATCTAAAGCCGCCTGCAACACACCTTTTAACGCCGCCGTAGATAATTCTTTTAAAACGAGCACTTTACAGCGCGATAGGAGCGCAGCATTAATTTCAAACGACGGATTTTCAGTGGTCGCACCAATCAAAGTAATACTCCCCCGCTCAACGTATGGTAAAAATGCGTCTTGCTGGGCCTTATTAAATCGATGAATTTCATCGATGAAAACCAGCGTCTTCTCACCAAAATCTCGATTAGCTTCAGCTTCATCCATGATCTTACGGATTTCTTTAATCCCGCTCGTGACCGCACTAAATGTGATGAAGTGCGACTTCGTTTGTTGGGCGATAATTTCCGCTAAGGTTGTTTTGCCGACACCGGGTGGCCCCCAGAAAATCAATGAGGGTAATTGATCCTCGGCAATCAATTGTCGTAACATCTTCCCAGGACCTAACAGGTGCTCTTGACCCTTGAAACCGTCTAAAGTTGTCGGCCGCACCCGATACGCTAACGGGCTACTAGCCGCATGTTCTGGATTGAATAGTGATTCTTGGCGCATTCACTCACCTACTCTCAAAAAAATAACTCTTTTAATTTTAACGCAAACGTTTGTTCGTTTCACGTTTAATGCCCCGTCTTAGGTAGTTTTGGTAATTGTTCATTCAAATAATTCAAGAAATGATTAGCTTCTGCTATGGTCAATGGCAAACAATAGTATTGATCTGTGAAACCACCGCCAATCTCGGGATAAAACCAAAATTCACAGCACTCATCAGCATCTGGATTAGGATCTAAATAAATCTCCCAGTACGGCTCAATCATATAAATTTTCACATACTGAGGTAGGTCATGGTTGATCAATCCGGTAAGGTCCCGTTGAAGTTCTTTCAATTCTTGAAAGGTCACAAATGACGGTTCAATCTCAAAATCAAAAAACTCGTTTTTCACACTCATCTTAGCATTCGTCCACGAATTGTCTGGGTCCCAACTGGTTACCTCACTCACTTCAAAAGACAAACTTGTTCCCACTACATCCATTTGCATACCGGCCATCTCCTGTATCGTTCTTAGCCTTATTAAACCACAATTTACAAAAAAGCGGCACAACACTATAACGATCAGTGTTGTACCGCTAACCTTAAATTATCACAAAACCTGATTAACTCATGCTCATTCCTTTTTTAATTGCCTTGACCAAATCATACCCAACAGCGACACCCCTGCAGTGCCAACCATCGTTGCCTGAAAAGCACTGATAAACGTGGAACCGTGAAAACCGTAAAAGATAATTACGGCAATCGTCGTGCCCAATGCGCCACCAAGTAACCGAAAAACATTGTAGATTCCCGAAGCCTTGCCGATCATCAAACGTGGCACTGCACCAATCACCGCCTTTTGCAGTGCTGGCCCAGCCATTGATAATCCCGCTCCAGCGATTATTAGCGGCATAACCAACCAAACGTAACGCTGATAAGCAAGTAAAGCTAACAATATGTATCCTAACCCTTGAAGCAATAGCCCAAGCGTGGCAACATTACGTTCACCAAAATGATCTACCGCCCGACCTGCAAAAGGTGCGACGACCACCAACGTTCCCGTCCATGGTAACAATTCTAGCCCAGCAGTTAAGGCATTGGCATGTCCGCTGACTTGTAAATATTGTGGCAAAAAGAATACCACCCCATACATCGCACCATAAAGACAGGCAGTTGCAAGATTACCACCTGTAAAAGCCTGTTTTTTGAACAGCGCTAATGGCATCATTGGTTCACGTGCTTGCGACTGACGATAAATGAACCAACTCCCACAGCCAAGACTAATCAAACCAATCACAAGTACCATTTGTAGCCGCTTTCCCACTAACGAATCGCCCACAGTTGACAATGCCCAAATTAGCCCTGCTGAAGCGACAATGATCAAACTATTATCCAAAAGACTAATTGGGGCCGCCTTCCCCCGACTTTCCGGTAAATATTGCTGAGATAACCCGATTGCCAATAACCCAATCGGCACATTTATCCAAAAGATCCATTGCCAAGTCAGCTGAGACACGATGAAGCCACCTAATGATGGCCCCACAATTAACGCTAAACCACCAATGCCACTCCAAATTCCCAGCGCACGACCATGTTGTTCTGCTGGCAGCGCAGCCGTCAAAATAGCCATCGACATCGGCGTCATCACTGAAGCCCCCAGCCCCTCGATAATTCGTGCAACAATCAACCAATTGATGTTAGTTGCCAAAGCACAGAGGATTGAACCAATTGTGAAAACAAACATCCCCAAATTGTAAAGCCGTCGTCGTCCCCAGCGTTCCCCTAAGGCAACTCCCACGAGTAGCACAGCAGCAATCGTGATATTATACGCATTCAACGCCCACTGCAACGACTTAACTGAAATGTGAAAATCCGTTCGAATCGCAGTTGAAGCCGTGGTCACAATCATTGTGTCCATCATTGCCATGAAAAATCCCAGCGAAGTTAACAACAATACCCATCGTTTGTTAATTACTTGTCCAGTCATCTTTTTCGTCTCCCCAATGTCGAAAAATAGTTCAAATATTTTTGAACTATTTAAAGATAGCATGCCCATTACTAGCTGACAATACCCAAAATAAAAAAGAGCAACTCTTGGTGAGCTCCTCTTGATTGGTCTAATTGCCTAAATATTTTGCCAAAAATGAGTCAAATAGTGGTCAAAGGTCGACCGGTCTAACTGAACATATTTTTCACGGGCAATCTTCTGAACTGTAATTAGTCCGGCTTCCTGTAAAATTTTGAAATGATAGGAACCAGAAGTTTTGCTAATCTGCATAGCATGACCAACTTCACCACAAGCAACTTCATGGTCCAAACCATTCAAGTAACGAATAATTTCCAATCGAATCGGGTCTGCTAGTGCTTTGAACACTTTCAAGCTGGCTTCATTTTTTTGAATTTGTTTTGTCATAGTCTTTATCCTACTAGAATTTAAATTTTACGCAAGTCTTCACCGCAGTCATTATCGCTGCCCTTTCACAAATGACGGTGCTATACTTTGCACATACAGGGGATGATCGCATGTTAAAAGATCCGAAAGCTGAACACCTGCTACAACAAATTAGTGTCGCCTACGACGATCCAGAAGTTGCCAAAGACCAAGAACTTGAAACACACTTATTGCATTGTGCACAAGAACTAGCAAAATACGAAAATTGTTTATTAACCGCACCGCGCGTCAACGCGCTCATGCTCGATGCTACGCGAAAACACATGCAACAGCCAATTCAAGCCATCAACACATTATATTCCCAAACGACGCGAACCTCTGAATACTACTGGGGCATTGCTGCCGCTACGATTTTAGGCGGCACCATTTGGTAACATATAAATAAATTGGTTTTACAACAAAAAACGAGTCCAAAAAGTTATTTAACTTTTCAGACCCGTTTTTATTTGCCTAATTTTTATTGTTCTTCATACCAAGTGTAATGGAATGATCCTTCACGATCAGTCCGTTCATACGTATGTGCACCAAAATAGTCCCGTTGTGCTTGTAACAAGTTCGCAGGTAAAACTTCGGCCCGATATGAGTCGTAGTATGACAAGGCGGCGCTGAATGATGGCACTGGAACGCCAGCTTGAATCGCCAAGCTTAAAACGTCACGTGTTGATTGTTGATATTTAGCTGCAATATCAGCAAAGTAATCATCCATCAATAAGTTGTTCAAGTCAGGCTTCTTGTCAAAAGCATTGGTAATGTTTTGCAAGAATTGGGCCCGGATGATACAACCGGCACGCCAGATCTGAGCTAATTCGCCATACTTCAAGTCCCAACCGTAATGTTCAGCGGCAAAACGTAATTGTTCAAAACCTTGAGCATAACTCATGATTTTACTGAAGTATAAGGCTTCACGAATTTTTTCAACTAATTCTTCTTTAGCAGGTAACTTGACGTCATTCTTAGGACCAGCTAACTTCTTAGAAGCAGCAACCCGTTCGTTCTTCATCATTGAGATGTAGCGTGCATAAACGGCTTCCGTAATGACAGATTGTGGGACTTGAACGTTCAAAGCGTCTTCGGAACTCCACTTACCAGTTCCTTTGTTGTTCCCACGATCTAAGATCATGTCAACGATTGGCTTAGTCTTGTCCGCGCCTAAATCATCTTTACGAGTCAAAATGTCTGCGGTAATTTCAATCAAGTAGCTACTCAATTCACCCTTGTTCCATTCAGTGAAAACATTAGCCATGTCGTCAACTGATAAACCAGCGACGTTACGCATAATGTTGTAACTTTCATCAATTAATTCTTCATCACCGTATTCGATTCCATTGTGGACCATCTTAACGTAATGACCAGCACCATTTTCACCAATATAAGTGACACATGGTTTGCCGTCTTGAGGGGCTTTAGCAGAAATCTTTTCCAAGATTGGTGCAATTAAGTCATAAGCTTCCTTTTGACCACCTGGCATCAATGATGGGCCTTGCAAGGCACCCAATTCACCACCGGAGACACCCATACCAATAAAGTTAATCCCGGATTTGTCCAAGCGGGCATTGCGGGCCATGGTGTCGTTGAAGTTGGTATTCCCACCATCAACCAAGACATCACCTTTATCTAATAATGGTAATAATTCATCAATCACAGCATCCGTTGGCTTCCCAGCTTTAACCATCATGATAATCCGACGTGGCGTTTCAAGTGACGCAACGAAGTCTTCAATCTTGTAACTTGGAACCAATTGTTTGTCAGCATGGTCCTTGACAACCTTTTCCGTCTTAGCACCAGTCCGGTTAAAGATTGCAACCTTGTAACCACGGCTTTCAATATTCAAAGCCAAGTTCTTACCCATGACAGCCATACCAATGACGCCAATTTGTGGTTTTTCATTACTCATGTTTTGTTTGCCTCCCAAATTTTACTACGTGACTATCGTACCAAAAACGCTTTCGTAATTAAAGCAATTTGCGTTGATTTTAGAAAATAATTTCACATTTTTTCATGAAGGAAGAAATTAGTTTTCACATCAAGACACAAAAAAACTCGCCGAAGCGAGTTTTTACAATCGTTGTGTAAAGAAAATTAGCATGCGCCATGGCCGCGATGCGCCTTTTCATCAACTAAATCGAAATTAGTTGTTTACTTTAACGACTTCTTTACCATTGTAATACCCACAGCTAGGGCAAACACGGTGAGATACACGTAATTCACCACAATTTGGGCATGGTGCCAAATTAGGCGTAGCCAATTTAATATGACCACGACGGTTGCGTTTACGCATCTTTGATGTTCTTCTCTTAGGTACAGCCATCAACGAACACCTCCTTAAAATAATTTCACGTTTGTGATGTTTTTTGATAGGTCTAACTAACTTAATCCTTAGTTTCCTGATCAGGGAACAGGTTTTTTAATTTAGCTAAACGCGGATCAACAGTTTTATGTTCTTCAGCTTGCTTGGCTAAGTCTTCCTCACGAACGACTTCCCAGCCCTTACCAGTTGGCATGGCTTCACCATTGAGCTCAGCTTCAGAAAGAATCTGCATGGGGATGTGAATTAAAATGTTATCCTCCACAGCAACATCAAAATCCAAAATATCATCTTCTGGTAAGAAAATGACCGTGTCGGTTTTTTCGAATCGACTTAAGTCGGTTCCCTTCGGCACGTAGTATTCTGTCATTTGAAACGCCAGTGATGTTTCCACGGGCGTCAGCGAACGACTTGATGGCAACGTTAAGTTGGCATCAACTTTCGCTGAGATTAGCACGCTACCCTTACCATAACTAACGATACCTTTGGCCTGAACGGCTTTGACATCAATAATTTCAGGATAACGCGTCATCAGGGAGTGTTTTAAGTCCAGTGCTTCATCAAACTGAAGTGGCTCCTCACGGTAACTTTTAAGTTGCCCTAACGACCATTTCATTTAAAAACCTCCTAATGCAACGTGATAAATTATACCTGTGTAAAAATCCTTTGTCAATGTTTTTTCCTTGACAGGTCAAAATGCCCGTCAACGTTCATCACCATAACAAGAAAAGCACCCAGGGTCAACCAATATTACCCGAAGACATGATTGGGCGGCGATAAAGATCTTGCGACTGACCGTTGACCATTTCATAGACGCGTCCGGCCCGGTAATCAAGGGCTAACCCGTGTAACCGCAGCGCTTTATTAATTTTCGTATAAAGTGGCAACGTTAATTGCTTCTTCACTTGATGTAAATAAGCTTGTCCCGTCGCGTTGAATCCTAACACCCGCACATAATTGTGTGCCTGCGCCGTTTGAACCTCAGCTGCGGTTAGTTGCAACAGCGCCGCCGTGGCGACCCGTTGCAGGCGCGTATAGGTGTAACGTTTTGACTTAGCACGCCGCATCAAATCTTCAAAACTCGTTGCCGCTTGTGCAACTTCCTTCATCCGATATTCCAAGCCCTCAGCCATCTGATCAATCTGATGGGTCTGTGTCACCGCAGCCGTCATCAATTGGTACTTTAAATAAGGCCAAAAGTCCGCCCAAGTCTGTAATCGCTGTGTTTGTAACATCGCTAATGTCTGTGGCGGAACGACCGGCTGGATCTCAGCCCACGCAGCATTAATGGCAGCCGCTCGAATCGCAGTCCCACTCGCAAAATCACTGGCCGGACGAATCGCTGCGTCATTATGAACCGCAACTTGTCGCTTAATTGGCAGCAAGTTCAACTGATTGCCGAAATGTTGGTTCGCTAAGTAATAGCAAAAGCTCAACATGTCATTGGCTTGCGTCAATGACACTCCCGTCGACTGCTGCAAAGCGGTATTAAACTGCGTTGCATAGGTAGCATTGTAATGTTTAAAGGCCGCCTGAGTTTTTGGCAGTGCCGTCATTAGTTCCTCAAAATTGAGGTCTGGATGTTCAGTGCCAAAAACTAACGATTCGCAACCGAGCGCAGTTAGAATTTCAACCCCACCGCGGGCAAACAAATGCGCCGGCTGGGTGGCATAGAAAACGGGCAATTCAACGATCAAATCCGCCCCCGCTTCAAGTGCCAGCTGAGTCCGAGCCCATTTATCCAGAATTGCTGGTTCGCCGCGTTGTAGCCAATTACCACTCATGACGACTACGCTACAATCAGCCCCAGTCAACTTTTTAGCCTGTTGTAAATGGTACAAATGACCATTATGCAACGGATTATATTCAGTTATCAGACCTACTGCTTGCACGGCTAAATCACCTACTTTTGACACTCAAAAAACCAGCGCGTTGTTTTATCATCGGGCTCATGCTGACCAAAATCAGCCGTCACCTTGACTTGACTGAAACCAGCCGCTGCCAAAGCCTGTTGATAATCAGCCAACACATAGGTCCGTTCACGATGAAGTTCACTGACTTCATCAAATGCCTGCTTATCAGCATTCCAAATGAAGAAACTCAAATCGTGTTCGGCACCATGCACATAGTCTTCGCTCGCATAGCTCGTCCACATGAATGCCCGTTCCTCGTCACGATAGTTATACATATAGCCTGGGTAGACTTCATCCGTTTGATAAGGCGTAATTACATCAAATAGAAACTTGCCCTCCGCAGTCAAATGTTGCGCCACTTGTGTGAACGCGGTTTGTACCTGCGACAACTCTTGCAAATAACAAAATGAATCGGCAAAGCAAGTCACGGCGGAAAATTGACCAATTTCACTCAAATCTAACATATTGCCTTCAATTAGTGGCAGTGGCACATTGGCTTCCTCAGCGTGCTGTTCGGCTAAGGCTAACATGTTGTCGGATAAATCAAGTCCGGTCACGTGATACCCCGCTTGAGCCAACAACACGGCTAGGCGACCAGTTCCGCAAGCAAGTTCCAAGACTTCTCCCGATTGATCTGGTAATTCACGACGCACAAAATCCAGCCATTGCTGGTACATGGCTGGATCGAAGAGTTCGTCGTAAAGTTCGGCAAACGTCTGGTAGATCATGCGTTTACCCATTGATCAACATCTACTAACGGCGCATCTGACCATAATTTTTCAAGATTGTAATGTTGACGCGCATCCTTTTGGAAAACGTGTACAATCACATCGCCGCAGTCGATCAGGACCCATTCACCGGCAGTCCGACCTTCAACACTCTTAACATCTGAACCGGCCTTGCGGATGAATTCCACAACGCTATCAGCAATCGCTTGAACTTGTCGTCTGGAGTCAGCTGAAACAATGAGGAAATAATCTGCCATCAAGCTAACTTGAGCAACATCCAAGGCAACGATATCTTCAGCCCGTTTGTCATCGGCCGCTTTGACCGTTAATTGTAATAATTCTTTACTATCCATGTCATTCTCCCTTTAATCATTCTTTATTTGGTTGGTACGGTCCCAACACCACCAACCCAGGCATTATATGTCGCCAAGGTTTGCGGATAAACTGGGGCGCCCTGACTGATCAAGTAAGTCAGGGTATGTTGAATCTGATAACGCACCCCGTCTGCCAACGACTTACGTGTCACTAGCCGTGCTTCATCAACCCCGGGAAAATCCCGTTTTGGTTCAATAAAGTCGGCCATGAAAACGATCTGTGCTAGCTTAGGCATATATGGCGCGCCAACCGTGTGCAATCGCACAGCATTTAAAATATCTTCATTATAGATACGAAGTTCATCTTTAATTAACTCAGCCCCAACCACACCGTGCCATACGCCGTTACCGTAATTCAACAGTGCCGGATCAAGGCCCCGCGTTTTAATGAGCTTAATGAATGTCTCATCGGAACGTTGTTTGGCGTAGTCATGCAACAAGCCAGTAATCCCAGCTAGTTCTTGATCGACACCATTCAGTGCTGCAAGTTTGCGACTGGTCTGTTCAACCCGTAAGCAATGCTGGAAGCGACTATCCGTCAGCTTTTCAGCAACCTTGGCGGCTAATTCAGCGTGCGTATATGGCACAAGTGCTTCAGTGAATTCAATTGGTTGGTTTTGTTTCATACAAGTGATGCTCCTTTATATACTCAGCAACCGCATCCGGTACGAGATAACGGACCGTATGCCCCTGACTGACTTTGTGGCGAATCTGCGTCGAACTGATATCCACCAGCGGCGCATCAACCCAAATAACTGGATACTGACTCGTCGTTGGATAACCGGTTCGTTTAATGCCAACAAACGTCACTAACTTCACGAGTTCATCAATACGTGACCAAGTATGCAAGTAGTCCACCATATCGCCACCAATAATGAAGTAGTACTGGGTGTCAGGATGCTGAGCCTTTAACGCTTTCATCGTATCATAAGTATAACTTTTACCGCCACGTTTTAGTTCGGCCGTTTCTAGTTTAAATAACGGATTATCAGCAATTGCTCGCTGGACCATGTTCGCGCGGTCTTGCGCTGGAATCGTCTTTTTTTCATCAACATGGGGTGGTTGCGCGTCTGGCATAAACCGAACCTCATCCAATCCCAATTGATCACCCACCTGCTGCGCCATAATTAAATGACCTAAATGCGGTGGATTGAACGTTCCGCCAATAATGCCAACACGACGTTGTGGTAAATCAGTAACAACCTCTGCCATTACTTTCGTCGCGGTTTGACTAACCGTCTTCACTAAAAATCCCTCCCTAGATCTTTGCGACTTCTAATGAAAGTTTTTGAAATTCTTCGTGTGATGATGGTAAATATAAAACTAAAACGTGACCAATCGTTTGCACCACTGTAATTGGCGTTTTGCTTTCAATCGCATTTTTAACTTCTTCAATCGTGACATCTGAGTTTTGTAAAATATTTACTTTGATCAGTTCACGTTTATCCATGGCCCCAACTAATTGTTCAAGCCAGTCGGCAGTCAGACCATTTTTCCCAACTGAAAATAGTGGGCGTAAATGATGTGCCTGACTCCGTAAATAACGTTTTTGCTTTCCTCGTAAGTTTTCCATTAAATTCTCCTAGTTCTTATTAATCATTGCGGGCCGCGTTAACACGTCCACGCCTTTAGGTGCCCAACCGGCTACTCGAGTCTCTGCCGGTACGGTGACCCAACCTAGGCCTTCAAAGACCACATCACTAATTTCAGTCGTTTTAAATTCATGCCGAACTAGTGGTGGAAAATCAGCGACCGCATCACCAGTTGGTGGCGTAATCAACTCGCCAACATGCTTCGTGTAGAAATTATCAGCGTTTTCGGTTCGAGTACGATGCAAGGTCAAATTATTATCGACATAGACGATCCCGGCTGGCTTAACAGTATCCACGATATCTAAACGGGCTACCCCGCCTAAGAATAAAGTCTGTCCATTGCCAAGCTGGTAAGCTTTTGGCCGAATTTCCTTTTGTGGTGAAACCAATTTCAAATCATCGCCACTTAAAACATGGGCCATTTGTGCCTGATGGATGATCCCGGGGGTATCCACCATCTTATGCCCATCATCTAACGGAATCTCGATCTTATCCAAGGTCGTGCCTGGGAATCGCGACGTCGTAATCAAGTCTTTTAAACCGGTGTTATTCGCAATAATCCGGTTGATCAACGTTGATTTACCAACATTGGTTACACCGACAACGTAAACATCACGTCCCCGACGATACTTGTCAATCATCGCCAGCAGGTCATCAATGGCATGACCTTTTTTAGCACTAGTCAATGCGACATCGACTGGTTTAATTCCTTGTGCACGAACTTGTTGGTTCATCCATTCACGCAGCTTGGTCCGCCGTAATTGACGTGGCAAGACATCTTCTTTATTCCCAACTAACAGGACGGGATTATTCCCAACAAATCGTTGCAATCCAGGAATAATACTCCCATTTAAGTCAAAAATATCCACGACATAGACGACCAAGGCGTCAGCTTCACGAATCGTCGCTAACAAACGCCGGAAATCATCATCAGTTAAATTAACTGGCACGATTTCATTGTAATGGCGTAGCCGGAAACAGCGTTGACAATACAAGTCTTGTGACTCATTTTCCAACGATTTCTTGAGGGCTGATGCAGGGGTATACCCAGCTGCATCGGGGTCAGTCGTTTGAATAGCTGCCCCACAGCCAATACAATATAAAGTTTCTTGAGTTGTTTCACTCACTATTTAAGTTCCTCCTGAAAATGCTTTTCTGGATAACGATGGGCAAGCCGAGCTTTAATAAATTGCTCAAAGAAACGGTTAATCCGCGTATTCCAAGCGTCCGTTGTCACCAACGGTTTGACTAACACACTTTGAACGCCGGCTGAATGAGCTGCCCACATATCGGTGATGTATTGATCACCAACCATGATTACTTCACTTTGACGTAGTCCTAGATTGCGACGCGCTTTTTGAATGCCAAATGGTAACGGTTTTAAGGCTCGCGACACATATGGTAGCCCTAAGGCCGTTAAGGCTTTCGCAATCCGTTTTTCTGAATTATTTGAAACGACAACTAAAGGAATGCCGGCATCTTGTAGCCCATGCATCCACTTTTTAAGTTCCGGGGTACCATCTGGATTATCCCAGGCAATCAACGTGTTGTCGAGATCGGCGAACACGGCCTTAATGCCCTTTTCACGGAGTTGCGCTGCGGTAATATTATAGATTGCTGGTATCATCCAAGTTGGTTTAAATTGATTTATCATCGTTTTCCCCTTCACTTCTGTTGTCATTGGTACTGACACTTAGTCAGACCCCACCTGCTTATTTTATCATACTCCGGCACCCTTTTAATAGCGGGGCTTGCTCGCCTTTTTTCGATGACTGGGACGATAAATTCAGTTATCTTTTAATAATAGAGGGTTTTAAATAAATGTGCAACTTTTATTAATCAAGCCGTTACATCAATTGATCACCCCGCAGCAGTTACGGTTCGTCACCAAACCAGTTTTTCGGCCAACCAACGTTTACAAGAATTATACTCAACCACAATTTGCAAGCTTATTCACAATCATTTACTGAAAGCGTATATTTAAGCTGTTAAAAATAAATCTTATAAGGAGAACTTCATATGTCAGAAAAAGAAACGAAACAACCTCTTGATAAAAACGACATCATGAAACAATACGTCATTGATAACTATTTTGACAAAGGTCACTTGTGGACTAAAGTTTGGCAAACAGTCATGGCGATCGTTTTTTGGATTTGTGTCGCAATACCAGTCTACTGGACAATTTCGTCAACCTTACTGATCAACAATCAACGTTTCTTGCATGCCTGGCGCTACGAGGAAGGTCGGACGCTCTTCTACTTTTTTGACCGGTTCTTTATCATCGCTTTTATTATTCTAGCCGTTATTGTTATTATTTCAACGATTCACAATAATCACCGTGTCAAACAGCACGTTGAAAAGGCCATTCAGTATGATGAGCCCAAAATGTTAGCGCGTAAACAACACTTGGAAGCTTTTTATACAGCACGGTTCGGCAACAAGGAATTTCGCGAAAACGTCCGGAGCTATCACGTGAAGCCGGAACAAAATTTGGCAGTTAACGAAATTCACGACTTATACAAAGAGGAGGAAAAGTAGCTGATGGAAGTCCTACAAACCTTAAAACCTTTTGAAAGTATCTGGAATTTCGTCTTGCTGTTACTCGTCTCCTATCCGATTTTAGGCGCCTTCGCCTGGTTCATGGGCGTCATTTGTTACCAAACCGTTTATCGGCATCGGCATACGAAATTCTACGAGTTGGCCCCCAAGGATCAGCCGTTCATCACTATTATGATTCCAGCGCACAATGAAGAGGTCATGATTGCTCACACAATTGATTATTTAATGAACAGTTTGAATTACACCAACTTTGAAGTGTTAGTCACGGATGATGGGTCAACCGATGAAACCCCACAAATCTTAGCGGAACTGCAAAAGAAATACGCGAACCTGCGTGTCATCACAATTGAAAAAAATTAAGGCAAGGCGCATGCCTTCAATGTCGGCGTCAGCTTTGCTAAGGGCGAGTTCATTTTAAGCAATGATGCCGATTCGATTCCAGAACCAGATGCCCTTTGGAAATATATGAATTATTTCATTGGTGAAGAACATACGAACGTCGCAGCGGTCACCGCTAACATGGATGTTCAAAACCGGAGTAAATTAATTGCAAAATCACAGACTGTTGAATTTTCAAGTATCGTTGGGGTCATCAAACGGAGCCAAGTCAGCGCACTAGGTAATATGTACGCTTATAGCGGTGCCAATACCATGTATCGGCGTGATGCACTAATCGACGTTGGTTTATTCCGTCAAGATCGGGCCACTGAAGATATCAGTATTGCCTGGGACCATCAACTTAACGGTTGGACCACCGTCTTTTCACCCGACATTCTCTTTTACATGAATGTGCCAGAGTCACTTAAAGCCCTCTACCATCAACGGAAACGTTGGGCTAAAGGTGGCACCGAAGTCTTACTCACTAACTTCGGACGCGTCATGCGCCATCCAGGCCGTTACTTAAAACAGATGGCCTTCATTACTGATCAAACGCTAAGTATCATCTGGTCATTATTCTTCTTTGTCTCGACTATCTTGTTTGTCCTGTCATTTGTCATGTTTATCTTCACAGGTAATTATGAGCGGTTATATCACATGTTCTGTATGGCCTTTATCTTCGTCACCTTCGAAATGTTTGCCGGATTGCTACAACTGCTTTCCGCACTGATTGTCGATGACCGCGGACGTAAATTCAAATACCTGATTTTCATGCCATTATACATGCTCGTTTACTGGCAAGTTAACGCCCTAGCCTTAGTAATGACTTTAATTCCAGCAATTAAAACAATTATGGGTTATGGGAGCGGCACTTGGGTTAGTCCAGTACGTAAGCACACCACGTAAGCTAACTGATTTTATGGAGCATCCGCTAGTCGGATGCTTTTTTTCTATTTTCAAAAGGTCAGTCAATCACTTCAGTTGAGTGTGTGATATACCTCCGGGTTACCCGATCAATCGGTAAAAAAGAGGCAAACAGCCTTGCTATGAAATAATCCGCCATAAAGTTAACTGCTGGGATTGATTGCTGCCTTTAATAATTAGCCCTACCAATTTGTATAGCTTTCAGGTATACTATTACTCGCTGTGCTTGACCAACTTAACACCGTTAGGCACCAGCGAATCTTATTTTGGAGGAATGATCATAATGGAAGAAAATGGTAAGCAAATCCCTGATGAAGTGAAAGGCTGGAACTGGGGCGCCTTCATGTTCAATATTTTTTGGGGTATCGGGAATAAATCATACCTGCCACTACTTGTCTTAATCCCTATCTTCAATCTCGTTTGGTTCTTTATTGTAGGGTTTAAAGGTAATGGTTGGGCTTGGCAAAAGGGCAACTACACCGACATTGAAACTTTCAAGGCCGTTCAAAAGACTTGGAATCGTGCTGGTTTAGTCTTTTTCATTCTTTGGATTATTGGTCTCTTAGCCTATTTTGCCTTTATCGCGCTTTTCGCTTCACTACTATTTTCAAATTATTAAATTGAAATACGTAAACACGACGCTATTTCAGTTTTAGTTTAATGCAATTATTAACAATAGCGGGCAATCCACGACTTGATTAAAGCAAGCCGCGGGTTGCCCGCTATTTTATTACCCAAACGAAAAGAGCCGTCATCAGCTGATGACGGCTCTACCCTACTTAACGTAGGTTTAAATTCTAATTAAGCAGCAAGTGCTTTCTTAGCTTCTTCAACCAATGCTTTGAAAGCATCAGCATCGTTAACAGCTAAGTCAGCCAACATCTTACGGTTCATATCGATGTTAGCAAGCTTTAAACCATGCATTAATTGACTGTAGCTAATGTCACTCATACGAGCAGCCGCATTGATACGGGCGATCCAGAGACGACGGAAGTCACTCTTACGCTTCTTACGATCGCGGAATGCGTATTCGTATGACTTCATTACTTGGTCCTTAGCAACCTTAAATTGGATATGCTTAGCACCACGATAACCTTTAGCTAATTTTAAAACGCGCTTACGACGTTTGCGTGTTACAGTTCCACCTTTTACTCGAGCCATCTTATTTCCTCCTAGATTTAACTAAAACGTGTTAATTATTTTTGTAATAACTTGTGATATGTTTTGACCATTGGCTTTTCAATTACAGCCGTACCACGTAATTGGCGACGTTGTTTCTTAGTCTTACCATGGAAACGATGACTGGTGAAAGCGTTGGCGCTCTTAATGTTACCTTTAGCGGTTACTTTGAAACGCTTAGCAGCAGCGCGGTTTGTCTTTTGTTTTGGCATAATCAATAATCCTCCTAGAAATTACTTCTCAATTTTTGGTGCTAGCACTAAGAACATGCTTCGGCCGTCCATCTTAGGATAGGCTTCAACTGAGGCAAATTCTTTCGTTGCTTCAATCATTCGGTTCAAGACTTGGCGACCAATATCCTTATGGGTAATGGCACGTCCCTTAAAACGAATCGAAACACGAACCTTATCACCTTTTGACAAGAACTTTTCAGCATGTTTCAGCTTAGTATCAAAGTCATTGGTGTCAATGGTTGGGCTTAAGCGAACTTCCTTAATGCTAACAACCTTTTGTTTCTTACGAGCTTCCCGTTGTTTCTTTTGTTGCTCGAAACGATACTTCCCATAATCCATAATTCTGGCCACGGGTGGTTTCGCTTTCGGTGCAACTAAAACAAGATCTAAGCTCGCATCTTCTGCAATCTGCATTGCTTCTTGTCGTGACTTGACACCTAATTGTTCACCATCACTGGCAATCAAACGTACTTCATGAGCACGGATGCCGTCATTAACCATCGAATCTTTAGCTATGGTAATTCACCTCCGTAAAATTTCGAGAAATCCACAAAAAGAGCGGGCGCATAACACGCCCGCTCACTCCCGTTAATGGGAATAAATTCATTCGTTCATCTGCCCGATAACTTAACGTTACCAAGGCGAGAAGCGGGTGCTTCTGCTTTTTTTCTCAACTCCAATACTATATCAGAATTGAAAACTGGTGTCAACTAATTATTTGCTGGCCCCACGACTATAGTTCTTAACTTCTTCTGAAATAGCGCCGATAAACATGTCGACCCCTTCAGATTCAGTGCGTTCCTCACCGTATTTACGGACAGAAACAGAACCATTTGAAACTTCTTGATCCCCAACCACAAGCAAGTATGGAATCTTCTTCGTTTGTGATTCACGGATCTTGTAGCCCATCTTTTCGTTCCGATCATCGATGCTGACCCGAATGCCGTTAGCAGCTAAGCGACGACGAACGGTTTCAGCGTAGGCACCATGGGCACCATTGTTAACTGGGATAATCGTAACTTGCTTAGGTGCCAACCAAGTTGGGAAAGCACCCTTGTAAATTTCAGTCAAGTAAGCGACGAAACGTTCCATGGTTGAAACTAAACCACGGTGAATCATGACTGGACGATGTTCTTCACCATCAGAACCAACATACTTCAAATCGAAGCGTTCTGGTAACAAGAAGTCCAATTGGATCGTTGACAAGGTTTCTTCACCACCAAGGGCCGTCTTCGTTTGCACGTCCAACTTAGGACCGTAGAAAGCAGCTTCCCCTTCGGCTTCGAAGTAATCCAAGCCCATGTCATCCATGGCTGACTTCAACATCTTTTGGCTTTGTTCCCACATTGCGTCATCATCGAAGTACTTCGCCTTGTTAGCTGGGTCACGATAGCTCAAACGGAAGCGGTAATCAGAAATATCAAAGTCTTTGTATACTTCAACCATCAATGCCAAGATATTCTTAAATTCTTCTTCAATTTGATCCATGGCAACGAAGGTATGACCATCATTTAAGGTCATTTCACGAAC
Source organism: Lactiplantibacillus daoliensis (assembly GCF_005405005.1). Taxonomy (GTDB): domain Bacteria; phylum Bacillota; class Bacilli; order Lactobacillales; family Lactobacillaceae; genus Lactiplantibacillus; species Lactiplantibacillus daoliensis. The sequence goes on along the minus strand of NZ_BJDH01000005.1, from coordinate 96,591 downwards.
TCGTGATAACCCAGTCAACGCACCAGATTTTTCATAACGGTGCATCATCCCAAGTTCAGCAATCCGCAATGGTAATTCACGGTATGAGCGAATGTGATGGTTGTAAATCTGGATATGTGATGGGCAGTTCATTGGACGTAATTCCAATTGTTCGCCATCACCCATGTCCATTGGTGGGAACATGTCTTCACGATAGTGATCCCAGTGACCAGATTGCTTGTAAACATCCAAGTTAGCTAAAACTGGTGTGTAAACGTGTTGGTAACCGTTAGCAACTTCCTTGTCCACGATATAGCGTTCGATTTGACGACGAATCGTGGCACCGTTTGGCATCCAGTATGGTAAACCGTTCCCGACCTTAGGATCAACGAAGAATAAATCAAGTTCATTCCCAATGACCCGGTGATCACGTTCACGGGCTTCTTGGCGCTTCTTCAGATCTTCATCTAAGTCTTTTTGCTTTAAGAAAGCTGTCCCATAAATCCGTTGTAACATTGGATTGCTGGACTTGCCTTGCCAGTATGCACCGGCGACTGACAAGAGTTTGAAGATCTTAACTTTACCAGTTGAAGCTAATTGGGCACCATCTGATAAATCGACAAAGTCACCCTGCTTGTAAACGACTACTTGACCATCGTTTTCAGCAGCCCGGTCGTTAACTAAGTCTTGTTGGTAAGGATCATCGCCAACTAAGGCTAAAGCATCGGCCTTTGATAAGACTTCACGCACGATTGGCAAGTCTTTCTTGATAATAGCTTGCATCTTTAAGCTGATGGCATCTAAGTCATCTTCACTAATTTGCTTGCCTTCAGAATCAGGATTGTCGGTATCGAAGAAGAAGCCGTTGGCATTGCCTTCACCACTCCCAAAATGAACTTTAGGGAAAAGTTGTTTAACGGCATTAGCCAAAACTTGGGCAGCAGTCTGACGCAAGACCGCCATCCCTTCGTCACTGTCAGCAGCGATGATTTCGATGTTACCATCAGTCGTTAAGGGTTGACGATAATCAACAACTTGATCGTTGAACTTCCCAGCAACTGACCGTTTAGCCAATGAGGGACTAATTGATTTTGCAATCTCTTCCGTGGTAACGCCAGCATCAAATTGCTTTTCAGCGCCATCAGGGAACTTTACATTAATACTTGCCATAAATTGACACACTCCTTCAAAATTTACCCACTCACCAAAACACTGCGCCGGGACGACAAAAAAGTCCCTAATACCAGACTTAACTAGTATTAGGGACGTGATTGACGTGGTTCCACCCGATTTTTCAGTGCGACAAGGCACACTGACTCATTAGCGCTAATAACGGACGCGTTCCGGCTCAATTGAGCATGTTCACAAAAGTGGTATCTCAAATAATCTGGTCTCAAGCTTCCAGAACTAGGCTTGGGTCTCTGTAATCCATGAAAATCGAGCATGTCTTTTGCATCTGTTTTTATTAAACCACTTTCGGCCTAAATGTCAATACTAATCAGTCGGATTTAAACGTCGATTACGGCCAATCATTTCAATTTCAGTTGAAAGATACCGGACCCGTTGCATAATTCGTTGGGCTTTGATTGGTTCTTCATCACCCTTTTGCGAGACCGTGAGATAGCCGTCCTGTAATTCCTGCATCGAGAAGTTGGACGAGAAACAGGTCGGTAACTCCTCTTGCATCCGGTATTCCAAAATGACACCAAGGACATCATCCCGAATCCAAGTTGACGACGCATCCGCCCCAATATCATCGATCATCAAGATTGGTGCCCGTTTGATCGCATCAACCTTATCACCGGACGTATTGTTGCTGATTGACCGTTTCATTTCAACCGCAAAACTTGGAAAATGAATCAATGTGGTTTGAAAGCCTTTAGTGGCTAAAGCATTGGCCATCGCCCCCAGTAAGAACGTCTTACCAACGCCAAATGACCCATACAAATATAAGCCTCGGTGGAATCGTTTTGGCGCTTGCGTATACGCGTCAATAAAGTCTAACGCAGACATCAACGCCGTCGCACGATCACCATCTTGGTCGTAAGCTTTCAAATCAGCCGTCTCAATGTTTTTGGGCATGCTAATTGAACGCACCCGGTGTTTCAATTCGCGAGCGGCTTGGGCTTCTTGGTATTGGGCTGTTGGTTGATAAGCAATATCAATTAAATGATTACTCATCACCAATTCTGGTTCATAACCAGGGACCTGCGTCGGTTCATGTCTGGCAATTTTACGTTTTTCTTGGCAAAATTCATAAAGTTTTGTCGCACTGCGTTCCATCGCATCACTAGAAAGCTCTTGCTGATGAGCGGCTAAAAACTGTCGAACATCCGGATCTTGAAAGACAGCGGTCATTAATTCTTGATACTGATGATTTAAATTACGCTTGTTCATCAAAATCTTTAACGTCTCAGAAATATTCTCCATGTTTTAGTCCCCTTTCTCAGAATTTGAATCCAGCTTGGCTAAACGTTCTGCCAGCTGTTTACGTTGCGCTTCAGTAATTTGATTGCTACCAGCTTTGGTTGCGCCATTTGCTTGCTTTTGCGCCCATTTCGGCACGATTTCTTTGCGTGGTGTGCGGCCATTGCGAGCCCGAGTTGACCGTTTTTTAGTTGGCTTGGGCTGCTGACGTTCACGCAAATACGCCAAGGCAGCTTCTGGCGTCATGATATCATGTTGTTGCCAGTCATTTGCGACCGTCTCCAACAAATTTTTATTTAGGGCGGCTAGTTCACGATTCTGTAATAGATAGTAGATGACCATATTGATGACAGCGTTTGGTAACACACCGCGATTGACTAAATCATGCACCAACCGATTTTCACCACTGGTCACAAAACCGTGCTTTTCCTTTTTGAGTGCATCCAAAAATTCATAAGGCGCAGTTTGTTTCGCATAACTGACCAGTTGCTGTTCAGCCGTCGATAACTTCGTCGTTGACGTCGCCGCGGAACTGGCCGCGGTCGCGCGTGCTTCAAGTTGCTCAGCCGTGTTGCCGGTTGGACGTTCATAGCGTCGCGCAATCAGCAATTTGAGCTGACTCTCATCGAATTGACCCGTCGTTAAACTCGCAACTTCACTGATCAGCTTAGCCATTTCGATTTCACTGATACCATAGACGCGACTTTCCGTCATAATCAACTGACGCGCACCGGCGACTTGTTTCAAATCAACATAGTTCTGTTTTAAAATCTGTCCAAGAACTTGCCAGTCAAAGGCTTCATCCGTTAAATCTGGCATAGATGTTGCTGGGGCTGCAGAAGTCGCAAGTTCCGCACGCACCGTCTGAATTTCAGTTGGCACATGGGTCACCTTTTGACTATCAATATGAAAAACGTCCAGTAAATTGGCCGACACATCCGTTGCATTGTCCAGTGACAAAGCTGTAGGTGTAAACTGTTCTGCTAATTGCTGATAACGTGATTCTCCGACCGTATCTAGTAACAACACACTCAACAGATCATCTGCGAAAAACTGCGTTGCCGGTAAAGGACGTTGTAAGTCATAAGTGTAGCTATCGCCCAAATCATCTTGTTGATAGTAGCTCCGCAACAATCCAGTCGCTTCAAGTTTCTGACGCGCAGCCAGCACCGTCGGTAAGTCGACGTTAAGGATTCCCAACAAATCTGCATGACTTCGCCGATTACTCAATTCTGTCGTCGGTGTCTGTAAACTACGTAACGCCGCCGCCAAACTATATGCCAACGGGCCAATGAGCGGCAGATACAGTGCCGTTAAAACTGCCTCATCCGCGGGACTTAACGCTGGCGTTGCCGGAACAACGAAGCCCATTTTGGGCGTTAAACCTGGCTCATTTTTAGGCATCTTGTTCACCAGTTTTCATTAATTATCTTTTTTTGCTTTAGGCGCACGATGAGCTGGTTTTGTTGGTTGTTTTGCCAACTTAACCTTATCACGTTCCATCATATCTTGAAGCTCATTTAAGAAGACGTGCATATCCTTAAATTGCCGATAAACACTGGCAAAGCGAATATAGGAAATTTCATCGATATCTGCGAGTTGTTCCATGACGTATTTGCCAATGACCTGGCTAGAAATTTCATTTTCACCCAGCGAGCGAACTTTATTTTCAACGTCATCAACCACGCCGGTCATCGTTTCCATGCTGACTGGCCGTTTTTCTGCCGAGCGAATAATCCCCCGCAAAATCTTTTCACGATTGAATTCTTCACGGGCACCGTTCTTCTTGATGACTAATAATGGTGTTGCCTCGACCCGTTCAAAAGTGGTAAAACGAAAGCCACAGTTTTCGCACTCACGCCGGCGTCGAATAACGCGACCATCATCAGTGGGCCGACTATCAACTACTCGCGAGCCATTATGATGACAATGTGGACATTGCATAGACTTCTCACCTCATTTTTACTTAACATTCTAAATCACATAAGTTTTAATTTATAATCGTTTTCAGCCATTTTAACACGGCCGTTCTTGTTTTATCAACGTTTTCCCCGTTATCAATCACAAAATCTGCCCGTTTGACCTTTTCAACCAGTGGTAATTGACTCGCCATGCGTGACTGAGCATCGGCTTGTGACAAGTGATTACGTGCCATCAAGCGAGTCAGGACAACGTTTTCAGGAGCGGTCACGACCACGACCTGATCGCATAGATGATCCCAGCCACCCTCATAGAGTAACGGCACATCTAAAATCACCGCCGCTGGTTTGGTCTGAGCAGCCGCGATAATCGCCGCCAGCATTGCCCGTTGAATCGGCATCCGGGTCAAACGGGTCAAGGTTGCTAACTTCTCTGCGTCATTAAAGACTTGTTGTCCGAGCCAACGCCGGTTCAACTGACCATCCGCAAGCAGCGTTTGCGGGCCAAAAGCTGCCGCAATTTTTTGCGTGGTTGGCTGACCCGGTCCTTCAACTTGCCAAGCAATTTTATCAGCATCGACAATGGGCAAGCCGGCTTCGGCCAGCATGGCAGAGACCGTTGATTTGCCCGTGGCAATTCCACCAGTTAATCCAATCAATTGTGTCATCGCGCCACCTACAATCGTTGATCGTGTGGACAAAAATGTGTTCCACGTTGCGCGACCTTTATTTTTTCAATTAGCGTCCCACAGCGTTCACAAGGTTCCCCTTCACGACCATACACATGTAATTGATTTTGAAATTGACCAGTTTCACCGAACGCGTTAGAGAAAGTATGCACGGTTGTCCCGTGCCCCTTTATCGCCGCCGCCATCTCATCAATAATATTGTGCCGAAGCAACTCAATTTCTTCAATGGTCAGCGAATTAGCTGGCCGCATCGGATGGATTTTGCTTAACCAAAGCACCTCATCCGCGTAAATATTGCCAATACCAGCAATTTTACTCTGGTCCAATAAAAGTGGTTTGATCATTTTTTTCGACTTTTGGAAAATTTCAGTTAAATAGGCCACGGTCAGGTCACTCGCCACCGGCTCGGGGCCGATCTTTTTCAGGCCACCAACTGTCGTTTCTTCACCGGTCGGCACTAACGTCATGCGACCAAATTTACGCGTGTCGTTATAGAGCAGGTCACGATCATCCTTTAAATGGAACACCACATGTGTATGTTTAGTACGGCCTTCATCTTTGGGCATGACAAAGTAATTGCCTTCCATTCGTAAATGCGACACCATTGTTAGGCCACCGCTAAATCGGAACAACAAATATTTTCCGCGCCGATCAACGGTTTCGATGGTGTGATTAGCAAGTCGCTGTTTAAAACTAGCCACATCATTGTTGATGATTTTTGGCCAATATACGTCAATACTGGCGATCGTCGCACCCTTAACTAACCGATTCAAGCCGCGCCGAACCGTTTCTACTTCTGGTAATTCTGGCATGTGATCACTTCCTATTTCGCATCGTACCAAGTGTCGCCGAAGTGACTCTCGACCTTCAATGGTACCTCGAGTTTGATGGCAGAATCCATCACGGATGGCACTAACTTTTCAAGGACCGGAATTTCTTCCTTGGGTGCTTCAAAAATCAATTCATCATGCACTTGGAGCAACATGGTTGCCTTCAAACCGGCTGATTTTAATTTGGCCTGCATCTTGATCATGGCAATCTTGATAATATCGGCCGCACTACCTTGAATCGGCGTATTCATCGCTGTTCGTTCCGCAAATGACCGCTGATTGAAACTCTTGGCATGAATATCTGGCAAATAGCGACGGCGATGGGAAATCGTTTCAACATAGCCCAATTCATGCGCTTGTTTGACGATATCGGTCATATATTGCTTAACCCCAGGGTATTCCTTGAAATAAGCATCAATAAAGGCTTTAGCCTGTTTCCGCGTAATGCCAATATTTTGTGACAGGCCATAGTCACTAATCCCGTAGACAATCCCAAAATTAACCGCTTTGGCTTGGCGTCTGATATTCGGTGTAACTTCGTCAGCCGACTTCAAGTTGAAGATTCGCATCGCTGTTGCAGCGTGAATATCGTCGCCTTCCTTGAAAGCCGCTTGCAAATTCTCGTCGTGCGTGATGTGTGCCAAAACGCGTAATTCGATTTGAGAATAGTCTGATGAAAAGATCTGCCAACCTGTATGACTTGGCACAAAGGCTTGCCGAATCTTCCGGCCTTCCTCTAAACGAACTGGAATATTTTGTAAATTAGGATCCACAGAGGATAAACGACCAGTTTGCGTCAACGTCTGCAAATAACGAGTGTGGACCTTTTGATCAGTTGAGTGAATGGCATCTAACAAACCGACCACGTACGTCGACTGAATCTTTGAAATTTGTCGATATTGTAAAATATTTGCAACGATTGGGGCTTCTGGGGCTAATTTTTCCAACACATCGACTGCCGTCGAATAACCGGTCTTCGTCTTTTTGATAACTGGTAACTTCATGTCTTCGAATAAAATCTTGCCAAGTTGCTTAGGAGAATTAATATTGAATTCTTGACCAGCTTCATGGTAAATTGTCTGCTCAATTTCGCTAAGGCGTTCCTTAAACTGACTTCCCATGGCCTGTAACGTGGCACTATCAACTTTAATCCCGGCAATTTCCATCTGTGCGAGGACCACTGCCATTGGCTTTTCAATATCGTCATATAAAGGGTCTTGTTCGTTCTCATCCAATTTGGTCATTAATTCGACATGTAAGGCAGCAATGGCGGCCAATTTACGTGCTAAATGGCTGAAGAAAATCGTATCATCATCTGGAATCGCCCGTTTAACGCCCTTCCCATAGACTTCCTCATCGGTTGGCAAATCGGTGTAACCGTGCTGTTCCGCTAAATTGCCCAAATCATTACTATTATCATTCGTATCCAATAAGTATGAGACCAGCAACAAATCAAAATCAACGGCGTTCAGACTGAGACCCAAGCGATTTAGCCCGACAATCGTTCGCTTCATATCAAAGACATTTTTTTGAATCGTCTGACTGGCCAAAAGCTCAGCCACAGCCGGCTGCATCAGCAACTCAACGTCACGACTGATAAACCAGTGGCCACCATGACCGATCGCAAAGCCAGCAAATGCCGACGTATGATAATTCGCGGTAGGCATCTCTAGATAAAATTCAACTGCCGTCTTAAATTGAGCCAGCTCATCTAAGTTGTCCTTGGTCAAAACGGTATAGTTGATTGGGGCAGCAGGTTCAGCGTTGGCGATTTTTAACTTTTTCAAGAAAGATTGAAAATCCATCGTTTGATAGAATTCTGCGAGCTGCTCAATATTGGGGCCATCATAAGTTAAATCGGCAATGCCAACGGTAATTGGCGCATCCCGTTTGATCGTTGCCAGTACTTTAGCCCGCGTCGCCAACTCATGGTCTTCAATAAGGTGTTCCTTCATCTTGCTCTGTTTCATCCCGTCAACATTTTCGTAGACGCCTTCAATAGAGCCGTACGCTTTCAATAATTTTAGCGCAGTCTTTTCACCGACTTTGGTGACGCCGGGATAATTATCCGAAGTATCGCCCGTAAGACCCTTCATATCAATGATCTGTGTTGGCGTGATGCCCAATTTTTCTTGGACATGCTCGGGCGTATAACGTTCCACTTCAGAGACACCTTTGACCGTCACCGCCACGGTGGTGTGATCAGTTGTTAGCTGTGTCAAATCCCGATCTCCGGTCACAATCGTCGTGGTATAGCCAGCGGCGTCCGCTTGACCAGCCAACGTCCCGATAATATCGTCAGCTTCATAGTCTTTTAATTTGTAATGTTGAATGCCGTAAGCATCTAGCAGTTGCTCAATATATGGCATTTGTTCCGAAAATTCACTCGGCGTTTTAGCGCGACCACCCTTGTAATTGTCAAACATGGCAGTCCGGAAAGTCGTTTTACCAGCATCAAATGCCACCAACATATCGGTTGGTTCTACGGCCTTGATCATATGATCTAGCATCGTATTGAAACCATAAACCGCATTCGTATGCAGCCCATCTGCATTCACGAAGCGGTCAAGTTGATTATGCAACGCGAAAAACGCCCGAAATGCAACGCTATTGCCGTCAATCAATAATAATTTTTTTGCCATTAATTTGCGCACTCCTTCAAGTCGAGTTATTTATTCAATTGTACCAAACTATCGCTGTCAACGGGACTCAGACGATTAAAAACGAGTACCGACAACAATGTCAGGTACTCGTTTTAAAACGCGATTTAAAAATTAGTTCCGGTTTGACCCGCCGGCAAAGATTTGGACAAAGTATAAGAACAAGTTAACAAAGTCCAAGTAAAGTGACAAGGCACCACTGACAGCTAAACCAGTCGATGAAACCTGATCACCGTATTGAAGATACATATCACGCATCTTGTTGGCATCCCACATGGATAATCCAGCGAAGATTAACACGCCAATGTATGAGAACACGTAACTGATCATGGCACTTTGTAAGAACATGTTAACCACTGAAGCCACTAACAAGCCAATCAAAGCGGCAAACAAATGTGTTCCCAAACGTGACATGTCACGTTTGCTGGTCGTCCCAATAACCGCCATCGTTGCAAACACTGCGGCAGCTGAGATGAAAGCTCCCGTAAGAACCGCACCAGTGTACAATGCCAACATTACTGACATTTCAACACCGAAAATGACGGCGAACAACATCAGTAACGTAAAGCTCATGCCTGGATTCCGAGTCGCATTCTTTTGAATTCCACCAATCATGGCAAACATGCTAATCATAAAGATAATTAGCGTGATGAATGGGTGTTGACCAAAGAGCGCATTAATTTGCGCCGCAAACACGTTAATTGATAAATAAACTGAAACCGCAGATACTAATACGGCTAAAGTCATGAAACCGTACATCTTAGTTAAAAAACTCCGTAACCCAACTTGCGTATTAATTGTTCTTGGTTGCGGTTCTTGTTGAAAATTATTCATAGAATCCCTCTTTCACCTAAAATTTGAGTCAATCAGTCAATTTCCCGAGTTGACAGTGCCGGTTGCTGTCCATAGCATTCCCAGTCACAGGCGTAAGCCAGTGACCACCCTCACGCTAATTTTTCAATTGCGTGGTGTAACCACAATCTCATAGACATGCCAATCAGTCACCTCAACTTTCTTGTCACCTAGTGTATCAGATTAGTCAAAGAAGGTAAAACAGTTTGGTCATGAGAAAAATATAAGTTTTTCTTAGGTTTTGAAAGCGAATTCAATTTTGGAAAATTAGGCGGTCAATAATTTGATCAATCTCGTTAGTCATTACGCCAGTTTTTAGCAATCTCCGACATCGCATCAATGGACGCCTGCTGCGCATGTTCACTGTTGAAGTGACCTAACTCAGCTGTATCCGCGGGCTTAGCCTTTGGCGTAGTTGGCCGCTTAATAGCAGCCGCTGACGTTGATGTCCGTGTCGTTGCAAACAAATCCCCTTGAAGGGCGGTCACCGGACGACCAGGTAATTTAGCGGTCGCATTTTTAGCAGGAATTGGCTGACCGGTTTTCATTTGATCCATCGTTTGATTAAGCAATTCATCAACTAAATTATTTCCAGTAGTTGTCGCATGACCCTTAACCCACTTGAACGATAACTTAGTAAATTGGGTTAACTCACCATCAATTATTTTCCAAAGTTCGCTGTTAGCGAGTGGTTTATCACCAGCTCGCCGCCAACCACGTTTTTTCCAACCGCTTAGCCAGCCTTTTTGAATGGCGTCCAAGACATACTTTGAATCCATAATCACTAGAATCGTGGTATTGGCTTGTTGCGTTTCCAACAAGTAATTCAATGCTTGCAGCAATGCCATGATTTCCATGCGATTGTTGGTTGCGCCCCATTCGCCAGAAGTCCCGGTCACGGTTTGACCCGCCGCGCTCATTTGAAACGCCCAGGCCGAACGATCAGTTGGTTTAACTTGCCCTCCTTGAACATTCCCCGTATTCCGATTACCACCGTCAGTATAGACCACAATGTCAGCCTTAGTCTCTACTGCCGCGGTGCTCGGACTCGACTTTGTTCGGTGCGGCCGCCTTGCCGTCGTGGTTGACCCAGTTAAAAATGCTTCCGCTTCTGCACGGGTCGGAAAACTCTTATACTGTGCCCCAGAATAGTGGTTAATTTGTGCCTGACAATCCGCCCAAGTTAAGTACACCCCGGGGGTTTGACCAACGCGAACCGCATAGAATTTACTTTTTGCCATCTGGTCCTCACTTTCGACTAAAAAAGCACTTAGATGAACACCATCTAACCGCTTTTTTAAATCACGTTACTTAGTTTTTAAATCTGTATAAGTTTTTTCATATTTTTGAATATCACCAGCGCCCATGAAAACGGCAACCGCATCATGATATGCAGTCAGCGCAGACATATCGTCTGTCGTAATAATCTCGCCACCATTTGGTAGTTTGTCCGCCAAATCTTGCGACGAAACATCGCCACTCTTTTCACGTGCAGAACTAAAAATATTCGTCAAGAAAACGTGGTCTGCCTTGCTTAAACTAGCCGCAAAACCGTCCATCAACGCTTTCGTCCGTGAATAAGTATGTGGTTGGAAGACTGCCAAGATTTCCTTATCAGGATACTTTTGACGAGCTGCATCCAAGGTAGCCTTGATTTCAGAAGGATGATGCGCATAGTCATCAATCATAACCATGTCGCCGACTTTAGATTCTGAGAAACGCCGTTTAACTCCGCTAAAGTTTAATAATTCGCGACGAATTTCATCCAAATCAACTTTTTCAAAGTAGGATACGGCGATGACTGCTGTGCTGTTCAACACGTTATGTTCACCAAACAATGGGATTTCAAATTCACCTAATGAGTCATTACGATAGGTCACTTCAAAGGAAGAACCCTTCGTTGTCCGTTTGATATTGATTGCTTGGAAATCATCGCGATCTTTCGTCCCATAGTAATAAATTGGTGTCTTGATGTCTAAGTGACGTAAACTTTCGTCGTCACCCCAAGCGAAAATCCCCTTCTTAACTTGACTCCCAAATTGTTCAAAAGCAGACTTCACATCAGCCAAGTCTTTATAATAATCGGGATGATCAAAGTCAACATTGGTCATAATAGCGTAATCGGGATGATAAGCAACGAAGTGTCGACGATATTCATCCGCTTCAAAGACGAAGAAACGTGCATCTGGTGTACCTTTACCAGTCCCATCACCAATCAAATAACTGGTTGGGGCAATGTTACTCAAAACATGCGACAATAAACCAGTCGTTGAGGTCTTGCCATGCGTCCCAGCAATACCGATACTCGTATAGCCAGCCATCAACTTACCTAAAAATTCATGGTAACGGTAAACAGGCAGTCCCATTTCACGAGCCTTTTTGATTTCAGGATGATCATCGGTGAAGGAATTCCCAGCAATCACAGTCAAACCTTCATGAATATTATCGGCTGAGAACGGCAACATTTTAATCCCAGCTGCCGCCAAGCCCTTTTGCGTAAAGGTATATTGTTCGATATCAGAACCTTCAACTTTGAACCCTTTATCATGCAAAATCAAAGCTAATGAGCTCATCCCTGAACCCTTAATTCCAACAAAATAATAAACCGTCTCTTTATCCATTGTTCTAATAATCTCCCATATTTAAGATTCATCAATCAAATGGTGAATCGTTTATTTTTAGTTATGAATTAGCTTGTAATTTAGTTAAATCTTCTGCCGTGAAATATACGTCGCGTGGCTTAGAACCCTTCGCTGGTGACACATAGTTGCGTTGCTCCAAGTCGTCAATAATATTGGCTGCACGGTTATAACCCACTGAGAAAGTACGTTGTAACTTAGAAGTTGAAACCGTATCTTCATCTGCCAAGTAGGCCAAAACCTCAGGCATCAATTCATCTTGATTACGGGCCGCTTCTTCATGTTTCATCAACCGATCTGGCTGAAACTCATAGTGGGGCGCCGCTTGTTCGCGGACAAATTGGGCAATGTCATCAATTTCACTTTCGACATAAGTCCCTTGTAATCGGATTGGAGTACTTTGACCGTTGCCAAGATACAACATATCCCCACGACCGAGCAATCGCTCAGCACCACTGGTATCCAAAATCGTGCGTGAATCAATCTGACTCGCAACCATAAAGGCAATTCGAGTCGGAATATTATTCTTGATCAACCCAGTCACCACATCGACACTTGGTCGTTGGGTGGCAACTAGCAAATGAATCCCAGCTGCCCGCGCCTTTTGCGTAATTCGGGCAATGTAATCCTGAACCTCACTGGAAGCGACCATCATTAAATCAGCTAATTCATCAATAATAATCACGATATACGGCATTTTCAGCCCGTCCTCATGGTGTTCAACAGCCATCGCATTGAATTGTTCAATATTGCGGGCACCACCTGCCGCTAATTTTTCGTAACGGTTGTCCATTTCATCAACGACCCATTTCAAGGCTGCCGAAGCCGCCTTAGGTTCCGAAATAACGGGTGCCAAAAGATGTGGTAATTTATCATAAGGTGCTAATTCTACCGCCTTGGGATCAATCAGCAAAAGTTTGACCTCTTGCGGATTGGCCTTATAAAGCAACGAAACGAGAATGCTGTTGATGAAAACTGATTTACCAGAGCCGGTCGCCCCAGCAATCAGCCCATGTGGCATCTTCCGTAAGTCAGTCACTTGTGGTTGGCCGAATAAATCGACCCCTAATGCCACAGTTAGTGGCGACTTGCTGTCTTTGAATTTTTGTGAATTCAACACTTCTGATAACATCACCGGTCGTGACTTTTTATTGGGGATTTCAATCCCAACGGTATTACGACCAGGAATTGGTGCTTCAATTCGAATATCTTTAGCAGCCAAGGCTAATTTCAAGTCATCATTCAAATTAGTGATCTTGCTGACCTTCACACCACGTTCAAGTTTAACTTGAAATTGTGTAACGGTGGGACCAACTGTCCAATCAACAACATTGGCATTGACTCCGAAGGCATCTAACGACTCATCTAAGGCACTTGCCTTGCTCTCAATCCAATCATCCATTTCAGACTCATCAGGAATCACAGGAGCCTTTAAGAGGTCTAATGGCGGTAAATGATACGCCGCCAAGGCTTTGTCAGCTAAGACGGGAGCCGCCGACGTACCAGAATGAACCGCAGAAGTTGGTGCTACTTCAGACTGCACGGCACTCGTTGGTGCGGGTGCAACTGACGGCGTTTGTGAGACGACCGGTGCTGTCGACACAGCTTTAATGACCGGCGTCGTGGTTGCTTGAGACTGTGGGTGTACCCCCACCGGCTGATAAAGCTCTTCGTCATCAGTATCCACCGCACTCGTTTCCTCAGTGGACGACTGATTTTCAGCTTCAGCACTAGTCGTTGATTTTTCTTTAAACAAAGCCAAATCCGCTTGAGCGTTGTGTTCTTCAGTCATAATCGCATCCAAAGAAAGGCCGAGGCCATGACTTGGTTTGACAGCAGATTCATCCACTTCATCGGCCTCACTGGTGTCAGGCGTTCCCGCCAAGCTTGCTAATTTCACCGCCGCAGAATGTTCCGCTGAGTCATCTTTGTCCGGTTCAGCAGTGGCAATACTGTCCGCTGAGCCAGCCGCTGAAGGGACTGTCGCAGCAACTGCCGATTCAGTCTGCGCCACGGGTTCAGCCGCACTAGTCATCTCATTAGTCACCGACTGTTCTGACGTCGTGACATCATCAACATTACTGCTAGGTTCAAAGACCACCGTTGGCGCCGCAGAAACCAGCGATTCAGGCTCATCAATAGGACTTGCCACTGGCTCAAAGACAACTGTTGGTGCCGAGCTGACTGGCTCATCCTTGATCGCCAGCGACTCAGCAGCTGGTGTTTCAGTTGCTTTCGCCGCAAATAAAAAGTACGACTCGATGGGCTTATAAAGACTAGTTTCAACCTCTAAATAGTTCGTATCATCCGGTTGCAACACTACGCCAACAGCGGTTTTTGAACGTGTCAATTGTGCTGGAATATGCGTTGGATGAAAGTCACCATGCGTCACGCCATTAAAGGGTTCAGCTGAGGTCGCCACCGTACTCGCGGCTGACCGTGCTTGCGACGCAACTGAATAAGCCTCCGCGCCAACTGAACGCGGTGCTGATGATCTGGCTGCCGATGCCGGTTGCGCGGACACACTAGTTGCTTGACTGGTCGCGGCTGAAGTTGGTTCTTTTTTTATATACTTTCGATATTTCCGGTAAAACGCCGGGCCATCATAATGGTTCATTTTCAATCATCCTAATTTTTAGTGTGCACTAGCTTAAGCGGTAAATAATCCTTGCGCCCGGTCAAAATCGAACGGTTCGCCGACTTTTTGATAATCAGCCGGTAAAATTAACGCCCCTGGACGTTGTGGTGCATTGGGCAACTGTAATTCTCGACCAGAAACAATCATGCCATCACTTTCGATGCCACGAAGTTCGCCGGGCCAAATAATCAAACCATCTGGCATCATTGCACCGACCTTAGCAACGACCACTAAGATATCAGCTTGCATATTTGGTGAGCCACTCACGATTTGTAAGCTTTCGCCCTCCCCCACTTGCGTCTTAGTCACCAGTAAATGATCCGACTTGGGATGTGCTTCGGCGCTTTCAACATAGCCGACCACGAATTTATCAGCAGTATCTAAAACTAAATCTGGTTCAAAATTTGTTGCAGTTAATAATTTATTTAATTGGTCGACCTGCGTTTCCGTCAACTTAACTTGACCATTAACGTCTAATTTTCCAAGGGTCTTCGAAACTTCAAAGAAGTTGTAACCGAGCGTTTCACCGGTTGCCGTATCACTGATTCGAGTGACATTTTGATGTGTTTCAATTTTCTGATCAGCAGTGTCTGGTCGTAAGATAGCGATCAATGTATCGCCTAATTCGGTTGGATTATAACTTGTAATTAACATTTGAAACCCCTTTACTCTCATTCTAAGCGTTCAATTAAACATTATAGCCTATTTCTGATGATTCTTACTGATTAATTATGACTTTTATTTGTTTTATCGTCAATCATTGGTATACTGATTTTGAACAAAAAAATCCCACGATTAGTTGGTCGAAAGGAGCACGCAACATGAATAAACAATTACAATACGGCGGCTTATTAGCTGTTGGGATGGCCGGTCTCGCCGGTGGATTTTCCGTTGGCGGGCTATTGAAGCGGTTGCGCCGACCAACACCCAATCAGATCTTAAACCAAGTTAAGCGAGCTTTTCTTAAGGAAGCACCCATTGAAGGCTCTTGGATTGAAATGAAAAAAGCCCCATTACAGAAGTTCGCTTTACGAACCGATGTCTATTATGGCGGCATTACCCGTTATGAAGATGGTCAACTTGTTCAATATGAATTTTTAGCAGATGCCAATACCGGTAGTATTTTAGATATTTATCGTCTTTAATAAAAAAATTGTTCATGCTAGTTTCACTAGTGTGAACATTTTTTATTTTGACAAGCGAAAACTTCTGGCACTGTAACAACAAGCTAGTTTTACTCGCACGCCTACAAATAAATGCCATAAAAATAGACTGCCAAATCTAGGTTGATTTGACAGTCCAATTTTTTACTATTTTTTCTCAGTTTTAACTGGGAACGTGGCGATGATTTTGTAGATTGGTCCGAATTGACTGAATTTTTGCTCGTATTCCGTCTCAACATTTTCTTCAGGTGTCACGACGGCATGCAAATCCAACCAAACCTGTTCGAATTGCATCCCAAAGTTATTCATACTCGTCAATGAAAATTCAAACAAGCCTCGGTTATCAGTCTTAAATTCAACTTGGCCATTGGGCTTCAAGACTTCTGCATAACTTGCCAAAAATGACTTATAGGTTAGGCGACGCTTGGCATGCCGACTTTTAGGCCATGGATCGGAAAAGTTTAAGTAAAGACGATCAATTTCGTTTGGTTCAAAAAAGGCGGTGACGGCTTGGCCATCTGCATGTGCTAATTGCAAATTAGGTAATGGTTCTTCAACTAACTTGCGTAAAATTACAGCAATCACAGATGTTTGAATCTCAATCGCAATATAATTGATCTCTGGATGCCGTTTAGCCATTTCGATGATAAATTGGCCCTTCCCACTCCCAACTTCAATCTGGAGTGGCTGAACGGCCTTAAAACGGCTCTGCCATTTTCCTCGGAAATCTGTTGGGGTTTCTGTAATCAGTTCTGGATGGGCATCAATTAATTTTGGTGCCCAAGGTTTATTCCGTACACGCATAGTCTAAATAACTCCTCTATTTCTTTATCTCAACAAAATAGCTGCGAATTCCGCTTGGGACTCGCAGCTACCAATTTTAAACTTCCAAATTTTACAGTTGATACTGAGACAACTCTTCTAAGAAAATAATCTCATGATTCATTTTATGATATTGATTGCGATAATAATTATCTTTGATATTCAATAATAAATTGATCTTAGCATACCAGATCACACGCTTTTGTAGCTCAGCCGTCATGGTCTCACCGTATTCAGCAAACCAATCTTGCCAAGCATCCAAGGGCACATACTCACAGAGCAGCATGCTAATATCAGAAGCGGGATCAGCAAACCGCGCCGAGTCCCAATCAACCAAGTAGAGTTGCCGATGATCAGACAATAACCAATTCTTGTGGTTTAAGTCCCCATGACAGACACGGTAATCCGCGACTGGCAATGTTGGTAACGTCCCCTTTAAGCTAGCCAAAACATCGGCCATTAATGGATGATGACGTAAATCATCGGGACAATCACTCAAATACTGGCCAATAAAATCATGTGGCCGGACCACTTGACCGCCAACTTTAGTTAACATTCGATGAAGCAACTTGGAATTGTGCACACGTGCCAATAAATGCGCCACTTCAGGCAGCCGCATTTGTTGCTTCGTTAAAGTTTGACCATTGAGCCATTCTTGAGCGGTCAAGGTATCCCCACTCGATATTCGTTTAGTCCAGATTAACCGCGGGGTAATTTCTTCCATCGAAAGCGCCGCTAGAAACGGTGACGCGTTTCGTTTCAAAAATAATCGTTGTTGATTTTTTTTGCCCATGAAAGCTTTATTGGTATTGCCATAAATTGGATAGACATCCCAGCCATCATCAAGTTCGAAATCCATCAGCCCCACTCCTCTCAAAAAATTGTTTAACTCGCTTGACCTTAATTCACTTAACAATCACATTCTAAAGACCAAACTCGGTCACGTCAAGTCCTTTTTAAGTCTTGTGCCAGCAACGTTTTATCCCAATCGAAGCTTGGCATACCAAGCAACTAAGAGATAGATTTCAATCACGTTGATGACCAACAAAATGCCGACTTGAACTAACGATGCGTTGCTTAACCAAAATGCAATTAAAAAGACAATTCCGGTCACACTCAGTATAATTGCCAACAACCGTTGAAAGTTTTTTAAACGCTGCTTGAAGTCAATCGGATAAATGTGCGTAAAAACTATATTATCGTATCGCTTAAAAAACGGCAACAATTGAAACCCAATTAAATAGATAAAAATGACATCCAGTCCGATTGCCAACCAACCATGGCCGATAAAATACAACAACACCGCACCTATAACGGTTAACCGTGCCACTAAGCCACTGAACTCAGTGCCACGAATCATGCCACGCGCAAACAAGTAACTAAACGCGTGTTGCTGTTTTTTAGGCACCCAGTTGAAGACCCAATCCAAGTAACGACGGCGTTTGACCGTGCCTTGAACCATTGGGACATCGGTGAACAAGTTAAAGAAACGATAGATGCCAAGCATCCGGTTCGCTTCTAACTTGATATCATCACGCCAGGCTACGACCGTCATCGGCCAAACCCGAGTCTGCCACCAACGCTGCCCGGCCGCCAGAGCAACCGCAAGCAGTAGTCCCAACCACGGTGACAGTAACAAACTTAACGCCAAGATAATTAGGGCACCACCCCAGTTACTCAGCTGAATCCAGCGACGTTGCGTGCCGGTTAGGCGATACAGACGTGTCACATACCCGGTCAGTTGACTGTCCTTCAACGCCAATTGTGTTACTAACAGTGCAATCAAGCTCGCACCGGACAGTTGATCAACTAACATCAGCACTGGCACGGTTAACCCGACCACAATCACCTGAACTGCTTGTGCCAACCACCAACTGTAACGCCAGGCTTTCACTAAATACCCATGCAGATCATGTTCACGCGGCAACAGGAAGACCACATCAGCTGGTTCGAGCAACGTTGCGACCCGTCCAATCCCCAGACACAGCCATAAAATCAGTCCGACGACCACCACGATCCAAGTCTCATGCGGTGTCACCGTTTTTAACCAGCTGGAGTAAGCCAACCCTAAACCACCGACAAAAAACATCAGTGCAATCACGAAATGGTCATTGAAGACTAAGCGTAAATACCGCAACATTTGGCGTAAATGTCGCGATAGACGTTTTTGGTACAACTCATTCATTACGGGTCACTCCCGTCAGGCTAAGATAAATATCATTCAGAGAATCACCAGCATCTGGATAATTGGTTTTGATTTCGTCAAAAGTCCCTTGTGTTTGAATTTCACCAGCATGTAGCAAGACAAAGCGGTCACAAAACTTCTCGGCTGTGTCTAACACATGTGTCGACATCAAAACGGACGCACCTGCCTGTTTCACTTCACTAATCAGTTGTAATAAGTCATGTACCGCTAAGGGATCCAGTCCTAAAAATGGTTCATCAATGATATATAACTTTGCGTTAGTGATGAACGCGCAGACGATCATGACTTTCTGTTTCATCCCTTTAGAGAAGTTAGCTGGAAACCAATCTAATTTATTATCTAACCGGAAAATAGTCAGCAACTGATGTGCGCGTTCCCATGCTTGCTTCTGGTCTAAGCCATAGGCCAACATGGTCATTTCCAAATGCTCTTTTAAAGTTAATTCTTCATATAATACGGGTGTTTCTGGAATATAAGCCAACTGTTGTTTATAGGCCTGTGCGTCGGACGCTAACGTAACGCCGTTCAACGTAATTGTCCCTTTCATCGGGGTCAATAACCCAATAATATGATTAATCGTGGTCGACTTACCGGCACCATTTAAGCCAATCAATCCGACCAACTCACCCGGTGCCACATCAAAACTAATATCTTTTAAAACTGGGATTTGTGAATAACCACCAACTAAATGGCTGACTGTTAATGCCATTAATCTAACCTCTTTCTGTATGAACTAAGTGTGCTCTATTATAGCATAGCCCCCTAGTCGCGCTGCTTAACTTTCCAGTAAAGTCTTCCACCGAATTAAAGCGCCGTCATTTTCAAATTGGTTAGTGTATAATGGAACTAAATTTTAGAAAAGAAGGTTATCCTATGGCTGCTTTTGAACCAAAACTCGATGATGATTGCATTTTCTGCAAAATTATTAAAGGTGATATTCCAAGTTACACGGTCTATGAAGACGATATGGTTAAGGCATTTCTTGATATTTCACAAGGCACTCCTGGTCACACTTTAGTCATTCCAAAAACACATGTCCCCGACCTATTCGCCTATGATACTGATCTTGCCAGCGCCGTCTTTGCCCGGATTCCCAAGATTGCCCGTGCCATTAAAGCTTCAGATAGTGCCATTATCGGAATGAACGTGGTTAACAATAACGGTGCGGTCGCTTACCAATCCGTGTTCCATTCACATTTTCACTTGATTCCACGGTACAGCGATAAAGATGATTTCCGGATGATTTTCAAAGATAACACGAAGAAGTATGACGAAACCGATTACACCCGGCTACAAAATGCCATCAAGGCACAACTTAACGATTAGGAGCGCGCGACTATGGCAAAATTTTTCCGTCGCAGCATGGCTGGTCTCGGCCTAGGCCTTGCTGCTTACATGATAATCAATCGTAAAACACCCAAAGCTGTTTATACGGATGTTAAGGACTATGTCCAGGACGTTTTAGACGCGGCTGATCATTTACAGTCCGCTGGCGAAGACTTCACCGATGCCTCCTCAGACCTAAACGTCCAAATGGCGCACGCTGGCGAGGTCTTAAACGACATCTCAACCGAAGTCGACAAGTTTCAATTCAAACTTGAGCCCCATTTAGCCATTATGCAAAAACATGCGGATCACTTGCAAAAAACATTGGATGATCTCGCACCTAAAGATTAAGATCAAATCGTTGAGTCGTTACGACACCCAACGATTTTTTGTTAACTTTACATTCGCTTTTCAACAATATCCCCCTATCTTACAAGGAACTTTATGAAGACCGTGTGAATTGTCTGAAAATTTTGTAAAGATTTCCATCACCCTGCAGAAGCTAACGGAGTTATGGTATAGTAGTCTGGTAAGTCTGCTAGAGCAGAACTATTTCAAGAATGGGATGTGTTATAGGAATGAAAAAATGGCTTATTGCGCTCGCCGGCGTTTTAATGATGTTCACCTTGGCCGGTTGTGGTAGCAAGACAGTTGCATCGACCTCTGGTGGTAAGATCACCGAAAGTCAATATTACAGTAGTATGAAAGGCACTTCATCTGGTAAGCAAGTCTTACAACAAATGATTTTAAACAAAGTGCTTGAAAAAGACTACGGTAAGAAAGTTTCAGACAAGGCAGTTACTAAGCAATACAATACTTACAAATCCCAATATGGGACTTCATTCTCAACCGTCTTATCACAAAACGGTTTGACGACTAAGAGCTTCAAAGAACAAATTCGTTCGAACTTGTTATTGAAGGAAGCTGTTAAAGACAAAGCAAAGATTACCAACGCTGCTTTAAAGAAGCAATGGAAGTCATACGAACCTAAAGTCACTGTTCAACATATCTTAGTTGCTAAGAGTGATACTGCTGACACGGTCTTAGGCGAATTGAAGAAGGATTCTAGCGAAGCTAACTTCACTAAGTTAGCCAAGAAGTATTCAACTGATACCAACACTAAGAACGACGGCGGTAAGTTATCAGCCTTTGATAACACTAACACCAGCTACTCATCTAAATTCTTAACGGCTGCTTTCAAGCTTAAGAATGGTGAATACACCACTTCTGCTGTTAAGACAACTGATGGCTACGAAATCATTCGGATGATCAAGAACCCTGGTAAGGGTAAGATGTCAGATCACACCGCTGATTTGAAGAAGCAAATCTTAGACAACGACATGAGCGACTCAACCGTCTTGCATAGTGTTGTTTCTAAAGTGCTTAAAGATGGTAATGTTTCAATCAAGGACAAAGACTTGAAGGATATCTTATCTTCATACCTTTCAACTTCAACATCATCAAGTTCTAAATAAGCATTAACTTCAGTACATTAAAAGGCTTGAATCCTGAGAATTGGATTCAAGCCTTTTTGATTGTCGCTTAATTAGTTAACACTTATTCTGAAGGTAGCTCACCCTTAGTATCATCATGCGTCGGTCGATAGAAATTCCGACCATCCATTGCGAAGATCCGTTCCGTAAAGCTCCCCGGTTCAGCATGATTGATCGAGGTTTGCATCATTTGAATGGAAGCATCTAATTCATCCAACTCATGCAAAATTTCGGCTTCCATCACGTGTGGCCGAACTGGCGACCCATATTCCATCAAACCATGATGGGCTAAGATCATGTGTCGTAAAATCAACACTGACTCTGCTTGATCATCAATTTTTAACTGCTGGCAAGCTTTAACGATTTGTTCATCAATCAGGACAATATGTCCGACTAAATTACCGGCTAAAGTATAGGTCGTCGAAACTGGACCGGACATTTCAATCGTCTTGCCCATATCATGCAAAATCGCACCAGCATATAGCAATGGTCGATTAACATGTGGATACTCATCCGCGACAGATTTCGCCAGTCGCAAAATCGATAACGTATGGAATGCTAACCCACCAGCAAAGGCATGGTGGTTCTTCTTAGCCGCCGGATAACTGAAAAAGGCATCATGGAAATGTGCCAGCAAGTGGCGGACGATCCGATTCCAATTAGGCTCCGTGATTTCAAAAACAAACTGATTGAGTTCTTCTTCCATTGCAGCTGTATTCATCGGCGCATGTTCCACAAATTGTTGTACATCTTGCGGTTCGCCAGGCTGAGTTAACCGCATTTGTTGAATTTTAATCTGCGGGTTGCCCTGGTAATTTTCACGTTTTCCCTTGAGATGTACCACTTTTCCTGGTTGAAAATGCTCAACATCCTGATCACTCGCATCCCAAAACTTACCTGAAATTTCACCAGAAGTATCTTGAAAATTAATTGCTAAGAACTTTTTACCATTTTTAGCAATGCGAACTTCAGAGTCTTTTAATAAGAAGAAACCATCAACCGCTTCATCAAGTTGATAGTCAAATAATTTTTTTGCCATTAGAGTTCCTCCCGTTTAAGTCAATTGTTGGATTTTATCGGCTGGCAATTGCGTCAACGCCGCCGTTTCATTGGTAAAGTACAAGATTTGATGCTCAGCCGACACAGCCTTGAGTAAGTCCCAGGCCACCCGGCGGCGTTGATCATCAAAATTCACGAAACCATCATCAATCATCAACGGTAATGTGGCTTGTGACCCCAACGAAACGATTAGCGCCAGTCGAATCGCTAAGTACAATTGTTCCTTAGTGGCAGTCGACAGTTCAGCAACTTCAAAACTCGTCCCAGCAGTGGTCACGAGCTTTAGCTCGTCTGCAACTAATTTGATTTCATTATACCGCTGTCCGGTCAGTTGCGCGAAATAGGTCGTCGCCTGAGTCAGAATCGTAGGCAGCTGCTGATTAGTCAACTCACGCAATGCCTGCTCAATCCAAGTCGCTCCCAGTTGACGGGTTACCCATTGTCGGGCCATCACCGTAATTTCAGTTTGCTGATTGGCCTGTTCTTGTCGTAAAGCTGTGTAGCGGCCATCTTCAGTTAGCCGCTTCAACTGCGTTTGGGCTGTCACTAGTGCTGCCGATTGTTGGGTCAACTGCGACTGCCCGCTCGAAATCGCCTGCCGCGTGTCTGTAATTGCAGCCTGTAAATCAGTCAACGACTCGTATTGGCGTAGGTTACTTAACTCGGTGGCACTCAATTGCGCAGTAAGTTGTTCTAAACTTGCGGCATTTTTCGTCACGGTTGCTTGCGCTGTGACAGCAGTTGCCAATTCATCCGTGGTCGCATACCCCGCTGAATTCGCTAATTCTTGTAGCTGATCATTAATCGTGTGGCTTTGAATCGTCAACTGCTTAACTTGGCGCTGCGTGTAGGCAAAGTCGGCCCCTGAGAACTGTTCAGTTTGACGTTTTTGACGCATCGTCTCATAAAATTCAGTGACCCGTTTCACACTGCTTGCCAATTGTTGTTTATTCAGTGGGAGCCAATCTGCTGCAAACTGATAGGCTGACAAGGCTTGCCAAACCGTCGCCGCTTGCGCAGCTAGTTGCTGTTCAGCGGTCGTCAATGCTGCTTGAGCCTGTTGTAACGCCATTAAACGGGTTAACTGTGTTTGCGCACCGGTCACGTCTAAATCTGGTGAAAAACCAGCGGCAATTAATTTTTCAGTTAAGCCTGACGTTTCCGACTTTGGTGTTGTTGAAACCGATCCGTTGAGTTGTTCCCAACCAAACCAGCCCAATAGCCCCAGTCCCGCTAACATTAAGAACCATTTGAACCCGCCTAACGGTAGGATCACACCAGCCACTAGGCCAATACCACCAACCATCAATCGCCAATCAATCCCAGCGATTTTACCTTGATTTGCTGCTGGTTTTTCTTGCTGCCTGGACCCAGCAACCATTGTTCGCTTCGCTAAAGTGGCCTTCAAGGCTGCCACTGCGGCTTGCCGATTTGGTGATAGACTGGCGTTTAATTCGGGGTGTGCTGCCAACTGGTCGTCATACTGCTTTTTAGTGGTGGCAACTTGACTGTCCAAGACCTGATAACGGCCCAGATTTTGTTGTAACGTAGGTAATTGCGCTTCCAGTTGATCGAATTGGTCTTGATGGGTGACATAAAAGCCCACAATTCCCTTTGATTCCGCGTCCACCGGTTGTTCAGTCAATTGGTGGCGAGCACTTGCGAGACTGTGTTGCAAGTCTGTTTTTGTTTTTGAAAGCTGTGTAAATCGTTGTGACACTGCCGCTGGCAACTGCGTCATGGTGTCCTGAGTCGTTTGTAATTGCAACAATTGCTGATACACCGGCCATTGATTACGCAGATTCGCTAATTGCTGCTGTTGATCTGTCCATCCGGCCAACTGACGTGTCAATTGACTCTTTTTAGCTGCTAATTGTTCAATAGTTGTTTGCAGTTGTTGATATTCAGGATAGCGCTGCTGTGCCGTCTGAAGGTGTTGTTTAAGTGTCTGATACCGTTGTAACGCTTCATTAAGGGCCGGCTTACGTCCACGTGGTTTATACAAGCTATCCGCCGTCTGTCGCAATGCCGCTGCGGTTTCCCGCCAAGCAGCACTGCCACGCGTCCCAGCTTGTTGTAATTGAAGGTTCAAGTCCTGCGCGCTCAAAGTTTTCAACGCGGTCAGTTCTGCCTGATTAAAGGTAAATAATTGTTTATAACTCTTTTCATCATATGGCGCTAGCCATTTTGCCAATAAGGATAGTGGTTGGGGCTGTTGTGCCTTAACTGCCAGCAAGGTTGCTGGTTGGTCACCTAATCGAGTCAGACGATAGGTCTCTCCGGCAACCACAAGCTCTAAGGTACCACCATACTGAGCCGTTTGTTTGGGCTCATAACGTGCCAACCGCTGTCGCCGTGACGGGAAGCCAAACAACATACCTAAGATAAATGCACGTAAAGTAGATTTCCCGGACTCGTTGACGCCATAGACCACTTGTAACCCAGTGGTGAAGTCAAAGGTGGTATCTTTAAATTTACCAAACCCCACGATTTCAATTTTGCTAATCTGCATCCGCTGCCCCATCCTTTTCCCGCGTTAA
Source organism: Lactiplantibacillus daoliensis (assembly GCF_005405005.1). GTDB lineage: Bacteria > Bacillota > Bacilli > Lactobacillales > Lactobacillaceae > Lactiplantibacillus > Lactiplantibacillus daoliensis. The sequence continues at coordinate 71,349 of NZ_BJDH01000005.1, read as the reverse complement.
TTGATATTGGTCGGTCAACAAAGTCATAATTTGTTGTTGCCATTGATTGGCCGTCATATCATCCAGCAAGGCACCATTTAAGAAATCTTCATCCAATAATCGATCAGCTAAACTAGCTACCGACTCGGGAGTAATTACCGACTGACCAACGCGTTGCCAAGTTGCTGCCGCATCGCCAAATTCCAAGGTTGTGGGAGTTGTCGCGGTAGCCATTTGCAAGTCAACCGGCCACCACATTCCACCCGTCGTGGCTTGCTGCAGTTGACGCAACAAACTTCCTTGCGCCACCGCTAAGCTGGCGCCTTCATCTAACTTGGCCTCGCTCGGCAACTTCAAACTCACTAACTGAGTTGGTGTCGTCATCGTTTTACCTAATTGATCTGTTAGCTGTGCCAACAACGCAGAACGAGAGAATTCACCCGCTAGTTTCGGCTGCCACTCACGCCAAACAATCGTGGCAAGTGGCTTGAAATCAACCTTTAATTGATGATCAGTCGTACTCGTCACCAATAAACACCCCTTCGCCCCGGTCTCATTCCGTTGACGGCCTTGCAAATTTCCGGGGTATTCAATTGGTGGCTGCACATTGAGTGCTTGCCGTTGATGGATATGACCTAACGCCCAGTAGTCATAATGTTTACTCAATAACTCACCAACACTAAACGGCGCATAATGGTCACCGGCCACCCCGACCTGACCATGCCACATGCCAATCTGATAATCAGCCGTTGCTGACTTTAGTGGAAATTGATCAATCATGGCAGCCGTTTGCCACCGTTGAGCATAGCTAAACCCCGTAATTGCCACTTGAGTTTGTTGCGCCGTCGTCAACGTAACCGTCTCAACTTGAGAACCGAAGGCATGCACATTGGCTGGAAAATGCCAATCAGCGTCATCGGGTTGAAAGTCATGATTTCCGAATGACAAGACAACCGGAATCTGGGCTTCATTCAAACGTTCTAGTTGCAGCATGAGTGCGGCTTGGGCTTGCACACTTTGTTCAGCTTGATCAAATAAATCACCAACTAGTAAGACAAAGTCAACCGTTTCATCAATCGCTAAATCGACTAACTTACTGAGACTGGCTAACGGCGCTTGCAATAATCGTTGTTGTAAGTCCGCAGGTAAATCACGTAATCCCTGAAAGGGCGTATCTAAATGTAAATCCGCAGCATGAATAAATTTCATTTTTTCTCCTTACGAAAAAAGAGACAATCACGAAAAGTTTCGCCATTGTCTCTTCGGACCTTAATTGAATTAGTCGCGGTATAATTCTTGAACAGGTTTCGTGATGATTTGGTTCAAATCATTCATTAACTGATTCAAGTTACGTTCCTTACCCATCAAGGCTTTAATTTCATCGACATTGCCAACCTTATCCGCTAAATCGTGGGCTTTTTGAACTTCTTCATCTGTAAGTTCTTCACCATTCATTTGCTTTTGTGACAATTGCATTTGAATTTCTTGGAAGTCTTTGAACAAGTCAAAAGCGGCTTTGTTCGTCTTCATAGCTTCATAGCTGGTTTTTAATTCCTTGAATTCTTTGGTTTCACGTAATTGTTGTTCTAAAGTATTTGCAGTGTCATAAATATTTACGGCCATCATTAAGTTCCTCCTCAAATATGTGTCCTAGTTATTTTATCATTTTTGAAAGCCCTTGAATAGCACAAGCACTAGTTCCCAAGTAAATTCTTTGCCTGTGAGAACCAATTCTTAGCAGTGTCCTTAACAGCTTGACCAACTTTATTCGCGCCATCTTCGACACCCTTCCAGACAGAAGAACCGCTGTCGGATGAGCTGTTGTCTGAACCTTGTTGAGCCAATGTTGAAGCATCCTGGGTATCAAAACTCGTCCCCTTGGTGTTAGGCAAAATATTACCCATTTCATGCTTAAACAGGGCCGATAATTGATTTTCAGATAAACTCTTTAAATAATGAGTACTATTGGTATTATCAAACCCAATCCAAGTCGTCACCACGACATCTGGGGTATAAGCAATCATCCACTGGTCTTTTGTTCCTGAACCGGTCGCATAATCAGCTTGCGTACTCCCAGTCTTACCGGCGATTGTGTAACCATAAGGCTTAGCCGCCGCACCAGTCCCGCTGTTGTAGACGCCAAGCATCATACTCGTCATCTCTTTGGCGACACTAGCGGACATGATTCGTTTTGACTTCGGGGCAGTATTATCCACGATCGTCTTACCACTCGCATCAACAATCTTCGTAATAAAATGAGACGTTGTCTTTTGACCACCGTTAGCAAAAGCCGTGTACGCACTAGTCATTTCAGATGGTGAAACCCCAGTGGTCAACCCACCAAGTGCGAGGGCAAGATTGTCATCTTTTTTACCAACCGTCAGGCCAAATTTCTTCACAGATTTATAACCCTTATTCACGCCAATCTTGTTCAACAACCAGACCGCTGGAATATTCATACTCTGTGACAAAGCGGAGTACATTGGCACAGAGGTCGTATAAACCGCATTATAGTTTTTAGGCGCATATTTATTACCACCAAAGGTCTGCTCTTTATTCGATAATTTGGAATCGTAGGTATAACCGCTCTCCAATGCCGGCGTATAGACCGCTAACGGTTTAATCGTCGATCCTGGTTGCCGTGAAATCTGAGTTGCGCGGTTAATGCCCCGGAAAACATGGGTCCCACGACCACCAACTACGGCCAACACACCACCAGTTGAAGGATCAACGGCAATCGATGCACCTTGAACTTTCGTACCGTCATCCGCATCTGCTGGGAACAAACTACTATTCTTAAACGAATTTTGCATCTGGGTTTGATCATCCTGATTTAAGGACGTGTAAATTTTATAGCCACGGTTCATAATTTCTGCTTCGGTCAAACCATATTTTTTGATAGCTTCACTAATAACCGCATCAAAATAGTAGGGATAATTATAGCCACTATCATAATGATAATTATCTGTTAACGTCATGGCTTTTTTCGAATACAACTCATAATCAGTTTGACTTAACTTCTTATTATTAACCATGTTATTGAGGACAATATTACGCCGCTTCGTTGAGGCCGCGGGATGTGTAATCGGATCGTAACCACTTGGCGAACTCAACATTCCGGCTAAAGTCGCGGCCTGATCAACACTCAACTCAGAAGCGTGCACGCCAAAGTAACGCTCTGCCGCATCTTCTGCCCCCCAGACACCATGCCCGAAGTAAGCGTTATTCAAATACATGGCGAGAATTTCACTCTTGCTATAAACATTTTCAACTTCAATCGATAAGAAGATTTCACGCAATTTACGACTAAACGTCTGTTGCTGCGTCAAGTAAGCATTCTTGACTAACTGTTGGGTCAAGGTACTCCCACCACCACTAATATAGTCGCGGCCTAACACTTTATTCAACACAAACAGGACGCCTGCACGGCCAATCCCCTTGACCGAAAAACCATGTTCGTGATAAAAATTACGGTCTTCAGTAGAAATCACGGCATTTTGTAAATTCGTTGAAATTGAGCTTAGATGAACATAGGTCCCTTTTTGGGAGTACAACGAACCTGCTTTTTGATTATCTTTATCGAAGATTTCGGTCGTTTTTTCTAATTCAGCCTGTAAATTACTGACCTTCGCTGTTTTAGCCTCAAACGTCAAATAAGCACTAACTACTAAAATCAAGCTTAAAATAGCAATAATTAGCCATCGCGTTAATTGTAGTCGATGCCACTGACGACCAAAAACAGCTGAAAATCTTTGCCAGTAAGGCTTTAACCATTGACCAACGACGTGAAACCCATCTTTGATCGTGGCCCAAAAACCATTTTTTTGCATAATCTTCCCCTTGTTCAGTAATCGGTATCAAACTTGCAAGCTGGCATCGTCGTTCAGCCGCAATCACCGGTTACTTGTCTTAATCGTTGCAATTATTGTATCATAAATCCGATTAAACCAAGTGACTGAACGAAACCTTGACCAAATCTTCAAAAATCAGACTAAAAAAGCCCGAGACCAATTTGTCTCAAGCTTTATTTCCGACGCACGCCGCGCCGATTGGCATTCAATTCATTTTGTTGCTTCTTGAACTTTTCGAAAGTTGCATCTCGTTGCTTCTGATTCTTTCGTTCGGCTTGCTTTTTCGTATACTTCATTTAAGACACCTCCCACCATAACCAATTAGATAGGTCAACTATACCCTCATACATTGACAATTGCAAAAAAGGCACCTGTAATAAGGTGTCTTTTCATATTATAGGTCGTCATCCGTTTGAACATGAGCCATTAGCAACTTGTGCAGTGATTTGGCAACTTCCACACTTGGGCTCACTATAAAAATCGTGTCGTGCCCAGCTAATGTCCCACTCACTTCAGGCAAATTTAAATCATCAATAATTGCAGCTAACAAATTCCCGTTACTGGGCAGGGTATGTATGATCGTCATAAATTCGACCCGATCTACCCCAGTCACGACATCATGTAAATTTTCGAAGAGTCGATCCTGTTCATTTTGCGTGCTAGCTTTAAAAATCGTATACCGTGCGCGACCGTGATCGTCCGGTGACTTAACGATTTGCATTTCACGAATATCTCGCGAAATCGTGGCCTGCGTCGCGGCAATGCCTTCAGCCTTTAAACGGGCCATCAATTCTTCCTGTGTAGCAATTGGGACCTGATTGATCAATTGTTCAATGGCTGCCTGCCGATCAGTCTTCTTCATTCGCGAAACCTCCCCTGATAAATTATGAGCCTATTATAGCAAATATTCACTCGGTAAACTACGATTCCACGCAAAAAAAGCCGATTTATACCTCATATGATTGTATAAATCGACTAACAAATTGCATAACTATTAATTTTTAAGCATCAAACCGGCGCAAGTAAGTACTCAGTTTCGTTAGCCCACGTTCAAGTGTCTCGGTCTGGGTACAATAACCCAGACGCACATGTCCGGGAAGATCAAAGCGTGATCCTGGCACTAACAACACCCCAGTTTCGGACAAGAGCTGCCGGCAAAACGTTTCATCATCTACCGGCAAATCTAATTTCAAACAAGAAACCGAAATCCCATGAGGCACAATCAAGCTAGCTCGTGGTTCTTGCATGACCCAATCAGTGTAAATTTTAAGGTTGCGCTTAACAATTCCACGGTTACGCTGCAAGATTTCTGGCCGATGTTGCAAAATAAGAATCGCGAGCTGATCGTTAAACACCCCACCGCAAATCATGGTGTAATCTCGATATTTGCGAAATAAGTCCGCTAACACGGTTGACTGCGTGGCAGTCCAGCCAATCCGAACACCTGGTGCCGAATACGTCTTTGACAGACTATTGACTGCAATTCCTTTTTCATATAAATCAGCAATTGAAACGAACGGAGTACCGTCTAATGGCTCATAGACCTCATCCGCCAAAACATAGGCACCGACTTCTCTGGCCAACGCGACCACTTGTTTTAACAGCTCAGCATCGAGCAAGCTCCCGGTCGGATTAACCGCATTGTTCAACAAGATCATTTTGGTCTCTGGGCGAATCAATTGCTTGAATTCTTCGATATCTGGTAGCCACTGATTGGATTCATGTATATGCCAATAATCAACCGTCGCACCAAGTGACTTAGGAATGTCGTATAGTTGCTGATAACTTGGATACAGAGCAATCACCTGGTCTCCAGGCTCAATCAGACTATAAATTGCTAATTGATTGGCGCCGGTCGCACCATTCGTTTGCAAGACGTTGGTTGCTGGGACGTGCTGATACAACTTGCTCACCAACTTTTTAAAAGTGGGCGACCCCTCAATCCAACCATAGTCTAGTCGCAATTGATTCAACTGCTGATAAAAATGCTGCCCGTGTTGCCCATCCAGATCAACAACCTCTTGCATCGTTAACGCGGCAATTGAGCTCTGACTGATGTCGGTGGTTGCAGTTCTCTCATTTTCATTTAACCAGGCTTCTACGCCAAAACCGGCAATTTGCATGTGCTAATCGTTCCCTTCTGCTAAAAATCCAATACGACTAGCATACCGATTGTGACGCCACTCTGCAACTATATTTTTGTCGCGAACGTTGCCAATAATTTAACACCGTACAAAATAATTACCACGCCACAGATTCGATTTACCCACAATAATACTTTCGGCTGCATTAAGTGTTTGAACTTACTAATCAGCCCAGTTAGCCCAATAAACCAAATAATAGAAGCAATAATCACACCTAACATAAAGAAGTGCGTCAATTCAGACGGCAATGACACCCGAAAAGCCCCAAGTAACACGGAACCATCAATCAAGGCTTGTGGATTTAACCATGCGACTGAAAATGCTGTGACGACCGTCGCCTTATAGGAAAAACTCGTCGCCATAGTTCCCATTTCTACCGCTTTCTGACGAACCAACCCCCAACCAATGTAGAAAACAAGTAAGCTTCCGACCAGCAATACGGCTAACTCTAACCATGGCGTTGTTTGTAACAACTTGCCAACACCATAGAAACACGCTAGCGATAATGAGGTATCGAAGAAAATGACAATCAGTGCCACTTGTAACGCCCGCTTCAGAGGTTGTTCAATCGCAGTTGAAACCACGAATAAATTCTGCATACCAATTGGCGCAATATACGCCACCCCAAATAACAACCCTTGCAAAAATACCCTCAGCAATTCTTTCAACTCCCATCCAACCAATTAAGTCACAAATAAATTAATATCACTTGACTGGCTTTAAATCATGAGATGATTATAATGGAATCAAGATTAATTGTCCCCAACCAATTCAGACTTTTTCAACCAACCATTTAGGAGGGTTACAGATGACCGAACTCAAAATTGACTGGCATCCCGATAAAACAGCGGCGACACCAATCTATCAACAAATTACCAATTATTTTCAACAAGCCATTGCTAGTGGTGACTGGCCAATGGGTGCTAAACTTCCGGCCCAACGCAAGCTAGCCGCGCAATTTGGCGTGAATCGTAGTACCCTGATCACTGCCCTTGACGAGTTAATCGCCGTTGGTTTGATTACGAGCAACCAAGGCTCTGGAATGATGGTTTCTGGGAATCATTGGTCGAGTTTACTCGCTGAGCATGTCAATTGGGCTCAATATGTGCATGCCGGGCAGTTCAAGCCCAATACTCACGCGATTCAAAAAATCAATCAATTTGAAACTGACGATGTGATTCGGTTGAGCACTGGAGAACCTGCCCCAGAACAGTTTCCGCGTCGCCTATTTCAAAAAGCCTTTGCTAAACTGGGCGCTAACTTGACTAGCCTTAACTATACCGAGCCAGCTGGTATCCTAGCACTGCGGTCTCAAATCGCCCGACACCTAGCAAAGGTCGGTATTCAGACCCAACCAGAAAATATCTTAATTACCTCTGGCTCATTGCAGGCACTGCAACTCGTCTCGGTATCACTTTTTCCAAAAAATGCGACGATCTATACCGAAGCACCAACTTATGTCAAGTCGTTGCAGGTCTTTCAATCAGCCAACACCCACTTGTCTGGTGTTCCCATGGATAATCAAGGAATGGCCTACTGGCAATTAACGCCCCCAGCCGCCGATTCACAAGCAATCATGTATACCATTCCGACCTTTAACAACCCGACTGGAATTGTCATGAGCGCTGAACGCCGTCAACAAGTTTTGGCCTACGCACAAGAACATCAAATGCCAATTTTGGAGGACGCCGCCTATCAGGATGTTTGGTTCGAAGAACAGCCACCACAACCACTCAAAGCACTGGACACGACAGGTAACGTCATTTATTTTGGCAGCATCTCTAAATCATTAGCCCCCGGCCTTCGACTTGGCTGGACCGTTGCGTCAAAGCCCGTGATCGACCGCTTAACGGATGTGCGCATGCAAACTGACTACGGTGCCAGTTCGCTTTCCCAACTCGTCTTAGCAGAAATTCTAGCTGATCCTGATTATGAGACTTATCAAGCTAATTTTCGGGCGGTCTTGGCTAAAAAAGCTGCGGCTGCGCAAGCCATTTTGCAAAAGTACTGGGGTCACGGCATTGCGACCTGGCAAGCGCCGACTGGTGGTTTCTACCTTTGGATACGTCTGGCAGACCAGATCAACATTCCAAAATTATTCGATATGGCAACCGCACAAAATGTCTTATTTAACCCTGGCAACATTTATGATTTTCGACCGAACCAATTTATTCGGTTGAGTTTTTCTTATGAATCGACCGTACGTTTTGAGCGTGGCATTCGAATTCTCACACAATTAATTGAACAAAACTTTCCGGTAGGAGGCAAAACTGATGTCACCAAACGAACACCTGATTCGTCAGTATTTTAATTGTTGGCTCACCAGGGACTTTCCAGCACTGACAACCTTCTTTACAGCTGATTGTGCCTATCGCGAATGTTACGGTGCAACTTATGAGGGACTTACCGAAATCCAGCCGTGGATCGACCATCAACTGACCGTCCAAACAGTGTTGGCTTGGGATATTCAACGAATTTTGCCCGTTAATGACCACTGTGTCGTGGTAACGTGGTTTTTTAAGGCTAAGACACAAACGATCTCTGCCTTTGACGGTGTTTCAGTAATTGATTTTAATGCTGGAAAAATTGCCAAGCTAACTGAATACGAAACCAAGCACCGGACTTATCGACCTTACGCGCGCTAATCCTTGTATTCGTTTTCAATTTCCGCTACACTATTTAAAAATCGATACCATTGGAGGATTCTAATGAATAAAATTGTCCCAAGTCTCTGGTTTGCTGACAACAATTGTGAAGCAGCCATCAATTACTATGTTGACGTTTTTCCAAACGCCTCAATCGACTCGATTACCCGTTATCCCGACAGTCAGCTTGACGACCATTTCGCTGGCATGACTGGGAAAGTCCTGACCGCCGTTTTCACACTAAATGGTCAAAAGTTCACGGCCTTAGATGGCGGTCCCGTTTTTAGAATCAATGAGGCCGTCTCGTTCACCATCGAATGTGCCGATCAAACTGAAATTGACTATTATTGGGATAAGCTCTCACATGTTCCTGAAGCGGAACAATGTGGCTGGGTTAAAGATCAATTTGGGGTTTCGTGGCAAATTGTTCCTGAAAATATGGCTGAATTAACACAAACACCCGGACAAATACAAGCGATGATGAAAATGAAAAAGATTGATATCGCGGCGTTAGTTGCGACGAAATAGACTCAAAAGAAGACCATGTATCGCCAAGTTGGTAGGTACATGGTTTTCTTTTGAGTCTATTTGACTAACACAATCTTCAAAAAAACTATTCGGTTGCTAACGCGGTAATTGGATTCAATCGTGCGGCGCGACGAGCAGGTAGAATGGCTGCTAACCAGGCAATCACCAGCGCAATTATAAAAATACTCATCACATTAGTGGCTTTGATCTGAACTAAATTATAACCGGCAATACGGTAAAGGACGTGATTTAACCAAAAACCAAGCCCGTAAGCTAGTCCAGTTGCTAACGTGGCGCTGAACACGCCGAGCATCAACGCTTCACTCGTAAATAATCGCCGAATATCACGCCGACTCTCCCCCAGTGACCGTAAAATTCCAATCTCTTTCATCCGCGCGCTGACAGACATAAACATCGTGACGATAATCATCAAGGCGGAAACTAAGAGTGAAATCCCAGCAATTGCTGCCAAAATAGCCGTTGCCAAGTTGACATAGGTGTTCACATTAGTCAGCGCTGATGAAATGCTGGTCGCGGCAAATTGTTGTTTGCCACCAGTCTTCACATGATTAATTGCGCTAACAACGTCTTCATTTTGCTTGCGCCCATTGATACGGACGGTGACAAAAGTTGGCTGGGTCGTAACTTTGGCGGCTGCGCGCATCGACTGCATCGTCGCATAATTGACCGCATTTAGTCCCTCGCCAGTGGGCGAATCAGCAATTCCAGCAACTGTTAGCTGCCGTTGAACGGTGACTAACTGATTTTGACTATTCAACGTCTGATAAGCCACATTGACTTTTTGACCAAGTAAGCTCCGCCAATCTTTTGGAGACCATTTCTGCGCAACCGATCGTTTATCAAGCACAATCTGGTTATCACCCGCAACATGCCCTGCTTTTAACGTTGAAACTTGCTCCGTACTCGTCCAAGTCGTCAACTGTGGCGCGGAATAACTCGTCTTACCAATCGTAATCATTGCATCGCTCGCCGCAATTCCAGGCTCCACCTTCACCACATGAGCGAGTTCTCGAAGGGCTGTGACCTGACCCACAGAAAAAGTCGGCATGTGGGCAGCCACACTCCCTGCTTCACCGGGATCGGCTTGAGCTGCGAACTGTTCTTCTTGGGCCTTCGCACTATTCACATAGCGCATAACCGTAATCGACTGCGGATCAACAATTGAATTAATTTGATGATTGATATAACCCTTTAATCCATTACCCAAGCCATTGAAAAGCATCACCGCAAATAAGCCAATCGCGGTTCCTAATACAATCAGCGTGTTCCAACTCCAGGTATGCCGTAAATGTTTAAAAGCAGTCGTCATTGAAATTCGCCACGGTAACGGCCGCGCTAATAACTTCGTGCGTTGCGACTTGGTCGGCTTTGACACCGCCTGAATCACCTGGTCGTCCGTTATTTTGCCATCCGTTAACTGAACAATCCGCGTCCCTGCCTGAGCGACCGTTTCTGAGTGCGTCACACAAATGACCAAACGGCCGTTAGCAGCAATCCTTTTCAAAATAGCTAAAACTTCAATGGTATTCTGCGCATCCAAAGCACCGGTTGGTTCATCCGCGATAATAATTTGCGGATCACTCGCCAACGCCCGTGCGATCGCAACCCGCTGCTTTTGCCCACCAGAAAGCTGACTGGGATATTTTTTTAGCTGATCCGTTAGTCCGACTTGATTAAGTAATCCTCGCGCCCGTTTCATTCTGGCCTGATGTGAAAGCTTGGTCATATCAAGCGACAACATGACGTTATCTAAAACGGTCAAATGACTAATTAAATTATAGGCTTGATAAATATAACCGACCGTTTCACGGCGATACCGATCAAGTTGGCGGTCATGATGATGATCCAACACCTTGCCTTGCACACTCACTGTCCCGTCAAAATCACGGTCGAGTCCACCAATGATGTTCATTAACGTGGATTTACCGCCACCTGATTCCCCCAGAATCGTGACAAACTCACCCAGTTCAAAGGTTAAATCAATCCCTTTTAAGACTGGATAGGCTGTTTTACCGATATAATAAGATTTATGAATGTCATTTAATGCTAAATAGCTCATATTCACGCCCCCACCAAATTACGGACTAACCCAACTTATCGTCAGCTTAGCACCCAACCGCTAAAAAGTGGTTGGCGACGTTTTAGTCTTGAAAGTTGCCAAACAAAAAAGCCCACATTGCGTGAGCTTGGGTTATCACATCATCTGTTTAGCCTTAATCTGACACGATTGGAACGTCTATTTTGGCTAAAAAAGCTCGGAAACATTGAGTTAATTTCCGAGCTACGATTGTGAGTGTCGTCAAAATTGATCTGTTAAAAAGTAATCTCATAATCAAACTGAACTTTTTTATAATAATCGAGTTCAATAAAATCTGTCGGTCGAACTTCACCAGGTGCTTTGTCAAAATACGCCACGCCAGCTAATTTCAACATCGTATAGACAAACTGTGAGCAGAACATAATGTTGGGTCGATAAGAGTGTTTTGCGACTAGTCCGACCATATTATAAGCACTGCCTTCACGGTTAATTTCGGCAATTTTGTCAATCATGGCTTGTTTCTGAGAGCGGGTGACCGGCAAGCGGTAGACTAAGACCGATGCATCTGGTTTCTGATGAAAGAAGGCCAAGTTCTCGGCATTCATCCCCGGTGGATAAACATTGTCGCCACCGTTGTAACTCAGAATCGTCGCCAAATCGTGATCAAATGCTAACGACACATGATTGTACTGTTTTTGAGTAAAAGACGAGATAATTTCACTCGCAGGACTCCCAGTATTGGAAACCACGATATAGACACCTTCATCAACTAACGTGGCCGTTGCATCTTCAAAATAGGCCGGTGTTAGCGTTCCGTGGTTAATATAGCGGGTGGCACTATGCCGTGGTAAATCGTTCAGGACAGTTTTCAAGTGGTCCATCGACATACTCTGCGACATTTTTGACATTTGTCGCAAACTCTTTTTAACCCGATCCCGGTTGCGTCGTAGTTCTGCAAAGCTAATGGCACTAACATCTGCGGCGGATGGCATATAAAAATCGTCTTGATGCTGTACAATCACAAACCGTTCCACCAACAATGGTAATAATAGCAGTGCTAACGCCACTAGCTTAGTTGGATAATATAACGCCGTCCAACCGCGCATTGGAAATAATACCATGGCATTAAACACTAACTGAAACACCATCACACCGATATAAGCAGCACTCAGCCCTAACTTGACCTGCCGTTGTGAATTCGTGAGCCACGTGCGCACGATCAGGCCGCCAGCGAGACCCACACTCACCAAAGTCATCAGCGGCATCTTAGCAAAGACATATAATAACCCTAATAGCGCTACGACAATCCCCCGATTAACCTTAACTCGATGCAAAATATCGTTCATCGTTTCATCGCGTCGCTTTCCTATTACTCTCCAGGCAATTACACCAAGGTGATTCAACTATACGTAAGCGATTGCAACCTGTCAACTCAAAAAAAGCGACCTCGTCAGTTAAGACCAAGTCGCTCTAATTTAATGACCTACATTTCGTCAGGTGCTTTAACCCCTAACAAACGTAATGCTTCCTTCAAGACGATGCTGACACTCTTAACCAAAGCTAAACGAGCGTTCAACTCATCATCTTCAACTAAAATCTTGGTATTTCCATAATACTTGTTGAAAGCCTTTGCTAAATGAATGGCATACTTCGCGATCACTGATGGTTCGTATTCGTCACTAGCTCGAACAATCGTTGCTGGGAATTCGCTCAATAACTTCAAGGTGTCCCAAGCAGCTGGATCACTCAATTGATGACCGTCAGCAGCTAAGTCTGGGTTGCCAGCCTTACGCAAGATACTTTCGGCTCTGGCATGGGCATATTGTACGTAAGGCCCAGTCTCACCTTCGAAGCGCACCACTTCTTCCAGGTTGAAGTCAAAACTATTCATCCGTTCGTTCTTCAAATCATGGAAGACTACCGCGCCAATCCCAACGGCATCAGCAACCGTATCTTTGTTGGCTAGATCAGGGTTTTTTTGATCAATTTGTTGATGAGCTAAAGCAACCGCGTCATCTAACACCTTGTCCAACAAAATAACCCGGCCACTCCGAGTCGACAACTTCTTACCATTAGACGTGATCAAACCAAATGGAATATGATGAATTTCATCGGCCCAGTCAAAGCCCATCTCAGTTAAAACAGCCTTGAGTTGCTTGAAATGGTTAGTTTGTTCGTTGCCAACCACGTACAAGGATTGGACGAAATCATACGTCCGTTTCCGATAAACCGCAGCCGCTAAGTCACGGGTAATATACAACGTTGCGCCATCAGATTTTTTGATCAAAGCAGGATTCAAGTCATACTTGCTTAAATCAACAACTTCGGCTCCTTGGCTTTCGTGTAACAAGTTCTTTGATTCCAAGATGTCCACAATTTCAGCCATCTTATCATTATAAAAGGCTTCCCCTTTAAAGGAATCGAATTCAATATCTAATCGTTTGTAAATCTTCTTGAACGCCTTCAATGATTCTGAACGGAACCATTTCCATAATGCTAAGGCTTCTTCGTCGCCGTCTTCCAATTTTTTGAACCAGTCGCGCGCTTCATCGTCCATTTCTGGATGATCGACATCTTCTTTATGGAAACGAACGTAATACTTCAATAGATTGTTGATGGGGTCAGCCTTGACTTCAGCTTCGCTCCCCCACATTTTGTAGGCAGTGATCAACTTACCAAATTGAGTGCCCCAATCGCCTAAATGGTTGATTTTTACGGGCTTGTAATCAATTTTTGTCAAAATATTAGCTAATGAATTTCCAATCACGGTTGAGCGCAAATGCCCCATGGAAATTGGCTTGGCAATATTAGGTGAAGACATATCAATTGGCACTTGACCGGCATTGCCCAATTTGGCATCACCAAAATGCGCATCATTCGTGATTACTTGTGCCAAGATATCGGCTGAAAAATCAGCTTTTTTGAAGAAGAAGTTGACGTAAGGTCCCATCGCAACGACTTTTTCAAAGTTTGTCTGATCAATTTTTTCAACCACGTCACCGGCAATCATTTGTGGTGCTTTGTGCATAATTTTGGCTAACGTAAACGTTGGAAAAGCTAAGTCGCCTTGTTTTGACGTCTTTGGTTGTTCAATTTTGGCTAAGATATCTGCCATTTCTAACTCTGGCAAGGCTGGTGCTAAAGCATCTGCCACTTGTTGTTTGTAATCCATATTTTCCTCCTGAATTTTTTTCATGTGGTCACTGGACAAAAAAAGTCCCCTACATAGTCCTAAAACCTGTAAGAGACGAGAATTCCCGCGGTACCACTCTAATTGATATAATATCCACTTATTATTTATCTGGTTGTCTTCAAAAGCGCGCTTCACTCAGTTGACTGATCTGGCTTCCATCTTCCCAGACTCGCTTAACAGGTTAACTGACTTACTATTCTTTCTCATTAGACGAATTTTTTAACAAGCGTTAGTATAACAGAATTCATGCCTTTTGACTAGTCATGCGCAGGTGATAACTCATTCGTACCACGATGCCGATCAATCTCGGTATGCTTGGCGAGTGACTTCATCAACACCATGCAATGTAATTTGATGAGACAACCATGCCATACCTTGCCAAAAAAAGCCAGTGGTCTCAACTTGAACCTGCATGGACAACAACTTCGGATATGGGACAGCTTCGATCCCATTAAAATAATGACCATTTTCCCCCACCTGATCTGGCCGAAAAATAACCGGCGTCCACGCCGAAAAGGTCGATGGCGTGTGTCGAACGACCAAATAGGCGGTTGAGACCAGTTCGGCTTGACTGGTCTGCATCGTTTCAACGGTATTGCGCAATCGGCTAAGACACTCATCCACAGAATGTGGTGTTTTATCACTTAACGTCATACCCATTTCTTGCCTGTTTTCCGGACTCTCGGCAGCAACTAAAATTTCGGACCAGTCATAAAACCGTCTGATTTTAGTCGCAATTTCTAACTGTCCTGTTGTCAGCGTACAAAACTGATTGCCATTTTCTGCGAACGGATCAGACAACGGCGACCACGAAGTATTATATTTGACCGTCTGGTGTTGCGTGATCACTGTTATATCGACAATATCTTCGTATTCTTGCAACCGTTCGATGTCCTTAGCAGGAATCTGATCAATTGCTAACTTCAATTGAAAGCCTGCCAGACAAGGTTCTTCCGTGACCAATTTTTCCGGAACAATCGTCAACTCTTGTACAGCCGTTCCTGAGATTAAAATAACTTCTACATTTTCAAAACCAATTTTAAGTGCCACAATTGGTGATGGGTCAACAGTTGATCCCACCATTTTGAGTTGTTGTACCACAGTCTGCATCTCTTCTTGGGGTAAAACTTGGGTTGTTTTGGTCATCAGTTATCCTCCTCTAAACGATCATCAGTAATTATTTTCAGTCTACTGCTTTCCCCGGTTAGTTCAACCAATCGCGGCTACAAAAAATCGTTTTAAGCATATGCCTAAAACGATTTTGTAAAACTATTTTACTAATCACTACCGACTGAAGCATTTTAAATTATCGACAACCTTAGCTGCTCTGCAACAATCACAAATACCTACTTGTGACCGAATTCTGAACGGCCTTGATGCCAGCAACCAGGCCCTCGTACAAGACTTCGCCACCATTTTCACCGCCATCTGGGCCAATATCGATCAGCCAGTCAGCGCTTCGCATGATGTCCAGATTATGTTCAATCACAATCACTGTATTGCCACGATCAACTAAATCATTAATAATCCCGATAATTAACTCAATATCAGATGGATGTAACCCTGTTGTTGGCTCATCCAAAATGTACAACTGACCACGATGGGTCAACTCTTTGGCAATTTTCAACCGTTGGCCTTCACCACCAGATAATGTGCTGAGTGGTTGTCCCAATGTAATGTAAGCCAACCCTACCGTTTGGAGATGTGCCAATTTAGTCGCAATCTTCGTGCCTTTAAAGAAGTCCAGCGCATCTTCAATTGACAGTGCCATAATTTCTTGAATATTTTTACCTTGATAATGGTACTTCAAAACGGCCAAGTCAAAACGGCCACCATGGCAAAGTGGACAAGTAATGGTCGCATTTTCCATAAATGACAAGTTCAACTCTAAGACACCCTTACCACCACACTTAGGACAAGCACCCTTCGAGTTAGCACTAAACAAACTATCACTCACGTCATTCGCAGTTGCTAATAACTTGCGGATCTCACTCAATACCCCAAGGTAAGTCGCTGCGTTTGAACGGCTATTCGTGTGTAAGCCAGTCTGAGTAATCTGAATCGCTTCTAGGTGTTCGTGGGCAAAGACCTGCTCAACCAACGTGCTTTTTCCAGAACCGGCAACACCAGTAACCACAGTAAACAACCCTTTGGGAATCTTTAAGACTGCCGACTTTAAGTTATGCAGCTCACTTGGCTGGCTAACTAAAAAATCGTTGGGCTGACGTGGACTCTCCTTAATCGGCAAGTGACGATTAAGATATTGCCCGGTTAACGTGTCAGATTCAAGCAACGCCGCATAAGTTCCGGTAAACGTGACTTCACCACCATGCACCCCTGCCTTGGGGCCCATATCCACAATGAAATCGGCCACTTTTATCACGTCTGGATCATGTTCAACAACGAGCACCGTATTGCCATTATCGCGCAACTTTAGTAACAACTCATTTAAGCGATGCACATCCCGTGGATGTAGGCCAGTACTGGGTTCATCCAGAATATAGAGCAAGTCGGTCAAAGAATTCGATAAATATTTGACCGTTTTAACCCGCTGGGACTCCCCACCTGAAAGTGTCGTTGTCTCACGAGTCAAGCTTAAGTAGTCTAACCCGATACCAATTAAGCCAGCCACACGTGCTTGAACTTCCGCTACCAAATTAGCCATGGCTGGTGCGGTAAAATCAGTTAAAGCTTTTTGCAAATCAGTAAGTTGCATATCGGTCAAGTCGAAAATATTGTAACCATTGATTTTAGCAGCTAATACCTCGGGACGATAGCGCTGACCGTTACAATCCGGACAAGGTGCCATAATGGCAAATTTCTGAATTCGTTTACGAGCGCTCTCACTGACACCCTTACCGACTTTCAAATTCTGACGGTAAAAGCCTTGCTCGACCCCTTCAAAGTTGACATCCAACACCGAATTTTTATACTGTACTGTCACTTTCTTCTCACCATTTAAAAGGTGTGCCAGTTCGTCGGCTTCATAGTCAACAATCGGCTTGTCCATATCAAACCAATCAGTCGCAGCCAACACCTTGAACATAAAGGTGGTTTTACCATAACCAGGTAACTGAATTGCTCCGGCATTTAACGACTTGCTTTGATCAAGAATAGCGGCACGATTGACAACGTATGTCTGACCGATGCCTTCGCAGGTTGGACACATTCCCGTGGGTGAATTAAATGAAAATGCATCACTACCAGTTCCGTATTGTGGCTTGGCAAACCGTGAGTACAGAATCCGTAAAATCGAATTAATATCCGTGACAGTTCCTAAGGTTGAACGAGCATTGCCACCGATTGGTTTTTGATCAATCACGATGGCCGTCGACAAATGATGAACTTCATCGACGTCTGGCCGGTGATATTTTGGCAAATAAAGTCTGGTAAAAGCATCATAGGTGCTGTTCAACTGTCGACCAGCTTCCTGGGCGATGGTGTCAAAAACGATTGATGACTTGCCAGAGCCAGAAACACCAGTAAAAACCGTCAGCTTATTTTTAGGAATACGTAGACTCACATTCTTAAGATTATTTTCACGATCATTCACAATTTCAATGAAATCAGGATTAGACATGACAGATCCTCCTCGTAGTAATCTTCAACGACAAAACGAATTCAAATATAGCATAATTAACACGTTTTACAAAACAAGATGACTCCTTATTCATCCAGTGGCTAAAGCGCTGCCAAAAGTGAAGCTAAAAAAAGGCTCGCCAACAATGACGAGTCCAATATTTAGAACTTAAGTACCATATCCTGATGTGGAATACCATCTTCCAGATACACTGACGAAACCGGTGTGAAACCGAATGACCGATAGAAACGATCCAAGTAGTGTTGTGCTTGAATGTTAATTTGGTTCGTTGCCGGCCATAACTGCCGAATTCCTTGAATCGCATGCCGAATAAGGTCCTGACCATTCCCATTACCACGCGCCGCAGCACTCACCACAATCCGTCCAAAACGTGCTTGATTATTTGATTCTCGCATCAATCGTGCATACGCAACCAACTGTCCCTGCTCATTTGTGCCCAGCAAATGAGTAGCGGTTAAGTCAGTGTCGTCAACATCTTGGTAGGCACAATTTTGCTCGACCACAAAAATTTGCACCCGCAATTTGTAAATTGCCTGTAGTTGCCGTGGTGTTAAATCATCAATTTCAGCTGTTTTGAAAATTAGCATGAGACCCCTCCTAAAAATTTGCATAAAAAAACTAGTTACCTGATATTCAAGTAACTAGCGACCGATTTGGTGTTTAAGCGGGTGACGAGAATCGGACTCGCGACTCAAGCTTGGGAAGCTTGTATTTTACCACTAAACTACACCCGCATTGACAACAGAAAATAGTATAGCATATATTTTCTGCCTTGTCATCGCTAAATTTTAAAATTTATGCTTCTGGTTCTGGAACTTCTACGGGCGCTGGCGCTGCTTTAATCATCTTGGCATCCGCCTTACGGACCACCGCACGATGATTGTATTCATTAACAATTGGTTCATCAGATTTCGTGAATTCTTTGATTAAGATCAAGACTGAGTTTTCATATACTTTTTCAATTTCACCTTTAAAATCATGTTCAAGTGAAGCAAACTTTTTACCTTGGACGTAATCGCCAATTTTAAATTCTACCGTCATTAGAAAGCTCCTTCTTATTCAAATTGATAACAAATATTATCAAATAACCGCCTTAGTTGCAAGCCAAAGTTTTAATTTTTTACAGAAGTTTCGACTACTGGCGTGACTGTTTCCTGATTATGCCGCTCAGAACGAGCCAAATGACGTAATTCGTGCACCGCTTTAATATAAGCAGGCAATAGGACTGCACACGAACCGAGCCAAGCCAACGGTTCAGATGAACAAGCCCCGGTGTACCCGAATAGTCGCACCATGATTAATGCCGCAAACACCCGCATGAATAATTCAGCCGCGCCTGCCAAAGTTGGAATTGCGCTTCGTCCTAACCCTTGCAAAGTATTTCGCATGATGAACAACATTGAGAGCAAGATATACGTACTCCCAATCACATTAAAATAAGTTTGTGACAAGTTCAAGACTGCCATGTCTTGATGGCCAACGAATAGTCCAACGAGTTGCTTTCCCCAGATGATTTCAATCAAACCAGCTGCGACACTGAAACTACCAGACAGCCACATCGTCTGTTTGACCCCTTTGACGATACGATCATATTGATGGGCCCCAAAGTTTTGGGCTGCAAAAGTTGCCATCGTGACACCAAAGGACATGAGTGGCTGGGTTGCGACCTGATCAATCTTTTGTGCCGCGGTCGTCGCGGCCACCGAATTTGTCCCGAGACTGTTTAAAGCGGCTTGCAATACAATGGTCCCAATCGCAATAATCGACATTTGAAAGGCCATCGGCAACCCAACTTTTAAGTGGGCATTGACTTCTGGACGACGTAATTTGAAGTGCCGCCGACCAATATGCAAAATTGGAACCCGAACAATGATATAAACGACACACATCAATGTCGCAATTAATTGTGCCAAGATGGTTGCCCAACCAGCACCGGCAATCCCCCAGTGAAAACTAAGGATAAACAGCAATTCTAGGCCGATGTTAATCAACGAACTTACAATCAAAAACCACAATGGTGTCCGACTATCCCCGAGCGCACGAATGATATTTGATAGCAAGTTAAACGCAATCGGCGCTAACATGCCACCCAACATGATTTGTAAGAAGGTTCGTGCATCGTTAATAATATCCTTGGGTGTCTGCATTAAAATGAGAATATGGTCGACAAAGATTAAAGAAATAATGGTTAGAATAATCCCGACAATTAAACTAATCACAATACTGATTGCAAAACTGCGCCGCACACCTTTAAAATCTTTAGCACCATAATGCTGCGCAGTTAAAATTGACAAGCCAGCCGTTAATCCTTGTGCGAAGCCAATAATTAAGAACTGCACGCTCCCAGTTGAGCCAACTGCTGCTAAGGCTTTGACACCTAACGTCTGCCCAACAATTAATGTGTCTGATAAGCTATAAAATTGCTGAAAAATATTTCCGATAAGTAATGGAATCGTAAACCAAAAAATTAGTTTTAACGGTTTCCCCTTCGTTAAATCATTCATTTTTACGCTCCTTTCATTGATTAAGATTGTTACTCGGTAACCGTTTTCTTTCCCGCCAGCACTCAAGCAAACTTTGTTAGTATAACAACTTTACCCGAGCAATACTAGTCATTTATCTCAAAATATAAAAGTATTTGTTTTAGCGAAATTTTGATCAAATTTACTGCCAATTATGACCAGCCTTTTTCAATTAAATTCGCGGACTGTCAGTCAAAACTAAATTGGCCGATTGAACTTGGGTTCAAAAAATTAATTAACTGATAACAAATTCTTTTCGGATTGACTTGATTAAGATCAACATTACAGCTGGCACGACTTGACACCGATTTTCACAAACAATTAAATTAATTTAAGATGATAAATTGCCAAATTAAATGAGAATTTGATTTGACGTCGACAAAAATCGGTGGTACCTTCTAAGCAATCATAAAAATAACGACAACGTCTCGACGAGGAAAGTAAGTCTTGTCAGCTACCAAGTGAGCTTGGACCAGTGTGAACCAAGCGAGTGTGACATTACCGAAAAATGGCCTCTAAACGGCACCACTGAGCAAACGCCAGGTGATGACAGCCAGCTACTGTTAACCAGCTACCGTATGACATGTACGGGATAAGATCAATATTGCGAGGTATTGATAAACTAAGGTGGTACCACGAACGGCAACTTCGTCCTTTTCAGGCGAAGTTGTCGTTTTTTTGTCGTTGCAGTTAACCTTTCAAAATTAAGGAGTGGTCAGTATGACAGTAATCAGCAGTAACTTAGGGTATCCCCGTTTAGGCGAACATCGCGAATGGAAACATCTATTGGAACATTATTGGCAACACCGTTTAACTGACGATGAGTTTCATGCTAATGCCAAAAAATTACGGCTCGCTAACTTAAAAAAGGAACAGAATCTTGGCGTTGATGTCATCCCGGTTGCTGATAATTCAGACTACGACCATGTGCTGGATACTTTGGCTGCGTTTGGCGCCGTGCCAGCACGCTTTGGTCACTTTGATCACGCGCTGAGTTTATCCGACTATTACGCCATTGCTCGCGGCACCAAGACGGCCGTCGCGGCAGAAATGACGAAATGGTTCAATATTAATTATCACTACATCGTTCCAGAATTTGACGAAGTTAGTTTTAAATTGTTAGACAATCGCTGGTTACGCTATTACCAAGAAGCCAAAGCTGAGCTCGGTATTGATGGTAAACCAGTTATTTTAGGCCCGGTTTCCTTCTTGAAGCTTGGTAAACGCCATGGTGAGTATTTAGATGACGTGGCTTTGACTGAACTTTTACCCCAACTCTTGCCACTTTACGAACAAGTTTTCCAAGAACTGGCAGCCGCCGGAGCAAAATGGGTGCAACTTGATGAACCCACCCTGGTCAAGACGACAGCTTCTGCTGAACTCGCACCTTACCGCACGGCATTGACCCAGTTGCATCAAGCTGTTCCAGAACTAAATATTGAACTCCAAACTTATTTTGACAGTTTGGATCTATATGATGAAATCGTTCAGTTTCCGGTCCAGGCAATCGGGTTAGACTTAATTCACGACCATGGCGAAAACTTGGCACATTTACAAAATAGTGGCTTTCCAGCCGATAAAATTTTGGCTGCCGGCATCATTGACGGCCACAATATCTGGGCCAGTGACTTGACGAAAAAATGCCAATTAGTGCAAACTTTACAACAGATTGCGGCACCGGATCATCTCTGGTTACAGCCTGCAAACTCGTTATTACATGTGCCAATTACCACCGCCAATGAAACCAAGGCCGATCCAGTCTTGCTGGGTGGTCTGGCCTTTGCTGACCAAAAGTTACAAGAGTTAGCCGTATTGACTAAGGCTGCCAATCAAGGAATTCAAGCGGTCCAAGCTGACTTTGACCGAAACCAAGCCAACCTCAAAGCGCTGAATCATTCCAGTCATCGTAACAATCAGGCTGTCCGCGCCGCTGAAGCAGCGTTGCCAACGCAAACTTTTGAGCGTCAAGCCCCATTTGCGACTCGTATCAAGTTACAACACGACCGTTTGCACTTGCCATTACTGCCAACAACCACGATTGGGAGCTTTCCTCAAAGCGCAACTGTGCGGGCAAAACGTGCGGCTTGGCGTAAAGGTAAGCTTGCTGATGCCGACTACCAAGCCTTTCTCAAGGCGGAGACCAAGCGTTGGATTGCCTTACAAAACGATCTTGGCTTGGATGTCTTAGTTCACGGTGAATTCGAGCGGACCGACATGGTTGAATATTTTGGGCAAAAATTAACCGGTTTTTATGCGACACAAAATGGCTGGGTCCAATCTTACGGTTCCCGTGGTGTTCGACCACCCGTCATCTTTGGGGATGTTGCCTATACCAAGCCAATCACCGTTGCAGAATCTGTTTACGCCCAAAGCTTGACCAATAAGCCGGTCAAAGGGATGTTGACGGCACCATTAACGATTATCAACTGGAGTTTCGTGCGCGATGACATTTCAAAGGCACAAGTTCAAAATCAAATCGCGCTCGCGTTACGCCAAGAAGTCCAAAATCTAGAAAAGGCGGGCATTAAAATCATTCAAGTGGACGAACCAGCCTTGCGTGAAGGCCTGCCGCTGAAGCAACGACATTGGCAAGCCTACCTCGATGAAGCCGTCTATTCCTTTAAAATCACAACCACGGGTGTCGCCAATGACACTCAAATTCACACACATATGTGCTATTCGAATTTTAGCGATATCATCGATACCATCAAGGCCCTCGACGCTGATGTCATTTCAATTGAAACGTCTCGTAGCCACGGCGAATTGATTTCCGCTTTTGAACAGAATGGCTATGATCAAGAAATTGGTCTCGGGGTCTATGACATCCACAGCCCACGAGTCCCAAGCGTTGCCGAAATCGAAGCTAATATCCAACGCGCATTACGCGTCATCGATCCGCGTCAATTTTGGATCAACCCAGATTGTGGTCTCAAAACTCGTCAAGAGCCGGAAACTTTAGCCGCGTTGAAAAACATGGTGGCGGCTCGTGATGCCATCCAAGCCCAGCTCAGTACCCCAACGCGTTAGGAGATGTCACTATGGATTTACGACAAGCTTTACAACAACGGGTCTTAGTCGCAGACGGTGCCATGGGAACACTCTTATATGGAAACTATGGTATCTCCTCGGCCTTCGAAAATTTAAATTTAACCCATCCAGATACAATTTTACGCGTGCACGAGTCCTACATTAGTGCCGGTGCTGATGTGATTCAAACCAACACCTACGCTGCCAATCGGCTTAAATTAACCCGCTACGATTTGCAAGACCAAGTCGCAGCCATCAATCAAGCTGCAGTTAAACTTGCCGCACAGGCCCGCGCGCGCGCTGATCATCCGGTTTACATCTTAGGAACTATCGGCGGACTCGCTGGTGACACTGATCAAACCGTTTTGCAGGCAACAACTACCGAAATTGCCGCCAGCTTGACCGAACAGTTGACGGCACTATTGGCGACGGGCCAACTCGATGGGATTCTATTGGAAACTTATTATGACTTGCCAGAGCTGTTAGCGGCCTTAAAATTAGTCAAAGCACAGACTGACTTGCCAGTTATGACAAATGTGTCGATGTTAGCACCAGGCGTTCTCAGGGATGGGACGACCTTTGCAGCTGCCGTCACCCAGTTAGCGGCAGCCGGTGCTGACGTGGTCGGTACCAATTGTCGGCTCGGCCCCTACTATCTGGCACAGTCCTTTGAAAATCTTGCAGTTCCGGCTGATGTCAAATTGGCCGTTTACCCCAATTCAGGCTTACCCGGTACCGATCAAGATGGCCAGGTCGTTTATGATGGTGAACCCAGTTACTTCGAAGAATACGCAGAACGATTTCGCCAATTAGGCTTAAACCTGATTGGTGGTTGCTGCGGTACCACACCGATGCATACCGCGGCGCTCGTGCGTGGCTTAAACAGTCGCACAATCGTCGCCCACGCTGGGCAAACTAGTGTCCCTGAGACGACCCAACTTGCCCCGACGATTGGTCGCCATACCTTTTTACAAAAAGTTGCGACGCAAAAAACAGCTTTAGTCGAACTCGACCCACCGAAAGATTTTGCAACTACTAAATTTTTCAAAGGCGCTCAACGCTTGAAGGCTGCTGGGGTTGACGGGATTACCTTGTCAGACAACTCCCTCGCTACCGTACGAATTGCGAACGCGACGATTGCCGCCGAATTGAAATTGACCTATGGCATTACACCCATCGTGCATCTGACCACCCGCGATCATAACTTGATTGGCTTGCAATCCGAAATCATGGGACTACACAGTCTTGGTATCGAAGATATTCTCGCCGTGACTGGTGATCCGGCAAAATTAGGTGACTTCCCTGGGGCCACCTCGGTCGGCGATGTCCGTTCAGTGGAACTGATCAAATTGATCAAACAATTTAATAGTGGCATTGGACCTACCGGCAAGTCCTTAAAACAAGCCACCGATTTTCGGGTGGCAGGTGCCTTTAACCCAAATGCCTATCGAACCAATGTTTCCACTAAGTCGATTGAACGTAAAATAAGTTATGGTTGTGATTACATCATTACCCAACCGGTATTCGACCTTGCAAACGTGGCTGCCCTAGCCGATGCCTTAGCTACTAATCAGGTTGACATTCCAGTTTTCGTTGGCGTGATGCCATTAGTTTCCAAACGCAACGCTGAATTTTTGCACCACGAAGTTCATGGCATCCGGCTACCAAAGACGGTCCTTGATCGAATGGCACAGGCAGAAATCGATGGCAACGAACGCGCAGTTGGTATTCAAATTGCCAAAGAACTCATCGATGGGATCTGTGACCGTTTTAATGGCGTGCACATCGTGACACCATTTAATCGCTTTAAAACTGTGCTTGAACTGGTCAATTACGTTCAGGCAAAGAATTTAACTCGAACCAAATAAAAACTTAACGCCCCCGGGCAACACTTTCATGCTAAAATTAGACTCGAAGTGTTGAACGGAGGCGTTTTAATGATTTTAAGTATCCATCTTGGTAGTTGGCTCTGGCTCCTTGTCATGGTCATCGCGGGTCTAACGAGACATTCTGTCAAAGCGACGAACCGCTATCTGATTCTAAGTCGCATCGGTTATCTACTATTAATTATTAGTGGTGTGTATCTCAGCACCAAAACTTTTGGCGCTGCTTGGGCGCTCACCCTGCTTAAAGCAGTACTCGGTATCGGCACGATCGGCCTGATTGAAATTGCCTTTGCCCGTAAACAAGAAAGTCGGTTGAGTCCGCAATTGATTATGCTATTGGTTGCGGGTATCGTCTTAACAGTGATTTGTGGCTTCGGCTTACACTATTTGTTAGCTGGTCACTTGTTCTAAAAAAGCGTCTGGCAAATTGCCAAACGCTAATCGTTCCGATTACTTAATCGTTTCATAATATTACGCCGCATCCGCATTTTTTGGTTATGTTCCATGAAGATGAGCCGCGACGTCCCATAGTTAAAAATTCCGACCAAAACTTGATCAATAATTTTAACGAGCATCGGTGCCCAGAACAAGACTGAAATACCGAGAAACATTAAGAAAGTATCAAATAGATATGAGAGTCCCCGTGTTAACATGAATCCGGCGAACTCTTGGCACCAATGCCATAAATTTTTTGATTTAGATCGAAAGACCACCGTTTTATTGGCGTAAAAGCTGAATAACGTCGCTAACACCCATGCAATCGTATTTGAGAACAAATAATGTTCCAATAAAACCGAATGCAAGAGCCAGAAAGCAAGGATATTCACTAATGCGGCAATAAAGCCAAAAATTGCATATTTCCAAAAATATCGGTACCGCCGGTAAATTTTTATCAACACCTGCACCGTTTTCGCCGCCGTTTCTTCTAATTTATAAATAACCAAAAGTCATTTAAGAAACATCATAACTCATTTAAGTGGTCGCTGACAAGCGCAATATTGGCGTTACATCTAGCAGTCCACTATAATGAAACCTAACTTGCACTTATTCTTGGAGTGAATACTTATGACAGCTTTAAAAATTCTCCTCGGCCTTGCCGTGGGATGCCTGATCCTTGGCATTATTCTAATCGCATTACTGGTCCATGTCCACCATTTAAAACAGTCTGCTAAGGAACAAGCAACTTTGCTTAAATCCATCCGAACACGCTTGGTCCGGCAGACTTTAGCGAATCAGAAACAAGATACGGCGTTGGCACAACTTAAGGACGAGAACGATGCCTACAAACAAAAATTACTAAAACCTGGTCCCAAGCCGGTCAGTGTCCCTCAAAATCGGCGAATTAACGCTAATTCTCGGGCAATTTTCCGGTCGTACGTCGTTGGTCTGGATTATTATCAGAAGGAATTTGAAGCGGCCTTGGCTGATGCCAGTCGTCGCGGTTATTTCAAACCATATGATGACTATAATGACTCCGGTCTTAAGGCGGACTATTTATATGACAAAAAATATCGTGTCGATGCAGATGCCAACATTGGTGAAGTACAGTTGGTCGAAGAAGTTGACGGTGCCAAGCGGTCTGTACGAGTTGAACTTAAAGTCGCTGAACACGGTTACGTCATCGGCTACCTGCCTAAGAAGCAAGTCAATGAAGCCTTCAATGTCATTGACATTTATGCTAACTCCGTCATGACCCTTTCTTCCAAAACCCATCTAACTGGTGGTCAATGGAAGATGGCGATTGATGCAGTGGACGAAATGCACTACCTCAATGATCCCAACGCGCATCATCGTAGCTTGCCAGATTATGGCTCCATTGATACACCATTGCAGATTAAGACCGGACAAAAATCTTACTTCTTACAATTTACGTTATATGAAATGGAAATCCCAGCTAACCAAATTCCACTTTATAGTTTAATTGATACAGTCAAAGGTCAACGTGGTTCGGTTGTGACTGTTGAAGCTGAACCAACAACTTATATTGTTGCAGTTGAAGCAGGCCCAGATGCCGGCAAACAAATTAGCGTTGTTCCAACCGAGATCGACCGAATTATTTGGGTTCCTAACTGGAAATAAACGAGGTCCTAATATGAAAAAGCTTTTATTAGCAATCCTCTTGGTCATTAGTATTTTTGTCATGGCTCATGTTGATCGTCAAATGATTCAGCGGAGTCCCTATCCAAGTTTGTCGCAAGTCCAGACCAAATGACTGGAGGAACTATAATGAAGAAGCCAGTCTTACTAGTCAGTGTTTTAGGGCTCGTCGGTTTGCTTGCTGGCTGTGCGGCACAAGCTCAACCGACCATCACGTCGCAAAAAGCAAACGAAATTGCCGCAGCCAATCGTCAAGCAACCGCGGCTGACCAAGCAAAGGCTAAAGATGCTAGTGCGAAAAAACGCACTGGCAAACAATATCAAGCCGATAATGATCATATTACAGGCGCCAACGCGGCAGCCTTAGCAGTTCAACAAGTCTTACAAAATCCGCAAGATCAACTGTTCCAAGCCCTACCAAGTATCAACACTGATGGTCAAGGCCATCATTATTATCAAGTTGACGCTTTTACTAAAGCAACCAATGGACAGCGCGGACACTTTTTACACAGTTATTTCGTCTATCCAGACGGCGCAATTACCACAAAACAAACTGATTAACAGCAAGCCAGCCAATTTGCTTTGAATTGACTGGCTTTTTATTTAATTCTAGTTGTGATTCAAAAACAGACAAGTCTTGCCGCTGGTTTATAAATCAGTCTGTAACCTCTATTTACCATGGCGTAAACTGTGTACCAAATATGCACCGAGTATTTAAAACGTAATGTTTTCTAGGACAAACAAAAAAATAGGACTCTCGCTAAATGGTGATTTAACGGGAGTCCTATTTTTAAAATTTCACGTAATGTGACCTTTTATGCCCCAGGCAGGATTCGAACCTGTACATTGTTGCCAATACAGCGACCTGAACGCTGCGCGTCTGCCAGTTCCGCCACTGGGGCAATGGTTTTTAACAACACAATTAATTATAGCGAAAGTCGGGTTAAAAATAAACCTTTTTCTATTTTTAGCAACTTATTTGCAGAAAATTCATCAGAATTGGGTTACAACACGACATTTTAGTGTATACTAGATTCTGTTGGTTATTTGAACAACCTTGCTGGCGGTATTGGCGAAGTGGTTAACGCACCGGATTGTGGCTCCGGCACGCGTGGGTTCGATTCCCACATACCGCCCTAAGTAGTCACTCGGATAAAAAAGTAATTGCGATGGGCAAAACCTCGGAATTACTTTTTTTATACTATCATCGCAACATTCCGATTGCACTCATCTTCAATGACAATTAATGCGCCAGCCAATCACCTACCCAGATTGACTGGCGCATTTTTATGATCAACTATTCCGCAAGTTTTACGATTGTCCCATAGCCAGTCACGATTAGATAACGTGGCGCCACACTCACTTGTGCGATTTCAGTATTGAAATTGACATAAATCAGACCATCGCCATCCTGCGCCTCAGCTTTGTCCATCAAATCTTGCTTGACCTTTTCAATCAAGCCATCAAACCGCTCAAATTGATCAATTTCATCCGATTGAAACATCAAGTGCTCGGTTGCTGATACGACCGATTTAATCATATGTGACCGTTGCAAATCACCAGTTGTTAAAAACATGTCTGTAACCCCCTGTTAACATTAATTTTACTTGAAAAGTGCCACAACCGCAATCTAATGAAGACCCAGTTAGTAAGTTTTTTTGACAACGCATTAACCGTATTAAATTAATACTCTTTTCAGATTAGTTTAATTATTTTATTGCCAGAAGCAATAAATATTGCAAACACCTAATTAATTGCGTACAATATACTAGAATAAGAAAAAGGAGGCTGGTTTAATGGCAACTCCAACCAAGAATATTTTACTGGACGATCAACTTTGTTTTGCCCTATATACGGCTAACAAGCGTTTTAACCATTTTTACGCTGAGGCATTAGCGCCATTTAAGCTTACCTATCCGCAGTACATTACGCTTTTAGCCCTTTGGGAAAACAGCCCAATGACCGTACGCGAATTAGGCTCACATGTTAATTTGGACAGTGGAACCTTAACACCGCTGCTCAAACGGATGCAGACGCAAGGCTGGGTCGAACGTAATCGTGATGAAACTGATGAACGCCAAGTGAATATTTCACTTTCACAAAAAGCAATCGACGCTAAAACGGACATCTTTAACCATGTTAATTCATGTATGGAATTACTTGGTATGGATCAAAAGACTTATGACAACGCCCGTGATACCGTCAATTTTGCTTCTGAGCGGATAAAAAATGCCGATCCTAAAAAGATTGACTACACTGGTACCGAAGTATAATTAAAATCACTCGCAAAAATTTGCGAGTGATTTTTTAATTTAATAGACTAATTAACATAATACTCATCGCACCGGCATTAATTAAAAAATGTAAAATAATTGAATCCTGTATTTTTCCAGAAAACCGATAGACCATTGCTAAAATCAGTCCCATTGTGACGTAAATCATAAAGCTTGGTAAAGTTGAGCTACTATGTAGACTCCCAAACACCAGACTACTTAAACCAATTTTTAACCATTCCTGTTTAAAGAATAAATTCGTTAATACCCCACGAAATACTAGCTCTTCCACGATTGGCGTCAAAAAAACTGCACTAATCGCCATCATCCACATGGCAACTGGGCTGCCGCTCATCAAACTTTTTATGGCCGCATTGTTCTGGGTCTGGCTCTGTTGATACATCAAATGATTGATCAGTTGAAAAAGCCCCTCACTCACCAAAATCGCCAGATAGCCACCAAAAACATAAGCAATATCTTGATGATGTAATTTTTTCAATTGAACTTCACCACTATAATGTCGATAGGCCATCCCCGCTGCAACAATTACAACAATAAAAATGGCGAAATAAACAATTACTAACGCAATTTGCCAACCAATAAAGTCCTCATTTTCATTCAGTTCATTCACAAGCCGTAACAACATAGGCGGCAAGACAATCCCGATGATTAAACCAATGAGTAATCCAACACGCCATAGCCAACTCAGCCCTCGATCAACAACTTGCATTCAATTTCACCCCTTTTGTTTAATTCTACCGCAGCCATTAACAAGTTACACGATTTCGCATATGTGAAATATAATCCAATTGTGGCTTATATTTAATTCTAATATCTGTATAATAATTATTGTGTACGGAATATTACTTGGAGGACTAACAATGAAAAAAGGATTAACCATCGCTACGACACTGCTTGCGTCATTGACACTTGCTGCTTGTGGAAATACCACTTCCAAATCCAGTAAAACCAACTCAAAATCAAGCGGTATCATCGCAGCTAAGAAGAAAAAAGCTCGCGCTGCATCTGAGAGTAAAATAAGGGCAAGTTCTAAGCAAAAAGCGAACTCTGAAAGTTTGGCGCACGCTAAATCGACAAGCACTGCTCAAGCAAATTCTGAAAGCGAGTCTGCTGCAAACAGTTCATCCAGTATGGCAGCAAACAAATCGAGTTCTGAGAGTAGCTCGGTAGTCGCCAGTTCATCTAGTGCCCAGTCATCGGAATCTGCTGCCACCAGTCCCACCACAGGCACTAACGGCGCGTCAATTTCAATGGATGAAAATACACTTACTGGATTCATTAACAAATATGGTATGTCCCCCGTTGCCTACAAGATACAGAACGGCATGTCCGAAAAAGATGCCCTTGAAAGTACACCCAACAATATGAAGTCTTCTGGAGAAATTCAATTAGGGTATGCCGAATACGGTATCAAATAATTTTATAAACAGTTTTCTACCAATCAATTTCATTAAAAAGCTGCTATAAGTAACCAAGCTAAGTCTTGGTTATCAATAGCAGCGTTTTATTTTTGAAAATTATTTGCCACAAATGGGTATAAAAAATGACTCTACCGCTTGTCGCAGTAGGGCCAAAGAGTTAGGTTTAAGTACAATATGGGGGATTGTACTTACTCGTTCATCCACTTTGGGGGAGTAAAATGAACAAGTGTATAATTATTAGGTACATGTATATACTATTATATAATTGTGAAGAAAGTGTGAAGATTATCAACAAAGTTATAAATTTTGTAATTAATTTTCAAAAAATTTCCTGCTATAAGGCGGTCTTTTTCAATATCAAACTCAGTTTGCGTAGCCGCCGAACCAGACTAACAAAATGTCAAAGATTAAAAATAACAAATTAAATTGCAATAACCACCAATTCATCAGTCCTTTTTCACGAACCATGCCATAGATTGACAGTCCTAAGCCAATCAGTGGGATCAGCCCACCTTGCAATAGCCGATACACCGGCAAATAAAACGCCTCGGTCACGACAGAACCCGAGAGTTGTCCCAGTAAGACAAAAAACAAAAAGACTCCGATATTCAACAACGAACATGCGAAGGCCGTTTCGGTAATCGTCCCCATTGATAACCGATAATGATAACGAAAACGTAAAATCCCGGTACCAATCAAACCAACGACTAATATCAAGCTAACGACTAACATGGTTTATTTTCACGACTCCTTTTTTAAAGTCAAATTAACCATACGCTATTTACGGCACGCCGCCTACCAATCACCCGCAAGCTTAAGCTTTTTTTAGCAAAAAAAGACCCGCAGCATGACTGCCGGATCTACCCCATCACTTTTCTAACGCTTTGACGCTACTGGTACTTTTAATGTTTTTGTTTTGAGTCCAGTGACTTGCACTAGCACCTTTGACTGATCCTTGACCACCATTTTTAAAGCAAAAAGACCATTTTGTTTATTTGAAATCACTTGACGAACGTTTTTGCCCGCCTTCGCCGTGACGATTACGCCATGCTTGGTACGACCGTTAATGGTAGCAGTCTGGTTAGCTGCGTCATAGGTCATGGTAGCGGTCACATGGTGGCGATAGCGGTGACTATCGCCTTGCAGACTATACTCCGAACCTAGAATTAATAAGCATCCAGCGAGGATCATCAATGTTAGCGACCAAAATTGCTTCATTAACGTCTCTCCCTCCTAATCAGTCCCCAAGACTAATCAAGTTGATGATTCTATCATAGTCGAGTTGATTTACTTACAGACAAAAAAGGTGCAAAGCCTAAAATAGCTTGCACCAACGTTAACTTAATTTATATCACTTATACGATTTTGTTACATAAGAGTCACTAATTTAATTTAACCGGCAGTTGCGACTGCTTAATCAGTGCCAATAAATCGTGCATCTTACGGATCGCAATATCAATTGTTTCACCATTTGCAAAATAGCCCAATTGATCTTGCTTATTCACTCGTACGAGCATCTTCGGGTTAACCAAAAAACTCTTATGCACCCGAAATAGTTCTGGATGCGCCACTGTTTCGTCACTAATTTTGCCATTGTACTGGACGATTCGATCCGTTAGATGTAACACCAACTTGTTCCGACTAGTCCCCGTTTCAATAAATAACACCTGTGCCAGTGGCAAATTAAATAATTGTCCACCCTTCGAATAGGAGAACATGGCCTTGTTGGCAACGCCCTGCTTGTTGTATCGCTCATAGGCAATGCGGATGTCTTTCTCAACTTTAGCTTTCACGGCTTCTTGACCAAGATCTTTCACGATAAAGTCTAACGGTTCGATCCGCCGTTCAAACGTTAAAAAGGCCATTTCGGCATGCGTCGATACAAAAACAATCTTAGCGTTCACATCTTGCTCCCGAATCTTACTGGCAAGTTCAAGGCCATTTAGCTGCTGCCCAGCATATTCAATATCTAAAAAGTATAGGCCTTCAGTATCCGTGTTGGCACTCACATAATCCAATAATGTCTGGGCAGTATCAGTCGCCAAGGCCAACGTCATGTCAAAGTCATTGATCATGATATGATTAGTAATTATTTTTTTTAAAGTTGCTAATTGTTCTGGATCATCTTCTACAACAAAGGTCTTTAACAAGCCCCTCACTCACTTTCAATACTGATGATGAATTCAAACCGGGTCGCGGTCCCTAACTCATAGGTCACATTTTCCAAAGGATCCAGTAATTCACGCACGGTCGCTAAGCCTTGACCATGACCCGCTCCCTTAGTCGTTCGCCCAGCAGTCAACAATTCTGCTGGACGACTAATTGGTGTCGCCAATGAGTTCGAGAAAATCAGTTCAACCATTTTAGGGTATTTTACAACGGCGACCGCAATTTGACCATCACTTTCACCAGTAACCGCCTCAATGGCGTTATCCAACAAGATTCCGCTTACCCTTGCCAGGGTGACCGGGTCAATGGCTAATTCGTCAACTGGTTCACTCGCTTCCAGTCGAACTTGAATTCCCGCTTGCCGCGCAACTGAAAACTTGTTTTGAATGATTGCTTTTAGCGAGCGATCTTTAAGCCGATCTAAATTATCAAAATGGCCAAAATCACGGGTCAAACTGGTTTTAGACTGATCCACAACTTCATCAAAATAATGCGTCAAGGCTGGATTATCGGCAGCATGCACGTATTCACCCAATGACAACAAAATATTTTGATAATCATGGCGAAATTTTCGTAAATTCTGATAACTACTCTCTAAATTACTGACATAAATATCGTACTGTTTTCGCTCCAACGATTGCCGGTGGGCTTGAACTCGCATAGTGTAACTATAAAATAAGTAAATGAATGTGCCACCATTGATCATGAGAATGGCTACCAAGATAATCATCAAGATTCCTAAGAAACCAGAACCAATGTTATAGTTATCCGCTGCAGTTGCCACTGCAAAGAACGCAATCGCCACGACCGCTAGCGCACTGACCACGACATTTAACAAAACCCCATCCGTAAACTGTCGCTGATGACGTTTGTATAAAATTTGAAAACTAATGGCCACCGCCAACATACAAGCCGTGACAACCGTCTCGCCAACCAGTTCAAACAGCCAACCACTCCACTGATTCACGTCTAGGTGTAACAAATGAAACGCCGTCTCAGTTGCAAAATTACCGAAAAAGCTGAAGAAAATATAGGCCAAGGTCGCCGTCAAACTAGTGACAATAAAATATTTTTTGTTGCGGACAAACCACAACAGACCCATATTCACAATAAACGTCGCAATATCCGAGTAATCGTCAAACCACATGTATAAACCAGTTAGAAACAGTGTCATGATTGCAACTGTCAAGTAGACGCGCCGTTGTCGTAACTCTCGATTAATTAAGATCTGTAACATAAACACCAGCATAACCGAATAACAGTGGTCAAATGCCGCAATGTACCAATACACATAAACGATGGTGCGCCCCTCCCCAGTATACCGATAGTTCAATACTCTTATTGTATCGAAATCAACGCCATTTGTATATTTCATCTGGAGAAACTTAATAAACTTAAGCCTTTCTTTGCTTAAATTGTGCAATTTTGGTCATATAAAAACGACAAGCGGGCTTAACCAACTTGGCGCACTCAAAATTCACGTTAACTTAATGAAAATCTCCTGGCATGTAGCTTTCAATCACAGCGGTAATATTAAACGTTTCAAAGCTATGGAAACTAGCCTCGTCAATCTCAGCATACCGGACAGCAATTTGTGGGCGCTTCGTTAGATCGAACGTATCCACATAGTTGAATTCCAAATATTTTTTATGCTCACTATGAATAAATCCAGTATAAGTATCGCCATGTTTCTTAATACGACCTGACAACTGAATCACTTGATCTTTCTTAAAAGCCAGCTTCAACATGGTCTTCAACAATGAATGCTTGTGCTCGGCTTCCTTCTTCAAAAACTTGGACACAAGTCGTTCCGTATTCCAAATGTCATAATACCCACGTTGTTGCGCCAAACTAATAATGGTCGTCATACTCTTCAAATAATCTGAAGCAGCGATCACTTTGGCTAAGGAAGCCTTCCGGAAGACCACCAATCCATCTAACTCACCGTCAACATTAATGGCTTCGACTAAGACAAACTTTTCGTCTTGTTGCATGACATAGCCGACACTAAACTGTTCGTTGGTTCCTTTTGCATAGATCTCAACGAGAGTCTTGTTCTTGATTGCCTTGGCTAAATCGTCTCGAATCGCACTCATTGCGCGTTCCCCCATTCACTGATATCCAGTGAGTCATCACTGGCGAAAAATGTCATATTACATTTTCAATACCTATCATACCACTTGTAAAAGGACCAATTCAAACGGAGAATACTAGCAATTAACGTAGCTGCTTTTTACAAAATAAACTTATTAATTATTTCAGCGATGGCATTGTGGTTATTGTCAGCCGTTGTGACATACTTCGCCACCGACTTCACACTGTCGATGCCGTTTGCCACACTCACTGGCAAGCCAACTGCGTGCAACATTGACAAGTCATTGCCGTTATCGCCAGCAGCAATGATTTCGTCAGGTGTAATGCCCAACAATTTACCAAGCTGAACTGAGGCGGTCCCTTTATTGACCCCAGCCCGATTAAATTCGACATACCGATCAGATGAGTATGTGACGGTTAAAGCCGTTGGATCAACCTTGGCTTCGACAGCCCGCCGCATTTGTTTTCTCGCGGCCATCGTTGGTAGCGCCATGATCACTTTCATAATCGCCATCTCTTTAAACTGCTCAAAGTTGGGTTCATCCAATACTTTGAATGAGACCCCCCGATTGGTCAAATAAGCGGAATCATCTGGTGTCGGATGATAAATATATAGCACATCCTGGGTGTAAATATGCGTTGCCGCTTGTGGTTCAGCTGCGCCAGTCTCGAAAACAGTTTTAGCCATCTCGTATGGCATCGCGTTGACGGCAATTGGTCGATTACCAGCATTTTCGATTATCAAACCACCATTATACGAAATTGAATACTGGCCAGCTTTGTCCCGTAGTTGCATTTTTTCTAAGTCATTTTGAAATGACGTATAGCTGCGGCCAGAATTAGGTACAAAGTAAACCCCTTTGGCTGTCGCGGCCTGAATCGCTGCGGCGTTCTTTTCAGATAAGCTGCCATCATCATTCATGAGTGTTTCGTCCAAATCACACACGATCATTTTGTACATTAAAAAAGTCCTCTCAATCCTTAGTCATACCTTCACTTTAGCGAACTCAGCTTATAAATGCAACCGCTTTTATGCTGGATCAGGTAGTCTATCGGACGGCTGACCATCAAGAATAGCCAATTTTTTTGCTGGCGACATCTGTTAACATGTTGCTAACCCAGATAACTGTCAAAAAAATATGATAAAACACAATAAAACCTCATTACCACACTTTGCTTTAGTGTGCGGTGATGAGGTTTCAGACAGGGATTAACTTTGTTACTCTTTGGCTTTAAGTTGTGCTTCTAACCGTTTAATTCTTTGTTGCTTACGGTGAATATACCAAGCAATTAACAACAATATGATGGTCAACAAACCAAGACCGATCCATAGCCACCAATTGATATGGTGTTCGATGACCGCAGTTTTGTTTAATTGATCAGCACGTGCCCGCGTTATTTCAAAGCCTTTCGTAAACGACCAGTGCTGTGCTTTAGATTTTACAGTCAACTTAGCCGTGTATTTTCCGGACTTGAGCGCATTTCGCCCAATCCGCAGTGGCAAGTCATAAATTGAGTTAGGCGCAATCTGCCCATGTTGCTTAACTTGTTGATAGCTCACTTTCTGACTACCACGGCGATAAATTTTAACCTCGGTTTCAACCTGATTTAGAAATGCCGCCGTTCGATTTTGTATAGCCAGACTAATTTGGTTATAACCGTTGTTTTGGGTCGCATCAATTTTTCCCAACGTCACCCGGTTCTTTGTAAGCTGACGATCACCATGCAAGACGACCGCAACTGAGTAGGCATATTGATTTTTGATCGCCATCGAGCTCTTACTCTCTTGTTTTGTTGCCTTTTTCAAGAAGCTCAACCCACCAACAACACTACCATCATACGCTTTCGCCGGCATTTTTATTTTAAATGATACCAGCTGACTAGTCCCTGGTGCCAAGGTCAGTTTGTCGGCGGTCGTCGTAATGATCTGACTAACCTTGACAGGTAAATCAATATTCTTGCCCACCGAGGTTCCCTGATATTCAACGACCCCATTCGGATTAGTCGTCGCCGGTGCAATACCAGTATGCACCGTGATTTCTTGCTTGCTAGTGTTAGTTACTTTAACCGTCAGATTGGTCGTTTGATCAGGCTTTAGCTTCAAATCATAATATGACACAGCCTTGTCTGATTGAAACTTTGACGGAACCGGTGCGACTTCGAATCCAACCGTATTAGCCGATCCGGTTCCTGCCCAACCAAGACTAGCCATTCCAATCAACAAGCCGACCCCCAACTGCCACCATCTTTTCGTTAACATCATTTCTCCTCCTAATCGTGACTCGGAAAATGACATTAACGCATGGTTCGTTCATGCTTTTCCGATCAGTATTTATTAACTGTTGGCTGGTGTGGCCTCAACACTCCAAGTTAAGGTCGTTGAGTAAATTCCTTCAGCTCGTGCTGTTTTCAACGGTACCGTTAATTGTGACCCCGAAATATTAGCCACATTGTTACCATTACCTTTGCCCACAGCTGCATCCATCAGAACGTGATCACTATTAACCTCACCCAAAGAAACATTCTTATTTACATTTGCATCCGCACCTGTAGTTGAGGCGTCAGTATCCAAAACTCCATTCAACGTCAAAATAGCGCCTGTTAATTCTTTATTGACCGTTGCTTTGTCATTTTTAAAAACGTCATTTTGCTTAACAGATAATTTCCAACCAGCACCGCTTCCCCGTAAATCTGATACGGTAATCGCTGCATCTTTATTGATATTAGCATAGCGGTAATCTTTGTCACCCGCCTTAGCGGCTTCAATCTTATTACTACCAAAATCCAAGCTGGCAGCTGTCAAGTCTGTGGCACCATTATCAATGGTGAGTCCACCTTGTAAAAACTCAATCTTTCCTTTTGATATTTGAGGTTTAGGGTTATCCGTATCCGCCGCACTTGCCGTTAATCCAGCTGTTGTAAATAATGTTGTTGCGCATAAAAGTCCTAGAAGAATTTTTTTCATCGTAATAAGCTCCTCTTTTTTAAGTAAGTAATTAATTGACAACTAATTAAAATCATCAGTAACCCAATTCCACCAATAAACGCACTCAACCACCACTGTTCATTTGTTTGTGGTAGCCAGCCCCATGTTGCCTGACGCTCAGGTTGTTTAACGTCCGATTTGGTAGGCATTGAACTACTAGCCTTTGACGCTTCGGTCACGTGAAACTGATTGTCACCACCGTGCTGATTTGATGATGATTCAGTTTTTCCTTCAAATTGAATCGCGGCTGGGCTGTCAGCCGTGCTAACTGCACTGGCGATTGGTGTCAACAGCCACCCCCACAAAAGCAGGGCACTAATACCAATGACAATGACTCTCCAATATTTCACCACCACCACTCCTTTTTCGGCCTGTTATTCGTCGTCGGCTCACAACAATTGACGAAACAGTTTGTAACCATGCACAACCTTTTGACAATAACTAATCGGTCTGAAAAATACGCACTTAACTAGTTACTTTTTCATTTGTTAGCAACGCCTTGATTAAGTGTCCAAGTTACTGTGGCTTTGTACGTGTCTGGTGACACACGATCAGTTGGGACGTTTAAACGCAATACACCCATTGCTGACGCTGGACCAAGTACATTAACCACCTCATGTGAAACAGTTTTTTGACCATTAACAATTGAAATGGCCACGTCTGGAATCAACGTAGACTCGTATTTTTGTTGATCTTGATAACTGAGTACGGCTACACCTGTTAATGAATGGGCAGACTTTTCCCCCACGAAACCACCCTTCACCAGTGTGGCGTTTAATGACCACGTCGAACCCAGCGGGCGATTATCCTTAACAACCAAGCCGGTATCATACTTGGCATCATAGGTCTCTGATTTTCCGGTAATTTTATTCTGACCAAAATCGATGGCCCGAGGCGCAGAAACAAAAACTAAGTTACCGGGTCTGTACACAAACTTAATGACGGCATCCTCATCTGTAAAAGTTCCTTGAACACCATTCGGATTTTCAGGCAAATAACCATCAATCTCAATTGGTTTTAGCTGATAATTATCACCAATCGTCCCCGCAATTTGGGTATCTGGGGCCAAAGATTTGTCAGCGGTATCTACATACTTCACCGTAATTGTCTTACCCTTCACCCATTCGAATTCACTAACAGGGTATTTGACATCATATTTAGTCATCAAATCAGTCGACGTATAAATTTTATTATCATTTAGCCTACGCCATTTTCCAACATAGGGCGCGTCACGACTAGGATCGGGCAATCCCCAGCTAGTACTATTAAAGAAATTAAACTTTTGGCCCAACCAAAGCTGTTTAGGTGGTAACTTGCCGCCAAACGCATTTTTGTAATTCTGCGCTTGATTAGTGTCCCAACCGCTTAAATCTAATTTTTCAAGATTAGTATTCTCAAAGACAGATTCAAAATTAGTCACCTTTGCAGTATTCCAATTAGCGATTGGTAATGTTTCAAATTGTGGATTCCCATAAAACAGAAACGACATATCCGTCACTTGGCTGGTATCCCAGCCACTAATCTGAAGATCAGTCACTTTACTAATTTCTCGGAAGGTGCCACCCATTCTCTTAACTTTTCCCGTCTGCCATTTAGCAACCGGCAACTCGTTAAGACTACTCATTCCAGCAAAAGCAAGTTCCATATTTTCGACGTTAACGGTATTCCAACCTGCTACTGGTAACGTCGCTAATCCGCTCACCCCCTTAAAAATAGCCCCCATATTGGTTACGTTCTGAGTCTTCCAAGTAGCCACAGGCAATGTTTTTAAACCAGTGCAATCCAAGAAAGCTGAATTCATATTGGTCACGTTACTAACATCCCAATTGCCAATCGGTAAAGTTACTAACTTGGGGGACTTTGCAAATACCCCCACCATTGTCCCAAGCCTACTTGTATTCCACTTATCAACTGGCAAGCTAGTTAGACTGGTAAGGCCTTTAAAAGCGTAATCTAAATTCTCAACCGACCTCGTATCCCAGCCAGCAACATCTAAAGTTTTCAAACCAATGTCATTAGCGAAAGTACTTTGCATTTTAGTGACATTGTGCGTATCCCATCTAGCAACATCTAATGAAACTAACGAAGAACAATTATAAAAGGTATAACTGAGAATCGTCACTTTACTCGTATTCCAGGTGCTAATAGGCAGTGACGTCAATGAACTTGCACCAGAGAACATGTAAGCGAGATTCGTTACACCCGAAGTATCCCATTGACTAATCCCAGCAATATTAGTTAACGCTGAACAGTTGTAGAACATGCCTTCAAAGCTCTGCACCTTGGAAAAGTTCGACTGTCCAAAATCAATTTGCTGCAACCGCTGATCTCCTTGAAAGAGATATTTCAAGCTAGTTACATTAGCAATATCCAGATTGGCTAGACCATCAACATTAGTTAAATTAACTAACCCCGCAAACAGATAGCCATAATCCGTTATGTTTCTAGTCGTAATACGACCTTCAATCTTGATTTTCAAAACTTGATCCGGACTAGCACCTTGAGCCGTCAATTCTTTTGCAATCCAACTTGCGGCTTTAATTGAAACTGGCACGTAAAACGACCCACCGCTCAAATGCAATGTGCCATCTGTATCCAGCGTCATCGTAACACTACCATTAACTATCTGTGTTGCACGTGTGGTCGCTCGCTGAGAAATTTGCTTGCTACCATCTTTTTCCAGAGCTGTACTTGCACGACTGGTACCAGTCAATTCCGAATCGGTATGGGTTCTCAATTTCCTGTCTACCTGAGAATCAGCTGATTGTTGTGATACTTGATGACTAGCACTGCTTTGAGACACTGACTGCCTATCAGTGAACACACTCATCGAGGTCGACTGATCAGCACGCTCTCGCACTTGCGGCACCGCCAAAATAGTCGTTGGTGGCTCTAAGTAACTGACCACACCAATGGTCAATGCTAGACTTAGGCAGCTCCGGGTCCACAATCGCCGGTACTGCATACATCTCACTCCTTTCAATCTAATAGTTGTTTCCAATCATCTTGTACATTAGATATTTTACATTATTTCATGTGCGTAATGAAGGAAAAAAAGCTTATAAATTTTATGCCTAGCG
Source organism: Lactiplantibacillus daoliensis (assembly GCF_005405005.1). Taxonomy (GTDB): domain Bacteria; phylum Bacillota; class Bacilli; order Lactobacillales; family Lactobacillaceae; genus Lactiplantibacillus; species Lactiplantibacillus daoliensis. The sequence continues at coordinate 29,773 of NZ_BJDH01000005.1, read as the reverse complement.
AGATATTAAATTACATTCAAATTAATATTAATAAGATTAATTTGAGGATGTTTTTCAAAGATAGCGACTACTCAGTTCACTTTTTTCATCACTGACAAGATGTTAAGGAAATGCGAAGTCCATTTTTGTTTACTGTGCAAACCAACTAAAATCCCAACCATCTAAGCAAAGCGGTTGAGGCAACTCCGCGTTTTCGCTATACTAATTAAGACAAAACTTGAAGGGAGTCACACACTATGATTGAAGAATTCAAAACTTTTATTGCCCGCGGAAACGTCATTGATTTGGCCGTTGGGGTCATTATTGGGTCCGCGTTCACTGCTATCGTCAAATCTCTGACCGATTATCTCATCAATCCACTAATCGGAATTTTTCTTGGCAAAATTGATCTTTCCAACTTAAAGTTTACGATTGGCGAAGCAACTTTTAAATATGGTGCCTTTCTCAACTCGGTGATCAATTTTTTCATTGTCGCCATCGTCGTCTTCTTCTTGGTCAAAATAATTAATCGCGTGATTCACACGGAGCTTGACGAAGAAGAAGTCGAAGAAACGCCGGACTTATCAGAACAATACTTGAGTGAGATTCGTGATTTGCTCAAAGAACAAGCTAAAAAATAACCCCAAGCAAAGTTTCTACCAAATGTCTATATGGTATTGAAACTTTTTTTGTTATACAATATGTTGTGCAATTTTCTATAAAGAGGGGCTATCATGGTGATAATAACAGCAGGAATGATTGGGGTCGGCAAAACCACGTTAACTGGTTTAATCGCCGACCACCTTGGTACAAAAGCATTTTACGAACCCGTTGGTGACAATCCAGTCTTGCCACTATATTACTCGGATCCAAAGAACTACGGTTTCCTACTACAAATTTATTTTTTAAATAAACGTTTTGGCATGATTAAACAAGCACTGGCTGACGATAATAACGTCCTCGACCGTTCGATTTATGAAGACGCGCTGTTCACCAAAGAAAACAACGCTGAAGGTAACATTTCAGACACTGAATTAAATGTCTATCTGCAATTATTAGATAACATGATGACTGAATTAACTGAATTGCCTAAGAAGGCACCAGATTTGATGGTTTACTCAGAAACTGACTTTGAAACTATTCTTTATCGGATCAAGAAGCGTGGTCGTGACTATGAACAATTCGACAATAACCCAGAATTGGAATCATACTACTACAAGATGTGGACCGCTTATCGCAAGTGGTTCGACGAATACGACGCCAGTCCTAAGATGAAGATCGATTTACAAAAATACAACTTAGAAAAGCCCGAGAATCGTGAAGCCGTTTTAGCACAAATTGATGCTGAATTAGGTAAGATTCGCAATCCAGCTAACGTCTAACAAAAATAGCACTGCCGTCACGGAAATCTCCGTTGACGACAGTGCTATTTTTTTGCAGTGCTAACTCACAGCGCGTACATCGCGAGCTAATTCAAAATCATTGGTGATGACTGCACTGACTTGCTTATTAAACAGTTGACGCATCTCATCAGGATCATCCACGGTCCAAACCCGTTCAGAAACATGTGGCATGGCTTGATAATGCTCCAGATGCAACCCTTCCAAATGTTCACTTGCACAGAAGCCTTCCGGGTCCCCAATCCGAGCGGAAGATAGAAAAGCGTACTTCTGCGTTGGATCTAACTTATAGCCCCGTTCCAAGCTGTGCAAATTAAACGAGGAAAATACCACCGGATAAACTAAATCGGCTTGATGAACTAACCGTAACACGATCCGTTCAATGCCTTGATAATAGTGTTTATCCGTTTTGAATTCCAGGTTCAAATGTACTGGCTCGCCACCCACCAATTCCAACAACTCAGTTAAGGCCGGAATAGGTTCCCCATTTGCTAATGAGAACTGGCGTAATTCGGCAAAAGTATATTCAGAGATCTTGCCTTTGCCATCCGTGGTGCGGTCAATTTTTTCGTCATGCATGATGACCGGAACATTATCCTTTGTCAAATGCACATCGAATTCCAAACCATCAATCTTTTGACCGACCGCATAGGCGAAACCAGCTAATGAATTTTCAGGAAACTTCACTGGCACACCCCGGTGACCATAAATTAACGATTTACTTGTCATTGTTTTTCAGCTCTTTTCGCTTATTTCGTCCAGCCATTGGCCAGGTTATTTGATTCTAACACTTTATTGTACGAATCTTCAGCAGCTTTTAAAGATTTGTAGACATCTTTGCCAGCATAAATTTGTTGCATGGCATTTTGAATCAATGAACGCGCCGCAACCACCCCGTCAACAAAGATCCCAGAGTTCGTGTAATTAGCTTTAGCACTCTTCAACTGATCACTCGGAACTTTGAGCATTGGCAGTTTTTCATAGGACTGCTTTAAGATTGGTTCATTGGCAGAGTCTTTGTTAATGGCCAAATAACCAGTTGCTTTTTCCCAACGGGCTTGGTTTTTAGGATTAATCAAAAACTTCGTGAATTCCCAGGCACCTTTTTGAACAGCTTCAGATTTATCATTTGAAATCCAAAGTGATGCCCCACCAACGGAGATCCCATTAGCCTTAACCCCGTCTGGACGTGGGTAATACGTCACGCCGAGATTCTTACCCAAACCTTTGGCTAACACACTCATATCCGCGGAAGTCTGCATATAAATCCCTAACTTGTTGGACAAGAAAACTGCCATTTCGTTTTTGTGTGACCCAAAGTTCATGAAGTCGCCGTATTTCACCCGATCTTGGACCCAAGTCATTGACTTGATGGCCGTTGGACCAGTGAAGTTCACCTTAGTCGAAATCCCAGTATGACCGTCATTCTTATTGGCAAATTCTTCATTGGCATTTGATAAGAACTGTTCAAATAACCATGAGTATGATTCAACACTGATCCCCTTTACCTTATGATTAGAACGATCATAAAGCTGCTTTGAAACACGCGTAATATCACTATAAGTTGGATTAACTGGTGGTGGCGTAATATTATACTTCTTCAATAGGCCAGCGTTATAGTAAAGTGTCGTTTGAGACGTATTGAATGGCATCGCTAATAGTGTATTATTCCGTGTCGCGACCCCTCTGGCAACTGAAGCAATCTTGCTGACGTCATAATTTTCTTTATCAATGAATTTCTGCATTGGGACGGTAAAACCACTGTGATACATTTGACTCGTGGAAATATCCATTGATTGGAAAATCGCTGGTGACGCATCAGTGCCATGGGTGTTCATAATCTTTTGAATGACGTCGTTGTAACCACCTTGGAATTGCGGCACGACTTCATACTTTGACTGTGACTTATTGAATTCATTAATAAAAGTCACTAATTTTTTCTGACCGGGACCTTTCATTTCATGCCAAAAGACCACGCGTGTTCGACCAGCAGCGGCATGCACTTGAGATCTCGAATAACCAAAGACTCCCAGTCCAATAATAAGAACGACCGCAGCCGCACTAAAAAGTTGCCAATAACGTTTGAATAACTGATTAAGTTTTTTCATTTGACGGATCCCTCATTTAAGCCTGATTTAAAGTAATGTTGGCCAATGTATAACACAATCAAAGTTGGCACGACCACGATTGCTGCACTGGCTTGGACCATACCCCAATCATTAAAGGTTTCTTCTGATTGTAATTGTCGTAACCCATCTTGCACTGGACGCAAGTGGTCACTAAAAGTGGTCAGCATTGGCCAGAGATATTGATTCCAAGCGCCTAAAAAGCTATAGGCGGCTAACGTACACAAACTAATCTTGGAATATGGCATAACCACTTTCCAATAGAACTGCCAATGTGATAAACCGTCAACATCCGCCGCCTCTTTCAAATCTCGCGGAATTTGTTTAAAGGTTTGCCGTAACATGAAAATCCCAAACGCCGAAGTCAAGAATGGAATCACCATGACTGAATAGTGATTCAATAAACCTAACATTTTAACAGTTGCAAAGTTTGGAATCACTTCTGCTTCAAATGGCAACATCATTGTTCCCAGTACCACGTAGAAGAAAAAGTCACGATACTTAAAATCTAGGAAAACAAAGGCATATGCGCCAAGTGAACAGAAGAATAAATGCGCCAACGTCACCAACGTGGCAATCACCAAACTATTTAGCAAATAGCGCAAAATCTTCGTTTGTGTGAAGGCTGTGACATAGTTATGCAGCGTTAACTGACCGCCACCCCAAAGTGTCCCTTTGGCGATATCCATGGAAGGTAAAAAGCTCGTCCAAATACCAAGTGCGAACGGAAAAATCACGATAAACGCTAAAATTCCTAACAATAGATATTTAAAGGTATTGCCAAGTAGGCGTTTCTTGGTTGCTTGTTTCATGATGGTATTTTCCATTAGTAATTCACCCGCTTTGCTAAAAGCTTAAATTGAACAAATGTAATAATTGCAATAATGATCGTTAAGAAAATGGCTTCCGTACTAGCTTGCGCGTAGTTACCATTCATAAACGCGTCTTTATAAACGCGATAAACCAGCAAATTAGTGGCGTTAGTTGGACCACCACCGGTCATCAAATCGATCAGCCCAAAGCTCTTGAAACCAGAGATTAACGTAATCACCGCCACAAAGAACATGGTTGGGGAGATCATTGGTAACGTAATGTGCCAGAACTGATAGCGTGATGAGGCACCAGAAACAGAGGCCGCATCGTACAAACTCTTAGGAACGGCTTGCAGCGCGCCAAAGAATAGCAAGAACGTAAACCCTAAATGCATCCAAACTGTCGTCGCAATCACCGCAGTCATCGCCCAACCCGGCGTCGTTAACCAAGCAATTGGGTGGAATCCAAAAGCCGTCACGACTTTATTTAAAATCCCGATTGAGGGGTTAAACATGAATAACCAGAAAACGGCTGAAACGGAAACGGAAACACCCATCGTTGCGGTGAAAATGTTACGGAAGAAACCAATTCCACGCAACTTTTGATTAGCCAATGCCGCTAGCAATAGGCCAAAAATAATCGTGAAGATAGAAACGCTAATCACGTACGTCCCGGTTGCTTTTAAGCTTGCAATGTAAGACGTGGATTTAAGTAAAATAGCATAATTTTTCAAGCCAACGAACACAGTTGGATTCCCGAAGGTGTCCGTTAAAAACAGGCTTAAATATAGAGTCCGTAACATTGGAAAGAAAACAAAGACTGTTAATAATAAGATGGATGGGCCTAAAAACAACCAGGCATAATACTTGTCGTTTTTCTTTAACTCAAAGCTTTTGACTTTCGCCGTAATTTCTTGATTGGCTTCTGGGCCCTTTGGTTGTTGCTTAGTTGACGGCAACGATTCGATCATCTTTAACCCCTCCTTGTTCCGCAATTAAGGCTTCATTTTCATCGAAGACAAAGGCTGGTCCAAGAGCAGTCACTGCCACTCGTTGGTCCAAATCAATATGCACTTGACCGTCTTTCACGATTCGAATTTCAACATCATTGTCCATCACCGCTTCAATAATGGTTTGATCACCAAGCGCTTCAACGTTAATCACCGTGGCATTACCTTCATTACCGTTCACCGGCTTGAGACCAAGTTGGTTTGGTCGAATACCGACTGTGTAAGTTCCGGTTGCAATTGGCGCATCCAGTTCAACTTGCAAGAATTCATCAACAATCAACTTGGTTGTCGCCGTCTGACCACTTGTCGTTGCCGTTAATAAGTTGATTTGTGGGGTACCAAAGAACTGAGCCACAAAATGGTTCGCAGGATGATTGTAGATCCCCAATGGCGAGTCAATTTGTTGCACATGTTGGTCGTGTAGGACCATCACGTGATCGGCCATGGTCATCGCTTCGGTCTGATCATGGGTCACATAAATCAAAGTTAGACCAAGCTTGCGTTGCAACTCACGAATTTCTGACCGCATCCGGACCCGCAATTGCGCATCCAAGTTAGAAAGCGGTTCGTCCATCAGACAAATCTTCGAATCACTGGCGATTGCCCGCGCTAAAGCAACCCGTTGGCGTTGACCACCAGAAAGTTCACGCGGTTTACGATCGCGATACTGCGTTAGATTAACCATTTTCAAGGCGTCATCAACCCGTTGCGTGATTTCTGCCGCTGCCATTTTTCGTGCTTTGAGGCCAAATGCCACGTTGTCTGCCACGCTTAAAAATGGATATAACGCGTAACTTTGGAAAACCATAGATAAGTTACGGTCCTTTGGTGGCACGTTATTCATGACCTGACCATTAATTTTTAAAATACCATCTGAAATAGGAATGATCCCCGCAACCATTCGTAACAATGTACTTTTCCCACAACCAGATGGGCCGACAATCACAAATAACTCGCCATCTTGAACTTCGGCATTAACCTCACTCAATACTGGCTTGTCGCTATGATCGTACGTCTTAGTGATGCCTTTTAATTCAATTCCCATGTCTGTCCTGCTCCCTTAAACAATTTATTAGTGATTTGAACGAATCAACCACTTTCTAAATCATGCCAGATGAACGTTTCAATCGTGTCGACTTGCTGTAAAGTTTATGTATGGCTTGCGTAAAAAAATGGCATTCGTTCCCGCTTACGATGACATCATAAAAGCCTGTTCGGCATTTGACTGTCGAACAGGCTTTGAAAACTAATTTTCAATTTAAAGTCGTCGGGTGGCCCGCGGCTCATTTTTAATGAACTGGTGTTGCTGATCCGTCCGGACGACCAAGACATCACAGGAGGCATTGCGCGTAACGTAGGACGCGTTGGACCCAATCAAGAAGCGTGAGACGGCATTTAGGCCAGTGGCGCCGAGAACGATTAAATCCGTGCCATACCGAGCCGGTAATGTCGTTGCTAAAAGGCTTTTAGAGTTTCCTGAATGTAAATGAACTTGTACATCCGCAACACCGGCAGTCACTGCCGCTTGGCGTGCTTGCACCAAGTTTGCCTTGAGCTTGCTAGTCAGTTCATCTAACACTTGCGGTGTTGCAGCCCCAAATCCCATCGGTCCTTGAGTGATGCCAATAAACTTTTCGGTATTAATGATCGTCACAATATCCAATGTGGCTTGCATTTCGCTAGCAATCGCAATCGCCTTAGCCAAGGCTAATTGTGACTGTGGTGACGTATCAACGCCAACCAGTACCTGCTGATAACCGGTCATGATCAACAACCTCCTTTTTCAAAAAAATCAGCCTTTTAAAAACGACTTATCAGTTGCGAGTACCGCAATCGATTCACCATAAATGGCCATTGCAGCCATTAAATCATCGATTGGTTGGAACTCATTTGCTTGATGCATCGTATCTTCCGTATGTGGGAACAGCGCACCAAATGCCACCCCACGTGCCATCATCCGGCCATAGGTGCCACCACCGACAATTTCTGGTTGTGAGTCTTTGTCCCCTGTTTGACGTCGGTAAACTGCCATCAAATCTTTGACAATTGGGTCACTTGGATCAACATAATGTGGCACCATAAAGTCACCTTGGCTGATAGTTGCCCCGGCTGGTAACTCTGTCGTTATTTTTTTTGTCAAATCTGCTGGTTCGATTCCCTTAGGATAACGGAAATTCAAGGTCAACGCACCACCATCTTGTTGATCAAAATGCAACAACCCAACATTCATCGTCAAGTCACCCATCACTTTATCCGTGAAAGCCAACCCGAGTTGCTCAACACGCGAATCATCATGTAATTTAGTGGCAATAAAGCCCAAGAAATCCTGGGCATCTGCTGCGAAGGTGTACTGGCTTAAGAATGAAGCCAGATAAGTCCCAGCATTAATGCCGTTGCGAGGTTCCATCCCATGGGCGGCTTTCCCAACAACTTCCAATTTCAAGCCCGAGTCGTCCTGCGTCGCCTTACCAGTAATTGGTTGGGCTGCGATGAAGGCTTCAAAATTAGTCACCACTTGATCATCCGCTGGCGTTTTAATCACCGCAACCGCTTCTCGTGGCACCATGTTCTCCCGTAAACCAGAGTCAAAAGTCTTCAACTCAAATGACCCTTTCGCTTGGTTACCAAAGCGGACTTGCAAACTCACATTGCCTTTTTCACCATTAATTAGTGGAAATTCAGCATCTGGTGAAAAACCCAGAGTTGGTGCTGGTTCAACTTCGAAGTACCGTTTCATCCCGGTCCAATTGCTTTCTTCGTCAGTCCCAACGATAAAGCGAACCTCCTTATTCAACTTCAAGCCAAGTTCCTTGACCATTTTCAAACCGTAATAGGCTGCCATTCCAGGTCCCTTGTCATCGGAGGCACCACGCGCGTACAATTTGCCATCCTTAATCGTCGGTTCGAATGGATCCGTATCCCAACCGTTACCCGCGGGCATTTCATCTACATGAGCTAGCACGGCTAAGGTTTCATCGCCTTCACCATATTCCGCGTAACCGACCAAGTTATCAATATTCTTAGTCTTGAAACCATCTCGTTCAGCAATCGCTAAGAAGGTCGTCAAAGCCTGTTTGGGGCCGGGTCCTAACGGTGCATCCGTCGTTGCTTGACTATCATCTCGGAAACTTGGTACGCGTAACATCGTGGTTAAATCTGCTAAATAATCTGCCTGGTGTTTTGCAGCTTCAGCTTGCCAATCAATTGTCATGTGTGATTCCTCCCAATCGTTTACTAATTTAATTCTAGCATAGGTTATCGGAAGTTAATAATCGGAAGCAACCGCTCTCAAAAAATCATGGTATACTCAAAATAAACAATCGAAAGCGGGTCTTCATTTGCAATCAATCACTTCTGAACTAGTCCATCAAACCATTCGTCGTCGCCCAGCCGAATCACATAAAGGCACGTACGGCCGCGTGATGTTGATCGGTGGTAACCAAAACTTTGGTGGTGCAATTATTATGGCCGCCACGGCGGCAATTTATAGTGGCGCTGGCCTCGTCACGGTCGCAACCGACCTAGTCAATCTGACGAGCTTACATGCCCAACTGCCGGAAGCGATGGTCGTCGACTACCACCAGACCGCAATGATGACCCAATTACTAAAAACAATGGATGTTATCGTCATTGGTCCCGGTTTGGGCACAGACCAGTTTGCAGCCCGTTTGCTCACAACGGTATTAGCACAAGTTCAACCACAGCAGCGCGTCGTCATAGACGGTTCAGCTTTGACTTTGCTGGCGACTCGCACACAACCCTTACCAGCTGCACAAATTGTGGTCACCCCACATCAAATGGAATGGCAACGACTCAGCGGCCTAAAAATTGCCGACCAAACGCCGACGGCTAATCATTTAGCCCAACAACGGCTAGGTGTCACCGCCATTGTTAAAGCACATCACACAACCGTCTATACCACTGATCGCGTGTGGTTCAACCCAGGCGGCACTCCAGCAATGGCAACCGGCGGCATGGGTGACACGCTTGCTGGCATGATTGGCGGCTTTACCGCGCAATTCAAAGACTTCACCAACGCAATTCTCAGTGCGGTCTATCTGCATAGTGAAATTGCCGATGATTTGGCACAAGCTCGTTACGTGGTTTTGCCACACCAAATTAGTGCCGAGATTCCAAAATACATGCACCGCTACAGCCTCAACTAAAAAAATCAGGACTCAGCTAAAAAGCTAAGTCCTGATTTTTTTAGTTAATCGATGTCAGCCGTCTGACCGGCATCGTCTTTCAAGGCAGCTAGTTCCTCATCGGTCAACGCCCGATAATTTCCCGCTAACAAGCCGACGGGTAACGTTAATGAGCCAAAGGCAATCCGCCGTAATTGGACGACGCGTTCACCCAAGGTTCCAACCATCCGTTTAACTTGATGATACTTGCCCTCATGAATTTCAATCTGCAAGGTGGTATAGTTCTCAATTTCATGGAAGGCCACAATTCTGGCTTGGGCCGGTTGTAATTGTGTCCCGTCCTTCAAAGTAATGCCGTCATTGAAACCAGTGACTTGTTCAGGCGTGATTTCACCAGTCACTTCGGCCTCATAAATTTTGGTCACATGGTGTGACGGCGACAACAACGCGTGGGACAAGGCCCCGTCATTGGTAATAACCAACACACCTTCAGTATCCTTATCCAAACGACCGACGGGGAATAAGTCGTCGCGATAATCAGTTGTATTGAATAAATCAAGTACGGTCTTTGCCTGCGTGTCTGCCGTTGCTGTAATCACGCCAACTGGCTTGTTTAAAACGTAATAAAAGAATTCTTGATATCGAACTGGCTCATCATCCAATAAGACCGTGTCACTACCAGGATTAACCTGTTGTTTACCCGATAAGACCGGCTCGCCATTGGTCGTAATGTGACCATCTTTAATCAGACGCCGCACCTGAGTCCGTGTGCCAATTCGCATCGCATGTAAAAATTTATCAATTCGCATAATTCACCTACTTAATCCGGAGTTTGCGCCGTAAACCATTGGCCCGTCCACCAATCATCAGATCAGCCAAGCGTGAACGCAGGGCAAAGTATGCATAGACTGCCCCACCTACAGCAACTGCCAACATGACGATTACGAACGCTTGGGTTTTGCTTTGTTCATTCATGACGAAATTCAGACCGTGCACGACTAATGTCGCAGCTACGTATGTCATAATCGAAAAAATCAAAATTCGATTTACTTTTGGCAATAGCTTCACGTAACGCACACCAAAATTGACTTCCAAATCGTATAACGCCATCATGCTTGCTACCATCATCCCAATCGCCGTTGCTACCAAAGGTCCTGCGGCAGTCAAGAAATAAATACATGGCCACTGAACAACCAGCTTAACGCCTAATCCAATCAGATAGAACCGAATAATATCTCGATTTCTGGATAACCCCTGCATGAGTGCGGAAGCAACGGTAAACAACCCTAGCACGATAGCAGTAAAAGCTGAAACTTCAAGAATCATCGTTCCAGATTGACTATAGCCGTAGAACAACGTGTTCAGTGGCTGGGCGACTGCCGCCATCCCTAATGCACCAGGAATCATAATAAATAGGAACAAGGTAAAAGCGTCTTCTAGTTGTTTCCGAATGTTACGGCGATTGTGGGCCGCCAAAGATTCCGATAGTAATGGTACGACCGTCACCGCAATGGCAGAAGCCAAAGAAACGATAATCATCACTAATTTGTTCGCATTAAAGGCAAATAACGCGTACAAATCGTTAATGACGGCAACTTTAGTATGGAACGTCATCTGCATGATTGGTTGGAAAGTCGCTTGATCTAGCAGATTAAACACGGTTGTCGCAGTGTCAATCACAATAAACGGAATCGCTTGAACAATAATATCTCGAAATAATTGCCACACCGGAATCGCTAATTTAGCGTCACTTTGAGCAGCTAACCGATTGAGTTCTGGCCGTTGCCGGTAATAATACCAACCGAGCAGCAAGAAACTAGCAGCCGCCCCAACAAAGGCCGCAAAGGTGGATTGCGTAATTGCGTTCACCCAATCACCATTTTGGACACGCATAATAAAGTATGTCGCAGCCAGCATGTAAACGACCCGAAAGACTTGTTCGACAAACTGGGAAATTGCCGACGGTGCCATCTGCTGGTAACCTTGGAAAAAGCCTCGGGTTAAAGACATTGATGGAATAATCACTAAGGCAATCGCTAGCGCCCGCAATACGGGAATCACGTTAGGATCGCCACCACCGAAGACAAATCCAATCGGCTTTGCGCCAAACCAAAGAATGCAACCGCTCAAAATCCCTAATGCCGTTGTCAGCAACAGTCCACGTTTGAATAGTCGTTGACCAACACCGTATTCATTAATCGCATTATATTCTGAAATCTGTTTGGAAATCGCTGATGGAATCCCACCAATGGCTACCAACAAGAAGAAGCTATATATGTTATAACCCTTCGCATACAGCGCGTTCCCTTGTTGTGAGCTATTCCCTAGCCAAATGACCCAAGGAATAATATAAATGGCACCCAGAATTCGTGAAAAGAGGCTTCCTGCAGTCATCCAAGCTGAGCCCCGCACCATTTTTTGGTGGGCATCAGCCTCGGAGTTAACGTGCCCCTGCTGTGGCTGGTTAGCCTTTGGTTCCTCAGACATCGTCCGTACCTACTTTCTTAGTTCAATCTTAACCATTTTAGAGGAAATACTGTGAAGTTGCAATTCAATTTCGAACTTCCGGATGACTTTAAACGAACCTTAAGTAACCCAACTTCTCCAGCCAAACTAAAACACCTTGTTCTCACATTAACCCGTGAGGACAAGGTGTTTCAAAGAGTTGCGCTTAATTGGCAACAATATTAACTAATTTACCTGGAATTGCAATGACTTTGCGAACCGTCTTACCAGCCGTAAATTCTTGCACTTTTTCATCCGCTAAAGCTAAAGCTTCAAGTTCGTCTTTACCCATATCTTTGGCAACTTCGGCATGTGACCGAACTTTACCATTAACTTGTAAAACGATTTGAGCTGTCGCTTCAACCAACTTAGATTCATCATAAGTTGGCCAAGTTGCGTACGTGATTGTCTTGTCGTGACCTAGCAAGGCCCAGAGTTCTTCAGACAAATGCGGCGTGATTGGGGCTAACAATTTAACTAAGCCTTCAATATAAATGATTGGTAAATCATCTACCTTGTAAGCTTCATTCACGAAGACCATCATTTGCGAAATGGCAATGTTAAAGCGCATCGCTTCGTAATCTTCGGTAACTTTCTTGACCGTTTCATTGTAGACCTTTGTCAACTTACCGTCATTGATTGTAGTGACCCGATCGCGCACGTGATTGTTTTCATCAATCATTAAGCGCCAGACCCGTTCGATCCATTTATTGGCGCCGTGCAGCCCATCAGTGCTCCACGGAATTGAGGCTTCCAATGGACCCATGAACATTTCATACAACCGAAGCGTGTCGGCACCGTATTGTTCAACGATATCATCAGGGTTAACCACGTTGCCACGTGACTTCGACATTTTTTCGTGGTTATCACCCAAGATCATCCCTTGGTTAACCAACTTCTGGAAAGGTTCCTTGTTTGGTACAACGCCTAGGTCATACAAGAACTTGTGCCAGAAACGAGCATACAATAAATGTAAGACCGCATGTTCCGCCCCGCCGACGTATAAGTCGACTGGTGACCAGTATTGCAACTTCTTGTAGTCAGCAAGTGCATCTGGATTATGTGGATCAACGTAACGTAAGAAGTACCATGAACTCCCGGCCCATTGTGGCATCGTGTTCGTTTCACGTTTCCCTTTACGACCATTTTCATCCACAACATTGACCCAGTCATCGATATTAGCTAATGGACTTTCACCGGTTCCTGAAGGTTCCAAGTTCTTAGTTGCAGGTAAACGCAATGGTAACTCATCTTCGGGCACTAACGTGGTTTCGCCATCTTCCCAATGGATCACAGGTATTGGTTCACCCCAATAACGTTGTCGTGAGAAGATCCAGTCCCGCAAGCGGTAATTGACTTTCTTTTCGCCACAATCATGTTCAACCAACCAATCGATCATTTTATCAATAGCTGGTTGCTTTTCTAAGCCATCAACCATGCCGGAATTGATATGTTTCCCGTCACCGGTATACGCTTGCTCGTCATAGTCGTTTTCACCAGCAATGACTGGCTTGATTGGCAAATCAAACTTCTTTGCAAATTCATAATCACGATCATCATGCGCTGGTACGGCCATAATTGCGCCCGTCCCATATGAAGCTAAGACATAGTCGGCAATCCAGATTGGTAATTTTTCGCCATTGACAGGATCAATCCCATAACTTCCAGTGAAGACTCCGGTCTTGTCTTTGTTTAAATCAGTCCGTTCCAAGTCAGATTTACTGGAAATCTTAGCTTGGTAAGCCTTGATCGCATCCGCTTGTTCAGGGGTGGTTAACGCGTCAACCAACTCATGTTCAGGTGCTAAGACCATATAGGTTGCCCCATACAGCGTATCGGGACGTGTTGAAAAGACTTCAATTGACTTATCTTCTTGACCAGCAACCTTGAATTGAATTGAAGCCCCAACAGAGCGGCCAATCCAGTTTCGTTGTTGTTCCTTAATATTTTCAGGCCAGTCAATGTCGTCTAAGTCATCGATTAAACGGTCCGCATAAGCAGTAATTTTAAGGCTCCATTGTTTCATTGGGACACGATAAACATCATAGCCGCCACGCTCAGTCTTGCCGTCGATAACCTCTTCGTTAGAAACGACCGTGCCACCCATCATATCAGGTGCCCAGTTGACCAACGTTTCAGATTCATAGGCTAAACCCTTTTTATAGAGTTGTTCAAAAATCCACTGCGTCCACTTGTAGTAACTTGGATCTGTCGTGTTAACTTCCCGGTCCCAGTCATATGAAAAACCTAGTGAACGAATTTGGCGTTTAAAGTTTTTAATATTTTGAGCCGTGAAGTTCTTAGGATTGTGACCAGTCTTCATTGCGTACTGTTCCGCTGGTAACCCAAAAGCATCCCAACCCATTGGGTGCAAGACGTTGAAGCCTTGCATCCGTTTCATCCGTGACATAATATCCGTCGCGGTATAGCCTTCTGGATGCCCAACGTGTAATCCTTGACCTGATGGGTATGGGAACATGTCCAAGGCGTAATATTTCTTTTTATCGGTGTTATCTAAAGCTTTGAAGGTTTTGTTTTCCTTCCAATAGTGTTGCCACTTGCGTTCAATGACTTTATGGTTGTATGCCATAATTGTGCCCCTTTCTTCTGCTATGTAGCCTAGCAAATACGACCTTGAGTTGGATTGCGTGCTTGCTTTCTTGATGGCGTTAAGTTCTTTCTTGATAGCCGAAACGTGCTCACCAGCAAACCTGGCTTGGTCACCACTCTACAAAAAAAGCCCCATAAGCAAAAAGCGCTTATAGGACGAAACATAGTTCCGCGGTACCACCTATGATTCCACGACTAGCGTGGCCTCTTGAGATTCTTAACGCGAAACCACGTCCGTGCCTACAAGTCACCTTTCAGCCGGAAGACTCGAAGGTGAGTTCATGAGCGGTGAATCGTCGTTTTCAACTACCACGGCGTTTCTGTAAAACATCGCTGACTACTAATCCTTCTCAGAGTCGTAAAGTTATTGGTACTAATACTAGCAAACCCACACTCGTTTTTCAAGGGGCTATCACGTGACTGACCATTAAAGTTTTTTCACCAACTAATTAGTTAATTTATAAAAATGATATAATAATTGCAACAAATTTATTATTGGAGGCATTACCTTGATGAAAACAACCTGGCATCGAAGCGACTTGGGCATGGGAATCTTAGCCTTGTTTTGGTTGTGCTGGAGCTGGGCTGTCTGGCAACATGCCGCAATCATTGCTTGGTTTGACCAAGCCATTGCGCTACCACTCCATCACAGTCCTGAATGGTTTCAAACTGCGATGGTTCACTATACTCATCTCGGTGACCCGCATAGTATCACGACCCTAACCCTCATCATTGGCTTAGTTTTAATTCTTATCCGCCAAACTAAGGGCGCCATTTTCTTTTGGTTCAATACCTGGGTCCTAGCCGGTTACGGCAATTATCTAGTCAAGCAGCTCATTGAACGCCCCCGTCCGACCGCCTGGCGATTAGTTCAAATTGGTGGTTACAGCTATCCAAGCGGCCATTCTACCACCACCACTATCCTGATTGGCAGCCTGTTGGTCATCGCCTATGACTTACTTAAAAATCAGCAGCTCAAACGATGGTTATTTGGACTCGGAATCGCTATAATTTTATTGATGATGATCAGTCGGATTGTCGTTGGCGTGCATTATCCAAGCGATACCTTGGGTGGGCTCATGCTTGGCACCTGCTTAACATACCTGAGTGCCCGTTTGAGTCATGGTCATCGCCACGGCAATTTTAAGTTTAAAAACCACATTCACTAGCCAAGGGAGGAACCCAAAATCCAACTCAGTTCAGCATTAGCTTTTAGTCATACATTGATGAATCAGGTCATTGACCCTGGTGACACCGTCATTGATGCGACCGTCGGCAATGGTCACGACACCGTTTATCTCGCAAAATTGGTCGGTCCGAACGGTCACGTTTATGGCTTTGATCCCCAACAAATGGCCATTAAGAATACCACAGCCGCTCTTAAAGCTGACCGACTCGAGCATCAAGTGACGTTGACCCACGCTGGCCACGAGACGCTAGGCTCGGTTATTGCCACCAGCCAACCGATTAAATGTGCCTGCTTCAATCTGGGTTACTTACCCGGTGGTGATAAAACCATCATTACTAAACCGGCCACGACCCTCACCGCGATTCAAGCGATTCAAGAGCGACTGGTCACTAACGGCCTGATTATTTTAGTCGTCTACGCTGGCCATCCTGGCGGCCAACAAGAAGCACAGGCTGTCACCGACTACGCTCGCCAATTGGATCAGCGCAATTATCAAGTCCTGCGTTACAGCTTTATGAACCAGGTTCACTTTCCGCCAGACTTAATTGCCATCCAAAAACGTTAAAAAAGTAGTTGCCTTCACCTCATCGGGATGACAACTACTTTTTTGCTAGCGCTATTACGACAAACTGACCATGCCACGTTGACCATAACCGAGATATTGACGCGACAGCTCGATAAAAAATGACGTCATCGCTGGTGTCAGATGGCGATTCATCGCCAAAACTGACAGTTGGCGTTTCAACTGCTGAGCCACTTGTTCATCATAGTGACCACTCGCCAACCCCTTTTGAGCAGCCAATAATAATTGACGCTCGGCTGGTGAAATCGTTGAATTCTGAACAAGGTCGCCAACTTGGTTCAATATTGCTGGTCGTTTAGATTTTAAAAACATCTGATCATCCCCCTTCAATATCATCTTATCACCATAAATTGGATTGGCATTATATCAACATGAATGCCGATTTTGACGACACTAACGTCAAAAAAGAACGCCACGATAACATTCAAGACTACCGTGACGCTTCCAACCTTATTTTAACCAGTTCATTAGTGCCGTACTGATTTGACGTTGCTGGCTCGCATTGCTAATCGTCGCTTGGCGATCCCCCTTTTGATGACCATAACTTCCGAAGCCACCGTGGTTACCGCCTTTGATCGCTAGATAATGCGTGTTCTTAGGTAAATAACGCCGATTTTGACGATAATTATGCCAATTCAGCACACCATCGCGCGATCCCGTCACTGAAAGCGCCGGCAGACTGCTAGCGTCAAGCCGACCTTTTTCATCTGAATAACTCGCTAAAAAGAACACACCCTTTAGCCCCTTAGTCTGATGCTTAGCCGCATAACGACTCGCCATCACACCACCTAGTGAATGACCACCAATGACATAATTTTGCCGAGCTGATTCGGGGACCGCGGTCGCCCGATTACTTGCCAGTACGGCCAAATCCAATGGAAAATGCATCAGATAAACCGAATATCCTTGACGAGCCAATTGAGCCGCCCAAATACTATAACTATCCGGTGCGACTAATGCCCCCGGATAAAAGACGATTGTCGTTTTGTCCGCATCACCCTTAAAGTAAGTATACTTGTGGGTCGTTTGCGTGGCTTGGCGGGCCGCCCGTGTTGCGTCCGCTGATGGTGCGTATTCTTTTGATTTGATGACGCTCACAGCCACCAGTACCGCTAAAAGGACAACGATAACCCCAGCGAGGCTAAATTTTAGCCACTTTTTCATAACTTATTCCTTCTTCAACCGTTCGGCATGTTGCGCCGCAGTCATTTGTTTGCCACGATCCAAACTGTTCACGATAAACGCTAGAACGATCAAGACTAAGCCGATTAAATAAACCCAGTGTAGCCCAGTATATAAAATACCGCGCAACGTTGGTAATAATTTGGCCGGCAACTCGGTGGCCGTCTGCGGATTAATCAATTTATTCATCATCGCCATGTTCGTCCCGTGATGTTGTGCAATGCCTTGATTCATGCCAACATTCAGGGCAATCCCGAAAATAGAAATCATCACAGTTTGCCCAATTGTTCGACTCAAAGTGTTGAACGAAGTCGCGACCCCCACATTTTTCGGTGAAACCAAGTGTTGCGAAGTTACCGTTGTTGCCGTGATCGTAATCCCGAAACCAATCCCGCCGACAGCGGTAATGGCAAAGAACCAAATAAATGGGGTTGAAACTGGAATTAAGGCCAAACAAATCCCGGTAAAGAGAATAAAGAACAAACTCAAATACAGAATTCGCCGTGGTGCCCATTTAGCCAACAGGCGACCGGTCACAAACGACCCGATAATCCACATTAAGGAACTCGGCGTAACCGCAAAACCAGCTAAGGATGCTGGCACACCTAAAATTCCCTGAGTCCAAGTTGGAATATAGACTTCCACCGCCATCAAAAAGCCACTGATCAGCGCGGCAACAGCATTTTGAATCACAAACGTGCGATTTTTAAATAAGTTCATAGAAATAACCGGCTCTGGCGTATGGCTTTCGCGCCGAATGAATAACCACAAGCTAAGTGCACTCACAACCCAAGCAACTAGCACCGTCGCCCAGTTAATCGTGGCATTGCTCAACAACTGGAAACTGAGCATTAAACACAACAGAAACAGCATTAACCAAAAGCTACCAAGATAATCAACTTTAACATCCGTATGCCGCTTCGGTTCACGCAAATAGAATTGAAATAAGAATAAGGTAATCAGACCGACTGGCACATTAATAAAGAAGATCCAATGCCAACTTAGCTTGTCGACAATCAAGCCCCCAATTAAGGGCGCTAGTACGGACGCAATCCCCCACGCGGAACTATTGAACCCGAGCACCTTGGCACGGCGTTCAAACGAATAAATGTCTGCGATAATCGTCATCGACACCGGCATTAAGGCCCCGGCACCGATGCCTTGAATCGCCCGCCAAAAAATCAAGACGGGCATCGAGTCAGATAACCCACTCATCATCGAACCGACAATAAAGATTAATAATCCAGCCTGCATCACCGGCTTACGACCAATCAAGTCGGTCAACTTACCATAAATTGGGGTCATCATGGCGTTGGTCAATAAATAAATTGAAAAGACCCAGTTCATCAGGGATACCCCATGAAGATCCCCGACGATGGTTGGTAAGGCGGTTGAAACGATAGTTCCTTCAATCGCACTCATAAAAGTCGCCACGTAAATGGCAATGGTCACTGCCACGACGTTGGTTTTTCGCTGTTGCATAATTGCTTCCTCTCTCTGTATCCATTTGTTACTTACAAGTTAGTACAATTCGGTTCCTTTAGAATTTTTTTTGCTAGGCGCGATTCTAAAAAAGCACCAATTCAGCCAAAAATGACTGCTTTTACTCTTTCTTGATCAGCTGGTCAGCCAAGTGGCAAATCGTTTTATCATAGGATATTGCGGTACACAATTAGTTTAAAAGTCTGCCTAAACGTTGCAATATACTCCGACCAGTAGTCCCTTCCGCCTGCACTCTAGGCCGCAAAAAAAGCGACCCTTGGAAAAGGTCGCTTTTAGCGTCGAGTACCTACAGACCGTGATGGCCGATAAGCTCGTCACGTTTTTATTTGTTAAGTTCTAGTTCACTGAATTCTGCTTGTAAGGCGTCAACCTTATCAGTGTGTTCCCATGGTAAATCAATATCAGTCCGACCAAAATGACCATAAGCCGCTGTTTGGCGGTAAATTGGGCGTTGTAAGTCTAACATTTTGATGATCCCAGCTGGCCGTAAATCAAAGTTCTTACGGATAGCAGCGATTAAGGCTTCATCACTAACCTTACCAGTACCGGCGGTGTCAACAGCGATTGAGACTGGTTCTGCAACCCCAATGGCGTAGGCCAATTGGACTTCCACACGGTCTGCTAACTTCGCCGCAACCAAGTTCTTGGCAATGTAACGTGCCGCATAACTTGCAGAACGGTCAACCTTAGTAGCATCCTTCCCTGAGAAGGCACCACCACCATGATGGGCAAAACCACCATAAGTATCCACAATCACTTTTCGTCCAGTCAAACCGGCATCCCCTTGAGGACCGCCGATAACAAAACGACCAGTTGGGTTAACGAGATACTTGGTCTTGGCATCCAACAAATTAGCTGGAATAATTGCCTTGATAACTTGATCGATCACTGTCTGACGAATCGTCTCTAAATCAACATCAGGATCATGTTGTGTTGACAAAACAACCGTATCCACACGTAGTGGCTGATTCTGTTCATCATATTCAACAGTCACTTGGGCCTTGGCATCTGGCCGTAACCACTTAATTGTCCCATCTTTACGTAATGCGGCAATTTTACGCATTAAGCGATGACTCAACGCGATTGGTAATGGCATGAGCTCGGGCGTTTCGTTAATGGCATAACCAAACATCATCCCTTGATCCCCAGCACCAATCTGGTCTAATGGATCCGCGTCACCTTCACGTGTTTCCAAGGAATCATCGACCCCTTGCGCAATATCTGGTGATTGTTCGTCCAATGAAACTAAGACGGCACAATTGTCACCATCAAAACCGTATTGACCATCAGCATAGCCAATCGACTTGATCGTATCACGAACAACTTTTTGGATATCAACGTAGGCTTTGGTCGAAACTTCACCAAAGACGAGCACTAACCCCGTTGTCACAGAAGTTTCAACGGCAACCCGGGCTTGCGGGTCTTGTTCTAACATAGCATCTAGAATGGCGTCACTAATTTGATCCGCGATTTTATCGGGATGACCCTCAGAAACAGATTCAGATGTAAAAAGGTGTCTTTCACTCACTTTAAAATTCCCCCTTGAAATATTTCGGTTACAAGGCATCTAAGCGTGTTAAAGTTGGCAGGTAAACAATGCTCACAACCAGTTTTAGCACATTCGACGGATCAATTTGACCCGCCGCTTATCCTTTCGGGAACTGCTCATAACTATACAAGACTATCACAACCAAGATTTTTTTTAAAGAATCTTATCAAATTATTGACTGCTCGCTCGTCTATCGGTTAGGATTAAACTAATACTTTTCAGAAAGATGTTATTCTATGATTCGAATTGGAAAACTTAAATTAAACCGTGAAATCGTCCATATGGCGATTTTTATGATTATTCAAAGCATCATCTGTTGGTGGGCAGCGTTAGACTATGGCCGCTCTTTCCAAACCGCAAAATTTTCCGCTGCACAGTTACCTTTAATTGGCTACACGTTAGCCATTACAGCCACGGTGTTCATCATTCTTGATGGCCGCATCCCAGCCCAGTGGAGTTTGATTGCGATTGGCATCTCAGTAGCTTTTGCCTTCACCAACATTATTGCCAGTGAGTCAGAACTACTCTACCTACTTTTAACTTGTAGCGTCTGGTTGTTCATCATGGCGATCCCTAGATTTGGCATGCAAAACTATTTTGGCCTGATTGTTTTTAGTATCGTGATGTCCTATACGATTCCCGTCGCCGTCTTCTACTTACAAAATCAGTACCTCTCGACGACCTTCCTATGGAAATTGGTGCCTTTGGTTGCCAGCTACGTGTTCCTGTATGTCCCAAGCTTTAGTAAGCAGCGTCAAATTAACCAATTGATTTCCGCCATTACTGGCGTCATCTTGGTAGTAGCAATCTTTTTACAACCGATTACCTGGCAGACCATTACCGCAATCATCCTCACCATTGCAGTTTGGTTTAGTCAACAATCATTTGGCCGCTTACGACTGCATCTCATGATCAATGCAGTGCTTCAATTAATCTTCATGTTTTTACTTTATTAAACAGAAAATGCGGTTCTCACTAATGAGAACCGCATTTTTTTAGGCCCGAACTAATCGATGGATCGTGGCAATATCTGCTGGCGTGGTGCGGCAGCAGCCACCAATAATCTTGGCCCCCGCTGCCAACCAAGTAGGTACAAAATCGTCAAATTGATGACTTAAATCCGTTTTCCGCCATGTCTTAGTCTGTGGATCATATTCATCCCCAGAATTAGGATAAACAATCACTGGTATCGACACTGCCGACGTCAACGTTTTGATCGCCGGCGTAATGTTTTCCAATGTCGTGCAGTTCACACCAACTGCCACAACATTCGGCTGAGCAGCGACCCATTTGGCAGCCGTTGCTAATGAGGTCCCATCACACAGTGTCGCCGGGTCTTTCAGACTAAAGCTAACCCAGTACGCTTGTTCTGAGAATTCAGTCGTCACTAACTGGACTAAGGCTTGCACCTCTGCAAAATTAGGCATGGTCTCTAATGCGAGTACATCCACCCCAGCTGCTGTAACAAGCTGCAAGCGTTCACGATGAAATGCTTGGTACTCCGCGGTTGTTTTTTGGTAGGCACCAGTATATTCACTGCCGTCCGCTAAATAAGCCCCGTATGGTCCAATACTACCGGCAACTAAGCCGGCAAAATCAGGATGTTGACTGGCATAAGCGTCACGTGCTTGAACAGCGACTTGAACTGCTTGTTGCGTCAACTTACGAGCCGATTCAGCCGGAATGCCGGCGGCAACGAAAGCTGGTACATTAGCTTGATAAGTATTCGTGGTAGCAATTTGAGCCCCGGCGGCAAAATAGCTCTGGTGAACTGCCGCAATAGCGTCTAGATGGTCAATCATCGCAGTCGCTGACCATAAGGCACTGTCCGTGTCGACTCCCCGTTTTTCTAATTCGGTCGCCATTGCCCCATCTGAGACGACTGGACCTTTCTGTAATAACGTTTTCATTGACGAAACTTGCATAATCAGTTTCCTTTCCACACTTAAAATATGATATGATTATCTCATCTTATTCTAATTATTTGAAAACTGCAAGGAGCATTCTGATGTCAAAACAAACACATTTAAATCGTCAGATGGAATCGCGACATGTTTTAATGATTTCACTCGGCGGCGTGATTGGGACCGGGCTGTTTCTCAGCTCTGGCTATACCATTCACCAAGCAGGTCCAATTGGTACCTTATTGGCCTATACAATTGGGGCTATTTTGGTTTACCTCGTCATGCTTTGTCTCGGTGAACTTGCGGTGGCAATGCCCTATACTGGTGCCTTTCACGTCTATGCTAAAAAGTACATTGGCCCAGGGACAGGGTTCACAGTCGCAATTTTGTATTGGCTGACTTGGACAATTGCCCTAGGATCGGAATTCACTGCGGCCGGACTGATCATGCAAACTTGGTTCCCACATAGTCCGACTTGGCTCTGGAGTCTATTTTTCATGGCCGTTATTTTTACCGTAAACGCCTTGTCCGTGCGCTGGTTTGCGGAAGCCGAATTCTGGTTTGCCAGTATTAAGGTCGTTGCGATTATTGCGTTTATCGTGCTCGGTAGTTTGGCAATCGTCGGTTGGCTGCCACTCCACGGTCACACGACCGCGCCACTGCTTTCAAACTATACAAAAAATGGCTGGTTTCCAAATGGCTTTGGTGGCGTCTTCACAACTATGCTCACAGTTAACTTCGCCTTTTCAGGAACTGAACTCATCGGGATCACCGCTGGAGAAGCTAAAGACCCTGCCAGGACCATCCCGACGGCCATCAGAACCACGCTGTGGCGACTGATTATCTTTTTTGTCGGCAGCATGTTCGTGATGGCCGCACTGATTCCTTATAAACAAGCTGGCGTCACCCAGAGTCCGTTCGTGCTCGTCTTCAAAGAAATTGGCATTCCTTATGCTGCAGATATTATGAATTTTGTCGTCTTAACGGCAATCATGTCTGCCGCAAACTCAGGACTATACGCCTCGACACGCATGCTTTGGTCACTCGCCAATGAAGGCACCATTTCCAAAGTTTTCAAGCGCACGACCAAAAATGACGTGCCATTGATTGCATTGATTACGAGTATGTTAGGTGGGATTCTTGCGTTGTTATCTAGCGTTTACGCTGCCGGCTCTGTTTATCTGGTCTTAGTCTCCATTTCCGGGTTAGCCGTCGTCATCGTTTGGATGGCGATTGCATTGTCAGAAATCAACTTCCGTAAGGCGTACGTTAAAAGTGGTAAAAGTTTAGCCGATTTAACTTACAAAACACCCGGCTATCCAATCGTTCCTTGGCTCGCATTTATTTTGAGTGGCCTATCTTGTATGCTGATTTGGTTTGATCCCAATCAACGGATCGCCTTGTATTACACCGTGCCATTCGTCTTAATTTGTTATCTTGGTTATTATTTAAGTCAAAAGTTCAAATCACATAAAGAGGGTTAATTATGGCAACTATTAGTAAAAATACCGCTCAATTACTGGTTGAGTGTTTAGAAAATGAGGGCGTTAAATTCGTCTTTGGGATTCCTGGTGAAGAAAATATTCATCTGGTCGACGCAATTAATCGGTCGACCAAGATCAATTTTATTCTCACACGCCACGAACAAGGTGCGTCATTTATGGCGAGTGTCTATGGCCGTTTAACTGGTAATCCTGGCGTTTGCGTCGCCACCCTTGGCCCAGGGGCAATTAATTTATTATTAGGTGTCGCGGATGCCGAAACGAACTCAACACCACTGGTTGCCATCAGTGCGCAAGGTGGCTTGGATCGGTTGCACAAAGAGTCCCATCAAGTAATTGACTTGGTCTCAATGTTCAAACCTGTAACCCAATATGCTAGCATGGTCTTAACGGGCCACGCGGTTCCAGAAATGGTTCGTAAAGCCTTCTCCATCTCCAAGCGCGATAAGCCCGGTGCCACCTATCTTTCAATTCCACAAGATGTTGAAATGGCACCGGCTGACCCTGAAAGCCGCCCCTTACCAATTGCGCCAATTTCGGTCACCCAACCCACTGCAAGTGATATTGACCGCGCTGTGAAGTTAATTGCGGCAGCCAAACACCCAATTATTTTAGCTGGTGATGGGGTCACTTGGAAACATGCCGAGCAGTATGTCCAACAACTGAGTGAACTATTGAATATTCCGGTCGCCACAACTTTTATGAGTAAAGGGGTCATTTCTGACCGTCATAAAAATGCCTTGGGTGTTGTCGGCTTCATGCGTAAAGACTATGAAAACTTTGCCTTTGAAGAATCCGATTTAATCATTGCCATTGGCTTCTCGATTCAACAATTTGATCCGAAGAAGATCAATCCTCGTGGCGATAAGAAGATTATTCATATCAACATGTTCCGCCAAGACACAGATAGCCATTATGACGTCACCTTAAATATTATCGCCAACATTCGCCCTAGCTTAGCAGCCTTAATCAAAGCGTTACAAGAACAAGACATTCATTTTGAACATCGCAAACCAATGATTCGTGCCATGATTCAAAAAGAATTAACGACGGGTGCTGCCAGCAATGCAATACCCATGTTGCCACAAAAAGTGGTCAGTGATACGCGGGAAGTCTTAGCGGATGACGATATTGTCTTAGTCGATACTGGTGCCGTCAAAATGTGGATGGCACGGCTCTATCAGACTTATCTGCCAAATACCTGCTTGATTGATAATGGCCTATCCACGATGGCATGGACCTTGCCGGGCGCTTTAGGGGCAAAATTAGCCTATCCAGATCGGACCGTTGTCGCCGTCATGGGTGATGGGAGTTTCATGATGAACTCTCAAGAAATTGAAACGGCCATCCGTGAAAAATTACACCTCGTGTTCGTTATTTGGGAGGATGCGTCCTATGGTCTCATCAAGTGGAAGATGGATATGGAACTACAACATCATGACGAGGTCGATTTCGGTAATCCGGACTTTGTGAAATATGCCGAAAGTTTTGGTGCCATTGGTTACCGTGTTGAGCACGCCGACGACTTCAAAACAATGCTTAAGCAGGCCGTCTCAGCACAGACCGGTGTGCATATTATCACTGTTCCTGTTGACTACCGCGAAAATTTAAAATTAATTGAAAAACTTGGTAACACAACCATTCGCCTTTAATATTGAAAAAGCCAGTCTAACCGACATGTTGATTAGACTGGCTTTTTGCCCATTTGATGACCATTAATTTCAATTTAACTGAATTCTTTACAATTTCTTTTCAGACATTATGCTAAAATAAAAACCGTCGTTATCACAAGGATAACGACGATCTCGAAACGAATTGGCTTGAATATACGTGCTAATATATTACTTCGTTTCAAGACCATTATAACAGATTTATCTGCGGTTGTATTTACTCGCCAGGAACATATGACCATTTCTTATCAATTGTCAACTATACTTACTAACGTTTCATTTTAACGGCCAAAGGAGTCTTTTTTATGCCAAAAATTGCAATTTTATCCGACATTCACGGCAACGCTACCGCCTTAGAAGCCGTGCTAGCAGACGCGAAAGCCCAAGCAGTGACCGAATATTGGACGATTGGTGATAACACAGTTCGCGGTCCGGAAGCAGAACGCGTGATGCAACTACTTGATCAAGTTGAACCAACTGCCGCTGTCCTTGGTAATCACGAACAAAATTATCAAAAAGTTTTGGCTGCGACCCCAAAAAGTTTTACTAAACCGAAACAAATCATGGCAACTATTCTAACTGATTTTGACCGACAACAATTAACGAAAGACCACTTTCAACAGCTGTTAGATCTCCCCATTACCCAAACCAAACAAGTTGGCCCGTTAACAATCCGTTTACAACATGTCCTACCTGACTTCGTTAGTGGACACACGCTTGCACCAACCGAAGTGCAGCCTAACTTTGATAAGGCAGCAAGTGGTAATGCAGATTTGGTCATTTATGCGCACACCCATCAACCACTCATGCGTTACTCAACTCGTGGTCAATTGATTCTGAATGCAGGAACAGTTGGCTTGCCAACTGCGCCACGACCTGCATTACGTCAACCACGCGCAATGTATCTCATTTTAACGATTGACGATACAGGGCTACAGGCGATCGACTATCGCCAGGTCGATTTCGACTGGCAACAAGCAATTGAAATTGCTAAGAAACGCCAGCTACCCTACCTTGAATTCTATACCGAAACGTTACGAACCAATGCCTACCAATACAAACCTAGCGCGGTCGCAGCGTACAATGACGCACATCAACTGGCCACACAAGCCCGAGCTATTTTAATGAAAACGGTCTAATGAAAAAGCTGTGAGAATGCGAGGGAAAATAGTTTAAATCTGAACGCATTTCTGTATACTGTTAAAGTCAGACCGATTCAAAGTCTGGTTTTAAGAGAGGAGTCACAGCACAATGTATTTTAAACAAGCAACTTTAGACGATATCGACACAATTATTGATATTTTAAGTGATGGTCGGAATCAATTGGCCGAAGCCGGCGTCAATCAATGGCAAGGCGACTATCCATCCCGCAATCAAATTACAGCAGATATCATGCAAGGTTCTGCCTACTTGTTCAACTCGACCGACGATGCCACGGTTGGTGCGGTCGCGGTCGTGCCATCGCCAGATGCAACGTATGACACTGCCAAAGCTAATTGGCTTAATACGAGCGCACCATACGTGGTTATCCACCGTGTGGCCATCCATTCAACACATGCCGGTCATGGCTATGCGACACAATTATTCGAAAAAATTATTGCCCATATTACCAGTGAACATCCCGAGATCAAAAGTATCCGGATTGACACACATGCCGATAACCATGCCATGCAACACTTAATTGATAAGATGTCCTTTGAGCGCGTTGGCGAAATGGTTGGTGTTTACCACCAAGATGATGTTTGTTACGTTTACGAAAAACTAATCAAATAAATAAAAAGACACCGATTAACGTGATGAAAAATTCGTTAATTGATGTCTTTTTTAATCGCTCATTTTGTTAGTTGCCTGATACTTGGATTCCCAATCAATCGTGCCATGCTCAAGTACTGGCTGATTTAGCAAAAAGTCGCGTTGCGCCACGCGTTCGGGTCTATCTAAAAAAGTATAGCCTTGCGGTGTGATAAAGTTTTAAAATTTTTCACGTAGCGTTGCTAAGCTTAACAATGGTAATCGTGCCCAACTAGTAATTGGAATAACTAATCCCGAATCCTTGGCTGCAAAATAGGCTTGGATTTCATGATAATCGTCATGCTGAATTTCAGCACCAATCGCTGCTAACATCTGAGCATTACCTTGAATGGGTCGATCACAGGTGATAAATAAGTCGATCCCCCCCGATCGACCAGTCGTATAAACAAACGCCTGAAACGCATCGGTAAAAAAGCGTCGCCGGTACTCAATTACTTTGTCTCCTGCCACAATGGCCGCTGTGTTTTCTGGATGTAACGATAAGAGTAGTGTTGGCTTCAAAGAATCATAATTATTCAACGACAATCCCTTCCATTCCACACTTTTTACAGCGCACAATTTTTTCAGCAATATTACTGTATTTTTATCGATGTCTTACCTTTTTTACACAATAACAGGTACGGAACAAGCCAGGCTAAAATTGTCAGCCCAATCAATCCCACCTGCCTAATTGGTGCCAAATAGAATTTGAATGGCATCTCGAAACCAGCCCGTATTAGCTGTGATAACATGCTGAATCCATACGAAGTCACTAAATGCATCGTAGACAAGTTAAGCAGCGACAATAACGTATAAACGACTACTGCAATGATCTGGCCCCGGCGCTGATACTCGCCTAAGAAAATCAAACTGAGTAAACCGATCAGACTAGTTATAATGGCAACTGCTAACGACGCAACCTTCAATAGCTGGGGACTACCATCGTTTAATAATTGCTCTAACAGTAACATCATCAAAACGAATAAAGTCGGCAGCATCGAGAATCGGATTGCAATCTTCTTGGCAGCGACTGGTTGCCGGCCATGCCACTGTTTTTTCAAAGCTTGCTCAGCGGTGTCATGCATTGCTCCTACCGCTGATTCAGAATGTGGCACTGGTCGCTGGCCTTCAATCTGTGAACGTTCAGCCTGATAACGTCGTTCGGCCCGAACCAGCAACCACAGTGAAACTAGATAGAATGCACTTAATAAAACGATGGTGATGACTTTAAGCATGAAATTAGTTGGTCGCGAGCTTACCCCACCTTCATCTGAGTAGATCCGATTTGGTGCATTAACTAATGCAATAATCCATAATAGTACTGTTCCAGTGCTCAGGTTAAAGAGCAGTATCAATGGTAAATTAAACTGTTTTTGATACGGAAGTCTTAAGTTAAGCCAAGGCAAGAAGAATAAGAGTAAATAGAAACCGAATGATAAAATTGCAAACCAAAAATAGGACCCATTGGTTAAATAAAACTGGATTGTTTCAGCGGTCCCTAACATTAATATAATGATCATTAATATTAGACCAACAACTTTGCTAAGTCTCTTTTGAAAATACTGTATTTTCAAGCTAATTTTAAAATTCGACTGAAAATGGATGTAACATATTGATTTGGTGATTCCATATTGAATGACCATCAAAGCCACAATTATGCCTACCACAGCTAAAAATACCATCTTTCTGCACTTCCTATCCCATGTTTACAATTGGATTATTCTTCAAAAAAAAGCACCAACGTAAATTATACGTTGGTGCTTAAATAATACCGGCGATCGGGGTCGAACCGATACTCCCTCAACGGGAACTGGATTTTGAGTCCAGCGCGTCTGCCAATTCCGCCACGCCGGCATAAAAAAGAATTGGACTTAATAATGTACTGATCAGGTTTACAACCCTATCAGGAAAGGCGGTAACCGGATTTGAACCGGTGATGAAGGTTTTGCAGACCTCTGCCTTACCACTTGGCTATACCGCCATCATTTTGCCCAAACCCAATTGGGTTAGCTGGGTTCGAACCAGCGCATGATGGAGTCAAAGTCCATTGCCTTACCACTTGGCTATAACCCAATCAAAGGGCGGTATGTGGGAATCGAACCCACGCGTGCCGGAGCCACAATCCGGTGCGTTAACCACTTCGCCAATACCGCCATCATGGCAGGGATAGTAGGAGTTGAACCCACATCGATGGTTTTGGAGACCATTGTTCTACCATTGAACTATATCCCTATAAAAAATGGAGGGGAGTGGATTCGAACCACCGAACCCGAAGGAGCGGATTTACAGTCCGCCGCGTTTAGCCAGACTTCG
>NZ_BJDH01000004.1 GCF_005405005.1 Lactiplantibacillus daoliensis | reverse complement strand
AGGCATAATAAAATCCCCTTAAGCATTGATAGATGAATTATTGTTTTTCATCTGTCAACCTTAAAGGGACTATAGCATCAAGTGTAATCGTAGTGCTTTTATTTTGAACTCTAATACGTAATAATTTTGGTGCCGTGGGCCTGTTTGAGATTGAGGGCACTCGTAATTTTGTCAACGTTGTCAGCGGTAATACCACCACCAGGTAAGATTTGAATCCGTCCAGCGGCTAACTTGATCGTTGCTTTGAGTTGGGGCACGCAATCTGCAATTGGCGTGGCTAGGGGACCACCATGAGTTAAAATTCGATCAACTTGGTGTTCAACTAACCAGTCCATGGCCGTGGCTTGCTGTTCAGGACTCATGGCATCGAACGCCATGTGAAAGACAACGCTCATGCCACCAGCCGCACCGATGAGTAGTGACATTGCTTCGGTATCAAGGTCACCCGTTTCAGTTAACGCACCAAAGGTCACCGCGTCGACGCCCAACGCTTGGGCCTGTAATAGATCGGCTTCCATGATTTTTAATTCCGTGTCATTGTAAATGAAGTTACCACCACGGGGACGAATCATAGCGACTAAGCCAACACCATGTTCCTGCGTGTACTTAGTGGCTTCGGCCATCACACCGCGGCTAACAGTCGTTCCACCAACGGCCAAATTGTCGTTGAGTTCGATCCGTTGCGCGCCAGCTGCAACAGCAGCCGGAATGTTCGTATAATTTTCAAGTGCGACTTCTTTTAGTAACATTTATGAGTCATCCTTTATTTTGAGAATAAGACGCAAACGCCTTCTGGTACGACGATGTCTTTTTGTAATAGACTCAGTTTACCAGTCTTCAGATCTCGTGCATATAAAGTAGCATTGTCGGTATTCTGATTAACCACGACCACGAAAGCTTCAGTTGGATCTAAGTCAAAGTCACGAGGAAAATCGCCTTCCGTGCTGATTTGTTGAACCAAGGTCAACTGAGCATCAGCGGCAACCGCAAAGACGGCTAAGGTATTGTAACCGCGATTAGAGACATATCCAAAATGACCATCTTGACTCAAGCGAATGGCGGCGGCACCGTTATGTTCGGTGAAGTCAGCAGGAATGGTCCCAATGACGCCAGTCTGGGTAAAGCTGCCAGTGGCTTGATCATAGGCTAACGTGGCAACTTTGCTGGATAGTTCACCTGCCAGCAAAGCATGCTTGCCGTCGGGGGTAAAGACTAAGTGCCGTGGGCCAAAACCAGCACTAAGCGTTAAGACAGACTGTTCAGTTAATTTGCCAGCAGCACTGACGTTATAGACATAGACTTTATCACTGCCTAAGTCGATGGCAACGAGCCGGTTGTCGGGTGTCAGGTCGGTGTAGTGGATGTGTGAACTGTCTTGTTCTGGACGAGGGCCTTTGCCAGTATGAGTGACCTGATCCACGAGTTCGAGTTCGCCGTTGTCAGCAATTTTTAAGACGCTAGCGGTTCCCTTATGATAATTGGCACTATAAACGAGTTGACGCGCTTCGTCTACGGCAACATAAGCTGGTGGTGTGCCTGGTGCGATGACGGCGTTCAACTTGTTGGCTTGTTTGCCGTCAAGTTGCCAAGCCGCAACACCACCTTCGTCAGCTTCTTTATCGACACTGTATAACCGGTTTTTGGCCGAGAGTGCGAGATAGGTTGGGTTGGCTGTCTTGGCGAGTAACCCATCATTGGTCAACGTTTTTTCAGTAGTATCCAAGGTCCCTTGATAGATCCCTTGGCTTGTTTTTTTGGTATAAGTCCCAAATAGAATTTTTTCTTGCATGCAAAAAAGCCTCCTTAGTTAATGAGTTTAGTATAGCATAATTCATTTAGTTGTAAGCGATGACAAATTGACACTGGTGTCGGTTGCTATGCTACAATTGAGCTATCAAAAGATAGAATGGAGTTCTGTAACTATGGCAACGACCGCAACTGTAAAAGCCATTGGGCCACAAGCCTTATCGCCCGATGAGCCAATCTTAATTTTATTTGACGAAACTGCTACCGACTCATTGCAACAAATCGCAGTGATTCAACAGTTCCAAGCACCGTTGACCGGTTTGGCACTTAAAGCCGGCAGCACGCTCAAAATTGATGATCAAGTCTATACGGTTGCCTACGCCGGACCACTCGTTGACCAAAATTTAACGACGATTGGGCACGCCACCTTGTACTTTACGGCGGTGCCGGCGAAGCCATTAGCAAATGGCGTTTACTTAGCCCCAACACGTTTACCAAAGTTAAAGGTAGGGAGCATTTTGACCTACGAACCATAACAAGGGGGTGCTACTGATTGAAAAATAAACCAGTTAGCGCAGGATTGCTGAATTCACGGACGATTCGAAATTTAGTGATTGTTTTATTAGTCCTCGCGGTGTTCTTTTTAGGCAAGCAGGTTGATTGGTTATTAACACCCGTCCGCCAATTTTTCAGTATTGTTGGCTTTCCGGTGATTTTGGCTGGCGTCTTGTATTACTTAATGAATCCGCTAGTGGACCGTTTGGAACAGAAGTACCACATTCACCGTACGCTGACGATTACCGTCCTTTTTATTGTCATCTTCGGTTTGCTGATCTGGGGAATTGTGGCCTTGATTCCCACGTTGCGGACACAGACCTTAGCCATCATTAATGATTGGCCTAAGTATTGGCAAAATGCAAGCCACGAGATCAATCAGTGGCTCAATGATCCAAAGTTGGCTGGCTTGCGAGATCAATTGGAACAGTGGAATACGGATGCCAGCAAATTGTTGAGTAGTCGGCTTACCAAGTATCTAACCAGTACGGTTTCGTCGATCACAACGGTCGTCAGTACGGTGACTACGATTGTGATTGGATTGATTACGATGCCATTCATTTTGTTTTATCTACTCAAGGATGGTCACCGTTTACCAACTTATTTGGCAAAATTCATTCCGACTAAAGGGCGGGCAAGTTTCTTACAAGTCTTAACGGAAATCAATAGTCAAGTCAGTAATTATATCCGTGGTCAAATCACGGTTGCTTTCTTTGTGGCCGTCATGTTTGCGATTGGTTACTGGGTGATTGGGTTGAAGTTTGCCTTAACTTTAGGAATCGCGGCGGGAATATTGAACTTGATTCCTTATTTGGGTTCCTTCTTGGCAATGGTACCATCCATTGTCATTGCGATGGTCATTTCACCCTGGATGCTCGTTAAAGTCTTGATTGTCTTTGTAATTGAGCAAACGATCGAGGGCCGTGTGATATCGCCATTAGTTTTAGGTAGTAGTTTGGCGATTCATCCCGTGACGATTTTAATTGTGTTATTAGCAGCTGGTAAAATTTTCGGTTTAATGGGGGTCATCTTTGGGATTCCTGGATACGCTATTTTGAAAGTCTTAATCACGCATTTATTTGCTTGGTATCAAACACAGTCGGGGTTATACGAGTCTGATGATCCTGAGCCCGATAAATAAGCCATCTGTAAAAATCTACAAACTAAAAGCGCTTGGATTTTTTCCAAGCGCTTTTGTTGTGGTGCTTACCAGCTAGCTTTTTTAACACCAGGAATTTGACCCTGATGGGCTAGTCGACGGAAATTTAATCGTGACATGCCGAACTTTCGTAAGTATGCGTGTGGCCGACCATCGAGTGAATCGCGCCGATGGATTCGAACCGGTGAGGCGTTGCGTGGCAAGGTTGCCAGGCCAGCGTAATCACCGGCGGCCTTCATCTCAGCACGCTTGTTAGCGTAACGGGCAACAGTCGCTTCAATGCGCCGTTCTTTGGCAATTTTAGACTTCTTAGCCATAAATCATGTGCTCCTTTGCAAGCTAAATTTAGTTGCAATTCGCGTTTAATAATTTGAAATAACTTTAATTGTTTTTTAGAACGATATTTAAGATAGCATAGCCAAATTGTAATTGCGACTATTTTGTTTGTGGGACGCATTTAACAGTATGGTATGATAAATCTAATTAAGTTAGAGAGTGTGAAAATAGTGAAGAAAATCGATCAAGGGATTGCCTTTGTGCAAGCCAATTTAGGCCTATTCCGTTGTCTCGTTTGTGACCAACCTTACGATGCGATTGTCGGGCATAGTCTCAGTTGTCCCAACGGTCACCAGTTAGATTTTTCAAAAAAGGGGACCTTATATTTTTTAACCCATCAAGTTCAAAGCGAATATGACGCGGACATGTTAGCTGCCCGCCGGCGTATTTTGCAGGCCGGGTTCTTTCGACCCATCGTAGCGGCCATTAACGCGCATTTATCGGCGCGACCACAACGTATTTTGGATATTGGTAGTGGGGAAGGCACCCCACTAACTGATCTACTCAACTTGCATCAACAGCAAAAAGATATTGGCATTGGGTTTGATATTAGCAAGGCTGGTGTTAACCTGGCCACCCAACTCGCCACGCCAGCGTATTTCTGTGTGGCTGACTTAGCACAGTTGCCGTTTACCGCCAATGCGTTTACTGCAATTATGGATGTCTTTTCACCGTCCGCCTACCATGAATTTGAACGGGTGCTGGCGCCGGGAGGGCAGTTGTTAAAAGTCGTTCCGAATCCTGAGTATTTGATTGAGTTACGTCATCTATTATTTGAACCAACGGATCGGCAATATACTTACGACAATGACCGGGTGATCGACTTGTTCAAGCAGCATTATCCCCAAGCTGAACAGGAGCGGATTCGTTATGAGTTTGACCTCAGCACGGTTGATTTTGCAGACTTGATGGTCATGACGCCGTTACATTGGGGCGCCACCGCGGCAAGTTTAGTGGCAGCTAAGGCCAATGGACTTCCAAAAATTACAGTTGATGTCAGTTTGTTGACCATGACGGCTGAAAAATAAGTGGGTCAGCTTGCATGATTGTTTACTGGGTGTTAAGATAACCTTTGAGAAATCGTTTGGTAGCTAACATCGACTTAGGTCGTTGGTGTCTACCGAGTTGTACTTCATTAACGTAGCTTTTCGCCGTGCCCACACCGAAATACTACGTTTTTTATTTTGACAAAAATTAATCCGACTAACCCTGATGATGTCAGGTGTTAGTCGGATTTTTTGTCTCATATGAAAAAAACAATCATTTAGTGAAAATCAGGCGTGACGACGATCAGCCCATTGTTGTCCCAACCAGCCTAAGATTAACCCAATCAATGCGGGAACCGTCCAGCCAAGACCTAAACTGGCGAGTGGCAGGGCACTGTTGACGGCTTGAAGCCACTGTCCCCAAGGCTGCTGTAATAAGGACGCTGGTAAGGCCATCGCTCCGGCTAAGGCGGCCGGTATAATGGTCCAAGCGGTCGTCATTCCAAACAACCAGCGTGATTGGCCTAGCCATGGAGATAAGACTGCGAGCAAAATCAACACAATGGCGAGGGGATACAAGAACATCAAAACGGGGGTTGAATAGTTGATCAACTGGGTCAACCCAATGTTAGCTAAGACCGCTGGGAGTAAACACGCAAAACTGATTAAGCCGAGATAGGGTAGTTTGGGAAATAGACTGTGGCCAGTATCACCAAAGGCAGAAGTTAGGCCAACCGCCGTTTTAAGGCAGGCAATAATGACGATTAAGGCCAACAACGCATTGCCAAACGGGCCAAAGTAATAATTTGCCAGTTGTGCCAAGGTGATGCCACCATTACTGGCGGTGTGAAAATTTCCTAAACTAAGAGTACCGACAAGGGCTAATAATGTATAGATGAGTGCCATGAGGGACATGCTGATCAGACCAGCCTTAATCGTGTCTGTTGCAATCTGAGCAGGATCAGTGACACCGAGTGAGCGTATGGCGTCGACGACAACGATACCAAAGGCTAATGACGCGAGGGCGTCCATCGTGTTATAGCCTTCGGTGAAGCCGGCCAATACCGGATTCACCGCATAGGCGCTACGTGCTGGGACCGCTAATGTCCCAAGTGGTTTGATTAGTGCAATGAGGATGAGGCACCCTAATAGGAGTAGAAAAATTGGCGTTAACCATTTACCAATATAGGTCATTAGTTTTCCGGGATTGCGAGCGAGCAACCAAGTTAGTAAGAAAAAGGCCACCGAAAAAATTAGCAAACCAATGGGCTGCTGTGAGCTTTTCAAGAACGGAACTAGGCCAATTTGAAAGGCAGTCGTTGCGAGACGAGGCATTGCGAATAACGGTCCAAGGGTTAAATAGAGAACCACGGTAAAAATTTTGGCATAGGGCTGACTGACATGGGCCGCGAGTTCAAAAACGCCGTCACTACGTGTTAAGCCAATGCCAATGACCCCGAGTAGTGGCAACCCAATCCCAGTTATCAGGAGTCCAAGAACCGCCAGCCAGAGATTTTGGCCGGCTTGCTGGCCGAGAAAAACGGGAAAAATCAGGTTGCCGGCCCCAAAGAAGAGTCCAAAGAGCATCGTGCCAATAAATAGTAGATTACGTCCGGATAAGCGTGTTTTCATTTGATCACTACTTTCACAACTGAATTAAGATGTTGCTTAGCTTAGCATGTTTTGGTTAGGAGCAGATTAAAAATTCCGGGCAATCACAAAAAAACGTCCAGCAAATTTGCTGGACGCGGAAAACTATTGATTGGCAACAGTGAAGCGGACATTTTGATGTTGAGGTTGTTCGATTTCATCAAGTACGGTCACGGCCATGGTACCTGAGTTAGTTGCTGAGACGCCTTGTGCATTAGCCAATAACGTATTGTCACCCTGAATGGCCGGAACGGCAGGACCAGCATGGAAATCGGCAGCTGGCGACACGCCGACCCAATTGACATTGCTAACCGTCTGCAAAAATTGCAGTTCACTTAATTGATTTTGTGGAATCGCAATGAAGGCCGCAGCTTCTGGTGATTTTTCAATATCGTGGACAAATAAATGATGATCGTCGCCAGTTGTCAGACTACCGGCACCTAAGATGAAGACGAGGCGTGGTTGCGTGGTTTCACGCAATTCTGCCACTAATTTAGTTGCTAAATCAACGTGTAAGTAGGCCTTGGCCGGTGGGGTTGCCATGGCATCAATGACGACGTCGAAAGCGGACAAGTCGGTCTTGGTTAAGCTAAAGGCATCTTTAGCGAGGGTTGTTAAATTGGTTGCTGGTGTTAACTTTGCTAACTTTTCTTCGGAACGTCCTAGCGCTGTCACTTGATGACCGCGACTTAATGCCGTTGTTACCATAGCTGAACCAGCCATACCGGTGGCGCCAATGATTAATAGTTTCATTTTTTATCAAACTTCCTCTGTCTGAGTTTACTTATTATTAATAAGCTGTTGATTAGTATAAATGATCACCATCGAATTGGCTAATAATTCGTCTTTGAACTAGAATCTTTAGGCTTTTACCCCGTAATCATGGTATGATAATTAGGATAATTTGCATGACCAGACTGGTTGTTGAGTGGAGAGACTGCCTCCATTCAATGAAAACTTAAACATAAAAAGGAAGATTATTTTGACGAATCACATTGCGTTATTTGAACCATTGATGCCTGCCAATACTGGGAATATTGCCCGGACTTGTGCTGGAACTGACACTGTACTCCATTTAATTGAACCATTAGGCTTCAAAATTGATGATAAGCATCTGAAACGGGCTGGATTAGACTATTGGGACAGCGTGGATATTACGTATCATGCTGATTTACAAGACTTCTTAGCTAGTATTCCAGATTTGAATAATCTCTATTTGGTTTCAAAGTTCGCTGATCACGACTATTCGGATGTTGATTATAGTGATACGAGTAAGGATCATTATTTCTTATTTGGTAAAGAAACGACCGGGTTACCTGAACCATTTATGCGTCAATATCCGGAGAAAGCGATTCGGATTCCACAAGATGATTCTCATATCCGGGCGTTGAACTTGTCAAATTCAGCCGCAATTGTGATTTATGAAGCTCTGCGGCAACAAAACTTTTTAAATCTTGAACGTTCACATCACTACGAAAACGACAAATTAAAATAACCTGGTGTCAGCCAGACGTACGTTATCGGCGCAGCAAGGCCGGCTAACGTGCGTTTTTGTTTCGAGTTAGGAAAACTTTTATTAACGAACATCGGTTTGTTACAATGGAACTAAGTTCAAAAATGGGAAGGACGATAGCAGCGTGGCGCGAAAGCAACGAACAACAAAAAAGCGACGCACAACGGGTACAAAACGCCCGACAAAATCAGCAGCGCAGCGTCAAATGACGGGAAACCTAATCGGCTTGATCGGGGTACTGACCACGGGGTTTGCGCTGTTTAAATTGGGATTAGTCGGCATCTTTTTTGCCGAATGTTTCCGCTTAATCGCAGGGGACGCCTACGAGATTTTAGCGGTTTTGACATTAGTGTTGATGGGCTATGTCATGATTTTTGGCAGATTGCCTAAAATCGGTTGGCGTTGGTGGACTGGTGGTAATTTAGTCCTTTATAGCTACTTATTATTGTTAGAAATTCCAATGTTTAATCGACTCAATCGCCACACCGATTTCTGGTCAATTACTTGGCACTTGATTAAAAATGATTTTGCGACGGGGGGAGTCTCGGTTAATCTTGGGGGTGGCCTGGCCGGTGCTGCAGGTTATAGCTTAACTTATCCGCTAATCGCCAATCTGGGGACGGTTTTGGTGGCAGTGGTGTTAATTGTGGCCGGAATTTTTATTGCCTTTAAGTTACCATTCCGTCAAACAATGTTGGTCATCCGCCATGGCTTGGTTATCGTGGGCGAGCAGCTCAAGACGGCTTATGATGAAGTGGCCCATTATGTCCGGGTACAGTATGCGCGGTGGCGCGTTCAGCGCCAGATTCATGCTAATCGGCAGGCCGCGGCAACTTCTGAAGCGCCTGCGCCAAAATCGGCGGCGACAACCACTGCGCCGACCAGTGCTGCAGCGGTGACACAACCAGCAGCGAGCGAGCCGGTCAAAATCGTTGTGGCTAGCGACCAAGAATCCCAGGCGCCAGCACCGACGACCGCGGCCGTGGACGAGCAGTTAGTTGGGACAGAAGCGGTTGATGATTCCGATTATCAACTTCCGACTTCTGACTTATTAACGAAGATTCCTAAGACCGACCAGAGTGCAGAATACGCAACAATCGAAAGCAATTCTAAAAAGCTCAAGACGACCTTGGAAAGCTTTGGCGTTAAGGTAGAAGTTAAAAATGTCAGTTTGGGGCCATCCGTCACGAAATACGAATTGCATCCAGCGGTTGGCGTGAAAGTCAGCAAGGTGGTCAACTTAGCCGATGATTTAGCGCTTGCTTTGGCGGCTAAAGATTTACGGATTGAAGCACCGATTCCTGGCAAGTCTTTGATTGGGATTGAAGTGCCGAATAAGCAAGTTTCAACGGTGTCATTTCGCGATATTGTTGAAGCGCAGCCAGCACATCCCACGAAACCATTACAAGTGCCATTGGGTCGCGACGTTTCTGGTAATTTGGTCACGGCCGACCTGTCGAAAATGCCGCATTTACTTATTGCGGGGTCAACCGGGAGTGGGAAATCAGTTGCCATCAACGTGATGATTACGGGGCTATTGATGAACACGAAACCTAATCAGGTCAAATTTATGTTGATTGATCCAAAAAAGGTTGAATTGGGTGTCTACAATGGCATTCCACATCTATTAACGCCAGTCGTGACCGAGCCTAAGAAGGCGGCCCGCGCGTTACATAAAGTGGTTGCTGAAATGGAACGGCGTTATGAACTGTTTGCAGATTCCAAACAGCGGAATATGCAAGGCTATAATCAATACATCAAACAACAAAATGAAGCCGACGGCCAGAATCGACCTGTGTTACCTTATATTGTCGTGATTGTTGATGAACTGGCTGATTTGATGATGGTCACGTCTAGTGAAGTTGAAGATGCGATCATTCGGTTAGGGCAGATGGCGCGTGCCGCGGGGATTCACATGATCCTAGCGACACAGCGACCTTCCGTTGACGTTATTACTGGTCTGATTAAGGCAAACGTGCCATCACGGATGGCATTTGCCGTTTCCAGCGGGACCGATTCACGGACGATTATTGATAGTAATGGGGCGGAAAAGTTGCTTGGTCGAGGTGATATGCTCTATCAACCGATGGGCATGAATAAGC
Source organism: Lactiplantibacillus daoliensis (assembly GCF_005405005.1). Taxonomy (GTDB): domain Bacteria; phylum Bacillota; class Bacilli; order Lactobacillales; family Lactobacillaceae; genus Lactiplantibacillus; species Lactiplantibacillus daoliensis. The sequence goes on along the minus strand of NZ_BJDH01000004.1, from coordinate 264,966 downwards.
CTCTGCGGGTGCAGGGCGCTTATATCTCTGATCATGATGTCGAAGAAGTTGTGAACTTTATCAAACAACAACAGACTGCCGACTACGATGAAAGCATGTTGGTGAAGGATGATGAAGCGACAGAAGGTGAAGATCCACGCGATGGCGAAGATGAGTATTATGCGGATGCTGTCGAGTTTGTCACTGAACAACAGTCAGCGAGTGTTTCGATGTTGCAGCGGCGTTTTCGGATTGGCTACAACCGAGCCGCTCGAATTGTTGATGAGATGGAAGAACGCGGTGTTGTTGGACCGTCTGAAGGCAGTAAGGCGCGGAAGGTCTATCGGCAACCTAAGCCAGATGAGAAACCGACTTCGGAATAAAAAATCGCGCTTTTTTGACTGGTCCAGTAGCGAATGTCAGTGCCACCATGCTAATATTAATTCTTAAGCGTCAAAAAGCTCCCGAGAAATCTTTCTCGAGAGCTTTTTTGACTAACAGTGTCGATTAACCGAAGTTGAGTAACCCTAAACCGGATAATGCGGTCAAGGCGAGTGAGCCGACCATTGAAATAATCATGACCCAGACAATGACCATTGTGATTTTTTGAAACGTTGATTTCTTTTTCATCAGTTTAATTTGCACCACACTTTTTCAGTAATTCTTTCATAGTTTAACGTGGAATCACAGATTTTTCAATTAACAATTAGAAATAGTCATGATTTCGTAAATATTCTATACTAATGACACATAAAATAATGGTCCCAAGCATGATCCAACTGAACGCATGGACCACACTAGCGCCAGGTAAATGCACGTTCATCCCATAGATGCCACCGATAATGGTTGGAATTGTTAAAATCAAGGTGAGTGAAGTGAGAACTTTCATCACGTCATTCAGATTATTGGAAATAACCGCACTGACGAGCTGGCTGTATTGTTGTAAAACTTGGTTGGTCGTATTGGCCATATCAGCGGCTTGCTGGGTTTCAATCATGATATCCGCTGTCAGCGCCTGATGATGACTGCCATTAAAATGGGTCGCCGAGTTTTCAACCGCTGTGAGCACGGGCGCATTTTGAGTTAGGGCGGCTTTGAAGCGAATCAAAGATTTTTGATAGGCCATGATGCGAAAAATTTCTTCGTTGCGCGTTGCCCGCGTGAGATGACGTTCTAAAATTGACGTTTTGTGATTAATGGCTTTTAGCGCTGTCACATAGGCATGGGAGATATACCACATAATTGCGAGCACAAAATTCTCGTGATTGTCTAAGCTGAGTCGGGACGAATCCGGGTCCATAATGAAATCCTGAATAAAGCTCGCGGGATAATTACTGACAGTCAACACGGCATTCGGCGTCAAAATCAAGGCGAAAGGATAGACCTGATATTCCAGATAGCCGAGATCACTGGTCGTTAGTTTAGGAAATTGCATGATGATCAGTGTCGCTTGGTCGGTCGTTTGTTGATCCAATTGTTCAGTACGTGAAATTTCAGCATCATCGAGGACTGCTGTGAGATAGTCCTTTGGAAAGTTAAATTTCTGAACCAATTGGTTGATTTCATCAGGGGTGGGGCGTTCAATATTGATCCAGTAAGCTTGGTCGTGAGGCTGACCAATTGCCAGCTGGCCATCAGAATCGGTTGTGAAATATTGCAACATAACGGGCGCCTCCAAGTGTGACTTGGGTTCTATTATAGGACTGGTGGCAGTGATTGAAAAGTCCCTGCAGAATCCTTATAATATAAACGACCCATAACGGCTTAGTGCCAAGTGTGCAAGAAGTCGGATGGGTGATTGACTTGAAAAAAAGACTGAGAGGAAAGCGTCATGAATGACCTGTTCACCAACTGGTTAGGACAAATCAGTTTAATTGCGGCTGTGTCTGTCGTCGTTTTGGGATTAAAGCGACTATTGCGACGCTTTTGGCCCGCACAGTTATTATTGATTGATTTTTGGCCACCATTTTTAATTATTTTTACCCACTTTTTAACTTTGCAAACTACTGACAGTTCAATTGTCCCTTATGAGGTAATTTCACTCATGATCATGGGCATTGGCTTAACGATTCTGTCGGTCATTCAACAAGGTGAAATCTTATACGGTCGCTTTTTCAGGCTGTTTTGGCGGGTAACCGATCTGTTAACGATTGTGATTTACCTGCTAGCGCTAGTCATCTTCTTACTGACGCGGGTTGCTTAACTAAAGGAAAATAAGGCCCCACTAGTCCCCACCTAACGAATCAGCGTTAGGTGGGGACTTTTTTGACATTTTGTTAACAATTTAGAAAAGTGTCAAAACATTGTGGTAGGAAGTGGGGGGGTGTGGTAGACTTAGAATTGTTTAATGAAAGGGGTTGATTGACCGTGGCGTCCAAGATGTTTTTTGGTGAATTTGAACATGCGTTGGATGCGAAGGGTCGATTAATCATCCCCGCAAAGTTTCGAGAATTATTAGGTGACTCTTTTATGATTACGCGTGGGATGGACGGCTGTATTTTTGGCTATCCAGCCGAACGCTGGGCTACTTTACAAGATCAGTTGGATCACTTGTCGATTACTAAGAAAGATGCTCGTAATTTTACGCGGTTCTTTTACGGTGCGGCAGCTGAGTGTGATTTGGACAAGCAGGGACGGATTATGATTCCAGCCAAGTTACGCAAGTTTGCTGATCTTGAAAAACAATGTGTCATCGTGGGTGTTTCTGACCGTTTTGAAATTTGGTCAGCAAGCAAGTGGGAAACCTTTGAAACGAGTACCGCTGAAAACTTTGATGATTTAGCAGAGAATTTAATTGATTTTTAAAAACGATTAACTGATAGGAGGCGAAATTGCGTGGCAGAATTTGAACATACGACTGTACTACTTCATGAAGCAGTGGCGGAATTAGCCATTAAGCCTGCTGGCATCTATGTGGATTGTACCCTTGGTGGTGGTGGTCATTCACGACGAATTTTGGAACAGCTTGGCCCTGAAGGTCACTTGTTTAGTTTCGACCAAGATCAGACAGCGATTGATTATAATCAAGATAACTTAGCGGACTATTTAGCAGCGGGACAGCTGACGTTCATCAAGAGCAATTTTGCCAACTTAAAAACGGCGTTAAATGATCGCGGGATTAACCATGTCGATGGAATCGTGTATGACTTGGGTGTTTCTTCGCCACAGTTTGACAACGCTGAACGTGGGTTTTCGTATCAACACGATGCGCCATTAGATATGCGGATGGATCAAACTGCACCACTAACGGCACAAATCGTGGTTAACACGTGGGCTTACGCAGATCTTGTCCGAATTTTTTACCGTTACGGTGAAGAAAAGTTCTCCAAACAAGTTGCACGCGCGATTGAGCGAGAACGGGAACAAGCCCCCATTGAAACGACCGGCCAGTTGGTCGATATTATTAAGGAAGCCATCCCAGCCCGTGCTCGGCGGACGGGTGGTCATCCGGCTAAACGGGTCTTTCAAGCGATTCGGATTGCCGTGAATAACGAGTTAGGCGTCCTTGAAACCTCCTTGGAACAAGCGGTTGAGTTAATCAATGTTGGTGGTCGTGTCAGTGTGATCACGTTCCAATCATTAGAAGATCGGTTAGTCAAAACGATTTTTAAAGAACATAGTTCCTTACCAGAGTTACCGCCTGGTTTGCCGGTGATCCCCGACGAAATGCAACCGGATTATCGTTTAGTGAATCGCAAACCAATCGTGCCTAGTGATGCCGAAATTACGGCGAATCGTCGTGCGCGCAGTGCCAAATTACGGGTAATTGAACGTTTAAAACAAAATTAAGCTACAAAAAAATTTAAGGAGTGAAGAACCATGGCCCAAAATGGATTGGCACGGGAATTACCACGCGAGATCCCCCGTGCGACAAACCCGGTACATAAAACCGCTGTTACCCCAAACCCCGCCATCAAAACACAACGGGTGCCATTCTCAAAATTTGAGAAAGCCTTGTGCGTTAGTTTTAGTTTGGTGGTCTTTGCGCTTGCAATCGCTTTAGTTTCGTCGAATATTGCTATTGGAAATGCGCAATCGACGTTACAAACGGTGCAAGCTAAAGTCACAAAGGTACAAGCTAGTAATACTTCCGCAACGCAACAAATTAGTGAACTTTCAAGCCGGAGCCGCTTAAATAAAGTGGCTAAGAAGAGCGGTTTATCGCTCAACAACGGTAACATAAGGAATGTTTACAAATGAATAAGAACAAACAACGAATGACTTCGAAACGGTCACCAAAACAAAATCGACGAATTTTTGGCCAATGGCTATTTTTTGGCGCGATTGTGGTATTTGGTGTTTTGAGCATTCGTTTTTCGTATATCGCGATTGGGAAACACGTGAATGGTGTGAATTTGGCCGCTGCGACCAAGAAACTTTATACTGTGGATCAGACAGTCACTGCTAAGCGTGGCACGATCTACAGTGCGAACGGCGAGCCAATTGCGGAAGACACTAGCACATATACGATCTACGCGATCATGTCGAAAAACCAAAAGGACGCCACCGGTCATGATATTTACGTGAAGAATGATGATCAAGCCGCCAAAGTACTGGCGAAATATTTACCGATTAGTTATAAAAAAGCGATGGCAACCTTACAGAAAGGTCGCGGCAAATTCCAAATTGAATTTGGGACGGCTGGTAAAAATATTTCACTGACGACCAAGAAAAAAATCGACGCTCAAAATGTGACGGGACTTCACTTTATTCAATCTGAGGCTCGGCTCTATCCAAATGGCATGTTTGCCTCACACTTGATTGGGCTAACGACTTCAAAAGACCTCAAAGGAACGGAACGGACTGCCTTAACCGGTTCGATGGGGATTGAGTTAGCCTTTAATAAGCAACTCACCGGGACTGATGGGCATTTGACGGTTACCAAGAGCGGCTATCAGGGGACGACTGACCACAGTCAAAAGGTTAAGAATGGTGACGATATTTACACGACGCTTGACAGTAAATTGCAGACGTTATTGGAAACAAAAATGTCAGAAGTGGATGCTAAGGTGCATCCTAAAGGGATGACAGCAACACTGATTAATGCCAAGACGGGCGCTATTTTAGCCACGAGTCAACGGCCGACTTTCAATTCCCAGACTAAACAAGGACTCTCGAAAATGTGGCGCAACCTCTTAGTGGAAGATACGTTTGAACCTGGGTCAACCATGAAAGTGTTTACCATGGGTGCCGCAATCGATAGTGGGAATTACAATCCTAATATCACGGTACCAACGGGTGAATATAAGATTGGTGGCAAAACTGTGCCTGACTGGAATACGTCTGGTTGGGGGAACATTACCTACGCCAAGGGATTCGCGTTGTCTAGTAACGTGGCGATGGCGCACCTTGAACAAACCATGGGTGCGAAGACTTGGTTAAAATATATTAACCGATTTGGCCTACGGACGAGTACCAACAGTGAGCTGCCAAATGAGCAATCGGGTTCGATCCAATTTACGTATCCCATTGAACAAGCGGATACCTCATTTGGTCAAGGGATTCAAGTTTCTGCCCTGCAAATGTTACGTGGCTTCACGGCTATTGCAAATAATGGTAAGATGTTACAGCCGTACTACGTTTCAAAGATTACTAACCCCAACACGGGTGAAACTGTTTTTCGTGGTAAAACCAAAGTGGTCGGCAAACCAGTTACCGCTAAAACGTCTGCAGCAGTGTTGAAGCATATGCAGGATGTTGTCTACAAGTCATATGGGACTGGGACGGCATTCAAAATCGATGGTTATCGCATTGCAGCGAAAACTGGGACCGCCCAAGTCAGCAACGGATCAACTTATGCGGTCGGCGATAACTCGTATCTGTATTCGGTTGTCGGCATGGCACCCGCGAAAAATCCAAAATACATTATGTACATTACGATGAAGCAACCGACCCTGAATGGGACTTCTGCTTCTGATGATATGGCGGATATTCTCAAGCCGGTTATGCAACGGGCTTTAGATGAACAAAAAGCGAGTGAAACCAAAGCAGCAACGATAAAAATGTCTGATTTAACTGGTAAAACGACGACTGCGGCAACCGCGGCAGCTAAGAAAATTGGTGTGACGCCAATTGTGGTCGGCAAAGGTGCGCATATTGTGAAGCAGTCAGTGTCGTCAGGGACGATCTTGACGAACAAACAACGCGTGACACTAGTGACGAACGGTCAAATGTATATGCCAAATGTGGTTGGTTGGTCTGCCAGCGATGTCGCTGATTTTGCAGACTTGACCGGGTTAAAACTGGTTACGAACGGGACTGGATACGTGTCAGCTCAAAGTATTGCGGCCGGTAATCCGATTGAAGCGAAGGAAGCGTTGACGGTTAGTCTGAAATAACAGCTATAGAAGTAGAATGGAGAATTGTTTTGAGTTTAATTGAGTGGGTAGCAACGCTATTTAGCGGCTTTATTATTGTTTTTGCCTTGATGCCATCTTTGATTCGGTATTTCCGGGCACGTAAAGAAGGACAAATGATTCGTGAAGAGGGTCCGAAGTGGCACGAAAAGAAATCTGGGACGCCAACGATGGGTGGGTTATTATTCATCATTGCCATTCTCGTCACGACGATCTGGGTCGGCTTTTGGCAGGGACAATTACGACCAACAACTTGGATTCTAATGTTCATTCTGGTCCTCTACGGTGCTTTAGGTTTCTGGGATGACAGCATTAAACTCTGGCGCAAACAGAATGAAGGCCTGAAAGCTTGGCAGAAGATGCTCGGCCAAATCGTGGGCGCTGTCGTCTTTACACTGGTTTATCAGCATGAACAGTTACCAATGGGTTTACATCTACCGGGACTAGGTGACTGGTCGATGGGCCTTTGGTATATGCTGTTTGTCATCATCTGGTTAGTTGGCTTCTCGAATGCCGTCAACTTGACGGATGGTTTGGACGGGTTAGTTGCCGGGCAAGCGACGATTGCATTTGGGGCCTATGCCATTATCGCGTTACACCAACAGCAAATGGACGTGGCCTTATTCTGTATTGCGGTCGTTGGTTCGTTACTCGGTTTCTTTGTCTTCAATCATAAGCCAGCTAAAATTTTCATGGGTGACATGGGTTCTTTGGCCTTAGGTGGCGCTTTAGCAGCTGTCTCAATCTTGGTCCATCATGAGTTGTCACTGTTGATTATTGGGATTATCTTCGTCATCGAAACGGCGTCGGTAATTTTACAAGTGGCTTCCTTCAAATTGACTGGTAAGCGGATCTTCTTAATGAGCCCAATTCACCATCATTTTGAAATGAAGGGCTGGAGCGAATGGAAAATTGACATCGTCTTCTGGTCGATTGGATTAGTAGCCGCAGCAATTAGCGTCGCCACAATTATCTAGTGAAATTGCTAGCAGGTTGTGACCTGGCCGGTAATTGAAAGGCTTATTTAAGCAGTAAGTTAAATTGATAATAAAGTATTAATAAACAAATTTAGGGAGATTTTGGATGATGAAGTCGGTTGAACAGTATCGTAATCAAAAGGTATTGGTATTAGGATTAGCCAAAAGTGGGATGAATGCGGCGCGGTTGTTGCATAAACTGGGAGCATTTGTGACCGTTAACGATAAAAAGGATTTTGATGATAATCCAGATGCACAAGAATTATTGAGTGATGGCATCAAAGTCATTACTGGTGGGCACCCACTGTCATTACTAGATGAAGATTTTAAAGTGGTCGTTAAAAATCCTGGCATTCCTTATACCAATCCAATCGTGGCGGGTGCGCTGAAAAAGCATATTCCGGTGATTACGGAAGTTGAACTGGCGTCACAGATTTTAGACGGTGAATTGATCGGTGTGACGGGGACGAATGGTAAGACGACCACAACGACGCTAATTGCGCTGATGTTGAATCATCGGCAAAATGCTGGCAAAGCTTATGTGGCTGGTAATATTGGTGTCCCGGCGTCGGCAGTGGCCCAAAAGGCCCAACCTGAAGATACCATGGTAACCGAGTTATCTAGTTTCATGTTGTGTGGCATTCAGTCCTTACACCCGCATATTGCCGTCTTAACAAATATCTACTCGACCCATCTAGACTATCATGGGTCTCGTGCAAATTACGTCAAAGCTAAGATGCGCATTACGATGAATCAAACGGCTGATGATTATTTTGTTGTCAACTGGGATAGCGATGAATGGCGTGAGTTGAGTAAACAATCGCAAGCACAAGTCGTCCCATTTTCACGCCAAGGTCATTCAGAGGCTGGGGCCTACGAAAAAGATGGTCAATTGTACTTTAAAGATGAATTGATCATGGCTGCCAAGGATATCAAAATTCCTGGCGATCATAATGTGGAAAATGCCTTGGCAGCCATTGCGGTTGCTAAGATTCAACAAGTCCCAACCGCTGGTATTGTCCAAGTTCTTAAGACGTTCTCAGGTGTTCGGCATCGGACACAATACGTGGAAACCTATGAAGACCGGATGTTCTACAATGATTCAAAGGCGACCAATATTGTTGCCACAGAGATGGCTTTAAAGGGGTTCAGTCAACCAGTCGTCCTTTTAGCTGGTGGCTTGGATCGTGGGAACACCTTTGAAAAACTTGCACCAGCCTTAAAAGATCACGTGAAGGCGATGATTGTCTTTGGTGAAACGGCACAAAAAGTGGCAGATGCCGGTAAGCTGGCAGGGATAACGACTATTGAATTCAGTGAGAATTGTGAAACGGCCGTGCCAGTCGCTTGGAAGCTCAGTGCGCCTGGTGATGTCATCATGTTATCGCCAGCTTGTGCTAGCTGGGATCAATACCCGAACTTCGAAATTCGTGGGGATCGTTACATCAAAGCAATTGAGAAAGTCACCGGAAAGGCGGAAGAAAAGTAATGCGACTAATGATTTCTGGCGGTGGGACTGGTGGTCATATCTACCCAGCCCTAGCCTTAATTGAAGCGTTAAAAGCCAAAGATCCACAGGCCCAAGTTTTATACGTTGGGACGCACCGGGGCCTTGAGAGCCGCATCGTGCCAGAGCGTGGGATCGACTTCAAGACAATTAAGATTCAAGGTTTCAAACGGTCCTTGTCGTTACAAAACTTCAAAACGGTCTGGCTCTTTTTGAAGAGCGTTGGCACAGCTCGTAAGTATATTAAAGCCTTTAAACCGGATGTGGTTGTCGGAACTGGTGGCTATGTGAGTGGTGCGGTCGTATTTGCGGCAAGTCAAATGCATATCCCAACGGTTATTCATGAACAGAATTCCGTCGTTGGGGTAACAAACAAGTTTTTGAGCCACTTTGTTGATAAGATTGGGATCTCATTTGAGAGCGCCCGGTCACAATTTCCTGAAAAGAAAGTTGTCATGACCGGTAACCCTCGTGCCCAGCAAGTCGTTAATATCAAAAAAACGGCTGCGTTGCAATCTTTTGGACTTCAAGATGATCGCCCAACGGTCCTTATTTTTGGTGGGAGTCGCGGTGCGGCTAAAATCAATCAAGCCACGGTTGAGGCAATTCCCGAATTAAATCAACGGGCTTATCAGACGCTATTCGTCACTGGCCAAGTGCATTACGATAAAATTAAGGATAGTCTGGGAAAGACAGCCTTAGCTCCGAATGTTAAAATCAAACCGTACATCAAAAATATGCCGGCAATTCTCCCAGAGATTGCGACGATTCTAGGTCGAGCAGGGGCAACCAGTATTGCGGAAATTACCGCGTTAGGGATTCCGTCAATTCTGGTTCCGAGCCCGTATGTGACTAATGATCATCAGACGAAGAATGCTCAGAGCTTGGTGAATGCTGGGGCAGCTAAACTGATTAAGGAAGCAGACTTGGATGGCAAGAGTTTGGTGAAAGCCGTCGATAGCTTAATGCTAGATACGGCTGGTCGTGAAAAGATGGCGGCCAACGCTAAGAAACTCGGTATGCCAGATGCGGCTAATCAATTGCTCAAGGTCTTAGAAACTGCCATTCAGGCGCATTAAGTCGTTTTTTAATTGAAAGGGTGGTTGTGATGGCCATATTTAAACACCGGCCGAAAAAGAAAGCACAGCTTGACCAGCTAACCCCCTGGGAAAAATTTCAACGCCAAGCTGATGAGAATCAAAAGGCTGAACAAAAGCGTCATTTTAAGTGGTCAGGGAAACGGATTCGAATTGGTGATAAGTTGCCGAAACTGAAAACGCAGCGGCGGCGACTAGCAACTAGACGGGCTGGATTATTAATCGGCCTGTTTTTGTTGGGAATTGCTGGTGCGAGCTACTTTATTTCGCCATTAAGTCACATTTCACAAGTTAAGGTGACGGGAACGGAAAAGCTTAGCACGGCTCAAGTGCAAGCCGCTACGCAAATTAAACCTGGTCAGTCTGTCTGGGCGGTTATTGGAAACGACAAAGCGACCAGTCGGGCTGCTTTGCAAGCTAATCCGCAAGTTGGGCAAGTTAAGACAACTTTAAGTAATTGGAATCACGTCACGGTGACTGTTCATGAGATTCGGCTGGCTGGATACTTAGTCACTGGTGGCCGATATCAACGGGTGCTTGAAAACGGCTTGATCATGAATAAGTCCGTTTCACAACCTGGTGGTGGTTATCCAATCTATGCTAGTTTCAAGAGTGGGTCACGGTTACAGACAATGATTGCTCAGTATGCAAAATTACCGGCTGCCGTGAAGCACAACATTTCGGAAATAAAATTTGATCCAAATAAAGCCAATACAGAACGGGTTCATCTGTATATGAATGATGGCAATGAGGTTTATGCCTCAATTTCAACGTTTGCCAGCAAGATGCAGTACTATGCTGGTATCGCTGCCAAGATGAAAGCGCCAGGAATTATCAACTTGGAAGTCGGTGCTTATTCATATTCGTTTAAAAAGTCGACTAAATGACCGAAAAAGCAAGCGAGAGCCTTTTTAAAAGCGCTTCGGATATGGTAAACTAAGGGATAATTGGATATGTAACAAAATCTTTGGATATTTATGTATTTATGTAATTACTAGGAGGTTCCTCTATTATGGATAATTCAGGAATTTATGTCGGACTTGATATAGGGACCACCTCAATAAAAGTCATTGTTGCTGAACGTGTAAAGGGACAAATGAACGTTATTGGTGTGGGAAGCGAACGTTCTAATGGTCTGAGTCGTGGCGTGATTGTCGATATCGACAAAGCAGCCACCGCGATTCAATCAGCGGTACGCCAAGCAGAAGAAAAAGCAAGTATCGAAATAAAAAAGGTTATTGCGGGAGTGCCCGCTAACTTGGTAAAAATTGAGCGTTGCCGTGGCATGATTGCGGTCGCTGATGAATCAAAAGAAATTAATAATGAGGACGTCCAAAAGGTAGCGGCGGCTGCACTTGTGCAGAGCATGCCACCAGAGCGCGAAGTTCTCGATGTGATTCCCGACGAATTTGTGGTCGACGGTTTTGATGGCATTAAAGATCCCCGAGGCATGGTCGGCGTGCGACTTGAGATGCACGGCACCTTGTTCACCGGTCCGAAGACCATTATTCATAATACCCGTAAAGCCATTGAGAAAGCGGGCTTACAAATTGAACAGATCGTGATTGCCCCACTGGCATTGAGTTCATTAGTGTTAAATGATGGCGAACAGGATTTTGGTTCAATCATTGTTGACATGGGTGGTGGCCAGACAACAGCTGGAGTCATTCATGATCATCAATTGAAGTATACTTATGTTGACCAAGAAGGTGGTCACTATATCACGAAAGATATTTCCGTGGTTTTGAACACCTCAATTGAGAATGCTGAAAAACTAAAACGTGACTATGGCTATGCCGATGCACAGCGCGCTTCCGATGATGAAGTCTTTCCTGTGGATGTGGTTGGTCAAAGCAGTCCCACCCAAATCAGTAGTCAATATTTAGCAGAGATTATTGAAGCACGATTGGATCAAATCTTTGATAAAATCAAGCAACACTTGGATGAGATTCGGGCCTTAGAATTACCTGGTGGCATCGTGTTAACTGGTGGTGTTGCGGCATTACCAGGAATTACCGATTTAGCCAGTGACGTTTTTGGGACCAATGTTCGCGTCTTTACGCCGAGCCAGATGGGCTTAAGACATCCGTCATTTGATGAGGCGTTAGCCGTTATCAAATATCAAGCGGCCTTAAGTGAAGTGGCATTACTCGTGAAGAGTGCGTTAACTGGCGATACCAGAGCCAGTGTCGCGGTTGACTTTGCAGAGAGCACGCCAGCTGATCAAGCCATGCCTGATCAAGCAGCACAATCGCAAAGACCAGCCCAAGCAACCAGTAAACCAAAACCTGCCAAACAGCAGGATCCAAATCGTGAGAGTGGCTTTGAACGAATGAAGGGTTTCTTCAATCACTTTTTTGATTAATTAGGATAGGAATGACGGAGGAAAAATTATGGAATTTTCTTTAGATGCAACCCAGAATTCAGGGGCTAATATTAAAGTCATCGGTGTTGGTGGCGGGGGCGGTAACGCTGTCAATCGGATGATTGCTGAAGACGTTCAAGGCGTTGAATTTATTGTCGCTAATACGGATGTTCAAGCATTACAAAGTTCAAATGCAGAAACAAAAATTCAATTAGGACCAAAGTTGACTCGTGGTTTAGGTGCCGGTTCTAATCCCGATGTTGGGTCCAAAGCGGCTCAAGAAAGTGAAGAAGCGATTACGGAAGCCTTAACTGGTGCCGATATGGTCTTCGTCACTGCCGGCATGGGTGGCGGTACTGGGAACGGTGCTGCGCCAGTTGTTGCTAAAATTGCCAAGGATTCCGGCGCTTTGACGGTTGGGGTCGTGACGCGACCATTTACGTTTGAAGGTCCAAAGCGGGCTCGTAACGCGGCGGAAGGGATTGCGCAAATGAAAGACAACGTTGATACGTTGATTATCATTGCCAACAACCGGTTGTTAGAAATCGTTGACAAGAAGACGCCAATGATGGAAGCCTTCCAAGAAGCCGACAACGTCTTACGTCAAGGGGTTCAAGGGATTTCTGACTTGATCACATCACCAGGTTACGTTAACTTGGACTTTGCTGATGTGAAGACTGTGATGCAAAACCAAGGTTCTGCCTTGATGGGAATTGGTTCAGCTAGCGGCGAAAACCGGACGGCTGATGCCACTAAGCAAGCCATTTCATCACCATTGTTGGAAGTTTCTATCGATGGTGCCGAACAAGTCTTACTCAACATTACTGGTGGTCCCGACATGTCCTTGTATGAAGCGCAAGCAGCTTCAGACATCGTGTCACAAGCTGCCACGACTGACGTTAACATTATCTTTGGGACGTCCATTGATGAGAGCTTAGGCGACGAAGTTCGGGTCACTGTGATTGCGACTGGGATTGACCAAAAGCAAAAAGAAATCAAAAATGGGACAGTTCAGTCACGAACGGAACAGTCTCAGCAACGTGGTGGCTTGTTTGACACCCCAGCTGATAAGCAGCCAAGTGCTGACAGTCCTGTCAACGTGTCAACCAACCAAACACAAGCGAATGATCCATTTAGCAACTGGGATATTCGGCGTGAAACAGGTTCTGCACGTCCAGCAGTTAATGATCATTCAGATGCAAAAGTCGAAAAAACTGACTTTGACGTGTTTAATGACAATAGCCAGGCTGAAGAAAAGCAAGATAACAATAGTGATTCATTAGATACGCCGCCATTCTTCAAACGGCGTCGTAAATAAGTTCGTTGAAGGGAAGCGATGACGCATGGCCGGACGTTTTAGTTTAAGTAACTTCTTTGGCGTAGGTGATGAGGAAGAACAATACGATGAAACGTCGAATTCAACTCAACCTAACCGGACTGCCCCCACGACGAATACAGCCACCAATGCTTCGGCCCGTAAAGTGGTTCCGATGCAAGGTGGTAAAGCGGTGAATAGCAAGATTGCCTTGTTTGAACCAAGAATCTATTCGGATGTGAAGGAAATCGCTGCACAATTGCTCAAAAATCAGGCGGTCATTATTAATTTTGACCACGTTGATGACGCAATGGCACGACGCATTGTCGATTTTCTGACGGGTACGGTTTATGCGATCAACGGCGAGATTGAGCGTATTGGTGACGAGATTTTTCTTTGTATTCCTGAAAACTATGAAGTTTCCGGGAGCACAACGGCACAAATCAATCCCAACAGTTTATAAGTAAGGAGTGATGGCACTGATCTATACAATTATTAACGGGTTATTTCAACTTTATACCTTAGCGCTAATTGTCTTTATTTTAATGTCCTGGTTCCCAGGCGCTTATAATACTGGCCTTGGTCGTTTCTTAGGGCAAATCTGTGATCCATTTCTTAGTGTCTTTCGGCGGTTTATTCCGTCGATTGCCGGACTAGACTTTTCACCGATTGTCGCGCTGTTAGTGTTACAGTTCGCTGAACGTGGTTTAGTTTACTTATTGTCAATTTTTAGCTTTTAATTTAAAAAATAACGAGGAATAGTATCGTGAATGATAATTTAAAACAACATTTTCGCGATAGTGAAGCCCCATTTATTGAACAGGTCACTGGTTGGTTGCGAGAAGCGGCCGATCAGTACCGACCAATTTTAACCGCGTTTTTAAACCCGCGGCAAGTCTACATTGCTCAAACGTTAGTGAATCAACTCGATGAAGTCCATATGCGGGCTTCGGGTGGGTATCCGGGCGCCGAATTACAACGGATTTTATTCTATCCGGATTATTACGAGCCCCAACCGGCAGATTTTCAAATTACCTTATTCAACATCGTCTATCCGGTGAAGTTTGCCACCTTAAAACATGGTCAAATTCTGGGTACACTGGCTAATTCTGGTGTGGAACGCGATGTCTTCGGCGACATTGTTTCCGATGGTGAAGCTTGGCAATTTTATTGTGAAAGTGAAATGATGACTTATTTCACTGATCAAATTGATCGCTTTGGAAAGACTAAGGTTCATCTCACAGATGTCCCGTTAGCGAATGCGGTCGATCCGCAAAATGATTGGGAAACCATCACGACGACGGTCAGTTCTTTACGAGCGGATAGTGTGATCAAGGCGGCATTCAACCTATCACGACATCATGCAAAAGAATTGGTCGAAGGGGCACATGTCCGTTTGAATTGGGCAGATTTGCCTAAAGCGGATTCTGAAATTGCGTTGCTGGATATGTTAAGTGTGAATCATTATGGCCGGGTCCGATTGACTGAAATCGGCGGTGAGACTAAAAAGTCGCGGTTGCGAATTACTTTAAATATTATTCATAGTAAATAGATATTGGAGGAAATTTAGTATGGTGTTAAGTCCTGATGACATTCATAACAAGGCGTTTTCCACGAAACTTCGTGGTTACAATATTGACGAGGTAAATGATTTTCTTGAACAAATTATCAAGGATTATCAAATTACCTTGAAGCAAAATAAGGACCTCCAGGAACGTTTAGACGCAAGTGAAGGTAAGCTCAAATACTTCAACGAACTGAAGGATTCTTTGAACCAGTCAATCTTGGTGGCCCAAGAAGCTGCCGATAAAGTTAAGACGAATTCGAAGAAGGAAGCCGACATTATTACCCGTGAAGCTCAAAAGCAAGCTTCAGACATCGTCAGTGAAGCCACGGATAAGTCTAACCAGATGATCGACGAAGCCTCACAAAAGGCTAAACGGTTATCCGTTGAAACGGATGATTTGAAGAAGCAAACGCGGGTCTTCCGCCAACGTCTCCAAGTGATGTTAGAATCACAATTGGAAGTCGTTAAGAGCAAAGACTGGGATCAACTACTCAGCGAAACAGATACGTCAACTTATTCAGAAATTCAACATGTTTTGAAGGATGATCATCTTGACAATGGGACCAACGCGAGTGTAAACTCAGAAGCAGCTGTTGAAATCACTAATCCGGCAACTGGTGAAACGCCAGTTGCCGACGGTGGCGACCAAGCTCAAGAACAAACCGTTGTCATTTTCCCTGACGATGATGTTGACTCTTCGAAGTAAGTCGACTAAAATCAACAGTACAGTTAAATTTTATTAACATTTTGAGGAGAACAGCAAACAGTTTATCGATACGCCCAGCGAGCCGGTGCAAGTGAGAATCCGGTCGTCCCTCGTTAAGTTGCAGATCATCTCCGAATGTCGGCCTGAAATCAGTAGGGCTGGCCGGTTCATGACCGTTAACCATGCTATGAGAGAATTTAAACAATTCTAAAATTGGGTGGTACCACGATAACTTCGTCCCTTGCCGGGCGGAGTTTTTTTGTATCCAAAATTTGTGGATTGATTGGGTAATTTAAGGCTATTTTGTTTGATTGGTGTTGGATCCAAATAGCGTCTGATTGCCGCCGACCGGTTGCTCCCGCTGAGGCTGGAACGTGGTGGGCACAACTTTGAGCCGAAAATCACGTCTCAACGCTTGGCCTTTCACTAGGCGAGGCAACGACCCTCACCAAGTGAAATTTCACCACTGAGCCTCAGTCGGACTAACCTCACGGCTAAGTGACATCGCTTTACCAGAACGTGTTGGGGGACTAATCAACTGAGATTGTGTCAATTAAATAGGAGTTTGGATTGTTCTAGTACTGAGTTCAATAGTTTTAAAGCTCAGCTCAAATTTTTAGTTGATCAATCTCAGTTGATTAATCACTTAGCATTCACTGGTAGAATTGTGATGATATTTACCGAGAGGTTGGGGCAGGCAAGGATCAGCCACCAAATTACCCTAACTGACGTGGGTTTACGGCAGTTAGGGTAAGGACACTTTTCGAGACCGGTTTTTGGCCCGAAAATGGCCGGCAGCGTTCCAGCCTTGCTCGCCCCAACCGGCAGGTAGCAATTGAGCACCGTAACAAGCTTCAAAGTCAATCAACCGAGATAGTCAGAAAATATTAAGGAGTGGTCAAATGCGTGTTAAAGAAACATTAAACCTCGGTAAAACCAAGTTTAAAATGCGTGGGAATTTACCCGTTAAAGAACTCGAACGTGAAAACGTTTGGGCAGAAAACAAAGTTTATGAACAACGCCAAAAGCTAAATGAAGGGAAGCCATCCTTCATCTTGCATGATGGCCCCCCATACGCTAATGGCGATATCCATATGGGTCACGCGTTAAATAAGATTACGAAGGACTTTATTGTCCGTTATAAATCAATGAATGGTTTCCGAGCACCCTATGTTCCTGGTTGGGATACGCATGGTCTACCAATTGAACAAAAATTACAACAAGCGGGCTACGATCGCAAAAAGATGAGCACCAATGCTTTCCGTGAACTTTGTCGCGAATATGCCTTAAAGCAAGTTGATCGTCAACGTGACGAATTCAAACGTTTGGGTGTTGCTGGCGAATGGGATAATCCATATCTGACCTTAAAGCCAGAATTCGAAGCCGCCCAAATTCGCGTATTTGGTGCGTTTGCCAAGCGGAATTTGATTTATCGTGGCAAAAAGCCAGTATACTGGTCATGGTCTTCAGAATCAGCCTTGGCTGAAGCCGAAGTTGAATATCATGATGTGACGTCACCATCCGCATTTTTTGGCGAAAAAGTGATTGATGGTAAGGGTGTCTTGGACGATAACACGTACATGGTCGTCTGGACCACGACGCCTTGGACGATTCCAGCTTCTGAAGGGATCACGATCGATGCTAGTTTCGACTATGCCGTTGTTCAACACAATGGTGATGATCGTAAATATGTGATTGCCGCTGAATTAGTTGATGAAAATGCAAAACGTTTTGGTTGGGAAGATGTTAAAGTCGTTAAGACCGTCAAAGGGGCCGATTTAGACCGGGTTCTTTGTGAACATCCATTTGATGCTAGCCGGAAATTAGTCACGATGTTAGGCGACTTTGTGACGCTTGATTCTGGGACTGGACTTGTCCATACTGCCCCTGGTTATGGGGAAGATGACTACCGGATCGGGATGAAATATGACTTGCCAGTCTTTGCCCCAGTTAACAACCAAGGGGTCTTGACTGAAGAAGCTGGACCTGATTTTGCGGGTGTCTTCTATGACGATGCGAACCAAATCGCCTTGGATAAATTAAAAGCTGCCGGTTTGCTATTAGACTACATGCCATACGAACATAGTTACCCATTTGACTGGCGGACTAAAAAGCCGATCATCTTCCGGGCAACACCACAATGGT
This sequence comes from Lactiplantibacillus daoliensis, assembly GCF_005405005.1. Taxonomy (GTDB): domain Bacteria; phylum Bacillota; class Bacilli; order Lactobacillales; family Lactobacillaceae; genus Lactiplantibacillus; species Lactiplantibacillus daoliensis. The sequence continues at coordinate 246,952 of NZ_BJDH01000004.1, read as the reverse complement.
TCGCTTCCGTTGGTGATATGCGTGATGAGATTTTGCATGCGATCGACGACGTAAAATTCTTCCCAGATTGGGGTCAAAAACGGCTCTACAACATGATTCGTGATCGTGGTGACTGGGTCATTTCACGGCAACGGGTCTGGGGTGTGCCACTCCCAATCTTCTATGCTGAAGATGGCACGGCTATTATGGAACCAGAAACGATCAATCATGTCGCTGACTTGATTGGTCAGTATGGCTCAAATGTTTGGTTCGAACGCGATGCTAAAGACTTACTTCCAGATGGTTATACCAACGAACACTCACCACATGGTCAATTCACTAAAGAAGAAGATATCATGGATGTGTGGTTCGATTCTGGTTCATCACATCAAGGTGTCTTAGCTGAACGTGATTATCTCGATTACCCAGCTGACTTATACTTGGAAGGTTCTGACCAATATCGTGGTTGGTTCAATTCAAGTTTGATTACCAGCGTGGCAGTTTCCGGGCATGCACCATACAAGCAAGTCTTATCACAAGGCTTTACGTTGGATAATCAAGGCCGTAAGATGAGTAAATCATTGGGTAATACGATTGCGCCAGCAGAAGTAATCAAACAAATGGGGGCAGAAATTGTCCGTTTGTGGGTCTCATCTGTTGATACGAGCTCTGACGTACGTGTATCCATGGAAAGCTTCAAACAAGTGGCCGATGGTTACAAGAAATTCCGGAACACGATGCGTTTCTTGTTAGCCAATACGACGGATTACGATCCTAAAGAAAATCGGGTGGCATTTGAAGATTTGGCTACCGTTGACCAATACATGGCAGTTCGTTTGAATGACTTTGTTGCTGAAGTGAAAGATCACTATGATCATTATGATTTCTTGGACATTTATAAGAAATTGTTGAACTTCTTGACGGTCGATCTATCCAATTTCTATTTGGATATTGCCAAAGACATCATGTATATTGATGCTGAAGACAGTCATTCACGCCGGTCAATGCAAACCGTCTTCTACGATGTATTAGTGGCAATGACGAAGCTCTTTACGCCAATGTTGCCACATACGACCGAAGAGATTTGGCCATTCTTGAAGGAACCTGAAGAATTCGCTCAATTGACTGAAATGCCAACTGTTCAAAACTATGCCAATGCGGATGAACTCAATACCAACTGGCATCAGTTCATGGACGTCCGTAGTGATGTCTTGAAGGCCTTAGAAGAAGCTCGGGATGCTAAGTTAATTGGGAAGTCATTAGAAGCTCATTTGGACTTGTATGTCGACGCTGAAACCAAGTCATTGTTAGATAGCCTGAACACCAATGTTCGTGAAATGTTGATGGTTTCAGCGCTTGATTTGCATGACTTAGCCGAAGTACCAGCCGATGCCGAAACTTTCGGTGACCATGTGGCGATTAAAGTCAGTCATGCGGCCGGTGACGTTTGTTCACGTTGTCGAATGACGAAAACAGACGTGGGTAGCGATGCTGCTTATCCAATGCTCTGCGCGCGTTGTGCCGAAATCGTGCGGACAAACTATCCTGAATCAATTACAACTGGTTTAGAAGCTTAATTAGTGTCAAATTTGTAACGAGTCAATTGGCAGGAAACTGTTGGTTGGCTCGTTTTTTTGGTTGATGGGACAAACATTAAGTTTTTGGTTCTTCGCAATTGAAATATTGTTAAAAAGTCAGTATGATAGTGAAGTAACTAAAACCGAGTTTATTAAATAGATAGGATGCTGATGGCAGTGAAAATGATCAAGGTGCATGGTTCCGGTAATGATTTTTACTTATTGGACCAAACGCAATTTCCAGAGCCGCTTACAGATAAGGGCTTAAAGCAGTTGGCAATTAATATTTGTAAGCGCGATGGCGCGGGATTATACGAAGGCGCTGACGGGGTGTTGGTCGTTGATCATTCAGAACATCCGCATGTTTTGGGCCGGATGCGGGTCATTAATGCCGACGGGACTGAAGCTAGTATGTGTGGTAACGGTCTGCGGACCGTCGCACGTTATTTAGGGACCCAAAATGAACAACGTGAGTTCCGTGTGGAAACAATGTACGCTGATTTAAAGGTGCAAGCTGTCGCAGATTTTGCCAAGCATGTTCCAGCATACAGTGTTGAAATTTCACCCGTTTCTTTTGACGCGCAAACATTGGGTATGCATGCAAATCATGAAGCACAAACAATTATTAATGAAACAATTCCTGAACTTAAAAGTGACTTAAAATTTTCTGCCGTTTCAGTGCCTAATCCACATTTAATTGCATTTGTGGATCATGCGACGTTGGTTGGCTCTGAATTGGGCCGGATTGGCGAATGGCTGAATGATGGCAAAAATTCAATTTTCCCGGATGGGGTTAATGTAAGTTTTGTCGAAGTCCTGGGTCAAAATTCAATTTTTGTACGGACTTTCGAACGCGGCGTTGGTTTTACAAATGCTTGTGGTACCGCCATGTCGGCTTCTTCGCTGATGTACGTGTTATTGCATCAAGAGAGCACTGATTTCAATCAAGAAATTCATGTCACCAATCCTGGTGGGATGGTCAAGACCATTGTTCATCAAGGGGCGGACGAAGAATATTGGATGGAATTAATTGGAAACGCCACGTTTGTTAAAATTGTCAGTTTACCATTGGAAGATGCTTTAGCTGATGATTTTACGCAAGCGACCACCACGGTGACTGGTGAACAAACCGCATATGAAGACTTTGTTGACTCGTTAAAAATGGCTTAATTTGGCAAGCGCTGGGTGGTTTTTATTAACTACTCAGCGTTTTTTCGTGGCCTAACTCGTAGTAGGCGGTTGGCTTGGCCCTAAAGAATCCTTAAATTAACCGGTCGTAAATTGCATTCAGACTCAAAAATCGGTATCCTTATTGAGAAAGCAGATCACCAGGAGGTGTGTGCAATGGATTTTGAAGAACAGGTTAAAACGAGCGAAATAGTCTTCAAGGGTGGCTTGGTGCAAGTTGAGCGCCAACAAGTCATGTTACCAGACCAAACGACTGCGACCCGAGAAATTGTTCATCATCAACCGGCGATTGCAGTCTTGATGGTGACGCCAGCTAAAAAGATGATCCTTGTTCAGCAATGGCGAGCGGCCACTAATGACACGACTTTGGAAATCCCCGCTGGTAAAATTGAATCGGGGGAAAGAGCTATTGAAGCAGCCAAGCGTGAGTTAAATGAAGAGACTCGCTTGGCTGCGGATCAGCTGGAACCAGTTGCTAGCTTTTATACTTCTCCTGGTTTTACGGATGAATTGATGACCTTGTTTGTCGCAACGGGATTACATGCCGTCGCTAAGGCCTTACCACAAGATGCTGATGAATTGTTGCGGCTAAGTGAGCTGGATTTGCCAGCGGCACTCGCGCAAGTAAAATCCGGGAGATTAGCCGATGCAAAGACTGTAATGGCAGTTTGGTATTGGCAAAGCCATCCCGAGTTAGGAGTGACGAGACATGGCTGATGAAGATCGGATGACCCGCCAGCAGTATCGCCAACATCAGGCTCAGCCGGAACCGGCGCAACCGGACGAGTCGGCGACGCCGCCAACAGATGATGAACCAGAAACTGCGTCTTCAGACTCATCACGGCGGGCGTATGCGGCTGAGACGAACCGGGCGTTGGAAGACGCGAAGTCCAAGCGATTAGGTCGTAAGTTAAACTGGGTCATTTTAGGCTTAGTAGTTGCAATTATTGTTGTTTTTTTAATTTTATTTTTAACCCCTTAGGAAAGTAGGATTTTTAACCGATGAAATTTGGAATTATTTGTGCCATGGCAGAAGAACTTAAAACGTTACGAGAAGCACTTGAGAATGAAAAAGTCGTGCCAATAAAGGACATTACCTTTTATGATGGGACGATTGATAATCAAGAAGTTGTACTGGTTCAATCTGGGATTGGGAAAGTCCAAGCCGGCATGACCACGGCTTTAATGATTACTAATTTTGACGTGGATGTCGTGATTAACTCCGGCTCCGCTGGTGGGATTGGCCAGGGGTTGTCCGTCGGTGATGTGGTGGTGGCCACTGCGACTGCCTACCATGATGTTGATGCCACAGCTTTTGATTACGAATACGGTCAACTGCCACAACAACCGTTATATTATGAAACGGATGCCAATTGGGTCAAGCAGATTATGGCTGCGGCCACCGCAACTGGTCTGAATGCCAAGACTGGATTGATTGTTTCTGGTGATCAATTTATCGCCGGAAAAGCAGCCACTGACAAGATCTTAAGCCATTTTCCAGCCGCACTTTCTAGTGAAATGGAAGGCGCCGCAATCGGACAAGCTTGTCATCAATTCAATACGCCTTATGTGGTGATTCGGGCAATGTCCGATGTTGGTGATGAAGATGCTGGTGTCAGCTTTGATGAATTCATTCTGGCAGCGGGTAAGCAATCGGCTGCCATGTTATTAGCCTTGTTTAAGGCCCAGAACTAAGGAATAACCGTAATTTTTTTAAAAGGAAGTAGTGTAATGAAGCGAGTGTACCTTGACAATGCCGCAACGACGCCAATGGCTGAGTCTGTGGTGAGCGAAATGATGGACAAGATGACGAATACGTTTGGGAATGCTTCCAGCACCCATGCGTATGGTCGGGCTGCCCGTGAAGTGTTAGACGATAGTCGGCACATTATTGCGCAAAGTATCAATGCCCAAGATGATGATATTATTTTTACAAGTGGTGGGACTGAAGGCGACAATACGGCCGTCCTGCAAACTGCTTTTGCTCGTCAAAAGTTAGGTAAGCATATCATTACGACGGCAATCGAACACCAAGCAATCTTAAAGTCCACTGAATTCTTGGCAGAACAAGGGTTTGAAGTGACTTATTTGCCAGTTGATGAGAATGGCAATATCAGCCTTGATGACTTTAAAGCCGCCTTACGCCCCGATACGATTTTAGTGTCAATTATGATGGGTAACAATGAGGTTGGTTCACACATGCCAATCCATGAAATTGGTGAAATTTTGAAGGATCATCAAGCTTGGTTCCATACGGATGCCGTCCAAGCCTATGGATTATTGGATATTGATGTTGAACGTGATCATATTGATTTGTTATCAACTTCTGCGCATAAAATAAATGGGCCAAAATTTTTAGGCTTCCTATACAAACGTAATGGCGTTAATTTTCCCAGTTTGATTAAGGGTGGCGAACAAGAAGATAAGCGGCGTGCGGGGACTGAAAACGTTCCAGCTATCGCTGGCTTTGCCGCAGCGGTTAAAGAATTGACCACAACTGAGAAGGCCCATCGACAGGCCAAGTACCACGATTTCAAACAATATATTGTTGATCAATTGATGGCTAATCAGATTGACTTTGAAGTGAATGGTCAGCTAGGTGAGGACAATTTACAACATGTCTTGAACCTCTGGATCAAAGGCATTTCAACCTACACGTTACAAACTAATTTAGATCTTGGTGGGGTGGCGGTTTCTGGTGGTTCTGCTTGTACTGCTGGTAGTTTGGAACCATCCCATGTCTTAATTGCCATGTTTGGGGAAGACTCACCCCGCGTGAGCGAGTCGATTCGATTGAGTTTCGGCCGTTACACGACCAAGGATGACTTGGATCAATTTGTCGCGGTCTTAACGCAGACGGTCAAGCGATTGTTAAAAAAATAAGAGGAGGAATTCGTCATGGCTTACACAAATAGTGTGAAACTTGAAGGCGATTCAAAGACTTATCAAATTAGTACCGGAATCAAAAAATATACGTTAATGGATCTCGGATTTACCAAGGGAAAGTCTGGCGCATTCATGTTTGAGCGGTCACTCGATCCGACGACACCCTACAATGCCGCGTTTAAAGTTAAGTTGACGGTGAATGCGGATCTGACTGGGTTTAAAATGTCGACGGTGACCGGCAATGGGATGCAACGTGCCAACATTTTTAAAAATGATGCGCGTCCGGAAGCCGTTGAACAATTACGGTTCATTTTAAAGAACTTTATTGACCGGGATGTCCTAGTTGAAGCGTAATGATGAAACGCCTGGCTTGCAGCCGGCGTTTTCTTTGTTATAATGGGTATTACTGGACTTGTACGACCTTCAAATCGTGGATTCTCCAGAATCTTTTGGAAATGATGGTGAAAAAGTATGACAGATCACAGTAACACGCGTGTCGTTGTCGGCATGAGTGGTGGTGTTGATTCATCCGTCGTGGCTTTATTGCTGAAGCAGCAAGGTTATGACGTGGTTGGCGTCTTTATGAAGAATTGGGATGATACAGATGAAAATGGTGTCTGTACCGCAACCGAAGATTATAAAGACGTTGCCAAAGTGGCTGACAAAGTTGGGATTCCTTATTATTCAATCAATTTTGAGAAGGAATATTGGGACCGGGTCTTTACGTATTTCTTGGACGAATACAAAAAAGGCCGGACGCCTAATCCTGACGTCATTTGTAACAAAGAAATCAAGTTTAAGGCGTTCTTAGATTACGCGATGGACTTGGGTGCTGACTATATCGCCACTGGGCATTATGCGCGGCTCTCACATGATGAAGACGGCACAATGCACTTATTGCGCGGTGTAGACAGCAACAAGGACCAGACTTATTTCTTGAGCCAGTTGGATTCGAAGACACTTTCAAAGGTGATGTTCCCACTTGGTGACATGATCAAGCCTGACGTGCGGAAATTGGCCTTAAATGCTGGGTTAGCAACAGCAAAGAAGAAGGATTCCGTTGGGATCTGCTTCATTGGCGAAAAGAATTTCAAAGAATTCCTCGGCCATTACTTACCAGCAACGCCTGGTAAGATGATGACGGTTGACGGTGACGTGAAGGGCGAGCATGCCGGTTTGATGTATTACACCATTGGTCAGCGCCGTGGTTTAGGTATCGGTGGCGATGGTGAGGATAACGAACCATGGTTTGTGATCGGTAAAGACCTTAAGAAAAATATTTTGTATGTGGGGAAGGGTTATCACAATCCACATCTCTATGCGACTTATTTGGAAGCCTCAGATCTACACTTTGTCACGAGTGAAGATTTAGGCAATGATTTCCATGTCACTGCCAAGTTCCGTTATCGTCAAAAAGACTCCGGTGTCACGGTACACTTCAATGAAGATCACACGTCAGTTCGGGTGACCTTTGATGATCCAGTCCGGGCCATTACGCCTGGGCAAGCGGTTGTTTTCTACCGTGGTGAGGAATGTCTCGGTTCTGGGATGATTGACGCGGCGTACAACGATGAGCGTATCTTACAATACATTTAAGCTTAAAAGTTAATCAGAGGGTCACTGGCAATTCACTGTTGAATGCTAGTGGCTTTTTTGTGTTTAAAAGCGATGAAAACAGCAATCGGGCTTGCTTTTCGGTCGGAGGTTGCTTAAGCTAATAGAAAAGAACGGATATGGGACTGGCAGTTTATGCAGAAATTAAAGCAATTTAAGTTTTTTGATACGTTATCTAAAAAGATGGTCGCGGGTTTTGTCGTTTTAATCGTGATTGGCACGATCCTATTAAGTTTGCCGATTGCAACTCCGGCTGGGACGCATAGTAGCTTTATTGACGTCTTATTTACGGCGGCTTCGGCGACTTGTATTACCGGGCTCACGGTGGTTAATACCGCAACACATTGGTCGACATTTGGTCAGGTCGTGATCTTAGGCTTGTCGGAAGTTGGGGCACTGGGCTATATGACCTTTGCTGTTTTATTGTTCAACATTATGCGGCGCAATATTGGGTTGTCCACGCAGCTCATGGTCAAGGAGTCCTTGAATCTAGAAAATTTAAGTGATACTAAGAGTGTCATGCGTTACGTGATTGGCTTATCGTTGTTATTTCAATTAGGTGGTCTAGGGTTGTTAGCAGTTGATTTTGTGCCACGGTTTGGTTGGGGACGTGGGTTGTACGTGTCCCTATATCATGCGGTCATGTCGTTTTGTAATGCGGGTTTTGATGTCTTTGGGAATAGTCTGATGGATTTTCGAAGTGATTCGTATGTCCTAATTGTGACAATGATTTTAGTCATTGCCGGTGGCTTAGGCTTTCTCGTTTGGCGGGACTTGTTGTTGTTCCACGAACGAAAACGGTTGTCGTTAAACTCAAAGTTGACGCTGTTCACAACCATTAGTTTATTTGTATTAGGGTTTGTGTTGCTGTTGATCACGGAGCGGGATTTAAAGTTGTTGCCAGCCGGAACCCCTTGGTTTAATCGGACCATCAACACGTTGTTCTTGAGTGTTACGCCACGTACAGCGGGGTTGATCACGATGCCCACTGCAAAACTCCAAGCTGGGAGCCTGTTTATTATCATGGTGTTAATGTTTGTTGGTGGGACGCCTGGTTCAACTGCCGGTGGGATCAAGACAACCACATTTGGTGTGCTGATGTTTCAAAGCATTGCCCAGTTGCGGGGAAAACAAGATGTCGAATTCAGTCATCGTCGGTTTAGCCAGGCCAACATTAGTCGCGCGCTCTTACTGGTCTTCTTGGCAAGTATTGTGATTTCAGTGGCGACTTTGATACTCACGCAAACGGAAAAGATTCCCCAGGGCTTTGGACTTGAATATGTGGTTTTTGAAGTGTTGTCCGCGTTTGGAACCGTTGGCTTGAGTCTAGGCTTGACCCCACATTTAACGGTGGTTGGCAAGTTGGTCATCATGTTGTTGATGTTCATCGGTCGGGTGGGTATTTTCACCTCACTGTATGCCCTTTCTAAACGACAAGCAAAAGTTAACTTAATTCGCTATCCGGCTGAAAATATTTTGATTGGTTAAGGAGTCACTAAGATGAAGAAAAGTTTTGCAGTATTTGGCTTGGGTCGGTTTGGTCAAAGCGTTGTGCGGACATTGGTCGATGCCCATCAGGATGTCTTGGCCGTTGATATCAATGAGGAACCAGTCAATGAGCTGATGGAAGTTGCCACCCAGACACTGATTGCGGATACGCGTGATGAAGCGGTATTACGTGAATTAAATATCGATACCTTTGACTATGTCATTATCGGGATCGGTAATAATATGGAAGCCAGTATTTTGACGACCATGCTAAGTAAGGAACAAGGCGCCAAAAAAGTGATTGCGAAGGCGGAAACGAGTGACCAAGGTCGCGTGCTGGAACGTGTCGGCGCCGATCAAGTGGTCTTCCCGGAGCGTGATATGGGGCACAGCATTGTACGCAAGCTGTTGTCGAATCATATTCTCAGCTTTATCGATCTGAGTGATGAATACACGCTAGCAGCCATTGAAATTACGGATCCAAATTTTGTAGATCAAAATTTGATTGCACTGAATTTACGGGAACGGTTTGGGTTGACGGTGATTGCCATTAAGCATCAGGGTAAGATCAACGTCTCACCACAACCAACGGATATGATGGCCTTACACGATGTTTTGACCGTCGTTGGTCCCATTAAAGGGGTCGAAGGGTTGGACGAAGCATTGAAAAAATGAGACAGTTTGGAAGTCTGGGGTGACCTAGACTTTTTTTGCTGAGAACGAGTCTAGTTTACATAATTTAAATTTAGCCGAGTAGAAATGGTCCTTTTGAAAAAAAAGGTAATAACTGGCATAATAGAAAGTAAACTGTACGGTCGATTGGCGGCCAAGACGAGGAAGTAATCTTTTGACAAAATTGCTATTTATACGGCATGGTAAAACCGAATGGAATCTGGAAGGACGTTATCAAGGCTCACAAGGTGATTCACCATTATTACCAGCGAGTTATGAGGAAATTCATCAATTGGCGGCAGCGCTGCAACCAATCCATTTCAGTCATATTTATGCTAGTCCGTTGAAACGTGCGCGTGACACGGCAATGACCTTGAAGCAAGATCTGGACCAGCCTGATTTGAATGTCTCGATTTTGAGCCGGCTGCGTGAATTTAATCTTGGAAAAATGGAAGGGATGGCGTTTACGGATGTGCAAGCAAAATATCCGGTTGAATTTGACGCCTTTCGTAACCACCCAGACCAATATGATCCCACTGCGATTCAAGGGGAGAGCTTTCAACAATTAGTCAAACGGATGTTACCCGCGATTCAAGAGATTGTTGCGGCCAACCCCCGGCGTGAAGATAACGTGTTAATTGTCAGCCATGGCGCAGCATTGAATGCGTTAGTTAATACGATGTTGGGGGCAACCCTAGCGACTTTGCGGGCGCGTGGCGGTTTGTCCAATACGAGTACGACAATGTTAGAGACCCGAGATCGCGGTAAGAGTTATAAGCTATTGCTTTGGAACGATACGTCGTACTTATCCCGACGGCCAGATCCTAGTGATACAATTTAGAAATGGGGGATGATGGTGACAACTGAATCAAACAAACGTCCCAGCAAGGCTGAACAGCAAGCCTTAGTTCATGAGCTCGTGCAAAAGATTACCACGCAGCCAGACGATTATCAGGCTTATTACGAGCTGACGGTGTTATTGACCGCGGGGCAAGATTAAGAACAAGCAGAAGCACTAGCCATGAAAGCCCTGGGACTTTTTAACCACCAACCCAAGGCCAACAATTTATTGAGCTATGCTTTAGGAAATGTCTATTATCAGGCAGAAGATTATGATCGTGCGTTGACCACTTATCAAAAAATAACGGATCCAAAGTTACAAGCAGATGCGTATTTAATGATGGGCCAGACTTTGATGGCGAAAAAAGATTACCAGCATGCACTCGTGTGGGCACTGACAGCTCAAGAAGCTCAACCAGAGTTGCCAGCCGCTAACTTGTTAGTTGCAAATATATTACTTGCGTTAGGCAATAATCAACAGGCATATGACTATTATCAAAAGGTCATCAAACTCGACCCTGCTCAAGGCGCCGCCTATTTTAATGCTGGGTTGACCGCGATGGTCTTGGGAAAACCGTATGCTAATTTGTTTGTGACTGCCAAAAAGGTGGATGCAACCTATTTTAAACAACATCAACAACAATTAAGTGACATTGAAAAAATGCTGGCGGCCCAAAGTGGGTCGGCAGATGAGTCAGCTAAATCATAGTGAGGAGGGACTTCGGTGCCGGCAACAGAACCTAATTTATTTCCGGATGATTTTAATGGTCAAACGGTTACTCACTTTATTGTGGGTAAAGTCGCGGCCGTTTTTTTTAGTAGTTCGGATAGTTTTTATAAAGTGTTATTGGTCAAAGTCAGTGAGCAAAATATTGATTGGACCGAGGATGAAATGGTCGTGACCGGCAGCTTTGCCGACATTCAAGAAGAAGCCACTTACAAGTTTACGGGTAAAACTGTGCGTCATCCTAAATATGGGACGCAATTTCAAGCTGACAATTATCAAAATGAAACACCCACTTCACGTAGCGGCTTGATTGCCTATCTAGCAGGCAATGATTTTCCTGGACTGGGCCGGAGAACCGCTGAACGGATTGTCGATACCCTCGGTGAAAACGCTATCGATAAAATCCTGGAAGATCCGAAGGTGCTAACGCCGATTGGTTTGCGGGCTTCAGTCCGACAAACTTTGCTGGATACTTTAAGAGTAAACAATGGGTTGGAACAAACGATTATTGGTTTGAATGCCTATGGGTTTGGGAGTCGCTTGGCCGCAGCAATTTACGCCAAATATCAAGGTGACACGCTACAGGTCATTCAAGGGGATCCCTATCGGTTAGTCGCAGACATCAAGGGAGTTGGTTTCAAGAAGGCTGACCAAATTGCAGCCCAATTGAAAATTGACCCGCAGGCCGATAGTCGGTTGCGGGCGGCATTGCTGACCCAAATTACCGAAAGTTGTGCTCAGAATGGGGATACTTATACGACCGCCAAGCCACTGATCACGTCAACGTTACAATTACTGGAAAGTTCACGTCATACGGCGATTGACCCACAAAAGTTGGCTGATCAATTAGTCACATTAGCCAAGGAAAACAAGGTTGTCGGCGAAGAAAATCGAATTTATTTACGCAATCTCTATGAAGCAGAATGGGGGATTGCCGAACACTTGAAGCGACTGCACGATGCAGATAATGATGGCAATTTAACCGCGAAAAGTGTCGATCGGGCCATTGCCCATGTCGCTAAGGCAAGCAATTTAACTTATGATGAGTCACAAACTCAGGCCTTAAAGTCGGCAATCACGTCACATCTATTTCTCTTAACCGGTGGTCCTGGGACCGGTAAAACGACTATTATTCGTGGCTTGGTGGCACTGTTCGCCGAACTGCATGATGTTTCACTCGATTTGAATGAGTATAAAGATAAGACATTTCCAATCTTGCTGGCGGCACCGACTGGTCGGGCCGCGAAACGGATGGCAGAAACGACTGGTTTACCCGCCGGAACAATTCATCGTTTGTTGGGCTTAACTGGTCGTGATGATGATCCCGAGATGCCGACGAAAGATTTGGAAGGTGGTATTTTGATCATTGATGAAATGTCGATGGTCGATACCTCATTGTTCCGACTGTTACTCAAAGCTGTGCCGAGCCACATGCAAGTTATTTTGGTGGGTGATAAGGATCAACTGCCATCGGTTGGCGCGGGGCAAGTCTTTCATGATTTATTACAAAGTCCAGAAATTCCGCAAATTGAGTTAAACACGATTTATCGTCAAGATGATGATTCGAGTATTATCCCGTTAGCGCATGCCATCAAAAATGGTCATTTACCAGCAGACTTTCGCAAGAATCAGCCTGACCGATCGTTCATCGCTTGCAATGCGTTTCAAGTGAATCACATCATTGAACAGGTGGTTTCAAAAGCCAAGGCCAAAGGATTCTCAGCGGACGATGTACAGATTCTAGCTCCCATGTATCGTGGGGCGGCGGGAATTGACCAGCTAAATAAGACGGTCCAAGGTATTTTTAATCCACTGAAGTCAAAACGCCAAAAACAGTTAACCTATAATAATCAACAGTTTCGGGTGGGTGACAAAGTTCTTCAATTAGTGAATGCCCCAGAAGATAATGTCTTCAATGGTGACATTGGTAAAATTGTTGGGATTGATTTGGCGGCTGATCCGCACAACAAATCTAAGAAAGACCAAATCACGATTGCCTTTGAACAAAACGAAGTTACTTATCAGAAGTCCGATTGGAACCGTTTGACACTCGCATACAGCATGTCGATCCACAAATCGCAAGGGAGCCAGTTCAAAATGGTTGTCTTACCATTAGTGCCTCAATTTTCACGAATGCTGCAACGGAATCTACTTTACACAGCAGTGACGCGTGCTGAGCAAATGTTGATCTTATTAGGTGATGAGCAGTCGTTTGAACGTAGCGTAACCAATGAATCTGTCAATCGACTGACGACATTAACGAAACGATTGCAACAGGTCTTCACTGGTGAAACTGAGACGACTGCCCCGGCGCCTGAAACCGCAATGTCAGCGAGTGCTGACTCGAGTGAGCGCTCACAGCTAGCTAATGTTACAGCTGACGAAGAAGCGCCAACAACGGTATCGGCGGGACCACAACAGCTGACACCAGCATTAGTCCGGAGTGGGCAAGTTGATCCGATGATTGGGATGGCGGGGATTAAGCCAACTGATTTCATGACCCAATCGTCTGCTTCGTAGTTGCTTGCTAACACCAAATGAGTGCCAACCTTAAGTTGATGCTTAAGGCTGGTCTTTTTTATCTGTCAATCATGTGGGATACTGCTATAATTAAAATATATATGTCATGAAACTATTTTCTGGAGGTTGTTATGTCAGTAGATGAATCAAGTGCCAAACTAAAATTGTTTGCCTTAAATTCTAACTTACCGTTAGCGAAGAAGATTTCGGAACGGGTTGGAATTCCTTTGGGTAAGAGTTCTGTGAAACGGTTTAGCGACGGTGAAATTCAAATTAATATTGAAGAAAGCATTCGTGGTGCGGAAGTCTTTGTTGTTCAATCGATCTCGGAACCCGTCAATGATACTATTCTTGAATTGTTGATTATGATTGATGCGTTACGCCGTGCCAGTGCCAGTGAGATTAACGTGGTTATTCCTTATTATGGCTACTCACGTCAAGATCGTAAGGCTCGGTCACGTGAACCAATCACGGCTAAGCTAATTGCGACGTTGTTGGAAAAAGATCGTGCTACCAGAATTTTAACGATTGATTTGCACGCAGCTCAAATTCAAGGATTCTTTGATATTCCAGTTGATCATTTGTTAGCCGCACCGATTCTAGCGGGTTACTTCAAAGACCGTGGTATTACGGATAATCTAGTGGTTGTTTCGCCGGATCATGCGGGTGTTTCACGGGCACGAAAAATGGCAGAATTATTAGGGGCACCAATTGCAATCATTGATAATCGCCACCCGGACAATGATAATATGGTTCCAAATAGTATTATTGGGGATGTTCAAGGACGGATTGCCATTGTGATTGATGACATGATTGATACGGGGACGCGTTTTGACGTTTCGGCCACTGCCCTGAAACAGGCGGGTGCTGCCAAAGTTTATGGTTGTGCCACCCATGCGATCTTCTCACAAGATGCGCCAGAAAAATTACAAGCCTCTGATTTAGAAAAAGTCATCGTGACGGATACCATTCAGATTCCGGCGGCCAAGCAGTTTGGAAAGTTAGTTCAGCTTTCAGTGGGACCGTTGTTGGGTGATGCAATTAAATTAGTTCATGAGCAACAACCAGTCGATAGTTTATTTGATCCAAAAATTTAAGTATTTTGACAAGCAAGTTCCTTAATTGGAGCTTGTTTTTTTTATATTAATTTTTAATAAAATTGGTAAGGCTTAATTAATTGAATGCTGGTACCGTTTTCGTTGATCTTGTTAAAAGTTGGCCTACCAAATTGTTGTCAAAAGACAATCCAGGTAAACATTGATTTGACGGGAATACAGCCAAGCTTGGTGTTAACAACTAGTTTTCAAAGTAAACACACAGTTTCATAAAAAAATAAGTGATTCTGGTTTGCATTTTCGTAAGATGTGCTACAATGAAGTTATGATTTATCTAAGCTATTAAGATTTTCTTAAGAAGTCTGTATGCCACAGCTAGTTATTATCATATTACAGGTAAGAGAGTTTCAATTTCACTAAAGGAGTGAACTTAATGTCACAAGCACATACAACGGGCAAGGTTCTAGCCGGTACGGTTGGTGCCGTTGGTTTATTGCTTGCCACAGGACAAGCTGCCAATGCTGCTTCAGTTACCGTTAAACAAAACGATACGGTTTGGAGCCTCGCACAGCAACATGGTGTCTCGATTAAGAGTGTTGAAAAGTTAAATGCAAAGGCTCTTAATGGTAATTCCAATTTAATTTTCGTGGGTCAAAAGTTACAAATTAGTGGTGAATCCTCATCATCAGCAGCAAAAGGTACATATACCGTAAAAGCTGGCGATACTTTATGGGATTTAGCAGCTAAGTATCAAATGTCAGTTCAGAACTTACAAAAGCTCAACGGGTTGTCGAGTGATTTGATCGTTGTTGGTCAAAATCTTCAAGTTTCTGGTACTGCCAAAGCAACTCAAACGACTGAAACATCCAAGCCAGCAACGAGTGCTGCTGCAACTACTGATGAGGCAGCTAGTGCATCCAGCGCGTCAAGTTCAACCGCTAGCGAAAGTACGGAAGTTCAGGATTCCGTCAGCACTGCTTCAGCTTCTTCAAGCACAACAACGAGTGCGAGCGCCGTTTCAACCGAAGAGAGCTCAACAGTTCTGCATGAAGTTGCCTATGCACCTGCTGCATCAAGCACTAGCGAAAGTAGCAGTACGGTTTCATCACAAGCAACCAGTGACTCAAGCACCCAAGTTTCGTCTGCTGCGAGTCAAGGTAGTACGGCTGCCAGTGAAAGTAATTCGACTGCGTCACAAAGTAACACAAGCAATGCTGTTAGCCAAAGTAGCACAAGTACGGCTTCTCAAAGCAACTCATCAGCTGCAACGAGCAGTACAACTTCTGCAGCAACGTCGTCAGCATCACAGGCCAATTCAACTGCCACTAATAACAATAGTAGCAGTACATCAACCAATAATAATGCCAATTTGAGTTCCGGCTCAGTCACAGGTTTGGCACTGCAATTGGCACAGGCTAACATTCCATATGTTTGGGCTGGCGGGACATTATCTGGGATGGATTGTTCTGGGTTAGTTGCTTACGTTTATCAGCATGCAGCTGGCATTACTTTGCCACACAATACGGTTGCGCAAGAAAACTTTGTTTCAAAGCATTCAGTAGCAGATGCCCAACCAGGGGATATTTTATTCTGGGGTGCAGCTGGTGCAACCTATCATGATGCGATTTATCTAGGTAACAATCAGTTCGTCGCTGCTCCAACTGAAGGTCAGAACGTTAAAGTTCAATCCATTACTTCTGACTTTATGCCAAGTTTCGCCGGTACCGTTAAATAATTAAGTTTTTTGTTCACGTTAACAGCCAGCTTCCTACGTTTAGTGGGCTAGCTTGGCTGTTTTCGTGTTTTGTGATTTATTAATGCTTGGAATTGTGTTATATTAATTCTGCTGTTTTTTTATTAATCACAGATAATTGTTTTGAAGGAGTGTTTTAAGTGAGTAACAGATTTGAGATCCTGGAAGAATACCAACAGGCGAATACGGAACTAGATCGTTTGAAGGGGTTGGCGATGCGTCAACGGGATCGCTCACGGGTGATTACGATCTATCCGCACTTGCAAGAGCGGGTCAGTCATCTTTCCCAAAAATGTGAACAGCTTGATATGCTGCTCGAAGCAATTAATGCTTCTGAAGACTAAAAGTCAGTTAAAAGGCGTTCCAACCTGTAACTTCAGTTACGAGTTGGAACGCCTTTTTGTGTTTAATGATGATCATGAATACTGGTGTCAATCCAAAATGGATAGGTTTGGGTAGAAAGGTATAGATCGTAATTACGATTACCAATCGTTTGACCATCCATTTGGCCAACTTCGACGGAATTGACCAGTAGATGAAGCTTGTCACTACGATAATGATGCACAAACCGTGAATTTAAATGCCGGCCACCCATCAGTAATAGGAGGAACAACCATAAAATAATCCACCAATGTGGTTCTTCAATCACAATCAGCTCTAATTGGTGATCATGAATATTGGCTTGTGGCAAAATTTTGACCCCGCCACCAAAATAAGGATGATTTGAAGCGGTACAAAGAAAAGCATGCCGATACTGGTCACGCTCGCGTCCCACGTGCACGGTGAGGGGATAACCCTCTTGTTGAGAATAGGCTTTGAGTGCATTGCTTAAATATGCCCAATGTCCCAGTTTGCCTTTTTTCTTGCTCCGATTAGTATCATCGACGATTTGAGCATCAAAGCCAATGCCCACATTATTGACGAAATAGCGATGGTCGTTTTTTAAAGTTTCATGATAGTAACCGATACTGAGTGGTCGCGCTCGCATGTTGTTGAGAATTTGTGCGAGTGCGATTGCTGGATCGGTTGCCATGCCTAAGCCTCTTGCAAAATCATTTCCTGAACCAGCAGGAATATAGGCGAGTGGCATTGGATCGTTACTTGGCACTTGCATTAAACCATTGAGCGCTTCATTCAAGGTTCCGTCACCACCAATGACTAATAAGACGGTGGTGATGTTTTTGGTCGACTGACGCCGCGCTTCGGCGAATCGGGTTGCCAAGCGAGTGGTATGGCCGGCATATTCCGACACCCGTGACTCAAAAACGATTTGGCGTTGTTCGAGCAGGGGTTTGACGATTTCCCAAACCGTCTTACCTTGGCCAGATCCAGCCAACTCATTAATAATAATGTCGTATTCAGTCGTCAAATTTACACCTCACTAAGATCGGGCCAACAGTTAACTGACCCTTACACCACAAAAAGCCGGAACAGGATCGTTCCGGCAGGTGATTAATTCATGATTAACATCGGTAAAATCATTGGATGCCGCTCAGTCTTATCGAACAAGAAACTTTGTAGGTCATCAATAATCGCGTTACGAATGGTCGCCTCACTGGCTTTGTCGCTCTTCATCTTCCGACGAATGGTACGGAAGACATGACGGCGAGCCTCATTGATTAAGTCGCCAGATTCACGCATGTAAACGAATCCGCGCGAGAGAATATCTGGACCAGCTTGAATTTCTTTTTTCTTAAGATCAATTGTTGCCACGACGACAACCAAGCCTTCTTCTGAAAGAACTTGGCGATCCCGTAACACAACGTTGCCAATATCACCGATTCCAGAACCGTCAACATAAACGTCGCCAGCACCAAAATGGCCAGCAACTCGGGCAGAATCCTTAGTTAGGGCAAGCACATCACCATTTTCCAGGATGAAGCTGTGGTCTAATGGCACGCCACATTGTTCAGCTAGCTCGGTATGAATCTTTAACATCCGGTATTCCCCATGAATTGGCATAAAGAACTTAGGCTTCATCAAACGAAGCATTAGTTTTTGTTCCTCTTGGCCACCATGACCGGAAGTATGGATGTTATTGACTTTACCATGAATGACATGTGCACCAGCTTCTTCAAGTTCGTTGATGACGTGGTTCACGCTGAGCGTGTTCCCGGGAATCGGCGAACTTGAGAAGATGACGGTATCACCAGGTTGAACTGAGATCTGACGATGAGTCCCGTTGGCAATCCGTGAAAGGGCAGCCATCGGTTCACCTTGAGAACCGGTACATAAAATCATGACTTTGTTGGCGGGTAATGACTTGATGTCGTTAGCGTCAACGATGGCTTCATCTGGAATGTTTAAGTATCCCAGTTCACGTCCGTTAACGATTGCCGCTTCCATACTGCGACCAAAGACCGCAATTTTACGATGGTGTTCCAGTGCCACTTGAGCTGCTTCTTGAATCCGAGAAATATTGGAAGCGAAGGTGGCAAAAATAATGCGGCCTTCCACGCCTTCAAAGATGTGTCGGATTGATTGTGCAACCCAGCGTTCTGACTTCGTAAAGATTGGTCGTTCAGCGTTAGTACTATCAGATAGCAACGCCAACACGCCTCGTTCGCCGAGGTGTGCCATGCGTTGCAAGTTCGGTGGCTGATTCGTAATGGGTGTCAGATCGAACTTATAATCACCGGTTTCCACAATGGTACCAGGTGGTGTTTGGACGGCAATCCCTAGCGTATCTGGAATTGAGTGAGTCGTTCTGAAGAAGGAAACGCGCGTTTTACGGAATTTCAACACTGAATCTTCGTTGATTTCGTGTAATTCGGTCGTCTTCAAGAGACCATGTTCTTCCAGCTTACCTTTAATCAAGGCTAAGGCTAGGGGACCGGCATAGATTGGCACGTTGATTTGTTGGAGTAGGAAAGGAATTCCACCAATGTGATCTTCGTGTCCGTGCGTAATCACCAATGCTTTTATTTTTTGCTGATTTGCAACTAGATAAGAATAATCTGGGATAACATAATCAATTCCGAGAAGTTCGTCTTCAGGGAACTTGATACCAGCATCGATCAGAATAATCTCGTCCTGAAATTGGATACCATAAGTATTTTTCCCAATTTCTCCTAAACCGCCGACTGCAAAAACAGCGGTTTCGTTATTTTTGACGTTTAACCGTTTCATTTATTAAACTCCGTTAGTTGATACTCTGGATTTTCTTGTTCGTAATCCAAGAAGTGACCTTCTAACGGTTCGATAAATTCAATGTTGAATTCAGTGTTGTCTTCGACCAGAGCGCGGGCATCAACTTCAGTCTCAGCTTCGAGATAAAGTGAGTGCGTGTTTTCGCGTTGTGGGTTCCGTTTTTTGGTTTCTTGGTAGTAAACTTTGTAAATCATTAACAAAACTCCTTATAAAAATATTTACTCAGAACTGAAAGTCTAAGTAGTAGCAAAAATAAAAGTTTGATCCGTACACCAGGTTGTGTAAACACAACAATTATCTTTCATTTTAGCATAATTTGACGGAGGTGTATACAATGTTAACTTTCTTCAAAAATGAGTTGGTCTGGTGTAAATTTTTTTATTAAACATGCTATGCTAATAACAGAATAATTTGGACGCATAAAGCCGTTTTGTGAAAAAAAGTACAATAAATGTGAGGGATGTCTAATGGGTAAGTGGCTAATCATACTGATTGGGTTAATCTTAGCCGTCAGTGTATATGAAGTCTTGCGCCGACAAGTTTTGAAACGGACGGCGTTGAAAATTAGGCTAGGTGGCCAACGAACAGTCGACCAAGCAATGGTGGTGTGCTTGGCCAAATTAAGTAGTGTGTCGAAAGCGCAGCAAGTTGGTGGCGAACTCCATTCGGTGCCGGTTGCGGATGTTTGGGGCCGTGGCGTGATGGCGTTTGAGTATGTGATTGACGCGCCGGGAATGTTGACTGCGGATTTGGCAGAGGTACGTCGGCTCCTGAATAATCAACTACAAGTTTATGCTCGCGACGAGCGGGTTGCTGCTTATCAAAACGCTGGCCCAGCATTACGCGTGACGGACACTTGGTTACGTGATGGGCAACTACATCTAGATGTCGCTTATTTAATGAATGAAGCCACCTTAGAATATTTGGAAGATTTACGGCGCTTGAATCATGAAGCCAAATAAAAAAGCTTAGGCCATTTGCGGTCTAAGCTTTTTTATTTGGCAATTACGAAATTAATACGAGGTCATCTTCAGCGGCAAATGGATTATGACTGTTGATATGATCATAAAACAGGATGCCATGTAAGTGATCGATTTCATGTTGGCAAACGATGGCTGGGTAATTCTTCAAGCGAATCTTTTTTTGCTCGCCAGCCATATTATAGTAGCGTAATGTAATCCGGTCGTGGCGAATAACGTAGCCAGAGATGTCACGATCAACGGATAAACAACCTTCACCTTCAGTTAAGGCACCGGTTTGAACCGAGTGACTGATGATGACTGGGTTAATGATGACATCTTTAAAAATGGGTTTGTTACTATCGTCTTCTGCAGGGACTAGCACGGCGGCCATTTGTTTAGAAACGTCTACTTGTGGTGCAGCTAAACCGACCCCAGCACGCAGGCCATATTTTTTGGCCAATTCAGGATCTTGGCTATTTTCCAAGTAAGCCATCATGTCGTTAGCTAACGTTTGGTCAGCATCACTCAATGGGAATTCAACTGGCTTGGCTTCCGCGCGTAATGTGTCGTTACCTTCGCGGATGATATCTCTCATCTTAATCAACCTAAATTACCTCCAAAACAAATTCTACGATCCGAACTGACAAGCAGTTCAATCCTCCAAATAAGTTTAGCATAACTAAAAATGAAAATGTAGAATGATTCTCGAAAAAGTATGAAAGTCAACTCACATTACAAATGAAAACATTCACAATCATTTTTGAGTGAAAAGCTGTTATTTAGCGATTTGAAAGGGCTTGCAAAAATTGAAAACCAATGGTAAATTAGACTTGTGATTATGAAAACGATTACGGACCGATGGCTAATCATCGAGTCTGTACGTTCATGAAAGGGATGTGTCATTTATGGACAACGAAAAACCAATTGTTGATTTTGGTGCGATCCGGGATGCACTTGGAAAAGATTTCAAACCAGTACAAGTGATCGATGGTCAAGCTAACGTCGTCAACCAAGCAATTGTCTCTAAATATTCAAATGATCAATTAGTCGATTTTCTGAAGCTGATGATCTGGGAACGGACTTTGCACCAGCGCTCGAATGCGTTGACTCGTCAAGGTCGCCTTGGCTTCTATGCTCCAACAGAAGGTCAAGAAGCTAGTGAAATGGGGAGTAATTCCGCGATGAAGTCTACCGACGTTTTAATGCCGGCTTATCGTGATATTCCACAATTAATTCAACATGGCTTACCTGTTTACAAAGCTTTCTTATGGTCACGTGGTCATGTCTTGGGTAATGAATACCCAGAAGACTTGCACGCAATGCCACCACAAATTATTATCGGTGCACAATATATTCAAGCTGCCGGGGTTGCACTCGGGATCAAGAAGAATGGCACTGAAGATAAAGTTGCCTATAGTTATACCGGTGATGGTGGGACATCGCAAGGGGACTTCTATGAAGGAATGAACTTTGCTGGTGCCTTCCAAGCACCAGCAGTCTTCATCGTCCAAAATAATGGTTATGCTATTTCTGTCCCACGTCGCAAGCAAACTGCTGCCAAGACTTTGGCGCAAAAAGCGGTTGCTGCTGGGATCCCAAGTGTTCAAGTTGATGGGATGGACTTCTTAGCTGTCCATGAAGTCACCAAGGCTGCACGGGAATACGCTGCTGCTGGCAATGGTCCTGTGATGATTGAAACCTTAACTTATCGTTTCGGACCACATACCAATGCTGGTGATGATCCTAAACGTTACCGGACTAAGGAAGAAGAACAACCATGGTTTGACAATGATCCATTAATTCGTTATCGCAAGTACCTTACAGATCAAGGTGTTTGGTCTGAAGATCTTGAAAATGAGTATGTTGAACAAGTTAAAGCAGACATTAAAGCCGCTGTTAAACAAGCGGATGAAGCACCTAAGCAAAAAATGACCGAATTCTTGGAGAATGTCTTTGAAGAAAAGCCACAAAACATTCAACAACAAATTACGGAATACCAAGCAAAGGAGTCGAAGTAACATGTCAAAGAAAACATATATTCAAGCGATTACCGATGCACTTCGATTAGAATTAGGGTCTGACGAAAAGACGTTAATTTTTGGTGAAGACGTTGGTAAAAACGGTGGGGTTTTCCGGGCAACTGATGGTCTTCAAGCTGAATTTGGTGAAGATCGGGTCTTCGATACACCTTTAGCTGAATCTGGTATTGGTGGCTTGTCCATTGGGTTAGCTTTGGAAGGTTTCCGTCCCGTTCCAGAAATTCAATTCTTAGGTTTCATTTTTGAAACGATGGATTCAATTGCTGGTCAAATGTCACGTGAACGTTTCCGGACTGGCGGCACACGTCATATGCCAATCACCATTCGGTCACCTTATGGTGGTGGGACTCATACACCAGAAATGCATGCCGATTCGTTGGAAGGTTACTTAGCACAAATCCCTGGGTTGCGGGTGGTTACACCATCTAACCCATATGATGCAAAAGGATTACTTATTTCATCAATTCGGAATAACGATCCAGTTTTCTTCCTAGAAAACTTGAAGTTATACCGGTCAATGAAAGCTGACATTCCAGATGAAGCTTACACGGTACCGTTGGATAAAGCTAACGTTGTCCGTGAAGGGACCGACATTACGTTGATCGCTTATAGTGCTCAAGTCAATCAATCTTTGAAAGTTGCTGAAAAGCTTGAAAAAGAAGGCATTTCAGTTGAAGTCGTTGATTTGCGGACTTTGTCACCACTCGATGAAGACACCATTTTGAAGTCTGTTCAGAAGACAGGCCGGGCAGTCGCGATTCAAGAAGCCCAACGTCAAGCAGGGATTGCTGCTAACGTGGCCTCACTGATTGCTGAAAAAGGTGCTTTATACTTGAGTGCACCAGTTGGTCGAGTTTCAGCTCCAGATACGGTTTATCCATTCGGGTTGGCTGAAGACGACTGGCTACCTGCCGAAGATGAAATTGAAGCAAAAACCCGTGAAATTTTAAACTATTAAAAATTTTGCGCATCGAAAACAACCAATAGTTGGTTGCAATGAAAGGAAGTTATCCAATGGCTTACGAGTTTAAATTACCAGAGCTTGGCGAAGGCCTAGAAGAAGGCGAAATTGCCACTTGGCTCGTTAAACCTGGCGATCAAGTCAAGGAAGACGATTCTCTAGTTGAGATTCAAAACGATAAATCTGTTGAAGAATTACCATCACCTGTTGATGGGAAAATTGTAAAAATCTTAGTTCCAGAAGGCGAAACTGCTAAAATCGGTGACGTCATCGTGGAAATTGATGATGGTTCTGGAGATAATGCAGAACCCGCTGCGGCACCGGCTGAAAATGCAACCGCTGACAAACCGGCTACACCAGCACCCGCTGCGACAGAAGCCGCACCAGCTCCTGCGGCCAGTGCACCCGTTGCACCAGCTGATCCAAACAAACGGATCTTAGCGATGCCATCAGTTCGGCAATATGCACGTGACAAAGATATTGATATTTCACAAGTCGTTGCCACTGGTGCTCATGGTCAGATCACGAAACAAGATATTGACAATTATACTGGCGCACCCGCAGCAACCGGTTCACAAGTTGCGCCTGCTGCTCAAGCGGCCGCACCCGCAGCTGCTCCAGCACCAGAACCAGTTAAACCATACGTTTCTGACACACCAGAGTTAGAAACCCGCGAAAAGATGACGCCAATTCGGAAGGCCATCTCGAAAGCCATGGTTAATAGTAAGCACACCGCACCACATGTCACCTTATTTGATGAAGTTGAAGTGACAGCTTTGATGGATCATCGTAAGAAGTACAAGACAATTGCTGCAGATCGTGATATTCATTTGACGTTCTTGCCATACTTTGTCAAGGCTTTGGTTGCAGTGTTGCAACAATTCCCAGAATTCAATGCGTCAATTGACGATGCTAACAAAGAAATTGTTTACAAGCATTACTACAATATTGGGGTCGCAACGGACACTGATCGAGGCTTGTTAGTACCAAATATCAAGCATGCCGAAGGTAAAGGTTTATTTGCTATTGCCAAGGAAATTACTGACAATACGCAAAAAGCTTACGACGGTAAATTGAAGGCCAACGAAATGAGTGGTGCCTCAATTACGATTAGTAACATTGGTTCAATAGGTGGCGGCTGGTTTACACCGGTTATTAACCAACCAGAAGTTGCTATTTTAGGTGTTGGTCGGATCGGTAAAGAACCATATGTCAACGATGATGGCGAAATTGTCGTTGGTAAGATGCAAAAATTGTCCTTAAGTTTCGACCACCGTTTAATCGATGGTGCAACCGCTCAAAAAGCGATGAACTTATTGAAGCAATTGTTGCATGATCCAGAATTACTTTTGATGGAAGGATGAGGTCAGAATGGTTGTAGGAGATTTTGCTGAAGAACGCGATACAATGATCGTTGGTGCGGGTCCTGGTGGCTACGTTGCCGCGATTCGGGCCGCTGAACTCGGTCAAAAAGTGACTGTCGTTGAAAAAGAATATGTTGGTGGGGTTTGCTTGAACGTGGGCTGTATTCCATCGAAAGCCTTGATCAGTGCTGGTCATCGGCTCCAAGAAGTCAAAGATAGTAAAATCTTTGGGATTAAAAACATTCAAGACCCAGTCTTAGACTTTAAGACGACTCAAGATTGGAAAGATCATCAAGTTGTTGACCGCTTAACTGGCGGGGTTAAGATGTTATTAAAGAAGCATAAGGTCGAAGTCGTTGAAGGAGAAGCCTACATGCACGATAACCATACGTTACGTGTTATGAATGGCGACCACACGGGTCAAACTTATAAATTTAAGCATCTAATTATCGCGACTGGTTCTCGTCCAGTTGAAATTCCTGGATTCAAGTTTAATGGCCGGGTAGTAGATTCTACCGGTGGTTTGAACTTGCCAGAAGTGCCAAAAGAATTAGTTGTCATTGGTGGCGGCTATATTGGTTCTGAATTAGCCGGTGCCTACGCTAACCTTGGTGCGCACGTGACGATTCTTGAAGGAACGCCACAAATCTTGCCAAACTTTGAAAAAGACATGGTTAAATTAGTCTTGAAGAGTTTCAAAGATAAGGGTGTCACTGTTGTGACAAACGCAATGGCAAAGAACTCGGAACAAGATGATAACGGTGTCACGGTTACTTATGAAGTCGATGGCAAGGAACAATCCGTTCGTGCTGACTACTGCATGGTTACTGTTGGTCGTCGGCCTAACACCGATGATATGGGGCTTGAATACACGGATGTCAAATTGACAGACCGTGGGTTGATTGAAGTTGATCAACAAGGCCGGACTGCTGCACAAGACATCTTTGCGATTGGGGATATTGTTGCTGGTCCAGCATTGGCTCACAAAGCCTTCGCAGAAGGTAAAGTTGCTGCTGGTGCCATCAGTGGTAAGAAGACCGCTAACGATTATGTTTCTGTGCCAGCCGTATGTTTCACAGATCCTGAATTGGCAACGGTGGGGATGACTAAGGCAGAGGCTGAAAAAGCTGGTTTGAGTGTCACCACCTCGAAATTCCCATTTGCTGGGAATGGTCGTGCCATTTCATTGAACTCGATGGAAGGTTTCTTCCGTCTCGTTTCAACGAAGGATGAAGGCACCATTGTTGGGGCACAAATCGCTGGTCCTGGTGCGAGTGACTTGATTTCTGAATTAAGTGTCGCCGTTAATGGCAGCATGAACGTTGAAGATTTAGCTTTGACAATTCATCCACATCCAACCTTGGGCGAAGTTGTCCAAGAAGCTGCAGATGTTGCGATGGGTTACCCAACGCATATCTAAGCGTGATTAATTAAAGATTAAATTCAGAAGTTTGAGGCTTAACGGTCTCAAACTTTTGTTTTGCTCATGACAGCACGGGGCATTTAGCGTTATTTAGGACTGTCATGAGCGTACATAAAAATAACTTTCGTGACTGGCTGACAAGCTTGTTCAAGTTGTCATAATGGTCAAGATTTACTTAAACTTTACTTGAATAAGTTGACAGCTCGGGTACAATTATTAGCGAAAGTGGGGAGAAATTTCATGAACAATACTGTTATTATTCGTGGTTTATTTGAATTTGTACAACAACTCATTTTGATTGCGATGGCGAAAGATTTGCCATTGAACTTGATCGTTGCGGCTGAGGCCGACGAAGCACCGCGTTACCAATCATTGATTACCGCTAGTTCTGCTTGTCGCCGTTTTACCTTACAGACGCCTGCAAAACCTGATTATTCACAAGCCGATACGCTTATTATTGGCAATTTAGTCCCATTGGCCGCTGACAGAGATGTTGAGGCTGACTTAAAGGCAACATTGCCGCTTTTCCGTCAATTTATCAATGCCGCCATGGCAGCCGGGTTTAATGGCAAGTTAGTTCTAACTGGTAGCAATGACTCAGTCTTGAGTGTCTTAGCGGCGCGTTTTAGTGGTGTTGATCATCAACGGGTGCTTGGACTCGGTACTTTGCCACAGAGTCGGTTGCTAGAACGACTTTTGCAAGACCAATTAAGTGTTGGCGCCAACGATGTGCATGCCTTTGTGGTTGGGACCGCCCGTGAGCATTTGATTTCTTGGAGTCGTTCTTATATTGGCCCAGCTCCCGTTTTGACTTACTTGGCGAATCAAGATATTAGTTTTGGCGCCGATGAAATGGGTGCCGATCAAGAACGAATTGATGAGCCAGCGATTGTTACCAATCAAACGTTGAGTGTGTTAGCATTGGTACAAGTCTTACGCGCGTTTTATGATCAAGCACCGTTTATCGGCACGGTTACAAATGTGCAGGACACGACCGATGATCAATTGGTGGGCTTGTCTTCACCAGTTTTGATCAGTGCCAACGGTATCAAACGTTTGGCTGACATGGTTTTATCAGACGAAGAACAAAAAGAATACGCGGAAATCGCTGGTGAAGTTCGCCACGATTTAGACCGTGTTGAAGCAGGGGAGTTTGATCAAAATGACAATGAACAGGCCTGAGAATTATCAATATCCATTGAATGACGCTTGGACGACCGCCGAAATTATTACGGTGAGCAAGTTTTATGAACAGATTGAAGCCGCCAATGATAGTAGTGTGCCCACAGCAGAATTATTAGCAGCGTATCGCGCTTTTAAAACGATTGTCACCGCTAAATCAGAAGAGAAGCAACTGGGGCGTGCTTTTGAAGCGGCGTCTGGCTTAAGCATCTACAAAACGATGCAAGCGGCACAAACGACCGACAAACAGCGTTTTCAATATCGAGACTAGGTGAAGCAAGTGGCAATCACAACATTACAACAATTAAATGACACCGTGCAGGGGTTACTTCAAGAAGCTCGGACACACGTCTTGGCTCAGATGGGGACCCAGTTAACGGTCGCTCAAAAGACTAGTCGCAAAGATTTGGTGACTAATGTTGACAAGAGTAACGAGGACTTTTTAGTCCATGGGTTGCGCCAACTAGATCCGCATGCCCAAATTCTTGGCGAAGAAGGTTTAGGCGACAACGTGACGTCAATGGCTGGACATGTTTGGATCGTGGACCCCATTGATGGGACCATGAATTTTGTGCATCAGCGCGACCACTTTGCCATGATGATTGGGTATTATATTGACGGTGAACCAACGCTGGGATATATCTATGATGTGATGGCGGATCGGTTGTTTGCTGGTGGCCCTGAACTAGGTGTGACGGTCAATTCAAAGCCACTAAAGGCGCCGGCTGACCTGGCCTTGGCTGATGGGTTGTTTGGTGCCAGTGGGCCGTTACTTATTCACGATCGTTATGCGATGCAGGCGATCGCACATGCTAGTTTAGGCCCAAGAATTATGGGTAGTGCTGGCATTCAGATTAGTCAAGTCTTAGCTGGCGAATTGGTCGGTTACCTGTCTTATCTACGCCCATGGGACTTTGCTGCCGGGCGAGTGTTAGCTGAAACGTTAGGGCTGGTTGTTTCACAAGTTGACGGCAAGCCCGTAAATATGTTATCATCTGGTGCTGTACTAATAGCGACTAAAAGTGCGCAACGTGCTATTTTGACAATTGTCAGATGAACGGTGTGACTGTGACCCATCCGTCACAGTTTTTTTATGCCAATTGATGAAAGCCGATGAAAACGGCATTACGCGTCAATCAAGGCGCACGTGTCACTTGATAGTAATGCCAGATTGTATTAATATATGTAAGATTTCTGCTATCAATCGGATAGTTAGAATTTTTGAAGGATGAAAGGAAGATCAATTTTGAAATTTAGAGATGATATCCGCAACATTGCCATTATTGCCCACGTTGACCATGGTAAGACAACCTTGGTTAACGAAATGCTTAAACAATCGGATACCTTAGATGAACACGTCCAGATTGATGATCGGGCGATGGACACTAATGCCATTGAAAAGGAACGCGGTATCACGATCCTTTCAAAGAACACGGCCGTACGTTACGGCGACAAACAAATTAACATTTTGGATACACCAGGACATGCTGACTTCGGTGGTGAAGTTGAACGGATCATGCGCATGGTCGATGGGGTCTTATTAGTTGTTGATGCTTTTGAAGGGACAATGCCACAAACGCGTTTCGTCTTGAAAAAGGCCTTGGAACAACATTTGACGCCTATCGTGGTTATCAATAAGATTGACCGCCCAGGTGCTCGTCCTGAAGAAGTTGTTGACGAAGTCTTAGACCTATTCATCGAATTAGGCGCTGACGAATCTCAATTAGACTTCCCAGTTGTTTACGTTTCAGCTTTAAACGGGACTTCAAGCTACGAATCAGATCCCAAAAAACAAGAACACACCATGAAACCAGTCTTC
Organism: Lactiplantibacillus daoliensis; assembly: GCF_005405005.1. Lineage (GTDB taxonomy): Bacteria > Bacillota > Bacilli > Lactobacillales > Lactobacillaceae > Lactiplantibacillus > Lactiplantibacillus daoliensis. Next base: position 217,753 of record NZ_BJDH01000004.1, on the reverse strand, counting down.
GATACCATTATCAAGACGATTCCAGCACCAATTGACAACTCCGACGAATCATTACAATTCCAAGTTGCTTTACTTGATTATAATGACTATGTTGGTCGTGTTGGGATTGGCCGGGTCTTCCGTGGAACCATCAAAGTTGGTGACAGTGTTGCTGTTATGAAGCTTGACGGTAGCAAGAAGAACTTCCGGGTCACTAAGTTATTCGGTTTCTTCGGTTTACAACGTTTGGAAATCAACGAAGCCCACGCTGGTGACTTGGTTGCCGTTTCCGGGATGGAAGATATTAACGTTGGTGAAACGGTTGCTGATTCAAGTAACCCAGAAGCTTTACCAATCTTACGGATCGATGAACCAACCTTACAAATGACATTTGGAACGAACTCTTCACCTTTTGCCGGTAAAGAAGGTAAATTCGTGACTGCTCGTCAATTGGAATTACGTTTGAAGTCAGAATTGGAAACAGATGTGTCATTGCGTGTTGACGATACTGACGAACCTGGTTCATGGGTCGTTTCTGGTCGTGGGGAATTGCATTTGTCAATCTTAATCGAAACGTTACGGCGTGAAGGTTATGAATTACAAGCATCTCGTCCAGAAGTTATCTATCGTGATGTTGAAGGTGTTCGGAGCGAACCATTCGAATCCGTTCAAATCGATACACCAGATGAATATACCGGTGCCATCATTGATACCTTGTCACAACGTAAGGGTGAAATGAAGAACATGGAAAGTACTGGGAATGGTCAAACTCGTTTGACTTTCTTAGCACCTTCACGTGGCTTGATCGGTTACTCAACTGAATTCTTATCATTAACGCGTGGTTACGGTATCATGAACCATACGTATGCTAAGTATGCCCCAGTTATTAAGAACTGGAACCCTGGCCGTCGGAATGGTGCCTTAGTTTCAATTAACCAAGGTAAGACCACGACGTACGCTACGATGGGTATCGAAGAACGTGGGACGATCTTTGTTGACCCAGGTACTGATGTCTATGAAGGGATGATTGTTGGTCAAAACAGCCGTGAAAATGATATTTCAGTTAATATCACTAAAGGTAAGAACATGACCAACGTTCGTTCATCAAACAAGGACTTGACTGCAACAATCAAGACGCCTACTCATTTGACACTTGAAGAATCATTGGAATTCTTGAACAGTGACGAATACTGTGAAATCACACCAGAACACGTCCGTTTACGTAAGACGATTCTGAACACGAATTCACGTGAAAAAGAAGCCAAGAAACGTAAGATGGCTAAATAAGCTGATTCACGTTTCTTCAAAGCACGACTCCGTAAAAGGGGTCGTGCTTTTTTTGCAATCATGTGTCAATTAAGTGCCCGGAGTGTGGAGACTAAATGCGGAAATTTGGCTGCTTAAAAAAGTTTAAAAAGACGAGACAAATTCATCATTTCACAGGTTGCGGTAATTGCGACTATGCTATAATTACTGCAAGCGAACTTTTATAGAATGAGCCAGCTAATAACGTTTTAGCGACTCAGATTAGTTAAGGTGGGATTGACTGTCATGTCAAAGAAAATGCACAACATGGACTATGTCCTCTTTATCCCATATCTCATTTTATGTGGTATCGGGATCGTCATGGTTTATTCCGCAAGTTCGTACGTTGCAGCAGACAATGGGTCATCTCCAACGGGTTATTTAATCCGTCAGCTCGTGTGGGTCGTGGGGGGCCTGGGCATTGCCTTGTTTGTTATGAACTTAAAGATTGATTACTTCAAGCGTGGACGGCTATGGGGATGGTTGGGATTCATTATGATTGGTGTACTAGTGATACTCCGGGCCTTTGGTAAATCAATCAATGGGGCTGCTGGTTGGATCATTTTAGGACCAATCTCCGTTCAGCCAGCCGAGTTTTGTAAGTTTTACTTGATCGTGTACCTCTCAATGATGATTGCGCAGCGTGAACAGCGCTTAGGGTTTGCCAAACTGCGTGATTTGACTGCACAGATAATCATGTTAGGAGCAATGATTTTACTTATTGTGATCCAACCTGATATTGGGGGTGCTACCATCAATATGGCGATTGCCGCGGTGATTTTATTTGCAAGTGGGATGTCCTATCTGTTTGGGATTGGCGTCTTCGCGACTGCGGTTGTGGGATTTGAATGGATTTTGGTTCCCATGATGAGTCGTCTTCCTCAAAGTGTGTTAGCGAATTCGTATCAATTGCGGCGTTTTCTCGGCTTTATTAATCCGTTTAAGACGGCTTCTGGCGCTGGGACGCAATTGGTGAATTCATATTATGCCATTTCAAATGGTGGTTTTACCGGTGTTGGTATCGGGAATAGCTTGCAAAAACGTGGCTATTTACCGGAACCCAATACTGATTTTATTATGTCGATTACAGCAGAAGAACTGGGCCTACTAGGGGTTCTGTTTGTAATGGGTTTATTACTCGTGATCGTTGGGCGCACGATTTATATCGGTGTGCGGTCGAATAACACGTTTAATACGTTGGTTTGTTACGGAGTGGCTGCTTATTTAACCATTCAAGCATTTATTAATGTTGGCGGAATCGTCGGCTTGATTCCAATTACAGGGGTTACTTTTCCCTTTGTCAGTTACGGCGGTTCCAGTATGATGGTACTCACGCTTTCACTTGGACTGGTGCTTAATATCAGTTCAATCGAAAAAATTTCGCGAGCTACCGCAGTTCGTCAGGAGAGTTAAGTCAATCTAATTTGGAAATGAGGGGTTTCTGGTGAAGAAAGTATTAATTGCTAACCGTGGTGAAATTGCGACACGGGTTATCCGGGCTTGTCACGAATTAGGCCTACAGACCGTGGCAATTTACGCTAAAGAAGATGAATTTTCCGTTCACCGTTTTAAGGCTGATGAAGCATACTTAGTCGGTGAAGGCCTCGCACCAATTGCAGCTTATTTAGATATTGAAGATATTATTCGGATTGCCAAGGAGAATGACGTTGATGCGATTCATCCTGGCTACGGGTTCTTATCCGAAAATGCGACCTTTGCACGTCGTTGTGCTGAGGAAGGCTTGACCTTTGTCGGCCCAACGCCGGAACACTTGGAAATGTTCGGTGATAAGATCACGGCTAAACAAGTTGCGGCCGATGCCGGTGTTGCCACGATTCCAAGCACGACGCACCCGGTCACTAGCTTGAATGAAGCACTTCAATTCACAAAAAAATATGGTTTTCCAATCATGATCAAAGCTGCCATGGGTGGCGGTGGTCGTGGAATGCGGATCGTTCATGAAGCTTCCGAATTACAAGAAGCGTTCGACCGTGCCCGTTCAGAAGCGATGCAGTCTTTTGGTGATGACGAAATTTACTTAGAAAAATTCATTGCTCATCCAAAACACATTGAGGTTCAGATTTTAGGGGACGCTCATGGTAATATTTTGCACTTATTCGAGCGGGACTGCTCCGTGCAACGTCGTAACCAAAAGGTGATTGAATTTGCGCCTGCTGTCGCCTTACCAATTGAATTGCGTCAGAACATTTGTGATGCTGCGGTTCGTTTGATGAAGCATGTCCATTATTTGAACGCTGCAACGGTCGAATTTTTGGTCGAAGGGGATCAATTCTACTTTATGGAAGTTAACCCCCGCGTGCAGGTTGAACACACTGTCACCGAAATGATTACTGAAATTGATATCGTGCATGCGCAATTAAAGATTGCCATGGGCGGTGATTTATTCGAAGATTTACATTTACCACATCAAGATGCCTTAACTTATAAAGGTGCCGCGATTCAATGTCGGGTAACGACCGAAGATCCGGCCAATGACTTTATGCCTGACACTGGTCGCATTGAGACGTACCGTTCTCCAGGTGGTAACGGGGTTCGTTTGGATGCCGGTAATACTTACTCTGGCGCGGTGGTAACACCATATTTTGACTCATTATTGGTCAAGGCCTGTGTTGTGGCGCGTAACTTTAAGGCAGCCGTGCACAAGATGCGCCGAGTGCTCGTTGAATTTGATATTCGTGGCGTGAAGACCAATATTCCGTTCATGTTGAATGTGATCGATCATCCCATGTTTCAAGCAGGCGAAGCCAATACTCGCTTTATCGATTTGACACCAGAATTATTTAAGTTTCCAGATGATACGCAGCAAGAAGATAAAATGCTGAAATATATCGGGAATACCACGGTTAACGGGTTCCCAGACGTGGCACAACACTCTAAGAAGTATTATCCAGATGTTGAGTTCAAAGATGATTTTGCCCCAATCAGTAAAAAGATTGTGACTGCCAAGGATGTCTTAGACGAACAGGGTGTGGCTGGTCTGCAAAGCTGGTTGTTAGCTAAAAAAGAAGTCTTATTGACCGATACAACCATGCGGGATGCGCACCAAAGTTTGTTTGCGACACGGATGCGGACCAAAGATATGTTAGCGGTCGCAGAAGCGTCACAAAAGGCCTTACCTGAACTGTTCTCGTATGAAATGTGGGGCGGCGCAACCTTCGATGTGGCCTATCGTTTCTTGAATGAAAATCCGTGGGACCGGCTCCGTAAATTACGGACGGCCATGCCACGGACCTTATTCCAAATGTTATTCCGTGGTAGCAATGCGGTTGGCTATCAAAATTATCCAGATAATGTGATTCGCGAGTTTATCTTGGAAGCTGCCAAGAGTGGGATTGATGTTTTCCGGATCTTTGATAGTTTGAATTGGGTGCCACAGATGGAGAAGAGTATTCAAGCGGTTAAGGAAACCGGTAAAATTGCCGAAGGAACGATTTGTTACACCGGTGATATTATGGATCCTAAGCGCGAGAAGTACTCGCTGGCTTACTACAAGCAATTGGCGTTGGACTTACAATCAATTGGTTCTGATATTATTTCAATTAAGGATATGGCTGGTGTCTTGAAGCCAGAAGCTGCCTACGAGTTAGTAGCGACCTTAAAAGACGCGTTGGATGTTCCAGTCCATTTGCACACGCATGATACGACTGGCAATGGGATTTTCACCTATGCCCGTGCCGTGGATGCTGGTGTTGATGTTGTGGACGTCGCTACCAGTGCCTTGTCGGGGACGACGAGTCAACCGTCAATGAGCTCGTTGTATTACGCCTTAGCCCATAATGATCGGCAGCCCGCAGTTGATATTGAAAATGTGGAAACAATCAATCGTTATTGGCAAGGAATTCGACCTTACTACCAAGATTTTTCAAATGGGATGACTGGGCCACAGACCGATATTTATCAAACCCAAATGCCAGGTGGTCAATACTCTAACTTACAACAACAAGCCAAAGCCTTAGGTTTAGGCGATCGTTGGGAAGAAGTTAAAGAAATGTATGCGACTGTCAATGACATGTTTGGGGATATCATCAAAGTAACCCCAAGTTCTAAAGTGGTTGGTGATATGGCTTTATTTATGATTGAAAATAACTTGACGCCGGATGATGTTTACGATCACGGTGAAAAGCTAGATTTCCCTGAATCAGTCATCAATTTCTTTGCTGGGAATATTGGTCAACCAGTTGGCGGTTTCCCGAAGAAGTTACAAAAGATTATCTTGAAAGGTCGTCAAGGCTTGACAGTTCGGCCAGGTTCTTTGGCAAAACCAGCTGACTTTGACGCGACCAAAGCGGAATTAGCCCCTAAGATTGGGCATGAACCGTCGGAACAAGAAGTTTTGAGTTATATCTTGTATCCTAAAGTCTTCTTGGACTATCAAATGCAACACAAACAATATGGGCACGTGTCATTATTAGATACGCCAACCTTCTTCCAAGGGATGCGGCTGGGTGAAACGGTCGATGTTGCCTTAGCCAAGGGTAAGACAATGATCGTCAAATTGAACCAAATCAGTGAACCGGATGTTGATGGGATTCGGACGTTGTACTTTAGTATTAACGGTCAGAATCAAGAAATTACTGTTAAGGATAATTCAGTCCATCAAACGGCGGCCAGCACGCGCAAGGCTGAACCAACCAACGAAAATGAAGTTGGGGCAACCATGAGCGGGTCTGTCTTGAAGCTCCTCGTTAAGAAGGGTGACACAGTCAAGAAGGGCCAACCATTGTTGGTTACTGAAGCGATGAAGATGGAAACTACGATTCAAGCACCAGAAGATGGCGTGATTGAACACACGTATGTTAGTGCTGGTGACGTCATTCAAACGGATGATCTATTGCTAGAAATTACACCTAAATAGGAATTGCCTCGAAAAGGTCTGAACCGGTTAGCTGGTTCAGACCTTTTTAGTCACTTGGGACGTTCTGTTGAGGGACGCAGTTTTATAGGCAAAGACTAAACCTTGACGAACGTGGTAATCTAGCCTAACATTTAAAAAGATAGAAAGTAAAAGAGGTGGCTATTCGATGGAATTTACAGTAAAACCACGGCGTTCGGTGATTGTTTACCTGCATTCGATGAAACAAATTCGACAGTTGAAGCGTTATGGTGTGATTCAATATCAATCGCGCCAACAACATTATGTCGTTATTTACATGGATGAAGCCCAAGTGCAGCCCACGATGGCCAAACTTAAAAAATTAAATTTTGTTCGACGCGTTGAACCGTCTTATCGTCCGGATATCGATATGAACTTCGGTGAACGGGTTGATCAAGGCTTCTTTAAGCCCCAGACAGGTGTGCCAGTTGATGATGAAGATTAAAGTTGGTGAAAATAAATGCGGATTGTAGCAGGAGATTTTGGTGGTCGCCGGTTAAAAGCTGTTCCCGGCATGCAAACCCGGCCGACGACAGATAAGATTAAAGAAGCATTATTTAATATTATTGGCCCGTATTTTGATGGTGGTCGATCATTAGATTTGTTTGCTGGCAGTGGTGGACTGAGTATTGAAGCCGTTTCACGTGGAGTTGATCAAGCTGTCTTGATTGACCGTCAGTATCAGGCCATCAAAACAATTAAAGAAAATGTGGCGGTCACAAAAGCACCAGAGCGGTTTGAAGTCATCAAGGGTGACGCCAAGCGAGTTCTTGAACAACTGGCTGTTAAGAATGAGCGGTTTGACTGGGTCTTTTTAGATCCGCCATATGCCAAACAGCAGATCGTTAAGGACATTTTAAAGTGTCAGGCGTTGGGCTTGTTAAATGACGGTTGTCATATTATTTGTGAGACCGATGCCAATGCAGACTTACCGGATGAGATCACTGGATTTAAGTTAGTCCGGCGTCAAAATTATGGCATCACTTACTTGACGATTTATCAAAAAGTTGCAACGGAGGCAGAGGTATGACCATTGCAGTCTTTCCCGGAAGTTTTGATCCGGTAACTAGGGGACATTTGGACCTGATTGAACGTGCCAGCCGGTTATTTGATGAGTTGATCGTTGCGGTGATGACTAATACGAGCAAACAAGCTCTGTTTTCCAAAACCGAAAAAGTGCAATTGATTGAAGCAGCCGTGGCGGAATTACCTAACGTGCGTGTTCAGGCAGCAACGGGGTTGACCGTCGATTTTATGGCGTCACAACACGCGACCGTATTAGTTCGTGGGCTGCGAAATGAACAAGACTTTGGCTATGAACGCGATATTGCCTGGATGAATCAATCTTTGAGTGCAGATATCGAGACCGTCTGTTTGTTGGCGCGGCCACCCTTTGCTTATTTTTCCTCAAGTCTGATTAAGGAAGTTGCTAAGATGGGGGCGGATGTCAGCGAGTATGTCCCAGATGAGGTGGCACAACAGTTGACGCAGCGACTAAAGGAACGTGACTAATGTCAAAAGTAAAACAGTTATTACGACACTATTGGTGGGCGATTGTGACATTAATCGCCATTTTGGTGTTGTGTTATACGCCCTTACCGTATTATATTGAAGGCCCGGGTAGCGCAAATAACTTGAAGACCTTTGTTAAAGTTAAAGGTCACGCTGATCAACGTTCAGGAAAGTTTATGTTGACGTCTGTATTGCAGGCACCGGCACGACCGATCACTTGGCTCTATGCGCAACTCAATCCGCATTATTCGGTTATCAGTGAGACTGAGGTGACAGGTGGTCAAGATGACGCCACTTATGACAAGGTTCAGAATTTCTATATGCAGAGTGCAATCAACGAAGCCATTGCCACGGCCTATTCTGCCGCACATGCGAGTTATCAAAAGACTTATCGTGGGATTTATGTGTTAGAGGTTCAAGCTAACTCAAAATTTAAACATCAGGTTAAGGTTGGCGATACGATTACTAAGGTCGATGGTCGTCATTTTAATACGGCCCAAGGCTATCAAAAGTATATCGCCAGTCAGGGTGTAGGGCATCAAGTGACCATTACGACGCAACGTGACGGGAAGACCAAGCAAGTGACTGCACCGCTGATTAAATTGAGCACGAAGCGGGCTGGGATTGGTGTCGGTTTGACGGATGATGTGAAAGTGACGACTAAGATCCCGGTCAAAGTCAATCCAGGCTCAATTGGTGGCCCTTCGGCGGGACTGATGTTTAGCTTGCAAATTTATCAACAGTTAACCAATCAAAATTTGCGTCACGGACAAAAAATTGCTGGCACTGGGACCATTAATCCAGACGGTACGGTGGGCGAAATTGGCGGGATCGACAAAAAAATCATTGCGGCTAAAAAAGCCGGTGCGACTATTTTCTTTGCGCCGTACGTCAAACCAACCAAGGCGGTACTAGCATTGGAAGAAGGCCATCAAACGAATTATCAGCTGGCCAAGGCAACAGCAAAAAAATATGCGCCAGCGATGAAGGTCGTCCCTGTAAGTTCATTTAACGAAGCAATAAAATATTTAACGACACATTAAGGGGTTGTGACAATGGTCACAGCCTTTTTTGACTCATAAAATGATATTCGCTGACCTTCTGCGTAATTGAAAGACGTTAGGGGGCAGGATTAAATGGGAAATGAATGGGTAACGTGGGTGAAAATACATCGATTATTGGTTGCTATGCTGGTGGGCGTGGCTGTTTTGGGACTGGGATTGATTGGGTTAGTGGCGGTATTACGACCACCAGTGACAGCGACACCGCTGGGGACGGCGGCAATGTCCTCTCAAGCGACAAAAAGTTCTACAACGAAGACAGCCCAGTCTAGTCGTCTAAAAGCAAGCACGAGTGGGCCGCTTTATGTTGATGTCAAGGGGGCAGTCCAACAGCCGGGCTTGTATCAGGTCACTGCGAAAATGCGCGTGGCGGATGCCATTGCCTTGGCGAAGGGGCTAACGTCACAGGCCGATCAGCGTCAGGTCAATTTAGCGGCGAAAGTGGTTGACCAACAGGTGATTTACGTCCCAGTCAAAGGAGAAAAAGCCCCTGCTTTGGCGTCACCGACAACACCGACCAGTAAGGCAGCCACTGCCACTGATACGAGTGGCAAAACAAGTAAGGGCACCGCTGTTGGTGCAACCAAAGATAAAATTAATTTAAACACGGCGGATGTGGCCGCACTACAAAAATTGTCCGGTGTCGGTCAGAAGAAAGCGGAAAAGATTATTGCTTTTCGTGACCAACACGGTGATTTTAAAAGTGTGGCCGATCTCAAAAAGGTTGGTGGCTTTGGCGATAAGACGCTGGCTAAATTTCGCGACCAACTGACTGTCTAGTCGTGAGCGCAACAATTTGGTATACTACTGTCATTGAAAGCGAGGCAAAATAATGAAAGATCAACGTATTCCATGGGATCAGTATTTTATGATGCAGGCGGTCTTATTATCAACGCGTAGTACTTGTGAAAGGCTCTCAGTTGGTGCGACGATTGTGCGTGACAAGCGAATTATTGCTGGTGGCTACAATGGTTCCGTGTCTGGTGACGTTCATTGTATTGATGAGGGCTGTTATTTGGTCGATGGTCATTGTATGCGCACGATTCATGCGGAAATGAACGCCATTTTGCAGTGTGCGAAGTTTGGTGCAGCCACAGATGGCGCCGAAATTTATGTCACTGATTTTCCTTGTTTGCAGTGTACAAAGATGCTGTTGCAGGCTGGAATTACTAAGATTCATTATTTACGAAATTATCACAATGATGCCTATGCGATGTCATTGATTGACCGTAAACAGGTCGAATTGCAACAGGTGGTATTTGACCAGACTGACCTAGATAAATTAGGGTTAGATCGTATTTTATTAAATCGTAACTAATTGCGCGCCCTATTCTTTGCCGCAATCAGTGGCGGTCTGCTGAGTAGTTGGCTCGTGGGTCAACAATGGGTGGCCGCCATTTTGTGGTTGGGCTGGATTGGCCGCCTGTTGTGTTTGAAACATCGTGGAATTTTAATCTTTAACTTGCTGGTAGTTGTGGTGATGGCTGGTTGGATGAGTTATCAAAATAGTCAGTTTGCACACATCCAGCGTGAGAATCCGCGTACGATTCAGACGATGTTGACGGTTCAGCCAGATCAAATTAGTGTCAATGGTGGGCAGTATCAGTTGACTGCTGACAGTTCAGCGGGGCGTTTAATTGTTTATGGTCGCTTGACTGATGCACGAGAAAAACGTCAACTTGAACAACTGACGCAGCGGACGAAATGGCGGGTTGAGGGTGAATTGGCGCCGGTTTTGCCACCGACGAATCCCGGACAGTTTAACGTGCCTAATTATTATCGTAGTCAGGGAATTAACCGACAGTTTACCTTAACAGCTGTTCGTGAACGTGTTCTGGTCGGTCGCTCAGGTGTTTGGCAAATCGTGGACATGGTTCACCATTGGCGAAAGCAGTTCATGCTTGCCAGTGCCCGTTTACCTAAAACGTTGCAACTTTATGCCACTAGTTTATTAATTGGATCACGTCCAGCAACATTTCGTACCGCGATGACTGGTGTCCAACAGTTGGAACTCTTATATTTATTTAGTTTGTCTGGAATGCACGTGATCTTACTAATCGGTCTATTACGTTGGGGGTTAGTCCGTTGCCATTTGAGTCTACCGACCATTGATAGTTGGTTATTAGGATTATTACCACTGTATTTAATTTTAGGTGGGGCCGCGGATAGCTTGAAGCGTGCGGTTGTGACCGTCATGCTTTCACTGGCTTGGCAGCTCATCACTGGCAAAAAGCAGGGTGCAATTGCCGGCTGGAGTGTGGCACTATTACTCGGAATTTGTCAGAATCCATTAGTGTTACTACAATTGGGTGGGCAGTTGAGCTATGGTCTGGCATTACTCTTAATTCTGATGCCTGCGTTGCCACCGTGGCGATTGGCTATTTGGATTCAGTTGTTGAGTTTACCAGTCATCCTATTGGCAACGTCGCAATGGCACTTGTTGACGATCGGAGTGAGTTTGCTGGTTGCACCAATCTTTACTTGGTTGTTACTGCCGCTGACTTTGATTGGGGCCAGTGTCGGTTTTTGGCTGCCAATGATTGCTAGGTGGTGTGATTGGGGCTTAGCGCTTTTTCAAACCAACATTAATTGGGTCGGGACTTTGCCCGGACTATTGACGATTGGTCAACCACCGGCCTGGGTAGCTTGGTTGATTGGGTTAATGACCCTGTGGCTGATACGACGACCGACTAAACGGCTGATGGTCGAGTTGGTTGTGGCTTATACTGTCATGGTGATGACACTTCATTGGCCGTGGCAAGGGGCGATTCAATTTATTGATATTGGTCAGGGGGATTCCATCCTAATTCGCCAACCGTTTAATCGAACGGTCAGTTTAATCGACACCGGCGGCCGGTTACAATTTCCACGGCCGAGTTGGCAACAGGGGATACCGCCGCGGGCTCGAGTTGAAACGATTACGGTGCCGTATTTGCACCAATTGGGCATTGCAAAAATTGATACGGTTTATTTGTCACATAAAGATGTTGATCATATGGGGGATTTGGGCCGATTATTGCAGTTGATTCGGGTGCGACAAATTGTGGTGCCTGCCGGGATGGCGGCGTTGCCTAAATTTAGGCGGTTACTGCAACCGGCGCTTGGCCAACCGGTTGTGCGCGAAGTGTTGGCGGGTCAACGTTTTGCAGATGGGTTAACGGCAGTCCATCCGTTTCAACCAGGAAAGGCTGAGAATGGTGATTCCTTAGTTCTGACGGGGCGTTTTGGCGGTCAACAATTTATGTTCACTGGGGATTTGGACCGTGCGGGTGAACGCGCAATTGTGGCGCGTTATCCGACGCTGAAGGTTGATGTGTTAAAATTAGGACATCACGGCAGTAAAACTGCTTCTGATCCAGAGGTGTTACAACAGCTGGGTGTCCAACGTGGTATCTTATCAGTTGGTCGCCACAATCGCTATGGTCATCCGAATGCAGAAACTTTAGCGACATTACGGACCAAACACATCCAAACTTATTCGACGGCGTTGCAAGGCATGATCACTTATCACTTTGGTGGTGGCCGGTCGAGTTATTGGACCACTTTTTTGAAGGAAGGTAATTATTATCAACGCACAGCAGGCCATTAAGGCCATTAAAACGGGAAATTTGGCTTCAATCTACGTTGTTTTAGGTACTGTAGATTATCTAGCTGATCAACTCAAACAACAGCTACTCAAGGTAATTCCAAGTGAAGAACGAACCATGAATGTTGGTAGTTATGATATGGAAAGTACCCCAGTTGCCGTTGCGCTGGATGACGCGATGTCAGCGCCTTTTTTTGGCGAGCGACGCCTGGTCTTTATCAATCATCCTTATTTTCTGACCGGTGAGCATCAGAAAAGTAAAATTGACCATGACTTAGAGGCCTTACAGGCCTATTTTGATCATCCTGAACCTGCGACAATTTTGGTCTTGATGGCACCATACGAGAAGTTAGATGCTCGAAAAAAATTAGTAAAATCGTTAAAAAAGCAAGCAACTATTGTTGAGGTCAATCAGGTTTCCGAACGTGAGACACAAGCTTATGTACAACAAGCTTTACAAGCCAAAAAAATCACGATTGAACCGGCGGCATTTCAAGAATTGTTGAATCGGACGGATGGTCAGCTTGGGTCGATTATGGCGCAGTTACCTAAATTAATGATCTATGCAGCTCAGTCGCAACAGATCGAATTAGCTGCAGTCAATGCCTTGGTGACCAAGTCGCTAACGCAAAACGTGTTCGACTTAGTTAATGATGTTTTACGCTATCAAACGCAGGCTGCTGTCTCACTTTACCATGAACTCGTGGCTGCCCAAGAGGCACCATTGAAGATTAATGCGATCTTGTTAGGACAATTTCGATTGTTATTACAAGTGAAGATTCTGGAGCGGGCAGGGTACAGTCAAGGTAGTTTGGCCAGTACGCTTAAAGTTCATCCATATCGGGTTAAGTTGGCAATGCAAGTTGTCCGCCAATTTAATCAGGAAACATTACGGGCGGCCTATCTAGGCTTACTTCAGACAGAAGTGCAAATGAAAACGACGCAACGCGATCCAGAATTATTATTTGAGTTATTTATGGTTCAATTTGTCAATGAACGACGGGCAGTGGGAACACGTGCCTAAAAAATATCGTGCTAAACGTTTGTGAGTTAACGTTTAGCACGATATTTTTGGCAATAAAAAAACTCCTAAGCAGATGCTTGGGAGTTGGGAATGCACATTACTTAGCGTAACGAGCAGCCATACGTGACTTGTCACGAGAAGCCTTGTTACGTTTGATAAGCCCTTTAGAAGCTGCTTTGTCAACAGCGCTAACGGCTGCTAAGTATAAATCATCGACGTTGTCAGCGCCGGCAGTTTTAGCATTTTCGAATTTTTTAACAGCAGTCCGCATCGCACTCATTTGAGTGGTGTTACGAGCATTTGCTTTATTGTTTGTTTTCACGCGTTCAATAGCGGATTTGATAATTGGCATCAGATTCACCTCCATCATTTTTTCAACAAATGCTATTATACATAAGCCCCGGCCTGATTGCAACTGTTATGTGTAAAGTGATTAGACTTGATATGTTCAAAGGCTTGCTTTTCGGACGCGTCTTTGCTAGACTATATCAAGTGTTCAGCAACCCTTTACTTAGTTTATCGCGCACCACCAGCGACTTACTCAGTTTGGGGCAATTATTCGAAAGGTGGTTGATACACATGGCAATTTCACGCGAAAAAAAGACGGAACTTATTAACAAATATGCCCGTCACGAAGGCGATACTGGTTCAGTTGAGGTCCAAGTTGCAGTTTTAACTGAAGACATCAACGAATTAAACGAACATTTACGTGTTCACAAGAAAGACTTCCACTCACAACGTGGGTTGATGAAGAAGATTGGTCATCGTCGTAACTTATTAGCATACTTGCGTAAGGAAGATGTTAACCGTTACCGTGATTTGATCCAAAATCTTGGTCTTCGTCGTTAATATTGAATTTCAAGAGGACTGCCTGCGGGCGGTTCTTTTTTTGTAAACTTTTTTACACTGACCATTACATAAACAATACGAAAAATTGACCATAGGCAAACGGTTGTTCGCTATACTGTGAAATTGAAGCAGTTAGTGAAGGGAAGTTTAATGATGGTGACAGTTGAGTTACGACGGAATTTTAAAATTTTGTGGTTTGGTAGTTTGATTACGGAATTAGGTAATGCGATGACCTTGCCATTTATTGTGTTGTATATTCAAACGATGGGCACTTTCACGACTCAGCAACTCAATGGTTTGGGGGCAGTGGCATTTGCAGTGACCTATGTGAGCAAAGCGCTGGTTTCGCCGCTATGGGGACGCTTGGCAGATTTAAAAGGGCGTAAGTTGATGTGCTTACGGGCCTCTGGGGTGATGGCCCTGACGATCATCGGTGTGGGTCTTGCGCCGAATGTGACCGTATTATTAGGATTACGAGCGTTACAAGGGGCCTTTTCAGGCTATATTAATAATACGAATGCGTTGGTTTCATTGACCACACCGGTCGCCACTCGAGGGCAACAGTTAAGTAAATTAGTGACCGGCAGTATTACGGGTAGTTTGTTAGGACCGCTGCTTGGCGGGGTACTTGCGAGTAGTGTCGGTTATCGAGGGGCTTTTTTTGTTACTGGACTCCTGATGGCAATCGTCTTCAGTTTAACTTGGTGGGGGGTGACTGAAAAAGTCAGCCCCATTAGTCGCCATGAGTTACCGCCATTGCGACCGGTGTTACGTCAGGTTGGTCAGCCATTCTTAATTGCCTTATTTTCATCATTATTAGTTATTCAGGGAACAACAAATGCCATTACGCCAATATTAAGTCTATTTGTCAGCCAATTATCAACCGCTCCCAGTCAAGTTGTTTTGATGACTGGCTTAGTTGCGGCGGCACCGGGATTGGCGACTGTAATGATGGCGGGAAGAATCGGTCACTGGTTGGATCAAATGGGGGCTGCCCGTTGTTTAGTAATTTTTTTGAGCTTGGCAGTCGTGAACCTAGCATTGACGAGCTTTGTCGTTCAGATTTGGCAATTGGTTATTTTACGATTTGTGTTAGGTATTGCGGATGCGGCATTATTGCCGGCAATTCAAGTTTTAACGATTGAACGAGTGCCGCGAGCGGCATTTGGGCGAATCTTTAGTTTGAATCAATCGGCGCAGTCAACGGGAAATGTGGTTGGACCACTGCTCGGGGCCATGATTGCGAACCACTGGGGCTATCAACCAATCTTTATGGTGACAGCATTTTTTGTTGCGTTGGTTCTCGGGCTTTGGGGACGATATTTTTGGTGGCAGCGGAGTCACTAACGGGGGCGTTATGGTGCCGAATGGCCGAGCTATTGCTTTAGTTTAAAATGTGGTAAACTGAAGAGAGTTATTTATTCGGCTCAAGTATGAAAATACTTGTAAAAATTTTATAAATAAGGAGTTTTAATTCATGAACTTTAACAATGTTGACTTAATGACTGCAATGGTGACACCTTTTGACGATCAACAACAAGTCGATGATGAACGCTTAAGTAGCTTGATTGAGCATTTATTGGCACATGGTACGCAAGGGTTATTGGTTGGCGGAACGACCGGTGAAGCTCCCACATTAACGGAATCTGAAAAGTTGGGCTTACTCAAAAAGGCTGCTGAAATTGTGGCTGGCCGCGTCCCAATTATCGCTGGGACTGGTTCAAATAGTACCGCAGCGACGATTGAATTTACGCAAAAGGTTAGTCAGATCAAAGGTATCGATGCGGCTTTGGTCGTTGTGCCATACTACAATAAGCCAGATCAAGCAGGGATGATCGCACATTTTACCGCGGTTGCTGATCAAGGTGGTTTGCCAGTCATTATTTATAATATTCCAGGACGGGTTATTGTTAAGATGGAAGTAGACACTGTGCTGAAACTGGCACAAAATCCCAATATTATTGGGATTAAGCAGTGTACCTCGATGGAAGAATATGGCGCAATCGTGGAAAATGCCCCGGCTGATTTCCTAGTTTATACCGGTGAAGACTCACAAAGCCTCGCTGCTAAGGAAATTGGTGGCGCGGGCGTCATTTCCGTTGCCAGCCATATTTACGGTGATGAAATGACGGCGATGTTCCAAGCCGTTGCCAAAGGTGAAATTGCTAAGGCCGCAAAATATCAGCGGGACTTAACACCTAAGATGGCCGCACTGTTTAGTGCGCCATCGCCATCACCAGTTAAAGCCGCTTTAAATCACTTAGGCCAACTCGTTGGTGAACCACGTTTACCAATCTTGCCTTTAAATGATGCACAACAAACCAAATTGTATGCCACTCTAAATATTAAATGAATCAAGGTGAAATAATTGAGTTCTAAAGTACAAATTACCCCCATTGGTGGGGTTCGTGAAAATGGTAAGAATATGTATGCAGTTGAAGTAGATGGCGACATCTATATTTTAGACTGCGGTTTGAAGTACCCGGAAAATGAATTGTTGGGGATTGACATCGTCATTCCAGATTTCAGTTATTTGCGGGAAAATGCAGATCGGATTGTCGGCGTCTTTTTGACTCACGGTCATGCAGATGCAATCGGTGCGTTACCGTACTTTTTGAATGAGTTTAACGTGCCAGTCTTTGGATCGGAATTAACGATTGAATTGGCTAAAATTCAATTACAAAAGGATCCGAAAGCTAAGAACTTTACCGATTTTCATATCGTCGATGAAAAAACCGAAATAGATTTTGGCAATGTGACGGCATCATTTTTCCGGACAACGCATTCAATTCCCGACTCAATGGGGATTGTCTTGCAAACGGATGTTGGTGAAATTGTCTACACCGGTGATTTCAAGTTTGATCCAACAGCAACTGCCGGTTACCAAACGGATTTTGCGCGGTTAGCTGAAATTGGTGCTAAGGGTGTCTTAGCCTTGTTGAGTGATTCGGCTAATTCAGAAAACTTTGATCAACCTGTCAGTGAACATGAGATTGCCTCTTATGTGTTGGAAACCTTTAAGTATCACAATGGTCGTATCATTGTGGCGTCGGTCGCATCAAACATCTTACGAATTCAGCAAGTTTTAGATGCAGCTGCTAAGTCAGGTCGTAAAGTAGCGCTAATGCCTGGTGATGTTGAAAGTATTATCAACACCGCCTTAAAACTCAAAAAACTACAGATGCCTGACGATGTGGTGGTGCCACTCAAGTCAATTGAAAAGCTAGAACCTTCACAGGTCGTTATTTTGCAGACTGGTCGCATGGGCGAACCGATTAAAGCTTTGCAACGGATGTCGAACAAGCAAGAAGGCAAGGTTAACATCGAAGCCGGTGATCTGGTCTTTATTACGACCACACCATCACATTCAATGGAAACAGTCGTTGCGAAAACCCGTGATATGATTTATCGGGCTGGAGCAGATGTGAAAGCCATTGCTGATGAAATGAATTCGTCGGGTCATGCGACGAAACGTGACCTCCAGTTGATGATGAACCTGATGAAGCCGAAATACTTCATGCCAATTCAAGGCGAATATCGCTTGTTGGAATCACATGCCGAATTTGCTAAAGAAGTGGGCATCCCAGATGATCACATCTTTATCACAGCTAAAGGGGATCAATACGTCTATGACGGCGATGAGATGCATTTAGCTGGTTCTGTTGAAATTGGTGACACCATGATTGATGGGATTGGCGTTGGTGACATCGGGAACATTGTCTTGCGCGATCGGAAGATCTTGTCAGAGGACGGTATTTTTGTGGCAGTTGTCACGATTGATCGTAAGAAGAAAAAGATTATTTCAACGCCTAAAATCACGTCTCGTGGCTTTGTTTATGTCAAAACCAGCAAGGATTTGATGCAGGAAAGTGCGGAATTAGTGAAAGAAACCGTTCAATCGAATTTGGATAACAAAGAATTCGATTGGGGTCACTTAAAGCAAGCGGTACGCGAAAAGTTGAACCATTATTTATGGGATCAAACCAAGCGTCACCCGGTTATTCTGCCAGTCATTATGGAAGTCAATCAGCATCATCGGCGCCATACTAAAAAGGCGAAGTCGGAGACGGCTACAACCGAAGATGAAGCTTAAAATTAGCTCAGATTAGTCGGGAAATCCCGACTTTTTTGTTACTTAAGAAAGGAGTCAACCTGTGCGAACAACGGAACAATTAATTGCGACTGGGCAAGCAGCCGCTGCAGCTGGTGACTGGTCGGCTGCCACAAGTGCGCTAGAAGCAGCTTATCAAAATGATCAGAATTATGAGCTGAATTTACAATTGGTGACGGCGCTGTGCCATACGCAGAATTACACGCAAGCCAGTTTACTGGCTTTAGAATATGAGACCCGCTATCTGGAATCTGATCAGACTGCGGACACTTTGATCAGTTGCTTGTGTCAAAGTCAGCAATTTATTCAGGCACGGTTGTCGGCCCAACTACGGGTCCAGTCGGCACCAGCATGGTTGAAGACTACCCAGCAGCGCATATTTGCCGCAGAACAAGACGCCGAGAGAACGATGGCACAAACCCTAACCGCGACGATGAAACAGTTCTATCACCTCTCAGAGTTGCCAGTTGCGGCACAGATTCCACGTCTTACAACCGCTAAACACTTAACCTTTGCGAAATACCTGACGGCGGCCAAATTCTTATTGGTAGATCCATTTTTGCATCAGCTTTCACGGGTTGAGGTGTTGTATACCTTGAAGGGCTTAGGCGTGACTGATGAAGTAACGTTTATTTGGCTGGATCAGACACAACTCACGCTGATTCCGGCCAAATTACCCGTGATGGGGGCCGACGCGGTGAGTGAGGCCACTCAGCAAGAATTACGGCGTCGATTGGGACAACAAGATGTGGCGTTGTATGAAAGCTTACAGGGATTGTTGTCATTACAATTAATGTATTTATATCCGGTTCCTGAAAAAATTGTGACAGATGTGCAAACTTGGATCGACTTGTTAATTGCGAGTCAAACCAGAGAACTTTCCCCAAAATTAACAGTTTCCGAGCAAAAAATGCTTGACAATCAACAAAAAATTCAAGAATTAAATCTTGAATTGGTCCAATAATTGAAAGCAATAAGGTTTTTCTTACAAAAATTCAATTTTTTGAATAATATCTGTTTACAAACCAGAGCCTACTATATATAATGTTTAAGGATTCCTAGTGATGGGTGCTCAATTTGGCCTTTTCATTAGGATGTAGTATAATATTAACTAAAGAATTGTCGGGACATTAGTTGGACTGACATTATTCTTGCGAAAATCACAGGAGGTTTCATTTAATGGCAAAAGCACATTATGAAAGAACAAAACCCCATGTAAACATTGGTACTATCGGCCACGTTGACCATGGGAAGACTACTTTGACAGCTGCAATCACAAAGGTATTATCTGAAAAGGGCTTAGCAGAAGCTCAAGATTTTGCCTCAATTGATGCCGCTCCCGAAGAACGTGAACGTGGTATTACTATCAACACCGCGCACGTTGAATACGAAACAGAAAAGCGTCACTATGCGCATATTGATGCCCCAGGACATGCTGATTACGTTAAAAACATGATCACTGGTGCCGCTCAAATGGATGGTGCCATCTTAGTTGTTGCTGCAACTGATGGTCCTATGCCACAAACGCGTGAACACATCCTCTTGGCTCGCCAAGTTGGTGTTGACTACATCGTTGTTTTCTTAAACAAGACTGATCTTGTTGATGATGACGAATTAGTTGACTTGGTCGAAATGGAAGTACGTGAATTACTTTCAGAATACGATTTCCCTGGTGACGATATTCCTGTTATCCGTGGTTCAGCTTTGAAAGCTCTCGAAGGCGACCCAGAACAAGAAAAGGTTATCTTACACTTAATGGACGTTGTCGATGAATACATCCCAACACCAGTTCGTGATACTGACAAGCCTTTCTTAATGCCTGTTGAAGATGTCTTTTCAATCACTGGTCGTGGGACTGTTGCTTCTGGTCGTATCGATCGTGGGACTGTTAAAGTCGGTGACGAAGTTGAAATCGTTGGTTTGCATGACGAACCATTGAAGTCAACTGTTACTGGTCTTGAAATGTTCCGTAAGACCCTTGACTTAGGTGAAGCCGGCGATAACGTTGGTGCTTTGTTACGTGGTGTTAACCGCGAACAAGTCGTACGTGGTCAAGTGCTTGCTAAGCCAGGTTCGATCAAGACCCATAAGAACTTTAAGGGTGAAGTTTATATCTTAACTAAAGAAGAAGGTGGCCGTCATACGCCATTCTTCTCAAACTATCGTCCTCAATTCTACTTCCATACTACCGATGTTACTGGTGTTATTGAATTACCAGATGGCGTTGAAATGGTTATGCCTGGAGACAACGTTACATTTACAGTTGAATTAATTTCCCCTGTTGCCGTTGAAAAGGGAACTAAGTTTACTGTTCGTGAAGGTGGCCATACTGTTGGTGCCGGTGTTGTTTCTGAAATTGATGACTAATCTCTAGTTGATTTTCATTGATTCATTTGAGAGACTTGGAAGATTTCTTCCAAGTCTCTTTTTTTAGAAAACTCACAATAAGACGCCAGAATAAGCGCTTTTTTGGCTGATTTTGTTTACTTTATGGTGTTGATAGGTTAAACTTAACCAGTATGCAATTGACTAGAATTGTAGAAAAACTAAATGTTTCGGAGGAATTACAATGGCTGCAAAGTGGGAAAAGAAAGAAGGCAACCAAGGCGAATTAACATTCGAAATTGGTGCTGACAAGATCAAAGAAGGAATCGACAAGGCCTTCCAAAATACAAAGAAGAACTTGAACGTCCCTGGTTTCCGTAAGGGTAAGGTTCCTCGTCAAATCTTCAATCAAATGTATGGTGAAGAAGCACTCTATCAAGATGCTTTGAACATCGTGCTCCCAGAAGCATATGAACAAGCGATTAAAGATACTGAAATTGAACCTGTTGACCAACCTAAAATCGATGTTGATAGCATGGAAAAGGGCAAGCCTTGGGTCTTAAAAGCGGTTGTTACTGTTCAACCAGAAGTTAAATTAGGCGATTACAAAGAACTTAGTGTGACCCGTCAAAATACACGTGTCTATGCTAAGGATGTTGACGCTGAATTAGAATCACGTCGCGAAAAGCAAGCTGAATTAGTCTTGAAAGAAGACGAAGCAGCTGTTAAGGGCGACACAGTTGTTATCGACTTCAAGGGCTTTGTTGATGGTAAGCCATTTGAAGGCGGCGAATCAGAAAACTATTCTCTTGAATTAGGTTCAAATTCATTCATCCCTGGTTTTGAAGACCAATTAGTTGGTGTTAAAGCTGGCGACGAAAAAGAAGTTAAAGTAACTTTCCCTAAAGATTATCAAGCAGAAGATTTGCAAGATAAGGAAGCAACTTTCCAAGTTACGGTTCATGAAGTTAAGACTAAGGAACTCCCTGAATTAGACGACGAATTTGCCAAGGATGTTGACGAAGATGTTGACACACTTGAAGAATTAAAAGCTAAGATCAAGGACGAACTTAAAGAACAAAAGGAATCTGCTGCACATGAAGCAATTGAAGACGAAGCTTTAAACCAAGCTGTTGACAATGCTGAAATCGAAGCTATTCCCGATGCCATGAAGGAAGACGATATCCATCGTCAAATGGATCAATACTTGGCTAACATGCAACAACAAGGTATCGATCCTAAGACTTACTACAAGTTGACTGGTACCACTGAAGATGACTTGCACAAGCAATTTGCTGCGGAAGCTGAACGTCGTGTTAAGACTAACTTGGTCTTAGAAGCGGTTGTTGAAGCTGAAAACATCAAACCTTCAAAAGACGAGATTGATGCTGAAGTTAAAGACTTAGCTGGTCAATATAGCATGGAAGAAAGTGCCGTTCGCGGGGCTTTGACAGACGATATGTTGTCACATGATATTGCGATTCGCCAAGCTGTCGACTTGATTGCTGATTCAGCAAAGCAAAATGCTAAAGCTGACGACAAAAAAGAAGAAAAGGAAGACTAATTCGTTAGTCGTTCTGGTTAGAGGCCTTGAGGGGAAACCCTTGAGGCCTTTAGTTTGTCCGATGTGATTGTCACAATGGTTGGTAAGTTTATAGACAAATCATTTCGGGTTTTCAAAGACACATGTTATAGTAATGGACGTAGATAACAAGGCCATAGGTGGTTTTAGGCCTGATTTTCTGTTATGATTAATCCATGTAAATACATCGATGAGGTGAGAATGAATGTTTGAAAATACCGAGACAAACGGCCCAGTTAACTGTTCATTTTGTGGGAAGTCACAAGATCAAGTTAAAAAAATTGTCGCCGGCCCCGGCGTGTATATCTGTAATGAATGTATCGATTTATGTAAAGAAATTATCGATGAAGAATTCAGTGAAGAACAATCACATGAATTGACAGATATTCCAACACCAAAGGAAATTGTTGACGAATTAGACCAATATGTTATCGGTCAAAATGAAGCTAAACGGACGCTCTCTGTGGCGGTCTACAATCACTACAAGCGTGTTAAAGCGATGGAAGATAGTGATAAGGATTCAGATGGTCCTGAATTGCAAAAGAGTAACATTAGTTTAGTTGGACCAACTGGTTCAGGGAAAACGTTCTTGGCACAAAGCTTAGCCCGTATCTTGGACGTTCCGTTTGCCATTGCTGATGCAACCACATTAACTGAAGCTGGTTATGTTGGTGAAGACGTTGAAAATATCTTATTGAAGTTATTGCAAAATGCTGACTATGACGTTGAACGTGCTGAAAAAGGCATTATCTACATTGATGAAATTGATAAGATTGCTAAGAAGAGTGAAAATGTTTCAATTACACGAGACGTTTCCGGTGAAGGGGTTCAACAAGCCCTTTTGAAGATCTTGGAAGGCACAATTGCCAACGTGCCACCGCAGGGCGGCCGGAAGCATCCACAACAAGAATTCATTCAAATTGACACGACCAACATTTTATTCATCGTTGGTGGGGCTTTTGATGGTATTGAAGAGATCGTTAAACGTCGCTTAGGCGATAAGACGATTGGCTTTGGTAACGATACTGACGGTAAAAATGCCATTTTAGACGACACCAAGAGTATCATGCAACAAGTTGTCCCAGAAGATTTGCTTCAATTTGGGTTGATTCCTGAATTTATCGGACGGTTGCCAATCTTGACGGCGCTTGAACGTTTGACGGAGGATGACTTGGTTCGCATTTTAACAGAACCAAAGAATGCTTTAGTTAAGCAATATCAACGCTTGATTGCACTTGATGGTGCTGAACTTGACTTTAATGACGACGCATTGCGGGCGATTGCTCGTGAAGCCTTGTCTCGAAACACTGGGGCTCGTGGGTTACGCTCGATTATTGAAGATACCATGCGCGACATCATGTTTGATATCCCAAGTCGTAAAGACGTTAAAAAGGTGATTATCAATAAAGCAACGGTTGAAGATCATTCAGAACCAGAATTGGTTTTAGAAGATCAAAAAGCCTCATAAAAAATTAAAATTTAATTGAGTCTAATTTCAAGACCGCGATGGGCGTTGCTTATCGCGGTCTTGACTATTGTCAAGGCTAAATTTTGGCCGTTAAACTAGACCAATCGCCGCCTGAAATTGTGTTAGAATGGGTAAAGACTATTTGGTAGAGGAGTTATTTTCGATGGAAGTGCATAACGTAGAACTGGTCATGAGTGCCGTGGCGACCAGCCAATATCCCACCACCGGTTATCCCGAAGTGGCATTGTCCGGTCGTTCGAATGTTGGTAAGTCGTCTTTGATTAATGTGTTGATCAACCGCAATAGCTATGCGCGGACGTCAAGTCAACCTGGGAAAACGCAAACGTTAAATTTTTACAAGGTTGAAGATCAGTTATATTTTGTCGACGTGCCAGGATATGGTTACGCAAAAGTTTCGAAGAAAGATCGGGAAAAGTTTGGTCAGATGATTGAAACTTATTTGACGAACCGGAGTACCTTACGTGGTGTGATTATTTTGGTTGATGCCCGCCATGCACCGACTAAAGATGATGTGACGATGTATGAGTGGATGCATTATTATAAGATGCCGTTACTCGTGGTTGCCACTAAGAGTGATAAAATTGCGCGTGGTAAGTGGAACAAGCAAGAGAGCTTGATTAAGAAAACTTTGAATTTCCAAGCCGGTGATGACTTTATTCCGTTTTCAGCGAAGACTAAGGCGGGAAAAGACGCTATTTGGGACTGGATCGAAGCACATACTGTAGGGGGCAAATAACCTTGGAATTTAATGACTATCAATCTTTAGCGAATCGGACGCTGTACGGCAATGAACAAGTGTTAACGAATTTATCGTTGGGCTTGGCCTCAGAAACTGGGCAGGTTGTCGATTTGGTTAAAAAGTATACTTTTCATGGGGAAAGTTTAAATAAAGACCAATTGACGAAACAGATGGGTGATGTGCTCTGGTACCTTTCCCAGGTAGCTGAATGGGCAGATATTCCTTTTGATGAAGTTGCCAAACA
Organism: Lactiplantibacillus daoliensis; assembly: GCF_005405005.1. GTDB lineage: Bacteria > Bacillota > Bacilli > Lactobacillales > Lactobacillaceae > Lactiplantibacillus > Lactiplantibacillus daoliensis. The sequence goes on along the minus strand of NZ_BJDH01000004.1, from coordinate 193,053 downwards.
AAATATTGCCAAATTGAATCAAAAGTATCCCACTGATAAAAATGCAAAATAGGGTTGTTAACGAGTTCTAGCAGCATGCTGGGACTCGTTTTTTTGACTGTCGGCCCGCTGAATTTAGCCTAACATGTCAGTATCATCGCAGTGGCACTCGTTCGGGAACTTTCAACGGTTGAGCTTTAACTGATTTTTAGTAAGCACTTTGATTGCATTGTGTGATGGCCTGCGTTATATTAAAGAAGGTAAAAGAGTTGTACACAACTTAATTAGGCACACTGAAAGGGTGTTGAATGATGAAAATTAATATTAAAGATGATGCACAAGCGTATTTGGCTAATAAGATTCCGGCTGGTAGTCGGGTGATTTTAACCACTGACGATGGTTCTAACAAGTATTCGAGTCTCGGCGGTAGCTGTGCAATCGGTAATAAATTCCAATTAGTCATTTTGAAGGCTGCTGATCCGGCATATACGATTCCATTAGAGAATAATGCTGGTTACGAGATGGCAACCGCACCTGCTGACGAAGACTTTTTAGGTCGTGGATTAAACATTTCTCGTTGGCACAGTGGCTTAGCTCTGAAAGATGACAGTGGAATGTTGGATGGCGCACTATCTGTGGTTGACTGGCGTGACGTCAGTCCTGAGACTGAAGCAGAGTTACGTGAAAAGATGGCCACCATCGGCACTAAAATTTGTTAATTAAAACGCAAAATCACGCTTCCCAATGACTGGAAAGCGTGATTTTTTTGACTATTTTTTGGCGTCTTTGGTTTTAGGTTCGTCCGTTTTACGTTTGGCATGTTCATCAATGGTTTCTTGGATGGCTTTGGTGCTTAGCTTATCCTTATCATCGGGACCAATCGCAAATTTATCGAATAGTTTATCTAAGTTATCTTGACGTTGGACTTTTAAGCTCATGCAATCATTCCTTTCAATTCTGTCTTATCATAGCAAATTTTGGCAGATTTGTCAGTTATTCGTCTTTTATGCAATTAGAACGTCGGGAAAGCTGCATAAATGGTTAATTAATGCATAAAATAAAGAATTTTCCAAAAATACTTGCATAAATAATCATTTGCGTATATACTTTGTTCTTGTAAAAAGAAAACAAGGAGATTGCTTATGAAGAAAAAATATGGGTTGCTGCTAGCCATGATCGTTGCCTTGTTCATGTTAGTCGTACCAATGAGTACGCAACACGCACAAGCCGCGACCGATGACTCACTAGAGAAGATTCAGAAAAAAGGTGTCTTGGTCATGGGGACTTCACCTGATTATCCACCTTATGAATTCCAAGCTACGGTTAACGGTAAAAGTACCGTCGTTGGGATGGATGTCAAAATTGGGAAAAAGGTCGCTAAAGATTTAGGCGTTAAGCTGAAGATCAAGTCAATGTCCTTTGATTCCTTGCTGGTTGCGTTACAGACTGGGAAGGTCGATATGATCATTTCTGGGATGAACCCAACCCCCGCACGTCGGAAAAATGTTGATTTCACGCACACTTACTATCAAGGTGGGTATGATATCGTCATCAATAAGACCGATACTGCGAAGTACAAGAATAAAGATTCATTCAGTGGCGGGACGTTGGGCGCCCAAACTGGGACCACACAATACAACGCTGCGAAGAAACAGACTAAGAACACGAGTGTTAAAGGGATGACTTCTCAATCTGACTTAATTTTGGCCTTACAAAGCCACAAATTAGACGGGGTTGCGATGGAAAAGCCTTCTGCTGAAGCCTATGTTTCAAATAATAAGCAATTAGCCATGATTCCTTCAGACTTTAACATGAGTTCTTCCGCAACTAGTTCAGCAATTGCGTTCCGGAAAGGCTCAACGAGCCTAGTCAACAAAGTTAATGTGACTGTTGATCAGATTAAAAAAGATAAATTGGTTAAAAAAGACTATTTGCCAGCTGCTGGGAAGTATTTGAAGACGAACACCGTCAATACTTCAATGGGGCACTATTGGAAAGCCTTCTTAACCGGGATTGAATATACGTTAATTATTACCGTTTGTTCCGTTTTCTTCGGTTTCATTATCGGGATTATCTTGGCCTTAGCACGGATGGCCAAGGGTGGCGTGCTAAAAACGGCTTTACGTTGGTTAGCCACTGCCTATGTTGAATTTATTCGTGGGACCCCAATGATGGTTCAAGTCATGTTCGTCTACTTTGGTTTAGGTCTCTTCGTGAACTTACCGGCCTTAACTTCTGGGATTATTGCGATTTCCTTGAACTCTGGTGCGTATGTTGCCGAATATATTCGTGGCGGGATCAATTCTGTCGATGATGGTCAAACGGAAGCTGCTCGTAGCTTAGGAATGTCAAACGGTAAGACCATGCGTTATGTTGTTTTACCACAAGCCCTGAAAAATATCTGGCCATCACTGGGTAACGAATTTATTACTTTGATCAAGGATAGTTCAATTGTTTCGATCATCGGGGTCACTGAATTGATCTATCAAAGTAATATTGTCCGTTCTGACACTTACCGGGGGGTTGCCCCAATCGTGGTCATCATGGTCTTATACTTCATCTTGACCTTTACGGCTTCTCGGATTTTGAACTACTTCGAAAGGAAGATGCAACATGACTAAACCAGTAATCGAAGTTGAAGCTTTAGCAAAGAGCTTCGGCGACAATGAAGTGTTAAAAGATATTACCGAAAAGGTCGAACCTGGCCAAGTAATCGTTGTCATCGGACCTTCCGGTGGTGGTAAGAGTACCTTCTTACGTTGCTTGAATTTATTGGAAACCCCAACGAGCGGGAAAGTCGCTTTTGAGGGCCAAGATTTAACGACCTTGGATACTAAAAGTGTGAACTCCTTACGGGAAAAAATGGGGATGGTGTTCCAAGGCTTCAATTTATTCCCAAATATGACCGTTTTAGAGAACATTAAATTGGCACCAATGAAAGTTAAAGGGACCGACGACGCTGCGGCGACGAAACGGGCTCACGAACTACTACAACGGGTCGGCTTAGACGACCATGCAGATGCTTTCCCGACGAGTTTGTCTGGTGGGCAGGCACAGCGGGTTGCCATCGCGCGAGCGTTAGCAATGGATCCCAAAGTGATGTTATTTGATGAACCAACTTCTGCTTTGGATCCTGAAATGGTCGGCGAAGTCTTGAACGTTATGCAAGAATTGGCTAAAGAAGGCATGACGATGGTCGTGGTCACTCATGAAATGGGCTTTGCCAAGTCCGTAGGTGACCGTATCTGGTTCATGGCGGATGGCTATATTCAAGAAAACAATACGCCTGAAAACTTCTTTGCTCATCCGGAAACGGAACGGGCCAAAGATTTCTTATCTAAAATTTTGATGTAATCTCCTTGGCCGAGCGTAATTGCTCGGCCTTTTGTATGTCGTGGGCGGATTGCTTGTCGTCACTAGGGTGTTGGCGGTATACTATTAACGCTGAATTAAAGTAAGGAGGGGTTAGATGGCCTCGGCTCACATTGAACATAAACTTTCGCTATTACCAGATCTACCTGGCTGTTATTTGATGAAAAATCTCAACAGTCAGATTATTTATGTGGGGAAAGCGAAGAATCTGAAAAATCGCGTGCGGTCATACTTTAAGAGTAGCCACACCGGTAAAACGGCCCGCTTAGTCTCGGAAATCAGAGATTTTGAATTTATCGTGACCTCAACAGATAAGGAAGCTTTCCTGTTAGAAATCACATTGATTCAGAAACACCAGCCTTATTTCAATATCAAATTAAAAAAGGGCACTGGCTATCCGTACATTAAGATTACCAACGAACGTGACCCGCAAATCTTGATTGTCAGTGATGTCCGCAAAGACGGTGGCTATTATTTTGGTCCGTATCCAAACGTGTATGCTGCTCAAGAAACGGTTAACTTTATTCAAAAGGTTTATCCCTTACGTCGTTGTAATGGGTTCCAGAAACGGCCGTGCTTGTACTATCATATGGGCCAGTGTTTGGGGGCGTGTTTCAAGACAGTTCCGGTGGCAGAATATGACGCGCAGATCAAACGCATCAAGTCTTTCCTGAACGGTCACGTTGAAACGGTCAAAAAGCAATTGAATCAACGGATGACCAAAGCCGCTGCTGAGTTGGAGTTTGAACGGGCGGCTGAAATTCGTGATCAATTGACTTATATTGAAATGACCGTTGAAAAGCAAAAAATTATTTCAAATGATAATACGCCGCGGGACTTATTCAACTTTTACTTGGATAAGGGCTGGTTATCGATTCAGGTCTTCTTTATCCGCCAAGCGCGGTTGATGAAGCGTGAAAAACGGCTATTTCCAATTGTTTCTACCGCGCCCGAAGAAATGACGAGTTTTATTTTACAATTTTATAATCGTAAGAATAACGTTTTACCGCGGGAAGTCTTAGTCCCTGCGGGGATGGATAAGGCCGTTTTGAGTGATATTCTTGGAATTCCAGTGCGTACGCCGCAACGCGGGCAGAAACGTGAATTACTTGATTTAGCCGAAAAGAACGCACGCATCGTGTTGGAAGAGAAGTTCCGCTTACTTGAGATGGATGAACGTAAGACGACGGGTGCGATGAAGGAAATCACGGATGCACTGGGGTTGCCAGCCGGTCATAAGATTGAAGCGTTTGACCACTCGCATATTCAAGGCTCCGATTTGGTTTCAGCGATGGTCGTCTTTACGGACGGTCAACCGAATAAAAAACTTTATCGAAAATATAAATTGCGAACCGTTGACCACGCCGATGAAGCTGCCTCGACGCGGGAAGTTATTCGTCGTCGTTACACTCGTTTGCTGAAAGAGCATGCGGCCATGCCTGATTTGATTCTGATGGATGGTGGGGACATTCAGTTGGATGCAGCTAAGGATGTCTTAGAAAACGAATTAGGCCTATCCACGCCAGTTGCGGCAATGGTTAAGAACGATCATCATAAGACTGCGGACTTGTTGGCTTCGGCAGGCGATGCGCATCTCAATCTAGATCCTAAGAGCCAAGGCTTTTATTTGCTACAACGGATTCAAGATGAAGTTCACCGGTTTGCGATTACTTTCCATCGCCAGGTACACACCAAGCATTCGTTGAGTTCTCGCTTAGATGAAATTCCGGGTGTTGGGCCGAAAACACGCAATAAGTTGTTACGAAAGTTTGGCTCAATGCCAAAGATTGCCGGCGCACCGATTGAAGAAATTCAAAAATTGGGTGTTTCGAAAGCCGTCGCGCAAACCATTAAGTTTTCACTCGCTGGTGGTGGCGTGACGCCGAAACATTATCAAAAAGGTGCCACATAAAAAATTTGAACCAAAAAAGCGCGGTTATGACTCAAATTGTGAGTCGTAACCGCGCTTTTGACGTCTGCTGATGGTTGTCACTAACGGACAGCCCCAGACCATTGTAAATTGCCATGTAAATTTTTAGTTTTGAGAATAAATTCTTTCAGCCGAACCGAATCTGGTAACTGTTCCCAAGCGAGGACGGCCGGAGTTTGTTTTACAGGGGTGCCGCGGAACATCGCAATGTTAGCCTCGCCCATACCAGTTGCGAGAGTTTTCATCTTTTTAGTCGAGTACTGCGTTTCATCCCGGTCCTCATAGAGTGAACTGAGGGCAGCGTTGTAACCGGAGGCGTATAGCACATCGTGGTCATATTTTTGGTAAGCTTTAGCAGCTTTAACACCTTGATGTTGCTGAATATAGGCGCTGACATTTAATGATGTGGCGTGATACTGGGCTTTTCCCGTTTGTTGATCAAGGGTGAGTGTCCCGTAGTAATGTTCGCCTAAAATTAATGCGCCACTGGCAATATCAGTTAGTTCTTTGCCATTCACGGTTTTATGTTTGATACTCTGGGCATGAATGTGACCACTGAGTGTTAATTTAACGTTTGCTTTACTAAAAACATCGCGGACTTGATCGGCGTAACCAATCGTGTAACCTTGGTTGATCATCGTGTGATTCATCGTATTATGATGCAGGACTGGAATCAGGATGGCGTGTTGTTTTTTAGCTTCTCGGCCAATTTTGGCAACCCAATCCAAGGTGCCGTCTGGTAAGCCGCCACCGACTGTGGAGCTGCCTTGTTGATAGTTGCTCTTGTAAATCGCGGAGTTCAGCATTAAAAACCAAGTCTTTTTGCTGGGCTTGACGAGATAGCTTAAGGAGTTGCTGTCGTGGGCAACGGCTTCATTATAGCCAGCTTTGGCGTAAATTTGTTTAAACTGGGCTGCGTCGATTGCCTCAACCTCATGCTGCTTTTTGCCTTTAAACCCACGCGTCAGGGGATTGTTTAAATCGTGATTCCCAGGAATGACATATACGTGAATCCGATGTTGGGTCAGTCGTTGTAGCTGTCTTGCCACGTATTCATGGCTCGCTTTTTCACCATTATTAGTAATATCACCACTGACGATGACAACGTCAGGCTTGGTTGCAATGGCTTTAGCGATAAACGCTTTAAAAATGGTGGCACTGTATTTTAAATCTGCGCCGGCGTCATTTCCGGCATAGCTGTCGAAGGCTGAGCCGTTATCGTGGAGACTGGGGGCAATCACGTGGTCATCACTGATCACCATGGCCGTCAGATTACGACCTTTGACCGGTGGGAGCTTCTCAGTGGTGTTTTGATGACACCCGGTTAATAAGAGGGCACTACCAACTAATATCGTTAGCATCAGTGTCCGAAGTTGGAATTTCAAAAAATCGTCTCGTTTCAATGAATAAATTAATATTTTCATTATACCCGTATCTTTGCGGCGTTGGATAGTTTTTTGTTCAAACTTGGACCGCTATTGATCGAAAATTGGGTAAAAAAAGTTCTGACCAATCAACGGCCAGAACTTTTTGTGTTTGATTAAGCTTTTTTAGCAGGTTTCCAAAGACCTAACATGACTCCGGCAATCACAGCCCCGATGACTGTTGCGCCAACGTAACCCCAGATGTTAGTTGCAAGTAACGCAACCCATAAACCACCATGAGGAGCAGGAACAGAGACGTGCCATAATTGAGTTAAACCACCGGCAATGGCGGCACCGACTACACCTGAACCAATGACATGTAAAGGATCAGCAGTGGCAAATGGAATCGCACCTTCAGTGATGAAGGAAATCCCTAAGACCCAGTTTGAAATCCCGGCTTTACGTTCGTCATCCGTAAACTTATTTGGCCAGAAGGCAGTCGCGATGGCAGTTGCCAATGGTGGTACCATCCCACCAGCCATAACAGCGGCCATTAAGTTCCCATCGTGGGTGGCCGTAAAGGCCCCAGTAGCGAAGACGTAAGCGGCCTTGTTGAAAGGACCACCCATATCGATCGACATCATGCCACCAAGGACAAGACCTAAGATCACGGCATTACCAGTACCCATTGAGTTCAAGAAGTGAGTGATAAATTGGTTAATAACGGAGAAAATAGGGTTGATAATGAAGAACATCAAAGCGGCAACAATCAATAAGCCAACAATAGGGAAGATCAACATTGGTTTCATACCTTCGAGTGATTGTGGCAAGTGCTTGGTCCACTTCTTCATCCAAACGGTCACATAACCGGCTAAGAACCCAGCTGCAATCCCACCTAAGAATCCAGCTGGACTCTTGGCATGTGCTGAAAGGGAAGCGACATACACACCACCATAAGCACCGGTGTAAACAGTGGCCATGAAACCACCGACAAACCCAGGCATCAACGCAGGCTGATCACCAATTGATTCGGCAATATAACCAGCTAAGACCGGAACCATAAAGGCAAAGGCCATATTCCCGGCTTGGTTGAAGAAAGTAAAGGCTAAACTCTTGTCACCGGCAAATTGCTCGATAAGGAAGGAGATGGCCATTAAAATCCCACCACCGACAACGAATGGTAACATATGTGAAATCCCGTTCATTAAGTCTTTGTAGATTTCACTCCAAACACCGCCGTTACTGCTTTCATCATCGCCACTATCATTGGTACCACCGTCAGCATCGTGATAAATAGGGGCTTTACCATCTAAAACTTCAGTGATGAGTTCTTCAGATTTATTGATCCCATCGATAACAGGGCGGTTAACGAGTGGCTTGCCATCAAAGCGGGCCATCTTAACTTTTTTATCAGCGGCAATGACAACCCCTTTGGCACGGGCAATTTCATCGGCAGTTAATAAATGCTTGACCCCTTCAGAACCGTTAGTTTCGATTTTAATGTCAACATTCATGGCTTCAGCTTGTTTGATCAATGCGGCTTCAGCCATGTAGGTATGGGCAATCCCATTAGGACAAGCGGTGACCCCAACGATGTAAGGCCGTTGTTCATCAGTGGCTGCGCTTGAGGAGGCAGCTGCTTCTTTTCTAGCTTTCGCAGCAGCATCTTTAGCTTCTTTTAATTCTTTAGCTGCTTGTGCATCACCGAAAAGTTGTTGAACTTCTTCAGGTGTGGTTGCTTGTTTAAGTTTACCAACTAATTCTGGATCAATTAGTAAGCTGGAGAGAGCAGCTAGGGCTGCCAAATGGGTGTTGTTGGCACCTTCAGGAGCAGCAATCATGAAGAACAGGTGGACAGGCTGACCGTCTAAGGCGTTAAAGTCTACACCAGCTTCACTTTTAGCAAATAAAACGGTGGCGCGTTGAACGGCTTTGTCTTTGGCATGTGGCATTGCAATGCCATCGCCAATCCCAGTAGTTGATTCAGCTTCACGTTTGATGATGTCCTTTTTATAGAGGGCTTCGTCGTTGATGATGCCTTGTTCGGCATATTTATGAACTAACTCATCAATGGCTTCGTCCTTGGTCGTGGCGTGCATGTCCATGATCATGACATCTTTTAATAATAGTTCGCGGATATCCATGTGTGTGTAACAGTCCTTTCTGGAACAACTATTTAGTAACAGTTTCAATCTTGATTAATGGTAAGATCTCGTCGATTTTGGCGCGGGTGGCAATGTCTTCAGAGAAGGCAGTTGCGGAGCCACAGGCTAAACCATAACGGAAACCTTCTACGGCATCGTGAGTCTTAGCAAAAGTCCCAACAAAACCACCAATCATTGAATCACCGGCCCCAACGGAGTTGATGACATGGCCTTTGGGTGCGGGGCTGAAGTAAACTTGTTCGGGCGTGATGAGCAAGCCACCATCTCCAGCCATTGAGATGAGGACGTGTTGAGCACCCTCTGCCAGCATCCGTTGACCAGCAGCGATAATGTCTGCTTGACTGTTGAAAGTGGTGTGGTAATAATCAGCGAGTTCGTGATTATTTGGTTTGACCACCAACGGATTGCTTGGCAAAGTCTTTTTCAGTGCTTCACCGGTCGTATCAATGACGAAGTTGGCACCGGCAGCCTTGGCCTTTTGGATAATGTCGTAATAGAACGTATCGGGGAGGCTAGGTGCTAAGCTCCCGGACATGACGACCACATCATCAGCTGTCAAATGAGCCAATTCTTGATAAAATTGATCAATTTCAAGGCTCGTGATATCGGGACCAGCGCCATTCAATTCCGTTTCTTCATCCGCATGAATTTTAACATTGATGCGCGTGTCGTCGGCAATTTTTGTAAAATGACAGTCAAGACCTTTGGCTTTTAAAGCTTCACTGATAAAGGTGCCAGTAAAGCCGCCAATGAAACCAAGCGCCCGATTAGGCTGGTCGAGATCATTTAAAATCTGTGAAACATTGATACCTTTGCCACCAGGTAATTTGGCGGTGTGGGCAAGGCGGTTAACGCTGCCGAGTGTCATATGTGGTAGTTGAACCACGTAGTCGATCGACGGGTTAACAGTAATGGTGTAAATCATGGTTTGACCTCCTGGATAGTGGTTAATGGTTGGTACTGTTCGGCTAACTTTGGCATTAGTTGGTCGGTAATAATCGTCGCACTAGCGAGATCACCGACGCGTGCAAAGGAAACATGGTCGAACTTTGTATTGTCAACCAGAATGAAGGCTTCTTCACTCTGGGCGATTGCAGTTTTTTTGACGATCGCTTCGTCGGGATCGGGGGTCGTCAAGCCAAACTTCAGGTGGACGCCGTTGATACCGAGAAAGACCTTATTGAACCGGTATTCTTGTAACGATTTGACAGCTTCAGGGCCGATGACAGCTTTGGTGATGCCTTTGAGGTTACCACCAAGCAAGTAGGTCTTGATGCCCATGTCCGCTAAGGCGGAAGCATGAACGACCCCGTTCGTCACGACGCGCAAGTTGTAACTAGGATTTAAATGATGGATCATCGCGAGCGTCGAAGTTCCGGCGTCCAAATAAATGACATCATCAACCTGAATATTAGCTACTGCTTGCTGGGCAATACGGTCTTTTGCGTCCACATTGCGTGAAACTTTATCGTTCATGGCCGGTTCTTCTTGGAGCGAGTTCATATATTTAGCGCCACCATGGACGCGCAATAAGTCACCCTGTTCTTCCAATTGTTGGAGATCCCGGCGAGCCGTGGATTCAGAACAATTGGTTTCAGAACAAATGTCCTTGATTTTAATAATGCCCTTGAAACGGATCGTATTTAAAATGTATTGTTGACGTTCTTCTGTAAGCACTTTCAAATCCCTCCAAGGAATAATATACACGCTCACCTATCAAAACGCAACAAAAACATTCAAAAAACGTCAAAATAATTCAAAACCCGTCATTAGCCGGCTATTTTGCCATGAACAACCGCTGTGGAAAGGGCTAGTTAGATGCTCTGATTGCAGGTAATCTGTTAGCTTTTCGGCGGGGGATGGCCATTTTTAACTGTCAAATAGGTCAAAACAACCCCAACTTTCTGCCTTCAGTTGACTGAAATCGCTTAACCCGTCGTTAAACTGTGGTCATCAGAGATGGAACCCAAAATGTGAATCGCAGGATGAGTCATTTTGAATCTGAGCAACTAACGCGGATACTTTGACGGCGGGCGCGAACATTTGTATACTAGGTCAGGTATCTAATTTCGCACGGAGTCATTTCGTAGATAAATAATATAGAAGAAACAGGAGAAAAACATGTTTGTAGATCAAGTCAAGGTAGATGTTAAAGCCGGTAACGGTGGTAACGGCATGGTCGCGTTTCGTCGGGAAAAATTTGTGCCAAATGGTGGCCCAGCCGGCGGTGATGGTGGACGTGGCGGTAGTGTGATCGTGCAAGCGGATGAAGGCTTGCGGACGCTGATGGATTTTCGCTATACGCGTAAATTTAAGGCCGATAATGGTGGTAATGGGATGATCAAGCAAATGACTGGTCGTTCTGCCAGTAATACCATCATCAAAGTGCCACTTGGGACAGTTGTGACGGACTTTAACACTGGTAAAATTATCGGTGATATTGTTGAGAAGGATCAAAAATTAGTTATCGCTAAGGGCGGTCGCGGTGGTCGCGGCAATATTCACTTCGCGAGTCCTAAAAATCCTGCTCCGGAAATCGCTGAAAACGGTGAACCTGGCGATGAACTGACGATTCGAATGGAATTGAAAGTTTTAGCAGATGTTGGGTTAGTTGGTTTCCCATCCGTTGGAAAATCGACATTGCTTTCGGTTGTGACGAGTGCCAAGCCTAAAATTGCGGCGTATCACTTTACGACCTTAGTCCCTAATTTAGGGATGGTGCGCTTGGATGATGGCCGTGATTTCGTCATGGCGGATTTACCTGGTTTAATCGAAGGGGCCGCTAACGGCGTTGGTTTAGGAATTCAGTTCTTACGGCATATTGAACGGACCCGCGTTATCTTACACTTAATTGATATGAGTGGGGTTGAAGAAAATGATCCGTTTGAAGATTATTTGAAAATCAATCATGAATTAACGAGCTATGATCCCGACTTATTGAAGCGTCCACAGATCGTGGTTGCTTCAAAGATGGACATGCCAGATTCAGCTGATAATTTAGCGAAGTTTGAGGCTAAGTTGAAGAACGATAAGACGCTCCCAACCGTGCCAGCGATTTATCCAATCTCATCAATTACGCAACAAGGCATCAAGGCCTTGCTCGCACAAACAGCTGATTTACTCGATACAACGCCACAATTCCCAGTCAAGGGTGTTGATGATGTTGAACATCGTGACTACACGGCTGAACCAACTCAGGACTTTACGGTCGATAATCCAGAACCAGGCCTGTTTGTCTTGTCTGGAGAAAAGTTGGAACGCTTATTTAAGATGACCAACTTGGAACATGAAGAAAGTGTCATGCGCTTTGCCCGTCAATTACGGGGCATGGGAATCGACGACGCCTTGCGCGCAGCCGGTGCCGAAAACGGTGACTCAATTCAAATTTTGGACTATCAATTCCAGTTTATGGATTAATTGGTCGACAAAAGGCCCAGCTCATGGTGAGCTGGGCCTTTTGTGCTGATGAGGTTAGCCAAACAGTAGCTGTTGATCGCTCAAGCGATAGCCGAATAAAGGAACTAGACCAGCGGTTGTTGAGACAAACAACCCGGTGGGACCACTAAGTTGCCGCGTGCGTGCCGAGAATTGGTCAAGTGTCATCGGTTTGCCGTTTTTTGTTTGCGTGAGCACAAGTTGTTGATTGGTTAAAGTCAGATTCTGAATGGGAAAACGGTCGTGTTCATGTTCCCAATAAAGGGGCAGTTGCCGGTCAAGGTCGGCAGTAGAAAGGTTAAAGTCAATCAGCCGCATTTTAGTGTTCTCCTTGATTTTCGTTATATTATCACTGCGTGCAATGATACAATAGTGTGAAGGCAAAAACAAAGACTAATCGTTGTTAATTAGTGGTATCTTCGGTAAAATAATTAGCAGACTGTACAGATAAGGACGAACATAAACATGCAATTAGAATTTTTAGGTACCGGTGCCGGTTCACCGGGAAAGTTTCGCAATGTCACCAGTACCGCCCTCCGGTTGCTGGACGAACGTAATGAAGTTTGGCTTTTCGATGTTGGTGAGGGAACGCAACATCAAATCTTGAGAACAACGCTGAAGCCACGTAAAATCACAAAAATTTTTATTACCCATTTACATGGTGATCATATTTTTGGCTTACCAGGTTTTTTGAGCTCCCGTTCCTTTCAAGGGGGGGATGAGCCGCTGACGGTTTATGGCCCAACTGGGGTCAAAGACTTCGTGAAAACGTCATTACGTGTTTCTGGAACCCGCTTGTCGTATCCCTTAAACTTTGTGGAACTTGGTCAAGATGGCGTGATTTTTGAAGATGCAACGTTTAAAGTTTCTTTCCAGCACCTTGAGCACCGCATTGAATGTGTCGGCTATCGGGTTGAGGAGGCTGCGCATCCGGGTGAACTGCAAGCCGAAAAATTGAAAGCTATGCAGATTCCTTCTGGCCCCATTTATGGCCAGTTGAAGGCTGGTCAAACAGTCACACTGCCAGATGGTCGAACGATTAATGGTCAAGATTTCATTGCGGCGCCACAACCAGGCCGAATCGTCACGATTCTTGGTGACACGCGTCAGACGCCAAATGCCGTTAGCTTAGCGAAGAATGCGAACGTACTCGTCCATGAAAGTACCTTTGGTAAAGATGAAGGTAAATTGGCACATAATTACTACCATTCCACGAGTACCCAGGCAGCGCAGGTTGCTAAAAAAGCTGGGGCACAGCAATTATTGCTGACGCATATTTCGGCCCGCTATACGGGCAAACTCGCCAAAGAATTGCAAAAGCAGGCACAACAAGTGTTCAAAAACACTAAGGTTGTTCGTGATTTTGACTTGATTGAGATTCCACTCGTGACGAAAGGTTAGGTAATCGAATGGTTGATTTGACAGGAAAGACCGTGTTAGTGACCGGCGCATCCAGTGGCTTGGGCGAACAGCTTGCCTTAGCCGTGGCAGCCAAGGGCGCGAACGTTGTTTTAACTGCTCGACGGCAAGAGCGGCTGACCAAGGTGGCTGATCAATGTCGCATTTTGTCAGCCGCTCAAGCCGTTGGCATTAAATGTGATCTGGGCCATGTCAGTGAAATTGAGCGATTGTTTGAACAAGTGGATCAGCTGTTTAGTGGCGTTGATATCGTGATCAATGCTGCTGGTTTTGGCACATTCACGCCGGCAATGAAAATGACCTATGCGACGACGGAGAAAATGTTGCGTGTCAACACATTAGCCGTCATGCTCGTGAGTCAACTGGCTGCCCAGCGTATGTCACGCGTGGGTCACGGTGAAATCGTCAATATTGCGTCAATTGCTGGCAAGGTGGCGACGCCTAAGTCTGCGGTGTATGCAGCGACCAAGGCAGCAGTGATTGCTTATGACAATGCCTTGCGACTGGAATTAAAGCCAGCTGGTGTCAATGTGATGACCGTTAATCCCGGTCCAATCAACACTGATTTCTTCAAGACGGCAGATCCAAGCGGTCAGTATTTGGCGACGGTGGCACGGTTGGCACTCAATCCAGTGCAACTCGCTGAAGTGATTGTCAGTAAACTTGGTCGGCATCAACGTGAGCTTAATCGGCCACGGATGATGGCGGCAGCTAATCTAGGTTATCAGCTTGCCCCCAAATTAGGGGACTGGTTAGCTGGAACTGTTTTTAACTTTAAATAAAAAAGGGGGCCGTTGAAATGAAAAATCAATGGCGGTTAGTTAGTGCGTTAGTAATTGTATTGGTGATTGTGGTATTTGCAATTTTAAATGTTGATCCAGTTGAAGTGAACTTTGGCTTTGCCAAGGTGCAGTGGCCATTAATTTTAGTAATCGTGATCACGTTGATCTTAGGTGTGGCGATTGCGGTCTTGATGGCAACTTTCAATTCGGTCAAAACGTCGAATGCGCATAAAGAAGCCATCGCTGCTGCTCAAGCTAAAATTGAAAAGCTGACGGCTGAGAACAAAAGCTTGACGTTACGTTTGAATAATAAAGGAAAGCAAACTCGTGGTAAAGCGATTGAACAACCGCAACCAACGTCGAAATAACTTGTGATTTGAGAAAGGATGGCTGCCATGTTAGCCGCCAAAAAGAAATGGCTTTATCGACCAACGACTGAAACTTTGACATCGGATGCTGAAACTTTAGCAGCGGACTTGTCGGTGCCAGTGTTGGTGGCAAAATTATTAATTGAACGTGGCATCACGACCACGGCTCAAGCCGAAGCATTTTTGCATGCCGATCAGCAACCGTTGAATGATCCTATGCAGATGCATGATATGGCAAAAGCCGTCGAACGTATCCAAGCAGCGATCATGGCCGGTGATCAAATTACCGTTTATGGTGATTATGATGCTGATGGGTTAACCAGTACGTCAATTATGTTTGAAACTTTGAGCCAGATTGGGGCTCAAGTGAATTATTATATTCCCGACCGTTTTAAAGATGGTTATGGTCCCAATCAAGCCGCGTTTGATAAGCTGATTGCGGCTGGTACCAAATTATTCGTCACGGTGGATAATGGTGTGGCTGGTAACGCGGTCATTGATGCGGTCCAAGCGCAAGGTATTGATGTCGTGGTCACCGATCATCATGAGATGCCGGCGGTTTTACCAAAGGCGTACGCCATCGTGCATCCCCGTCATCCAGACGGCCAGTATCCATTTGGTGATCTGTCAGGTGCTGGCGTGGCATTCAAGGTTGCGACCGCGTTGCTGGAAGAAGTGCCAGAAGACTTGCTGGACTTGGCTGCGATTGGGACTGTTGCTGATTTAGTTAGTTTAACGGCAGAAAATCGTACCATCGTCACCTTGGGACTAAAAGTATTGCGACAGACTGCTCGGCCAGGTTTAGCAGCTTTAATTAAAGCTGCTGGCCTAGAGCCGGAAAAATTGGACGAGACCAGCATTGGTTTTGGGATTGCGCCACGGTTGAATGCGCTCGGCCGGTTGCAATCCGCCCAAAGTGGTGTCGAACTGCTCACGACGTTTGATGATGAGCGGGCCAATGAATTAGCGACTCAAATTAATAAATTGAATGAAAAACGTCAAGGTTTGGTGCGCGATATTGCTACCGCCGCTCAAAAACAGGCTGAGAGTGCGGGAAATCAACAACGGCAAACGCTGGTGATTACTGGTCACGATTGGCATGAGGGTGTTTTGGGCATTGTTGCCAGTCGAATCGTTGAAAGCACCGGTAAACCGACCATTGTGATGAATGAAGCAGCAGATGGCCGCTTAAAGGGTAGTGGTCGTAGTATTGAGGCTTATAATTTATTTGCGGCAATTGATCCAGTCCGTGATGACCTAGTTGCTTTTGGTGGTCATCATATGGCGGTTGGCCTGACGTTAATGGCTGACCAGTTACCAATCTTAAAGGCTGCTCTAGAAACGGCGGCGACATCGCAAGATTTGGCGGCAAATGCCCAGCCAACCGTCATGATCGATGGTGACTTGGCGATTCAGGAGGCAAGTTTAGCAACCTTGGCTGCGATTCGACAATTGGCGCCATTCGGAACGGATAATCCAGCGCCGTTATTTGAACTTAAACCAACGAGTGTGCCACAAGTCCGTGCAATCGGGAGTGACCAGCAGCATCTGAAATTGCAGCTTAGCGATGGTCAGGCGAATCTCGATGCCATTGCATTTTCAATGGGCTCAGCTGCGGCGGCAATTCAGGCCAGTCCAGCTGATTTAGCGGTCGTGGGCGAGTTGAGTTCGAACACTTGGCAGGGGAATACTAAGCCACAGATTATGGTGACTGATTTGGCCATTACTGGTACGCAAGTCATTGACGCGCGGACGCAGCACCTGACTGCGCAACAATTTAAGTCAGCAGGCTCATACCTCTTCTTTCATCAGAAATTGATGAAACGATTGGCTGATTTTATGGGTCCGCAAGCACAAGCCATCTTGGTGACTGATCCAGCAGTGAGCCTGAGTGAAATTCCAGCAGATCAACCCGTTTTTATCGTGGATTGTCCAGATACGTTAGCTGACATGACACAAGTTTTGACGGCCTTGCCACTCAATCAATTGACCTTGTATTTATATCAACGCGAGTCAGTCTATCTGACGGGCATGCCAAGTCGTGAGCAATTTGCTAAATTGTATAAATTCACTTTGGCACAACATGATGTCGATATTCATCACCAACTTTCCTTGGTAGCCAATCACTTACACTTAGACCGGAATTTACTTATTTTCATGATACAGGTGTTTTTTGAGGTCGGATTTGTTAAAATAAATGATGGTGTCATGAATGGCGTTTCGAATCCGCCCAAAGCGGATCTCCATCACGCCCCAAGTTATCAGCTACGCGAGCAACAACTCGTCGCTGAAGAAACGCTTTTGTATAGTAAGTCTGCAGCGCTTCAAATCTGGGTCAAAGACCAAGCTGCAGTCAAGAATTAAAGGAGCTGTTAATAAGCAATGGCATTAGATTTAAAAAAATATATTGCTAGCATTCCGGATTATCCAGAACCTGGCATTATCTTTCGGGATATTTCACCATTAATGGCTGACGGCGAAGCCTACCGCGAAGCTACCGACCAAATCGTTAAATTTGCGCGTGATAAACAGGTGGACATGATCGTTGGCCCTGAAGCCCGTGGATTTATCGTAGGCTGTCCGGTTGCCTACGAATTAGGCGTTGGTTTTGCGCCAGCACGTAAGAAGGGCAAGTTGCCACGGGCGACCGTTAAAGCAACGTATGACTTGGAATACGGTCAATCAGCGCTCTATTTACACAAAGATGCCATCAAACCAGGACAAAAAGTCTTAGTCACTGATGATTTGTTAGCAACTGGCGGAACGATTTCAGCGACGATTCAACTCGTTGAAGAACTGGGTGGAATCGTTGTTGGGACCGCGTTCTTAGTGGAACTAAAAGATCTTCACGGCAGTGATAAGCTAAAAGGTTACGATAAATTGAGTTTAATGGAATTCTAACTAAAAAGTAGGCCAATTTCTGATGAGATTTGGCCTACTTTTTAGTTATCCTGAGTTAAGTAAACTAACTAACACTTTCCCAATACAATCACTGGGAGGCCAATACCGAATAGACTGATTTAGTAAGTAATCTATGGTGGTTTTGGAACAATTTTGTATCGTTCTGAGTATAGCTGTGATATTATTTAACACAGCAAAGACTTAGAAATGGGGGTGTTAAAATGGCGAACACGCAATTGAGTGATGCCACGCATATCATGGCATACGTGGCACTGCATCCGAATGATGATCTAAAAAGTGATCGCATTGCGGCTAGTTTGAACACTGATCCGACAATGGTGCGACGATTAATGAGTAAGCTTCGCAAAGCTGGACTCCTGGAATCAACGCGAGGGATTGCCAGACCGACGCTGGCCTGTGATCCAGCAGCAATTAATTTAAAAATGATTTATTTAGCAGTTAGTACGCGGCGAGAGCTGTTATCGGTAGACCGTGACACGTCTAAGCAATGTCCAGTGGGAAGCGTGGTTCCCAAGGTTATGGCTGGGTATTACCGTGAAATTCAAAGCAGTGCCGAGGGACGGATGGCTCGGATTACCTTGCAGGACGTCATGAATGATATTGAAAATTATCAGCAACTCTAATCACTGGGACCTAATTGTTGACAGGTAACGGTGATTGTTTTACCCTTTAGATGTGCTTAAAAAATACACAACAGTGTAGGAGGAATTAAATATGACAAAAATGACAGCTGGTCAAGCTTTGGCCAAAGTATTAGAAAGTTGGAAAATTGATCATTTGTACGGCATTACCGCCGATTCGATTAACAATACCGTGGATGGGTTGTATCAAGAACGTGAGAATATCAAGTATATTCAGGTTCGCCATGAAGAAGTTGGCGCGTTAGCTGCTGCGGCAGATGCTAAATTAACTGGTAAGATTGGGGTTAGCTTTGGTTCTGCTGGTCCTGGTGCCGTTCACTTGTTAAATGGGTTGTATGATGCCAAGATGGATCACGTTCCAGTTTTAGCGCTGGTTGGACAATCGGCAACTGAAATTATGAATACGAACTTTTTCCAAGAAATGAATCAAGATCCGATTGTTGCGGATGTCGCGGAATTTCATAAGCAGGTAACGAATGCTGCTCAAATTCCATATGTTGTTGATGAAGCAATTCGTTCTGCCTATGCCACTCATTCAGTTTCTGTCGTTATTTTGCCAGATGATTTATCTGGTCAAGAAATTGACTTTGATGGTTTCAAGACCAGTGCGTTGGCCTCAGTTCCACAGAAACCTGTCTTAGATGAGGCACAAGTTGAGGATGTTGCCCGTCAATTGAAGGCAGCCAAGCACCCAATCATGTGGGTTGGTCAAGGCGCCCGTCGAGCTAAGGATGCTGTGATCAAGGTTGCGGAACAATTTAATTTACCAACATTAAGTACGGCACCCGCAACTGGCACGATGCCTACTGACCATCCATTATTCATGGGCTCACGGGGTCGACTGGGAACTAAGGCAGCTTTCGAAGTTTCACAAGCCGCGGATTTGGTGCTTTTTGTAGGAACCAACTATCCATTTGCGCGTTATTTACCTGATAACATCAAATTTATTCAAGTTAATAACAATTTAGCTGATTTGGGTAAGCAGCGTGATGCTGATACAACTGTTTTAGCTGATGCCAATGAATTTTTGACACGTTTAGCTGAGACTGGGGTGACTCGTGAGGAGACCGGATTCGTCAAGGCTGCTAAACAAGATAAGGCTAATTGGAATACTTGGTTAGAGAAATTAGCCGCCGATGATCATGATGGTTTGGCCGCTGAAGGTGTGATGGCGGCAATTAAGGCTGCTGCGACTGATGACGCGGTCTTTGGCCTTGATGTTGGTAACAACACGGAATGGTCGATTCGTCAATTACCATTCAATCACTCACAACGGTTTGCCATGTCAGCTTGGTATGGCACGATGGGCTTTGGGATGCCGGCCGGGTTAGCGGCAAAATTGAGCTATCCTGACAAGCAAGTTTGGAGCATTTCCGGTGACGGTGGTTTTGCAATGGTCATGCCAGACATCTTGACAGAAGTGAAGTATCAATTGCCAGTTGTGAATGTGGTCTTGGAAAATAAAGCATTGGGCTATATTGGTCATGAAAAGATTGCTGCGGGTCAAGCACCATACGGGATTGATTTGGTAGGCGCTGATTGGGCCGGCATGGCTGAAAACATGGGTGGCATTGGTTTTAAAGTGACTAATTTAGCAGAATTAAAAGTTGCTATGGACAAGATTGCGGCACTACAAGCTAATGGTAATACCAAACCAATCGTGTTAGATGCTAAAATCAAGAACGTTGATCCAATCGACACGAGTTTTGTGCCAGTTGATCCAGACAGTTTTGATGCTGAAATGATTGCCGGCTACCGGAAGCAATATGCCGTCGATGAGGCAACTCAACCTGCCTTCTCAACGTTATTGAAACAATATAAAGATTAAGTTATCGTGAGGAGCCTGACGAGGGCTCTTTTTTGGTTGCAATAAGTGACTTAATTAACCAATTCGGAGTATAATTCTGATTATTAATAGTGAAGGATGATGTTAATTTTGGCCTATAAAGTAGATTTTAAGACAGTGTCAACAGTGGGACTTGAAAGTTCACCAGTCGCACCCGCATTGGCGGGTTTGCGCGCAAATGAAGCGCGTTACTTTTGGAATAAATTTAAACATGAATTTGTTACAGTTCCAGCCAGTGAAGCGCCAGAGATTTTGAAATGGATTGAAACGATTTTGGCCGAACGTGAGATGCATTTCGGATACAAACCTTTAGAGGTCACTGAATTCGTTGTCGAAGGGACCAAGTGGGCGTATGTCTTTTATGAAAATGGATTAGCTGTCAATGTCTTGTATAGTCTTGATGACGGTGGCAAACGGGCCGTTGGTTTTAAATTGAGTGATGGCATGGCAGTTCCAGCTGAATTTGAAGGTAAATTCAAATTTGCCCGTCAACGTTCTAAGCTCGCTGGGACGATTCGTGGTTCATTTTTCGTGATTAAAGGGACATACTAAGCTGGGAGTTTGCTAGCGGAATTTAATTTGATATGAAAAGCAGCGGCTTCGCTAAATATGGCGAAACCGCTGCTTTATTGATTGAAATTTGGTTACTTGTTGCGACTAATCTGCGCAAAAAGCGCGCAAACACTTTTCATATTTTAGTGCAAACTAAAAAATAGGAATGACGCTAAACGTTGATTTAACGGCATGCCTATTTTTAAACTTAACGTAGTGCAACCTAATAAGGAGAGTACAGGATTTGAACCTGCGCGCCGGTATTAGCCGGTTCGCCGGATTTCGAGTCCGGTGCATTACCACTCTGCCAACTCTCCAAATGGTACCTAAATAGTATAGCATAATTTCTAATGAGAACAAATATTTATTCAAAAAATTCCGAGTTTGAATGGGTATAAGTAACCAGTTTGTTTGATCGCACAGAAGCCTCAGATGGTTATTTATACTTTGCGATTTGAAAGGCCCAATCAGGTTAGCCAAAGATCGCACTAAATCGACGCTGTTTTTGAGCTTCTATTGTTGATGAAAGTCCGATTCGGCTGCAAATAATTAGTGATTTTGAGTCGGTTGCCGTTAATGTTCCTAACAAGGTTAACGGCGAAATTGAATCACCAATTCGGACTTGCCAGTCGAAAGTTCCGGCTGTTTCATTAGCCGATCTTTGTAGTGTTAACCAATAACAATCACCAGAGATAGCGGTCATCGCAATGTGATGGGACGTCAGATCGGTTACTTCGCCATTTAGTGGCGCAAAAATAGCATCATTACTTGGGTGTATCGCAAATTTGAGCTGACCTGGGATACTCATGCCATCAAAAATAGTCTCGACGTTGACTGATTCACCCTGAACCGGTGCAGACAATTGATTGATGACTGAAGAACGTTTGAATAAACTCATTTGAAAAACCTCCTCTAATTAACTTTCAACGCCACTATAACTTATGAAACGCGTCTCAGGTCAAGTCATAGGATGTGTTTTTATTTAGTTGATAGTAGTCGTGAAAGCGATAAATCGTGAACAGAGTTAAACACGGCCTATTTAATTAAATTAATTTGTATTGTAATATAAGTAAGAAGTAATTATTTTTGGAGGGGTTTCAATTGAAAAAGTTTCTCGTCGGGGTGTCATTTTTAATGATGGCAGTTGTGTTAGTAGGTTGTGGAAGTGAAAAGCAGTCTTCAAATACTGTTAGTAGCCATTCGAAAGTGAGTCAAGTCAGTCATAAGAAACATAAGCATCATAGTTCCAAGAAGACTGCGGTGAAAAGTGATACGAACTCAAATCATGATGTCACTGAGTCTGCTGCGAGTGGTAATCAGTTTGCAAAGCAACTGACTGATAATGATTGGTATGTGTTGGCTTATCTAAAGGAATGGCATTACTCAATTTCAGATGCAAATGAATCACCTGACTTTGAACTATCAGATGGTATGATCGACCAAGGAACCGTTGATTCTGAATGTGGTTTGATTTCAATCTCCGCAGCGACTGTAACGGTCGCACCGTCATCCGGGGAAGGCGCATGGAGCACTTTTCCTCATGTGACCTTGAGCAAGGCTGACTTGCTTAAGCAATTTATTAATAGTCAAGATGATGTTAGCTTAGTGGCCGCACTGTCAGCGAAGGCAGTATCTAAAGCAGATTCGTATTCGGATGACAGTGATGATGACACCAATGACGATGATGATGAAGATACAAATGATGACAATGACGACGAAGATACCAATGATGACGATACGGATAGTAACGATGACACAACGGATAATCAAGATACCGACAGTCAAGATGATGATTCAACAGATGATCAAGACGCAGATACTCAAGATGATGACGATGAGTCAACCGACGATGACAGTACCGCTGACAACGAAGCTTGGCAAGTTGTCACTCCAGCAATGCTTAATCAACAGACAGATTCAGTAATTAAACTTTAAATCAATGATCAGAAAGTGATCGGCGTTGGCCGGTCGCTTTTTTATTTTGGGCGAGTAACTTGCTGAATTTGTTAGATTTAAGTAAACTTAGACATGGAAGTTTAAGAGGTGATTCAGATGGATTTTATTGATCTGAAACCAATTGATTTGCAGCATACCCCGATGGGAAGCCGGATAAAAAATCCCAATCGACATGAGTGGCAACTTGATTGGGATAAAATGGCGCAACTAATCCGTGACAACCAGGATGTTATTGCGGTCGTGCAAGCTGGGTTAGCTGAAGATTGGCTTAATACGCATGGCACGATGTGGGATGATAAGTGGGGCTATTATCGCTATCCTAATGATTATCGTGAGTTCGATGATACAGTCTTTTGGGGAGCGTCAACTTGGGCGACCCCAGCGATTTTAGTGACCTTTCACAATGAGTTGGCGAAGTCATTTGCATGCTACAAAATTGGTACTGACCCTGATTTTCATTACTTAGGTCGGCGACATTGAATGAAATCATTGTATGAGCCAAACTGGAGGAAATACGTTGAAAATTGGAATAGATAAGCTACATTTTGCAAGTTCACACTTGTATGTCGATATGGCAGAATTAGCAACTGCTCGTAATGAAGCACCTGACAAATATTTAATTGGCATTGGCCAATCAAAAATGGCAGTGATTCCACCCAGTCAAGACGCAGTAACATTGGCAGCAAATGCCGCTGCGCCGATGCTAACGGCAGCAGATATCAAGGCGATTGATCTCCTGATCGTCGCAACGGAATCGGGTGTCGATAACTCTAAGGCGGCCGCCATCTACGTTGCTAAACTGCTGGGGCTAGATCGACGGCTGCGAACCATTGAGATGAAGGAAGCTTGCTATGCCGCCACTGCTGGGGTGAAATTAGCGCAGGATCACGTTCATGTTCATCCTGAAAAAAAGGCACTGGTAATTGGGACCGATATTGCTCGTTATGGTTTACATACGCCTGGGGAACCCACGCAGGGCGGTGGGGCCATGGCGATGTTAATTAGTGCGGACCCGCAAGTGTTGGCTTTGGCAGATGATTCGGTATTATTGAGTCAAGATGTGATGGACTTTTGGCGGCCACTATACCACACGACGGCCTTAGTTGATGGCAAGTATTCGTCCAACATCTACATTGATTATTTTCAGGATGTTTTTAAGACTTACCTCGAAGAGCAGCAGACAACAATTGAGGCTTTTAAGGCGCTAACTTTCCATTTGCCATATACAAAAATGGGTTTAAAAGCATTGCGCAGTGTCCTGCCAATGGCAACGACAACACAGCAACAAGCATTATCAACTCATTTTGAACATGCCCGTCAGTTAAACCGTGAAGTCGGAAATCTTTATACGGGTTCACTGTATTTAAGCTTACTTTCCCTATTATTGACTGATCCTGAGCTAATGACTGATGATCTGATTGGACTATTTAGCTATGGTTCAGGTGCTGAGGGTGAATTTTATACTGGTCGCTTACAAGCAAACTATCAGCAGGGCTTAGACTTAGGGTTGCCACAGCGATTGGCACGTCGACGCCGAGTGAGTGTGACAGAATATGAGATGTTGTTTAATGGTCAGCTGGCACTCAACGCTGACGATCAAACGATTGCTTGTGATGATGACCCACATCGCTTTGTCCTGACGGGGCAACGGCATGAGCAACGACAATATCAAGATCGCGAGAACTAAAAAAATGCGTTGCTAGCCACAGTTTGAGTGGTTTGACAACGCATTTTATTATTTGAAGTTGTTAGTGACAACTTCACCATCTTTTACGCTAAGTAGCGCATTAGTGGTGCTTGGTTCTAACAACTGAATCGTGTAACCCTTAGCTAAATGTTTTTTGATTGAGTTTGATAAGGATTCATAGTTCTGTGTAATCGTTGTGATTGCTTTTTGGTTCTTGTCCGGATACTGTTTGACCGTTTTTAGCGATTTAACATACTTCGCATTCGTAGGGGTCACCGTGAATGTTTTGGTCTTACGATCCAAGCTAACTGTTCCCATCGATTTGTAATTTGACTTGAGTTGTTTTAGAATGCTGTTTTCTTTAAGCTCAGTGGTTGCAGCAGCTTTCTTTTGGTTGGCTTCGTTAAAAACAACCTCAGAAGAACCGATTTTTGCGGTACGATTGTTTTTGCTGGCACTGCTACTTGAGGTAGCCGTTGTTTTAGCGTTGTGAGTTTGATTGTAGGGCCAGTAGGGTAATTTAACAATTGCGAAAATGGTTAACAATGCACTCAAGACGGCGACGACGGCTAGAAATTTCCAACCACCGCCACTTTGACGTGCAGATAGAACTGAGAAAAAGGCCAAGAGAAAAAGAAGTAAGCCAATAATGGCTAAGAATAACATGAAACCAACCCCCAAATTTTAAATTAGTGTAATCATTATACCATTGACAGCTTCATTGATGAGCGTTAAATTCATTGGACTGAAAGGAGCTTTTTAATTGCCACAGTTATTTTTGCCGAGTCATCCCGAAAATCAAGTTGCGATGGCGGCGTACATGCGTGATCAATTTTTCTTTTTAGGTGTTAAGGCGACCGAACGACGTGAACTTACAAAGCCGATAATTAAATTAAGTCGACAAGTAGATTTATCGGAATTGCAAGCGTGGATTGCCGGCTACATGCAGCAACCGGCCCGTGAATATCAGTACGTTGCGATTGATCTCGCATTAGCCAACGTCAAACGTTTTACACCGGAGTTGTTTGACTGGTGTGTCACCCAGATCACGGTAAAAGCGTGGTGGGACACGGTGGATGCTTGGCGCAAAGTTATGACAACTTATTTAGTTGAGCAGGAATGTTTAACGACTTGCGGCAACCAATTTATTACCACCGATGAGATGTGGCCCCGCCGAGTTGGCATCACATTACAATTAAGCTTAAAAGATGCGACGGATCCGGTGTTCTTAACCAAAGCAATCGAAAAGTCACAACCTGATTCAGAATTCTTCATTCAAAAGGCAATTGGCTGGGCTTTAAGAGATTATAGTAAAACGGCTCCGGCGTGGGTAAAGGCCTTTGTCACCAGTCATCAATTATCTGCGTTGGCACAGCGTGAGGCCCTTAAAGCACTACAAAAATAAAAGCAACCGTCAACGACGATTGCTTGGTAGATGCTAATATAACATGTCACGATACAGGCCCACGACTTTACCCAAAACAGAAACGTTGGTTAGAATGATGGGTGCCATAGTGTCATTCTCTGGTTGGAGCCGATAATGATCCGCTTCCTTGAAGAATCGTTTACAAGTTGCTTCGTTCTCATCGGTCATGGCAATAATGATGTCGCCATTGTCTGCTGAACTTTGACGGCGAACAATAACTTGATCACCGTTCAAGATACCGATATTGATCATACTTTCACCGCGAATGGTTAGCATGAATAGGTCGCCACCGAAAGTTTCAAGATCCTTAGGAATTGGGAAATAGTCGGTCGCTTCCTGGACAGCTAGAATCGGCTGTCCAGCCGCAACTGTCCCTAAAATTGGAATTTGGTGTGGTGTGGTTTCTACACCTAGGACGTCGTAGCCAGCCGGTGTGACTTCAATCGCACGGGGTTTAGTCGGGTCTTTTTGAATCAAACCTTTCTTTTCAAGGCGGGCGATGTGACCATGGACGGTCGAGGTCGAAGATAAGTCAACGGCCTCACCAATTTCACGAACGGTTGGCGGGTAACCTTTTTCATTGACACGTTCATAAATAAAACGCAGAACGGCCATTTGTTTGCTTTCAGATGTTTTACTCATCTTGGCACCTCATTTTAATTTTCTTTAGTTGTTAAAATCATTGTAGCATAGGTTTTTGACGCTTTCAAACAAATGTTCGGTTGACAAATACTTTTAATTGATTTAGTGTCAAAAATCGAGTATTCTAGTCATGCT
Organism: Lactiplantibacillus daoliensis; assembly: GCF_005405005.1. Taxonomy (GTDB): domain Bacteria; phylum Bacillota; class Bacilli; order Lactobacillales; family Lactobacillaceae; genus Lactiplantibacillus; species Lactiplantibacillus daoliensis. The sequence goes on along the minus strand of NZ_BJDH01000004.1, from coordinate 166,432 downwards.
TTTGAAAGGAGTGAACAGTTTGATTTCAAAAGAATTATTGAGTCGAATTAATGAATTGGCGCACAAAGCCAAGGCAGAAGGCCTCACAGAGTTAGAAGAACTCGAACGAAAAGACTTACGTCAAAAATACTTAAAAGAATTTCGGGCCGGTTTCCGGCAACAAGTCGAAATGTTACAAGTGTATGATAAAGATGGTAAAGAAGTCACCCCTGAAAAGGTTCGTCAAGTTCAGCGTGACCGCGGCTTGCGTGATGATTAGCGCTTACAAGGAAGATTTGTCAAATGACAAATTTTCCTTTTCTTTTAGGGTTAATTTGTGTAGACTAGTTTAATGAAGTCAATAAAAAGGGAGGGGAATGACTGTGTCTACTGGTGTTTGGATCTTAATTGTCGTTATCGGCGTTTTAGTCGGTCTTACCGGTGGTTTCTTTGGTGCTCGGCACTACATGCAAAACTACTTGAAACAAAATCCACCAATTAGTGAAGAAATGTTGCGCAGCATGATGATGCAAATGGGTCAACGCCCATCCGAAAAGAAACTGCATCAAATGTTAAACTCAATGAAAGCTGCATCTAAAAACGACAGCAAGTAATGGTAATAAAAAAACACGCCTTAGTTGGCGTGTTTTTTTTCGGCTGGGTCAATATAATGGAAGCTTGGATCAATTTGTTGATCGAGTTCGTCAAAAGCCGTTAACATTTGAGTTTCAATTTGTTTTTGTCCAGCATCGTCAAGCTTCAACTTACGGTCGATATAGATTGGATCACCAAAACGCACGGTTATGCGCTTACGACTAAAGAGTCGCTTGAACGTTAAGGGACCTTGATAGACCGTCGGCACCAGTGGGACACCGGCCATTTTTGCAATTACCGTTGCGCCACCTTTTAGTTCCTGGGAGTGCCGCGTGCCGGATGGAAACATGATTAATGAAAGATTCCCTTGACGTAAAAATTTAACCGGAGTCTTAATGGCCGAGGGACCTGGATGCTGTCGATCCACTGGAAAGGCATTCGCATGCACTAAAATGAAGCGTAAAACGGGATTTTTAAATAATTCTTCCTTGGCCATAAAGCTGAACTGCATCGGGCTTCCCGCTAAGGCATATAATAACGGGTCAAACCACGTGCGATGCGGGCCAACTAGGACGTAGCCACCTTTGGGCAATTTTTCGCGGCCTTGGTAATGGGTATTACCATTAATAATGGCAATAATGACCCGAACCAGTCCGCGCATAAAAGAATAGAACATCGCAAACTTCCTTTCGAAATACTAATTGCCAATAGTATGACGAAATTTTTCGATTTCTGCAAGTAAATTATGTTAAGCTGACAATGAGTTTTTATGAAAGTAGGGAGCCTATGACAGCTGTACCATTGAAGGCCGATGAACGAATCGACCAATTATACAGTCAAACCATCCAAATTATTCAAAGCCCAACAGTGTTTTCATTCTCATTAGATGCGGTTTTATTAGGAGACTTTTCTCAAGTGCCAGTGGCGGCCAAGACGCAGATGGTTGACTTGTGTGCGGGGACTGGCGCAGTAGGCTTATTTGTCAGTGCTAAAACCCGTGGGCACATTACCGAAGTTGAGCTGCAGCCGCGTTTAGCCGATATGGCGGCGAGAAGTATCATTTTAAATGATTTAACCGATCGATTATCCGTCTTAAATGAAGATTTATTGACAATTACCAAACGTATTAAGAAAGATTCAATCGACGTTGTCCTCTGCAATCCGCCGTATTTCAAAGATCAGCCAACTAGCAAAAAGAATCCCAACCCACATTTAGCAATCGCGCGCCATGAAATTTCAGCCAATTTGGATCAGATTATGACTGTGACCAGTGAGCTGCTCAAGACTAACGGTAAGGCTTATTTTGTGCATCGGCCAGAACGCTTAGATGATCTATTCGCAACGATGCGCGCACATCAGTTGGCACCAAAGCGGCTCAGATTTGTGCATCCTAAAGCGGATCGCGAAGCTAACATGGTTTTGATTGAAATGATTAAATCCGGTCGGCCAAATGGCGTGCGGATTTTGCCGCCAGTCATCGTGTATCAGGCCGATGGCAGCTATGGAGAAGAGGTGCACAAACTACTCTATGGCAACTAAACCGTATTATTTCTATGTCTTGTTATGTGCGGATCAAACGTTATATGGCGGTTTCACGGATGACTTAGATCGTCGGCTCGCGACACATAACGCGGGCAAGGGCGCTAAATACACGCGACCACAAAAAAGGCGGCCACTAAAAATGATCTATCATGAAACCTTTGACACCAAATCAGCGGCTTTGAAAGCCGAATATGCTTTTAAACATCAACGCAGAACTGCGAAGTTACAGTACTTAGCCGCACATGGCGTGAAAGTTTTCTAAAGTTTTCAGAAATAGTCATTCTTTTTCTGACATTTACTGTTATAATATCTAATGTATCAATATATAGGAGGAATTTTTGTAATGAAAATTATTGCATATGCTGTACGTGATGACGAACGTCCATTCTTCAAGACATGGATGGAAGAACATCCCGATGTTGAAGTTAAGTTAGTCTCAGAACTACTTGACGAAAAAACTGCCGAATTGGCTAAAGGTTTTGACGGTGCCGATGTATACCAACAAAAGGATTACACCGCTGCTGTTTTGAACAAGTTGGCTGATGAAGGCGTTAAGAACATTTCACTTCGTAACGTTGGTGTCGACAATGTTGACGTCCCAACTGTTAAAGAACGTGGATTAAAGATTTCTAACGTACCTGCATACTCACCAAATGCGATTGCTGAATTATCAGTAACCCAATTGATGCAATTGCTACGTCAAACCCCATTATTCAACAAGAAGTTGGCTAAACAAGACTTCCGTTGGGCACCAAACATCGCTAAAGAATTAAACACGATGACTGTTGGTGTTATTGGTACTGGTCGGATTGGCCGCGCAGCTATCGATATCTTCAAAGGTTTCGGTGCTAAAGTTATCGGTTACGATGTTTACCGTAACGCTGAACTTGAAAAAGAAGGTATGTACGTTGACACATTGGACGAATTATTCGCTCAATCAGACGTTATTACTTTGCACGTTCCTGCATTGAAGGACAACTATCACATGTTAAATGCTGATGCCTTCAGCAAGATGAAAGATGGTGCCTACATCTTGAACTTTGCCCGTGGGACTCTCATCGATTCAGAAGATTTGATCAAGGCCTTAGACAGCGGCAAAGTTGCCGGTGCTGCCCTTGACACTTATGAATACGAAACTAAGATCTTCAACAAAGATCTTGAAGGTCAAACGATTGATGACAAGGTCTTCATGAACTTGTTCAACCGCGACAACGTTTTGATTACACCACATACTGCGTTCTATACTGAACCAGCTGTTCATAACATGGTGCACATCTCAATGGACAACAACAAACAATTCATCGAAACTGGTAAAGCTGACACGCAAGTTAAGTTTGACTAATTTCTCCTGAGTTATTCAAGAGCGCTCATCTTCGGATGGACGCTCTTTTTTTGTTGATCTATGCAAAAAAACGGCTATCATTTGATAGTCGTTAGTACTACATTAGGCAGTGGCTGCGGCAGTTAAGGCCAACAGCAAGTCATTTAGTTCAGCGGGAGTTTGAATGATTTGATCTGGAATGACACTAGGCTGATTTTGACCGTTTTGGCGATGGTTATACCAAAAGGTTTGCCATCCGGCATGTTTGGCACTCGTCATGTCTAAAACGGCATTGTCGCCAACGTAGGCGGCTTCATTTGCCTTGATGCCGGCCTGATGAGCCCAAGTCGTAAAAATCGATGGATCAGGTTTAGCAATCCCGAGTTCTTCTGAAATAAAGATATCATCGGGATGCACATAGCGTTCGATTTGTAATTGATGCAATTTTTGGCGCTGGATCTTAGCCGGTCCATTGGTAATAATACCGATTTGAAAATAGTGACTAACTTTTTCAAGGACAGGACCAAGGCCAGCGAATAGGTCGATATTTTTTAAGGCTTGATGGTAAGCTAGTTCAAATTGAATCGACCAATCAGTTGTAATTGTTTCGGCAATTAGTTCAGCGAGCGCGTGCCGTAACCGGGCCGTTTGCCAGGCTTCTAAGCTGAGTTCATGCGCCGTGACTTGATGGAATGTCCGGTCGGTGAATTCACGAAAACGATTGAAAACAGTTGCCAATTCAACCGGGGTGAAACGTAATTGTGTCGTTTGCGTTAAGGCCGTGCTGAATGGTGATTTTTGGTCGTAGAGCGTGTCATCTACATCAAAAATGATGGCTTTGATCATTTTAATTGAGCCTCCTATGCAGGATAGTATCGTAACACACTTTGTAAAATTCACAAATTCCTGATGAAAATTCTTGCAAGCGGGGCCAATCTTCGGTATACTAATTTTCGGTGTTAAAACCAATTCACACTTGTTGGGATGTGACTGGATGTGCTCGGGAGAGTTCCGGTGGCAGTTGAGCGGCAAGGAGGAATAAAACAAATTTTTTGGAGGCATATTTATTATGGCTGTTATTTCTATGAAACAATTGCTTGAAGCCGGTGTCCATTTTGGTCACCAAACCCGTCGTTGGAATCCTAAGATGAAACCATACATCTTTACGGAACGTAACGGAATCTACATCATTGACTTACAAAAGACGGTTAAGATGATCGATTCAGCTTACAACTTCGTTAAGGATGCTGCCGCTGATGATGGTGTTATCTTGTTCGTTGGGACTAAGAAACAAGCACAAGACTCAATCGAAGAAGAAGCTACCCGTGCTGGTCAGTACTACGTTAACCATCGTTGGTTAGGTGGGACTTTGACTAACTGGAACACCATCCAAACTCGGATCAAACGTCTTAAAGATTTGAAGAAGATGGAAGAAGACGGAACTTTCGACCGTTTGCCTAAGAAGGAAGTTTCATTGTTAATGAAACAACGGGCAAAGCTTGAAAAGTTCTTGGGTGGTATCGAAGATATGCCTCGGATTCCAGATGTTGTCTTTATCGTTGACCCTCGTAAGGAACAAATCGCGGTTAAGGAAGCTCAAAAGTTGAACATTCCGATCGTTGCGATGGTTGATACCAACACTGATCCTGATGACATTGATGTTATCATTCCTTCAAACGATGACGCTATTCGTGCCGTTCGTTTGATTACTTCTAAGATGGCTGACGCTGTCATTGAAGGTCGTCAAGGTGAAGATGAAGACGTTACAGAAGACTCATTCAAGGGTAACAAGGACGCTAAGAAGTCCGCTGACTCATTGGAAGATATCGTTGAAGCCGTTGAAGGCGACAATGACAAGAAGTCTGACAATAAATAATTGAAATAATTAGGCTGTCTAAAAAATCGCGGACCTCATCGGCCTGATTTTGTGGGCAGCCTTTTATAAAAAAATCAAACGGACTCAAAGGAGAGACACACTATGGCAAAGATTTCTGCAGCACAAGTTAAAGAACTGCGTGATAAAACTGGCGTTGGTATGATGGATGCTAAAAAAGCATTAGTTGAAGCAGAAGGCGACATGGCGAAAGCCGTTGACGTTTTACGCGAAAAAGGTGTTGCTAAAGCTGAAAAGAAGAGTGGCCGGGTGGCTGCTGAAGGAATGGCTGCTGTTGCAATTCATGGCGACCATGCTGCAATCGTTGAAGTTAACTCTGAAACAGACTTCGTTGCTTCAAGTGACCCATTCAAGGATTTGATTGCTAAGATTTCTGATCAAATCGCCTTGGAAGCTCCTAAAGATCTTGAAGCTGCTTTAGCTTTAAAGACCGAAAAAGGGACGATCAGTGATGACATTATTGAAACGACTCAAGTAACTGGTGAAAAAGTTAGTCTTCGTCGTTTCAAAGTGATCGAAAAGCAAGCTGACCAAAACTTTGGTGCTTACATTCATAATGGTGGCCAAATTGGTGCCTTGGTTGTCTTAGACGGTGCTGATGAAGCAACTGCTAAAGACGTTGCCATGCACGTGGCTGCAATTAACCCAGAATATGTTTCACGCGACCAAGTGCCTGCCGAAACATTAGCTCATGAAAAAGACGTTTTAGTTAAGGAAGCCTTAAACGAAGGCAAGCCTGAAAAGATCGTCGAAAAAATGGTCGAAGGCCGTTTGAACAAATGGTTGGCTGAAATTAGTTTGGATGATCAAGAATTTGTTAAAGATTCTGATCAAACTGTTTCACATTACGTTGAATCTAAGGGCGGCAAGGTTAACACCTTTGTTCGCTTTGAAGTCGGCGAAGGTATCGAAAAGCAAACTGGTAATTTTGTTGACGAAATCATGAGCCAAATCAAAAAATAATTACCGCTTATAAAAATGATTAAGGGGGATTGCGACAAACATTGTTTTGTGGTAATTCCCTTTTTTTGTAAAAATGTGATTTGAAGTCTGAATTCAGGCTTTTGTATAATGGTTATTGATAATATGGTAGAATGGTTATAGATAATCTCGAGGAGGACGAAACGATGTCGGAAGTAAAATATAAGCGTGTGATCCTAAAGCTGAGTGGTGAAGCCCTAGCCGGGAAAAAAGGCTTTGGGATTAACCCACCAGTCATTAAAACGGTTGCCGAAGAACTTAAGGATGTTTATGAAATGGGCGTCCAGATTGCAATCGTCGTTGGTGGCGGTAATATGTGGCGTGGCGAAGCCGGTGCTCAAATGGGCATGGAACGCGCCCAAGCGGATTATATCGGAATGTTAGCAACCATCATGAATGCCCTAGCACTTCAAGATAATTTGGAATCGATTGGCGTCCCAACTCGGGTTCAAACTTCGATTGAAATGCGGCAGATTGCTGAACCTTATATTCGGCGGAAGGCAATGCGCCATCTTGAGAAGCGTCGGATCGTGATCTTTGCTGGTGGGACTGGTAGTCCCTACTTTTCAACTGACACGACGGCGGCATTGCGTGCTGCTGAAATCAACGCTGATGCCATTTTAATGGCTAAGAACGGCGTTGACGGTGTCTACTCAGCTGATCCCAACAAGGATGCCAGCGCAGTTAAATTCGATACATTGACTCATCTTGATATTATCAATAAAGGGTTGCAAGTTATGGATACGACAGCTAGCTCATTATCAATGGATAATGATATTCCAGTGGTGGTCTTTAACTTGAATGAACCAGGTAATATTCGCAAAGTTGTCGCCGGTGAACACATCGGGACAACAGTCAGGGGGAAATAACATGGCTGTTACAGAACCAATCTTAAAAGATGCACAAGCTAAAATGAAAAAGGCGGAAGTTGCCTTACAACGTGAATTAGGTAATATTCGTGCTGGTCGGGCCAATGCTTCATTGTTGAACCGAATTTCAGCCGATTACTATGGGACTCAAACGCCATTGAATCAAATTGCATCTATTACGGTGCCTGAACCACGAGTTTTGATGGTCACACCATTTGATAAGAGTGCTTTGAAGGAAATCGAAAAGGCTATCTTGGCTTCAGATTTAGGAATCAGCCCAGCGAATGACGGGACTGCCATTCGGTTGGTAATTCCACAATTAACTGAAGAACGTCGAAAAGAGTTAGCTAAAGATGTTAAGGCTGAAGGCGAACGTGCTAAAGTTGCTGTTCGGAATGTCCGGCGTGATGCTATGGATGATTTGAAGAAGGGTAACAAAGCTGGTAACTTTACGGATGATCAACTACATGATTTAGAAGATCAAGCGCAAAAAATTACTGATGCTGCTGGTAAGTCGGTTGATACTATTGTTGCTGATAAAGAAAAAGAAATTCTTGAAGGCTAATTTAGTGCACAATTTGTTAAGGCTTGAAGAAATTCAAGCCTTTTTTTGTTGACGAATAGTTTAATGACGGTTTTTTTGGTAAAATAGGGCTTGGTTAAGCTATTTTTGGAGGTGCAACTTGTTCGCTTTTTTAAATAAGAAAGATCCCGCTGAAACAACTGAAGTAGAATTAGATCCAGAACGCATCCCAGCTCATGTTGCGATTATCATGGATGGTAATGGTCGCTGGGCGAAGGCGCGCCATTTACCACGCGTTGCTGGTCATAAAGAAGGCATGAATACCGTTAAGAAAGTGGCGATCGCTGCGAGTGACTTAGGTATCAAAGTGCTCACACTGTATGCCTTTTCGACGGAAAATTGGAAGCGGCCGACTGATGAAGTGAATTATTTAATGCAATTACCAGTCAGCTTCTTCGACACCTTCGTGCCAGATTTGATTAAGAACAATGTTCGGGTTGAAGTGATGGGCTACACGGATAAATTGCCCGCTAGCACGCAAAAAGCCGTACGCGATGCTATCGCCGATACGAAGGACTGCGATGGCATGGTCTTAAATTTTGCTTTGAATTATGGTTCACGGGCAGAAATTGTGACTGGGATTCAGCAAATTGCGGCCCAAGTTGCGGCCGGCAAACTTGATGTGAGTGCCATCGATGAAAAAACGGTGGATGCGGCTATGATGACTGCACCACTGGCACCGTACCACGATCCCGATTTATTGATTCGGACGAGTGGCGAGGAGCGGATCTCGAACTTTTTGCTTTGGCAAATTGCGTATAGTGAGTTAGAATTCACGGATGTTAAATGGCCCGACTTTACGGCGACGACGTTACAAGCTTGTATCGCAGACTATCAAAGTCGTGATCGTCGTTTTGGCGGTTTATCACCAAAAAAATAAACAAGAGGAGTTTTTGAAATGAAACAACGGGTCATCACAGCGGTTGTTGCGCTGATTTTATTTATCCCAGTAATTTTTATTGGTGGGGTGACGCTGGATATTGTGGCCATGTTATTGGGTGCAATCGCCATGAGTGAGTTACTGGTTATGCGCAAAAAACTGCTTATTTCGTTTGAAGCCATTGTCAGTATGCTGGCAGTTATGGTTCAAATTGCCCCCAGCAAGTGGTTCAATGGCTTGCCGGATCAATTAAACAAAGGCTATGTCGTTTACTTTTTAATCATTTTGATGTTATTGCATACGGTGTGGTCACGGAATCGATTCTCATTTGATGATGCTGGGGTACTGACCTTAGGTATCTTCTATATCGGGATGGGCTTCAACTACTTTACTGCCGCCCGCGGCATCAATGTTGAAATGTTATTGTACTTAATGTTCATTGTTTGGGCAACTGATAGTGGTGCTTACATGGTTGGTCGTAAATTAGGCCGGCATAAGGTAACCCCAATCAGCCCCAATAAGACCTGGGAGGGCTGTATTGGTGGGAGTGTGATTGGTGTCATTATTGCCACTGCCTTTGCGCTTTGGTTCCAGGTCGGTTATCAAAATTGGTTCAGCATGTTACTGATCACGGTTATCCTGTCAGTTGTGGGTCAATTTGGTGATTTAGTTGAGTCCGCTTTGAAGCGTTATTACGGCGTGAAGGACTCCGGTAAGATCTTACCTGGTCATGGTGGTATTTTAGACCGCTTTGACAGTATGTTGCTCGTATTCCCAATTGCACACTTATTCGGGTTGTTTTAACATCGATAACCCCCAGACCTGGGAGAAAGGAACGTTGATTTGATAGTTACTATAATTACGTTCATTATCGTTTTTGGTATTTTAGTCATCGTTCATGAATTCGGGCACTTTTACTTTGCCAAACGTTCAGGAATTCTCGTGCGGGAATTTTCTGTCGGGATGGGTCCCAAGGCGGTTGCATTTCGCCGTCACGCCACGACCTATACCTTACGTTTTTTGCCGATTGGTGGCTATGTCCGGATGGCTGGTGTTGCGGATGATGAAGATGAAGAACTCAAGCCCGGCACGCCAGTCAGTTTGCAAATTGGTGACGATGGACTCGTTCAGTCGATCAATGCCAGTAAAAAAACAACACTTTTCAACGGGATTCCGCTATCCGTAACGGCGACTGATTTGGAAAAAGACCTTTGGATTGAAGGTTATGAAAATGGCGACGAAACTGAATTAAAACATTATCAAGTGCAACATGATGCGACAATCATCGAAAATGATGGGACTGAAGTTCAAATTGCGCCCGTCGATGTTCAGTTTCAATCAGCCAAACTCTGGCAGCGGATGCTGACTAACTTTGCTGGTCCCATGAATAACTTCATTTTAGCAATTATTACCTTTGCTATTTTGGCATTTATGCAAGGTGGGGTGACTTCGGTCACGACCAAGGTACAGTCAACGACGGCTAATTCAGTTGCAAGGCAGGCCGGGATCAAGGCCGGTGATGAAATTATTGCGGTCAATGGCAAGAAAAATACCAGTGCGCAGTCGATTTCGCTATTAATTCAAGATAGTCCTAACAAGCGGGTTAATTTGACCGTCAAGCAAAACGGTCAGACGCGCAAAATTGCCGTTAAACCGGCTGCTAAGACCGTGTCTGGCAACAAGGTTGGCCAAATTGGCGTCCGTTGGGCAACCTCGACGGATACTAGTCTCGGTGCTAAACTAGCTTATGGTTTCACTGGTTCTTGGAATATTACGAAACAGATTTTTCAGGTGCTTGGTCGAATGGTCACCCATGGTTTTAGCTTGAACGATCTGGGTGGTCCGGTGGCAATCTTTGCCACGACTTCGCAGGCGGCTAAATCAGGGTTACGACAAGTGATCTATCTGTTAGCGGTATTATCGATCAACCTTGGAATTGTGAACTTGTTGCCAATTCCGGCCTTGGATGGCGGTAAGCTTTTATTAAATATCGTTGAAGGAATTCGAGGAAAGCCACTCCGAGTTGAGACGGAAAGTGTCATCACATTGATTGGTTTTGGTCTGTTGATGTTGTTGATGGTCTTGGTTACTTGGAATGATATTCAGCGTTATTTCTTTTAGAATCAGATTAAATTGGAACACTTAAGGAGAAGATTTTTAGATGAAACAATCAAAATTGTTAATTCCAACTTTGAAAGAAGTGCCGAATGATGCCGAAGCACTGAGCCATAAAATGATGCTACGTGCCGGTTACATTCGTCAAATTTCTGCTGGGATGTACGCGTACTTACCATTGGCCTATCGGGTCTTGCAAAATATTGAGGCAATTATTCGCGATGAAATGGCCAAGATTGATGCTGCCGAAATGTTAGTACCAGCTGTAATTCCCGCTGAACTCTGGAAGGCGACTGGGCGTTATGACACCTATGGCCCAGAATTGTTTAAGCTAAAGAATCGGCATGAACGTGAATTTATCTTAGGGCCAACCCACGAAGAAACATTTACCTCAATCATTCGTGATGAAGTGAAATCTTACAAGAAGTTGCCATTAACGTTGTATCAAATCCAAGCTAAGTATCGTGATGAAGACCGTCCGCGTTATGGGTTATTGCGGGGTCGTGAATTCATCATGAAGGATGCCTATTCTTTCCATGCGGATGAAGGTTCATTGGATGAAACTTTCCAAGACATGGCACAAGCTTACCAGAATATTTTTGAACGTTGTGGGTTAAAATTCCGCTCAATTATTGGTGATGGCGGTGCAATGGGCGGTAAGGATTCTCGTGAGTATTCTGCCATTGCTCCAGTTGGTGAAGATACAATTGTGTATTCAGATGCGAGTGATTATGCGGCTAACCTTGAAATGGCACGTAGTTTGTACGTGCCAAAGAAGTCACATGCGTCACTCAAAGATCTTGAAAAAATTGACACCCCTGGCGTTGGAACGATTGACGAATTAGCGGACTTCTTAAAAGTCGGTGCTGATCAGCTAGTGAAGAGTATTTTGTTCATGGCCGATGGCGAACCAGTGATGGCACTTGTTCGTGGTGACCACGAAGTCAATGATATTAAGTTGAAGAACTACTTAGGAGCCGATTTCTTAGAAATGGCTACCCCAGAGCAAGCCCAACACTATTTAGGGGCTGGTTTTGGCTCACTTGGTCCAGTTAACGTGAGTGACGATGTGAAAATCGTTGCGGACGTCTACGTGAAAGACATGGCTAATATCACCGTTGGCGCCAATGAAGATGGGCATCACTTTACTAACGTTAATCCAGAACGTGATTTCCATGCGGATGACTACGTTGATATTCGCTTTGCCCAAGAGGGTGAATTATCACCTGATGGTGCCGGCGTGTTGAAATTCACCAAGGGGATTGAAATCGGCCATATCTTCAAATTAGGGACACGTTATTCAAAAGATTTGCATGCGGAAGTCTTGGATCAAAATGGTCGCAATATTCCGGTCATCATGGGTTGTTATGGTATCGGTGTTTCACGGCTTTTGTCAGCAATCGCTGAACAACGTGCTGATGACAATGGTTTGGTTTGGCCTAAGGACATTGCCCCATTCGACGTACACGTGATTCCGGTTAACCCTAAGAAAGCAGAACAAGTTGAAGTTGCCGATCAAATCGAAGCAACTTTGGAAGCTGCTGGCTACAAGGTGCTCTATGATGATCGTAAGGAACGTCCCGGCGTTAAATTTGCGGATTCTGATTTGATGGGGATTCCAGCCCGGATTACCATTGGTAAGAAGGCTAGTGAAGGCATCGTCGAAATCAAGTTACGTAAAACCGGCGAAACGCTTGAAGTTAAGCAAGAAGAAGTTGCTAACAATTTAGCTGTTCTATTGAAGAATATCGACTAGTTTTTTGCGAGTAGTTGGTCTGAATTGATCGATGTTAGTTCGAACTGACGCAACCTGAACGTTGCAAGTTAATATAAAAATGCGTACACTTAACTCATTGTGTATGCAGAAAATCACCTAGTTTCGGCAACCTAGAAACTAGGTGATTTTAGTTCGTTTTAGCTGTGCTTCAATTTGTTGGTGGTTAATTGTGGGTACCACATTTTCAGCAAGCCAAGCCAATTAGAGCGACAGGTTAAAGTTTGTTTTCAAAGGACAAAAGGAGGAACACGCGTGAGCTTAAATCAGCAGGAAATGTTTGAGAAATTGCTTGAACAAATCGAAATGCCGATGGATGAGGCATTTCAAGCAGCCAGTATCGAAAAGCTGACCGTTCATCAAGCCTCAAAAGTTTGGGAGTTCCATTTACATTTCCAACACGTTTTACCGTTTTCGCAATTCATGACTTTTAACAATAAGCTACAGATGGCTTTTCATGAAATTGCTGGCATCAACATGCAGATTACTACCGATGATACCGAAGTCAATCCGCGGGCATTGGCTGATTACTGGGAGTGGATCGTCAAAAATAGTGGCATTTCGTCACCGTTAGTTCAATCACTCTGTAATAGTAACGTTCCTTCATATGAGGATAACCGGGTCATCCTATTGGCCGAAAATGAAGTTATTCAGAACTTTTTGACGAACCAAGCACTCGGACCGATTGAGGAAACCTATCAACAACTTGGTTTTCCTAAATTCTCCGTCCACACCTTGATTGATGAAACGGCGTCGCAGGAAAAAATCAAGGCTTTCCATGCGCAAAAGGCGAAATCAGATCAAGCTTTGGCGCAGAAGGCCGAGGCTGCAATCAAAAAGGCCAATGAAAAGCGTGCTAAGCAAGCCGACTCACCGGCCCCAATTGATGGACCTGTCCAACTTGGTAAGCAAATTAACCCGCAAGAACCCGCCAAACAGATGGTTCAAATTACTGAAGAAGAACGTTCAGTGATCGTCGAAGGTTATGTTTTTGATATGGAAGTGCGGACCTTACGTTCGCAACGTCAGTTATTGATCCTAAAGGTGACCGATTATAGTTCTTCAATGGTGATTAAGAAGTTTTCTCGTAATAGTGACGATGAAGCACAATTTGCAGCTTTAAAACAAGGTATGTGGGTTCGTGCGCGTGGGTCGGTGCAAGAAGATAGCTTCATGCGTGACTTGACGATTAATGCGTACGATATTAACGAAATCTCACACGCGACTCGCCAGGATACCGCTCCCGCGGATGAAAAACGGGTTGAGTTTCATTTGCATTCCAACATGAGTGCGATGGATGCGACCAACACAGTCTCTGATTTTGTCGGTCAAGCGGCCAAATGGGGCCAACCAGCGATTGCGATTACTGATCATTCCGGGGCACAAGCATTCCCAGAAGCATTTGCCGCCGGACAAAAGAATAACATCAAAGTGATTTACGGTGTCGAAGCGAATATGGTCGATGATGGTGAGCCGATTGCCTTCAACGATGCGCATGCTGACTTGAAAGAGTCAACGTATGTGATCTTTGATACTGAAACGACCGGACTGTCTGCCATTTATGATAAGGTCATCGAATTGTCAGCGGTCAAGATGTACAAGGGTAATGTGACCGAGCAATTTGAAGAATTCATTGATCCCGGTTTTCATTTATCCGAAACGACGACCAATTTAACGAGTATCACCGATGAAATGGTGCGTGGCTCCAAGTCAGAGGAAGAAGTTTTCAAGCTTTTCCGTGAATTTTGTGGTGACGCAATTGTTGTCGGTCATAATGTTACTTTTGATATTGGCTTTATGGATACGGGTTATGCTCGTCATGGCATGCCACCAATTGAAAATCCGATTATTGATACGTTGACGTTAGCACATTGGCTGTACCCAGACTTGAAGCGGTTTACCTTGAATACGCTAGCGAAGCGCTTCAATGTTTCCTTGGAACATCATCATCGTGCCATCTATGATGCGGAATCAACGGGTCATTTGAATCATATATTCTTAAAAGACGCGGAAGAACGCTATGGCGTGCAGTTCCATGACCAACTGAATGGTCACATGAACGAGAATAATGCTTATCGTCATAGTCGTCCCTTCCATGCGACACTCTATGCGCAAACGCAAGCCGGCCTGAAAAATTTATTCCGAATTATTTCGGCCTCAAACGTGGATTACTTTTATGAAAAACCACGGGTGCCACGGAGTTTATTGAATAAATATCGTGATGGCATTCTGGTTGGCTCAGCTTGTGCCAATGGCGAAGTGTTCACGGCGATGATGCAAAAAGGCCAAGTTGAAGCCCGTAAAAAGGCGAGCTATTATGATTTTCTTGAAGTTCAGCCGAAACCAGCTTATTCACCATTAGTCGCATCTGGTTTGATTGCGGATAATGCTCGGTTGGAAGATATTATTAAGAACATGGTTAGCCTGGGTGATGAGTTGGGGATTCCAGTCGTTGCGACCGGAGATGTCCATTATTTGAACCCCGAAGATAAGATTTATCGCACGGTATTGGTGCGTTCGCAACCACGAACGGCTAATCGAACTGAGTTTCCTGATGATCATTTCCGGACAACGGATGAAATGTTAGCCGCGTTCAAATTCTTGGGTGATGAAACGGCCAAACGCATCGTCGTGACGGCAACGCAACAGCTGGCGGATCAGTTCGAAGTGGTGCGACCAGTTAAAGATAAGCTTTACACACCACGGATGAAGGGTGCTGAAGCCGAGATCAAAAAGCTGACGATGGATCGGGCGCATGCTTGGTATGGTGATCCGTTACCTGAGATCGTGCAAAAACGAGTCGACAAGGAATTGAAGAGTATCATCGGGAATGGGTTCTCAGTAATTTATTTAATCGCCCAGCGCTTGGTTTTCAAGAGTAATAAAGATGGCTACTTGGTTGGTTCTCGTGGGTCAGTCGGGTCCAGTATCGTGGCGACATTATCTGGGATTACAGAAGTGAACCCGATGCCACCGCATTATCGTTGTCCAAACTGTCAATATTCACACTTCTATACGAATAATGAATACGGTTCTGGTTATGATTTACCTCCGAAAGACTGTCCTGAATGTGGCACGAATATGGTGCGCGATGGTCAAAACATTCCGTTTGAAACTTTCTTAGGTTTTTATGGAAATAAAGTTCCTGATATTGATTTGAACTTCTCTGGGGACTATCAACCAATCGCCCATAACTATACGAAAGTGTTGTTTGGCGAAAAGAATGTTTATCGGGCTGGCACGATTGGGACGGTTGCCGATAAGACCGGTTACGGTTATGCCAAGGGTTATGAACGTACCACTGAACAGAACTTGCGGACGGCTGAAATTGACCGTTTGGCGAAGGGCATCACTGGGGTCAAGCGGTCAACTGGGCAACATCCGGCCGGAATTATTGTTGTGCCGGACTATATGGATATTTACGATTTTACGCCCGTTCAATATCCGGCCGATGATCAGACTGCTGCTTGGCAAACGACCCACTTTGATTTCCATTCAATTCATGATAATATTTTGAAAATTGATATTCTGGGACATGATGATCCTACCATGATTCGGATGCTGCAAGATTTGTCCGGAATCAAGCCGGAAAGCATTCCACCAGTTGATCCGAATGTCATGAAAATCTTTTCCAGTCCAGAAGTCTTAGGCGTCAATGAAGACCAAATTTTCTCAAAGACTGGGACCCTGGGTATTCCGGAATTTGGGACGCGTTTTGTTCGAGGAATGTTAGAAGAGACGCATCCATCAACCTTTAACGAATTGCTACAAATTTCTGGTCTGTCACATGGGACCGATGTGTGGCTAGGGAACGCGGAAGAACTGATCAAGGATGGGACCGTTACCTTAGCGGAAGTTATTGGTTGTCGAGATAACATCATGACCGACTTGATTCACTATGGGATGGAATCGGATATGTCTTTCCAAATTATGGAACATGTGCGTAAAGGTCGGGGGATTCCTGATGATTGGCAACAAGCGATGAAGGATGCGAATGTGCCTGACTGGTATATCGAGTCTTGCTTGAAGATTAAGTATATGTTCCCACGTGCCCATGCGGCGGCTTACATTTTGATGGCTTTGCGGGTGGCTTATTTCAAAGTCTACTTCCCACTGATTTACTACGCAGCCTACTTTTCAGTCCGCGCCGACGATTTTGATCTCGTGGCCATGTCACAAGGTAAAGAAGCGGTGAAGGCTTCGATGAAAAAAATTCAAGATTTAGGGAATGACGCTAAGGTTGGTGAAAAGAACCTGCTGACAGTTTTGGAATTAGCCAATGAAATGTTGGAGCGTGGCTTCAAATTTCAGATGGTCGATTTGTATAAATCTGATGCAACTGATTGGTTGATTGAGGGCGACACGTTGATTGCACCGTTCCGGTCAATTCCAAGTTTAGGCTTAGGCGTTGCGAAACAGATTGTGGCGGCACGCGCAGACAAGAAGTTTTTATCTAAGGAAGACTTGTCTAAACGTGGTAAGGTCTCGCAAAAATTGATTGACTTTATGAGTCAGTATGGGATTTTGAAAGGGTTACCTGATGAAAACCAACTTTCTTTATTCTAAAAATGGCGTGAAAGTCGCTTAGTGTTGCGGATTACGCATTATTATGATAATATATGAGTGTAATTTAAAACTCGTTAACGAGTGAGCAGCGATGCTCACTCTTTTTATTGGACTAATCTGGATAGGAGGCGCAAACGTGAGCAATAATGTTGTTGAGACCATTCAGCCGTTGGCACAAGCCATTGTGGCGACCCACCAGTTTGAATTAGTTGATCTTGAATTTGTGCGTGAAGGTCAGAGTTGGTATTTACGACTCTATATCGACAAGCCAGGGGGCATTAACATTGAAGAATGTGCCATGGTTAGCGATGAATTAAGTGAAAAATTGGATAGTATGGATCCTGATCCAATTCCACAAGCCTACTTCTTGGAAGTATCTTCGCCCGGTGCTGAACGGCCACTTAAAAAGGAAGCCGATTTTCAAAATGCCATTGGGAAGTACGTCCACGTTGGCCTGTACCAAAAAATCGATGGTAAAAAGGGTTTTGAAGGCGACTTAACCGCTGTGACCCCTGAAACATTAACAATTAATTACTTAGATAAAACGCGGCACAAAACTGTGACGATTGACCGTGATCAGATTTCACAAGCACGGTTGGCAGTGAAGTTTTAGTTAGCAAAGGAGTTTACACATGAGTAAGGAATTATTAGGGGCGTTAGACACCCTTGAATCAGAAAAAGGCATTAAAAAAGAAGTTGTGATCGATGCCTTAGAAGCAGCCTTGGTTTCCGCTTATAAGCGTAACTATGGCCAAGCTCAAAACGTGGAAGTTGACTTTGACCAAGTTAAAGGTAATATTCATGTTTACGCCGTCAAAGAAGTTGTTGAAGACGTGTTTGATTCACGTTTGGAAGTTAGTTTGCAAGATGCACTTGCCATCAATCGGGCCTATGAAATTGGTGATGATATTCGTTTTGAAGTCACCCCAAAAAACTTTGGTCGGATCGCGGCACAAACCGCTAAACAAGTCATTATGCAGCGGGTACGCGAAGCTGAACGTGGGATTATTTTTGACGAATACAGTCAATACGAAAATGAAATCGTGACTGGTGAAGTTGAACGCCAAGATAATCGCTTTGTTTATGTCAGCTTAGGTAAAGTGGAAGCCGTAATGGGTCGTTCAGATCAATTACCTGGTGAAACTTATCGCATCCATGACAAAATCAAAGTGTACGTTTCAAAAGTTGAAAATGCGACGAAGGGGCCTCAAGTCTTTGTCTCACGGACTGCACCAGACTTATTGAAACGATTATTTGAACAAGAAGTGCCTGAAATTTTTGACGGCATTGTCGAAATTGTCTCAATTGCGCGTGAAGCGGGCGACCGGGCCAAAGTCGCTGTTCGTTCAAATAATCCTAACGTTGATCCGGTCGGGACCTGTGTTGGGCCTAAAGGACAACGAGTTCAAACAATTGTTAACGAATTACACGGCGAAAATATGGACATCGTGGAATGGACCGATGACACGGCTGTTTTCATTGCGAATGCTTTAAATCCAGCCGAAGTTTTAGATGTTATTTTTGATCCTGAAAACGAACGCGGCTGTACAGTCGTTGTTCCTGATTACCAATTGTCATTGGCAATCGGTAAACGCGGTCAAAATGCGCGTTTAGCCGCAAAATTAACCGGTTTTAAGATTGATATTAAATCAGAAACTGAAGCATCTGATATAATGGATGAGAACCCCACGGATGTTGCAGCGGCTGAAACAGCTACTGAGACTGAAACTGAGGATGCTACGACTGATTTGAACGAAGATAGTGCCGTAGCAGCTGAACCAGCATCAACTACTGATGACCAAGCGTCTGAACCAAGTGTTGCGTCAGCTGATGATAGTGAAGCCTCAGCCAGTGATGCTGAATAACTAGAGGAGGTCTGGGCCTTGAAAAAAAGAAAAGTGCCGTTACGTAAAGATATTGTAACGGGTGAAATGCATCCCAAGAAAGAACTCGTACGTGTAGTTAAAAACAAGCAAGGTGAAGTCTCTGTTGACCCAACCGGTAAAAAGCCGGGTCGTGGTGCTTATATTGCGTTAGATGTTGCGGTTGCCGAACAAGCGAAAGCTCAAAAGACTTTTGATAAAGCCTTTGGGGTCAAAGTGGATGCGGCGTTCTACGACGAACTAGTGGCTTACGTTGATCACCAACAAGCCCGAAAGGAATTATTCGGTGATGACGCCTAAACAAGCTTGTTTAAACTTACTGGGCCTTTCACGGCGTGCCAAACAACAAATTGCCGGTGAAAACTTAACGTTGACGGCAATTCGGAACCAATCGGCCAAACTTGTTTTTATTGCAAGTGATGCCGGTCCCTCGACAGCCAAAAAATTTCATGATAAGGCCCAATCTTATGATGTACCAGTGATCGATACCTTAACTCGCGCAGAACTAACAGCAGCCAATGGCAAACCACGAACAGTGATTGCTATTACTGATGCAGGTTTTGCCAAGAAAATGGTGGCAATCATGACAAAGTAAGGAGGGTGAAGATATGGGGAAAAAGCGAATTTATGAATTAGCGAAGGAGCTAAATATTCCAAGTAAACAGTTAATTGCGCAAGCAAAACAGTTGGGATTCTCCGTCAAAAATCATATGTCGACACTCGGTGACAACGAGGCACGCCAGTTAACTGGTGCCTCCGCTACAACCAATCCTAAATCTCAAACGACTGGGGCAACCAGTCCAGTTTCAAAACCTGAAGCTAAAAATGTGACACGAACTGCTAATCAGCAGCAATCCAACTCGCGTCATTTACAGAGTGGTGATTCTTTGAATAATAATCGAAATAATAATAACAATCAAAGCAAAAATAATAATAGTAATACCCGTTCCAATAACACAAGTTCTCGATCAACGACTTCGCGGTCGTCATCAAGCAACGCGTCTCGTTCAAATAGTAGTAACGGCACTCGCACTAATAGTAGTGCCAACCGTTCTAATAATACCCAGAACCGAAATAGCAACCAAAACCGGTCAAATTCTTCGAACCGCTCAAACAATAGCAACGGCTCTCGGACGACCGGGAGTGCTAATCGGTCAAATAATTCTCAAAATCGCTCAAACAATAGTCAAAACCGTTCGAGCAATGGTAACGGTCAGAACCGTTCCAATAATTCCCAAAGCCGTTCTAACAACTCAACTAATAACCGGAGCAGTAGTAATAGTAGCACCGGTAGTAACAATAGTAGTCGTAACGGGAGCGGCCGTTTTGGCGGTAGCTTAAATAATAATGGCGGTGGCGGCCGTTATCGTGGCGGTAATAATAACCGTCGTCGTAACAATCGCAAGCAAAGCCGGAAGAATCAACGGATTCGCCAAGTTACGAACAAGCCGGTCTCAGTTCGTAAAGACAAGCCGTTACCAGAAACTCTGGTTTACACGGTCGGTATGAACGCTCAAGACTTAGGTAAGATTTTGCATCGCGAACCAGCTGAAATTATCAAGAAGTTATTTATGCTAGGTGTGGCAGTTAATCAAAACCAATCCTTGGATAAAGATACGATTGAAGTTTTAGCCGCTGATTATGGCATCAACGCTGAAGAAAAGGTTGAAGTCGATGTGACTGACTTAGACAAGTTCTTTGACGAAGAAAATCAAAACATGGAAAATGCTGTGACACGGGCCCCAGTGGTTACTGTCATGGGACACGTTGATCATGGTAAGACGACCCTTTTGGATAAATTACGGCACACTCACGTGACTGCTGGTGAAGCTGGTGGGATTACCCAAGCGATTGGGGCGTACCAAGTGAAACATAATGGCAAATCCATTACCTTCTTGGATACGCCAGGGCATGCTGCCTTTACTGAAATGCGGGCACGTGGTGCTGATATTACTGATATTACGGTCTTAGTTGTTGCTGCCGATGATGGGGTTATGCCTCAAACTATCGAAGCAATCAACCATGCGAAAGCAGCGAAGGTGCCAATCATCGTTGCGGTTAACAAGATTGATAAGCCAGGTGCCAATCCAAACCACGTTATGGAACAATTGACCGAATATGGGTTGATTTCTGAAGACTGGGGTGGCGACACGATCTTCGTTCAAATTTCAGCGAAATTCGGTAAGAATTTGGATGAATTATTGGACATGATCTTGTTACAAGCCGAAGTGCTTGAATTGAAGGCTAACCCTGACCAAAATGCTGCTGGTTCTGTTTTGGAAGCAAGTTTGGACCGTGGGAAAGGCTCAACGGCCACGTTGTTAGTTCAACAAGGGACGATGCATGTTGGTGACCCAATTGTGGTTGGGAATACCTACGGTCGGGTCCGGACAATGACTAATGATAGCGGTCGGCGGATTAAGGAAGCTATTCCATCAACACCAATCGAAATTACTGGTTTAAGTGATGTGCCTGAAGCCGGAGATCGTTTCGTCGTCTTCGATGATGAAAAGACTGCTCGTGAAGCCGGTGAAGAACGGGCTAAACAAGCCTTGATGGACGAACGGAAGCAAACGAACCATGTCACTTTGGACAACTTGTTTGATTCAATGAAGCAAGGTGAAATCAAAGAAGTCGATGTGATTATTAAGGCAGATGTTCAAGGCTCCGTTGAAGCCTTAGCAGGAAGTTTGAAGAAGATCGATGTTGAAGGCGTTCGAGTTAATATTATCCATACAGCTGTTGGGGCCATCAACGAAAGTGATGTTGCCTTAGCAGAAGCAAGTAATGCCATCATTATCGGTTTCAACGTGCGGCCAACGCCACAAGCGAAGTCACAAGCTGATACTGACGATGTTGATATTCGTTTGCATCAAGTCATCTACAACGCGATCGATGAAATCGAAAGCGCGATGAAAGGGATGCTCGAACCTAAATACGAAGAAAAGATCACTGGTCAAGCCGAAATCCGTGAAATCTATAAGGTTTCTAAGATTGGGACAATCGGTGGTGGGATGGTTACCGATGGGGTCATTCATCGTGATTCCGGTGTTCGGGTCATCCGTGACAGCGTTGTTATTTATGACGGTAAATTAGCTAGTTTACGTCGTTTCAAAGACGATGTGAAGGAAGTTAAGCAAGGCTTCGAATTAGGACTTCGGATTGAAGACTACAATGATATTCGTGTGAACGATGTGATTGAAGCCTATATCATGAAGGAAGTTCCGATTGAATAAGCAATCCCTCAAGGAGGTGCACTAGATGGCACAACATTATCGGGTTGGTCGACTTGAACAAGAGATTCAAAAAGAAGTTGACGACATTCTATTGAAGCGAGTTCGTGATCCACGTGTTGCTGGGTTAACCATTACCGGTGTGACGGTAACTGGTGACTTGCAACAAGCGACGATTTTCTACAGCATTTTATCAGATAAAGCATCTGATGGTGAGAAGACGGCCAAAGGGCTTGAAAAAGCTAAAGGCTTGATTCGTAGTGAATTAGGGTCACGTCTCAGTATTTATAAGACCCCCGAACTTACATTTGAACGGGATACTTCTGTTCAATATGGGAGTCGAATCGATCAATTGATTAATAATTTAAAACGCCAAGATTAGTTCACTAATGATTGGTTCAAGACCGCTGTGGGTATTTTCTCACAGCGGTCTTTTTTTGATCAACTACTTTTAGTGAAACTAAATTTTTAGCCGTTTTTCACTGACCGGTAGCCGGCAATAAATTTCCATTCAGTAATTCCGGACTGTGATTCAACTGTAATCGTTTTACTTGGTTGTGGTATACTGAAAAAAGTTAATTTTAAGGAGTCATTTTTATGCCAAACGGAATTTTACCATTGTATAAGCCACGCGGGTTGACGAGTTTTGACTGTGTGGCTAAAATCAGAAAGTTATATCATACCCGTAAGGTGGGACATTCAGGTACACTGGATCCGGGTGTTGATGGCGTGCTACCAATCTGTATTGGCAATGCGACCAAAGTCGTGCAGTTTTTGGTAGCTTCTGGTAAGCAGTATCAGGGGAGTATTACCCTTGGTTTTGCCACCACGACCGAGGACCTAGATGGCGATGAAGTTGACTGTCAAGCGATCACCCGGCCGTTTAGTGCGACTGAAATTGATGCAGCACTAGCCACGATGACCGGTGAGATTACGCAGATTCCGCCGATGTTTTCGGCAGTTAAGGTCAACGGCCGGCGCTTATATGACTATGCGCGACATGGTGAAACCGTTGAACGACCGGCCCGCCAGATTACAATCGGTCGCTTTACGCAACGGCAAGCTGCGACTTATGATCCTGAACGACAAACACAAACGATTTATTTTACGGTCGATTGTAGTAAGGGAACCTATGTCCGCACACTCGCAGTTGATGTTGGTAAAAAACTGGGTGTCCCAGCGGTCATGAGTGACTTAACTCGGTTAAAAAGTGGTGGGTTTACGTTGGCTGAAACGGTCACTTTTGCCCAGATTGAAGCAGCGGTAGCCAATGAGACTGAGGAAACCTTATTGGCACCCATTGAGAAGGCTTTGACAGCCTATCCGCAGGTGGCTTTAACGACTGAACTCTGGTCACACGTTAAAAATGGCGCCTGGTTATTGCCGGAAGAAGGTCAACAGCCACATCCAGATGCGAACACGATAGTTGCATTAACCTATCAAGACCGCATAAAATGTTTATATAGTTATCGGACTGAAGAACAGCGGTATAAGCCGTTTAAGATGTTTTCAGTTGATTAAGGAGTTTTTGTGACATGCAGGTGATTAATTTAAAATATCCCGATGTGGCGGCTCAAATTTCTACTAGTGCGATTACTTTGGCACTGGGATTTTTTGACGGCGTGCATCGTGGACATCAACGGGTGATTGAGACTGCTCGCAAAGTGGCTGACAGCAACGGGACTAAGCTCGCCGCCATGACTTTTGATCAGCATCCCTCAGTGGTATTTCAACATGCCGCGCCCGAACATGTGCGCTATTTAACGTCAATCGCGCAAAAAGAAACATTGATGGCAGAGCTGGGTGTCGACATTTTGTATATCTTACATCTTGATGCCATCGTGGGGTCGCTGTCACCGCAAGCGTTTGTGGACCAATTGATTGTTGGGCTGCATGCAACGACGGTTGTTGCTGGATTTGATTACACTTATGGTCCAGCTGCGACTGCAAACATGCAACGACTTGGCGGGTATGGACGACAACGCTTTGAAATTGTTGAAGTTCCCAAGGCCGTTGATGGCACAGAAAAAATTAGTTCAACCCGAATCCGTTCAGCATTGGATGCGGGGCAAGTGGATGAAGCAAATGAGTTGCTTGGCTATCAATACGAAACCACTGGGACCGTTGTTCATGGGGAAGCTCGTGGACGGACGTTGGGGTTTCCGACGGCCAATGTGGCACATGGTAATAATACACGGGTGCCAGGAATCGGGATTTATACGGTAATGGTTCAGGTCGAAGATCAGTGGGTCTTGGGCATGGCGTCCGTGGGTCGGAATGTCACCTTTGGCGATAATCGTCCCATCACGGTTGAAATTTACTTATTAGATTTTACCGGGGACATTTATGGTCAAGCGTTAACCATTCGCTGGGGACATCGCATGCGGGGCGAAATCAAGTTTGATGGTGCGGCTGGACTCGTGGCCCAGTTGCAAGCAGATGAACAAGCTACCCGCGCGTATTATGTGGCGCAACTGTTTCACGCGGAACCACGTTTATGGTCATTATTGCAAACTGATCAGGAGGATTAGCAAAAATGGATACAAGCAAAATTTTCCAACATGGGACGTTAGGACTATTAGTTCCAGGTCTATATGACGGCACGATTACCGCTGGCGAGCTATTAGCTCATGGCGATACTGGGATTGGGACCTTGGACGGTTTAAATGGTGAAGTCATTATTTTGAACGGTCATGCTTACCAGGCCCGTGAAGACGGCCAGGTGCGTGAGATTGCTGCCACCGAAACCTTACCATTCGCATCGGTTCACTTCGAGGCCCCACAACAGGCGACTACAGTGAGTCAGTTAGATATGGCTGATTTTCAGCGTCAGGTCGCCACTGACTTTCAACTGATGAATGTTTTCGCAGCAGTACGCGTGGACGGGATGTTTAAGCGTGTTAAAACACGGGTGGCACCACACCAAACTAAGCCTTATAAGACCTTAGTGGCTGCGACGGCGACCCAACCAGAATTTGAGGGGACTGCTGTCGAAGGCACAATTATTGGTTATTTTGCGCCGCATTTGTTCCAAGGTGCGACGGTCGGTGGGTTCCATTTGCATTTCTTGAGTACAGATCACCAACTCGGCGGTCACTTATTGGACTTTGAGATTGATCAAGCGAAATTAAGCGTGCAAAAGTTTGCCGATTTTCAAGTGCATTTGCCAATTGACAATGCCGATTACTTGGCTGAAAAATTTGATAATGACACCATTGATTCGGCCATTAACAAGGCTGAACGCTAGTTTGCTGGTCCAGGGAATTTGTTCCTTGGACTTTTTTAGCACTCGGCTAATTATTTTGCTAAAATACTTTGTCTTTCCTTGACTTTAGGGTTAGGGGTTGTTATATTAGTACTTGTGTTAGCACTCCATTAAGTTAAGTGCTAAAAAGAGGTGATGATCACGTTAACTGAACGACAAAGCCTAATTTTGAAGGCAATTGTCCGTGACTATACCGAAGGCGGTTCCCCAGTTGGGTCCAAATCGTTAGTCCAAGAGTTACCAATGAAGGTTAGCTCTGCGACCATTCGTAATGAAATGGCGCGGCTCGAGGATTTGGGATTAATCGTCAAAACGCATTTGTCTTCCGGTCGAATTCCATCAATTAAGGGTTATCGTTATTATGTTGATCATATTTTGACCCCTGAAAAAGTGGACAATCGCGACTTGAAGGTCATCCAACATTCGTTGGGTGGTGAATTTCATAAAATCGATGAGATCGTGGCGCAATCGGCGGATATCTTATCTCAATTGACAAGTTATACCACTTTTACGTTGCGGCCGGAATTGAAGGACAGTCGGCTCAGCGGTTTTCGTTTAGTGCCACTTGGCAATCATCAAGTGATGGCCATTCTGGTGACAAATAACGGTGACGTTGAGAACCAAACGTTCACGATTCCGAATGATCTTTCCGGTGATGAGTTAGAACCCGTGGTCCGGTTTATTGATGATCAATTGATTGGTCTGCCGTTACAAGACGTGCTGGCAAAATTACAGCAAGAAATTCCATTGAAGTTGGCGCAGTATTTGCAAGATCCCGATGGTTTCCTAGCGATTTTTGGCAGTGTATTGTCCAAGGCAGCTTCTGAACGATTCTATGTGGGTGGTAAGTTGAATCTCTTTAACTACACTAGCCTACAAGATCCAAAGGAAATGCGATCATTGTATTCATTACTTGATCAAACGGATAACTTAGCCAATGTTATTGGCACACCGGGGCAGCACATCCAAGTGCGTATCGGTAATGAAATTACCAACGACCTCTTGAAAGACTACAGTTTGATCACCGCGACTTACGACGTCGATCAGCATGGGCAAGGCATCATTGCGTTGCTTGGGCCGACTGCTATGCCGTATTCACGGATGATTGGTCTGATGGGTGCGTTTCAACGTGAACTGGCCCGCAAATTGCTAGATTATTACCGGTACTTTGACGAGTGACGGACAGGGAGATGAAATCATTGGCAAAAAAACCAACAAGTGCTACTGAACCAACTGAAAGTGCAGCTAGTCAAACTGCCACTTCTGCCGCTGATTCAGCGACGAAGAAATCAGCAGGCAAGGCTAAAAAGGCTGCACCGAAAGTTGATCCTCGCGAGGCGCAAATTGCCGATTTGAAACAACAATTAGATGCAAAAGATGATCAATTGTTGCGCGCGCAAGCCGAATTGGTCAATATGCAAAATCGCTTCAAAAAGGAACAAGCTTCGATCATCAAGTATGATGGTCAGGCGTTGGCGAAAGACGTGTTGCCAGTGTTGGATAACTTGGAACGCGCTTTAGCCGCAGATGCTACGGATGAAACTGCTAATCAGTTGAAGAAGGGTGTCGAAATGGTCTATGGCCATTTGCAAGAAGCCTTGAAGAAGCACAGTGTCACCGAAGTTCCAGCTGACGGTGTAACCTTTGATCCAAATGTTCACCAGGCCGTACAAACGGTTCCTGCTGACAAAGATCATCCGGCTGAAACCGTGGTGCAGGTTTTGCAAAAAGGTTACCTATTCAAAGACCGAACCCTACGTCCAGCAATGGTCGTTGTGGCTCAGTAATTAATTAAAAAATAAATTTAAAAAGAGGTTTGTTAATTTATGGCAAGTAATAAAATTATCGGGATTGACCTCGGGACGACTAACTCTGCAGTTGCCGTACTCGAAGGTAGCGAACCAAAGATTATTACCACTCCAGAAGGTGGCCGGACGGTTCCTTCAGTTGTGGCTTTCAAAGATGGCGAAACTCAAGTTGGTGAAGTTGCCAAACGGCAAGCAATCACTAACCCTAACACGGTTGCTTCAATCAAGCGTCACATGGGTGAAGCAGGCTACAAAGTTAATATTGAAGGCAAAGATTATACACCACAACAAATTTCTGCAATGATTTTACAGTACATCAAAGGATTTGCTGAAGATTACTTGGGCGATACCGTTGAAAAAGCGGTTGTTACCGTGCCTGCATACTTCAACGATGCTCAACGTCAAGCTACTAAAGATGCTGGTAAGATTGCTGGCTTAAACATTGAACGGATTATCAACGAACCAACAGCTGCTGCGTTAGCTTATGGTTTGGATAAAACCGACAAAGATGAAAAAATCTTAGTTTATGACCTTGGTGGTGGGACTTTTGATGTTTCCATCTTGGAATTAGGCGACGGTGTGTTTGAAGTCTTATCAACCAACGGGGATACTCATCTTGGTGGTGATGACTTTGACCAAAAGATCATTGACTGGTTAGTTGCCGGCTTCAAAGCTGACAATGGTGTCGACTTGTCACAAGACAAGATGGCCTTACAACGGTTAAAGGATGCTGCTGAAAAAGCTAAGAAGGATCTTTCAGGGGTTTCTGAAGCAAATATCAGCTTGCCATTTATTTCTGCTGGCGCTAATGGTCCATTACATTTGGAACAAAGTTTAACTCGTGCCAAGTTCAATGAATTAACGGCAGACTTAGTTGAAAAGACTCGGATTCCAGTTGAGAATGCCTTGAAGGATGCCAACTTACAAGCTTCTGACTTGGATGTTGTGATCTTAAACGGTGGCTCAACTCGGATTCCAGCCGTTCAAGAAGCCGTTGAAAAGTGGACGGGTAAAGAATCAAACCATTCAATTAACCCAGATGAAGCCGTTGCTTTAGGTGCCGCTGTTCAAGGTGGGGTCATCACTGGTGATGTTAAGGATGTTGTCCTCTTGGATGTCACCCCATTATCACTTGGGATTGAAACCATGGGTGGTGTCTTCACTAAGTTGATCGATCGTAATACGACGATTCCTACTAGCAAGTCACAAGTCTTCTCGACGGCTGCGGATAATCAACCAGCTGTTGATATTCACGTCTTACAAGGTGAACGGCCAATGGCTGCTGACAACAAGACGTTGGGTCGTTTCCAACTGACTGATATTCCTGCTGCTCCTCGTGGTGTTCCTCAAATCGAAGTTAAGTTCGATATTGATAAGAACGGGATCGTGAACGTTTCTGCTAAGGATATGGGCACGAACAAAGAACAAAAGATCACCATCAAGAGTTCATCGGGTCTTTCTGACGAAGAAATTGATCAAATGGTCAAGGAAGCCAAAGAAAACGAAGATGCTGATAAGAAACGTAAGGAAGAAGTCGACTTGAAGAATGAAGTTGACCAATTGATCTTTACGACTGATAAGACGCTCAAGGAACTTAAAGGTAAGGTTTCTGACGAAGAAGTCAAGAAAGCACAAGATGCTCGTGATGCTTTGAAGAAAGCTCAAGATGACAACAACGTTGAAGAAATGAAAGCCAAGAAAGACGACTTGAACAAGATCGTTCAAGATTTATCAGTTAAACTCTATCAACAAACGCAACAAGCACAAGGCGATGCTAAAGGTGCCACCGATGCTGCTGGTGCAGATGCTAAGGGTGATGCTAAAGACGATGACAATACCGTCGATGGCGACTTCGAAGACTTAGATAAAGATAAGGATAAGAAGTAAAATTTACCGGTTGGATCAAAAAGCCAAGGCCGCGCGGCTTTGGCTTTTTGCGTCAACTATGCTAGTATTGATGAGACTTTATTAAGGATCATTAGGAGGTTACAATGGCAGAACAAGATTTATATAAGGTTCTGGGTGTTGCAAAAGATGCCAGTCAGGATGAAATTAAAAAAGCTTACCGGAAGCTTTCAAAAAAGTACCATCCCGATTTGAACCATGAACCTGGCGCGGAAGATAAGTTTAAAGCGGTCAATGAAGCGTACGAAACATTAGGTGATCCGCAAAAACGGGCGCAATATGATCAATTCGGTTCAACTGGTGGTCAACAACAAGGCTTCGGCGGCGGTGCTGGTGGCTTTGGCGGTCAAGACTTCGGTGGTTTTGGCGGCGGTGGCTTCGAAGATATTTTCAGTTCGTTCTTTGGTGGTGCTGGCGGAGGTGGTCGTCGGCCAAATCCGACGGCACCTCAACAGGGCCGTGATTTACAATATGAAATGACACTGAAATTTGAAGATGCGATTTTCGGAAAAAAGACCAACATTACGTATAATCGTGAAGAACAATGTGAAACTTGTCACGGTTCAGGTGCCAAACCTGGCACGTCACCAGTCACTTGTTCGAAATGTCATGGGAGTGGCTATATTCAAGTTCAAACGAATACCCCACTTGGTCGCATGATGAGTCAACAAGTCTGTGATGTTTGTCATGGAACTGGTAAGGAAATCAAAGATAAGTGTGCTACTTGTGGCGGTTCCGGTCATACGGAACAAAGTCACTCCATTAAAGTAACGGTGCCAGCTGGGGTTGAAGAAGGCCAACAAATGCGCCTTCAAAACCAAGGTGAAGCCGGAGCAAATGGTGGCCCTTACGGTGATTTGTTTATTATTTTCCGAGTTGAACCTAGTGATGAGTTTGAACGAGACGGTGCGACGATTTACTTTAAGTTGCCGATTGACTTCGTACAAGCGGCCTTGGGTGATGAAGTCGCCGTTAAAACGGTCCATGGTGATGTTAAATTGAAGATTCCAGCTGGGACACAAACCGGCACAACCTTCCGCTTACGTGGTAAGGGTGCTCCTCGTTTACGTGGCAACGGGAATGGTGACGAACGAGTCACAGTTTCAATTCAAACCCCAACAAAATTAAATAAAGGTCAAAAAGAAGCTTTGAAGACTTTTGCCAAAGCCAGCGGTAAATCAGTTGCCGGTAATGGGAAGAGTTCACTATTCGATAAACTTCGTGGCGTCTAAAGCGATTTTGAGACATGTCTGGGCAACTAGGCATGTCTTTTTTATTTTCATGTGAACGAATCCGTATCAGACTGCGTAAAGGCGACTGACTTGGTTTATTAACTGAACTGCCTGGCAGTCATTTTTTTAATAAACGGTTTCGATATATTATAACTATAATATTGTCGGTGCTAGACTTAATTAAGGAGGTGAACCAATGGGATTCAATCACAGTAGTGGGGGCAATTCAACGGTAATGTTACAAAATCGTTACAGGCGAGTCATTTGGCAGTGCGAACGTGCAGACTTTTATGGTTTTCAAGTGCAAACCACGAATAAACGGCATCGCTTGGTAAACTATTCCTTGAACTTAACGTACCGCTAGTCGGTGATGTTGTGTGGTAAATTGACTGACGGGGAAGCTGATAATTGTGAAACAATGGAAATTAGGATTAGTTATGTTGGCAGGTATCGTTTTAATCGGCGCGGGGGTCGGTTATCGGCACTATGAACAACATCAAGCGGCGGTTGTGCTGCAAAAAAAGCAGGCAGCTACTAAACGTGCTAAAGCTTCGAAACGAGCAGCGCGCGTCAAACGTGAAACAGTCAAAAAGCGCAAGCTGGCTGAAAAAATTAACGCTGATCCATTCAGCAAGACGGAATCAACGAACCAACAGATTACGTCAATGTTAGATGCTGATCAATTTGTTGGGACGGCTTTAGTCGTTAAAGACAACAAAGTGATTTATCAAAAGGGTTTTGGGTATGCGGACTATGCGAAAAAGGTCAAGAATGGGCCACATTCAATGTTTCAGATTTTGTCGATTCAAAAGTCTCTGACCGCAGCAGGCATTATGCAGCTCGTTCAGGCTGGCAAAATCAAACTATCTGATAAGTTGTCGAAATATTATCCAAGCATTACACATGGTGATGATATTACGATTCGGATGATGCTAGATATGTCAACTGGATTGCAGTTGAAAAAGGCACCTGAAACGGCGCTTCCTGAAAATCAAGTTGTCAATTTTGCGGTCACGAATGCGACGTATAATTCAAAAATACATGGTACCTTTAATTATGCCCCTGTTAACTTTTTATTGTTGGCGGGAATTATTCGTCAGCAGAGTGGGGTATCTTACAAGCAGTATTTCAAAAAGCATTTTATCCAAAAACTAAATTTGCAAGAAACGGGTTTTGTTACGGATAAGCTTAGTGAAAATGCTACTAAGGGTTATTTTGCAACTAAAACCCAAGTTAATGCAGACTATACGCCAGAGGCAACGGAGTCTAGAGCCCAAATGACTTATGAATTAGGCACTGGACAAATATTTATGAGTGCTAGTGATTTATTTAAGAGTGAGGCAGCCATCTTAAAAGGACGCCTATTGTCAAAGGCAAACGTTGATATCTTGCATACGCGTTCGGCGACCGGTCCCTATGCTGGCGGCCTCTATCGAATTAGTTCTAAGACACTTCGCTTACATGGTGTTGGTTATGGTCAAGAATCGGCCGTGATGATCTCTAATGATGGTAAGAATGGCGTGGTCTTGTTGTCAAACTATGGGCGTCAAGCACTAAATATGCCAGGGACGACGAGCAAGATTTATGAAGAAATGATGCAGGGGAACTTGAACTAAAAAATTTCATTAGAATTGATCTTTAGGAGGTGACTGCATGTTTGCAAAATTGAAGGTTTGGTTTCATCGACCAGTAGTTCAATTTATTTCATTGACAGTATTTTATTTTGCTATCATGTTGGCGCTGGTTTACCTTTATGGTTACAGTGGTATTAACCAAGCGAAGTTTATTTATAATGAATTTTAACTGGGAAGGCAATAACGATCTTTTTGGGGGAAATGACTAATGATCAAAAATATGATTGCAACAATTGATGATTTTGCACGGACTCAACCAGAAAAGGTAGTCTACGATGTGCAGGGTGTAAAACACACTTACGCCGATTTAAAACGATATTCAGACGCGTTAGCAGCGCACTTAGATACGCTGGATTTGGCAGCCGATGCGCCGATAATTGTTTTCGGCGGGCAAACTTTTGAAATGATTGCGACCTTCTTAGGGATTGTGAAATCCGGTCGCGCCTACATTCCGATTGATACACATTCGCCAAATGAACGTTTAACGATGATTAATGAAATTGCCAAGCCGGCTGCCGTCATTGCGGTCGCTGACTTACCAACGGGTGTTGGCACGACGCCAGTCATTACACCTGATCAATTGGATGCCATTTTCAAAACAACCGTGGCTTACCAAGTAGATCATGCGGTGAATGGCGATGATAATTACTATATTATTTTTACGTCTGGAACGACGGGTAAACCAAAAGGGGTTCAGATCAGTCACGACAACTTAATTAGTTACGTGAACTGGATGTTGAGCGATGATTTCGGCTTACCTGCACAACCAAACGCGTTATCACAACCACCATATTCATTTGATTTATCAGTGATGGATGTTTATCCAACATTGGCAGCTGGTGGGACGCTCTATGCACTACCAAAGGCCGTAACTGATGACTTTAAGCAATTATTTGCGGCGCTACCGACGCTCCCAATTAACGTGTGGGTTTCAACGCCTTCATTTATGGATATTTGTTTGCTTGAACCTAAGTTTAATGCCGAAAACTTACCATCATTGACCCACTTCTTATTCTGTGGGGAAGAATTGACGCATAAAACGGCAGCGACTTTAAAGCAACGTTTCCCAGCAGCTCGGATTTTCAACACTTATGGCCCAACGGAAACCTGTGTCGCAGTCACGCAAATTGAGATTACGGATGCAGCCTTAGCAAAATTTGATCGGTTGCCAATTGGTTATGCGAAGGCCGATACGCAAATGGTCGTTGTTGATGAAAACGGCGAACCAGTCCCAACTGGAACTGAGGGCGAGTTGATCATTGCTGGTCCAAGTGTTTCAAAGGGGTATCTCAATAATCCTGAAAAGACAGCCAAAGCATTCTTTGAATTAGATGGCCAACGCGCTTATCATTCTGGTGATATTGGTACGATGGACGCTGACGGCTTGTTCCGTTACCGTGGTCGTGTCGATTTCCAAATTAAGATGCATGGTTATCGAATTGAGCTAGAAGAAGTTGATCATTTCTTGGGTCAACAGCAACATATTAAACAAGCGGTAGCCGTACCGAAGTACAATAAAGAGCATAAAGTAACCCAAATGATCGCTTACGTGGTGCCAAAGCCGAATGAATTTGAAACGGACTTTGCCTTGACCACGGCAATCAAAAAAGATTTACAAGGAATGATGATGGAATATATGATTCCTCAGCGTTTCGTCTATCAAGAAAGCTTGCCATTGACGCCTAACGGCAAAATTGATGTCAAGTCGATTATGAAAGAGGTTAATCCGGAATGATGTCATTTGATCCATACGGTAACCCAACGTACTTCATCTTACTTTTCATTGCTCTGTTACCGTTAATGATTGGATTACTTTACGGCCACCGTTCACACATTTATGAATCAATCATCTCATTTGTCTTCCTGCTGCTGACCTTTGGTGGGCCAAAATGGAAGACTGGGATCGCATTGATTATTTACCTGGTCTACCAAATCTGTTTGGTTTGGTTGTACTCGAAATACCGTCAGCGGGCAGATTCAGCTAACAAGGGCTGGGTCTTCGTGGTGAGTGTGATTTTAGCGATTATTCCATTAGCAGTTGTTAAAATCACGCCTGCTGTTGCTCATGGCGCCAGTTCGATTATTGGATTCTTAGGAATTTCTTATTTAACCTTTAAGGTTGTACAGACTATCATGGAAACGCGTGATGGTGTGATTAAAGAATTCCATCCAATTTTATTTGGACAGTTCTTACTATTCTTCCCAACGATTTCTTCGGGACCAATTGACCGTTATCGGCGTTTCGTCAAGGATTACGATAGTGTGCCAACGCGTGCGAAGTACTTGGATCTGATGGAAAAAGGGGTTCGTTACATTTTTCTGGGGTTCTTGTATAAGTTCTTATTGGCTTATATCTTTGGGACAGTAATGTTGCCAACGGTTGAACATGCGGCTTTGCAAGCACATGGGATTTCTTGGGCACTGCTAGGAGTCATGTATACTTACAGTATGGATCTGTTCTTTGACTTTGCGGGTTACAGTTTGTTTGCAGTTGGGGTCAGTTACCTGATGGGTGTTGAAACCCCAATGAACTTTAATCAACCATTTAAGTCAAAGAATATCAAAGACTTCTGGAATCGTTGGCACATGACGTTATCTTTCTGGTTCCGTGATTTCATCTACATGCGCTTGGTCTTCTTTATGATGAAGCACAAGTGGTTCAAGAGCCGGATTACCACGGCCAACGTCGCCTATGTCATTAACATGTTGATCATGGGGTTCTGGCATGGCGAGACTTGGTACTACATCGTCTATGGGTTATTCCATGGTTTTGCGATGGTGATCAACGATTCGTGGTTACGATACAAGAAGAAGCATCAGGCCCAGATTCCGCATAACAAGTTTACAGAATACTTCGCCATCTTCTTAACGTTTAACGTGGTTTGTTTCAGTTTCTTAATTTTCTCAGGATTCTTGAACACGCTGTGGTTCGTGCCACGGCATTAAAAAATAAATTAATAAAAAGGAAGTTATTATTATGGATGAAACACAATCAACAGTCTTATCAATTTTACAGGATTTAACCGGGGAAGACGTTTCTAGCAACATGGACACGAACTTATTTGATGAAGGTATCTTAGACTCAATGGGTTCCGTACAACTCTTATTGGAATTACAAAACCAATTAGGTATCGAAGTGCCTGTCTCAGAATTCGAACGGTCAGAATGGGACACACCTGCTAAAATCGTTGCTAAGGTCGAGAGCATGCAATGAGTGTTCCAAAACGCCTTTTTAAGATTTTTGGGCCAATTATATTGGTAGCTATCTTATTATTGGCCGTACTGCTCTCGCCATTCTCGTTCGGATTAAATCATGTCTCCAAAACGACAGAGAAAAAGGCGGCAGTCTCACTGTCACCGAATGTCTTAAAAGGCCGCCTCGTTAAACGTCAAGCGTTAGATGACGGTTACGTGCCGTTCTTTGGGTCGTCCGAATGGTCACGATTTGATCCAATGCATCCGTCAGTGTTGGCAGATAAGTATCAACGTAATTATCGGCCATTCTTATTGGGGGCGCGTGGGACACAATCGCTGACCCAATACTTCGTGATGCAATCGGTAAAAAAGCAGTTAACTAATAAGAAGGCTGTCTTTGTAATTTCACCTCAATGGTTTGTGCCACATGGGACGCGTAAGGATGCGTTTGCGTACTATTACTCACCTTTGCAGACGACTGACTGGTTACAGACGGAACAGAATACCGAAATGGACCGCTATGCGGCTAAGCGTTTGTTAGAAATGCCATCCGGATCTTCCGATAAAGTGTTGGCAAATGCTTTGACGCGTGTCGCTGCTGGTTTAAAGCCAACGAGTTCACAACGAGCTTATATCAACTATAAAGCGCGGATGCTTGGTAGCGAAGATGAATTCTTTTCAAAATTCGGGATTTCGGGTAAGAATCTTGGTAAAGTTGATCATGCTGAATCGCAATTGCCTGCCAATTATAATTATGCTAATT
This sequence comes from Lactiplantibacillus daoliensis, assembly GCF_005405005.1. Lineage (GTDB taxonomy): Bacteria > Bacillota > Bacilli > Lactobacillales > Lactobacillaceae > Lactiplantibacillus > Lactiplantibacillus daoliensis. The sequence goes on along the minus strand of NZ_BJDH01000004.1, from coordinate 130,416 downwards.
TGGATAAATTGGCTGGTAACATTGGTAAGCAACAGACAACGTCTAACAGTTTGGAAATTAGCAACACTTTCTGGAAGACGCAGTTGCGGCGGAACTATAAGCACTTGAAAAACTCGCAAACCAAACTTGATTATACGAAGTCACCAGAATTTTCTGACTTCCAATTGGTTTTAAATCAATTTGCCAAGAATCATACAGATGTGATGTTTGTGATTCCACCAATCAATCAGAAGTGGGCCAATTATACAGGCCTATCAATGCCGATGATTGCGCAGTTTGACAAAAAGATTCGCTATCAGTTGGCGAGTCAAGGGTTCAATAATGTGATTGATTTGTCAGAAGATGGCGATCAAGATTATTTCATGACCGATACGATTCATTTAGGCTGGCGTGGCTGGTTAGCTGTTGATCAACAGCTCAATCCGTTTTTGAGTAAGAAATCAATGACTAAACCACAATATCACTTGAATGATGAGTTCTACACGAAGCGTTGGCAACAACTCAATCCTAAAAACTTAAAAGCTTTTGAACAACAATAAGCTGTTTTGTAATCCTGACCAATCTTGGTTGGGATTATTTTTTTGCCGCGATTTTGTCGTTCGGTGCTTCAATTATCGGAAAAATTGTGATTGTGCAGCTTAGTTGGTATAATTGTCTGGACTAGGAATTAGTAAGAAAGTAGGAAAATAAATGGATAAAGCGACAATGCAAGATCGGCAAAAACATATCCGGAATTTTTCAATCGTCGCCCACATTGATCATGGTAAATCAACGTTGGCGGATCGGATTCTTGAATTGACGGATACCATCTCGAAACGTGAGATGCAGGACCAAGTGCTGGATTCAATGGATTTGGAACGTGAACGTGGGATTACCATCAAGTTAAATGCGGTTGAACTGCATTATACGGCTAAAGATGGCGAAACCTATATTTTCCATCTGATTGACACTCCTGGACACGTGGACTTCACCTATGAGGTCTCACGTAGCCTGGCAGCCTGTGAAGGTGCCATTCTGGTCGTTGATGCGGCGCAAGGGGTAGAAGCGCAGACACTCGCTAATGTCTACCTTGCAATTGATGATGATCTAGAAATCGTGCCGGTCATCAATAAAATTGATTTACCATCTGCGGAACCCGAAAAGGTTCGACAAGAAATTGAAGATGATATTGGGATTGATGCCTCAGATGCGGTCTTAGCCTCTGCGAAGGCGGGAATTGGGATCGAAGAATTACTTGAACAAGTCGTGCATAAGGTTCCAGCGCCAACTGGTGACTTGGATGCACCGTTGAAGGCGTTAGTCTTTGACTCAATTTATGATGACTATCGTGGGGTCGTTTTGAGCGTTCGGGTACACGAAGGCATTGTTCGACCTGGTGATAAGATCAAGTTAATGAACAGTGGCAGTACTTACGACGTCACTGAAGTGGGGGTCAACTCCCCCAAGCCCATTGCGCGTGACTATTTGATGGCGGGCGACGTTGGTTATATTACAGCTAGTATCAAGGATATTCAGGATACGCGAGTCGGGGATACGGTGACTAACGCTGCCAACCCTGCCGAAAAGGCGCTGGCCGGCTATCGTGAAATGAATCCAATGGTTTACGCTGGGATCTATCCAACTGATAATGCCAAATTTACCGATTTGCGTGAAGCATTGGAAAAACTCAAGTTGAATGATGCGGCCTTGGAATTTGAAGCCGAATCGTCACAGGCGTTAGGATTTGGGTTCCGCTGTGGCTTCTTAGGGCTGTTGCACATGGATGTGATCCAAGAGCGGCTGGAACGAGAATTCAATCTGGAATTGATTACCACGGCGCCATCAGTTACTTACCACGTGTTGATGACTGATGGTACGGAAAAAGATGTTGAAAATCCGGCGGAAATGCCAGAAGCATCCTCGTTAAAAGAAATTCGTGAACCTTACGTCAAAGCTCAGATCATGGTGCCTAATGAATACGTTGGCGCAGTCATGGAGTTGGCACAGCGTAAACGTGGTGAATTTGATACGATGGCTTATCTGGATAATAACCGGGTCAACGTGGTCTATCATATTCCATTGTCAGAAATCATTTTTGACTTCTTTGATAAATTGAAGTCAAATACCCGTGGTTATGCGTCATTAGATTATGATTTAGATGGCTACCGTGCGAGTGATTTGGTCAAAATTGATATCTTGCTGAATGGTGATAAGGTCGATGCGTTGAGTTTTATTTCTCATCGGGACTTTGCGCCGGCGCGTGGTCGTGAAATTGCCTCGAAACTAAAGACAATTATTCCACGGCAAAACTTTGAAATTCCAGTTCAAGCAACGATTGGCGCTAAGGTCATTGCCCGGACAAATATCAAAGCTTATCGGAAAGATGTGACGGCTCACCTTTATGGTGGGGACCGCACTCGACGGATGAAGTTACTTGAAAAGCAAAAGGTTGGGAAGAAACGTATGAAAGCCGTTGGTCGGGTGGAAATTCCGCAAGAAGCTTTCATGGCAGTTCTGAAAACCGACGAAGACGAAAAGCCGTCGTAATAGGGCTTTTCGTCAGTGGGGTGCATTTGCCACACTAATTTGATAACAGTCAAAAAGGGATTAATCGCAAAAACGCGGTTAATCCCTTTTTGAGTAGAACAAATAGCTTCTGATTAACTAGTTGTAGCTACCAATTATCCCCAGTTAGTGGGCATATAAGGTAACTGTAACAGGCCGTCAGTGGCAGGATCGGTGTTACCGATGGTTTTTAAATGCCATTGACCCTGGTCATCTTTAGTCGCAACGACTTTTTTTCGTTTGCCTTCGGTATTTTTGTAGAAGCAATTTTCACTATCTGCGCCGATTTCTCGAGCGAGTACTTGGTTCGAGATGATATAGCCATCGGCGGTTTGAAAACGTTCGATTTGGTCAACACTCGTTAATTCAGCGTGACCACGTTGGTGAATTTTTTCGATTAATATCATAACAATTATCCCCTTGTAAAAGATCAGTTTCCTAACTGCAAATAGTTTATCATAATTAAATTAGTAATCGAGTGATTCGGCCAGGATTTAATTAAATATCAGGAAATAAAGTCGAATTGTTGCCTAACCGGTGGCGAATTGGTACAATTAGCGTTTAAAATCTGTTATAATATCTTTCAGAACTAACGGAGCGGGGCTTAATTAATTAAGTTCTTAAATAAAATCAATTTCACTTAGTGAAGGAGAGATCAACGACATGTTAAAGCGCACGAAACAGTATTTGCGATCGATAAACTATGATTACGATAAAACGTATATTCGACCGCTAATGGTTCCCGACAGCGTTTACGTGTTGAAATTCGGTAAGGACCATCGAAATAATCGCGTGGTCGTGAAGTATAGTCACACTTGGACTGGACGCGTTAAAATTAATGAGATTGCCTTACGACTGCACAAGCAGAAGCATCCTCGAATTTTTAAGCACGAAGCAGATATGCTTAAGTATCTAAATAAACGTTTGACCAGAAAGGCGGCTGATTAGCCGCTTTTTTAATATCTAGCGAAGGGAGTCAAGTGACATGCAAATTGGTGACTTTTTAACCAACCTACCCACGCAACAGATTGCCGCCAGCTTATTAGGTCAGAGATTGGTGTATCAGGCAGAAGACGGCCCAATTAGTGCCTGGATTACTGAAACAGAAGCCTATTTGGGAACTCAGGATGCGGGTGCCCATGCATTCAAAAATCATCAAACAAAACGTAATCAAGCACTTTGGCAAGCTGCTGGGACGATTTACATTTATCAGATGCGTACTCAATTTTTATTAAATCTAGTCACCCAAGCCGTAGGAGTGCCAGAGTGTGTCCTAATCCGAGGCATTGAGCCAGCTAGTGGTCTTGTTCAAATGCAGATGAATCGGCCGGTACCGCTCAGTAATTTGACGACTGGTCCGGGTAAACTAATGCAGGCACTGGGACTTGATAAAACGTTGAACGGGCGCCCACTATCACCAGAAACTTTGACCATTGATTTTTCATCGGCTCGAACGCCCAAACAAATTGGTCACAGTGCTCGAATTGGTATTTTAAACAAAGCGGATTGGAGCACGGCGCCATTACGATATTATGTGGTCGGCAACCCGTTTGTGTCTCAAATCCACAAGCGAGATATTGATACGGTCCACCACGGTTGGCGGTAATCGGCTTGTCAATCGCGTTATCGGTCCCTTTTTGCGTCAAACACTGATTTATTGGTAGAATAAGACTAATTAAACTTTCTCTAGGAGGAAACGACTCATGAAATGGACAGAAGTAACGGTCAGTACCTCAAATGAAGCGGTTGAGGCTGTTTCGAATATCTTAATGGAATCTGGTGCCAGTGGTGTGAAAATTGACGATGCCCTAGATTATCAAAATCTAAAGCCAGATCGGTATGGTGAAATTATCGATTTAGCGACTATTCCACACATTACCAAGGGTGCACAGATTTCGGCGTATTATCCAGAAACGATTTTTGTCCCAGAAATTGTGCCAACCATCAAACAACGGGTGGCACAACTAACTGATTTCGGCTTGAATCCAGCTCCTGGTGAGGTCAGCATGGCTGACTTATCCGACGAAAACTGGGCGACAGCGTGGAAGAAGTACTATCATCCAGTACGGGTGACGCGCTATCTGACCATTGTGCCAAGTTGGGAAAATTACCAACCAACGCAACCAGGTGAATTAGTGCTCAAACTAGATCCTGGCATGGCATTTGGAACGGGGACGCATCCGACGACCAAGTTGTCACTACAGGGCTTGGAAACGGTCATCAACGGTGGTGAACATTTGATTGATGTTGGGACTGGTTCTGGTATTTTGAGTATTGCGGCTAAAGCGATGGGCGTCGGCCAAGTTGAAGCTTATGATTTGGATGACGTGGCCGTCAAGTCTGCTCAAGCCAACCTTGACTTAAATCCAGTTGCAGCTGACATTAAGATTGCAGCGAATGATTTACTCAAGGGAATTCATACCCAGGCTGATATTATTGTGGCCAACATTCTGGCGGAAATTATTATCCCATTAGTTCCGCAAGCTAAAGCAAATCTCAAGCGTGGCGGGTATTTTATTACTTCAGGAATTATCGATGACAAGTTTCAAGGAGTACTTGATGCTATTAAGGGCGCAGGTTTCCAAATTACACAGCACACTCAAATGGGCGACTGGCACAGTATTGTGGCCTATCTCCCAACGGATGCAGATTAACGGAGGACGACGCGTATGCAACGGTATTTTTTAACGGCGTCAGCGCCAACAACGATTGGCGAGCAATTTAAGTTAACCGGTGAGAGTGTTCATCATTGGCTTAAAGTCATGCGGGCACAAGTTGGGGATGAGGCTGAATTTGTGACGGCCAATCAACAAGTTGTCATTGGCAAACTGTTGAGCAGTACAGCGATTGACGCCCAAGTTGAAGTGGTGCGGGTCAGTTCGCCTCAGGTGGAATTACCGCTTAAAGTTGTGATTGCTTGTGGCGTTTCCAAGGGTGATAAAACGGAACAAATCGTCCAACGGGGCACGGAACTTGGGGCTGCTGAATTTGTCTTTTTCGACAGTCAATACGCGGTTGCCAAGTGGGCTGAAAACAAGCGTGATCGTAAGTTAGCTCGTTTGGCTAAAATTGCTCATGCGGCGGCGGAACAGTCTCATCGCACGGTTGTGCCAACTGTGTCGTATCAGCCTAGTTTGACCAAGTTAGTTCAAACCGTGCCATATGATACTGGGATCGTGGCCTGGGAAGAATCAGCGAAGCAAGGCGAAAGTAGTCAGTTAGTCCAATCATTGAACAAAATGGCTATCGGTCAACGTTTGTTAGCTGTTTTTGGTCCCGAAGGTGGGTTGACGATGACCGAAGTGAGTGACTTAGCTCAAGCAGGGGTCGTAGCGGCCGGTTTAGGACCACGAATTATGCGCGCAGAAACCGCGCCAATGTACCTACTTAGCGCGGTTTCTTTTTCGCAAGAATTAGTGTAATTTAAGCGTTGGTGGTGTACAATAAATAATCATAGTCATTAAGCATTTAAGTGTAAGTGAGGGATTAGTTTGACGGAGAAATTTCGTAAATTTAACGGCCAGTATTGGCTAGTTGCAATCCTAGTTGGGGTCGTTTTACCTTGGCTCTTAAAGTTATTGAGTGTCAGCCGGTTTCATCAAATCGTCTGGTTACTATTTTGTTTTGACTTTATCGTGGCCATGATCATTGGTTGGCAAATTCGTCGAACGGCTCGTACGGGCTGGTTAGTCTGGTTGCTACCAATATTTTGTTTACTTGGTCTCTATCTATTTTTCCCACAGTACGTCTACTATTTGGCGTTAGTCGATTTAGGCTTGTCGTACTTAGCTTACGGGATGGCCGCACCTCGTGAAGCACAACGGGATTAGCGGTAAGCAAGGCACGTTCATCAACGTGCCTTTTTATGAAACTAAAATTTTGAGAAATCGTGGTGATATGGATGCCCAAACAACCTACTTGGACGGCACAAGACGTCCTAACTGCTGTTCAAAAATATATGAATGCTGACCACGTCGCGTTGGTTAAACGGGCGTGTGATTTTGCAACCTACGTGCATCAAGATCAGACTCGCCAGTCTGGTGAACCTTACATTATGCATCCAATTCAGGTCGCTGGTATTTTGGCTGATTTGAAAATGGACCCAGAAACCGTGGCATCTGGCTTTTTGCACGATGTCGTTGAGGATACTGGGGTCACTTTAGGTGATGTTGAAGAATTATTTGGTCATGATGTCGCGGTAATCGTGGATGGGGTCACTAAATTAGGCAAGATTCGCTATAAGTCTAATAAGGAACAACTGGCCGAAAATCATCGTAAATTGCTCTTAGCAATGTCCAAAGATATTCGGGTCATGATTGTGAAGTTGGCTGACCGCCTACATAATATGCGGACGCTACAACATCTCCGTCCTGACAAACAACGGCGAATTGCGAACGAAACTCTCGAAATTTATGCCCCAATTGCCGATCGATTAGGGATCAGCACGATTAAATGGGAACTTGAAGATATTTCGCTGCGTTATTTGAATCCACAACAATATTATCGCATTGTTCATTTAATGAATTCTCGGCGTGATGATCGCGAAAAATACATTGAAATTGCCATTCAGGATATTCAAAAAGCTTTAAAAGATTTGAAATTACCAGAAGCTGAAATTTATGGCCGACCAAAGCATATCTATTCAATTTATAAAAAAATGCGAGATAAGCATAAGCAGTTTAGTCAACTCTATGATTTGCTAGCAATTCGCGTGGTCGTTGATTCGATTAAAGACTGTTACGCAGTACTGGGTGCCATTCATACTCAGTGGAAGCCAATGCCTGGGCGGTTTAAAGATTATATTGCGATGCCAAAAGCGAATATGTATCAATCCCTACACACGACCGTAGTTGGACCAGAGGGTAAGCCACTGGAAATTCAAATTCGAACCTATGAGATGCATCGGGTCGCTGAATACGGGGTTGCGGCGCACTGGGCCTATAAAGAAGGCATGCGTGATCAAGTTCAAGCAACTAAGTCTGGCAATAAACTTAACTTGGTTAAAGAAATCATTGAGTTACAGGACGAAAGTAAAGATGCCGCAGACTTTATGGAAGGCGTTAAGGGGGATTTGTTTAGTGATCGTGTCTATGCGTTTACGCCTAAGGGTGATGTGACCGAATTGCCAAAGGGTGCTGGACCACTAGATATGGCGTACTCGATCCATACCGAAGTCGGCAACCATACGACCGGTGCGAAGGTTAACGGTAAGATTGTGCCGCTTGATTATCAAATCAAAAATGGGGATATTGTCGACATTTTGACGTCGACCAGTTCGACGGGGCCAAGTCGGGATTGGCAGAAATTAGTCTATACTCGCCGGGCTCGTAATAAGATTAAGCAATTTTTCCGTAATGCTGATCGCGAAGAAAACATTATTACCGGTCGCGAATTGTTAGATAAACAACTCCGTGATTTTGAGTTTAATCCTAAAGATGTTATGTCTAAAGAGAAGCTCGACGCGGTGGCTAAGAAGATGCACTATGGTGGCGAAGACGACCTGTATGCCGCGTTAGGATTCGGTGATGTGCAACCGGTTGGTGTCGCCAACCGGTTGACCAGTGATGTTCGGAAACAACGGGAAGCCGATCGTCAACGTGAACGCGAACGTGAAATTCTCGAAGAACATCATGAACAAGTCACGAAGAAAAAGGCCAAGGATCAACAAGAGGAGAAAGCCAAAAATGATGTCAAGCACAAGAAGGTTTCGTCTTCTGGTGGGGTCATTATTCAAGGCGTCGACAATTTGTTAGTCCGGCTGAGCCACTGTTGTTCACCGATTCCTGGTGATGAAATTGTTGGTTATATTACTAAGGGCCGCGGCGTCTCCGTGCACCGGATTGACTGTCCAAACGTCAAAAGTGCCGAGTCACAGGGTGAAAGACTCATTGAAGTTCAATGGGAAGATCCTGAGGGCGACCGGACGAACTATAATTCAGATCTTGAAATCCAAGGTTACAATCGTAACGGTATGCTGAACGATGTCTTGAAGGTGATCAACAATAATACCAAATTCTTAACGAACGTTAATGGAAAAGTTGATCATAACAAGATGGTGATTATTAGCGTTTCGTTGGGGGTTCGTAACTTAGATCACTTGCAACGAATCATTGATAGTCTGAAGAACGTGCAAGACGTTTATGTGGTCGAACGGAAGATGTTTTAGGAGGCATTGGACACGTGCGAGTTGTTTTACAACGAGTTAAAGAGGCGCAAGTCACCATTGATGAGCAAGTTCACGGCGCCATCAATCACGGTTTTGTCTTACTAGTTGGTTTTGAGGACACGGATGGTCAGGCAGAATTAGATTATCTAACACATAAGATTTTGAACTTGCGGGTGTTTAGTGATGCTGCCGGTAAAATGAATCTCAACTTGCAACAGGTTGCGGGTGAAATTCTATCTATCTCACAATTTACCTTATACGCTGAGACAACTCACGGCAATCGACCGAGTTTTACTGCCGCGGGGGCACCGGAGCTGGCAACTAAGTTGTATGATCAGTTTAATCACCAATTAGCCGCGACTGGGATTAAGGTCGCTACCGGCGAGTTTGGCGCTGACATGCAAGTGGCTTTGGTTAATGATGGCCCGGTCACCATTTGTTATGATACAGATCGGAAGTAATTAAAGGTATTGGCGTGACCGGGGGATCACGTCAATATTTTTTGAAAACAAGTCAAAAAACACTTTGGAGGAATTTAATGATGCAAGAATTTATATGGGATTTTGATGGGACCTTAATGGACACGTATCCGGCCATGGTCACAGCGTTTCAACGCGCCGTCCAAAACTTAGGTGGTGACTTAAGTCGTGACGAGATTTATGACATGATGCGTCAAGAATCTGTCGGTTTTGCCTATCGGGAAGTTGCGAAACGTTTTGGTTGGGACTGGCATGACTTGCGGACCGGTTATCAGCAATACGAACCCGCATTGCAAGCACCACAAGCTTTTGAAGGGGCTGCGACAGTTTTAGCGCAAATTAAAACCGTGGGTGGTCACAATTATTTGATGACCCACCGTAATCGAGATGCCTTGGACTATCTGAAACGGGCTGACTTAAGCCGGTATTTCGATGATTTTGTGACGGGTGAACAGCCTTTTGCGCGCAAGCCAAATCCTGAGGCTTTAGATTATTTGTTGGATAAACACGCGGTTGATCGTTCAAAAGCGGTTATGGTTGGTGATCGTAATTTAGACATCGATGCCGGGCACAATGCGCACATCACTGGGTTCTTATTTGATTATGATCAGCTCATCAAAGTCACTAGTGCCCCAGAAGTACAGGTGACCAAGTTGGTTAACTTGATGCCATTTATTAAATAAATTATCTCAGATCAAAACAGGTCACACAGCCTAATTGCCGTGTGACCTGTTTTAGCGTCTGCTCGGTTATTTTCGTGATACCACTAAAAACGTCTCAAGCGGTTGCTTGAGACGTTTGTCTGTCCAGGTTAGTGCGTGTCGAAGTAATTTGTCAATCCCGCATAGACTGCCTGGGCCACTTCATTAGGATATTTTTGTGAACTGATGGTCTTAAAATCGGCTTTATCGTTAATATAGCCAAGTTCCATTAGTACGGCTGGAACTTGATTATCACGGATAACGAGGAAGTCCCCAAAGGCCACGCCTTTATTCGGAATCGGTAGGCCAACCGTGTCATCACTCAAAGCCTTCGCTAAGTCTAGTGAGGTTGATTTGTGATAATAGTAAGTTGTAATACCAGAGGCGGTATTTTTCTCAGGTGAACTGTCAAAGTGGAAACTGATGAACGCGTCGGCGTGGAGCTTATTGGCGATCGCCGGTCGGGCGCTTAGACTAACCGTTTTATCCGTGTCACGGGTCATCACAACGTGGGCACCAGCAGCGCGTAACCGTGCGGCGACGACTTTAGCGACTCGCAAGGTATAGGTCTTTTCCATCTTGTTTTTACTTGAGAGGGCCCCGGAGTCGGATCCGCCGTGGCCGGGATCGATGACAATCGTTGCATCAGAGATTTTAGTCGTTTTAGTCAATTGTGTATTGTGTTCGTTGACAAGCCAACTAGCGATCCAGCCGAATTTATGATCCGCATAGCGGACGTATAACCAATTATTTTTACGCTTCATAATATGGACTTTGGTACCTTTGTTGGTGGCATCAGTAATGGCATAGCTCATGCCAGGTCCTTCACGGATGTTGACATTCGCAATATTAACGATGGCCGTGTTATGAGTGGCCAGCACAAAAATGAACCCAATAATGAGCCCAATAAAAACGAGTGAAATTGTAATTTGACGCCAAAAACGCTTAAGCACTTGCATGCGAGTCACCAACTAAGTCTAAATAAATTTTTCATTACTAAATAGTATACCAAAGAATCGAATGGTTGCGCATCAACGGTATTAATTTTAGGTGGAGGCGTTGACTTTTACCCCAAAATCGTGTAACTTTAACCATATATTAATAAATCGACCGCAGAGAAAGTATGAGCATTGTGCAACGCTTTAGCCAGAGACCGGTAGTGCTGAGAATTCCGGATTGCGAACAATGAGGAGACGCTTTTGAGGTGAACGTAAAAGTTCCGCCTGTTATTAGTACAGACGTTATCAGTTAGTGCTCATAAAGGTGGTACCGCGCAAAAAAGCGCCCTTGGATAAACAAACAAGGGCGTTTTTTTTGTCGATTTGAATAGAAGGAGGAAGTTAGATGAGATACCAACGGCCAAAAGGCACCGCGGATATATTACCTGGTGATAGTGAAAAATGGCAATATGTCGAACAAACCGCACGTGAACTTTTCAAAACTTACCAGTTTAAGGAAATTCGCACGCCAATTTTTGAAAATTTTGAAGTCTTCTCACGTTCTGCAGGTGACACTTCCGATATTGTGACCAAAGAGATGTATGATTTTCATGATAAGGGTGACCGTCATGTGACGCTACGTCCTGAAGGGACCGCCGGCGTGGTCCGTGCATTTGTTGAAAACAAATTGTATGGTCCTCAAGTTTTGAAACCTTATAAGGTCTACTACATGGGACCAATGTTCCGTTATGAACGGCCACAATCAGGTCGTTTACGGGAATTCCATCAACTTGGGGTTGAAGCGTTTGGTAGCGAAAGTGCGGCTTTGGACGTTGAAGTGATCGCAATGGGCTACAACTTGTTGAAGCAATTTGGCTTAAATGATTTGAAACTAGTAATCAACACCTTAGGGGATCAACAGACTCGTGACGACTACCGTCAAGCCTTGATCGATTACTTGGAACCTCACTTTGACGAATTGAGTGATGATTCAAAGGCCCGCTTACACAAGAATCCATTACGTGTCTTGGATAGCAAGGCTGAACAAGATCAAAAATTTGTTGCGGCAGCGCCGTCAATCTTGGATTATTTGACGCCGGAAGCGAAAGCTCATTTTGAACAAGCCCAAACTTTCTTAAATGCGTTAGAAATTCCTTATGAAATTGATGCAACCATGGTTCGTGGTTTGGATTATTACAACCATACGATCTTCGAAATCATGACGAATTCGAAGTCATTAGGGCAAGGTTACACCACGATTTGTGCCGGTGGTCGTTATAATGGCTTGGTCAAGGAACTTGGTGGTCCAGAGACTTCTGGCGTTGGTTTCGGACTTGGTGTTGAACGGTTACTTGTCTTAATGGATGCCGAAAACATTGCCTTTCCAACTGCAGATCAATTGGACGTTTACGTTGTTGGGATTGGTGATGAAGCCAGTGCTACGACGCTGAAATTAGTTCAAGCTGTGCGTGGGGCTGGTTTAACCGCTGAACGAGACTATTTGGATCGGAAGCCGAAAGCCCAATTCAAGAGCGCTGATCGGTTAAATGCCCGCTACACGATGACAGTCGGTGAGAGCGAGTTGGAAAATGGTGTCGTTAACCTGAAGTCAATGGCGACGGGTGAAGAAACTCAAGTTGCCATGGCGGATGTCTACAACGATGTTAAACAGCTGTTAGCTGCGAAATAATAAGGAGGAATTGAATTGATGAAACGAACCACCTATGCTGGGTTAGTCAATGAAGACTATCTTGGTCAAGAGGTCACTTTACAAGGCTGGGTGCAAAAACGCCGGGACTTGGGAAGTTTGATCTTTATCGATTTGCGTGACCGTGAAGGCATTTTACAATTGGTCTTCAGTCAAGAATTTTCAGCGGATGCCTTAGCCGTTGCCGACCAACTTCGAAATGAATATGTGATCGAGGTTCAAGGTAAAGTGGTTAATCGGGCTGACAATGCCATTAATCCGAACATGAAGACTGGTAAAGTTGAAGTTGAAATTCATGATGCTAAAATTTTGAACAAGGCTAAGACGCCACCGTTTTATATTCAAGATGACATTAATGTTTCTGATGAATTACGGTTGAAGTATCGTTACTTAGACTTGCGTCGTCCTGAAATGCAACGGGGGCTTAAGATTCGTAATGGCATCACTAAAGCCGTTCACAGTTATTTTGACGACAATGGTTTCTACGATATTGAAACGCCATTTTTGACAAAATCAACCCCTGAAGGTGCGCGGGATTACTTGGTTCCTTCACGCGTTTATCAAGGCCACTTTTATGCCTTGCCACAGTCACCACAATTGTTCAAACAATTGTTGATGGGGGCGGGTTTTGACCGGTATTATCAAATTGCGCGTTGTTTCCGTGATGAAGACTTGCGTGGCGATCGCCAACCAGAATTTACGCAAATCGATATGGAAACTTCCTTCTTAACTGCTGAAGAAATTCAGTCATATACGGAAGGGTTAATCCAAAAAGTCATGAAAGATGTGAAGGGCATTGATATTACGGCGCCATTTACGCGTATTACTTGGCATGACGCAATGAGTCGTTTTGGTTCTGACAAACCAGATGTACGGTTTGGGATGGAATTAAAGGATATGTCAAAAGTTTTCGCCGACACTGACTTTAAAGTGTTCTCTGGCACCATCAAAAATGGTGGTTTCGTTAAAGCCATCGCTGTTCCTGGAGGCGCCGACAAGTATTCTCGCAAAGCTATCGATGCTTATGCAAGCTATGTTGAACGTTTCGGTGCGAAAGGCTTAGCTTGGATGAAAGTTACTGACGATGGCTTTAGTGGTCCAATCGCTAAATTCTTCAAGGATGACTTTGATGCCATTACTAAAGCTGCGGACGCCAAACCAGGCGACTTACTCTTGTTTGCAGCGGATAACTTCAAGGTTGTTTCTGAAACGTTGGGTTATTTGCGTAAGGTGATTGCTAAGGAACAAGGCATGATCGATGAAAATCAATATGCCTATCTCTGGGTTGTTGACTGGCCACTGTTTGAATATGATGAAGGAATCGAACGCTGGGTTCCTGCTCACCATCCATTCACGATGCCAAATGAGGAAGATGTGCATTATCTAAACGAGGGTGAAGATCCACATAAAGCCCACGCACAGTCTTATGACATCATCTTAAATGGTTATGAATTAGGTGGCGGTTCCATCCGTATTCATACACGCGAATTGCAAGAAAAGATGTTCAAGGCACTGGACTTCACCAAAGAACGGGCCCAAGAACAATTTGGTTTCTTACTAGATGCCTTAGACATGGGCTTCCCACCGCATGGCGGTTTAGCAATCGGGTTAGACCGGTTCGCGATGTTACTTTCTGGTAATGACAACATTCGTGAAGTCATCGCATTCCCTAAGAATTCGAAAGCTTCTGAACCAATGACGAATGCACCAGCTGAAGTATCAGAACGTCAATTACAGGACTTAGCCTTATTTGTGACTAAACCTAAAGATTAATACAACTGGAGCGCGTCCAATCAAGCGACTGGACGCGCTTTTTATTTCATGTTAGATTTATATTAAAATTTAATTGGAGTGATTCTCATGAAAGCTGAAACAGCGATCTTTGCTGGCGGGTGCTTTTGGTGCATGGTTGAGCCATTTGATAGCCAACCCGGTATTATTAGTGTCGTCTCTGGGTTTACTGGTGGTCATACCGTCAATCCGACTTATGAAGAAGTGAAGTCGCATACGACTGGTCACACCGAAGCCGTTAAAATTACTTTTGATCCTAGTAAAATCACATATGCGGCGTTAGTCGAAATTTATTGGCATCAAACGGACCCCACCGATGCGATGGGGCAATTTCAAGATCGTGGTGACAATTATCGGCCAGTTATTTTTGTTAATAGTGCTGAACAGCGGGCCATCGCAACGGCGTCAAAAGCCAAGTTACAAGCGGCTGAACGTTTTGATAAGCCAATCGTGACCACGATTGAAGCGGCCCAGCCATTTTATCCAGCTGCTGCAGAGCATCAACGTTTCTATCAAAATAATCCAGTAGTCTATGCGGCCCAAGAGGCCGGTGGCCGGGCTGCATTTATTGCGGATAACTGGGCTGATACACCTAAAGTTGACTAATTTGATGGTAATTTGCTGAGAAGGGTTAGACTTTCGGGTGAAATGCGGTAAAAGCTGTTTACCACAGTTTATGCATGTTAAAATAACGGAGACATCATACAAAGGAGCGCACAAAAATGACTGATTTTCAGCAGTTGACCCGTCGCCACCGCGATGTGACGAAGGCGTCAACGGCGTTTATCTATGCGATTTTAGTTTCCGTCGCCATGAACTTTTTTTGGACCCCGGGTCATATTTACTCATCCGGGATCACAGGGTTAGCCCAATTAATTAACAGCTTGTTGGGCAAGTTTTCACCCATTCAATTATCGACCGCGTTATTGCTATTTTTATTAAATGTCCCAATGTTTATTATTGCTTGGCGCCAAATTGGACATCGTTTTACGGTATTTACATTTCTAGCCGTCGCGTTGTCTAGTATCATGATTAAAGTTGTTGCACCGGAAGGTTTGACTCATGATCCAATTATCTGTGCGATTTTTGGGGGTGCTGTCAATGGTTTTGGGACCGGAACCGCACTGAAAAATGGGATTTCGACCGGTGGCCTAGATATCATCGGGATCGTATTGCGTCGTAAGACTGGGCGTAGCATTGGCACCATCAACATGGCGTTTAATTCGATTATTGTGATTGCCGCTGGTTTTGTCTATGGTTGGCCGTATGCGTTCTATTCCGCGTTAGGTCTGTTAGTCAACGGTCGCGTAATTGATATGACGTATACGCGCCAGCAAAAAATGCAAGTCATGATCATTACCAGTCGGCCTAACACGGTCATTGATAGTGTTCAAAATCGGATTCGCCGTGGGGTCACCATCGTGCACAATGCCGAAGGTGCCTATAAACATGACGATAAAACGATTTTATTCACTGTGATTACGCGTTATGAAATGTCAGAATTGACGGCAGCGATGTCGGAGTCTGATCCGCACGCGTTTGTTAGCATTTCCGATACAGTTAAAATTCTGGGGCGTTTCTATGAACCTGAGCCCTGACGTTAAAGGACTATCGCTTGTCGATGGTCCTTTTGTGTGTGCGTCGCTATGATATAATGCAAGGGTGATTAAACAGTGATGAAAAGGTGAGTTAGCGTGAAAAAGATAATCTATTTGTGGCTCGTTAAACTGGTGTCGTGGTTAAGCCAATTCAAACGGTCGCAACGTGTCATTTATTTGATGAGTTTTGCTGACAATTTGGCTTTTATTAAACAGTTACACCAGCGTGTCGGTGACCGTTTGGTAGTTTATTATTTGCCAGCTGCCAAGGACGGTGCGGCGCAACTGTTGCCAGCAGGAATCACAATTCGACCATTTCACGATTCGCTGCGTTTTGCGTTCACTGGTATCCCAGTATTGACCGGAGCAGCTGACATTTTTTGTGATAACTATTTTGCTTTTACGGCCGGGCTACAGCGTCATACTGGTCAGCGATTAATCCAGTTATGGCATGCAAGTGGCGCAGTTAAGGCGTTCGGTTGGGGTGATCCACAGACCAGTGATCGTGATGCGGCCGATCAACGGCGATTCCAAGCAGTCTATGATCAAATGACGGACTTTGTCGTTGGGTCTGAAAAGATGGGGCAAGTCTTTGCACAGAGCTATCAAGTGCCGGCGCAGCGGATGCGAGTCCTTGGTTATCCACGTTCAGACCGCTATTGTCAATCAAATTGGGTGAACGCAACGCGGACGGCGATTTATGCGCAGTATCCTGAATTACGTGACCATGAAGTGATCTTGTATGCGCCAACTTATCGCGTCGGCGTGACATTTGAGTTACCAACTGATTTTGCTGATTTAAAGTTGGCGGATAATCAGGTATTAGTACTAAAGTTGCATCCGCATTTGGCGGATCAGGCTCAGCAACTTCATGATTGCTTTCCCAAGTTGATTAAATTAGTCCCAACCTTTAGTACTGATGAACTATTGACAGTGACCGATACCTTGATTAGTGATTACTCTTCGGTTATTTTCGATTATGCGTTGCTGCCAAATTGTCAAAAAATGATTTTCTTTACGTTTGACTGGGTTAATTTCCAACGTTCGGTGGGACTTCAAGCTGATTTCAAACAATGGGCACCGGGAGCCTTTGTGCAAACCACAGCCCAGCTTAAGCAAGCATTGGCAGTACCGGCCGCTCAGAGTCAGTTGACACAGTTTAATCAACTCTGGAATACGCGCAACGATGGGCATGCCACTCAGCGTACCTTGGATTATTTCTATCCAAAATCGAAATGATTGACCGCGTGGCCGGACTCATTCAGAATAGGCTTAAAATTTGATGTTAGCTGTGTCTTAGCAGGAGTGGAGGAAGATTGATGTTACGATTAGGATCACATGTTTCAATGAAAGCACCAGAGATGTTATTGGGGTCTGCGAAAGACGCGGTGAGTTATGGCGCTAATACGTTTATGGTTTATACGGGGGCACCACAAAACACCCGCCGTAAACCAATTGATGAGCTGAATATTCCTGCTGCCAAAAGGGTTATGGCTGAGCATGATCTGCAACAAATCGTGGTTCATGCGCCCTATATTATTAATCTTGGTAATACCAAGAAGCCGGGATACTTTGAATTTGCAACTGATTTTTTGGTGCAGGAGATTGAACGAGCTGAAGCGATGGGGGCGACACAGTTAACCTTGCACCCGGGGGCCCATATCGGTGCGGGCGCGGATGTTGCAATTGCTCAGATTGTCAAAGGCTTGAATACCGTTATTCGTCCGGATCAGAAGATTCAAATTGCGCTGGAAACGATGGCCGGTAAAGGGACTGAAGTTGGTCGAACCTTTGAAGAATTGGCGCAGATGATTGATGGGGTCACTTATAATGAAAAGTTGTCTGTGACGTTTGATACCTGTCATACGAGTGACGCTGGCTATAATATCAAGGATGATTTTGATGGGGTTTTAAATGAATTTGATCATGTAATTGGTATCGAACGATTAAAAGTAATTCATCTGAATGATTCCAAAAATCCTCAAGGGGCACATAAGGACCGTCATACGAATATTGGCATGGGCACAATTGGGTTTGAGGCGTTAAATAAAGTTGCGCACGAGCCACAACTAGATGATGTTAGTAAAATCTTGGAAACACCTTACGTCGGTGAGGACAAAAAGCATCAAGTTGCCCCTTACAAGTATGAAATTGCCATGCTTAAAGCTGGTCAGTTCAATCCCAACTTAATTGCTGACATTGAAGCACAAGTTTAATTGGTTTCAGCAGTTTTAAGTGCAAAAGAAAAAGCGTGATGACTTTGTGGTCGTCACGCTTTTGCGTATAAGCTATTTATTGGCCTCATTGTAGCCGAGACTCTCAGTAATGAGGGTGGCGGTTTCTTCAATCGACTTGTTAGCCACATTAATGACTAAGCAACCAATCTTTTTGAAGATCTTGTCTGCAGAAGCTAATTCTTCTTTGATTTTGTCGGTATTGGAATACATGGTGTCAGGGTTTAACCCGTATTGGACCATCCGTTGCCGCCGAATATCGTTGAGCTTTTCTGGATCGTTGGTTAAACCAAAGATCTTTTTCGGATCAACTTGCCAGATTTCGTCTGGAATTTGTGCTTTTGGGACTAATGGTAAATTGGCGACCTTGAGATTGCGGTTTGCCAAGTATAAAGAGAGTGGTGTTTTTGAGGTTCGTGAAACACCCAGTAAGACCACATCAGCCTCTAAAAAGCCGGATGCGTTCTTACCGTCATCATATGTGACGGCAAACTCGATGGCATTGATACGATCGAAATAGTTATCATTGAGTGCATGCACCGTCCCAGGATGGTTGGCCGGTTGGGTGTGGGTGATGCCAGAAAAAGTATCCAATGCCGGTGTGATGACATCATAATAAGGTAGATCATGTTTCTGACAAAATTCAGTTGCCATTTTGCTGAGCTTCCGATCAACAAAAGTATGGAAGACAGCGGCTTGATCTTTTTCGGCTTGTGCTAAGACTGTTTTGAGTAAGGATTCTGTCCGGACGAACGGAAAACGTTGATAGTTGATTTGAAAGTTGGAAAATTGTGCCGCCGCTGCTTGCGCGACTGAATGGGCTGTTTCACCAACTGAATCTGATAAAATAAAGATCTTAATTTCTCGCATCGTTAAAACCCCGTTTCATTCTTAATAATGACTCTAGTGTAGCATAGGCATAGGGTTATGAAAACGATTTACTGCCCGCGATTATCAATTAGCGACAGATTATTTTTATTATTCTTTAAACTTTCATTGACGGGGTTTTACGATTTATGTATAATTTACTAGAACAGTTGTATTATGTAAGGTTACATAATTTGACGGTTACTTTTTAAGCTCGGAGGGAGGGAATTTATTATGGCAAAAACAGTCGTTCGTAAAAACGAATCTCTTGATGATGCTCTTCGTCGCTTTAAACGTACCGTTTCAAAAAGTGGTACTTTACAAGAATACCGCAAACGGGAATTTTACGAAAAACCAAGTGTGAAGAAGAAGTTAAAATCTGAAGCAGCACGGAAACGTAAGAACCGTCGTCGTTTCAAGTAATTAGTATTTCGATACTAACACTTGAGATTGAGGAGGGTACCCAATGAGTTTAACAGAAACGCTCAATGGTGATCTTAAAGCTGCGATGAAAGCACGCGATAAGCAAAGCCTCAGTGTTTTACGGATGCTTAAGTCAGCATTAATGAATGAAAAGATTAATGCTGGGCACGATTTAACTGCCGATGAAGAAGTGAGCGTGATTTCACGTGAACTGAAGCAACGACGCGAATCATTAAGTGAATTCGAGAAGGCTGATCGTCAAGATTTAGTTGACGGCGTCAAAGCCGAAATTGCCCTCGTTGAAAAGTATATGCCTAAGCAATTGTCTGACGATGAAGTCAAACAAATTGTGGCAGCGACGATTCAACAAGTCGGTGCAACCGGCAAAGGTGATTTTGGTAAAGTGATGGGTGCTGTGATGCCTAAGCTGAAAGGCCAAGCAGACGGTAAACTTATCAACCAAACAGTTAAATCATTATTGAATTAACGGTTAAGTCAAGGAAATTATTCCTTGGCTTTTTTTGTTATTCCTAATATTTATAGCCGAAACGTGGAACAAAAGGTCACGGATGCAACAGGGCTACGAAAGTCAAACGATTGAAAATGCCAATCATTCGACTTTCTAGGCTATGCTCGGTAGCAGACCGCCTTTTGTCCCACTCTTTTTTTCGTGTCTGTGAGTCGCAGGGCCGTGAAGAGGGCGAAACTGGTAGGGGGCGGGCTTTTATGCTATGATTAGTTCACAAAAGAGCGCTAATTTTCTCGCAATATTGGGAGAGCTGGCGACGGCCATGGAGACACTCATGGTTATTAAATCTGTCGATAAAGGAGTCCATGTTTTTGACCGAAAACTCAAACTACGAACAAAAATTTCTCATTGCTGATCCCGGTCAATCGGTTGCGTTACTCGGGCCAGAAGATCAGCATCTCGCAATGATAGAAGATGGGCTACACGTTAATCTCCATGTCTTTGGTGATCAAATGACCATCAGTGGCGATGATGAAGAAGCTGTTCATAAAACTTATGCTGTTTTAGAGAATTTGACAAGTCTAATTAAGCAAGGCATTCAAATTGGCGCCCCCGATGTCATTAGTGCGATTAAAATGGGCAATCGTGGGACACTCGACTACTTTAAAGATTTGTATGCGGAGACCTTGATTAAAGATAATCGGGGTCGACCGGTGCGTGTGAAAAACTTTGGTCAGCGTCAATACGTACAGGCGGTTGCTAAGAGCGATATCACATTTGGGATTGGCCCTGCTGGGACTGGTAAAACCTATTTGGCCGTGGTCATGGCCGTGGCAGCCCTAAAACGTGGTGATGTTGAAAAAATCATTTTGACGCGGCCTGCCGTTGAAGCGGGTGAAAGTTTAGGCTTCTTACCCGGGGATCTAAAAGAAAAAGTTGATCCTTATTTACGGCCAATTTATGATGCCCTCTATGAAATTTACGGGGCCGAACATACACAACGGTTGATGGATCGGGGCATTATTGAAATTGCACCGTTAGCGTATATGCGTGGTCGGACACTGGATCGGGCCTTTGTTATTTTAGATGAAGCACAGAATACGACAAATGCACAAATGAAAATGTTCTTAACGCGGCTGGGATTTGGTTCCAAGATGATCGTCAATGGAGATATTTCTCAGATTGATTTACCACGAAATACGACGAGTGGGCTGATTCAAGCTGAACGAATCTTGACTGACGTTAGCAATATTACGTTTGTGAAATTTACGGCCGATGATGTCGTCCGTAATCCAGTGGTTGCAAAAATTATTACGGCCTATGAAAAGGTAGAACAACGTTAAACGGAGGAAGTCATGGATTTAGAATTGTTTGATCAAACCGTTGCGGGAGCAAAAGCGTCCGATTTACAACTTGTTCGGGATTTGATTGCTCTGGCAGGGAAGATGTTAGCGTTGCGTGACGACACTGAAGTCTCGGTAACGTTAATGAATAATGATGCGATTCAAAAGATTAATGAAGAATATCGTGGTGTTGATCGGCCAACCGATGTGATCAGTTTTGCCATGCACGATGATGACGCGGATGACTTGATCATCATGGATCCTGAGATGGCAGCCGAAATGCCTTTGAACTTGGGTGATATTATGATCTCTGTTGATAAAGTTGACGAACAAGCTGCATTCCTGAAGCATTCACGAGAACGAGAACTAGGTTACCTAGTCGTGCACGGTTTCTTACATTTAAATGGCTATGACCATATGCAACCAGCAGATGAAACCGAAATGTTCGGGCTACAACGAAAGATTCTTGATGCGTATGGCTTGGAAAAATAAGCCAGAGCAACCGCAAGTTGGCAAAAATCACTCGTTTTGGCAGTCGTGGTTGCATGCCTGGACGGGTTTAAAAACGGTTGTTCGTGAAGAACGCAATATGCAAACGCACATGGTGCTGGGGACAGTCGCGCTGTTGGCTGGTTGGTTTTTCGGACTGACTGTTAATCAGTGGCTCTGGCTCTGTTTGGCCATTTTTTTGGTAATGTTGTGTGAGATCAATAATACGATTGCGGAAAACATCTGTGATCTAATTACCGGCCCACATTATCAACCATTAGCAAAAAAGGTGAAAGATATTGCCGCGGGAGCGGTCGTCTTTGCTGCGGCGTTTGCAGTTTTAATTGGGCTGATTTTATTTGTGCCAAAAATTTGGCAACTTGTTTCAACTTGGTGGTAAGAAAGGGATTAAACTATTATGGACAAGCAAGATTTTCACTCAGGCTTTGTGGCGATTATTGGCCGGCCTAATGTGGGTAAATCCACACTTTTAAATCGGATTGTTGGTCAAAAAGTGGCCATTATGTCTGACAAAGCGCAAACGACGCGTAATCGAATTCAGGGGATCTATACGACGGATGAGTCGCAAATGGTTTTCATTGATACCCCCGGAATTCACAAGCCTCACAGTCGTTTGGGTGACTTTATGGTCAAATCGGCCTTATCAACGTTAGGTGAAGTTGATGCGATCATCTTCATGATCAACGCTGATGAGCGTCGCGGTGCTGGTGATAATTTTATTATTGACCGTTTAAAAGAAGTTAAGAAACCAATTTATTTAGTCATTAATAAAATTGATCAGATTCATCCAGACCACTTATTGGAAATTATGGATCAGTATCAAGACGCGCTTAAATGGGAAGACATTTATCCAATTTCTGCCCTTGAAGGCAATAACGTTCCTGAATTGTTGGCAACTTTGCAGTCTAAGTTGCCAGTGGGACCACAGTATTATCCGTCTGATCAAGTGACCGATCATCCGGAGCGGTTTATTATTTCTGAATTAATCCGTGAAAAAGTCCTGGAGTTGACTCGGCAGGAAGTGCCACATTCAACGGCGGTCGTGATTGATTCAATCAAGCGTCAAGACGAAGAAAAAGTGCATATCCAAGCGACGATTATTATCGAACGTTCCTCACAAAAGGGAATTATTATCGGTAAAGGTGGGAGTATGCTTAAGAAAATTGGCTCACTTGCCCGCCGCGATATTGAAACCTTGTTAGGGGATAAGGTTTACCTCGAACTTTGGGTTAAAGTACAAGAAAACTGGAAAGATCGTGAAAACTTACTGGCTAGTTATGGCTACCGGCAAGATGATTATTAGAAACGTTAGGTGAAGCGATGGCCCAACAAATGGTCACCAACTTCAACGGTATTTTGCTTTATCGACGAGATTATCGCGAACGTGATATGTTGATTAAGTTCCTGACCGCTGAGTATGGTAAAAAAATGTTTTTCATTCGCGGGGCTCGCAGACGTGGTTTTAAAATGGCAGCGGAACTCTTGCCCTTTACTATGGGTGAGTACGTTGGCGATTTGAAGGACCAGGGGTTGTCCTACATTAATAGTGTGAAGACCGTTCAATATTTTGAACAAATTAGTCAGGACATTAGTCTCAATGCCTATGCGACGTATATCATGAATTTGATTGATGTGGCGTATCCGGACAATCAACCCGTGGGCCGCTGGTATCAGCAAATCACCAGTGCCCTGCAATTGATTGATCAAAACGTGGCGCCAGCATTGGTGGCCAACGTGGTTGAGATTCAACTACTAGGCGCATTTGGGGTGGCCCCAGAATTACGCTGGTGTACAGTTTGTGGACGTCAGGACTTGCCGTTTGATTATTCGGAGAGTTATGGTGGTCTATTGTGTCAACAGCATTGGCATTTGGACCCGCATCGGTTGCATGCTAGTCAAGCCACGATTTTTTACTTGCGTCGCTTCTCGGTGCTGGATCTGTCGAAAGTTAAGTCAATTAAGGTCAAGGCGACAACTGCGACACAGTTGCGGCGTGTTTTGGACGAGATTTATGATAATTCAGTTGGTCTGCATTTGAAGTCAAAGAAATTTATTGACCAGATGGGGAGTTGGTATCAACCACTCAAACCTCGGTCAAACGACAATTGACAAACGTGTGTGAGTCGACTATGATGATGAAGAACTGAATAGTTAAGTGTTGATGAGAGAAAGTTATCACTTGTTTTTTCTAGTGAGACCATGCTGGTGGGAAATGGTTAAAAAGCAATGATAATTGGCGCTCTCGGAGCTTTCAGAAATTAATCAAGCTGCTGAGGTAACTCAGAAGTAGGGTGGAACCGCGAGTTAATCGTCCCTATGTCGTTTTTAGTGAACGACAGGGGACTTTTTTTGTGGCATCAAACTACTCAGTCACAAATTTTGGGAGGAAGACAATGAGCAAAAAATTATCAGTGCAAGAGATTATTTTAACCTTGCAAGAATTTTGGTCAGATCAAGGCTGTATGTTAATGCAAGCTTATGATACGGAAAAAGGGGCTGGGACAATGAGCCCATACACCTTTTTACGGGCAATTGGGCCAGAACCATGGAATGCGGCTTATGTAGAACCATCACGGCGGCCGGCTGATGGCCGTTATGGTGAAAACCCTAACCGGTTATACCAACATCATCAATTCCAAGTAGTGATGAAGCCATCACCTGAAAATATCCAAGAATTATACTTACAAAGTTTACAAAAATTAGGGATTAATCCCTTAGAACATGATATTCGTTTCGTTGAAGATAACTGGGAAAATCCGTCAATGGGTTGTGCCGGTGTTGGTTGGGAAGTCTGGTTAGACGGGATGGAAATCAGTC
Organism: Lactiplantibacillus daoliensis; assembly: GCF_005405005.1. Taxonomy (GTDB): domain Bacteria; phylum Bacillota; class Bacilli; order Lactobacillales; family Lactobacillaceae; genus Lactiplantibacillus; species Lactiplantibacillus daoliensis. Next base: position 105,828 of record NZ_BJDH01000004.1, on the reverse strand, counting down.
AGTTCACATACTTCCAACAAGTCGGTGGGCTGGAAGTCGATCCAGTGACTTCTGAAATTACCTATGGTTTGGAACGGCTGTCTTCTTACATTCAAGACGTTAATTCTGTCTTTGATTTGGAATGGGGCGATGGCGTCAAATACGGCGACATTTTCTTGGAACCTGAATTCGAAAACTCAAAATATGCCTTCGAAGAAAGCAACGAAGCGTTATTGTTGATGTTGTTTGATGAATATGAAAAAGAAGCCAAGAAGCAGATCAAGAATGGGTTGGTGCATCCAGCTTATGACTACTGCTTGAAGTGTAGCCATACCTTTAACTTGATGGATGCGCGTGGCATGGTCTCCGTGACGGAACGTGCCGGTTATCTGGATCGGATTCGGAACATGGCGAAGTCGATCGCCAAGGAATTTGTGGCGCAACGTGAAAAACGGGGCTTCCCATTGTTAAAACATGCGAAGGAGGAAACGAAGTAATGGCTAAAACTTATTTATTGGAAATCGGTTTGGAAGAAATGCCCGCGCACGTGGTTACTCCGAGTGTGATGCAGTTAAAGGAACGCTTTGCCAAATTCTTAAAAGAAGAACGGTTGGCTTATACTGATATTCAGACCTTTTCGACCCCACGGCGTTTAACCGTTCAAATCAATGGTTTAGCGGACAAACAAGCGGATGTCAAAAAGGAAGTTCGTGGACCAGCGAAGAAAATTGCTCAAGACGCCGATGGTAATTGGACAAAAGCAGCGATTGGTTTTTCAAAGGGCCAAGGCGCTTCAACGGATGACATTGTCTTTAAAGAAATCAAAGGGACGCCATACGTTTTTGTCCAAACCTTTACTGCTGGCAAGTCAGCTAGTGACGTTTTAGCCGGGGTTAAAGACGTCATTACGAAGATGAACTTCCCAACGATGATGAAGTGGTCAACATACAGCTTTAAGTATATTCGGCCAATTCGGTGGCTAGTTTCACTCTTAGATGATGAAATTGTGCCAGTTGAAATCCTGGACGTGCAAGCTGGCCGAACCAGTCGTGGCCATCGTTTTCTCGGGCATGATGTCGAAATCAAGGCTGCAGCTGACTATGAAGCGGACTTAGCTGAAGTCTTTGTGATGGCGGATGCCGCTAAGCGGAAAGCCAAAATTCGTGAACAGATTGCGCAACTCGCAACCGATCATGAATGGCAAATCCAAGTTAATGAAGATTTATTAGAAGAAGTCACCAATTTGGTCGAATATCCAACTGCTTTTGCCGGCGACTTTGATACGAAATATTTACAAATTCCAGATGAAGTTCTAATTACTTCCATGCGTGATCATCAACGCTTTTTCTACGTGACGGATGCTGAAGGCAACTTGTTGCCACACTTTGTTTCAGTTCGTAACGGGAATGCAGACCATTTACAAAATGTTGCCCTTGGGAACCAAAAGGTGTTGACTGCTCGTTTGGAAGATGCGGCTTTCTTCTTCCATGAAGATCAACAACATTCAATTCAAGAATATGTTGAACGTCTCAAGAAGGTTAGCTTCCACGATAAAATTGGGACGATGTATGAAAAGATGCAGCGGGTCATGTATATCAGTGGCTTCTTGGCTAACCAATTCGGTTTAACTGAAACTGAAAAGAACCAATTGCACCGAGCCGCCCAAATTTATAAATTTGACCTGGTTACTGGGATGGTTGGCGAATTTCCTGAATTACAAGGGGTCATGGGTGACAAGTATGCCGTCTTGAAGGGTGAGAACCCAGCTGTCGGTCAAGCAATCCGTGAACACTACATGCCAATTAGTGCGGATGGTGACTTACCAAAGTCGAAGATCGGTGCCGTCTTAGCAGTTGCGGACAAGATCGATTCAATCTCAAGTTTCTTTGCGGTTGGATTGGTGCCGAATGGGTCTAATGATCCGTTCGCACTCCGTCGTCAAGCTTTCGGAATTGTGCGGATCGTTCGTGACCAAGGTTGGGATTTCCCAATTCGTGAGTTTGAAGCAGCCATTCAAGCGGAATTAAAGGCCAATGATGCCACTTATAATTTGGACTTTGCGACCCAAACTAAGCCAGTTGCTGATTTCTTAACGGACCGTGTTAAGCAGTGGTTTAGCAATCAAAAGATTCGTTATGATATCGTGGATACAGTTGTCAAAGGTCGTCGTCAAGACATTCGGCAAATGTTCAAGGCTGCCGATGTTCTCAATGCCCATCAGGACGATCCTCAATTCAAGGATACGATTGAAGCGTTGACGCGTTTGCTACGGATTACGGCTAAATCAGACCTCAAGTTGAGCGATTTGACTGTTGATCCAGCCTTGTTTGAAAATTCAGCGGAACAAGATTTATATGATGCCATTGAAAAGTTGCAAAAGACGATTACGCCAACGATGCCAATGGACGAACGTTTCAAGGCCTTGGCTGGATTACGGCCATTGATCGTTGCTTACTTTGAAGCGACGATGGTCATGAGTAAGGATGAAAAGGTCCGTGACAATCATTTGAAGCAATTATTGATCATTGCGAATATGGTAACGGTCATGGGTGACTTGAACCAATTAATCGTTAAATAAAATTTAGCGGTGTATAATCGTAGGAACCTACTAGTGCTAGGCACTGGTGAGGTTCCTTTTTTATCCAAAATTAAAAATTGAGACAAACTTGACAGATGTGTCTAATAAGTGAGACTTATTATTGCACAGCTATCAAACTTGTGGTAGACTATACTTTGTAGAAATTCGCACATTAATAGTCGCATCTCGTTGTCGTGATGCGGCTTTTCAATGTTGTGGCTATTTTTGGATCATTGTCAGTCGTTATAGTAAGAAATGGGGTGGCGATGTGGCCAATTTAATTCCAGAAGAAAAAGTTGATCAGGTCCGTTCTGCGGTCAACATCGCAGACTTTGTTGGGCAGTATGTCCAGTTGAAAAAAGCTGGCAAGAATTTATTTGGGTTATGTCCATTTCACGAGGAGCGGACACCATCGTTCTCAGTTAATGAAGAGAAGCAAATTTTTCATTGTTTTAGTTGTGGTCGCGGTGGTAACGTGTTCTCCTTTATTATGGATTTGGAAAACTTATCCTTTCCGGAAGCTGTCGCCAAGGTCGCCGATTTTGGTCATATCGAGTTACCGGCAAGTTATACGGCCCAACACCAACCAGCTGCTCCTAAAGATCAAGAACAAGCGGATTTATTAAAACTCTATGCTGACAGTGCCAAACTGTATCAACATGTTTTGATGAATACGGAAGCTGGCGAAGCGGCACTGAGTTACTTGCATGAACGGGGCTTGGATGATGACATCATCAAGACCTTTGGGATTGGTTATGCCCCGCCCGAGCGACTCTTACTGGATTTCTTTCAAGAACACCAGATTGATTATCAATTATTGCGACAATCAGGTTTGTTTATTGAAAATCAGGCTGCCGAACTACGTGACCGGTTTGTTGACCGGGTCTTATTTCCAATCAAGGATGCGAGTGGCCGAGTCATTGCGTTTTCGGGACGCTTGCTTAAAAAATCACCTGACGAACCTAAGTACTTAAATAGTCCGGAAACGAAGCTATTTAACAAGCGTTCGGTGCTGTTTAACTTTGATTTAGCGCGGGGAGCAATTCGCCAACATAAATCAGTTATCTTGTTTGAAGGCTTTATGGATGTGATTGCAGCCTACCGTGCTGGCATTCAAAATGGCGTGGCCTCCATGGGAACGAGTCTGACTAACGAACAGATTTATATGTTAGAACGAGTGACCGACCAGCTCTACATTTGTTATGATAGTGACATGCCAGGTCAGAAAGCTACCGATCGCGCCTTGAAACTATTAGGCGGTAATAGTCGGTTGAAGCTTGGTGTGATTCAAATGCCGGATGGCATGGATCCCGATGAGTATCTGCGTGCAGCCGGAACTGAAAAGTTTGCAGACGTCTTTAGTGCCGGCCAGCAGACGCCAACTGCCTTTGAAATGCAGTATTTACGTCATGATTTAAATTTGCAAAATACGCAGGATCAGCTGACCTACATCGCCGCGATTTTGAAGCAATTGAGTCAGCTCAATTCCAATGTTGAGCAAGATTTATATTTAAACCAATTGGTTCAAGAATTTGGTTTAGATAAGGCCGATCTGCGACAGCAGTTACGCAGTTTGACGGGCCAGAAAACGGTTCATCAATCGGCCCATGGCGGTCCACCAACACCGCCGCCACCTGTAGATATGACACCACCGCCACTAACGATTACGGGGATGGCGCCAGACAATGGGCCGGTAAGTCGAGTTGAACGAGCTGAACGCTTGCTCTTATTCCGATTATTACATGACCATGATGTTTGGCTGCGGGTGATGGCGATTGAAGGCTTTCACTTTGTGCATGACAACTATCAACAGATTCTGGTCTATGCAGAAGCGTACTTCAAGACACATGCACAGTTTGAACTGGCGAATTTCACGGACTTTATGGGTGACCAAGCGTTGCAACCAGTGGTGACCAGTCTTGAATTTATGGATGTGGCGGGTGAGACTTCAAAGGAAGAAGTTGCTGACTTGGTCAACGTGATCATGAATCAGCAACCAGTCGCGGAAAAAATTAACAGTAAAAAAGCCGAATTAACGGCGGCAAAACAGTTGGGCAATCGTGATTTAGTCCAACAATTAACTTTAGAATTAATTGAGTTGTACCGGCAAGCACAGCGGGTACAACAAGCTGACAACATATAGGAGGCTGCAATTTTATGGCAAAAGCAAAATCAACTAGCACGACGACCGAATACAACAAGGCCGTGCGGGCATTAATTAAAGATTACAAGAAAACTGGGTCGATCAAGTATGATGAATTATCAGATAAACTTGCTGCGCCGTTCAATTTAGACGCTAAGAAAATTGATAAATTATTGCAAAAAGTTGAAGATGCTGGGATCAGTGTCGTCGATGAAAAGGGCGAACCAGATGCGCGGGCCGTTAAGAGTGTCAAAAAGGTCAGCAAGAAGGAATTGAGTACTGCCGGTTCTTCAACTGGGATCAAGATCAATGACCCTGTGCGGATGTATTTGAAGGAAATTGGTCGGGTTGATTTGTTGACTGCTGACGAAGAAGTGGCATTGGCACTTCGGATCGAGCAAGGCGACGAAAGTGCCAAGCAAGAACTAGCAGAAGCTAACTTGCGGTTGGTCGTTTCGATTGCCAAGCGTTATGTTGGTCGTGGCATGCAATTCTTGGACTTGATCCAAGAAGGTAACATGGGCTTGATGAAGGCCGTCGAAAAATTCGATTATCGCAAGGGGTTCAAGTTCTCGACGTATGCGACTTGGTGGATTCGCCAGGCGATTACGCGGGCCATTGCGGACCAGGCACGGACGATTCGGATTCCAGTTCACATGGTCGAAACCATCAATAAATTGATTCGGATTCAACGTCAATTGTTGCAAGATTTAGGCCGCGAACCTACCCCTGAAGAAATTGGGGCCGAAATGGATATGCCAACGGAAAAGGTTCGTGAGATCTTGAAGATCGCGCAAGAACCGGTTTCATTGGAAACCCCAATTGGTGAAGAGGATGACTCCCATTTAGGTGACTTCATTGAAGATCAAGATGCGACCTCTCCAGCGGATGCGGCAGCTTATGAACTCTTGAAGGAGCAATTGGAAGGCGTGCTTGATACCTTAACTGATCGGGAAGAAAATGTCTTGCGATTACGTTTCGGCTTAGATGACGGCCGGACTCGGACTTTGGAAGAAGTCGGGAAAGTCTTTGGCGTTACCCGTGAACGGATTCGCCAAATCGAAGCCAAGGCATTGCGGAAGTTGCGCCACCCATCACGTAGTAAACAATTAAAAGATTTCTTGGAATAAATCAGATTAAAACGGCGGTTCTAGTCACTCAATTGGAGTGATTGGAACCGCCGTTTTTTGTTTGGTTATCAAATTACAGCTAGTTTTTCAATGTGAGTTTGCCCTGATTGAGACTGACTCCCACGTTACTCGTAATTTGTCCGGCATTGGGGTCGGTTAAATAGTTAAGGCTATCACTCAGACCGACAACTGGTGCGTCGGCCTTTGACGTAATTGTTGCGGCTTTGCTAGCTGGCCGCTGTTGATCAACTTGACTAAAAATGGTTAAGTCGCTCTGTGGCAAGTCGGCAGGCGCGATGGTTGTACTGGTTCTTTGATAGGTCGTCGTTTGACCTTGCCCAATTCGGATAAGCTGGTTTTTACTGATGAAAAGGTACAGGTAACCGGTAGTGTCACCACTGGCAACCGATTGTTGGGTTAATTGATAGCCAGCATGGGTCGCATCAGTTTTATGAGCCGCGTAGGTCGTATTTTGATTGAGTGATGTCAGCGAATAATGACTTAAATCTTGGACGGCCGAACGTTCGTAACTGTCGTAGCGGTGTTGGTAGAGATAGCCATCCTTAACCATGATTTTGCCAGTGTCACTAGCACTGGTGGTGGTTTCGGCAGCAATCCAGGTGCCGTTCAGAGTTGCGACGTCAAGGTGTTTACCGGCCTGCTTGGTATTGGTATCAGTATCCGTGAAGACGGTGCCTCGTTTAATCGTTATTGCCTGTTGGTTGTCTATGTATTGAATATTTATGCCGTATAAGTGGTGTCCTTGAGCGACGAATGCTTGGTCGAGTGGGAGACTACTGGTCTGGGTTTCCAAATAGACAAGGTCACTCAATTTTTGAATCTTAAAGGTCGCACCGAGTTGCTTTAAGACAGCGTTAACTTGGTTCACGCTCATGTAGTGGATTCTACTTTGAGCGCTTTTGACGAAATGTTGTCGTTGTGCTTGTTGCCATTTAGCGAAAGAAAGTTGCTGATACTTGACGGAAGATGACATGAATTGTCCTTTAGCGGTCGTCCAGCTGTTTAAACTATCGGTTTTGGAAATGACCGATGGCGTCAATTGATTGGAGACGCCTTGTTTAGGCGTTTGTTTGGAACTGACGGATTGACTAAAAATCCAAGTTTTGGATGCCGGTTTGAGTGTCTTGATCGTGATTGTTTTGACCGAATCAGCCTTGGTTTTGGTCGTTTGCTGTTGTTGACAGCCTGTGAGAATTAGTCCCATACAGGCCAGAATGATTAAAGTTAATTTGCGCATTGTGGCTGCTCCATTTCAGTTAGTTTTTAGTAGCAGTGAGCGTTTTCTAAAACAGTTTTTCATAGTATAACATATGGCGATGGTTGCACAGAAAAACTAGTGATAGCTCTCAAAAAATGAGCGTCTTCACTAGTTTGTTTGATGTGGACTTGAATTTAAGAAGCAGAAAAGTAACTGATGACATCTAAACTGGTGTAGCTGACGGGAAAAGCTTGTTGTTGGCGTAGCTGTTCCTGTCGCTTGGTAATTCCGCCGTTCGTGAGTGATTCTGGGCTTTCTGCCAAATTGAAATTGAAGACTCGGAAAGTGTCCGGTACGCCCCAGGGTAAGGCGATGGCTTGTGGATTCCCTAGAAATTTTGGAAATTGGCCGTAGATGGCGGCTAAGAAGTACATTGCTAGCGGTTCGATTAAACGGTGCAACCGTTCGTATTGCGTGCGCGCGACTAGATTACCAACCTTTAAGTACCGTTCTAACTCGGCATCGGTCGGTTCGTTGCTAAGCTGCATCCCACCGGCCTCAAACCAGGCTTGTTGTTCCGGATATTGTTCCAACAGTTGTAGCAAGGTCCGTTTGGAAGCAGACATCGTTTCCACAGGGAGCAGTTGATCTAACCTGGTGGCAATACCGTCGCCATCTAAGGTATCATCAAAAGCATCGTTGAGCGTAAAGGTAAACAAGCTACCATTTTGGCGATAGTAGCCGGTCAGGGGAAGGTCAAATTGAACCTGTTGGGCATGATCGATAAAGCTAACTGTGCCATTGAACTGATGGGCTTTTTCATCCATGGTTAAGAGTGTGACTTCTAGATCTAAGTCTGGTGTAATCGTGAACAGATCGTCAAGCTCAATATCTAAAGCTCGGATAATTTTGTTGAGCTGTGTGAAGGTAATACTTTTTGCACGTCCCTCAATAATTTTGGTCAGGGCTTTTTGATTGATTCCGGTCATGGCGGCTAATTCTTGGTTACTGATTGTCCGATCTAGTAGAATGGCCTTCAACTGCGATTGAATCATCTTTAAACACTCCTCGGTTTGGTTGACTTCAATAGTAAACGACTGAGATTTAATGCGCAGTGAGCTACCACTGTCTCCTTTACAGTTGTCAGTTACGCAAGAGTACGGTGACTCATTTAAAATTCATCAAAATATATTGCGATTAATTTAGCTGATTGTCACTGACAGCGTGATAAATAATGGTAAAATAAACCCAGGAAAGCGATTTAAAATACAACAAAAAAAGGGGTTATGTCGGTGGATGCCAAACAATTATCAGCACGATTAGCAACGGTCGGAGCCTTCGTACCACAAGGTGCACGGGTGGCCGACATTGGTTCAGATCATGCCTACTTACCGGCTAACTTGGTGTTGAATCAACGAATTAGTTACGGCGTGGCCGGTGAAGTCGTCAGAGGGCCATTTGAAAATGCGCGGCATGAGATTGCCAAGCTACAGCTGGGCGGTCAGCTTGTGGCGCGCCTGGCAGATGGATTGGCAGCGATTCAACCTGCTGATCACATTGATACGATTACGATTTCCGGCATGGGTGGTCCACTAATTCGCCACATTTTAGAAACTGGTTCAGCCGCATTAACGGGCGTCAAACGACTGGTGTTACAGCCAAATGTTGGTGAAGCCACGGTCCGTGCTTGGTTGATGGCCAATCAGTTTAAGATTACCGCTGAGCGAATCTTGGCAGAAGATGGTCATACCTATGAGGTGATTGTCGCAGATCGGTCAACGGATGAAGTTTACTATACGGACAAAGAACAATTATTTGGTCCATTCCTGGTAATCGAAAAATCACCAGTTTTTGTGGCCAAGTGGCAGCGAGAACTAGCACGTTCTCAAGCGGCCGTTGCTCAGATGCAACAGGCTAAGGTTGCGCCAACAGCACATTTAGCTGCGGCACAGACTAAAATTCAATTAATTGAGGGAGTCTTATCAGATGTTGGCAAATGAGTTAATCCAACGTTTTGAGCAGTTTGCACCATTAACTTTGAAATGGGACCGTGATCCAAGTGGGTTACAAATCGGCGATCCTAATCAAGCGATCCATAAAGTTCTCGTGACATTAGATGTTCGGCCAGAAGTTGTTAATGAGGCCATTGAGATTGGTGCGGATATGATATTTGCACATCACCCAGTTATGTTTCGACCGGCCAATAATTTAGACTATCAAGATCCCCAAAAAGCAATGTACGCGAAGATTGCAGCCCATCATATTGTCGTTTACGCGGCTCACACGAATCTCGATAGTACCGATGGTGGCATGAATGACTGGCTGGCTGCGGCTTTGAAGTTACAAAACGTGACGGGGTTAGTTGCTGGTTATCACGCGGATGCCGTTAAATTGACGGCCATTGTCCCAACCGATCAAGTTGAGGCGGTCCAAGAATACTTGACCAAGCAGGCGGGAGCCAAATTGGATCGTTATGCGTTCAATTCTGGTGAACAGTTCACCGTCGATATTTTACAGGATGCTGTCGCGGGTGCAGTTACTGGTGTGAACCAGTTTGTTCCCACAAATCAGTGGGATTATCAGTTGCAACCATTAGTCAGTGATGGTCATCAGTATTATATGGGGCGTATCGGTGAGCTGGCTGAACCAATGACTGTCCAAGCGTTTGCGGAACAATGTAAAACAGCCTTCAATGTTGATGGGCTACGCTTAGTCAGTCAAACGCCGGATGCGCTGATTAAGCGAGTGGCAGTTCTCGGTGGTGACGGGGGTAAATTCTACCCGACGGCGCTAAAAAAGGGTGCACAGGTTTATGTGACCGGTGACGTTTATTATCATACGGCACACGATATGTTGGCTGCCGGATTGTCAGTAGTCGATCCTGGTCATCATATCGAAAGTATTTGTAAACCACATTTAACGGCCTTATTCAAGCAGTGGCAAGTCGAAAATGACTGGTCACTTGAAGTGGTCGCATCAAAACTAAATACGGATCCATTTACATTTATTTAAAATTTGAGGAGGAAACACAGATGGCAACCTATCCAAATTTAATTTCTGATTTTCTATCGTTTGTAAAAGTTAATAGTCGTTCAGACGAGGCTTCAACGACAGTCCCTTCATCACCACGAGAAACGGCTTTCTTGAATCAACTCATGGCTAAATTAACTGATTTGGGGTTAAGTAATGTCCACCAGGACCCCCAAAGTGCGTACGTGTTCGCAACTTTACCGGCTAATACGGCTGCCGATGTTAAAACTTTAGGCTTTATTTCACATATTGATACCGCAGACTTTAACTCAGAAAATATCCAACCACAAATCGTTGAAAATTATGACGGTCAATCAATTATCAAACTTGGCACGAGTGGTTATGAGCTTGATCCTAAAGTTTTTCCACATTTGAAAAACTATGCGGGCCATACCTTGATTACGACCGATGGGAACACGTTGTTGGGGGCCGATGACAAATCTGGGGTGGCAGAGTTATTCAGTGTTGCCGGTTATTTATTAGCTCATCCTGAAATCAAACACGGGACTGTTCGCTTTGGTTTTGGCCCCGATGAAGAAATCGGAACTGGCGCTGATCATTTTAACGTTGCTGACTTTGACGCTGACTTTGCTTATACAGTTGACGGTGGGCCTTTAGGCGAATTGGAATATGAAACTTTCAACGCTGCCCAGGCCGAAGTGAAGATCAGCGGTGTCAATGTCCATCCTGGTGAAGCTTATGGTGTGATGGTCAATGCCCTTCAATTAGCCGTTGATTTTCAAAATGGGTTACCTGCGGCCGAAGTTCCAGAAAAGACTAAGGGTCGTGAAGGGTTCTTCTTCTTGTTAGCCTTAGATGGTATGGTTGACAATGCTAAGTTAACTTATATTATTCGTGATCATGATCGTGAAAACTTTGAAGCTCGCAAGCAATTATTTAAGGCAGTTGCGGCTAAAATCAATGAACGCTTAGGTGTTGAGCACGTTAAAGTTGAGATGAAGGATCAGTACTACAACATGCGCGAAGTGATTGAAAAAGATATGACGGTCGTTGAGTTAGCTAAGCAAGCAATGGTTAAACTTGGAATTGAACCAGTCATTGAACCAATCCGTGGTGGGACTGATGGCTCGAAGATTTCCTTCATGGGCTTACCAACACCAAACTTATTCGCTGGTGGCGAGAACATGCATGGTCGTTTTGAATATGTTTCCGAACAAGTCATGGCTCAAGCGGTCGACGTCGTGTTACAAATTATTGCAGATAACGCTCAAGAAACTAAATAGTTGGCAAGGTTGGTCATTCGTTATATAATGCAATGGTCAATAAAGGTCAAACCGAAATTGGCAGCTTCCGAAGCTGCCTTTTTGCTAACCTAAATTTGAGGAGGTTATCGAATATGAATCCAGAACAATTAACGGAAAGTTTACAACAAGCCTTAGCAGAGGCACAAAAGATTGCCCAAACACGGCATCATCAAGAGATTGGGGTGCCACATCTATTTAAGTTTTTAACCCAACCTGGTGAATTAGTTCGGCAGATTTTTAGTGAAGCTGGCGCCGATTTAGACCAGTTACAAACGGAGCTAGATCGTGAGTTGGACGAAATTAGTACCGTTAGCGGTGGTAATGTTCAATATGGTCAAAGCCTGAGTAGCAGTTTGGCAACTTTAATGCAGACGGCGGATGAAAAACGCAAGTCGTTAGGTGACGACTTCTTAGCGACAGATACGGTCGCTTTAGCATTAATGGCCCAAACTGGTGATCAACTGACCAAATATTTGACCCAGCAAGGAATTACTGCCGGTCAAGTGAAGAACGCGGTCGATCGAATTCGTGGCGGACAACGTGTGACCTCACGAAATCAAGAGGACCAGTACCAAGCACTCGAAAAATATGGCGTTGATTTGGTTAAAGCCGCCCGACAAGGTAATCAAGATCCAGTGATTGGTCGTGATGAGGAAATCTTAGATGTGATTCGGATTCTGTCACGCAAAACGAAGAATAATCCGGTCTTAATTGGTGAACCCGGTGTTGGTAAAACCGCGATTGTGGAAGGCTTAGCACAACGGATCGTCCGTGGCGATGTTCCGGAAAATCTGAAGAATAAAACGCTGTTCTCCCTTGATATGGGATCACTAATTGCCGGCGCGAAGTATCGTGGTGAGTTTGAAGAACGGTTGAAGGCGGTTTTGAAGGAAATCAAGAAGAGTGATGGTCAGATCATCATGTTCATTGATGAAATTCATAATATTGTTGGTGCCGGTAAAACAGAAGGTAGTATGGATGCCGGCAATTTACTGAAGCCAATGTTGGCTCGGGGCGAACTCCATTTGATTGGGGCTACCACACTAGATGAATATCGGCAGTATTTGGAAAAGGACAAGGCACTTGAACGGCGGTTCCAACGAGTGCTCGTCGCTGAACCTTCTGTTGATGATACGATTAGTATTTTACGTGGCTTGAAAGAACGATTTGAAATTCATCATGGCGTTCGTATTCATGATAATGCGTTGGTCGCAGCGGCCAAATTATCAGATCGTTACATTACGGATCACTTTTTACCAGACAAGGCGCTTGATTTGATTGATGAAGCCTCCGCTGAAATTCGAGTTGAAATGAATTCGAATCCAACGGAATTGGATCAAGTCAATCGGCAATTAATGCGTCTAGAAGTTGAAGAAGCCGCCTTGAAGACTGAAACGGATGAGGCGTCAATCAAGCGCTTGGCCGAGCTACAACATGAGTTAGCAAGTGCGAAAGAAAAGCAACGTGCGTTAGCGGAACGTTGGGACGCTGAAAAGAAGAGTTTAAAGGCGTTAAGTGATAAAAAAGCAGCTTTGGACAAAGCTAAGCACGATTTGGAAACTGCTGAAAGCAAGTATGATTTGGAAACTGCCGCCAAGCTGCAACACGGCATAATCCCTAAGTTGGCGGATGAGCTCAAGCAAATGGAGGCCAATGATCATCATGCTGACTGGCTCGTTGAAGAATCAGTTACGGCTGACCAAGTCGCCAATGTTGTTTCGCGGATGACTGGGATTCCAGTCAATAAGTTGGTGGCTGGGGAACGTGAGAAGTTGCTGCATTTAGCCGATCATTTGCATGAACGAGTAGTGGGACAAGACGCCGCGGTTAATGCGGTTTCCGATGCGGTATTGCGATCACGAGCTGGCCTGCAAGATCCAAATCGGCCGTTGGGGTCATTCATGTTCCTTGGCCCAACTGGGGTCGGGAAGACTGAACTAGCGAAAGCGTTAGCGGAAAACTTATTTGATGCGGATGACCATATGGTTCGGATTGATATGAGTGAATATATGGAGAAGGAATCCGTATCACGGCTAGTTGGTGCTGCACCAGGTTATGTCGGCTATGAAGAAGGCGGTCAACTGACCGAAGCAGTCCGGCGCAATCCGTATTCCATCGTTTTATTTGATGAAATCGAAAAAGCTCATCCGGATGTCTTTAACATTTTGTTACAAGTGCTCGATGATGGTCGTTTGACGGATGGTCAAGGTCGGACGGTGGACTTTAAGAATACGATTTTAATTATGACTTCTAACCTTGGTTCTGAATTATTGTTGGCCGGGGTGGATGAACAAGGTCACTTGTCCTCGGAGACGCATCAGCAGGTCATGCAACTGGTTCAAACGCGTTTCAAACCGGAGTTTTTGAACCGAATTGATGACATCGTGATGTTTACACCATTAACGTTAACTGCGATTGAACAAATCGTGGTCAAGTTGATCGACCGGTTGTCCTCGCGCTTAAAGGATCGTGAAATCACGCTTGAAATTTCTGATGAAGCGAAACAATGGATAGCAAAGCAAGGTTATGAACCAGCTTATGGTGCACGACCATTACGGCGATTTATCACCAATAATGTGGAGACACCATTGGCAAAAGAGATTATTGCCGGTCGGGTGGCGCCACAATCAACAGTAAAAATTAATTTGTTGAATGATCACTTGGTTTTCGAAAATGAAAAGCCAACGCAAAAATAATCGAGTATACAAAAGGACCACTGCAATGTCAAAATTGCAGTGGCTTTTTCGTTTAGTCTTGCTTATTTGTTTTCTGAACCTTTAAAGGGCATAGAATGATTAGTAATTAGTGAAATGCCATTTACCACAACCAAAGCGAATACCGCGGCAACGATGCCGATCTCGCCTGGATTGTAAGTCATCGTTTCCAAGGCACTACCAATATAACCGATAACTTCACCAAAAAGGACACTCCAGAAAATAACTACAAGTTGTTTCGTCATCTTCTAACACCTCCCAATGAAAGTAATTTTAGCACAACCAACTAGAAAAGCAATTGCCTTATCACTGCTTTATGGAACAAGGGTTTGGTATAATAAGTTTAATTAAACTAAAGAAGGGAGACGTAAACATGCAGGTCGTGCCATTACAGGTGATGAGTACTTTCAGCCTATTACAGAGTACGAGCACGGTCACGGAGCTGGTTCAGACTGCTAAGAAGCAGGGTTATACGGCTTTGGCTTTAACGGATGTGGATGTGATGTATGGTATCGTTGATTTTTACAATGCCTGTCGTCAAGCTCAGATGACGCCAATTCTTGGCATTACGCTAGAATTGGCGGGCAGTCAGTTAGCTGAGCAAACCTTCAAATTAGTCGTCTTAGCTAAAGATTGGTCCGGCTATCAAAATTTGATGCAACTCTCAACGCTGAAGCAAACGGCACCGGCAGACACGCCGTTGCCACTGAGTGCGATTTTGCCACACTTGGGGCATTTAATTGTGATGACGCCGGCTAAGGACAGCGAACTCGTGGCTTTGTTGCAACAAGACCAATCACAAGTGGCGGCCAGCTGGGTCCAAGCGTTGAAAAACAGTTGTGATGCAGACAGCCTATACCTAGGCGTTTCCTTAGATCAATCGCCGGCGTTACGCACGACACTTGTGTCGTTTGCGAGCGCGCAACAGCTACCGATTGTCGCACTAGATCCGGTCGATTACGTTCAGGCCACGGATTATTTTGCCGTTTCGGTGTTACGGGCAATCGAAAGTGGGCAACAAATCGATCAGCCAGAAAATTTGCAAGGAATTGCTGGATCACATTACCTCAGATCTTCAGCTGAACTGGTAGCTGCATATTTATCATTAAATTTGACGGCGGCGATTGAAGCAACCAACACGATTGCGGCGGCTTGTCAGGTTGAGCTGGTCTTTAAAAAGCCGCAATTACCACATTTTCCAACCCCACAACAGCAGCCAGCCAATCAATATTTACGGCAACTCTGTGAACAAGGGCTGAATGAACGTCTCAAAGTGATGACTACGGATGTTGATCCGGCGCCTTATCATGATCGCTTAGATCGCGAATTGCAAGTTATCGATCAGATGGGCTTTGACGATTATTTCTTGATTGTTTGGGATGTCATGAATTATGCGCATCGCGCTGACATCACAACTGGTCCTGGTCGTGGTTCGGCAGCTGGGTCATTGGTGGCGTACGTGCTGAAAATCACGGATGTTGATCCGTTGCAGTATGGGCTATTGTTTGAACGTTTCTTGAATGCCAAACGGGCGAACATGCCCGATATTGACTTGGATATTCCCGATAATCGGCGTGAGCAAGTCTTAGCTTATGTTCATGATAAATACGGCCATGACCGCGTGGCGCAAATTATTACGTTTGGGACATTAGCGGCCAAACAAGCCTTACGTGACGTTGGCCGTGTCTTTGGGCTGTCGACCTTTGAAATGAGTGATTGGAGTGCAGCTATTCCTAATCAGTTTCACATTACGCTAACACAGGCTTACCAAGATTCACGGCGGTTGCAAAATTTAATAGCCGATTCAAGCAAGAATCGACTATTATTTGAAACTGCCAAACGAATCGAGGGTTTGCCTCGGCACTATTCAACGCATGCCGCCGGAGTCGTGCTCAGTCAAGTGCCGTTAATCGAAATCGTGCCGCTTCAAGCGGGCAGTGAAACGATGATGATGACGCAATATACGAAGGACACCGTGGAAGCCGTGGGATTGCTGAAAATGGACTTCCTAGGACTCCGGAATCTGTCATTACTGGCGAGCGCCTTGCATTATGTCCAGCGTCAAACGGGGCAGGCTTTAGACATTACTAAGATTGATTTAAACGATCCCGAAACGTTAAAACTGTTTCAGGCGGGCGATACTTCTGGTGTTTTCCAGTTTGAATCGGCCGGAATTCGCAACGTGTTGCGTAAATTGCACCCGGACAATTTTGAATTAGTCGCAGCAGTCAATGCCTTGTATCGGCCAGGACCAATGGAAAACATTGATCACTTCATCGCGCGCAAACAAGGGCGTGAGCCAGTGACGTATGCTGCGCCGGAACTTCAACCGATTTTGGGACCAACTTATGGTATTTTGGTCTATCAGGAGCAAGTGATGCAGGTAGCGGCGGTCATGGGAGGCTTTAGTCTTGGCGAAGCCGATTTATTGCGGCGAGCCATGAGTAAGAAGAAAAAAACTGTTATCGATGAAATGCAACAAAAATTCATTGATGGTGCCGAGAAACAACACTTTACGCCAGCAGTCGCGACTCAGGTTTATCAATATATCGAACAGTTTGCGAACTATGGGTTCAATCGTTCCCATGCGGTCGCTTACAGTAAAATGGCGTTCGAATTGGCCTATTTGAAAGTTCATTATTCTGGTGCTTTCTTTGCTTCACTGATGAATTCAATTCTTGGCAATGCGACTAAACTAAAACAATACTTGGCTGAAGCCAAACAACATCACGTCAAAGTGGTGCCACCGGACATTAACGTCAGCGGGGCGTATTTTGATTGGGACGGTCAGGCGCTGACATTTGGCCTGAGTTCGATCAAGGGGCTACGACGGGACTTTATTGCGAGTGTCATTGCTGAGCGACAAGCGAATGGCCCGTTTAAAAATTTGCAACAACTCATGCAACGTTTAGACCCCAAGTGGCTGAAAGCCGATTTAATGAACGCGTTGATCTATGCGGGGGCCTTAGACCATTTTGGCTTGAATCGAGCAGAATTACTGACAAGTGTGCCCGAGTTAATGTCGAGTGCTGAACTGGCTGGCAACAGCATGAGCTTATTTGCGACGCTGGCCCCTAAAATCAAAAAGCAACCGGAGCTGCCCTTGGCCGAACGGTTAGCCAAGGAAGCTGAGGTGCTGGGTGCTTATGTTTCTGGTCACCCAGTTGAATCATATAAGTGGTTAGCTCAACAGCAAAAAACGACGCTAGTCAGTGCGCTCAGTGCTGAGCAAAATGTTAAATTATTAATTTATATTACCAAGATTCGCGTCATTCGGACGAAGCGCGGACAACAAATGGCCTTTGCGACGGGCAGCGACTTGTCTGGTGAAATCGATTTGACGATTTTTCCAACCACGTACCAACGGCTGCAAGAGACGCTTAAGCCTGACAGTATTGTCTTGATTAGCGGCAAAGTCGAAGTGAAGCGTGGGTTACAAGTCATTGTTAATCAATGGCAACTCGCCGATAGTTTCCCGGCACCGACTGGTCAATTGTTCTTGCGGTTACAACCGGAAACGGCGACAGCATCTGTTCAAAAGGAAATCCTGGCAATTTTATGTCAATTTTCCGGACCAAATCCCGTCTTGATTTATTCCAGCGTGGCTCGTAAGACCGTTGAACTAAATTCACAGTATTGGGTCCACGATGATGCTAAAATGATTGGAGCGCTTACAAGCCTATTAGGTCGCGATAATGTTGTTATGAAAAGCGTAATCCCTTGATATGACGGCGTTTTTAATTGCTACTATTTTCAAAAAAGAACAGACAACTTTTATGAAAAGTGTTAAAATCACTTATGGAGTTACGAACTCAATTTATTGCCTGAGGTGAAAAAATGAAACGCATTGGTATTTTAACCAGTGGCGGCGACGCGCCTGGTATGAATGCGGCCGTTCGTGCCGTTGCTCGTAAAGCAATGGCCGAAGGGTTAGAAGCATACGGCATTAATTACGGCTTTGCCGGATTAGTTGCTGGTGACATTCATAAAATAGAATCAGTAGATTTAGACGGTGTTGTTGGTGAAGGCGGAACGTTACTTTATTCTGCCCGTTATCCAGAATTCGCACACGTCGAAGGTCAATTGAAAGGGATCGAACAACTGAAGAAATTCGGTATCGATGCCTTGGTCGTTATCGGTGGCGACGGGTCTTATCATGGAGCCTTACGTTTAACTGAACATGGCTACAACACAATTGGTCTTCCTGGGACCATTGATAATGATATTCCATTCACTGATTTCACGATTGGTTTCGATACGGCGGTTAACACCGACGTTGAAGCCCTCGATCGGATTCAGGATACGGCTCACAGTCATGACCGGACATTCGTTGTGGAAGTTATGGGTCGTGGCGCTGGGGACGTTGCATTGTGGGCTGGTGTTTCTGCCGGTGCCGATGAAATTATCGTACCTGAACGCGATTGGGATATGGAAAGTGTCGCTAACAAAATCAAACACAACCGCGCTAACGGTCATCGCAGTAATATTATTGTGTTGGCAGAAGGCGTTATGGGTGCGGATGAATTTGTTGAAAAGTTATCACAATATGGTGACTTTGATGCTCGTGCTAACACGATTGGCCATATGCAACGTGGTGGTCGTCCAACTGCTAAAGACCGTGTCATGGCCAGCAAGATGGGCGCCTATGCGATTGAACTCTTACTTAGCGGTAAGGGTGGCTTAGCAGTCGGCATCCAACACAATGAGTTAGTGAACCACAGTATGCTTGATCTTTTTGATTCAAAGCATGAAACTGAAGCGTCACTAGCCAAGTTAAATGACGAAATCTCATTTAACTAACTTGTTTCTTACTAATTTGATAAAAATGACGTAAATGTCTTTTTATAAAAACTTTCAAGGGAGAGATTTTTCTTATGAAGAAAACCAAGATTGTTTCAACACTTGGTCCTGCCAGCACCGATACTGACACTATTGTTAAATTGATCGAAGCCGGCGCAAATATTTTCCGCTTTAACTTCTCACATGGTGACCATGCAGAACATTTGGATCGTTTAAACAAGGTTCATGAAGCAGAAAAGATTACGGGTAAGACCGTTGGTATCATGCTTGATACTAAGGGTGCTGAAATTCGGACGACTGTTCAAAAAGACGGTAAGTCTGAATACAAGATCGGTGATAAGGTACGTATTACCATGGACGATTCACTTGAATCAACCAAGGATAAAATTGCCGTTACCTATGATGGCCTATTTGACGATGTTCATGTAGGTGGTCATGTCCTCTTCGATGATGGTTTATTAGACATGAAGATCGACGAAAAAGACGAAGCTAACCGCGAATTGGTTACCACTGTCCAAAACGCCGGTGTCTTAGGTTCACGTAAAGGTACTAACGCTCCTGGCGTTTCTATCAACTTACCTGGGATTACTGAAAAAGACTCAGACGATATTCGTTTTGGTTTGGATCATGAAATCAACTTCATTGCTGCTTCTTTCGTTCGTAAGCCACAAGATGTCTTAGACATCCGTGAATTACTTGAAGAAAAGCATATGGAACACGTTCAAATCTTCCCTAAGATCGAATCACAAGAAGGTATCGACAACGTCGATGAAATTCTTAAGGTTTGTGATGGTTTGATGGTTGCTCGTGGTGACATGGGTGTTGAAATTCCAGCTGAAAATGTGCCTTTGGTACAAAAGAGCTTGATCAAGAAATGTAACGCTTTGGGCATGCCAGTTATTACTGCTACTCAAATGCTTGATTCAATGCAAGAAAACCCACGTCCTACTCGTGCCGAAGCATCTGACGTTGCCAACGCTGTCTTTGACGGTACTGACGCAACGATGCTTTCTGGTGAAAGTGCTAATGGGCTTTACCCTGTTGAATCAGTTGCCATGATGGCTAAGATCGACCAAAAGGCCGAAAACACGTTAGCTGAAAACGGCAACTTACAATTGAACCGTTTCGACAAGACTAGTGTTACTGAAACTATCGGTATCGCGATTGCTCGTGCTGCTAAGAACCTTGGTATCAAGACTATCGTTGCTGCGACTGAATCTGGCTACACTGCTAAGATGATTTCGAAGTACCGTCCAGATGCTGATATCTTAGCTATCACTTTTGACGAACGGACTCAACGTGGTTTAATGGTTAACTGGGGTGTTCAACCAATCATCGCTGACAAACCAGAAACTACTGATGACATGTTCGATTTAGCTGCTTCAAAGGCTGTTGAACTTGGCTTTGCCAAGGAAGGCGACTTAATCTTGATCACTGCCGGTGTGCCAGTTGGCGAACGCGGTACAACTAACATCATGAAGATCCAATTAATTGGTTCTCGTTTAGCTGATGGTCAAGGTGTCGGTGACGAAACTGTTATCGGTAAAGCAGTTATCGCAACTTCTGCACAAGAAGCAATCGACAAGGCCGTTGAAGGTGGCGTCTTAGTTACTAAGACCACTGACAAAGACTACTTGCCAGCAATTGAAAAGTCTAGCGCTTTGGTTGTTGAAAATGGCGGTTTAACTTCACATGCTGCTGTTGTCGGTATCTCAATGGGTATTCCTGTCATCGTTGGTGTTAAGGATGCTACTACTGTAATCTCTGATGGTCAATTGATCACCGTTGATTCACGTCGTGGGATCGTTTACCGCGGTGCTTCAAACGCCTTATAAAATTCACTTAAACCTGAATTTGAAAAGTCGTCGCTTAGCGGCGGCTTTTTTATTACATAGTTATTGCACGACACGGCCATTTTATCTGGTTCCGGTGAAAGATTGGTCGACTGATAATTTATGACCAATCCTCGCTATCTGGGGCGTTTTCGGTTACAATTAATAACACGTGAGGTGTCGTATGGAAAGCTGGCTATTTTTATTAGCAATATTATTAATCGCCTGGTTGGGTAAAAATCAATCACTTCAAATTGCTACCTTGGTCGTATTGGTGATTAAACTAATTCCCAACACGAGTAAGTTATTAACGACGATCGGTCAAAAAGGCATCAATTGGGGTGTCACGGTAATTACCGTTGCCATCTTGATCCCCATCGCGACGGGTCAAATCGGCTTTCGTGATTTATGGCATGCCTTCAAGTCACCCGTGGGTTGGATTGCTGTGGCCTGTGGTGTCTTGGTTTCGGTGCTGTCATTTCATGGTGTGGGGCTATTGAGTGCCTCACCAGAAATCACCGTGGCCCTAGTTTTTGGAACCATCATGGGTGTGGTGTTATTACGTGGCATTGCGGCCGGACCGGTTATCGCGGCCGGCATTACTTATTGCATTATTCAGGTCTTACATTTAAGTTTGCAGTAATTTAAAGGAGTTAACTATGGAAGCTAGTATTATGGGAACAGTTGTCACTGCAAAAGTGACTGATGAAAATGATGACGCCTATTTTGTTCAAGTCAATGGACAAACATTATGGGTCGACAAACAAGAACCTGAAAAGCCATTGCATATCGGTGGTTTGTATGAAGGATTTGTATATGAAAATGAAAACCATCAAGCGCAATTAACGCGGTTTATTCCAAAAATCTCATTTGAAAATTATGTCTGGGGAACCGTGGTGCGGACCCGTCATGATTTAGGTGTGTTCGTTGACGTTGGGTTACCCAACAAGGATTTAGTGGTTTCACTGGATGAATTACCAACAATTAGTCGCCTCTGGCCTAAAAAAGATGATCGGTTATTAGTCAAGTTAGATCGTGACAATAAAGACCGTCTATGGGGTACTTTGGCGGATCAAACGGTTTTCGCCGATATGGCGACGCCGTATGACCGTGATCAAATGAAGAATACAGATACCCAAGTGACGGTTTTTCGATTAAAGATGGCGGGGACGTCTGTGATTACTGATGATGGCCATTTAGGCTTCGTACATCCTTCTGAACGCGATCAAGAACCTCGGTTAGGCCAACATATGAAGGCACGGGTGATTGGTCATCTTCGTGATGGCGAACTAAACCTGTCTTTGAAGCCCCGCGGCTACGAAGAAATCGGTGATGATGCGCAAATGTTGTTGGCAGCACTGCAACATCAAGCCGATCATAGTTTGCCATTCTGGGACAAGAGCGATCCTGAAGATATTCGAACTTACTTTAATATTAGTAAGGGCCAATTCAAACGGGCTGTCGGTAATTTATTAAAACAACGGTTGATCACGCAGCAACCGGGCGAAATTAAATTAACTGAGGTTAATAATGACGAAGCCGACGATTAATCAAACGATGCAGGACCAGCTTGCTGATTACCTGCATTTTTTGCGTGTCGAGCGCGGTTTAGTTACGAACAGTTTAAAAAGTTATCAGCAGGATCTGACTGAATTTGCTGGCTATTTAACCACGCAAAAAATGACGTCGTTTAATCAGGTTGATCGTTACGTTGTTTTAAACTATTTACAAGTGTTGGATGAGCAAGGCAAGGCCCGCAATACGATTATCCATGCGGTGTCTAGTTTACGGAAGTTTTTCCAATATCTGGCACAGATGCATGTGATCGACAGTGATCCGATGCTTAAAATCGACACCCCCAAACGGGCGCAACATTTGCCACAAGTATTATCGGCTCATGAAGTGGAACGACTACTGGCGGTGCCGAAAATCGATACGACGCTAGGACTCCGCGATCGGGCGTTGTTGGAAGTGATGTATGCGACTGGGTTACGTGTCAGTGAAACGATTAATGTGAAGCTGGATGATTTACACTTGGACCTTGGCTTGATTCAAACCATTGGGAAGGGTGATAAGGAACGGATCATTCCAATTGGGGATGTTGCGATTGACTTTGTGGAGCGTTATTTAAAAACGGCCCGCCCAAAACTGGTCTCAGCTAAACGCCGCAATAATTACCTGTTTTTAAATAATCACGGGGGTCAATTGACGCGGCAAGGCGTTTGGAAAAATCTGAAAGCCCAAGTTAAGGCTGCCGGGATTGAAAAAGACGTAACACCACATACGTTACGGCACTCATTTGCAACGCATATTTTAGAGAATGGTGCTGATTTGCGGGTGGTTCAAGAATTATTGGGCCACGCCGATATCTCAACGACACAGATTTATACCCATATTACGAAGAAACGGCTGGCGGAAGTCTATAACAAGTATCATCCGCGGGCGTAGTTAGGAGGTTCAGATGCTAGTCAAATATCGCAAGGATTATGAAAAAGTTGCCATGGGGTTACTGTCCTTTATTCCAGATTTTAAAGAAATTACCCATTTACAAACTGAAATGCAGTGGTACCAAGCAACGAATAATCATCAACTCTACTTGTGGCGTCAAGCGGATGGGGACTTTTGTGGGATCATTGGCATCGAAGTTGGGTCCGATTTTGTGCTGGTCCACCATGCCTCATTATCGCCGGAAGAACGGCATCCACAAAATTTACAACAAATGCTGGACGAATTGGCAGCTCTGTACCCGCAACAACGGGTCATGGGAACGTTAGAAATGGCACCAATCATTGGTGCATGGGAGCGAAGTCGTGATGAACAACGAACAACCGATCACCATTAAAATCTCGGAATTTGAAGGGCCTTTGGACCTCTTATTACATTTGATACGCCAAAATAAAATGGATATTTATGATATTCCAATCGCGGCCATCACGAAGCAATACTTGGATTATTTGCACTCGATGCAAGCACTCCAGCTCGATATTGCGGGGGACTATTTGGTGATGGCGGCAACGTTAATGACAATTAAAAGCCGTTATCTCTTACCGCAAGCGCCAGCAGATGATGAGGATATTGAAGAAGATGAAGATCCTCGTGATTCGTTAGTGGCGGAATTGTTAGCCTATAAAGTCTATCAAGAAGCGGCAGGCGAACTCCGAGTGAAGGAACAAGCGCGTCGTCAGCATTTTACCCGTGAAGCCATGTTGATGCCGGCGGAATTGCCGACACCACAGCTCACGTCTGGTATTACGGTAGCTGACTTGCAAGCGGCCTTTCGACAGTTGGTTGCGAAGCGGCGACGGGCCCAACCGTTAACAAAAACGGTGACCGCAGACCCAGTGACGATTGAGACGCGAATGAAACAAGTGCGTCAGCGCTTAGTGACTGAGCCAGAAGGCGTTGATTTTGCGACGCTGTTTACGCCGAGCGCTAGTGATGATATGCTAGTCACAACTTTTATGGCTGTGTTAGAATTAACCAAGCAGGCTCAGGTAACCCTGTTACAAACGGCACAACTGGGTCCCATTCACTTATATTTACGACAGGATGAAACGCATGACGAACATTGAACAGATTGAAGGATTACTTTTTGTCGCTGGAGACGAGGGCGTGACGGTTGCAGAGATTGAACACGCCACGGGCTTTGCCAAACCAGCAATCAACACGATGCTAACGACATTGGCGACGCGCTACGCTGACGATACCGACTGTGCACTGGTCATCTTATCAACCGAGAATACTTATCGCTTAGCCACTAAGGCCGCACTGGCGCCAGTGCTTAAGCGTTACTTTGAAGCGCCGTTGTCGACTAGTTTGTCGCAAGCGTCATTGGAAGTTTTGGCAATTATCGCTTATCGACAACCGCTAACGCGAATTGAGATTGATGAGATTCGCGGTGTCCAAAGTGGGTCGACGATTCAAAAGTTAGTCTTACGTCAATTAGTCACTGAAACTGGACGCTTAAGCGAACCAGGCCGGCCGATTCTTTATGGCACGACCGAATTATTTTTAGATTATTTTGGGTTAAAATCACTCGATGACTTACCGGCGATTGATCTGGATGCCCTGACAGATAGTGAGCATCCGGCGCCGGAAACGGATCTGTTTTTAACCGCATTTCAAGCAAAACTCAACGGAGAACATCCAGATAGTGAGGAAAATTAATGGCAGAACGATTACAAAAAATTATGGCTGAAGCTGGGGTTGCGTCACGACGCAAGTCAGAAGTCTTAATCACTTCCGGCCATGTGAAGGTCAACGGTAAAACGGTGACTGAATTAGGTGAGAAGTTTGAACGGCATGACCACATTGAGGTCGATGGCACGCCAATTCTAGCTGAAAAACTCGTTTATTATCTCTTTTATAAGCCACGTGGTGTCGTGACAACGGTCCATGATGAGCGCGGCCGTAAAACGGTCATGGATTACTTTAAAGATGTCCCTGAACGAATCTATCCGGTTGGTCGGTTAGATTACGATACTTCCGGTTTATTGATTATGACTAACGATGGTGCCTTAGCCAACCGCTTGACTCATCCGAAATACGAAGTTAAGAAGACATACTTGGCGAAGGTCGAAGGTGTGCCCACGAATGCTGACCTAAAACAACTGCGTTTAGGCGTTGAAATTGATGGCCGCACGACTGCGCCGGCTAAATCGAATTTGTTAGATAGTGATCATAAGAAGCAAAATGCGTTGGTTCAACTGACGATTCACGAAGGTCACAATCATCAGGTTAAGAAGATGATGGCTGCAATCGGACACCCTGTAACTAAGCTAAAGCGCGAGCGCTATGGCATCCTAGACTTGCAAAGTTTGCAAGCGGGTGAATATCGAAAACTTAAACCAATTGAAATTAGCAAGTTAAAAGGTGAACGATAGCGCTTGCAATTCTCGGTTTAAGTGTGTAAACTGGAGTTGTTAAAAAAATAATACTTGGTTCATCTTCAGGGCAGGGTGTAATTCCCGACCGGCGGTTAAAGCCCGCGACCTATGTGCAAGCATAGTGATTTGGTGTAATTCCAAAGTCGACAGTTAAAGTCTGGTATAAAGAAGATCGAGCTTATTTGGCATAAATTCGCAAATAAACCCGCCCTGATGACAGTTCTTTTGTTGTCGGGCGTTTTTTTGTGGAAAAGGTCAAAGCGGTTCATTGAAGATGACCCATAGGAGGGTGCGTTATGCAACAAACAACGTTACGCCGACTAGTGGGCATTGCCTTGCTCGGCGCGTGTGCTTATATTTTGATGCTGTTGGAGTTTCCAATTATTCCAATTGCCGCTTGGATGAAGATTGATTTCTCAGATATTCCGATCTTGATCGGGCTGTTTTTATACGGGATGGGTGGTGCTTTTGCCATCACCTTGGTCAAATTATTCCTTCATTCAGCTACAATGGGGTTCGCTTTACCGGATTTGATTGGTTCTTTGGCGAGCTTCTTAGGATCAGCCGTCTTAATCTTAGCGTTTGCCTTGGTTTTACGTTATTACCGGGGTAATGAAAAGTGGCGGATGCCGTTGGCGATTGTGTTAGCGACAGTTGGACTGGTGATTGTGGAATCGTTGGCAAATCTAACCTTTGTCCTGCCGTTCTACATGCAGGTCATGGGAATGAAATTGAGTGTGTCACTAAATACATTAGTTTTGATCGCCGTCGTGCCGTTTAATCTGATCAAGGGACTCTTGGTCGGTGGCGTCTTCTGGTTGGTCTACCATCGCTTGGCAAAGTGGCTAGGCAGTCGTAACCAATTAATGAGCCGCATTTAAATTAAGCGAGTTTCAATCGCTAATTAACAATTAAAATCAAGGGATCAAATCAGTCGACGTGACCGGTTTGATTCCTTTTTGAGTTGGTCAGCAGGGTGGTTACATGCTATGCTTAATGAGCTTAACTCGTTGAAAGAAGGTGCCGGATTGTTTGCTGATTATCTCTTATTGTTATTTACAACGGCACCACGCCGACCGAAAGCGTTGTTTAATGTCTTACGCGGCAAGCGAACGGTCTCAACATTATTTGCGGGGCTAACGACGGGGACCTTGTCCCTATTAGACAGTTGGCATGGTGTCGCGCTACCGACCTTTGAAGCGGCGACCCAACAGTTAGTGACTGCGGGTTGGTTAGTCACAACCGATCCGGGGTATTTGAAGTTGACCCCGGCTGGGGAACAACATCAACAGCAGTTAATGACTACGCTATATTTGCCAACGGCGTGGGAAGGCTTTCAATCGGCGGATGTCCGCCAATTCACGGCTACGAGCCAACTGGCTTTGCAAGTGGTGTCAGAAGCCGTCCACCAGCAACGCCGATATTATCCGATTACTACCGACCGACGCATTCAGCGGACGGTCAAACAGTGGTTTCGACAGTGGCAGCGTCCGACACTTGGACAACAAATTTATCAGGAACTAACATCTTTTTTACAAACACAGTCGTCAGAATTAGCTACGGTGTTCAGTCAAAGCTTAACTGGCTTTAACTTTCCGGGCCAAACGGATCAACAGTTGGCAGCACAAGTTGATCGGCAGCCAATTGAAATTTTGGTCATGCGGAAAGACTTGAGTTGTCACTGGGTTGCGTGGTTGAAAGAAAATCCAGGGACGCCACTGGCGGCGTTGTTACAGCCGTACTTAAAACCGAATCCGGTGAGCAGTAGCGCCTGGCAAACTTATCAGGACTATAAAACTGGTGAGAGTTTGGCACAGATTTCGCAGCGCCGTCGATTGAAATTGAGCACGGTGCGTGAACACTTGTTAGAAGTTGCTATCTTGTGGCCGGATTTCCCGGCCGCGGAATTGTTGACGCCCACGCGGGTAACACAACTTGCGGCAATCTTTGCTGACAATCCGGTCATTGAGACTTGGCGTTTTCAAACGGTGCAAGCGGTCTTGCCGGAGATGGACTTTTTTTGGTTCCGACTCTATCAGATTATGAGGTGTCATGATGCAGCGTGAAGCCCTTTACCAATTATTAAAGAATAAATATGGGTTCGACGAATTTCGGCCAGGGCAATATCAAGTCATTAGCGATTTGTTGGCCGGTCAAGACGTGTTAGCAGTACTGCCGACCGGTACCGGTAAGTCACTTATTTATCAGCTGGTTGGATCACTCGTCCCAGGGCTAGTGATTGTGGTTTCACCATTGATTTCATTGATGCAGGATCAAGTTGCCCGACTGAATTATCAGGGTGAGAAGCAAGTTGCGGCGTTAACTTCTCAGTTGGACTACGGTAGTCGTCAGTCGATTTTGACTCATTTAACCCAATTAAAATTCTTATTTATCTCACCGGAAATGTTGAAACAACCGCCAGTTTTAACGGCACTCAAAGCGACGACAATCAGCTTGTTAGTGATTGATGAGGCACACTGTATCTCGACTTGGGGACCGGATTTTCGCCCTGATTATTTATCGTTAGGCGCGTTAAAGCAAGCCCTTGGTGAGCCACTAACACTGATGTTAACCGCGACGGCGACTGACAAGGTACGTCAGGATATTTTGACGCAATTGCAAGTTCCAGCCGCCCAACAAGTGATCTATTCGGTCAATCGACCCAATATTTACTTGGCGGTCGAACAAGTGGCTTCCGAGGCGGACAAGCGGACGCGGTTGCAGCAACTAGTCTTGGCCGTGCAACGACCAAGTATCGTCTATTTTAGCTCCAAACGTCAGACGGACCTGATTGCGGAGTGGCTGCGGACTACCACGAACTTACGGGTCGCTGCCTATCACGCCGGACTGTCGGCGGAAGACCGGTTCAAGATTCAGCAGCAGTTTATGGCCGGTGACCTAGATGTCATCTGTGCAACTTCGGCATTTGGCATGGGCATTAATAAAGCGGATATTCGCCAAGTCATTCACTATCATTTGCCTAATAATTTAGCTGATTATGTCCAAGAAATTGGGCGGGCTGGTCGTGATGGCGAGCCAGCATTAGCAGTTTTACTGTATGCGCCTGGCGATGAACAATTGGTCCGTAATCTTAATGATCTAACGATGGCGAGTCCCATCGAAATTCGACGTGATCAGCAACGATTTCAACAAGAACAAGCGCCGGGGACGGATTTAAGCGCGGTTTTGCAGTATTATTGGACCCATGGCTATTCAGTTGAGCAGGTTACGGCCCAATTTGAAAAACGTCAACGGGCGAAAGAAACTGAACTGGCGCAACTATTAACTTATATCCAGACGAAAACCTGTCGGCGGGCGGTTTTGATGACTTACTTTAATGAGGCCGCGCCGGCCCATACACCGCACTGTTGCCAGCTTGCTGGGGAACCACTCCCACTCGATAAACTAGGGTTAACCGCCAGTGCAAAGACGCCGCAAGCGGCAACAACCCCATGGCAACAGATTTTAGCACAATTGTTTTTACAAAATTCTTAAAGAAATCAGTTAGGCGTTATGTTACAATATTTGGTGAAAGTTTTTTGAGGAGGAACACCCTATGAGTCAAAAAAATGATGATCAAAAATCCCAAAAAGACAAACCATGGGATAAAACTTTTGAAGACGATCGGGATGATTCAGGCAATTTATCGCGAACTCAAAAACGTAAACAGGATAGCAGTAATTCTACGTTAACCACCGTTCTAGTGGTTTTAATTTTGTTGCTTGCGCTTGCACCAATTGGTTATTTTTTGGTGAAGAAAAATTCATTGAATAATCCGCAACAGACTGAACAGGTTGCCAGCTCCAGCTCGAAGAAAAAAGCTTCAAGTACGGCAGCCAAATCAGCGTCAAAAGCAGCCGACAAGTCGAGTGAGTCGGTTGCTGCTAAGAAGAAGGCTGCTGCTAAAAGTAGTAGCTTGGCATTAGCAAGTTCCAAAGCCGCAGCTAAGGCTAGTAGTAAGGCTGAGTCCAAGTCAACTGAATCTAGTACGGCTGAATCTTCGAGCTCGGCGAGTAGTGACAGTAGCAGCGAATCATCAGAATCTGGTGAAAAGTATGTGACGGTTGCTGCTGGGCAAGGGGTTTACCGGGTTGCGACCAACGCTGGAATTTCAGTGGATGAGTTATTGCAATTGAATGGCTTATCATCTGGCTCGACAATTTCAGCTGGTCAACGGTTACGTGTCCGTTAAAAACGCGATTTTTAGAATTGTGAGGATTTAACCTTTATGGCAGAACAAGCATTACAAGTGGCCATTGATGGTCCAGCTTCGGCTGGGAAAAGTACCGTTGCTAAACTAGTTGCCAAACGGTTTGGCTATATTTACGTGGATACTGGCGCCATGTATCGCGCAGTAACCTATTGGGCGATGACCCATCAGGTGCCACTAGCAGATGACGACGCGGTGGCCAAGATGATGGGATCACTGACGATTAGTTTCAAGCCAGGTGAACCTGATCAGTTAGTATTTGCTAACGATGAAGACATCACCGCTGCAATTCGCCAACCAGACGTGACTAATAATGTGTCAACAATTGCCGCCTTGCCAAAAGTGCGCGCATTGTTAACGGACCATCAGCGTCAGATTGCTGCGGCTGGCGGTGTCGTCATGGATGGCCGCGATATTGGGTCGACCGTTTTACCAAAAGCAGAAGTGAAGATTTTCTTGGTTGCTTCTGCAGCGGAACGCGCTAAGCGCCGGTACGCTGAAAATATTACCAAAGGGATCAATACACCGCTTGCACAATTACAAGCAGAAATTGAGCTCCGTGATCATAAGGATTCAACTCGCAAGGTTTCACCACTGACCCAAGCCGCAGACGCGGTCTTGGTCGATACGACGCCAATGTCGATCGAAGAAGTGGTGGCTGCCATTGCGGCTATCATAAAAAAACAAAGTTCAACAATCTAATTGCACAAGTTGGTGCTTTAGACTAGCTTTTCATGGCATTTTCAGCTATGATATAGGTTAGAGTTATTGTTGACAGGAGGAAATTTGCATGAGTGAAAATGAAAACAGTCAAAATGAGAAAAAAGAACTTTTAGACGCTTTAAACAGTGTCTCAGAAGTCAACGTCGGTGACGTTGTTAAGGGTGAAGTCTTAGCAATTGACGACGACAAACAAGTTATTGTTGGTATCCAAGGTACCGGCGTTGAAGGGGTCGTTCCTTTGAAGGAACTCTCAACACAACGGGTTGAAGATGTCAATGAAGTCGCTAAAGTTGGCGATGTATTAGACTTAGTTGTTATTTCTCGAATTGGCACCGATAAAGAAAACGGCAGTTACTTACTGTCACATCGTCGGTTAGAAGCTCGCAAAGTTTGGGACGATGTAGAAAAAGAATACGAAGCAGGTCATACGATTAAAGCTCCTGTAACGCAAGTAGTTAAAGGCGGCTTAGTCGTTGATGCTGGCGTTCGTGGCTTCATCCCTGCCTCAATGATTGATGATCATTACGTTGAAGATTTGAGTGCTTACAAAGGCCAAGAACTTGAACTTAAGATTATTGAAATTGAACCTAGCGAAAACCGCTTGATCTTGTCACACCGTGCCGTTGTTGAAAAGGCTCGCGAAGCGCAACGTGCTGAAGCTTTACAAACCTTAGAAGCTGGCTCTGTTGTCAGTGGTAAAGTTGCTCGTTTGACTAACTTTGGTGCCTTTGTTGACCTTGGCGGCATCGATGGTTTGGTTCACGTTTCTGAAATTTCATATGAACGTGTTGAAAAGCCTGCTGATGTTTTGAAGGTTGGTCAAGAAGTTCAAGTTAAGATTTTATCTGTTGATGTAGACCGCGAACGGGTTTCACTTTCAATTAAAGCAACCTTACCAGAACCTTGGGACGGGATAGAAGAAAAAGCTCCTCAAGGCGCCGTTCTTGATGGTAAAGTTAAACGCTTGACTAGCTTTGGTGCCTTTGTTGAAGTATTCCCTGGTGTTGAAGGTTTGGTTCATATTTCACAAATCTCACATCAACATATTGCAACACCAAACGATGTCTTAAAAGTGGGTCAAGAAATCAAAGTTAAAGTCTTGGATGTTCGTCCAGACGAAAAACGGTTGGCATTGTCAATCAAAGCTTTGGAAGAAAAACCACAAGCTGCTGAAGGCGAAGAAGAAGCACAACCTCAAAGCCACAGCAACAACAATCGTGGCGGTAACAACAACCGTCGCAACAACAATCGTCGCGACAACCGTTCTGCATCTGAACGCTCAACGGCTAATGCACCGGAAGAATCAACTGGTTTCAGTTTAGGTGATTTAGTTGGTGACGCTTTGAAGAACGCTGAACACAATGATGATGAAAAGTAATCATTGATTGCTTCTAAAAATACCCTTCAAGCTGGCCTTGAAGGATATTTTTTTATGAATC
Source organism: Lactiplantibacillus daoliensis (assembly GCF_005405005.1). GTDB lineage: Bacteria > Bacillota > Bacilli > Lactobacillales > Lactobacillaceae > Lactiplantibacillus > Lactiplantibacillus daoliensis. Next base: position 73,880 of record NZ_BJDH01000004.1, on the reverse strand, counting down.
GATAACAATGACTTACTCTGTGAAGGAGGAATTTAAATGCCAAAACCAGTTGTCGCCATTGTCGGGCGACCAAACGTTGGTAAATCCACTATTTTTAACCGGATTGCCGGTGACCGTATTTCAATTGTTGAAGATACGCCTGGGGTTACTCGGGATCGTATTTATGCCAACAGTGAATGGTTAGGTCGGGAATTCAGTTTAATTGATACTGGTGGGATTGATATCGACGACGCCCCATTTATTAAACAAATTACCCAACAAGCTGAAATTGCGATTGATGAAGCTGACGTGATCGTCTATTTGGTTAGTGCTAAAGAAGGCGTCACGGACGCTGACGAACATGTGGCTCAAATCTTGTACCGTTCGGACAAACCCGTTGTCTTAGCAGTCAATAAAGTTGATAATCCGGAACTGCGGGCAGAAATCTATGATTTTTATTCATTAGGTTTCGGCGAACCATTCCCAATTTCTGGAGCCCATGGCTTAGGTCTCGGGGATTTACTTGATGCTGTTATTAAAAACTTTCCAGATTCAACGGGTGAGGATGAACCCGGAACGATTCGGTTTAGTTTGATTGGGCGGCCTAACGTTGGTAAATCATCCATCGTGAATGCGTTGCTTGGTGAAGACCGGGTGATTGTCTCAGACGTGGCTGGGACGACGCGGGATGCCATTGATACGAAATTTACTGATGCCGATGGCAATCGGTTCGTGATGGTTGATACGGCCGGGATTCGTAAAAAGGGTAAAGTTTACGAAAATACGGAACGTTATTCGGTCATGCGGGCCTTAAAGGCCATTGATAATAGTGATGTGGCTCTCTTCGTCATTAACGGCGAAGAGGGGATTCGTGAACAAGATAAGCGAGTTGCGGGCTATGCACACGAAGCCGGTAAAGGGATCATTATCGTGGTCAACAAGTGGGACCTGGTCAAGAAGGATAATCATACGATGCAAGAGTTCGAAGCTTACATTCGTGATCAATTCGTCTACCTAGCATATGCGCCCATTATCTTCGTATCTGCGAAGACCACGCAACGTTTGGCCCAATTGCCAGCGATGATTCGGACTGTCAATACGAACCATTCACGTCGAATTCAATCGTCTGTCTTAAATGATGTCATCATGGACGCCATTGCGATGAATCCAACGCCAAGTGATAATGGTAAACGGCTGCGGGTCTACTATGCGACGCAAGTGGCCATTCAGCCACCAACCTTTGTCGTTTTCGTCAATGACCCTGATATGATGCACTTTTCGTATGAACGTTTCTTGGAAAATCAGATTCGGAATGCCTTCGATTTTACCGGGACCCCGATCCACATGATCGAACGGCGTCGAAAGTAGTCGAAATGGCTTGAAACCGGCATTTTAGCATAAGGCTTAAAAGTTGTAAACGATTAATACTTATTTTTCGTTTTTTGTGTAAAAAGGCCAAAAAAGCTTGCTATTACAGCATTCCTATGCTATCTTTGATGAAGAAATGATGCTTGTCATCGTTTCTCTCATTTTTGGACCACTCAAAAATGATCATCTGGATGTACGTACTCGAATACATACATCTTCACTCTGTAAAGGGGAGGTGAATCAAACATGGCAAACAAAGCTGAATTAGTTAACAACGTTGCTGCTGCAACTAGCTTGACTAAGAAAGACGCAACCGCTGCGGTAGACGCAGTTTTTGCATCAATCCAAGACACTCTTGCAAAGGGTGAAAAAGTTCAATTAATCGGATTTGGTAACTTCGAAGTACGTGAACGTGCCGCTCGTAAGGGCCGCAATCCACAAACTGGCGATGAAATCCAAATTCCTGCAAGCAAAGTACCTGCATTTAAGCCAGGGAAAGCTTTAAAGGATGCAGTTAAATAAGCGTCATAAAGTTTACTTGAGAAGTCAGTATAGCAACCGTTATACTGGCTTTTTTGTTGTCGTTTGCGTTATGATAGTAAGTCGAGTTATAAGAAAAAATGGCTAAAGGATGGGTGCGATGACTTATTCAGAAAAAATGCTCGCGGCGTTATCCAACGGGCAACTAGAAACCGCCAATAAGCACTATGCTTGGGCGTTACGTAAAGATGATGACGAGACGCTATATAGCTTGGCAGAAGAGCTATATGGCTTAGGCTTTTTGAAGCAAGCTGCTCGTATTTATAAAAAATTATTAGCAAGTTATCCAGATGAAGATGATTTACGGACCAGTTTGGCTGATATTGCGATTGATGAGGATGACACGGACCTGGCTTTGAACTACTTGTCTGAAGTCAAGCCGGACTCATCCGCCTATGTGCAAGCCTTGCTGGTTGAAGCGGACCTCTATCAAACACAGGAATTGTTTGAGGTGAGTGAACAGAAATTAGTCGAAGCGTATCAGTTAGAACCAGATGAACCCGTGGTCGAGTTTGCTTTGGCTGAATTTTACTTCTTGGTTCGTAATTATGCTAAAGCCGTTCGGTTCTATTTAGACCTGATCAAAAAGGGCCAGCTTGAAATTTCTAAGGTGAACTTGGTCGAACGTTTAGGTGTTTCATACGCCGAATCCGGTCACTTTGAACAAGCGGTCGGCTACTTGGAACAGATTAAACCGGCGAAGTTGACGCCAGATAGTCAATTTGAACTCGGCTTTACGTATTTACAATTAGATGAACCGCGCAAAGCAATTGATGTTTTCAACAAGTTACGTGAACAAGATTCGCAATATGCGACGGTTTATCCATATTTGGCGGAGGCCCAAGAAAAGCTAAACGAACTTGATAATGCCTTGATGACGTTACAAGAAGGGCTTTCCGTCGACCAATATAATGAAAAATTGTACTTGCAGACGGCTCGAATTGCCTTGAAGTTGGATGATCAAGATCTGGCGGAGAAGTATTTACGCGAAGGCTTGAGTATTGATCCGGATAATTTAACCACTGTCTTGGAGCTGTCTAACTTGTTGGTCAAACAGGAGCGCTATCAAGATAATATCGACTTGCTGGATCAATATTTGCAAATTAATGAGTTTGATCCGCAGTTCTATTGGAACCTAGCGATTTCTAATAATCATTTGGATCATGTTAAGGCGGCGAAGGACAATTATGTTGCGGCCTATCCGTTCTTTGAGCATAATGAGGACTTCTTGAAGCCAGCGATTTACTTCTTCCGTGAAGCTGGGATGCCGGAACAAACAGTCATGGCGTTACGGAACTACTTGGCGATTGAACCGGATGATGGTGAAATGGTCGCAATGTTAGAAGATTTCGAGGATCAGGGCTACTAAGCGATTGAAAATGCTTACAAGTTTGGTAGAATAAAACAAGAGGTTGACTAAACTAGGAGGCATTGGATTGAAAGTAGCGTTAATTGCATCCGATTTGGATGGGACTTTTTTACGAGATGATCATGGCTTTGATCACGGCCGTTTTCAAGCGCAATTGGCTCAAATGGCGACGAATGGGCAACATTTCGCTGTTGCTAGCGGGAACCAGTTACAACATTGTATTGAAGTTTTCGACAAAATCGAGGGCGAAATTACTTATGTTGCTGAAAATGGCGGCTTAGTGATTGATAATCATGGCAATGTGTTGAGCGAAAGCTTGTTGACACCGACTGTTTTACAGGAGTTGCTGACTTTTGTGGCGACGGCCCCCGAGTTAGCCGGTGCCGGGGCTTCGTTGTCTGGTAAAAATGGGGCTTATATTCGGCCACAAGATGATAATGAAGTGATGCAGTATTTCTTGAGCAATCTATCGGTGGTCAATGATCTGGCCGCAGTTGATGATCATATTTACAAGGCGACTTTTGGTTGGCAAGATCACCGCGCTGAATATCACGCCACGGTGATTAATGACCACTTTAAGGGTCGTTTACGGGCTACTGCGAGCGGTTACGGTGGTTTAGATGTGATTGCCCCCAATGTTGATAAGGCGTTTGGACTAGCGTTCTTACAGCGTCGTTGGCAGATCAGCGCGAGCCAGACCGCCGCTTTTGGCGACAATAGTAATGATTTGGAAATGTTACGTGAGGCCGATTACAGCTATGCCATGCGAAATGCTATCCCAACGGTCAAAGCGATGGCTAATTATGAAACCGCCTTAGACAACAACCATGATGGTGTGTTGGATACGATCGATGGTTTGATTTAACACGCAGATTGGTGATTAGGTTGTCGTGATCGATTTTTCAAATGTTAGTTAATTTAAATTAGGATTGCTAGCGCCACTAGTAGTCCTTTTTTTGTTTGGGTGGATGCACAGTAGTGAAAGCCACATTTCGGCGTCTGCCAGTCTGATCACAGCGGAAAGTGTAATCTAAAAGGTTGACGATTAACCAATGCGCGGTTATCTGTTAAACTGTAATAGTGATTATTAACTGGACTCAGTGTTCGACACCGAGCCGAGTTAAATTTGAGGAGGAAATTAATTTGGTTAAAGTAATGGTTGCCGGCTATCATGGTCGGATGGGTAGCACGGCTGCTCAAATGGTGATCGATAACGCTGATTTTGAATTGGTCGGAGTTTTTGATGCGCGCGGTAAGGATAGTAACTTGGGTGAAGACGACCGGTTCAAGGGTCAAGATGTCCCAGCTTTCCATAATTTAGACGCGATTAAAACGGACGCCACGGTTTGGATCGACTTTACGATTCCAACCGCGGTTTACGAGAATGCTAAATTTGCAATCAATCATGGCATTTCACCAGTGATCGGGACGACTGGGATGACCGATGAACAAGTGGCTGATTTACAAAAATTAGCTAAAGAAAAGCAAGTTGGCGGTTTAATCGCCCCTAACTTCGGGATTAGTGCAGTTTTGCTGATGCAATTCGCACAACAAGCCGCTAAATATTTCCCAGATGTTGAAATTATTGAAATGCACCACGATGACAAAATTGATTCACCAAGTGGGACGGCGATTAGCACTGCTAAGAAGATTGCGGAAGTTCGTAAGCCTAAGCAACAAGGCAACCCAGACGCTACTGAAACCTTACCTGGTGCACGTGGGGCGGAATATGAAGGCATGCGTATCCACGCCGTTCGTTTACCTGGTTTAGTCGCACATGAAGAAGTGATGTTTGGTGGTCCCGGTGAAGGCTTGACGATTCGTCAAGATTCATACGACCGGATTTCATTCATGACTGGTGTGAAGGTTGCGGTTGAAAAAATTAACCAGTATCATGAACTCTTTATCGGCTTGGAGAACTTACTATGATTTTGACGCAATTACCGACCGAGTTCGAACAAGCTAAGCCCATTATTGACACGATTGAAGCGGCTGGTTATGAAGCGTACTTTGTTGGTGGGAGCGTTCGTGACACCATTTTAGGCAAACCGATTCACGATGTGGATATTGCAACGAGCGCGTTTCCAGCCGAAGTCAAAGGCTTGTTCAAGCGAACCGTTGATACAGGAATCGAGCATGGCACGGTAATGATTTTGGATCACGGTAAGGGTTATGAAACGACCACATTTCGGACGGAATCTGGCTATCAAGATTTTCGTCGGCCGGATCAGGTCACGTTTGTCCGATCACTCAAAGAAGATCTAAAACGCCGTGATTTTACGATCAACGCGTTGGCAATGCGGGCAAATGGTGAAGTCATTGATTTATTCGATGGTCTCGCAGATTTGGATGCTCAGGTGATTCGGGCCGTGGGTGTCGCTGAAGATCGTTTCCACGAGGACGCGTTGCGCATGATGCGCGCCGTTCGCTTTGCTAGTCAACTCCGCTTTAATATTGAACCCGCCACGCAACAGGCAATTGCGGACAATGCGCTACTTTTGACCAAGATCGCCGTTGAACGTACTCGCGTTGAATGGGAAAAACTATTAATGGGTCAACGACCAGACCGTGGGCTGCAGGCACTAGTGCAAACGGAACTGTATCGTTATATGCCAAAAATGGCCGATCAGTTGCCAATGTTACAAAAATTGATTGTCCTACCAGAATGGCATTTGGACAGTATCGAGAGCACTTGGACCTTGCTGGCTTGGCTGATGGCATTGCCTAATGAAGCGGCAATCAGGCAGTTGTTAAAAGCATGGAAGACCAGCAATGAGCTGATTGACCACGTGACAGCGGCGTGGACGGTCATGCGAGCCTTGCAGCAGGACGCGACCCTGGCACCAATGACTTTGTTCACAGCGGGGGCAGCAGCGCTTAAAACGGCTAATACTGTGGCTAATTTGCTCGGCTTCGGTCGACCACAGTCGGAATTGACAGCGGCATATGCGGCTTTGCCGATTCAAGACAAGCACGCCTTGGCAATTAATGGTGGCGATTTGTTAAAACAGAAAATTGTGCAACCAGGGCCACAAATGGGTCAGGTTTTAGCGCAACTGTTAGTGGCTGTAGTGACGAGCCAAGTTCCAAATGAACTTGAAAAATTGCTTGATTTTGCAACGATGGTAGCGGATACAGAAAATAATTGATATTTTCTGTTAATCTGTTACGATTGAGGTGAAACTAATTCTTCAATGAGGTGATCATATATGGATAGAGCATTAGAAGCATTAAAGTTTTATTTCCGCAATGGTGATACTTGGGTCGTTAATCATAAGGATATTTCCGACCTTTGGATCAGCCGGGTCACGACCAGTTATGGCCGGATCAAAGGTGGCAAAATGACGATTATTCATCCTTGCAAGTCATTCAAGGCTGAATTTGAACCAGATGCTGACGCCGTCGATCCAGATACAACTCATTTGGCATCCGTAACTAGTGGGATGTTCGAACGGGTCACACATTTCCAAGATATTGAAAAAGTTGATATCTTGTTTGGTGACGAACGTGGGAGTGAACAAGTTTACTTGCCATTCAAAGCCAAGGACGTGGATGGGTTAGATAATGTTTATCAAACCAGTTCACTGTCAACGGATGGGTTATTACATCTAGTTGTTGATGCTGAAAACACTGTTTTAGATGTTTACGGCGATCAGAAATAAGCAGTAATCCGACTGAGAGCTTGGGTGAAAACCTGAGCTCTTTTATTGTCGAAATTTAACCTGCGAGTTGTGTTTTCCTTGAATTCTAGCTAAGATAGAACGTAATGATGCATTTTTGTATTGGAGTGTAACTTTTGCCACTCTGGACGGTTCGAAATTGGCTGGAACGTGGTGGCCACGTTTGGAAGCCAAAGTGCGGTCTTCCAAGCCGGGCTTTATCTAAGACAGAAAACCACCGTCAAAGATAAACGACACCACTGAGCCAATTTCGAACCGTCCGGCGTTAGATGACTTGCTATTTTTATTTAGTAGAAATACTACAAGTTTAGCCGAGAGGTTAGGAGCTAAAATGCTCAGCCATGAAGTTGGTCTTAGTGCGGGTGTTTCCCCGGACTTAGACCAAGGTCGGCTTTGAAGACCGCTTTTGGGCTTCAAAACGGCCCATGGCGTTCCAGCATTTTAGGTCCCAACCGGCAGGCGGTAAAATAAGTCTAACACTAGAACAAGATGTGTAATGATGTAAAAAGGGTGGATCGTAGAACATGCAAACATTAAGAGCAGAAAATCTGACCCGCACATACGGTGAGAAAACACTATTTAAAGCGATTTCGTTTATTATTAATGAACATGACCGTATCGGCGTGATTGGCGTCAATGGTTCTGGTAAAACGAGTTTATTGGATGTCTTAGCGGGCATCACGACGCCAGAAGCTGGCGAACTAGTCATGCCTAAAAATTATGAAATTGGTTACTTGAAACAACAGCCAGATTTGGACGAAAATTTGACAGTAATCGATGCCGTCCTTGCCGGTAGTCAACAAGTTTTTCGGACAATTCGACACTATGAACAAACCTTGACTGTCTATGGCCAACATCCCGAAGATCCCCAGGCGCAACAAGCCTATATGGATGCGGAAACGAAGATGAACCAAGAGGATGCATGGACCGCTGAAAGTGACGTTAAAACGATTTTGACGCAGTTGCATATCACTGATCTGAGTCAGACCGTTAAAACGATGTCTGGTGGACAACGAAAACGGGTCGGCCTGGCACAAGTCTTGATTCAGTCACCAGACTTGTTGCTATTGGATGAACCGACCAACCACTTGGACTTTGATTCAATCGAGTGGCTAGAGACCTATTTGGCTTCGTATAAAGGAGCACTAATGGTCGTGACCCATGATCGGTATTTCTTGGATCAAGTCGCTAACCAAATGTTTGAATTATCTTTCGGTGAGCTGTACAAATATACGGGTAACTACCAAGCATTTGTGCAAGCTAAAGCCGAACGGGTCGCTCGCGACGTGACAGCCGAACACAAACAGCAACAACTATATAAAAAAGAACTTGCTTGGATGCGAGCTGGGGCGCCAGCGCGTAGCACGAAACAACAAGGTCGAATTAATCGCTTTAACGATTTGAAAGGTAATTTGAATACCTTACAAGTCGATAGCGACGTTGATATCTCGCTTGGTCAGCAACGCCTCGGTAAAAAAGTTATTGAACTGAAAAATGCGAGTTTGAAATTTGACGACCAGACGATTCTGAATGACTTTTCCATGCTGATTCAGGCTAATGACCGCATCGGAATTACTGGGATCAACGGGGCAGGTAAGTCCAGTCTGTTGAACGTGATTGCTGAACGGTTGCCGCTGGATTCTGGGACTGTCACGATCGGTGAAACGGTCAAAATGGCGTACTATACGCAACAAACGGAACCGATTCCGGGAGATAAGCGCATCATTACTTATCTGCAGGAGGTCGGGGAAAATGTCTTGAATAAACAAGGCGAACGTGTTTCCGTCACGGAATTGCTGGAAGAATTTCTCTTCCCACGGTCCATGCACGGAACGCTGATTCGAAAGCTCTCTGGTGGTGAAAAACGCCGGTTGTATTTGCTTAAATTATTGATGCAACAACCGAATGTTCTATTGCTAGATGAACCGACGAACGACTTGGATATTGGGACTTTGACCGTCCTTGAAAACTACTTGGCGAGTTTTGCGGGCACCGTAATTACGGTGTCACATGATCGTTATTTCTTGGATAAAGTGGGAACGAAGCTGTTGATTTTTGATGGTCAAGGCCATATCGAGCGTTACGCCGGTCGGTTCTCAAGCTACTTAAAAGATCAAAAAGAAGCTGCCAAACCAGTCACGAGCAAGTCGAAGCAAGCGGAAGAAAAAACGCCGGAAAAAGCTGATAAACCTAAAGAAAAGGTGAAGTTGACTTATGCCGAACAGCTCGAATATGACAAGATCGAAGGGGTCATTGAAGACCTAGATAGTCATAAGAGTGAGCTTGAAGCTGCGATGGCCGACAACGCTAGTGATTATGGCAAGTTGGCTGATTTACAAAAGGAACTCACCGCGACTGAAAAGTCGATTGATGAAAAAATGGATCGTTGGGATTATTTGAGTCAATACGCCGATTAATGAGAGGATGTGTGCCGCATGTTAGAGGAACCTTATTTGCAATTAGCTCGTGATATTTTAGATCACGGAACTTACAAAGATGACCGTACCGGAACTGGAACTTACAGTTTATTTGGGGCTCAAATGCGATTTAACCTCGCCGACGGGTTTCCAATTCTCACGACTAAAAAAGTCCCATTTGGCTTGATTAAAAGTGAATTATTGTGGTTTTTGCATGGTGATACTAATATTCAGTTTTTATTAAAACATCATAATCATATTTGGGATGAATGGGCATTTAAAAATTGGGTCACGAGTCCCGCTTATCAGGGCCCTGACATGACTAATTTTGAACATCGCCGGTTGGATGATGCCGACTTTAAGCCGATCTATCAAGCGACGATGCAACAATTTGATGACCAAATTCTCAATGACGATGCCTTCGCGGCTAAATTCGGTAACTTGGGTGATGTTTACGGTGCGCAATGGCGCCACTGGCAAACGCGCAGTGGTGAAACGATTGATCAAATCGCGAACGTCATCGACATGATCAAAAAAACGCCGGATTCACGGCGCCTGATCGTCTCTGCTTGGAATCCAGAAGATGTGCCTAGCATGGCTTTACCACCTTGTCACACGCTGTTTCAATTTTATGTGGCCGATGGCAAGTTGAGTTGTCAATTGTATCAACGTTCTGGAGATGTTTTCCTGGGCGTGCCGTTTAACATTGCCAGCTATGCCTTACTGACGGCGTTGATTGCCAAAGAGACTGGGTTGCAAGTTGGTGAGTTCGTGCATACCTTGGGTGACGCGCATATTTATACGAATCACGTGGATCAAATTAGGGAACAGTTGCAACGGACGCCGAAACCGGCACCCCAGTTGCAATTGAGTGGCGAGCATCAAAGTATCTTCGATTACCAGATGAGTGACATCAAACTCGTTGGTTATGATCCGGCACCGGCCATCAAAGCGCCGGTCGCTATTTAGGAGGCTGCCATGATTGCCTTAATTTGGGCGCAGGATGAAAATGGACTGATCGGTGCGAATGGTCAAATGCCGTGGCATTTATCCGCCGATCTCAAGCGTTTTAAAGCCCTGACCAGTCATCATACGGTCATAATGGGCCGCAAAACCTTTGATGGATTCAAACGACCCCTGCCCAATCGACAAAATATCGTCTTATCCCATCAAGTTTTAGCTTTGCCCGCGGGTGTCCAACAATTCCAATCGTTGGCGGAATTGTGGGCGTTAAATGCGCAAAAACCGGATGAGCTGATCTTTGTGATTGGTGGAGCGACGGTCTATGCCGCCGTTTTACCGCATGCTGATCGGTTATATCAAACTAAGATTCAACAAGCGTTTACCGGTGACACCTGGATGCCGGCAATTGATTATACGCAGTGGCGAGTTACCGCTGAGCAGACGGTCGATGCTGATGATCAGAACCCTTGGGCGTTTAGTTTTACGGATTACCAACGGCGTTAAATCGACAAGTAACAGTGAAACTAGACGCTTTTTCTGCTATACTAAAATCATTAATTTTATTGTAATGGTTCCGTAAACGTTACATGTATAAGAAAGCGTGGCAAAGTATGACGAAAATCAAGATTGTGACCGATTCTTCGGCAAATTTAACGGACGCCGAAATTGAAAAATACGATATTACAGTGATTCCGTTGTCCGTCATGATCGATGGCACAATTTATATTGAAGATGAAACAATTACTCGTGATGAATTTATCGCGAAGATGGCAACGGCCAAGTCGTTACCAAAGACCAGCCAACCAGCACTAGGGACATTTATCGAAACCTTTGATAAATTAGGTGCCGATGGTTCTGCCGTGGTCTGCATCAATATGCTGGAAGCCATTTCTGGGACGGTGCACACCGCTGAACAGGCGGCTTCAATCAGTAAGACGGATGTGACCGTCATTGATGCGCGTACGACCGATCGTGCCATGGCCTTTCAAGTTTTAAACGCCGCAAAATTAGCTCAAACGGGTGCTGACAAAGAAGCTGTTATTGACATGGTCCATGCGACGCAGAAGCACACTAAATTATTTATGGGTGTCATGACGTTAAATAACTTAGTTGCTGGTGGTCGGATTAGCCGCATCACCGGTGCGATTAGTACCTTATTGAACGTCAAAATTGCGCTGGAAGTCGACGATGGCGCCTTAGACGTGAAGATGAAAGGTCGCGGGGTCAAGGCGATTAACAAATTCTTTGACAAAGTCATCGAAGAAATTATTAATACGCCTAATGTGGTCGAAGTCGCAATTTCACACGTGGGTGCGACGGAACGGGTTGAAGAATACAAGTCTCGACTCCAAGCAGCGCTCCCCAGTCTTAAAGTCAGTGTCCAACCAACGGTGCCAATTATTGCGACCCATGGTGGTCCCGGTGCCTTTGCCGTGGAATTCCATACGCAGACACCTGCTTAAATAGTTGTCGTTGTAAAAAAGAGTTTGGGACACCCCCCAAGCTCTTCTTGTTTTAAGTTAACCCTGAAAGAAAGGTTGTTAGAACTGCATGCGGAAAGTATGGGAAGTTGTTAAAATCGTGCTTGTCTTGGCGATCGTTGGTGGTGGGGCCTTTTGGGGTCTGAATCATGTGTTGCACCCAGCACCAGCAACGACGACCACCACGACAACCAAGAAAAAAGCCGCTAAAACACCTAAAAAGAGCGCTAAGAAAAAAACAACGATCGCGCATAAAAAAGCCATTAACTTGGTGGCGGTCGGCGATTCGCTGACGGAAGGTGTCGGTGATGAAGCTGAAGGTGGCTACGTTGGTCAAATTAAGCAAACCTTGACGAAGAAACAAAAACTGACGGTCTCAGCGACGAACGCCGGTAAGTCCGGTGATCGCAGTGACCAAATTTTGGCACGGATCAACGAATCCAAAACGTTACAAACCAAGATTGCGAATGCGGATGTGTTAACGGTGACCGTTGGTGGTAATGATTTGCTCCAGACACTGGAAGGTTCAGTGACGTCGAATAACACCACGAAGAACGATGCGACTGTTACGAAGGCTCAAAATACGTACGCGCAAAAGTTGACCAAGCTATTTGATAAATTGAAAAGTTTAAATGCCAATGCTTCGATTTTTGTGTTTAGTATCTATAATCCAATTTATGTGAATTTTCCTAATGTGACGGCAATCTCGCAATATGTCGATCAGTGGAATCATCAGACTGAAACCACGTTAGCCAGCTATCCGCATGCTTACTTTATGGATATTAATTCGGTTATGTCACATGGTCAGTACAAGACGGCGGCACAGATCAAGCAACTTGAAAAGTCGTCGACGAATACGGATTTGACGAAGATCACCAATTCGAAGGCCTTGGGTACCGCCTTAACGACCGAATCCAAGGACAATGATTTAATTTCAAATAGCGATAACTTCCATCCGAATAAACGAGGTTATCACGTATTTACGACCAAGCTGTATCAAACCATGATGGCGCATGATGCTTGGCTAATTAAAAAGTAAGGAAGGGCGTTTAGATGAGAGAAGCAAAACGGGCAGCAAAACAACCGGTTGAGAAAAAGTCCCGTGGTCCCGTTAATTTTTGGAAATGGCTGGCGATTATCTTACTAGCCCTTATTTTAGGCGGTGGCGCGTACTTCGGGATCCAAGTCTTTCGGACACCGAATGAAGCCCAATTGGTCACTAGTACCAAAACGACCGATGCCGCCAGTGTGCCAATTAAAATGAATCGGCATCAATTGAACGCTTTAGCAGATTATTACTTAACTGATTTGCAAAAAGGTCAAGATTTGAAATATCGCTTTGTCGTTCGGGCTGATGCAGCTTATTTACTTGGGACGACCCAAGTCCTCGGTCAAAATGTGTCGTTTGTCATTACGATGCAGCCAACAGTTATTAGCGACGGTAATATCTCACTAAAGGCTACGAAGCTGTCCGTGGGAACGATGTCGTTGCCAATTAGCTTTGTGATTAATTATATTAATAATAACTACAAGCTGCCAAAATGGGCTAAGTTGAGCGCTAGAAACAAGACCATTAACTTATATTTGAACAAAATCGTTGGGAAAAATGATGTCCGGTTTAGTGTTGATAAATTAGATATTCCTAACAATGAGTTCAATTTTGAAATGCACATTCCAAAGACCAACTAAGTGAGGCGTGTTCATGCACAAAACGTTTTATCAATATTTAATGACCCAGCGGAATCCTGATAGTACGGAGAGCGAGGCCGAGTTCGCTAATAACGCCTTCTTCGATCCCCAATTTCCAAAACAGAGTAAGGATTTTCACGAGGTGTCACAATATTTAGAATTAAATGCTGGTTATTTGCCATCGATGACCATTTTCGATGACAGCTGGCAGGCCTATTTGGCAAGTGAAGCCTAAGCCAATTTAGTGAGGAAAGAGGAGTCTGGCATGCCAGAACAACCAAAGCAAACAGCAACAAACACGGACGAAAGTGTTAAGCCACCAGTCAAGCCTAAAAAGGGTAAGCGCCGTGTCGGTCTATGGACCTATATTCTCTCGGTGATTGCGGCACTCGTGATTGGGATTGGCGGGACTTATTGGGTCCTAGGTCGTGCGGTGACGCGACAGATCAATAGTATGCAACAAACGAACAGTGCGATGCAGAAGATTCAATCAGTTTACGCAACGATCAGTGATAACTACTATGAACCCGTTAACTCGAATAAATTGGCGAACGGTGCCATCAATGGGATGGTCAGTTCGCTGGGTGATAAGTTCTCTGAGTACATGGATAAAAGTGAGACTGAGAGCTTGAATGATACAATTGATAGTTCGTTCTCCGGGATTGGTGCTCAGGTGCAAAAGGCTGGGAGCTATATACAAATCATCTCGCCAATCGCAGATACACCTGCTAAAAAGGCTGGCTTGAAGCCTAAAGATGTCATCAAAAAAGTGAATGGCAAGTCGATTGCCGGCAAGACGTTGACCCAAGCCGTTAATTTAATGCGTGGGAAAGTTGGGACGTCCGTCTCACTTGAGATTGAGCGTGCTGGTAAGACGTTCACGGTTAACTTGAAGCGGGCCAAAATTCCAGTGACGACCGTGAATTACAAACTGGTCGGTGGTGACAAGAAGATCGGTTATATTACCGTTTCGACCTTCTCAACGAATACGGCTAAGGAATTCAAGACGGCTTTGAAGGCCCTGGACAAAAAAGGCGCGAAGAAGTTAGTCATTGACATGCGGGGCAATCCGGGTGGTTTGATGACGGCGGCCTTGAAGATGGCCTCCATGTTCTTGAAGAATGGGAAGACCATCATGCAAGTGCAGCCGCGTGGTGCCCAAGCCGAAAAATACGTTGCCGGTAAGAAGTACGATGGCGGGTTCAAGGAAACCAAGCCAACCACGGTCTTAATTGATGGTGGGAGTGCTTCCGCCGCCGAAATCTTCTCCGCTGCATTACATCAATCCGCTAATGTTAAATTAGTGGGTTCGCAATCTTACGGTAAAGGGACCGTGCAAACGGTGACGAGCTTTAAGGATAAGACCGAAATGAAGATCACGGTGGCTAAATGGTTAACGCCAGATGGCACTTGGATCAACAAGAAGGGCTTAACCCCAGATATTAAAGCAACTGAACCGAGTTACGCGAGTTTGACGGTTATCAGTAAACCGGATGACTTGAAAGCCGGCAAGGTCAACGATGATGTGAAGACCTTCCAAGAATACTTGAAAGCGATGGGCTATTTCAAGGATGACGTCAATGGCTACTTCGGTAGTACAACGACGGCTGCCGTGAAGGCTTATCAAAAACACGCTAATATCCAAGTGACCGGTAACGTTGACAAGAACACGTTGACGAAGCTGGAAACTGAATTAGCTACTAAAATCAGTGATAATGACAAAGCGTATGATGCCGCGTTGAAATTGATGTCAGAATAGTATATACGAGGCACTCAGTTTAAGAGCTGGGTGCTTTTTTTGTAGCCATTCTTTTTCGAAAAATGACACCGACAATAAAATCAGTGCACGTTTGAAGTGAATATGTCAGATGTGCAGTTTTTGACTTCATTGATTAGCGAAATGAATGCTATAACGAATTATGGATAACATTCACTTTTTAAATAATCTAGTTTGCGAAGAATTTTTCGAAAATTCAATGTCGAATCGATTCATTTACCAGATATAAATGGCATTCTAGTGAGGCTATAAATTATCGGAAAACCTTGTTGTTAAGCAAACTTATATCAACAATTAGTGAACCCTATACGAGCGAACTCCCAGGAACGTGCACTGGTTGAATTGTTGCAAGATGGAACAAATTTAGATATGGGTCAAGTCAGTCCAATTTATGAGCGTTCTTTGAATCAGGCCAATAAAAACCTCACTGGGTTTTTATTGGCCTGATTCAAAGAATGACATGCAAAATCAAGTGAGATAACTACTGACAGAAGCAATCAAGTGGACATTTCTGCAATGGAAATAAACCAAAATTAGAAGGATAATTGCTTGTAAAATATCATTGACTAATTAATGTTGATGAGTGAAAGTAATGTAGTATCTAATTAAAAGACGTGTTAGGGTGGAGAAACATATGAGAGATGTTGAAGCAATTGAAGGTGTAGTTGGTAATCTAACAAACGTAAATCGGGCGGAGTCGTATGCCCGATTAGGTAGTGCGAGTTATGCGGTTATGGTGTTTTATCTTTGTCCTGATTTTGACATCGGCCAGTAGTCTTGAAGGAGTATGGATTTTTGTAGCGATTTGGGCTACTTTGATAGTGCTAATATGGCTTAGCTTGTATAAATATGGACGTTCTTCAATAAAAAAAAACAGATGATGAAATGATTAATACTTTTTACATTTTTTTTTAACAGCAACAAATGGATTCACTGCCTTTAATTACTAAATACATTGACATTGAAAAGGAGAGACGTCTAAAGCAGCGAAAAGAAAATGGTACTGTTTTTGCAACGTTTATGAGCATTACAACTATTTTTCTATCTGTTATGTTGGCATACACGGTTAATGGATTTGCAAAAACAAATTCTTGGACAGGAATAGCACTCGAAATTCTTATTTTTTGGCTTTATGCAATTTCGTTTGTGCCTGGTATTAGGGTTGTTAAAAAGTATGTGTTCACTGCTACAAATAGTTTGCTAGATGAAACTATTATATTATTGGAAGACGTAAATATTAAGATTCTCAAAGAACAGGTATCAAGTCAAAGTGTAAATTATCATTCGAGTTGTCACCCTCGAAAGGGTTATTAAAAATCTTAAAGTAACGTGTAAATGGTCTATAGGTCTAGGTGGTTGGGCTAGAGATACATTCTAAAAACTTTATACTATTGCATGGATTCAAGAAAAAATGTACTGTGTAAAACGATTGAATATGCAACTTTTTGGTAGTTGGGAATTTACGCAGGTAACTAAATTCTGAAAAATGGTGTTTAATGGATATCTGATGATCTTTTTTGAGAGTCGAAGTCTATTTTGAAGATGATAGATACAAGTAGGAGAATGGGTGAATTTCTCTTTATTGGGCTACGTATGTTGTAAGTCGTTAAGCGATTACAATGACTAAACGACCATTTGCTAAATTCTTGTAACAGTTCCTGTAGCGTACTTTGGTAGGAATTTGTTTCAGATAGTGTTTAATCCCAGCAATATTGTAGGGTGCTAACTCAGACTGTTTAAGACTAATCTGATGTGTTTGTTGCAAAGTGTATAGTTGTTGTGGGGTCAGGATGATTCCTGCTTGGTCTTCCAAGTCATCCACAACTTGAGCAATGATTTCTGGGTAATTAGTCATTATTTGATAAATCTCCTTGAAGTTTTTTTCTGAGACTACGGTTATTCACGCTATGTTTATGGTAACAAGGAGAGGCACGGGAAATACCAGTACTGAGTACCGTCATGGTTAGTACTCGTAAAAAATGACTAACAAAGTGGCAAGTTATTAGTCATAAAATTGCCTATTAAACGGAGAAACTCGGTCAAAGAAATACAGGCGTGACTGACAATTTTGTTTTTGAAATATCCAATATAGAGGAAAAGACAAGCTGATTATCTAAAATCAGCTTGTCTTTTTTTCGTAAAGGAAATATTTACCCCAGTAAAGTACATAAGGTTTATTCAGTTTGACTCACTTTTAATAATTCTAAAACTTGTTTGCTTATTTCTTCCCGCGATTTGTCAGTCAATCGATTCAAATAGGTGTTTAGTTGCCGCTGATTCGGCCCACCCTGATCAATGGGCTGTGTGTTCGTGCCAGTCATTAATGAGTCCATCGACAGTCCAAGGGCTTTGGAGAGTTTATATAAAGTGTTTGCACTAATTTGCTTAGCGGCGCCCCGTTCAACTTTAGACAGATAATTGATCGTTAAATCGCTCAACTCTGCTAATTGTTCTTGGGTCATGCCCTGGTTATGTCGTTCCTGTGCAATGTTGGCGCCAACGTTGTTATCCATACATAAAATACCCCCTTGTCATAATTTATCCTACTTACAACAAAGGCTAAATATTTTTAGAGTACAAAAGAAGTTCTTGTCGGATTATAAAATAAGTGTTCTAATAGACACATAAGACAAATAGGTCTTAATTAATTATTAAAATTATCAAGTGTAGGCGGGGCGTGATATGGGTCGGAAAATTTAGAGGTTTTTGGTTTAATCATTGTTTGGACTCGTCAGACCATTGGCACATTCCGACTGTTCCAATTGGACGGGTCAGGGCCTAAATTAGGTTGACGTTTTTGGATTTAAATTAATTAAGTTAACAAGGAGAGGTTTTTAGATATGAATAAGAATGTTAAAAATCACAAGCTTGTAATGGCCGCTGCAACGGCGACAGCTGCTTTAGCTACGACGGGGGTCGTTACGACAACGGCACATGCCGATACTGCAACAGCCACGACTGACACTTCAGTGACCGCCACCGCGAAGACGACCACTAAGAGTCAAACACCGGTCGAATCAGCACAGTCAAATGTCAATGACGCGCAATCAAATGTTGATAGTGCTAAGCAAGACCAATCGGCAGCACAAGGTAACTACGATACTGCTGCGGGTAAGACGGCTGCTGCTCAAAAGGCCGTTGATCAAGCAACTAAGAGCGTGTCAGACGCTAAAACTGACGTTGATAATAGTCAAAAGACGGTCGATCAAAATCAAGCTGCCACGGATCAAGCCCAAAAAGATGCCGATGCGGCGACACCAGAAGCAAAGGCTGATGCCCAATCAACCATTGATTCAGCGAAGCAAACGCAAACCGATGCCCAAGCAGCACAAGACTCAGCGCAGAAAACAGTTGATACGGATACCCAAACCGTTGCCGATAACCAAAAGACGGTTGACACTGCCACGGATGCTCAAAAGACTGCTACGACTGACAAAGCTAGTGCTGATCAGGCTGTAACTGATGCCGAAACGGCTATGGACACCGCTGCGGCTCAAGCAAATGTTGACAAGGCTCAGAATAATGTTGACACTGCGACACAAAATCAAACGGACGCGCAACAAAAAGTTGATACCGCCACCGCTGATAAAACTGCTGCTGACCAGAACGTCACCGATACAGCCAATGATTTGGCAACAAAGACGGATGCTCAAAATGCCGCTAACACGACTTTGAACAATGCCACTAGTGATGAAGCTGCGAAGGGGACGGCGGCTAGTGATGCTCACGCTGCCGTGGTTGCTGCGCAAAACGCTTTAAACGCCGCTCAAACGAGTGTCAGCACGCCGACTAACGCGTCGGTATCGGTCTCACAAGCCTTCCGTGGTGCCGTACAAAACTACATCAAAGATTCCAAAGCCGGTGCCGCTACCGGAACCTTAACTAATGACATGACCGCTATCGGCAACGCGCTTGGTAATCAAATTGATAACGGTGCAATCAAAATCAGCTACACCGGTAACACAGCTAATGATTCCAAATCATTCAGCACCCAAAATGATTCTGACGGTTACAACCACGCCTTAGAAGCCTTGAACAATGATGAAATTGCGGAATTACAACAAGCCTTAGCCGGTGCGATTAACGAACTACGGGTCCAATTAGGCATCATTCCAGATGTCGGTTACGTTGAAGTTAACCAACAAGCCAAAGATATCGCCAAGACTTTAACTGGCATGTCTGGCAATATCACCACGGCGTTAAACAACTTGGCTAATAGCACTGGTGTTTCCAAAGGCATGTTATCAAAAATCGTCAATTCCGACAATCAAGATTTCGGTATTATTGACAGTGGCGGGATTATCAAGAAATCGTTAACCTTAAAAGATGTCAAACAATTCATGATTGACTACTACATTACACAGCCTGTTGAAATTTTAGGTACTTCAATGTATTCAAACCCATCCGTTGCCGTTACGAGTGACGCTAATGAATTACTTGGCAAGCAAGTCTTAGGCATTACTAAGGCACAACTTAACAACAACCCGAACGGTGCCAATAGCTTCTTCGGCATGTGGGAAAGTAAACTCGGAAACACCGGCAACACACCACTTGTTTTCCGCATGGCAATCATCCCTGATACGGAAGATGCCATCATCACACCAGGCAGCTACAATAAGGCCGTTTTGCCAACCCCTGGACTGAAAGTTGCCTCAACGGCTGACACCACTGCTTTGAAGGCAGCGGTCCAAGCCGCTTCTGATAAAGAAACTGCGGCCAATGCCGCGCACGCTGACGCTCAGACGGCCTTACAAACAGCCCAAACTGCTTATAACAATGCCAAGGATGCCGTTAACACCGCAACGACTGCGCATAATGATGCTGTTGCCAAGCAAACGGCTGCGGCAACCGCCTTGAAGACGGCTAATGATAATTTAGCGGGGGCTAACCTGGATTTGACGGCCGCTCAATCGAGCCTGAAGAACGCTCAAGCCGTCTACCAAGAAAGTTTGAAAGATCCTGAAGTTAAGCAAGCGGCCTTAGATGCAGCTAAAGCGACCGCTGCGACTGCGGCTGACAATTTAACCAAAGCCCAAGCCGCTTTAGATACCGCTAATGCTGATTTAACGACTAGCAAAGATACCTTAACCCGTGATGAAACGACCCTCACGACGGCCAAGGCAGCTTTAGTTAAAGCGAACCAAGACGTTACCGATGCTGAAGCTGCCTTAGCTAAGCTCGAGAATGCCCCACAAGTTTTAGCAGATGCCAACGCTAGTTTAGCCAAAGCACAGGCTGATTTAACCGCTGCTCAGGATAAGTATGCTGATGCTCAGACCACATTGAAAGCTGCTCAGAGTGCGCTGGAAGCGACACAACCCGCCACTGCCCAAGCCAAAGCGACCTTAGATCAAGCCAATGCTAACTTGAAGACTGCCGAAGCCGAACTCGCAACGGCGAAAGCCAACTTGAAATCAGCTCAGGACGCCGAGACCTTGGCCGAAAATGTTGCCCGTGAACAACATCGGCTTGCCAGCGAAAAGGCGGCCCAAGCAAACGGATATCACATTGCTGGCGATCAAGTCCTTGACAGTCACAACCAAGTCGTCAATGGCTGGAAAGTCGTTAACGGTCAAATGGTTGATGCGTACGGTAATATTATCAAGGTAGCGACCGATAACACCGGTTTAAAGCAAACCGCTAATACCGCCACGGTTACGCCGGCCGCAACGACCATGAGTCGGGTTGCCCGCAAAGCCGCTGAAGGCCAACAATTACCACAAACTGGTGATGCCACCGATCAAAGTCGAGGAATGTTCCTGCTGGGATTGACCGCTGTGATCAGTTTGTTCGGTTTTGCTGGTTATCGTCGTGGCAAGCATGCTCAAGATTAAGCTTTTTTGTTAATAGTATTAAGACAAAAGTGAGCGACTGACATTCACTTGAAGGTCAGTCGTCACTCACAAATAGTTAGATTGCTAAGAAACGTCACTTGAAATAGTGGCGTTTTTCTTTTGCACGACGTTTGAAAAAAGAACCCCGACCGCAGTCGAGGTTGCTGAGGCTAACTGGCCTGAATGGTAACGAAGCGCGCGGTGGTCAGGATGGTCACAATTAAGCTGTTGTCTGAGAGCCGTTGGTAGCAATCCCAAACACGTTTCTGCACCGGTGTCGCCTGCAAATAGACTTTAAGTCCGGCAATGTTGTAAGCTGTGAGTTCCGCGGGGTCAAAACAGAGCTGATTGGTTTGTTGTAACTCCCGTAGCTGAGTGGGCGTTAAGATGATGCCAGCCTGAGTCTCTAAATCATCGGTGATCTCGTCCAGTACTGCTTGAAAATGAGTGTTGTTCATAGTGATAGCCTCCATAAATTTTTTTGAACCATGGGCTAAAATAGACGCCTTGGCGTCTGGGGCTTGGGCTGGTTTCTCAAGCGGGCCAAACACGTCAAGCTGGCAGATTGGTCGGCAGCGAGTAGTCAGTGTCGTCGTGACGCGAATGGTCGGAAGATACCACTGGTTATGTGTTAAAATGGAAATGCTGATTTATGGCGTCGAGCGAGAGTGACGGATTAATTAAACAGAAGTCGTTCGGCGAGCAAAAAGGAATTTTTAACGATAAAATGATGAACATCGGGTCTTGAAACCCGCAAGATGAAAGGAATTTATAGACATGGCAAACATACAATGGTATCCAGGTCACATGGCGAAGGCCATCCATCAAGTCGAGGATAAGCTACACCTCGTTGACTTGGTCTTTGAACTAGTCGATGCGCGAATCCCCGAAGCTTCACGGAACCCAGCCATCGAAAAGGTGATTCAAAATAAGCCTAAATTAGTTATCATGACGAAAAAGGATCTCGCTGATCCACAAATGACGGCCGCCTGGGTTGCTCATTATCGGGAGCAAGGGCAAGTCGCGATTGCGGTCGATTCACGGAATCGGAATACCGCCAAGCAGATCACGGATGCCGCGACGACGATGTTGGCGGACAAAATTGCCAAGATTGAAGCACGTGGGATCACCAATCGACCAGTCCGAGCCGTTTGTGTTGGGGTCCCTAACGTGGGTAAATCAACACTTTTGAACCATATCGTTAATAAGAAAATCGCGCAAGTCGGTGATCGGCCTGGGGTGACGAAGAGCCAACAGTGGCTGAAAGCTTCTAAAAAGCTGGAACTCTTGGATACCCCGGGGATTCTGTGGCCGAAGTTTGAAGATCCCATTGTCGGGACGAAATTAGCCGTTACTGGTGCCATCAAGGAAAACATTTATCCCAATGATGATGTCGCCCTGTATGCGCTGACGTTCTTCAAAAAATATCATGCAGATCAATTGATTGCCCGTTATCATGTGACGCCGGAGCAATTGGCGTTAAGCGAGCCAGAGCTGCTCGTTACCATGACGAAAAATGTCGGGATGCGCGATGATTGGGAACGGTTCTGCGTGGCGTTCCTATTGGATATCCGTAAAGGACGGTTAGGCCGCTTTACCTTAGATTTGACTGGGGCGCAACCAGATGCCTGAGTATACGGTCGCAGACTATAAGCGCTTATTAGCTGATGAGCCTAGTGACGCGGTACTTGCCACCGCACAGGCTGACTCCCGCAAAGGGGTGCAACAAGCGTATCAACGTTATTTGAAACAGGCCGAAAAGCAGGCTAAATTGTTGGCCCGTTTTAATCAACATATGTCCTTGGAACGTCATTTTTGGCAAGCCGGTGGGCAATATGTCGCCGGTATCGATGAAGTCGGCCGAGGACCGCTCGCTGGGCCGGTCGTCACGGCAGCAGTTGTGCTACCACAGGATTTTGATCTCGTTGAAGTGAATGATTCCAAGCAACTCACGGCCCAAAAGCGCGCTGAACTGATGCCCAAAATTTTGAGCGAAGCGGTCGCGGTTAGTCTTGGCGTGGCGGATGCACCAACCATTGATCGACTGAATATTTATGAAGCCACGCGGGTGGCAATGCGGCAAGCGGTCGAAAATTTAACCGTTCAGCCGACGTTGTTATTAGTCGATGCGATGCAGATTCCGGTGCCGATTCACCAAAACCGTTTAATCAAGGGTGATGCGAAGAGTGCCAGTATTTCTGCGGCCAGTATCGTTGCTAAAGTTGCCCGTGATCACTTGATGACGATGTATGATCAAGTATACCCAGGTTATGACTTTGCGGACAACATGGGTTATGGTACGGCCAAACACCTTGCTGGGTTGCAACAATTCGGCGTCACACCAATTCATCGGCATTCTTTTTCGCCGGTGCGAGACGCAGAATAATTGCGGTTGCGTAGTTAACTCTTAAAGAGGTGACTAAATGCATTTACGCAGTTTATTGATTCGTTTACACTTGGCCGAGGGAATCGGGTATGCTGGCATCGCGAAGGTCTTACACGTTTGTTTGCGCCAGCATCGTGTTTTGACGACCGTCGCGGAGATTAGCCAAGCGGCACACTTAACGACCAAGGCGGCCCGTCGATTTCGGACAGATTGGGGAAGTGACCGCTTTAATCAGGCGATTGAATGCCACCGTGGGCTGGCTATTTTGACGATTTTAGATACCGATTATCCAATAACACTAATGGAGAGCTACCAGCCACCATTAGTGTTATTTTTGCAAGGCAACCGGAGCTTGTTGGCCACCACTCAGTTGGCGGTGGTTGGCGCTCGCCGTGCCAGTCCGTATGCTGCTCGCTGTGTCGAACAACTACTGACCCCACTGGCGACGAGCAATTTGACGATTGTAAGTGGTTTAGCGCAGGGGACGGATAGTTGTGCACATCACCAAGCACTCCGACTCAAATTGCCAACGATCGGCGTGATTGGGACTGGGCTTGACGTGGTCTATCCCCGTACCAATTTAGCCTTACAGCGAGAAGTTGGTCAGGTTGGTTTACTAATTAGTGAATATCCCCTTGGCAGTCCGCCGGCACGATTTCATTTTCCCGAGCGGAATCGAATTATCGCCGGCTTGTGCCAGGCAATCGTGGTCGTTGAAGCCCGTGAACATTCTGGTAGCTTGATTACTGCGAATTTGGCGTTACAAAACAACCGCAATGTCCTCGCAGTGCCTGGACCAATTGACGCACCAATGTCCGTTGGGTGTAACCAATTAATTCTAGCGGGAGCCAAACCGGTACTAAATTCGCGACATATAATAGAAGAGATTTACCACAAAATTTGACAAGCCCGAATTTTTGAAATATGATTACAAGGATTTGCAAGTGCAAATGCCCCAAATAATCATGATCAAAAGCGTAAGGAGCTGATCAAGTGGCTGCTAGTACAACAACAAAAGCCAAGCAGGCGGCAACAAAGAAAACTAGTACCCGAAAACCAGCCAAGAAGACCGCTACCAAGCGGCGCACTCGGCAAACGGGCAAAAAATTAGTGATTGTTGAATCACCATCAAAAGCAAAAACGATTGAAAAATATTTAGGCCGTTCCTATAAGGTCGTGGCCAGTTTAGGTCATATTAGAGATTTACCAAAAAGTAAAATGGGCGTCGATGTTGATAATAATTATGATCCCCATTACATTTCTATCCGTGGTAAGGGTGATGTGATCAAGGGATTACGGCGTGAAGCCAAAAAGGCCAAAGCCGTTTATCTCGCATCTGACCCGGACCGTGAAGGTGAAGCCATTGCCTGGCACTTATCTTACTTGTTGGGTTTAGACCCTAAGGATAAGAACCGCGTGGTCTTCAACGAAATTACGAAAGACACCGTCAAGAATGCGTTCAAGGAGCCCCGTTCGATTGATATGGATCTGGTGGATGCCCAACAAGCACGGCGAATTTTAGACCGGTTAGTGGGTTATTCGATCAGTCCATTGTTGTGGAAAAAAGTCAAAAAAGGCCTTTCCGCTGGGCGGGTACAATCCATTGCGTTAGATTTGATTATTCAACGCGAAAAAGAAATCAAAGCGTTTGTCCCACGAGAATATTGGACGATCGAAAGTGAGTTCCAAAAGGGTCGTTCGAAGTTTATGGCCAGCTTTTACGGGACTCATGGCAAGAAACAACCGTTGGACGATAATGACGCGGTCCAAAAGATTTTGGGTCAGTTGGATCGCAAAGGCGATTTTGACGTGGTTAAAGTCGTTAAAAAGGAACGGAAACGGTTCCCAGCACCGCCATTTACCACGTCAACCATGCAACAAGACGCGAACCGGAAGTTAAATTTCCGGACACGTAAGACCATGATGGCGGCCCAACAATTGTATGAAGGAATCAACGTCGGCGGTAAAGAAGGTAGCGTGGGGTTAATCACCTATATGCGGACCGACTCAACGCGGATCTCGTCTATTGCTAAGCACGAAGCGTCACAGTTCTTACACAAAGAATATGGGGCTGAATACGCGGCAACGAAGCCAGTTAAGGGCAAGTTACCAGAAGGTGCTCAGGATGCCCATGAAGCGATTCGGCCGTCATCCGTTTTCCGGACCCCTGCTAGTATTAAAGACTATTTATCAAAAGACCAATTCCGGTTGTACCAATTAGTCTGGTCACGATTCGTAGCCAGCCAAATGACGCCGGAAGTATTAGATACGATGGCCGTCACCATTGACCAAAATGACGTGCAATTTCGTGCGAATGGGTCGAAGACAAAGTTCGCCGGGTTCACGAAGATCTATGACAAGACCGAAAAGAACAATGTCTTGCCTGATTTAGCGGAAGGCGACGTGGTCAAGCTAAGCAAGACCGATCCGCAACAACATTTCACCCAGCCACCGGCACGTTACTCTGAAGCCAACTTAATCAAGGCCTTGGAAGAAAACGGTGTGGGTCGCCCATCGACGTATGCGCCAACCCTGGATACGATCCAACGGCGGTATTACGTCAAATTGGAAGCCCGGCGCTTTGTGCCAACCGAGCTTGGTGAAATCGTCAACGACATCATCTTGGAATATTTCCCAGATGTCGTCAACGTTGGCTTTACGGCTAAGTTGGAAGAACAATTGGATGCGACCGAAGAAGGTCAAGAAGACTGGGTTAAAGTCGTCGATAGCTTCTACCAGCCGTTCTCCAAGGAAGTGACCAAAGCTGAAGAAGGCATGGAGAAGATCCAGATCAAGGATGAACTTGCCGGCTTCAACTGTGAGCTTTGCGGGGCACCGATGGTCGTTAAGATGGGTCGTTACGGTAAGTTCTTTGCTTGCTCACGCTTCCCAGACTGCCGGAATACGAAGCCAATCGTCAAAGAAATTGGCGTTATTTGTCCGCAATGTAAGCAGGGACAAGTCATTGAACGGAAATCCAAGAAGAACCGGATCTTTTACGGCTGTTCCCGTTTCCCAGAATGTGACTTCGTTTCCTGGGATAAGCCCATCGGTCGTGATTGTCCTAAGGATGGTCATTATTTGGTCGAAAAGAAGGTCAAGGGCGGTAAACAAGTCCTTTGTCCTAATGGCGATTACAAAGAAAATGTTCAAAAATAAATAGTTGAAGCGTTATTAAGGTTCGGTTAAAAGCTGGACTTTGGTAACGCTTTTATTTGTATCAGACTGGGATTTCCGGTATCATTAGCAACAAGTACTATCAAGGGTACTGTTAAATGAAAAGAGGAATTCTGGATGGCATCAATACCAACAGTTAATGTGATTGGCGCGGGCCTCGCTGGCTCCGAAGCAGCGTGGCAAATTGCGAACATGGGCGTTAATGTTCGGCTCTACGAAATGCGACCGACAAAAATGACCCCGGCGCATCACACGCCACAGTTTGCAGAATTAGTTTGTACGAACTCGTTACGGGCTAACCAGCTCAGTAACGCGGCCGGTTTATTAAAGGCCGAGATGCGTCAGTTAGATTCCGTTGTGATGTGTTCCGCTGAACATCATGCGGTGCCTGCTGGTGGTGCCTTGGCAGTTGATCGTGAGACCTTTTCACAAGAGATCACGGATCAGATTACCAACTTGCCAAATGTCGAAGTGATCAATCAAGAAATGACGACGATTCCGGAAGGGATTACCGTGGTGGCGACCGGACCTTTAACGGCGGCGTCATTAGCGAAGTCGATTCAGGCGTTCAATGAAGAAGATGATCTGCATTTCTTTGATGCGGCGGCGCCGATTTTGACGAAAGACTCGATTGACCTGGATAAGGTTTACTTAAAATCCCGTTACGATCGTGGTGAAGCAGCTTATCTGAATTGTCCGATGACCGAAGCAGAATTTGATGTTTTCTATGATGCCTTGATTCATGCGGAGATGGCTGAAGCACATGACTTTGAAAACTCAGATGTTTTTGAAGGCTGTATGCCCATCGAAGTCATGGCGCAACGTGGTCGACAAACCATGCTGTTTGGTCCGTTGAAGCCAGTTGGTCTAGAAGATCCTAAGACGGGTCGCCAACCATTCGCGGTCGTGCAATTACGGCAAGATGATGCTTCCGGCGAACTCTATAACATCGTTGGGTTCCAGACCCATCTCAAGTGGGGCGAACAAAAGCGCGTCTTTGGGCTAATTCCTGGACTCGAAAAAGCAGAATTTGTGCGTTATGGTGTCATGCATCGCAACACGTTTATGAAGTCGCCTAAATTACTGGAACCGACCTATCAAACTAAGCAGCGTCCGGACTTATTCTTCGCTGGTCAGATGACTGGGGTCGAAGGCTATATCGAAAGTGCGGCTAGTGGGATTGTTGCTGGTATTAATGCAGCGCGGTTGGCCTTAGACTTAGACCCTGTCGTTTTCCCAAAGGACACGATGATGGGGGCGATGGCCCATTATATTACGCATACGAATGCGGCTCACTTTCAGCCGATGAATGCGAACTTTGGAATTGTCCCGAAGTTGACAAAACGTATTCGTGATAAGCGGGAACGAAATACCGCTGTCTCTGAACGGGCCTTAGCAGAATTAACGGAATTTAAAGCCAATGCCTTAAATTTGACTAAAGTTGACCAATAATCAAGACACTTAATTGTGTTTTCCTCCAGACTTTGCTAAAGTAGCAACGAATGGAGGTTTTTTGATTGGCAGAATCTGAATTAGACTTATTTTTAAAGTATATTCGTGTTGAGCGTCAATATTCAGAAGAAACCGCTGAGGCCTACCAAGAAGATATTCAAGCCTTTCATGATTTTTTAGCGGCGAACGGTGGCGTCAAAGCGTATACTGAAGTTGACCATTTGGATGTGAACGTTTACTTAAGTTCATTATATGATCGACATTTAACGCGGAACTCAATTGCGCGTAAGGTGTCCAGTTTACGGTCGTTTTATAACTTTTTAGTCAAAAATGACCTTGCCAAGCTGAATCCATTCGTCTATGTGCAGTTGAAGAAGCATGCGCCCCGATTACCGCGATTCTTTTACCAAAAGGAATTGGATGTGCTCTTTAAGACCGTTTATGCGGATGAGTCCATCATGGGTACCCGGAATGCGGCGTTACTGGAGGTCCTGTATGGCACCGGGATTCGACTCAGTGAATGTGTCAATTTACAGTTGGCGGATGTCGACTTTGACCTCAAAATGATGTTGATCCGTGGGAAGGGTGATAAAGAACGCTACGTCCCCTTTGGTCGGTATGCGGCCCATGCACTGCGGCAGTACTTTGAGAGTTGTCGGACGCCGATCATGGCGCAGTATGAGCAGGTGCATCAGACGGTGTTTATTAATCGTCACGGTGGGCCAATCACCGGCAAGGGCATTGAGTACGTCTTGAATCAGCTGGTTAAGAAAAGCAGTCTCACGGCCGACATCCATCCGCATATGTTGCGGCATACTTTTGCCACCCAGATGCTGAACAATGGGGCGGATCTACGGACTGTGCAAGAATTATTAGGCCATACCAGCCTGTCGACGACGCAGATTTATGCGCACGTCACTAAAGAACATTTACAACAAGATTATCGAAACTTTTTTCCCCGCGCCACGCGGAAATAATTAAGGAGAGTTGTCATGACAGTAAAATTTGAAGCAACTACGATTTGTGCCGTTCGTCAAAACGGGCATAATGCAATGGCCGGAGATGGCCAAGTCACCATGGGTGAGAAAGTCGTTATGAAAGGAACTGCTCACAAGGTTCGCCGCATTTATAATAATGAAGTAGTGGTCGGCTTTGCCGGTAGTGTGGCGGATGCCTTTAATTTGGAAGAACGCTTTGAAAAGAAACTTAACGAGTTTTCTGGCAATTTACAGCGTTCGGCCGTGGAATTAGCTCAAGAATGGCGGAGTGACCAAGCTTTACAAAAGCTAGAAGCCTTACTCATCGTCATGAACAAGGATGAGATGCTACTTGTCTCTGGGAGCGGTGAAGTCATCACCCCGGATAACGATGTCTTAGCAATCGGCTCTGGTGGTAATTTTGCCTTAGCTGCAGCGCGGGCCATGCAACTCCATGCCAAAGACATGAGTGCCAAAGAAATCGCCGAAGCCGCAATCAACATTGCCGGTGACATCGATATCTTTACGAACCACAACGTTATTTCGGAAGAATTATAAAAGGAGCAACCCTGATGGAAATGATAAATAAGACCCCTAAACAAATTGTCGCTGACCTTGATAATTATGTCATTGGTCAAGGCGCAGCTAAAAAAGCCGTCGCGATTGCGTTACGTAACCGTTACCGCCGGATGGAACTCTCAGCCGATATGCAAGAAGAGATTACCCCGAAGAACATGTTAATGATCGGACCGACTGGGGTTGGGAAGACCGAAATTGCTCGGCGTTTAGCTAAAATCGTCCATGCCCCCTTTGTCAAAGTCGAAGCCACTAAGTTTACCGAAGTTGGTTATGTCGGCCGTGACGTGGAATCCATGGTGCGTGACTTAGTTGATATTTCGATTGAGATGGAAAAGGAACAGGCCTATTCAAGCGTACGTTCTTCAGCCGTGCGTGAAGCCGATAAGCGGTTAGTCAAGCTCCTAGTGCCTGCTCAGAAGAAACAAGCGAAGTCTAATGGTAATGATTTCCAAAACATGATGAGCATGATTAACCAGATGCAACAAACCGGTCAAATGCCAACTGCCGATAATGCGGATAATGAAGAAGTGACGGATGATATTCGCAATTCTCGTTTATCTGTCTCAGACCAATTGAAAAATGGCTTATTGGAAGATTCCGAAGTAACCATCGAAATGGATGATCCCCAACAAACTGCCAGTGGCAATAACAACATGCTCGGTCAGATGGGAATTGATTTAGGCGATACCTTAGGCCAGATCATGCCAAAGAAGCGGATCAAACGGACCATGCCTGTCTCAGAAGCGCGTGAGATCTTAGTCAAAGAAGAGTCTGAAAAACTGGTTAATAGTGCCGATATTTATCATGACGCGATCGTCCGGGCAGAAAACACCGGGATTATCTTCATTGATGAAATCGACAAGATTACCGGTGGTGGCCAACAAAATTCTGGTGAAGTTTCGCGTGAAGGGGTTCAACGTGATATTTTACCAATCGTGGAAGGCTCACAAATTTCAACTAAATATGGTCCGATCAATACGGATCACATTCTATTCATTGCTTCTGGGGCATTTGCGGAAAGCAAGCCAAGTGATTTAATTGCCGAACTGCAAGGTCGTTTCCCAATTCGGGTCGAATTAGACGACTTGACTAAGGAAGACTTCGTGAAGATTTTGACGGAACCAAAGAATGCGTTGATCAAGCAATACATTGCCTTGATTGGGACGGATAACATTAAGGTGACGTTTACGATTGAAGCCATCGAAGCGATTGCGGGGATTGCCTATAAGGTTAATCATGAGACCCAAAATATCGGTGCTCGACGCTTACACACGGTCTTGGAAAAGTTATTGGAAGAACTATTGTACGAAGGCCCAGATATGGAAATGGGCGAGGTCACGATTACCGAAAATTACGTCAATGAACGCATTGGTAACATTGCCAAGGATAAGGATCTCAGTCGTTACATTCTTTAATTAAATCAAAGGAGTCAGGGTGAATGACAGTTGAATTAAAAAACGAGTTACTCACGGTCAAGATTAATGAAGCCGGGGCAGAACTCAGCAGTGTCAAATCAGCGGATGGTATTGAATACATGTGGCAAGCGGATCCTAAGTTTTGGGGTCGGCATGCACCTGTATTGTTCCCAATTGTTGGTCGGCTGAAGGATGATCAATATACAGTTGCGGGACAAGCTTATCATTTGGGTCAACATGGCTTTGCGCGTGATCATGTCTTTCGCTTGGTGAGCCAAACGGCAACCACAGCGACGTTAGAATTAGCTGACAGCAGTGAAACGCGGGCAATTTATCCGTTTGCGTTCCGGTTACGGTTAATTTATACCTTAGTTGGGCAAGAATTAACGGTCGGCTACGAAGTTCATAATCCAGCTAACCACGACTTATTGTTCTCAATCGGTGGTCACCCTGCATTTAACGTCCCATTAGTGACGTCTACGGGAACTTTAGACGATTACCGGCTCACGGTTACGCCAGGACATAAGTATCAACACATTCCATTACAAGCGCCATATAACGATGCCGCAAATGCAACGGACTTGGATTTGAGCAACCCTTTGTCATTGACACGGGATTTCTTCAAAGATGACGCTGTGATCTTAGGCTTAGCCAATCAAACGACCACGTTAACCTTGAGTTCTGACTTAGATCAGCATGGTGTGGCAATGACGATTGAGGATGCGCCGTACGTCGGCATGTGGTCACCATATCCCGCGGATGCACCGTTCGTTTGTTTGGAACCATGGTGGGGCATTGCGGACAATGTTGATCATGATGGTCAATTGAGCCATAAGATGGGTATTAACCACTTAGCAGCTAACCAGACCTTTAATCAACACTATGCGATTAAGTTCTTTTAATGACCGTTAGTGATTGACGAAGTTGTCAGCTTCCTTAAAATGGGATGCTGGCAACTTTTTTGTGTGCACTTTTTGGAAGTAGGTTAGCTAGCTGTTGAAAAATAAGCAAAATAGTATAGTTGTAACATGTTACTTTAACTAATTCATCACAATTCAAAATCAAAACCAGTAACAAGCTTAACAGTCTGGGTGAAAAAAGGCCATAAAAATAGCCACCCTTAGCGGTGACCATTTTGATTAGTGCTGCTTTGCTTGGTAACGACGCCAACCGAGCCCAAAGTGGACGAGTGATTCTGTGCCAGCTTTGATCCGCGCGATATTTGCACGATGGCGGTAAAAAATAAAGATGGTCAAGACGACGGCCACGATCGATAAAATCCAATCTTGGTAATAAAAGATTGCAATTAGGCTGACCAATGTGAGTGACGCCATGCTGGCAACACTTACCATGCTAGTCAGATAGACCAACGTGAACATGATCGCGCTAGCAATTAGGAAAAATTCCCAGTTGTAGGCGAGGAGAATCCCGGCACTGGTTGCGACCGCTTTACCACCCTTAAAACCGATAAAGATGGAGAAGGTGTGACCTAGAATCGCCGCTAGTCCGATGAGGAGGGCATTGACTGGTAAATGGAAGATAGCCGGTTGTGCCGCTGCTAAGGTCCCTTTTAGGATATCCATCACCATGACGATCGTCCCGGCAACGGGACCTAAGACACGATACGTGTTCGTTGTGCCAATATTGCCGCTACCGGCTTGTCGAATGTCTGTATGAAAGAATAGCTTGCCAATGATGACACCCGAAGGAATCGAGCCTAATAAATAGGCGACGATCAGCATAAGTATGATTTCCACGATTGAAACCTCCTGCAATAGAGTCAACCAATATTTTAGCATGCTTTGCCGATTGATGGGTCAGTTTTACCTAAAAAACTTTCAGTTGACAAGCAAGGTGACGAGTCATTACAATGTAGTGAACACACGTTCGTGTGTGGACAATGTTTATCTAAGACTGAAAACTACAATTTTGCTTAAATTTATCTGAAGTGACGCTTAAAAAGCGTCTCAGAGACGTTAAAAAGTAAAAAAGTATCTGAATATTCAAGGTGCTGTGCTATAATTTAATTTGCATGGCTTAAGTTAGCGTTGTCAAGCCTAGTAACTAGGCACTATGACTAATTAACCGGTTATGACCAGAAACACGAAGGAGCAATTCATGAATGGCTAAAAAAGGACTAAAATATGACGATTCTTCAATTCAAGTACTTGAAGGATTGGAAGCCGTCCGCAAACGACCTGGGATGTATATCGGGTCAACGGACGGTCGCGGCTTACACCATCTGGTTTACGAAATTGTCGATAACGCGGTCGATGAAGCTTTGGCTGGTTTCGGTAAAGAAATTAACGTTGTGATTCACGCGGACAATAGTATTACGGTCGTCGATCATGGCCGTGGGATGCCAGTTGGGATGCACGCTTCTGGAATTCCAACCCCAGAAGTCATTTTGACGGTCTTGCATGCCGGCGGGAAGTTTGGCCAAGGTGGCTATAAAACTTCCGGTGGGCTGCATGGGGTCGGTGCTAGTGTGGTTAACGCGCTCTCAACGGAACTGACCGTGACGATTATTCGTGATGGTTATCGTTATCAAGAAAAATTTAAAAACGGCGGACATCCAGTTGGAACACTTGAGAAAAAGGGTAAGACCAATAAACCCACTGGGACCACTTTAACCTTTAAACCTGATGCTAGCATTTTCACGACGACGGTTTATAATTTCCAAACGTTGTCCGAGCGGTTGCGGGAATCTGCGTTCTTATTGAAGGGCGTCAAGATTACGTTGACCGATGAACGTGAAGGACAGCAACAAGAAGAAGTTTTCCATTATGAAGAAGGCATCAAAGAGTTCGTCACTTATCTCAACGAAGATAAGGACACACTTGGTGATGTGATGTTCTTCGATGGGACTAAGGAAGGGGTCGAAGTTGAAGTCGCTGCGCAATATAATGACGGCTACTCTGAAAACCTCCTCTCCTTTGTTAATAATGTGCGGACGCCAGACGGTGGGACACATGAGGCTGGGTTCCGCAGTGCCTGGACCAAAGCTTTCAACGAATATGCTCGTAAAGTAGGCTTGTTGAAGGAAAAGGATAAGAATCTTGAAGGGTCCGATGTCCGTGAAGGGCTATCTGCTGTTATTTCATTACGGATTCCTGAAAATCTGCTTCAATTTGAAGGTCAGACGAAGGAAAAACTTGGGACACCGGAAGCACGGACGATCGTCGATAGTGTGGTCAGCGAGCAATTACAATTTTTCTTAATGGAAAATGGTGAATTTGCCCAAATGCTGATTCGTAAGTCCACTAAAGCCCGACAAGCCCGTGAAGCCGCCCGTAAAGCTCGTGATGAGAGTCGTAATGGGAAGCGGAAGCATAAACAGGAACGGCTGTTGTCTGGTAAATTAACGCCAGCCCAGTCTAAAAATGCCAAGCGGAATGAACTCTTCCTAGTCGAAGGGGATTCTGCCGGCGGTTCTGCTAAGCAAGGCCGTGACCGTAAGTTTCAAGCAATTTTGCCATTACGTGGGAAAGTGCTGAATACCGAAAAGGCCAAGCTACAAGATATTGTTAAAAATGAAGAAATTAATACGATGATTTATACGATCGGTGCTGGTGTTGGGACTGAATTTGACCTCAAAGCTAGCAACTACGACAAAGTCATTATTATGACTGATGCCGATACCGATGGGGCGCATATTCAGATTCTGTTGCTGACCTTCTTCTATAAGTACATGCGACCGATGATCGATGCTGGGAAGATTTATATTGCCTTGCCACCGTTATATCGTTTGCAGAAAAAGCAAGGCAAAAAAATGCGGACTGAATATGCTTGGACCGATGAAGAACTTGAGCTTCGGACTAAGACTTTTGGCAAAGGTTATGCCTTACAACGTTACAAAGGGCTCGGTGAAATGAACGCGGAACAACTCTGGGAAACGACGATGGATCCAGAAAAACGGACCTTAGTGCGTGTCCGGATTGATGATGCAGCTTTAGCCGAAAAACGGGTCACTACGTTAATGGGTGACAAAGTTGAACCACGTCGAAAGTGGATTGAAAATAACGTTCAATTCAGTCTCGATGAAGACGGTTCGTTACTCGATAATCAAGCGCTTAGTTCGGCTCACGAAAAAGCTGACGAAGAACTCGCACAACAATTAAAGCAATAAGGAGGTCGCAATTTGACAGTTGAACAACCAAAAATTCAGGAGTTAACCCTGGAAGACGTCATGGGCGACCGCTTTGGCCGTTACTCTAAGTATATTATCCAGGAACGGGCCTTACCCGACATTCGTGACGGTTTAAAGCCGGTTCAACGCCGGATTCTCTATGCCATGAATCAGGATGGGAATACTTACGACAAGGCGTTCCGAAAATCAGCTAAATCTGTTGGGAACGTCATGGGTAACTTTCATCCTCATGGGGATTCTTCAATCTATGAAGCGATGGTTCGCCTGAGCCAAGACTGGAAGCTACGGGAACCCCTCATTGAAATGCACGGGAACAACGGGTCAATGGATGGTGATCCGGCGGCTGCCATGCGGTATACCGAAGCTCGTTTAAGCAAGATTGCCGGTGAAATGTTACAAGATATCGATAAAAAGACCGTTGATATGGTTTTGAATTTCGATGACACGGAATATGAGCCAACAGTCTTACCAGCGCGTTTTCCCAATTTACTGGTTAACGGAGCTACTGGGATTTCAGCAGGTTATGCAACGGAAATTCCACCGCATAATTTAGGGGAAGTCATTGACGCCGTCTTGTATTTGATGAATCATCCCAAGGCCGAAATGGCTGATCTGATGGACTTTGTTAAAGGTCCAGACTTCCCAACTGGTGGGATTATTCAAGGGATTGACGGCATTAAGAAGGCGTATGAAACTGGTCGTGGCCGGATTGTGGTGCGGTCACGTACGCAGATTGTCCCAATCAAGGGGAATAAGTCACAAATTGAGATTTCAGAGATTCCTTATGAAGTGAATAAAGCCCAACTTGTTAAAAAGATGGACGAGATTCGCATTATGAAGAAGATTGAAGGCATTGCGGAAGTTCGCGACGAGAGTGATCGTAAAGGTTTATCAATCGTGGTCGAATTGAAGCGTGATGTGAATGCGGAAGGAATTTTGAATTATTTATTCAAAAATACCGACTTGCAGATTACGTATAACTTCAATATGGTTGCGATTTATCATCAACGGCCAGAACATGTTGGTCTAAAGACGATTATTAGCGCCTATCTGGAACATCAACGCGATGTGATTACGCGACGGACGCAATTCAATTTGCAAAAAGCCGCTGACCGTCAGCATATCGTCCAAGGACTCATTAAAGCGATGTCCATTTTGGATGAAGTGATTGCGACTATTCGTGGCAGCAAGGATAAGAAGGATGCCAAAGCGAACTTAGTTGCCAAATTTGACTTCTCCGAGTTGCAAGCGGAAGCTATTGTGACGATGCAGTTATATCGCTTGACCAATACCGATGTGACGCAGCTGGAAAAAGAAGCCTCTGAATTAGCACAAGCAATCGAAACGTATCAACTTATTTTGGCTGAGCCGAAAGAATTGGACAAAGTGTTGCGTCGTGAGTTAAAAGCGATTCAGAAGGCTTATCCAAGCAAACGGTTTACTGAAATTCAATCCGAAGTTCAAGAATTGAAGATTGATACCGAAGTCGTTGTGCCACAAGAAGATGTGGTGGTGATGATTAGCCATGATGGTTATATCAAGCGGACGAGCTTGCGTTCATACACGGCGTCTGATATTGACGATAATGGCTTAAAGGATGAAGACTTCCCAATTTATTTGGCGAAAAATAATACTTTGGACCATTTGATGATGTTTACAAATCAGGGCCATTTGATTTATCGACCAGTGCATGAGATTGCTGATGCCAAATGGAAAGATACTGGGGAACACATTTCGCAAACTATCGGCTTAGCTGCTGATGAACGCATTACCTGGGTCTTTAATTTTGCCGATTTAAAAGCCACTGGGAAATTTTTGGTAGCCACTAATGACGGCTATATCAAGCAAACTGACTTTGCCGATTACACGCCGGGCCGAACTTATAAGACGCGGGCCAGCCAATTCATCAAATTAAAGTCTGACACGTCTGAAGTTGTGACGGTCAACTACTTGCCAACTGTTCCTAATGGTACGCTAGTCTTGTTGACGCAGCACGGTTATGGGTTACGCTATGACCTCAGTGAGGTGCCAACCGTTGGAGCCAAAGCGGTGGGTGTGAAATCGATGGATTTGCGTGATGATTTGATCGTTCGAGCAACGATTGCTGGTGAAAATGATTTACTGGCGATGATTACACAACGAGGGTCCTTTAAACAGATGAAAGTCAGTGACATTCCAGTCACGAGTCGTGCGCGTCGTGGGGTTCAAGTCTTGCGAGAATTGAAGAGTAACCCGCATCGCATTGCTGATTATGTGCTGATTGGTGCTGATCAGACTGGTGTTGCTTTGGAAGTGCTGACAGATCGTTTGAAAGAACATTCGATTCTCAGTGATGATCATCCAGTGAGTGCCCGATACTCCAATGGCTCATTTGTCGTGGATACTGATACTGAAGGGGTCCCAGTGGCCATTCAGATTCACCCAATTCCGTTGACAGTTTAAAAATAGAACGCCAACGCTTGCAAGGCTTTTAGCATTAGCTTACTATGAAAATAGGTTAAAAATGATCACTTAATAATTAGGTGGGGTTTATTTACCGATAACAATCGCTTGCTTTAAAATCTAATCTTGTATATATTATAGACATCATAAGATGAAGATAAGACGAAAGGATCAGGTAAAATTCATGAAAACAACTCAAGAAAGTATTTTCTCTTCTAAAACATTGACCTATTTCTTGCAATTAGCTGAAACAATGAATTATACGCAAGCTGCTCAGATTTTGGGAATCACTCAGCCCGCGTTAACACAACAAATTAAAAAGTTGGAACGCACGGTTGGGGCACCATTATTCTATTCTGTCGGGAAAAAGTTACGATTGTCCGATGCTGGTTACACGATGTTAAATGCAACACATAATATTTACAATGTGTTGAATAAGGCGACCGATGAAATTCAACAGACGACAAGTGCAACGCAAGGGTCAATTAATATTGGGGTGTTAGCTTCAATTGAGGACCACGTGTTTGAAGATTTTGCCATCAAATATTATGAAGCCAATCCGAACGTGGTCATTTCTTTCCATATGTTAACACGGAAGGAAATCTGGGAACGTTTAGAGAATAACCGGATTGATTTAGCAGTCATGTATTTACCAGATGAAAGCATCAAAAACTGGAAACCTTATCAATCGAAAAAGATTGTCCAGGAAGATTTGTTGTTCATCACTAGTGATCCTAAGCAAGCGAAAAAGAAGCGCATCAAATTTAAGGATACGACCAGTGAACCTTGGGTCATGTATCCTGAAAATTATTATTTGGATCAAGTTATTAAGGAGTCTTACAAGAATCAGCTTGCTGATTTACCGACGCCGATTGCGCGGTTTACAACACCACAACAGATCTATCGTTTCGTAGCTGCGACTGGGACGAACACAGCATTGCCAAGTTCATTTATGGTTGCTAATCCTGCCGACGATAATCTCCATACGGTGTCGTTTGAACCGGCCATCAAATTTGATTTAAACTTTGTCTTCCGTAAAGATAAGGACCAGATTCCTCGAATTAAGAATTTCTTGGATGAATTTGATAATTATCTTCGTAAAGAAGACTATATCTCACGGTTACAAAAAATTAATCAAAAATAACACAAAAGGAGTTTTTCGATAATGAGTAAAGAACTAATTTTTGGTCACCAAAGTCCTGACACTGACGCTATTGTGGCGGCCAAAGCTTTGTCATATTTAGAAAACAAGTTAGGTAAAGATACTGAAGCCGTTGCTTTGGGCGAACCTAACGAAGAAACTAAGTTCGTTTTGGATCACTTTAACGAACCCGCACCCCGGATTATCACTAAGGCTGCACCAGAAGTTGACTCAGTGATGTTAGTTGACCACAACGAACCACAACAAAGTGTCAGTGATATCGCTGACGTGACAGTTGATGTCGTTGTTGATCATCACCGGATTTCTGGTTTTGAAACGGCACAACCATTGTTTTATCGTGCCGAACCACTTGGCTGCTGTAGTACAGTGATTTACAAGATGTTCAAGGAAAATAACGTTGAAATTCCTGCTAAATTAGCTGGTTTGATGTTATCTGCCATTATTTCAGACACCTTATTATTGAAATCACCAACTACCACACCAACCGATGTTGCAGTTGTTAAGGACTTAGCTAAGATTGCTGATGTCGACTACGAAAGCTACGGCTTAGCAATGCTCAAAGCTGGGACTAACTTAGCTAGCAAGAGTGAAAAGGAACTAATCGATGCCGATGCTAAGTCATTCGAAATGGCTGGGAAGTCCGTCCGTGTGGCCCAAATCAATACAGTTGATTTGCCAGAAGTCTTTGACCGTCAAGCCGCTTTAGAAGCTGCTGCCAAGGCTGAAAACGAAGCTGAAGGTTACGACTTATTCTTGATCTTAGCAACGAACATCTTGGATAGCAATTCTGAATTGTTAGTCGTTGGTGCACCAACTGAACCGGTTGAAAAAGCCTTCGGTAAAACGATTAAGAATAATCGCTTGAGTTTGCCAGGCGTCGTTTCACGTAAGAAACAAGTTGTGCCTCAATTAACTGACGCATTCAACGCTTAAATTTGAATTGTAAAAGACATCCTTTGTTGGGTGTCTTTTTTTTAGACTTTGAACATCTGTTTGTGACATAATTGCCAAAACAAGATTAAAGTTCAGAAAGTATTTTACTGCGCTACAGCAATAAAATTATTGGTAATGCTAGTCGAATCGATTATATATTAAGGAGTTGATTGCTCGTGGATCAGGAAGAATTAAAACAAAAATTGACTGCTGAACAGTATGCAGTTACACAAGAAGCAGCCACTGAACGGCCGTTTAGCGGTCAATATGATGATTTTTATCAGGAAGGACTCTATGTGGATGTTGTGAGTGGTGAGCCGTTATTTAGCTCACGTGACAAGTATGATGCTGGTTGCGGTTGGCCCTCATTCACTAAGCCAGTCGCAAAAGATCAAGTGACCGAAAACTTTGATGACACGTATGGCATGCATCGGACTGAGGTATTAAGTCAACAAGCTAAGTCACACTTGGGTCATGTTTTTACTGATGGTCCCAAAGACAAAGGTGGGCTGCGTTATTGTATCAATTCAGCAGCTTTGAAATTCATTCCGGCGTCTGAGTTAGCTCGGTCTGGTTACGAGCGGTATATCGAATTATTTAAAGATTAGCTCTGATTGTAAAAAATTCCGCCCAGTTATGTCAACTAGGCGGAATTGCTTTTTTAAGCTGCTTGATAGGCGTCCAATGCCGAATAAAGTGAATCTTTAACCGTATCACGAGTATTCAGATAAGTAATGTAGTCGGATAATTCGGTGATGTTGCTCGTTTGCGGAAAATCAAAATCAGCATGCGCGTAGCAGGCAGCCGAATTATAGGGCCCCCGTTGGTTTATAAATGGTTCTAGCCAGCGATAAAATGTCATCATCTAGATTCATCCTTTCAAAACTTGATAAGCCTTATCTTAACGGCATTTCAAAGCAATGTACAGGATTCAAAGGGAGCTTAACTAACTTGCAAATCAGTTGTAAAGTTTGTGATGCGATTGTAAATTATTGTAAAGAGATTGCAACACACAGTTAGTTTTTTGACGCTCGCAGTCGGCGTAACTCTTGTTGGCGTGCTAAGTTTTGATAATAACCTAAACTGGCTAAATCTAAGCGCAAATTAGTCATGACAACAGTTAGGTCGGTTACGCGATGTTCACGTAAGTACCAGAGAATGTAACTCTGACGCAACCAGACTGGCTTTAGAGCCATGCCAGCGCGTTGACTATCACCACTGAGATATTTATGAAGTGCGGCTAAGCTGAGTCGTGGATCGACGCCACGTTTGCGTTGTTTTAAGAATAGATCTTTAGTCTGCAGCGTCGCTTGTAATGGCGCTAAAAAGGCCCTGAATTTCGTTAAGAACACTTGTTCGTCGTTGGAGAAAGTGAGAGAATTAAGTTGCTCGTAAAAATTAGGTTTCAAGATTTCACTAGCAGTAAAGCTGTGACAAGTAAACAGCAAAAATGCTCGCGTATAGACGTGCAAGTCATCGTTAGCTAATAATTGTGGCAACAATTCTGGCCAATCGTCAGCAGGCTGTTTACCAGTGATTGGTTGGCCTTTAATTGCAAACGTTGGCAATGTTGTAATTCGACGATGTGCAAATAGAAAGCTAAAATAGCCGTTCAAATTAGAAAGGCTTTTATTTAAGGTGCTTGTTTTAAATTGACGTTGGTCCTTGAGCATACCTAAGTACGCTTGAATATCATTTTCGGTAATATCAATCAGCAAGCCACTGGACTGATATGTGGGATTAAAATGTTGCTGGTAATTGAAAAAGTCGCGTAATGTGAGCTGGTATTGGACGATGGTCTGCGGTTGTTTGCCGTCAACAGTCAGTTGATCAATAAAGCTTTTTTCAAACGGGAAACTTGCTGTCATTAGTAGGTCACATACTTTCTAGGTATAAATTGTTACTTTAACTTAAACACAAATTCAATACAAAAACAAGCTATTAGCCAAGGTTGCTGAGAGACGCATTCTAAGCATCAGTTCAACTTTTAAACACACAAGTAATCGTCTAAGTTAATGTATTTAAAACACGTTAATATGGTTTTACCAGTAATTACGTGTTATTTTTCTAGAACCAACTTTCGTTTAAGTTCTGATTTAATTTTAACCAGAACTTAAACGAAAGTTACCAACAAAACACAAATAAAACTTTTTTTGATTGATACAGATAGCTACTTGCTAAGTAATAATAGACCAAGTTTAATTACAAAAACGCCGAAATGGGTTCAGGGGGGTCTAAATTAGATCGTGGGGGAGTATTTTACTTCTTACTTCTACTTCGTATAATATATATTATGTAAACTAGAATAATTAAAAAAGCGCCCCGCTGGATTTACGTGTGCGACTTGTGCAGTGATGCCAAAGTGACATCTTTTTCTCTGTTTTACGACACTGAAGTCTTAACTTTTTGTTTTAAATTTATCAAAAACGTTGCAATTACTGAGATTAATCACTAAAGATGAATCTAAAACGAGCCAAAAATTTTATGTCGCAATAATAACTAAGCTGACAGACTGGATTTATAGTCATCATTTACAATTAATAATTCTAAATCTAGTCTGTCAGCTAAATATGTTAATACATGAAGCTCATTAATCAGTATGAGCTCAGCTTTCTAATCTGATTTGACGTTCGGTCAAATACTGATTCCAATCACTTTTAATTCAACAGATGTTACAGTGATTTCTTTATCCATCGGGAGCATTTACAAACGCTTTTTTTGAGTAATCATTTATTTTCTGCTGAATCTAGTGACATAAACAGTTCAGACAAAGCTAGCAACATAGTTTCCATGAAAAAACTGTATCACCACAAAAAATGTCGTGGTGATACAGTTTGTAAAAGAATATGTTCTTGTTTTTGATCAGGTAATCAACTCGATCAAAATCAGGCTGTTACCCAATCATATCGTTTGAGGAATTTATCTGATTTATTTTGTGGTACAGCATTTTCAGCAGTTTTTTTGGCAAGATGCAACTTGAAATTTGCGTCTAAGCTTAACAATAATTGACTAGAAATCCCCATCACAGTTTCAATTCTCAAAGCTAGTATCTCATTAATAAATCGTTTACGTTTGAGAATATCGGATATGTTTTTTTGACTAACCCCTAATCGGTCAGCTAAATCAATTTGTGTAATCCGATAAAATTCCATCGTTTCTTTAATGAGGTCAGCAGCCGAACTGGTGTGATACTGCCGAATTTTATTGTCGCGATGTAACATGATAGTCAACTCCTTAGTGATAGTCTTCAATCTGTATAATCTGAACGGTCACGATTTCTGACTTTTCAACGGAAAGCTGATCGTTTTTGTCATAGCCTTCAAAAATGATACGAAAA
The DNA here is from genome assembly GCF_005405005.1 of Lactiplantibacillus daoliensis. Classification (GTDB taxonomy): domain Bacteria; phylum Bacillota; class Bacilli; order Lactobacillales; family Lactobacillaceae; genus Lactiplantibacillus; species Lactiplantibacillus daoliensis. The sequence goes on along the minus strand of NZ_BJDH01000004.1, from coordinate 30,773 downwards.
TTTTTGCTGACATCAACAGCAAATTTACCCTCTAAATTATTGTGTAGACGATGGCAACGAGGCGGCGGATCAGATGGGATCTGCTGTAAACTAGTCGCAGCGTCAAACTCATCAAGCCTGGTTTGAATTCTTTTAGCCCGGTCGCGGCCAAAATTTTTAACTAGTAACCGGGAATCATTTAAAATCTTTGCAAGCTTGCGGTTCTCAGCAACGTAATCCATTCTTTCTTTCACCTCAAAAGTAATTATACCATGTCGGTATGAAAAAGTGAAACCGTTACTTTCCACTACACAATATCGTTGACTATCCCTGTTCTCTTCCAATCATGATTGCTAACATATAGTCGAAACGTAGAACAAAAGATCACGAATGGAACATAGTCTATAAAGTCAAAGGGCTAATCACTGGTATCATGTTAAGTTTTCCAGATGCCTAAGTAGCTGTTAAGCTAAGTTAAATTTTTCAAAATGGGCCTTTAAATACGTGAGCGTCAAGCTGTGACTGGTCTTATCATGAATAAGTTGCTGTGGCCGGCCACTGGCCATGAGTTGCCCACCGGCTTGGCCCCCCTTTGGCCCTAAATCGATTAAATAATCAGCATTAGTCATCAAATCAAGGTCATGTGTAATAATAATGATCGTTGCACCCTTGGCATTTAGACTATTAATCACGCCTAACAAGGTTTGCACGTCTTGAGGATGCAAGCCAACAGAGGGTTCATCGAAAATGAACAGTGTCTTACTTTGACGTTTATTTAAGTGGCTCATAAGCTTGAGACGTTGGGCCTCACCACCCGATAAACTAGGGGTACTTTCACCCAGGTGCAAATAGCCCAGTCCCATTTCATTGAGTAACTGTAACTGTTTCTCAATCTTGGGAACCGATTCAAACACGGATAACGCATCACGTACAGACAGGTTCAATAAATCGACAATATTATAATCATGCCAACGAATTTGCTGAATTTCGTCTTTATAGCGTGCGCCATGGCAATAGGGACAGATTTCTTCCATATCTGGTAAATACTGAATATCCAGCGTGATTGTCCCCAGACCACCACAATGTTCACATGCGCCCTGTTTATTGTTATATGAGAAATAAGCCAGACCATACTTCTTAGCTTTCGCTGCTGGCAAAGCCGCAAAGAGTCGTCTTAGATTATCCATAATTGTTGTATAGGTGGCAATCGTTGAACGGGTATTTTTCCCAATTGGCTTCGCATCAACCGATACGACGTCTGTTAAGTGCGTCTTAAGCGTCGCAACTTGTTTAGGCAGTGCTGCATTTTCTTTGCGAGCTTTGATGGCTGGGACCAGACTGTCTAAAATCAAACTTGTTTTCCCCGCACCAGAAAAACCCGTAACTGCGGTGATTTCATTACCTGGGATTGAAACAGCGACATCTCGCAAATTAAAGTAGTTTTTCACTTCAAAATCCGTACGCAGATCGGATGCCTTTTTTCCAACCGGGACTTTGTCATGCATAATTGACGCCTTACCTGAGATATACGGGCCAATCAAAGACTGCGGGTTACCTACCAGGTCCTGTGGTGTGCCTTCAGCAATCACATTACCACCAGCATCACCAGATCCGGGACCAATTTCAATAACCCAATCGGCTGCTTCAATAATATCAACCTCATGATCGACTACCACCAATGAGTTTCCTTGCGCAATCAGTTCTCTAAAGATCCGAATGAGCCCCTGTACGTTATCGGGATGGAGCCCAATCGAAGGCTCGTCCAACACATACAAGACACCGGTCGTCTCTGTCCGAATCGTTTTGGCTAACTGTAATCGCTGTAATTCACCCGTGGACAAAGTATTCCCATTGCGAGATAGGGTTAAATAGTCTAACCCTAATTCAAGTAGTGGCCGCAATGTGTCCGTCAAATTTTTGAACAGGATCGTGGCCATGCCTTGCATTTCAGCAGGTAAGGCTTTTTGTGCGTCTGCCTGCCAATCAGATAAGCTACCTAGCGTCAGGTCAGCGACTTCGGCAATATTTTTGCCACCAACCAACTGAGTCAATAATTCTGGATTCAAACGAGTGCCGTGACAAGTCGGACAAACGGAAAAATGAAAGAATTCGTTGACTTTATTGATGGCACGGTCACTCTTGACGGTTTTTAGTGAATCATAGACGGCTGCATGGGCATTCTCGTATAGTGTTTTATCAGTATGGAATACTCGGCCGGTTGAAGTCCGAAAGTCAACGGGATACTGCTTTTTTTCACCGTTTAAAATAATGTCTTTTTCAGCTGCCGTCAAATCTTTATACGGAACATCAGTTCGAACACCCAATGTTTCTGCCACGGTAGGCATAAAGTTACGACCTGGTAAGTGCCATGCAGCGACGACCCCTTCAGCGAGCGTCAGATTTTCATCGCCAATCAACTTACTTTCATCTAATTCGCGAACTTTACCAGTGCCATGGCATTCTGGACAGGCACCCCCAGAATTGAAGGCGAAGTCTTCGGCTGATTTAGCCATGAATTCAACGCCACATTCTGGACAGGTAATATAGCCCATTTTACTGTCTTCACCACCAGGCAAATCCATTGATTGTGCGACTTTTAAACTCGGTGCGATGCGATGACCGTTCGGACAGACGATTGATCCTAGCCGCGAAAAAATGAGTCGGACGACATTAAACAGTTCACTCATGGAACCGACTGTCGAACGTTCTGAAGGAACACTTGGCCGCTGGCGTAACGCAATGGCGGAAGGAATATGCTTAACTTCCTGAACCTGCGAGCGTTTACTCTGACCAATTCGCCGGCGTGTATAAGTCGACAGCGCCTCTAAATAACGCCGTGACCCTTCGGCGTATAAAATTCCCATGGCCAAAGAACTTTTACCAGAACCAGATGGGCCTGAGATTGCCACGAATTGATTTAAAGGAATATCAACATTAATTTTTTTTAAATTATGGACGTTTCCGCCCCGAACACTGATATGTTCAACTTGTTTTTGATCAGTTACCATAAATAATCACCCTCGACTTCAACCCTAACTTAAAAAAGTTTGTTTTAAAAACAAACCATCACACTATATGATAAACCGTCCCGTTCGGTCATAGTCAACAAAAACGGTAACTTTTTTCAATTAATCACTCAGAATGCCAAAAAAGATTGCCGCTAATTACGACAATCTTTGATTTGAGGCAGTTTTGACCGTTTTAACGCGCCAAGCACGTGATTTGAGTGTTGCCCAACCACAGATTCCTAAGAAAATTAATGGCAAGTATAAAATAATATGATAACGTCCTTGGACTTCGACAAACATATTACTGATTGTAAAGCCCGCAAGCAATAACGTAGCGTAAAAGAAATATTGATTGAGATAGTGGTCGTGACGCCGCCACAATAAATAGCCGCCTAAGCAACTGCTGATCAGGGCCACAGCCATCAAGATTTCAAAATAGATGAGGGCTAACCAATTCCAGAATCCGCGACTCCATAGCCACCAGTGATTGCGAGCTTGCTGCGACCGTTGATGACCAAGATTATATAACACCCAATCATAACCATAATCTTCAGCCATAAATTTTTGCATTTTTCTACTTAAGAATGGCCCCCACCGCCCTGCTTTCGAGAGCTCATCAAGCTGACGCTGTGTCTGCTGTGTCATTTTAGCGGCAATTTTGGTGTAGGTCCGACCAGAAACTGGCGCAACTTTTAACTCATGCGTCACCGTTGTCATTAAGGCGGCATCATAGGCGCCATCGGTCTTGGGATCAGTGCCAGTCGCAAGACTATAGGCTGTGCTAACCCGATTAGGCGCAACATTAAAACCATACAACCAGTTATAGACCGGTGACGAAATCAACATTAAACCGGCTAATGAGACGATAAAGAGACTGAAGCCTTTAACCGACGAACGCGGAAGCGGTCCCCTGCCGTGCAACCAGACCCCTGTTCCCAGAAAAACTAAGGCAATGAGCCAGATGATCATAATTGGCCGGACCATATTAGCCACAAAGCTAGCAAGCAGTGCGATTGTAAAGTTGACCCAGTGATCATTGGGGGTAGCTGTCGGTAGCGGTTGAACCATGTTGGTCAGTGCCAACATGGCTATTAAGAGACAAGTCAAGAAAATTGGTTCCGCGCCATTCAGCAAACTGCTATACAGCCAGTAAGCGGGAATCCAATTGAAACTCAGTGCCGCTGCAATCCCCAATGGCCGTGAGAGCCAACGAGCGACTAGCCAGTAGATCAAGAATAAATCTAATAAAGTACAAGCAATGTTGATCAGTTGGCTAATGACAAAGGCAGAACCCCAAAAGGCCGTCCCCAAGCTGAAAAAATTCGCAATATTAATGGCATGTGGAAAGATGACATAGTTTCCAATGGCCCCTTTTAAGAAGAGTTGTTTCCACGTTAGGCCCTGTGCGCTAAACGCTGCGAGTGCATGATAGTTCCAAAAGTCAGATGTTGGCGCAATTTTGAATAGGCCTAATAGTGGGAGTTTTAGCAACGTCAGGCCAATAAAAACTGTGACCAGCCAACTCGATTTTTTCCGGCTTAACCACTTGGTCAGTAACACAATGCTGAGGACGATGAACCCAATCGTCAGTCCAGCGACGAGCAGTGCAAAATTCACTTGTAGGCCACTCGTTTGTTGCGCATTTCTTGCCGCTGCAAACATCATCCAGATTAGCAGGCCAATAGTTGTCGCTAAGGTGACACCTTGTAGCGTGATTAAGACATGTCGTTTTAGCATCTACTCATCCCCCTTGACGAGCGACTTTAGATCCTCAGTGACTGGTGCTGAGCCATGAGTCGTTTTTGTCCACTTAGTTTGGCCAATCAATTGGCGCGTAATGGCGGCATACGGCGTTAGGCCAATAATCAACAAATAAACTTGAAAGCTGAAACTATCCAGTAATGTTGACCAAAGTTTGAACGGCAAATGGGCATCGCGGGTATTGCGTTCAAACAAATTTGTGAAAACAATACAGCTGAGTACGGTAATGATTAAAATGGTCATAAGTGCCAAATGATGCCAGCCATCGGACCAATTTTGTAAACTATGAGTGATCAAAGTTACCAGTGCCACTAAACTGGTAATCGGGACCAGACAACCTGTGATGGGCATGGTAATCCAAAAAGTCGTATCAAACTTTTGAAAATTATTAACAAAGCGTGAACGCCAAAGGACCGGTAAATAGTGCATACACTGCACGGCGCCTTGGCACCAGCGCACCCGTTGATTGAAGAACGCTGGTAACTGACGAACTGCTTCTTGTTGAACCACGATCGTATGCGTAAACCGGACTTGTCCACCTAATAACCAAGTCCGCAAAGTATATTCCAAATCCTCCAATAGACTATTTCCCCAGGCGTTGTTCCGGGCTAGTGACAGCCGCACAAATTGCCCATTACCGGAAGCAATTCCTTGTCCCAGACGGTTACGAAGCTGTTGCGTTGAGCTATTAATACACATGAATTCAAAGTTCTGCATACGGGTGAGCCAGTTTGTTTGGTTGTTAATGCTCACCCCCGTTTGCAACATTGCCATTTTAGGCATTGCTTCAAATTGCGCGACGACTTTGGTCAAATCTTGAGAATTCATAAAAGCGTCGGCATCCAGAACGCCGATAATCGTCGTTTCCGGCGATGCCTGGCGGGCTAAGGTATTTTGTAAGTAATGGACCGCGGTATTGATAACGGCGCCTTTACCTTGCCGTTCATTACCAGCACGATGCAGGATCTGTAGAAAAGGCGATTTAGATGCGGCTAACTCTGCTAAGCTACGATCACTGGAGTTATCATCAACCGCAATGATTTGTGGTTCAATGCTGTCTGGTAGTTTAGCTAATTCTTGCGACAACCGATTGATGGTGGTCGTGATCACACCGGCTTCGTTCAAAACTGGGATAATCAGGTACAAACGGTATGGCTGAGTCCCTTTTTTGAAAGACTGACTCGGTTCACGATAGTGGTTGATCAATAGAATATTTAACAAGAAATAGCCATAAAACAGACTGGAAATCGTGATTGCGATACGACTCAAAATTATCATAGTGACTCCCCTCGAAACCCATACAAAACAATTTAATTTATTAGGACTGTGTTCTACATTATAAACAGCTACACAAAATATCCCTACCAATTGGGCTGTGAAAGCATAGTGAACTAATGAAATTGCTTATATCAAATTTTTACCGCTCGTGATTTACAATTGGTTTACAAAAACTTAACAGGATCAAGCATTCAGTTGACTGATGGTAAGCCCATAATTGCCTTATTCATTTAGAAATGACGGTGATCACATGAAACAGTTACGATGGATTTTGATTAGCCTAATTGTTGGCCAACCAATCTTAGTGGCACTCTTTAGAACCCAGATCCGCCGACCCGTGGCGGTACATTATAGCCTGTTTGGTCCCGATGCGTGGGTGCGTGGTGACCAGCAAGGCTTTTGGGTTGCCCTCACGATTTCCTTCCTATTACCGTTACTGATCCTAGCAATGACAACCTTACCGACCACGCCGATCCAATCAGGATATTGGTGGTTACGTTCACCACGTGAAGTGTTCATTTACTGGTTAGGGGTAAGCGATCCAGTAGTTCTGACTAATTTATATCTCAATTCCAAAACACTGACTATGCTGTGGTTCGGAATTAACTTGCTAGCTATTTTAGCGCTGCTCGCCTATGGGGTATGGCTGTTGAAGTTACAGAAACGCGTTTAAAAAGGCGACCAACAGGATTTGTCGGTCGCCTTTTTAGCAGGAGTTTATTTTAATGGCTTCTTCATTAAGAAATCGGTTTGTACGTCTGTCCCCATCACAAAGTCATGCTGACTGAAGCGTTGGAAACCCCACTTTTCATAAAAACGTTTAGCAGGCTCGTTATGTTCCCAAACTCCCAACCAAATGAGATCTTTTCCCTCGTTGTTAGCAACATTAATTGCAAATTTTAAAAACTGACTTCCTAACCCTTGATGTTTTTGGGTCGGACGAATGTAAATCCGTTCAATTTCCAAACTAGTTGGTCCCATTTTTTCAGATTGTGCTGAGTCCACGTTTAACTTTAAATAGCCCCGTGGCTGCCCATCAGTTTCAATAAAGTAAAAGCGTGATCCTGTTTGCTGTAATTCTTTTTCAAGCTTAGGCAGGTTGTAGGCGCTATTTAAAAAGGCAGTCATGTTTGCCGCGGTATTTTGATCGCCAAAAGTATCTTGAAAAGTTTCTACACTCAGCTGTTGTAATGCTTCTGTGTCTGCCAGCGTTAACTGACGAATTTTAGTCGTGCTCATACGTTTCCTCCAAATTGTATTTCAGCGACCAATATCAGTTAAATCGTGATAGTCGTGAAATAAGTTATTTAGTGGCGTGCTTCCCCCAACTAGGAATGGCCTTGCCGTCATCGCTAACTATAGTGGTTGCCTGAGTTGCCGGTTGAGTTGCGTCACCGAATTGATTTTCGAGCGCCTCCACAAACCGTGTACTGGCTTTCCCATCAAGCTGATCATAGAAAAAATGTACAAACCTAGTCCACTTTTCTTGCTCTACACGTGGTTCTTTCAGTTGAGTAATCAGGTCAATCGTCGTTTCGGCCAATGGACCAGGAATAAAGTCAAAATAGTCGAAATAAAAGTTTCGAGTTGCCATATAATCCGCTAAGTCTGGGGCAAAGAAAATCATCGGTCGGTTCAATAGTGCATATTCAAAACAAACCGATGAATAATCCGTAATCAATTGATCCGCCACTAAAAGTATATCATTGATCTCACGATAATCTGAGACGTCATAATAAAAATCAGCATATTCATACAGGAAACTGGGCTGGTTCTGAACAAATGGGTGAATTTTAAGCAGGAAGACATAGTCCTCATGTAGCGCTTCATAAATAGCTTTGAAATCCAACATTTCAAAGAGATAATAAGCTGATTGTTGCCCATTACCACTTCTCGTTCGGTTGATAGAATCAAGCATAAAGGTAAAATGTGATTTTTTCGTAGCGGGTTGTGACGAAAGCTTGATGATAATCATAGATTTTTTCGAGCAGCGACTAAATTGTGGTTCAGCTTACCATGGCGTTAGTCCCATTAAAACAGCCTTTCACAGACAAAAGCTCCTCATCATGCAAAAGCACAATGAGGAGCTTGGTTTTAGATAAATTTAATTTTTCAGATTCATCATTAATTTGTGTGTCAGATGTGAGAGTGTTTGCCACTCTTCGTCGCTTAACTCGCCACGATCTAAGAGCAATTCTGGAACTTCGCTAACAGCCGCCCGTTTATGGCGTCCGGCAATAGTCAAATTAACACTGACTTGGCGCTCGTCGGATTGACTGCGTTGACGGGTAATTAACCCCTCTTCGTCCATACGCTTAAGCAAAGGTGTGACTGTCCCAGTACTCAAATCTAGCCAATTACCAACTGATTTGACCGTCAAATCTGGATGTTCATCTAATAAAACTAAAACTAAATACTGCGGATAAGTTAATCCTTGAGCCGCTAATTCCGGCTGATAAGCGCGCTGAATCGCTCGGGAAGTGACATACATTAAAAAGCAAAAGTGGTCTTCTAATTTACGCATGGTGAATTGGGGCCCTCCTTCAATGGTCATTATTATTATAAATCATTTATCGGTGTTAGACAATTTAATTGTTAACAATTAAATGCTAACAAACAAGTTTTTATGCTTTACGCCCCTATCATAACGAATGTTTGACAATTTGCCTTAAAAAAGCACTGGCAATCGTCAGTAAAGCTGGCGATCACTAGTGCAATTAATTTGTTAACTGTTTAATATTACTTGTTCACGACTGAAAAGGTAGTTTTGATTCCAAAGGTGGTTCGCTTGAATAAGTCGCGACCATGTTGTTGGTGGTTTTGGGTTTGTGGGTTGTTATTATTTTAGTTAAAGTAGCATATTACAACTGCACTGTTTCGATGGAACAACTTCATTTAGCATACGCATTTCTCTCGACACTGTAAAGTCTCATTCAAGGCCTGACATCCGCCGAAGTAATCTACGACAATTCGTCACTTTAACAGCTTTTAACGATATAAATTGCTATACTTGTTACTAGGATACTAACGAATGGTGTGTGAAATTATTGCAGAAATTACGGAATTCTTTTTTAGATTTTTCAATTGCAACCCTGAACTTTTTGGCAAATATCGGGATCGTGTTGCCCTATGTTTTGATTCTTTTTAAGTATCAAGTCTCCCACAGCGTGACCTATCTAATTGCGATCATTGTATTTTACATTGCCCGTGCGGCCAGCATCTTTTCGACCAAGCGATTAGGGCTCAAGGCGAGCACGTATCTGTTACTTTGTCTCTGGTTAGGCGTCATTGGCAGCGTCATCTACAGCATCACAACCAGCCTGCCATGGTTAATTATTGGCGGCCTTTGTCTCGGCTATACATCCGCTAACATTTGGCCATATTACCTGACGATCAAGCTACATTTAACCACGAGTACTGATTTTAAACTAAAACGTCTCTATTGGTTGATCTTTGCCGCTTTAGGTCTGCTATTCGTTGCCGACTTCAGCTTTGACTTGCATTACCAATTAGCATTTGTGATCTTGGGATTACTCTTCTTAGCTGCTCTGCCAGCCGGAAGATTGTTAAAGGGCTTTTCAATGGCCTTCTATGACACGCATACCATTACCGAGGCCCATCCGGTCAAACCGTGGCGCGTGGCTGGCTTCATTGTCTTCTTTAGCTTGATGGGCCTGTTGACACTACTACGAAAAATTAACTTGTCGATTGCATTGCCGTACGTCTTAGGTATCGTCTTACTCGCGATCATTTTACTGAACCTAGAACTTGCTGCCGATTGGCACGCTATGCCGGCCAATAAATTACGAATTGTTAATCGTGGCTTCTTAGTCAGCTTCGTGCTGCTCTTTAATAGTTTCTTTGGATTCTTTATCCTAGGTAAAAACGGCATGTACCTCATCTTTGCCATCTACCTGCTGGGATTTGAAGGCGGCTTGCCACTCTTTAGAGCACTCGGTCGGCGAGATCCTGCCCGTAGCAAACAGTTGGCCCAAGTCGGCCTAATCTTAGGACACTTGCTGGCGTTTACCACTAACCCAGCCTTATATTCGATTGGGTTACTCCTAATTGCGTTATATGTTGGCTATGAAAACCCAGCAATCAATACCAGCGTTTACACTGCCGATGAGAATGACCCTGATTTGGCGATTATTAATAAATATCGTTTCTCAACATACGGTGGTTTACTCTGTCAATTGTGCTTATTTGCTTTACTCGTCACCGTCAGTGCTTGGCAAAATTTAAAACTAATGGCCTTTTTCAATCCAAGTAGCGCCAGTTTGAAGTTAACTTATTTACACGGTGTTGCTTGGCCGCTATTACTCATCTCATTGTTACTCTCGATAGTTACAATTTACGGACAACATTTTTTCAAATCATCACGTCCGTCACATTTGCACCACTAAGGAGGCTGTTTTATGATTTTCGTGGCTTTAGCTGCCATTATTTTACCTTTGATCCTGTTAGGCGGGCTTAACCTGCCGGCCACTCGCGGGATGAGTATCAGCGCGGCCGTCGTGGTGATCACCGGCTATTTATTCTGGCACCTATCACCAGCGGTCCTGGGGGCATCAATCCTACAGGCCTTGCATAAGTCGCTACCAATTCTCTGGATCCTGTTCGGTGCCCTCTTAATGCTGAATAGTCTCCGCGCAACCGGCGCGATTGATCGCATCAATCAAGGCTTCAAGGCACTGTCTGCCGATATGCGTCTCCAGACGGTGTTGGTGGCCTTCTTATTTGGTGGCCTCATCGAAGGGGTCTCCGGTTTTGGTACCCCAGCGATGGTGACCGCCCCACTATTAATTGCCCTGGGATTTTCACCAATGGCCGCTGTCGTTTTAGCACTGGTAGCCGATTCAACGCCCGCCGCATTCGGCGCGGTTGGGACCCCACTCACCGTTGGCTTAAGTAACGTGACTGAAAATGCGACCCGACTAAACTTAATTGGCTTGCGCGTGACGCAGCTAGATTTATTTGTCGGAGCGTTAATGCCGGCCCTACTCATTCTCATCTTGATTATGGGCTTCGGTCCTAAAACTAACCGTTTCAAACAGTGGCTCACCGTCCTACCCTGGGCACTTCTGATTGGCTTCGTATACAGTAGCATCGCGTTACTGAGTGCCTGGCTGATCGGCTATGAATTTATTTCGATCTTAGCGCCACTAGGGACATTAATTGTTGCCATTGTCAGCATCCGCTACCACTGGCTTTTACCCGCAAGTACTCGAGAAACACCGTGGCAAGTCGCCGATGTACCCGCACCGAGTCACTCAGCGCCAAAATCCACCATGCCCTTATTACAAGCTTGGTTTCCCTACTTGCTTGTCGTCATTCTCTTGTTAGCGACCCGCGTTTGGCAGTCTCTGAAAGCGTTACTCACAACCACGTTGAACTTATCTTGGCAACATATTTTAGGATTTAAATCGATTAATTCCGATTGGGAGTTTCTCTACTCACCAGGGACCATCTTAGCATTGGCCGCCATCATCGGTTTACTCGTCCAGGCGCGATCATTGCGCCCACTTGCACCCACCGCCAAAAAAGTAGTGAGCTCAATGGGTGGCACCGCACTAGCACTGATTGTGACCCTGATTATGGTCCAAGTTTTCACCAATTCTGGCCTAAATTCGGCAAACTTACCGAGCATGCCGATGTATATCGCCAAATTTGTCGCCAAGTACCTGGCAGGTATCTGGATCATCATTGCGCCATTCTTAGGTGAGCTTGGCTCCTTTGTCACTGGGAGCACAACGGTTTCAACCTTGACCTTTGCACAGATTCAGGCAGATATCGCCACCAACGCGCACTTAAACGAACCCATCGTCTTAGCTGCTCAGTTAATCGGGGCCGCCGCTGGCAATATGATCTGTGTGCATAATATCGTCGCCGTCAGCTCTGTCGTCGGTCTCAACGGCCAGGAAGGGGCAATTTTACGACAAACGATTCTACCTGCCCTGGGTTACGCCGCTTTGATCGGACTTGCTGGACTTACTTTAATGACCTTAATTTAAAAATAACCGATTCTGAGTGTCCTAACTGGGACAACTTAGAATCGGTTATTTTTTTCTGGGCAGCAATACTGAAATTTGTCCCATTTTAGGCTAAAATGAACCTAAATTGATCGATCAATCAAGGAGGTCTGTTCTGTGAAAGTTATACTCGTTCCTAATCTCCAACTCGGAACCCGGCTCTTAGGTCCAACCACCGATGCCAAAGCCAATCGAGCGCTTTACCAGCGTTACGCTAAACGATTACAAGCACAGCTTGGTATTGGCTTTCAAGTATACGTTGACGCCAGCGATGGTTACGATTTACGCCAAGCCCCAATCGCAGATCAGGATGAGACCTGTTGGTTAACTTCAACCGCAGTTTACAATGCGCTGACCCCGGAATTACTGAGTCAGCATTACTGTCTCGCCCTCAGTGATTCAGCTGTTTTATTAAAAACAACCGCGGCAATCGAACAACAACTCAAACACCCAAATAAAAACGCGACAGAAAATTAATTCTGTCGCGCTTTTTTTACACTCGATTTGAACTTTGCCGCATAACCGTCTCGACTAACAATAAGCCAATAAACCAAACAATTGACCCAATGACGGCCCAACGGTTGACTGCATCAAAACATAAGACGACCGTCACCGCGATGAAGAAGACCAATGTCGCAATATTTGACACTGGAAAGAGTGGCAATTTGAACGGATTCTGGCGGCTATCCGTCGTTTTCTTATACACATAATGACAAACAAGTAATGAACACCACACGATAATAAAGTTCGTGGTCGCCACATTTGAAATGAGTGTAAACACGGTACTTGGAATCACATAGTTCAACACCACGATGACCAGTAAAATCATGGATGAAAAGAACAGTGCACGTGCTGGAACATTATAACGATTGACTTTTCCCATCCATTTTGGGGCATTGTCTCCGTGAGCCAACGTAAATAACGTCCGACTCGTACTGAAAATCGCACTATTGCAGGCGGACAAGGCCGCGGTCAGGACAACAAAGTTAATAATACTTGCGGCTGCCTTGATCCCAACATCACTAAAAACTTGGACGAATGGTGACTGCGTCGTCGTGATCTGATTCCACGGATAAATCGACATGATTACAAACAATGCGCCCACGTAGAAGAATGAAATCCGAATTGGTAAACTATTAATGGCCCGTGGTAGTTCTTTTTCGGGGTTCTCGGCTTCACCAGCGGTAATCCCAACCATTTCGATCCCAGTGAAAGCAAAAATCACTAACGAGAACGAGGTCAGAAAGCCACTGATGCCTTTAGGAAAAAAGCCACCGTGATTGACCAGATTACCCATCGTCACAGTTTGACCACCAACGTGCGCCGACGACCCAATCAAGATAGCTCCGGTCACAATCAAGGCAATAATGGCGACAACCTTGATCATTGAGAACCAATATTCCAATTCGCCAAATGCACTGACTGATAAGAGGTTAAAAATTAATAAGATCAAGATAATCACGAGTGGCGTTACCCATTGAGGGATCCAAGGAAACCAATAACGAATATAAATCCCACTCGCCGTTAAATCCGCCATGGCTAAACTGATCCAGCATAACCAGTAGGTCCAGCCAATGGCAAATTCAAACTTCTTGCCTAGATATAAATTTATAAATTCCAAAAATGAATGTAATTTAGTATTTGAGAGTAACAGTTCACCCAATGCACGCATCATGAGGTAACAAAAGAACCCACCAATTGCATATGCCAATAAAATTGATGGGCCAGCTTGTTTGATGGCTGCTCCCGAGCCTAAAAATAGTCCGGTCCCAATCGCACCACCAAGCGCAATCATCTGAACATGTCGTCGTTTTAACTTTCGTGCCAGCTGTTGATCTTCCATAAGTCCTCAACTTTCTTGGAGATTATTTTCATAAAATCATTGCTATTTTCATATTAGCCTATTTTAGGCTAAAAAGCAGTTACGGGCAACCTTAATTGTGCCCGTAACCGCTGATTGAATCGTTTTCAATTGCTTTCAGACCCTAGATTTGATATGTTTAGACTACTTAATTTAGATGGCAATTTAAAGGAGCTTACTTATGCAAACTCAACCAACCGACAGTGTCCTAAAACGATTCTTTAAAGGTGTAATCATTGCCCTCGGCTTTATTCTTCCTGGGGTCTCCGGTGGCGTCTTAGCGGCAATTTTAGGAATCTATGAACGGCTATTGGGATTTATGGCCCATTTTCGGCAAAATTTCAAACGCGATTTTTGGTACTTTGTGCCGGTTGGCCTGGGCGGTATCGTGGGCATTGCCCTGTTGTCAGCCCCACTTGAATACCTATTAGCCCACGCACAAGTCATTCTGTTATGGGGCTTTGCTGGTGCCATTATTGGCACCCTGCCAGCACTGACAAAAACGGCCAGTGCCAAGACTCCCCGCGATGGCATCGACTATTTATGGTTTTTCGGAACGTTGATTATTAGTGGCGGCCTGCTCTTTTTTATGAGCGATATTTTCGGTCAAATACCGGCCAATTTCGGTGGTTTTGTGATTGCGGGCGTGCTAATTGCATTAGGCGTTTTAGTCCCAGGCCTGAGCCCATCAAACCTGCTGTTAATTTTAGGCCTGTTTACACCAATGTTAACCGGTTTTAAACGCTTCAATATGCTAGGTGTCTATCTGCCCATCGCTATCGGGGGTGCCTTGGCGATGGTCCTCTTCTCCAAGGGAATGGAACTCTTGATTCACCGTTTTCATTCCCGAGTCCACCACTTTATTCTAGGTATCGTGGTCGCTAGCACGATTCTAATCTTAGTGCCTAACCCTAAAGCAGCAGAAAGTATTTCATACGCTGGTGCCACGCCAATGACTTTGGTTTACAGTGTGCTCTCACTAATTGCTGGCATCGCGCTAGGTTATTGGATGAGTCGCTTAGAAATGAAGTATAAATAACCTGGTTAATGCTGTCGAGCTTGCAACCGGCGTAATTCGTTGACCTGAGCCTGAATTTCACCCAACATCTGAGTCTGCATTTTTTGAATTTCTAGCATATTGGGTTCATCTTGTTGAATCAAATGATCAACCTTTTTGTGCAAGACTCGAATTTCTTCTTCGGATTTTGAATTGACCCGAAAGTCGTTCACCGCTTGCAACCGATCATATTCCGCGGCTCGATTTTGGCTCATCATAATTAATGGGGCTTGAATCGCGGCTACCATGCTTAAGAATAAATTCAACAATATAAAAGGATAAGGGTCAAAATGCGCCCAAAATAATGGTAAGACATTCAGTAACATCCAAATGACCATCACACTCAAAAATGACAAAATAAACGCCCAACTCCCGCCAAAACGGGCCACGGCATCCGCAACTCGTTGACCAACCGTCAACGAGTTTTCTAATTGTCGATTAACATCGACCACTTGATAGGTATTCTTCTGCATAATATGCGTTAACTGCTGATTAATTTTTTTATTCTGTTGATAATCTTTGGCAATCATCCGATCCATCTTCTGCATCCGATACCCGACTAGATGTTCACTGCAAATAAATGACGTCGGCGTTGCCGCTGGATTATCCCGTTGAATCGCAGACTGTAACTGTGGATCTAATTCTTGGACGGTCATGCCATCGACTAGATCATAAGTGGCATGGTCAATTAAACAGGTTGCAGTTTTGGGCATTCGGCTCACTCCCTTTGCTTGACTGCTTTGATTATAAGCTTTACCTCACTTAAAAACGACGAATTGCCAAGTAATGCTCACTGAGCAAACAAACATTATGCAAAAAAAGTGGGACAAAAGGCGGTCTGCTACCGAGCATAGCCCCTTGTTCCACGTTTCGGCTATAATATTTGGAAGAACAAAAAGAGCCTGGGGTTTTGTCCAGACTCGTAACCTTAAGCATTTAATTCTTCAAGCAACATCATCGTTTGATTTTCGCCATCATCTAAGACAGCAATGGTTTCAGGAAAGCTGCGCTGATAATCAAATGGCAAGTCAAATTCAAAGATTGACTCCTGATGATCATCGAAAACCACAGTCACACGACCGTGCCGGGCAATCAGCGCAAACTGTAGAACCCGTGGTAATTCAACTACCCCACGCAGATCCTGATCGATCACGCCCCAAATCCCATCAATGACCTCACTTGGCAATTTAGCGACCAAGCCGAAAGTTGCATACCGCTCTGCATTTTGATTAAACATCGTTGCCACCTCACTTCTCACCTAATTGTCTCGAACGACGACCGCCACTTCTTTTTCAATTCGAATGAATAGTCCCTGTGAATCTTGCCGGAAATCGGCCTCTAAACTCGCACCAACTGGTTTAATTGCCCCAACGACGACAGCATTTATGCCATAAATATCGATATTCTGATGGTTAGCGTCCCATTTAACCGTCCAATAGCTGCCTTCAAGCGCTTCATCTACAAAATATTGCGTACCAGCTAATACTGCTTCATTGATAACACTACTTTCATCAGCAGTCATCCCAGTATCGAGTTCCCATTTAAGCTTTTGATTGACCTCCAGCATATCACCTGGAATTAAGTTTTGCACGTGACATTCCTCCACTCTATCTCACTAGACCAATCTGGTCTGTTTCTTTACTAATTATCATACCATATTGACTCAATTTCGACTGAACCAAAGCTTAATTAGGGCTAGCGTTTCTGGTTAAGAATCGTTATACTTTGCAATGAGGTGTCGAAAAATGAAATTAACCGATATTGCTAGTAATATCGCCAAAAGTATCCAAATTTATCAGCACAATAAACACAACGACTGTGTCGTTTACGCGGTTGAGTTCACTGATGACAGTCATAAGGCGGCGCAAGGTTGCGTCGTCGCCCGCGTGGACGATGCGACCCAT
The DNA here is from genome assembly GCF_005405005.1 of Lactiplantibacillus daoliensis. GTDB lineage: Bacteria > Bacillota > Bacilli > Lactobacillales > Lactobacillaceae > Lactiplantibacillus > Lactiplantibacillus daoliensis. The sequence goes on along the minus strand of NZ_BJDH01000004.1, from coordinate 13,893 downwards.
TACTCACTCACGAGTTATGATTGCCGCTACATGGACACTGATAAAGAACTGCTCAACCAACCACTGGGGGCATTTTTTGAGTGTGACGATGATTTAGATCAACGCCAACCGTTGATTGATGCCATTCAGGCAAAACTCACTGCCAACAACGAGACAGCCTAAAAAATAAGCTTCGGACAAAAAGTCCAAGCTTATTTTTTTAGCGCTCGAATCGGCGACGGACCGCCGCGGCAATTTCTCGCATTCGTTCTGGCGTATCAACTTGTGACAAGCGATAACCAATATAATATGGAGAAACGTTAAAAAGTGGCTCAATTTTGCAGACGACGCGATCCTTTACTGGATAAAAGAATAAATTGTAGCTATCACAACGGCCATTGAAGTAATCGTTGAGGGTGTATTGAACGACCTTTTGAACCGCATCCGCTAACAAGTCGTGCGCTTCCCAAGGGACACTGACATTAAACTCGACAAATCCCATGATTGGCTGATCAGAAGCCGTCACACTAAGATCGCCGGTTGAAATGATTGGATAGCCGGTTAAATTTTCCGCGGTCACATTGGCGTAGCCATCAACATCAGTCAGGCCAACGATTTGCATATGTGGATGCCGTAAACTGCCACCTGAATGGGGACCAAAGTTCTTATATAGGAGCACTGACTCAAAACGACCACTCGCAATCGTCTCCTGCCAATGTTGTAACGCAAAGGCAAAAATACGTCGATTCTGTGCTGCCGTATAACTCGCAATATCGCCTAAGTGATCATGCGTCTCAATCACGATTGTTTGCCACGTCGCCTGTAACGTTGGGAATTTATTCATTAACCAAATACGGTCATCATCTTGGGCGAGTATGTCGGTCAACGCTGCTGGCTCACAGAACGGACAATCATTGTGCGGATGCCGGATATTTTCTGGTTTGTCCTTGGCAATCGCCGTATCAAAAACTAACGGATGTGCTTGCATATTCAATTCGATCCTTTCTAAGACGAAAGAACGGTCTGCCAAGCGGCAAACCGTTCTAGAGAAATTTTAATTCATGGGTTTAGGTGACTCTGAACCCGGACCGAATTCAACGTCAGCCATTGTAATCCACACCACAAACTCAGTCGAAGCTAACCGCCAATATTGCGGATTGGAAGCTTGCGGTGGATCTTGTTCAAATAAAGCGATTGCTAAGGCATTCGCGGCATTATCCGCGGCAACCTTAACACTTGCGCCAAAGGTTTGCGCTGCTGGCACGTCCGGAAAACGGACATCCCAATAGGTGCCTTCGTCACGAAAAATTGCGGGGTATTTGATTTCAACATTGTGAGTCAATCTCACCACTCCGATCCTTGTACTTCACTGGACATTATACCGAGTTTAACGGTGAACGCCAAGTCAGACCTCAATAACTAGGCACTTTGATTACTTGGGCGTGACGGTATAATACGTCCCATTGGTATCCCCATTTTTGATCGTATAGTCACCAGAATGAGCTTGACCATACTTGGTCGCTTCATCCAGCGTACTGAAATCTTTCGACCCATCACTAGTTGCCGAGCTGCTCGTCGCACTGCTTGAGGCAGTACTCTGTGATGAGCTTGTCGCGCTCTGTTGACTGTTATTATTAGTCGTTGAGCTGGCCGCAGTGGTAGTCCCTTGACTGGTATGGTCGGTTCCCCCAGTTGAAGAATTACCATTGTTCGCTGCACTGTTCGTGGTCGTATTGCTGCCAGCGCTCGTGACAGGCGTACCATTGTCCGTCGCTGTCTCACTCGCTGAACTGGAATGCTTTGATTTCTTTTTTGAAGATTTCTTTTTTGAAGACTTCTTCTTTGATGATGAACTTTCTCGTGAACTGCTACTGCTTGAGGAACTCGTTGTTTCAACTAAGTCTTGGTTGGTAGACGCTTTGACAAAGTAAACGGCTGTCCCCCCAAGCGCAATCACGATTAAAGCCAATAACCATAACGAAAGATGACGTTTTTTATTCGGCGTTTTTGGTGTCTTCGGCGACTGTGGCTTTTTAGGCGTATTCGGCCCTTTTGGTGCACTAGGTTTCGATCGCTTACGACTCGTCGATTCTTGCCGCGCTTTTAACCGCGACATGCGCGTCGGCTGTTGTTCAGGCATTAACTATCGCACTTCCTTTCTTGCTTCCGCAAGTTTACCATATTTTTTAAAAATTGTCGTGAGGGACTCAATCAACTTCACGACTCGTGACACTTCAATTTCAACCTAAGCAGCTGAGTCAAGTGCCACTAAATTATCATAATAAGCAGCGAAGACCCCGAAACGATAAGGAGTCAACCATAGCTGTCCAATTCCCATCGTTAGCCCACTTAAAATCGCCCAACCAATAAAACTCAGTTGCAAGACGAAATACTCGAATTTATGGCCGACCATCAATTGACGACTGCGGGTAATTGCGTCACGGTACCGTGGCCGTGGTTGCCCAGCCGGAGTCGCAGCCAATAGATCTTTATACACAAAATAAGTCTGTGAGTATGCAAATGCTTTAATAATCCCAGGCACAATCAGCAATAAACTCCAGAGGAAAACCAGCACTGATTGACAGATTTGCAGACAAATAATTGGCCAAGCGTATGCTTTGGTAAAGCCAATGGTCGAATCACTCACTGGATGGATTTCACGTTGCGGATTACGTACCCAATCAAGCATTGAATACACGGTCCCAATCGCAAAAATCTTTACAACAAAGTAAAAGACCAGTTGAATCGCAAGTCCAACTACCATCGCGCCTGCAATCACCGTCAACTCTTGCCAGCTGAACGCTGGTAAATGGCTGAATTGCGAATAGTCCGTCGGTGTATGTGAGGTTGAGTTGTTCACACCATTTGAAGCTTGTGTGAGAATACCGAATACTGACAATAAGCTCACGACGATACAGAGCAAAATCGCACTGATCCAGTGCCCCTTAAATAATTGCTTAACTTCTTGTTTCAATTCCCCACGAGTTTTCATTCGATCACGCACCCCCGATAATTATTTTTATCCTAATTTTAGGCGAACCCTGCTTGACTAAAAAAACGTCACGACACCGGCCGTAACGCCTTATAAATTGCTAAAACTGCTTCATCATGACTACGACTGGTGCCCCATCTTCGTCATATGGCCCGGCAGTCACCTGATAATGACAACGTTCATAAAACCCTTGTGCAGAAACCTCACCATGAATCAGGCCTTGCGTATAGCCTTGTTGTCTGGCCCACTTTTCAGCGGCCGTCAACAATTGTTGGCCGATACCATGACCGCGATAGCTTTGACGCGTACAAACACGACCAAAGCGCATCGTCCGTTCCGCTTGTGGTTCCAAACGCAGCGTGGCGACTGGCAAGTTTGAATCAGCATAGGCCACTAAATACAACCGGTCATCCGTGTCTTTTTCATCAAACTCAATTTCTGCGGCAATGCCACGTTCTTCAACAAACACGGCTTGCCGTAAAGCATACGCGGCGGCCTGGGTCGCTGCTGATTTTGAAAATTTAAAAGTTAACATTTAATACGCCTTATCAATGTCTTTCAACCAGGCTAGTGCCAGTGACTTATCCCCCAGATGGGTCCCAATGACCGGTCCAAAGTAAGTAATGTCAATTGGCATATCTGGATATTTTTGTTGTAACTTCACTTTCCAAGCCTGAGCCGCATCTAAATTATTTCCCTGCACGATAATGGCACGCAACGGATAATTGATTTCAGCTTGGGCTTTCGCAAATAACTGTTCAACCCGCGCGATGGCTTTTTTCGACGACCGCACCTTTTCAAACGCCACAATTTCATGCTTCTCATTGAACGTCAAAATTGGTTTGATTCGCAGAACACTTCCAATAAAGGCTGATGCATTGGATAAACGTCCACCACGAACAAGATTTTGCAAATCATCAACAATGAAATACTCACCCATCGTTGCCCGTAAGTCATCCAAACGTGCTAGGATTTCCTCAACCGAATGACCGGATTTAGCCATCCGTGCCGCTTCAATCGCTAAATATCCCATCAAGCGAACAGTAATTTGTGAGTCGTAAGGAATCAACTTAATGTTGGTCACCAGTTCACGCATTTTTTCCAGGCTATTGTAGAACCCAGAAATTGTACTTGCGAGATGAATGCTGATGACCGCATCATAGCCTTCGTCACCCAACTTATTATAAAATTCAATCATTTCCCCAACGGGTGGCTGGGACGTGCTTGGGAAAGACTTAAATGTTTTCATATTGGCATAAAAGTCTTCCGTCGTAATGTCGACGCCTTCTTGATACACTTTGCCATCTATGATCACCGGAATCGGTACAACACGAATATCGTTGTCAGCAAGTTCTCGCGGCGTCAAATAGCTGGTGCTGTCAGTAACAACAGCAATCTTCATGACATACACCTACTTCTCATCTAAAATAATACTCATTATCATAGCATAAAACTAAAGCAGCCTCCAGCTTGATAACAACGCGTTAAAGTGGCTTACTCGACCAAGGTACGATCAACTGATTTATTTAAGCGGTTTAACAAGATTTTTAATAAATTTTGTTCATCTTGAGGCCACTTGTCAAACACCGCCGCTTCATAGTCATTGTAAGCTTGATTAATGTCTGAGACTGCCGATTCACCCGCGGGTGTGACCGTATAAATCAATTGGCGCCGATCACGGCCAACAGCCTCCTTACTTAGCTTTTCCTTCTTAACTAGACTCGCCAATTGGCGACTCAGTGTCGAAGTATCTAATTGCATCTCTGTAGCTAACTTTTCTTGTGTATTAAAGCCAGCCAATAACTGTGCCAATAGTTGCCATTCGGCGACTGTCACGCCTTGCGCTTTGGTGATTTGTTTTAAAACCACCGTTTGTTGCTTAGCAGTGGCCGCCAACGCGGCTAAACTCGATTTCATGATGGACCCTCCCAAAAAGTTTCAATTCATCTTGTATTATACAATAAGGGTGTCGTTGATGAAACCAATTTTTAACCAAAATGTTGCTTTAACCGTTATTGCATATAGCATTGAGTTTTGTCTTCCGAAAATCATTTCGCAAACTGCCTCGTTGCCAGTATCCCCACCCTTGATAGGCCCGACCAATTCCTTTGCACCGAACCGTGCCACACGGTATACTAGTTAAGGTTGACTGCTTTTCACAGTCAAAAAACGATCCTATAAAACGAAAGCGAGTGATCACATGTCTTTTGATGGTCTATTTACCCATGCCATGGTCACCGAACTACAACACAACTTAGTCAGCGGACGGATTGCAAAAATTCATCAGCCTTATCAAAACGAACTCATTTTGACAGTCCGTGCCAACGGTAAAAATTGGCCCGTTTTGCTCTCGGCTGATCCGACCTATCCCCGCGTCCAAGTCACGCAGATTCCTTATGTCAATCCCGCCGTTCCAACTAATTTTGCCATGATGATGCGCAAATACTTGCAGGGTGCCATTATTACTGAAATCAAACAACTAGCTAACGACCGCGTGGTTCATTTTACGATTACCACACGCAACGAACTTGGTGATGCCGAAACGCTAACCTTGATTATCGAAATTATGGCCCGTCACAGTAACGTCATTTTGGTCGACAATAAAACCGGGAAAATCCTCGACGTTATTAAACACGTCGGTGCCGATCAAAACCGCTACCGCTTGTTATTGCCCGGTGCAACTTATATTGAACCACCTAAACAGGAAAAGAAGAATCCATTTGTATCCAATCAGGATTACCGCGACCTCGTCCAACAGTATCCAACGGACACCGTGCTGGCTCAGCAGTTGCAGCAACATTATCAAGGTCTTGGCCGTGATAGTGCAACTCAACTCGCAGCGGATTTGCATCAACCAGGCGATTTAGCCGAACACTACCAAAATTTCTTAACCCAATTTGAGGCACCACAACCAACCCTGATCACCCTCAGTAATCATAAAACCATGTTCGCTGCAGGTCCCTTTGCCGCGTTTGGCGAACAACGTCGGCGGTTCGATTCACTGAGTGCCTTGCTAGACTTTTTCTATCAGGACGCCGCACAACGTGAACGCGTCCAACAACAAGCTGGTAATCTGGTTCGTGTCGTTCGTAATGATTTGAAGAAGAATCGGAACAAGTATAAAAAACTACAACAAACGCTTGCTAATACCAAACAGGCTGACGAGCTTCGATTGAAAGGCGAAATTCTCACGACTTACTTACATGAAGTCAAGCGTGGGATGACTGAAATCTCTCTGCCCGATTATTATCACGACAATGTGCCCTTAAAAATCCAGTTATCCAACCAATTATCGCCTTCACGTAATGCGCAAAAATATTTTTCACGGTATCAAAAGCAAAAAAATGCCGTCACTTATGTGAATGAACAGTTAGCCATCACTCAAGGCGAAATTGACTATTTGGATAATATTCAAACTCAAATTGAGCTTGCCACCCCGGCCGATATTGCTGAAATTCGTGAAGAGTTAACCCAACAAGGTTATCTGAAGCAACGTAAAACGAAAAAGAAGCAACGTGCCTCGCGTAAACCTAGTCAACCCCAAGAATTCTTGGCAAGCGACGGCACAGAAATCTCTGTTGGTAAAAACAATCGACAAAACGATCAGTTAACACTAAAAACTGCACGCAAAACTGACTTCTGGTTGCATACGCAAAAAATTCCCGGCTCACACGTCATTATTCACAGCGCTGAACCCAGCGAACAGACTTTGACTGAAGCCGCAAATCTGGCAGCATACTTCTCAAAGGCCCGTGATTCAGCCACTGTACCGGTTGATTACGTCCAAGTGAAACGAATTCGTAAACCAAACGGGGCAAAACCTGGCTTTGTTATCTACGAAGGCCAAAAAACCTTGTATGTCTCACCTGACGCTAATTTAGTCGATCAGCTTTCACCAAAGAAATAATAAAAACGCCCAGCAAGTCACCACCATCAAATTGGTCAGGTGACTTGCTGGGCGTTTTATTTTAACAGACGATAAATACTCACATTATTGAACGATTACTTTGACAACCTCATTGCCGGCTTGAACGGTCTGCGCTGCTTCAACAGTCAACCGGTCAACGGCGTCCATATTAGTGATCACCGTCATCACGGTCGTTCCCTTACCGGCGGCTTTAACTGCTGCCAGATCCATGGTTGCTAATGGTGCACCAGCACTCACCTGGTCTCCAACTTTAACTCTAACCGTGAATGGGGCGCCATTGAGTTCCACGGTATCTAGTCCAAGATGTAACATTATCTCCAGCCCAGTACCGGTGGTCATCATAATCGCATGTTTCGTTTCCGCAACCATCGTAATTTCACCAGCGGCTGGTGCCACGATTTGACCGTTACTAGGTTCAATCGCAACCCCGTCGCCCATCATCTTCTGCGAAAAAACTTGATCCGCAACTTGAGTAATCGGGATTAACTGACCGGTCGCAATTGCGCCGAGTGTCTCAACCTTAGTTTTCTTTTTAAATCCAAACATAAAATGCCTCCTAGCTTAATCCGTCGAAAAATTAGCCTTAATTGCTTCACGTGATTCGACTAATTGCGCAATATGCGTCTGATAGTCCGTCTTGATATACGTGTAGTACAGTAAATCAATCACATAGAGCTGCGCCATCAATGATGTCGTCGCTGCACTCCGCGCCGTTTGATTCTCTTCGCTGTCATCATTTAACAACACAACATCCGCAAATTTGCCTAAGGTGCTCTTCACATTGCGAGTAATCACCACAATTGGCATCTTGACCGACGCCGCCACCGCGGCTAACCGGGCACTCTCCTGTTTTTCACCAGAATTAGAAATCAATACCAGCAACCCACGCTGCTTGTGGGTGGTTAGCCCCACCGTAATCAAATGCGTGTCTTGCGTATGCATGACGGGCTTACCAACTCGCATGAGTTTTTGCTGCAAGTCTGCGGCAACCACATCCGACGCGCCGATGCCATAAACATAGACCGTCTCAGCGTCATTAATCAACTGACAGGCCTGGGCCAGCGCGACATTGGTCAAACAAAGATTTGTTTCTTCTAAAGTATGCGTGATACGGAGGGTCAATTTTGACTTAACGGCATCCAAACTATCTTGCGGATTAATTTCTGCATATAACTTTTCATCAACATTAGTTTCGGCCGACAGTTTTAATTTCAGCGCCGGAAAACCGCCGTCCGGAATGAGCATTTTACCAAAGCGAACGACCGTTGCCGTGCTAACACCGGTGGCAGTGGCCAACTCATTGGTGCTCATTTTGATTACCTCATGGGCATGCGCCAAAATATAACGGCCAACTTTTTGGTCAGCTTTAGAAAAATCTGTCAGCCGACTGTGAATTGTAAATAAGATGTTAGTCATTAGCTGCCTCCGTCCTCATTTTTTAAGCGTTAATTAAATGACCATCCTTGTCTTTAGCAACCATGGCATCTTTGGGAATCCCAAAGAAGTAGGTGGCCACAAAGCCACCAGCATAGGCTGCTAACAAGCCAATCACATAACCGAGCCAGTGACCATTAGCAATCAATGGAATCAAAGCAACCCCGGAAGGACCAATCGCAATAGCTCCGATATGACCAAGACCGCCAATCACGGCCCCACCGATCCCACCACCGATACAAGCAGTGATGAATGGCCGACCAAGTGGTAAGGTGACCCCATAGATCAATGGTTCGCCGATACCAAGAATCCCAACTGGAAGTGCCCCTTTAATCAAGTTCGATAATTCTTTGTTGTTCCGACAACGAATCCAAAGTGCAAAAGCGGCACCAACTTGACCAGCACCAGCCATTGCTAAAATTGGTAAGAGTGGCGTAAAGCCTAATTTGTTGATCATTTCAATATGAATTGGCGTTAAAATTTGGTGTAAGCCGAACATCACCATCGGTAAGAAGAACAGCCCCAAAACAAAGCCTGAGAATGCGCCGCCAACATTTAAGACCCATTCGATACCACCAACTAATCCGGTCGAAATGACGCCAGCAATTGGCATGACTAAGAAGATGGTGAACACGCCAATTACAAGCAGTGTGATCATTGGCGTCAAAATGATATCGATTGAATCTGGAATAACTTTATGCAACCATTTTTCAACGATTGAAAGTACCCAAACGGCAAAGATCACCCCAATAATCCCACCTTGACCAGCAGACAAGGCTTGGCCATTAAAAATGTTGTGAATTGGGGCTTCTGGGGTAATCCCAGTCAATAAAGTAACGGCCCCAATGACCCCACCTAGACCAGCGGTAGCACCAAAGACGGTCGCTGAATTGATCCCAACGTAGATCACTAAGTAGGAGAATAACCCACCATTGATGACCTTCAACACATTAATGAAGTCCGTCCAGTTCTTACCAATATCACCGGCCACCATCATGTTTGAAAGGATCGCTGCAATCCCAGAAATCAGCCCAGCGCCAACAAAGACGGGAATTAATGGAATAAAAATACTAGAAATGGCACTTAAAATTTTCCGCATTGGCGTCTGTTTGATTTTAGCTTTTTGCTTGGCATGGACCTTTTTAGCCTTGGCTTCAACTTTTTCCTTATCAAGTTGATGTTCCGACTTGTTCGCAGTCGGCTGTGACGTAAATGTCTCAGGGTCAGGGAATGGTTCACCAAGACCGACCCCTACTTCTTTCACCATTTCAGCAGCAACTTTATCAACGGTTCCCGGTCCAACGATCACTTGCAGGGTATCTTCTTGAACGACCCCCATCACACCGTTAATTGCCTTCAAACCGTCCATGTCAACCAATGATTCATCACGAATCGTCATCCGAACACGGGTCATACAATGAATCAGTTTTGAAATGTTCTGTGGTCCCCCTACATGATCGTAAATCGCATGCGCAAGCCGCACATATTTATCTTCAGCCATAATTAAGTCCTCCTTTTAGTTGACTGCCTGACGAACGAATCCTTTAGCCTGACGTAATCTGGTGGTGGCTTCGGCACGACTCAGGTCGGTTAAAACCATCACGATCGCTAACTTAACGTCTTGATCAGCAGCGTTGAACGCCTGAGTTGCCGTTGCTAACGAACAATCCGTCGCCGCCATAATAATCCGCTTTGACCGTTCAACCAGTTTTTCGTTCGTTGGTTTCACATCGACCATCAAGTTCTTATAAACTTTGCCAATGCCAATCATCGAAACCGTTGATAGCATATTTAAAACTAATTTTTGGGCGGTTCCAGATTTCAACCGTGTTGATCCTGTCAAAACTTCTGGTCCAACCTCAACTTCAATCACCGTTTGGGCATGTGCACTAATGACCGCGTCTTTATTACAAGCCAGACTAATCGTCGCTGCGCCAATGGTCGTCGCATAATCCAGACCACCAATCACGTAAGGCGTCCGACCACTTGCTGCAATCCCTACGACCGTGTCATTTGCCGTTAATTTGGCATGCAACAAATCTTGTTGTCCCAACTTAGCCGAATCCTCGGCGCCTTCAACTGCAACCGTCATCGCGGACATCCCACCGGCAATTAAGCCTTGGACCATTTCGGGATCGGTTCCGAAGGTTGGGACACATTCAGCTGCATCCAGCACACCTAAGCGGCCACTCGTCCCGGCGCCCATGTAGAATAACCGCCCACCACGTTTAAAATTTGTCGTGATAATCCCGACGGCGCTTTCAATTTGAGGTAATACCTTTTCAACCGCCTTTGGCACTTGCTGGTCTTCCTGGTTCATCAACACGAGTACGTCATGTGTTGACATCGTGTCCAACCGCATCGTCTTTTGATTGCGTGTTTCGGTTGTTAATTTCTCTAAATCCATCAGCTCAATCCTCCTGAATAAATTTAATGGCTTGACCACCGTCAATGAGTGGGAGCAATGCTAAATCTGCTGGTGCGACCTCGCCAATCACATTCACACGTGGATCTGCCAAGAGTGGTCGCTTGACCAGCTGTAATTCACCGACATAGCGACCATAGTGATCATTGTCCAACGTGATACTCCCAACTGAACGCGCCCGTATTCGATCGGGCGAAACTTGTTTGAACTGCTGCCGTCCTTCGACCAACCGAACCACATCACGAGCCACATCTGCGCGTTGATGCCAAACTTGATCCGTCAGCCAAGTCGAGTCGGTTTGTACACCAAGCAATAAAACCTGTTGTGTAAAATATTGTTTAAATTGCTCACAACTGTGTTCAGTCAAGCCAGGATCGCCCACATAAACATCATCAACCTGATCTTGTTTCATTAAACGGATCGTTGCGGCTAAGGGTAATTGGTCACGATCAGTTTCTAAGGTCGGTAGTCCAACCGCTAGTGGCCCTCGGCGTTGCCCATCGCCGGCAACAAAAGCCATCGTCTTAAAACCTTGTGCTTTGAGCCACCCATTCTTGGCCGTTAACCAAGTTTCATCTAGTCCAGTTTCTGGTCGTGGATAATAGTTGTGCCACGCTTCCAAATGATCAAAATTGGCCTGATTAGTTTTTAGCGCCGTAATATTGGCCGCTGTAATCGTACTAGCATTCAGTGCGATTGGCAATTTCAGTGACAATCGGGCGACAACCGCCATTTCAATCCCATCATCGATTCGTAATCCAGTGACTCCCAACTCGGTGATGGCAGTCACATTTTCAATATCGATTCCTAATCGTTTCATGCCGGTCGCTGAAACATCCGCGATCAGGCGTAACCCTAATTGCTGACATGCACTTCCCAACTGCTTAAGCCTCGGCAAATATTTGGTAGCGTCATCCTCAGGAATATGTAGCGATGTGAATACGCCCGTAAAACCGGCTTGTTTAAACGCAACGAGTTGATCTAGCTTCGTTTGACTTAAATCATCATTTAAATAGACCGAAAAACCAATCATACTTAAACCTTCCTTCACCAATGTAATCGTTTTCATTTGTTGAAATAAGAATATCATTGATGTACTTAAGATACAATAATAATTGAAAATATTAATATTTATTGTATCTTTTATTCTTAATACAGTCATCTAAGAGCTAACGTTTATAGATATGGTAAACATTATGGACAATAGTGTTGACGATTTCTGTAAACATTGTTAATATGTACTCACCAAGGGGGAGCACTCATGAATTTAGCAAACTTAAGTCTAACCGACTTAAAAAATGGTTGGCATTCAACTGAGACCGGGTTCGCTTGTAATTACTGCCAAGCCACTTGGCCGCAAGCATCGTCACCCCAACAGCGTCAGGAACACCTCGAGCTCGTTCACGGCGGTAATCAGGCACAATTATTACATTTAAAAAGTCGTTACAACACCTTAACTCCTAAGCAACAAGATCTACTGACTGCTTTTGCCAGCGGTATCAAAGATCAAGAACTCGCTGATCAATTGCAAGTGGCGGCGGCGACAATTCGCCATCAAAAATTTACCTTTCGTGAAAAAGCCAAACAAGCTAAATTATATTTGGCCACTTACGAAAGTGTCTTTGCTCATCCGGACTCGTCAGATCAATTGATCGAGCCACCAGCTCAAGCAACGATGCTTGACGACCGTTGGCTCATTACAGAAGACGAAATTGCCCAGACGCTCCAGCACTATTTTAACTTTGACCAAGAACCCATTCGCCTAAAACGGTGGCCCCAAAAGCAAAAAACGATCATCATCGTATTGACTAGGATCATTACGGAAATCCCCATCGAACAACCGCTAACTGAGCCAGAAATCAACAGCTTCTTAAAACCCGTTTACTTTGACTATGTGACCGTGCGACGCTATCTGGTTGACTACGGCTTTTTACAGCGTAGTGCCGATGGTCGCGAGTATCGACGTCCCAATGACAATCGAAAGGATTAATTTATGGATACTAACAGAAAACAACAACTGCAACAAGCGTACAAATTACAGCCGACCTATTATGGCGTGATTCAAATTCAGAATCGTCGGAACCATAAAATCTTCATTGATACTGCCGCGAATCTGCATAATCGCTGGGCCTTTTACCAGCTAAATCTGAATAAAGATTTTTATCATGGCACACCACTACAACAAGATTGGCAGCATCAAGCTGGTCAAGATTTTGATTATCAAATTCTTTGGAAAAAAGATGCCGCTGATGTTCTCAATATGCGACAAACCTTAAAGGAATTAAAAAACACTTGGCTTCACCGCCTTCAGCCATTTGATGAAATTGGTTATAATCGTCGGCCGAAAGATTGGAAGGAAAATAATGACTAACATGTTAAATACCCACTTCACACCAATCGACCAGCAAAATTGGTCGCGACGGGATTATTTTTACTATTTTACTAAAATGATGCCAACTGGCTTTACCGTTACCGTCACACTCGATATCAGCGCAACACTGACCTGGGTTAAGGCAAATAATCTCAAGTTCAATGCCGTCTACTTATACTTGGTCAGTCGCTTGTTGACCAGTCATTCTGAATTTCGGATTGGCCGCGTTGATGACCAACTCGTGACCTATGACGTCGTCCATCCTTCCTACACGGTGATACATGCGGATCATAGCATTGCCAATCTTTGGACCGCTTATGATCAAAATTTCCAAAAATTTTACGCCGCGTATTTAGCTGATCAACAACAATACGGTCAATTGCCAGGGCCAATGCCTAAAACACCCTTATCGGCTAATTTGTTCACGATTGGGAGTTTACCGTGGCTTGATTTTACAAGTTATACACCGTTGCCGTTTACACCGCTCCAATCATTTTTACCCGTTTTTCAGGCTGGTAAATTTACGACTAATACTGACCAACGTACCATGATGCCACTCTCCATGACAGTTCATCATGCCGTAGCGGACGGTTACCATGTCAGTACCTTTTTAAACGAGTTACAAACGGTCTTTGATCAGCCCGAGTCATATTTAGACTAAAACATTCAAAATAACTGACACCAAAATAAAAAAATACTAAGCTTAGAGGCATAGAAGTTACCCGACGGGGTGCTCCTATGCCTCTATTACTTTATAGTGGTAG